>JAMCUI010000001.1 GCA_023379265.1 Patescibacteria group bacterium
TGAAAGTCCGAATTACGTAAGTAAAATAAACATAGTTGGGAAAATAAAAGTGTTTTCTCTGGGGAAGAATTTTGATGTGAAAGATATATTAAATCAGGTTGAAAGATACAACACGGATTATATTTTAGTGGATAGGGAAAGACAGGGAGAAGGAGAGCTCTTGAGTTTTAAGAAAGTAAAAGAATTAAAGATTGGTAAAAAGTTATTTCTGGCAGGAGGATTAAATGCGGAAAATGTCAGAATTGGGATTGAAGAGGTGCATCCATATGCTGTGGATGTGGCCGGGGGAGTGGAAACAGACCGGGTAAAGAATAAAGAGAAAATTTACAGATTTATAAGAGAGGTAAAAAAGTATGATTTTTAATTTCAAAACTTTATACGATGGTGATACATGTGGTCATTTTGGCCAATATGGCGGACGGTTTGCACCTAAAGGAATTTTTAGTTTTCAAACCTCATATGACGGTGATCGTAATGGTCATTTTGGCCAATATGGCGGACGGTTTGCACCTGAGATGCTTATTCCGGCATTGGAGGAATTGGAGAATGTATATATCAGAGCAAAAAAAGATAGGGAATTTGAAAGAGAGTTTATGTCCTACCTTACAGGTTTTGCCGGTCGGCCGACACCGCTGACTTTTGCCGCTAACCTGACCAGAAGACTAGGGGGAGCAAAGATTTATCTGAAAAATGAGGGTTTGAATCTGAGTGGTGCACACAAGATTACTCATTGTATTGGTCAGGCAATGCTTGCTAAAAGAATGGGTAAGAAAAGACTTATTGCCGAAACGGGAGCAGGACAGCACGGGAAAGCTGTGGCAACAGTCGCGGCAAAATTCGGTTTTGAGTGTACTGTTTATATGGGCGAGAGGGATATTGAGCGTCAGAGACCAAATGTCTTTTGGATGCAGCGGTTGGGTGCAAAAGTGAAACCGGTCAGTTTTGGCACAAAGACGCTTAAGGATGCGACTAACGCGGCATTGAAGGACTGGATTACAAATGTACACGACAGCCATTATCTTTTGGGCTCTACTGTCGGCCCTCATCCGTTTCCATCAATAAACCGCGACTTCCAATCGGTAGTCGGTATGGAAGTTGAAGAGCAGGTAAAAAAGATTGAAGGAAAACTGCCCAATTATCTTATTGCCTGTGTGGGTGGCGGAAGCAATTCCATGGGTCTTTTTTACCGCTTCTTGGATAAGAAAAGTGTCAGACTGGTTGGAGTTGAAGCAGGAGGAAGAGGTGTGAGTAAAAAAGGAGGACATGCCGTCAGATTCTCGGGTGGGAAAAAGGGGGTGGTTGAGGGATACAAATCAGTATTTCTTCAGGATAGATACGGAAATCTATCACCGACCCACAGCGTGTCAGCAGGGCTTGATTATCCAGGAATTGGGCCGCAGTTGGCACATCTTAAGAATGAGGGTCGGGTACAGTTTACTTATGCTACAGATAGGGAAGTCTTGGCTGCTTTTAGTTTGCTTGCAAAAACAGAAGGGATTATTTGTGCTTTAGAGTCTGCCCATGCTGTGGCTTTTGCTCTAAAACTGGCGCCAACGCTTTCCAAAAACAAAATTATTGTGGTTAACCTTTCCGGAGCAGGGGATAAGGATATTTTTATAATTGCCGAGGCTCTTAAAGATAAAGAGTGGATAGAGTTTCTGAAAGGTAAAAGTCATTTATGAATTTAATTGATTTACAAATTAAAAAAATAAAAAGAAATAAACAATTAGGTCTTATGGTTCATGCTGTGGTAGGTTACCCGACGCAAGAAAAGAGTGAAATGCTTATAAGATCATTGATCAACCGTAAAGTAGATTTTTTGGAATTACAGATTCCGTTTTCCGACCCCATAGCTGACGGTCCAACAATAGTCCGAGCCTCTGAAAAAGCATTAAAACGAGGAACAAATACAGATAGCGTTTTGGAATTAATTGGAAAACTTAGAGGAGATATTCATATTCCAGTGATAATAATGGCTTATTACAATAGCATATTGTCATACGGACTAGTGAAGTTTTGCAGAAAGGCAAAAAAGCTGAATATTTCGGGATTGATTGTTCCTGATATGCCGCCTGAAGAAGAAGACAGGGAAAGGTTTATTCAGACAAGTTTTGAATACGGATTGTATCCGATTAGGGTGGTATCTCCTTCAAGCAGTAAAAAGAGATTGGAGATAAATACCAGATATGCAAAAGGATTTATATATAGCGTCAGTCATTTTGGCGTGACAGGATCTGGGGTAAAAATCGGTAATGATCTGGTTGGATATATTAATGAGGTCAAAAAAACTGTCAGGTTGCCGATTGCGGTAGGTTTTGGTATAGAAAAAAAGGAACAGGTGGAAAAGCTCAATGATATCGCCGATATAGCAGTTGTGGGAAGCGCAATAATCAGAAATTATGAAAAGGGAGGTTTAAATAGATTAAAATTGTTTATTAAAGAGTTGAAAGAGGGTACAATATATTAGACGTCCATTTCTTTGGTCGCTCAAAGAAATGGAATTAAAGAAAAAGCAGACTGTGCAGATTTTCTTGTTTTTCTAAATTCAGGTAGTCGGGTGGAACCTAACTAGAGTATTCGTGGGTGTCCACACCTTTATTTTTCGTTAATAAAAACTTCGAAAACACTGCAGAGGTAAATATTATGGAAGAGAAAGTACAAAAATACAGTGAAAAGTTGAAAAAACTGGGAATAGAACATAAGGTCCTGCCGCATCCTCAGCTTGTATCTGTTGCCAAAGTTCAGGAATATTTGGGATACGGGATGGCGGATGCTGGTTCCACCCTTATCATGAAAGTTGGAGAAAAGTTTGTTGCCGTCATGCGACGGGGAGACACAAAACTCGACAATAATAAAGTCAAAAAGCACCTAAATGTTTCAAGTTTGCGGATGGCAACAGAGGAAGAATTTGTAAAAATAACCGATTCGCCTTTAGGAGCAGGCCCAGTTTATATGCCCGATATTGACCTTTATATAGATAATAAGATTTTTGGAAAAGAATATATAAATGCCGGTTCAGGTTCACTTTTGTATACGATAAGATATAAGACTGCAGATCTGACTAAAATCCCACGCAGTTTTATGGTTGATTTTACATCTGATGGATCGCAGGAAATAAAGTACTCGGGTGATAAATTTTTGGAGACGATCAGTGCCCTTAAAGAGACAAAGATTGAATATGAACTTATAAAGCATCCACCAATAAAAACGGTAGAAGAGGGGTTGGCGTTTCTGAAGATCAAACCTTCACAGGGAGTGTCCACTTTAATTGCGCGTACAGAAAAAGTGTACGTCTCAATTCTTCGCCGTGATGACCATAGGATAGATTTGGATAAAGTCAAAAGGGTATTGGATTCAGACAAAATAGGATTATGTCCACCTGATGAAGTGTTAAAGGTCACAGGGTGTCAGGTAGGATATGTTTCACCATACAATTCTGAAATGACAACTGTTGCTGATGAAACAATTAGAGATAATGATTATATATATTTGGGTACAGGCAGTCCGGAATATGATTTGAAGATAAAACCTGCAGATCTTTTTCACTTTACCAGAGCAAAAACTGATGATATCAAGTTGGAAGGTATAGGCAGAACAAGATCAAGAATTTTATCAGGGATTACTCCTTCAGGTGACGGAACTCTTCATATAGGAAACTATTTGGGTGCAGTAAAACAATTCATTGAGTTTGCCAAAGCCTATGACTGTTTCCTGATGGTGGCGGATCTGCATGCTCTAACTACAATACAGGATAAAGTTGTACTCCAGAGAAATATACAGAATCTAATACTAAATGAGCTGGCACTTCTGGGTGATTTGACCAATATCGTCTTTTTCCGTCAGTCGGATGTGCCCATGCATGCTGAACTTACTTGGATTTTTAGCAACGTGACTCCTCTGGGTCTTTTGCGCCGCGCCCATGCTTATAAAGATAAACTGGCAAAGGATGTGATGGAGGATGATATCAACCTGGGACTTTTCAACTATCCTATTCTTATGACTTCAGACATTCTTCTTTATAAACCTGATTATGTGCCTGTTGGAAAGGATCAAAAACAACATATAGAAATCTGCCGGGACGTTGCCGGACGGTTTAATAAAACTTTTAAGGCAAAAGTTTTTCCGCTTCCTGCGCCTTATATTCCTGAAGAAGTGGCGGTTATTATGGGTACTGATGGTAAAAGAAAGATGAGCAAGTCATTGGGTAACATTATAAGCATTTTTGATGATGAGAAAGTGATAAAAAGGCAGGTGACGGGGACTTATACGGATCCAACTCGCATTCATCCCACCGACCTTGGACACGTAGAGGGAAATATGGTTTTTGCCTATCTGAAATATTTTGCAGGTCAGACAGGTGGTTATAAAGGAAAGCAGAAAGAGGAGGCTTACGAAGAACTGGAAAAGGATTATAAAGCCGGAAAAGTGTCGGATGTGACTGTCAAGGAAGAGTTGTTTAAGGCGCTAATGGTAGAATTTGCGCCGGCCAGAGAAAGGTATAGAGAATTAAAATCCAATCCGAATAAAGTAAAAAAGATTCTAAGGGATGGGGCGGAAAAAGCACGGGAAGTGGCCGGTCAGACGATGATGGAAGTGAGGGAAGCTGTTGGCCTGACCAACCAGTATTCTTTTTTCAAATATTAACTGAGTTTGGAAAGTTTTTTTAGAGCTCGCAAGTTGTCTGGTATCTTCAATTGAAGTATAATGATTTCCTTATGGTGAAAGACGAGATTTCGTATACCGATTTCCAAAAGCTTGACCTTAGAGTAGGAAAAGTGGTTAAAGCGGAAAGCGTCGAGGGGTCGCAAAATCTTATCAGGGTGGAGGTGGATTTCGGCACTGATATAGGGAAAAGGAAGATATTTTCAGGTGTAGCCAAATGGTATAAACCAAGTCAGCTGAAAGGCAAGAAGTTCATTTTTCTGGTAAACCTTGCTCCAAAGCAGATGATGCACGAGCTTTCCTCAGGCATGATTCTTTGTGCCGATTTCGACCAAAAAGCTGTAATTATACCTGTTCCAAAAAGTATTCCAGAGGGTACCATTGTCCGATGAACATTAATTATTAGTAATGTATATATAAATGCCAAATAGCAAACAAAATTCATCTCATACTTCAGGAAATAAGAAAAATATCAAGAAAATATTTGAGTTTAAGATAAATCTCACTCCTAGAAATATATTTTTATGGGTGATTATCGCTTCCATCATATTCCTGATGTTTATATCAGCCCGGGACGTCTCAAACCTTTTTCCTCAGGAACCAATTTCCACACTTATTTCCGATGTCAAAAAGGGAGACGTCAAAAAGATTGAGGTAGTGGATACTAAACTCTTAGCCACTTACAAAGACGGGAAAATTTATACCTCATACAAAGAAAGCAATGATTCAATCTACAAGATTTTCAGTGACGCAGGGGTCAAACCCGGTTCTGTTGAGGTAGATATAAAGGATACAACAAGTGGCGCCATCTGGATAAATATACTGTCCAACGTATTACCTATTGTTCTTATGGTAGGCTTTTTTCTATTCCTTATAAAGCAGGCAAGGGGAGCCCAAGACTCCATTTTTTCATTTGGCCAGTCAAGAGCCAAACTTTTCAGCAAAGATACGCCCAAGGTTACTTTTGCCGACGTAGCCGGAGTGGATGAAGCCAAACAGGAACTATCGGAAGTGGTAGATTTCCTCCGTTTCCCGCAAAAATATAGGGCTCTGGGAGCAAGGACGCCTAAAGGACTTCTTCTTGTCGGGCCAAGTGGTACTGGGAAAACTCTTCTGGCTCGCGCTCTAGCCGGAGAGGCAAACGTACCCTTTTTCTCCATGGCAGGCAGCGAGTTTATGGAGATGTTGGTGGGAGTTGGAGCCTCCCGCGTGCGAGATCTTTTTAATACAGCCAAGAAAAATGCTCCGGCAATCATATTTATTGACGAGATTGATGCCATAGGCAGAATGCGCTCCACCGGGGTTATGGGCGGCCATGATGAAAGAGAACAAACTCTTAATCAGATTCTTGTGGAGATGGACGGGTTTACTCCAAATGAGAATGTTGTTGTAATAGCTGCTACAAACAGAGGAGACCTTTTGGACCAGGCGCTCTTGCGGCCGGGCAGGTTTGATAGGAGAGTAGTGCTTGATCTGCCAGATTGGAAAGGCAGGCAGGAGATACTTAAAATTCATATGAAGGGTAAACCCATTGCCAAAGATGTGGATTGGGAGACTGTAGCCAAAAGGACCGTCGGTTTTTCAGGAGCAGATCTTGAAAATATGCTCAACGAGGCGGCAATTCAGGCCGCCCGGAAGAATAAAAAAGAGATAGATATGTCGGACGTTGAGGAAGCCGCAACCCGTGTGAAACTGGGTCCTGAGAAAAGAAGACTGCAAAGCGATCTTGACCGGAAAATGACAGCGTACCATGAGGCTGGACATGCGATTGTGACATATGTTATGCCACACATGGATCCAGTTCACCGCATATCCATAGTTTCCCGCGGTATGGCTCTTGGATTTACTCTCATCCCTCCACAAAGAGACAGGATTCATGAGACCAAGACTCATCTTTTGGAGCAAATTGCCTCCATGCTAGGCGGAAGGGCTGCCGAAGAGCTTATTTTCAACGAAATGACGACAGGCGCCTCAAACGATATTGACAAAGCTACAAGCCTCGCGCGGGATATGGTTGTTGAGTTTGGCATGTCGAAGCTTGGTCCTATAAATTTTGGCCCTACAGTTGATGTTACGGAATGGGGCGGTAGATATCTCAATGAAACACACATTTCTCCTCAAATGCAAAGTAAAATTGACAATGAGGTAAAGTCGATAATGGATGTTGCTTATAAACAGGCTGAAGCAATACTCAAAAAAACAAAAGATAAACTGGATATTGTTGCTGGAGATTTATTGAAGAAAGAAACTTTGGAAAAAGAAGACTTTGAAAAGATTATGGATGGGACAAAAAAACTGGCTCTTGCATCTTCCTCTATATAAATTTCCTTCCACGACTCTTTAGGACTTTTGAACTCGCATAATTAACCGTAAATGATATACAATAAGCCCATGTTTGAGACTACAAGTGGTAAAGAAAATGAAGGTGTCAAGCAGGAAAGAGAAAAGCTTTTGGTAATTATTGACGGACATGCCATACTCCATCGAGCTTTCCATGCCCTGCCGCCTTTGACTAATTCAAAAGGTCAAATAGTAAATGCCGTATACGGTTTTATATCAATATTTCTTAAGGTGGTGGAGGATTTACGCCCTACCCATCTGGCGGTAGTTTTTGACAGACCGGCTCCCACTTTCCGCAAAAAAATGTTTGCCGATTACCAAATACAGAGACCTGAAATGGATAAGGATATGGTACCTCAGATAGAGTTGGTGCATAAGGTGCTTTCAGAAATGGAAATTCCTATTTATGAGATGGACGGTTATGAGGCTGATGACCTTATAGGAACAATTGTACAAAGAATAAAGAAAGAACAGGGAACAAATAAACATAACATAAAAAGCATTATTGTGACTGGGGATCGAGATATTTTACAGTTAGTTGATGAAAATACCAAAGTCTATATGCCACAGAAGGGGTTATCCCAGGCAAAGCTGTATGGAGAGCAAGAAGTCATCGAAAAATTGGGGATTAAGCCGGGAAAAGTTGTTGAGTATAAAGGTTTAGTGGGGGATGCTAGTGACAATTATCCTGGAGTAGCGGGGATAGGACCGAAAACTGCGATTAATTTATTGGAGAAGTATGGGACAGTGGAAGGAATATATTCGCATCTGGGACAGATAAAAAGCCAGGCGGTAAAGGAAAAATTAGAAAAAAACAAAGATGTGGCATTCCTTTCCAAAAAACTGGCGACAATAATGACTGATGTGCCGTTTGAATTTTATGTTGAAAATAACTGCATTCCTGATTTTAACAATGCTAAAGTCCGGTGGTTGTTTGAGGAAATGGAGTTTAAGAGCTTGATGTCCCGGTTGGAGGGAAATGGTAGAGAGCAAATAATAAATAACAAAGAACAAGGAATAGGGAACAAAAAACAGAAAGACAATGACGTAGGCCAACAGACTCTTTTTTAGTTTTTTATTCTTTGTGATGTTATTTATCTATGAAAATTGCTTTAGTGCATGATTATATTAAGGAATATGGGGGTGCTGAGCGTGTACTTGAATCGCTGCATGAGATTTGGCCTGAAGCGCCAGTTTACACCACTGTCTATCTGCCTGAATTTCTAGGTCCCCACAGAAAAAGATTTGAAGATTGGAATATTATCCCGTCAAGATTACAAAAGATCCCTTTTATACATAAACTGATAAGTCCTGTAAGATTGTTTACTACTGGTGTGTTTAAGGATTGGGACTTTTCAGGATTTGACGTAGTTTTTGTCTCTGCAACTGGTGCATATTTTCCCAATATGATAGTAACAAAATCTCCAATTTTACATATATGTTACTGTCATACCCCACCGCGCTATCTTTACGGGTATCCTACAGCACGAAACTGGCAGAAACATGCACTAGGCAGGCTGATGGGTGGGTTTTTCAATCATTCTCTACGTCAGACAGATTTTGTTTCTTACCAGAGGCCTGATTATATTATTGCAAATTCGGTTGAAGTGAAAAGCAGGATACAAAAGTTTTATCGAAGAGATTCATCTGTGATTTATCCGCCGGTGGAAATTCCAAAGAACAAAGAACATGTAACAAATAACAAAAAAGAAAAGTACTATTTGACAGGAGGCAGGCTGGCGAGGGCCAAGAGAGTTGATCTTATTATTCAGGCATGTAACAGGCTGAGGTTGTCTCTAAAAGTATATGGACGAGCATTTGCTGATTACGGTGAAGAATTAAAAAGTATTGCTGGTCCGACTATCGAGTTTGTCGGTGAAATAGACGACCAGAAATTAGCCAAGTTATATCAGAATGCACGGGCCTTTTTGTACTCCTCTGAATATGAGGATTTTGGCATAGTTCCGGTTGAGGCTCAGGGTTTTGGAGTGCCTGTAATAGGTTTTGGACAGAGTGGAGTGAAAGAAACGGTAATTGATGGTAAGACCGGTGTCTTATTTGATAAACCGACTGTCGAGAGTCTCATAAAGGCCATAAAAGGACTTCAGAAATTAAAGATAAAGCCTCAGGATTGTATTACCAACGCACAAAAATATAATAAAGAAAGATTTAAGAGAGAGATTAAAAACTTTGTTGAGAGCAAATTTAAGGAACAAAAAAACAGGTAACAAGTAACAAGAAAAAAAGAATACGGACCGATTTTATTTTCTGTATTTATGCCTGAACTTCCAGAAGTCGAAACGATAAAGCTTCAATTAAACTCCGTTCTTCACGGTTTAATAATTAAAGATGTTCGAATCCTTAAACCAAAATCTTTCATAGGAAGTAAGGAAGATATAACTGGTGAGAAGATAATAGGGTTGAGAAGGTTTGCAAAGATATTGGTTTTAGACTTCAAAAATGGATTATCACTGGCAATTCACTTGAAAATGTCAGGACAATTAGTGTACAGAGGGAAAAAGCAGCCGAAAAACCTTCATATTGCAGATCCGCTTCTTTTGTCGCTTCCCAACAAACATACCAGAGTGATTGTCGACTTTTCAAATGGGGATATGCTCTTTTTCAATGATTTAAGGATATTCGGATGGATGAGAATAGTTAAATCTCAAACCTCAAATCTCAAACCTCAAAACTTAGAAGGTAAATATATATATTTGGACAATTTAGTTAAAAATCTTGGGCCGGAGCCGTTTAAGGATTTAACATTAAATGTTTTCAGAAAGATATTAAAATTATCAAATAAACCGGTTAAAGCGGTTTTGATGGATCAGGAAAGGATATCTGGGGTAGGTAACATATATGCCAACGACAGTTTATTTTTATCAGGAATTCATCCGAAAAGAAAAGCAACGGAATTATCCGTATACGAAATTAATAAATTATATGTAAACCTATTAAAGGTTTTGAGAGATGGATTGAAATGGGGAGGAGCATCGGAAAATAATTTTCGTGACGCCTTCGGAGAGATGGGTAAAGTACAGGAACATTTTTACGTTTACGGCCGAGATAAGGAAAAATGTATCAGATGTGGAGAAACTATAAGAAAGATTAAATTGGGTGGAAGAGGAACCTTCTTTTGTCCAGTTTGTCAGCCTTAAGATAAGTAATTAGCCGAAATTTTTGTTATAATACGCATTCAGATGGATAAATCAAAGCCGATTATCATTTCACTGGGAGGATCACTGGTTGTTCCTAATGGAGGAATAGACACCGTCTACCTTTCAGGATTCAATAAATTTATAAGAAGCAAAATCGCCGAAGGATGGCGATTTTTTATTGTTGTGGGTGGAGGAACACTGGCACGGCATTTTATTGACGCTGGTAAAAAAGTGATAGGGGAATTGACCGACTGGGATTTGGATTGGTTGGGAATTCACGCGACCCACTTGAATGCGCATCTCATAAGGACAATTTTTCGCGATATAGCCCATCCAAGAATTGTGGAGAATTATAAGAAGAAAATTATCAATTTGAAGCAACCGATTGTGGTGGCCGCCGGTTGGGAACCGGGATGTTCTACTGATTATGACGCTGTGGTATTGGCCCGGGATTATGGGGCAAGTATAGTAGTAAACATGTCAAATATCACTGCAGTCTATGATAAGGACCCCAAAAAATTTCCAGATGCAAAACCTTTGAACAATCTGAAGTGGAGTCAATTCCAGGAAATTGTTGGTGACAGTTGGAAACCAGGCAGCAATTACCCTTTTGATCCCATGGCTACGAAATTGGCTAGTGGATTGAAATTGACTGTTTATGTGATCGGTAAAGATGTCGAGAACATGGGTAAAATTCTTGACGGTAAATCTTTTTCGGGTACCACAATAACTCCATAAACCTTTATACTGGAAAACGCTTTTTTGAAGTTTCATGATAATAAGAAAAGTAGAACTTTCAAACTTTAGACAATACAAAAAAAAATCCTTTGTTTTTTCTCCGAAAAGTACTGTTATTCTTGGTGAAAATGCTTCTGGTAAGACAAATCTCCTTGAATCAGTTTTTATTCTGGCTGCCGGAGGTAGCTTCAAAGCCGATCAGGACAGAGAGACGATTTCTTTTACCAGTGAAGTAGGGAGGATAAAAGGCGATATAATGTCTAGGACTAACGAAAAAACTATTTTGGAAGTGGTGTTATCCCAAGGAATTGTTTTGGGCCAACCCTCTCCGATGAAAAGATATCTAGTCAATGGAGTAGGAAAGAGAGTAGTGGATTTTGTCGGTAGACTGATAGTTGTCCTTTTCTGGCCTCAGGATTTGGAGCTTGTTACCGATTCTCCCGGTAAAAGGAGAAGATATTTGGATTTTGTCCTCATGCAAACTGATAGGGAATACAGAAGGACACTGCGGTCTTATGAGAAGGGAGTTCGGCAAAGGAATAAGGTCCTTGAAGCGATAAGAGATAGGGGTGCAGAGAGAAAACAGCTTTTATTTTGGGATCAGCTTCTTATAAAAAGCGGATCATATATTACGAAAAAAAGGGAGGAATATATAAGTTTCATAAACAGACATTCAAACCCGTCAAGCAAAGACGAGGGTATTCCAAAATATGAAATTTATTATGATAAAAGCACTATTTCTGAAGTAAGGCTAAATCAGTACTCGGAGGAAGAAATTGCTGCGGCAGTGACATTGGTGGGGCCGCATAGGGATGATATAAAATTTCAAATAACAAGTAATAAAGAACAAAAAACAGAAGAGACAGGAAGAGATTTGTCGCTTTACGGCAGTCGGGGGGAGCAGAGACTCGCCATACTTTGGTTGAAGTTAAATGAGCTTGCCTATATTGAAAAGACTGTAGGAGAAAAGCCCGTTCTTCTTCTTGACGATATTTTTTCAGAGCTTGACGAAAAACACAGAAAGCTTATTTCAAGCGTTACTATTCAACAACAGACTATTATAACTACCACTGACCTTCATCACCTGGAAAAAGAAAGCCTTAAGGATATTGAGGTTGTCAGAATACCATAGTATTATTGTTTCTGTGTTTATGGAAAAGAATAAAAAAATTGATCTGAAAAAACTATATCTGTCGGCTTCAGGGTCACATAAAGGTCAAAACGGAAGGCTTCTTATTATTGGCGGCAGCAAACTTTTCCACTCAGCCTCGCTTTGGTCGCTGAAAGTTGCTTCCCGTATTGTTGACTTGGTTCATTTTGCCTCAACAGAAGAGAATAACAAGATTGTGCAGAGACTTAAGCAGGAATTTAGAGACGGGATTGTTATTCCTAGAGTTGAGATTGAATCTTATATAGAGGAGGATGATTGTATACTTATCGGACCGGGGATGGTACGAAACGGAATATTTCAATCTCAAAACTCAAAACTCAAAACTCAAAACTTAGAGGAAATATTAGAGTTGGAAAATGAAGGACTACAAACTTATTTTCTTTCCAAATATTTATTAAATAAGTATCCGCAAAAGGAGTGGGTGATAGACGCCGGAGCACTGCAGATGATGGAGCCTGAGTGGATACCAAATTGCGCGATACTAACGCCGCATCTTAAAGAGTTTGCAGGACTGGAATCGAAAATAAGAAATAAAGAATTAAGGGAGAAGATGGGTAAAGTGAGAATAGAAGAGAAAATTAAACTATTTGCAAAGGAATTTCACTGCACAATACTATTAAAAGGATCAACAGATTATGTTGCTTCTGAAGATAAATTTATTGATATAAAGGGTGGGAATGCGGGTATGACCAAAGGTGGAACAGGAGATGTTTTAGCAGGGTTGGTCGCCGCACTTTACTGTAAAAACGATTCATTTCTGTCGGCAGCAGCAGCTTCCTTTATAAACAAAAAAGCAGGTGAAGATCTATATAGGAAAATGGGGCTATGGTTTAACGCTTCGGATCTGTCTGATCAGATACCTGCGACAATGAAAGATTTACTATTGTAAATAGTATATGGGTAAGAGGACTCTTATTCTTCACGCTTGGTATGAAAATCCTAATAGTCAGTGGTATCGGTGGTTGAAAAAAGAGCTGGAGAAAAAAGGTTATATAGTATATCTTCCTGAGATTCCTACTTTTAATACAGACCTTCCGGATTTGAAAAAAGCTATTAAAGCAGTTGAAGGATTTGTTGATGGTTCAACAGTCATTATTGGTCACAGTCTTGGAGGAGTGTTGGCTTTAAGGCTTGGAGAAAAGCTAAAATTTAAGAAATTAATAACTATAGCCGGGTGGGATTATGACGATCTTTATCCGCAGCATAAATTATTCTGGGAGAATAAAATTAACCATTATCTGCTAAAGGAACATGTGGAGGAGAGAATAGTTATACATTCGGATAATGATCCGTATTTGACTGCTCTTCAGGCTGAAAATATGAGTAAAAGAATGGAAGGAAAATTCATTCTTGTAAACAACGCTGGACACTTTACTAAAAAGGACGGGATAAAAGAGTTACTACAAATTTTCCAATCTATTTAGAAGAAATTTAGAAGAATAATTCCCACTGTACAAAGGAAAGAACCGGATAATTTTTTTACTATATTCTTCTTTTCCTTCAGGAAAATAATTCCTATAAGGACGGATGACAGAAGAAAAAGGGTGTCAACGTTGGTATTGACTATAGAGATGTTGCCTCTTTTGATGCTCCAGAAGTAAATGAAGGCTCCGGCTGTGACTGAAATTCTAGAGAGAATGATTTTGGCAGTATATTTGTTAAAGATTAATCTTGCCTCTTTTTGAACAAGCGGTATAAATAAATGGATTGCAGCTAGTATACCCATTGTGACGGCAGAGTAAGTTACAACATTGAAAGACACAAGAGCTTTTTTGTCAAAAAGGGTCTGAAAACCCCAGAGTATTTTGGCAGCAAGAGTGATTAATAAACCCTTTGATGCTGTAAGCCTTTTTCCCTCATAAAAAATCATTGTTATACCTACGATGATAAAAATTATTCCTGCCACTTTGGGTAGATTTAGTCTTTCGGAAAGGACAACTACACCCAGAAGTACGGTTGTAACCAAAGATACAGAGGAGAGAATGGACATGGCGGAGATATCCTCCGTTTTGTAAGCTTTAATAGTCATGGCGTTGGAGGCAAAAGTGATAATTACACTGATAAGCATGAAGAGATAAGCAATGTTCAAAGGTGAGAGTTGCAGGAAAAATAGGGCGGGAACAAAAAAGATCAGAAAATTAAGAAGATATTGTAAAAAAGCGTAAGAGAAAGGTGAATATCTAGTTTCAGTGATATGTTTGTTGATTGATTCGGTGATGCCGTAGAAAAGACCTGAGAAAAGTGAGAGGAGGTAAGTGATAAACATATTCTTACAGAGTCAATTTGAGAGCTGCGATTATCATAATAGCTGCTGCGGAAAAGCGTACTGCATAGACTTTAATTGTATGCTTTTCCAGAAGTTTGGGAGAAAGGATAGAAAAAAGAAAAGCAAGGATCATGGAAATGGGTAGAGAGATGATGACAGATGAAATACCCAAATTGACACTGTAGGCTCTATTGGCGGCTAGATCCCCCAGGACGAAGACCAACCCGGTTGTGGCCATTGAGCTAATCTGCAGTTTATTTATTTTCCGCAAATCCTCAAAAAAAAGAGGAAGTGTGAGAAGCATCATTATCTGAATGAGTAGATACATCCAGAATGTAGCGTTCCAGTAACCCACATCTGCGATAGCCCTATTTACAAACATTCCAGTCAGTGATAGGGAAATCATGGCTGTTAGAGCAAGAAGGATACCTTTTTGGAAAAAAGAAGATAGTTTCATTTTCTCGTCCAGACTGACAAAAAATCCTGCAAGAAGAATAATGATAATCAAAAATAGTTTTTGACCCAAAAGTGCTTCATGAAGGAAGATGACGCCAAGAAATACGCTGAAAGCCGCTCGGAAATTATAAAGCGGAGATAGAGTTGTGACATCCAGCATATATATGGATAAGGTGACGAATATAAAATAAAGAGAATAAAAAAATGCAGCAAAAAAAATATTTATCCAGACTGATGGTAGAGATATATGGTTAATCAGGGCAACAGGAGTAGTAAATAGTAGAAAGAAGAAAGTATAGAGATAATTCATCATCCATGGGTTTTTGATGGAATGTTTACTTGTTAGTTTGAGAAGGATTGTAGTCAGCCCGTATCCAACCGCTCCAATCCAGGCAAAAATAAAGAAAGGCATAAGATTATTTCTCAAATTTCTCTTCCAGTTTCCCCAACTGATAAGTGACTGTGACGGCAAGAGCGGTTACGATTATTGCGTAAATAAGAAGTGAAATTATGCCGCTGCCAAAGGCCAAATATTTCTTTATATAATTGTTTACAAACTCCTGTATGACGCTGTTCCAGGCAAGAGCGGCAACTAGTCCGAAGCCTGAAGTGGTAAGAGTCAGCATTTGTTTGATTATCGCTGCTGAAAGCTTTTTATTATCACTCTTTTTTTGCGTCATAATGTAGCTATGTTACCAGTTAATCATTCAATATTCAAAAATAAATTTATCGAAAATTAACGTTGTCTCTTAATTAAATAATGGGATCTTATTATCGGAGGATATTTGAGTCAATGTTTTTTCGTAATTATCAATATTTGACTGAATTTTACTTCCGGTGGAGAGAATAGTATCATTTTGCCAGAAATTTTGAGTCAAAGTATTTTCTTCAGTACTTAGCGATTGAATGTTTGCAATAAATTCAGCCTCAGACTTCTGTGAATCAATGATCCCTTGAGAAACCGATGATCTGACATTATTCCAGTCACCTTGAGACATTTGTTGGTTGTCTGTTTTAGCAATAATTGAATTAATGATTGTTGTAAAACCCTGAATAGTATTCAATTGTGACGCAAAGTAATCTGTAATGCTATTAAAAACTTTTATGTTGTGGGTATGATAATCATTAATACCCATAGGTAGATCATCTTTAGGCATATTCTCTATTCTTTGGGAGTATTTTTTGACATCAGCAAGATCGTTTTTTGCCTGGTTTAAGAAAGCACCAATCTGAGCAATTCTTCCGTGCATTTCAAAAGAAAGTTCAGCTCCACTTGAAGCTTCAAACGGTTGGTTAAAAAGAGCATCGGTTGTAGTTATGGTAGTAGCAAAAGAGTTCATTTTTGCGGTCATATTGATGACCGTGTCACTAATTGTGCCGTAATAATTTGAGATTTTTTTAGCCTCTAAGAAGTAAGGAGAGGCAATCTGATTTATACTCGCACTGTTCATGAACTGAAGTTGTAATTTCTTATCCAGATTTTTAGGTGGCGTGCTGGATCTTGAGATAAGAGAGATAAGGTCTTTTTGTGCTTTATCTATATATTCACTGGTCTTTTGCGCCTCGCTTTTTAAGGTGCGCATTCTCATTGTTTCAGGATCTCCAACATCAGAACTTATTGTGTTTGCTCCTGCGATATTGGAAGCGTGATTTTCCAACAATGCCAAATCGTTGGAGACTTTGGTAATCATCATTTGGGCACTCTTTTCTATCAGGTTCATATCAGATTGTTCTGCCGAGTTTTTTTGCGAATCTTTTTGTGAGGGAAAAACTGCGGACAGCTGATTGTTAGAGGTATTATTTAACGTATTTTTTTCAATCGATATCGTATGAATTTTATCGATTTCCATGATGACGCTTTTTAGGGAAATTTTTATCAAGTTTACATCTGGTTTCAAGTCTTGGGCAAAACTCCTAGCGGCAATTTTAGGAGCAGCATAAAAATAGTAAATCGTGATAGAAGA
Organism: Patescibacteria group bacterium; assembly: GCA_023379265.1. Taxonomy (GTDB): domain Bacteria; phylum Patescibacteriota; class Microgenomatia; order 2-02-FULL-39-11; family 2-02-FULL-39-11; genus JAMCUI01. The sequence goes on from JAMCUI010000001.1 coordinate 16,756, forward strand.
AGCAGATAGAAGGATAAAGGCTGAAATAATAAGAGGTATAATTTGGAATCTGGATTTGTTTCTACCCTGCGTTGTTGGTTGATGGTTACTTACTTTGTCTTGTTTGAGACGATTAATCGTCTTTGGTATTGAGTTGGAAGACATGTCATTGTTCAAGGTTTTCACTGAGGCAGTTGTTTGGTTATCAGTTTTTATTGAGTCTGGGGGGTGTTTATTTGCTTCTTTTGAAAAGGAGGTTGTGGGAATTTTGTTTGCAGATATGGCTACTGATGAAGTAGGAGGCAGTGATGCTAAAATATGAAGTGATGCTTCATCAATAGAGGCAGTAGGTTGGGGGTTAGGACTAGAGTTGTGTGGAGTAGGTTGGTTTGTTGGCTCAGTCTTTTCTTCGATTTGTCGTTTTGAGTTTATTTCTGAGTCTTGGCTGATTACCGAGTTACTCATATTAATATTATTTATTAAAAATTCGGTTGAGTCAAAGAGGTTGTTATAATGTGATGTAATTTATATTAAGATAGTATAAGGTATCAAGACGATATGTACTCACCCCAGTTCTCAATCAGCAATAAAATATTGAAAAATATAGGTATTATTGAAGCGGCCAGAGAGGTGATAGTAAACGCACCTTTGGTTCCTGCTTATGAGAAGAAATTCCGCGAAGAGGCAATAATAAGGACGGTTCACCATGGTACTCATATAGAGGGTAATGAGTTAAATTATACAGAGGCGTCTCAGGTCTTGCATGGTCAGCAGATCGTCGGGCGTGATCGGGATATTCAAGAGGTTATAAACTACCGCAATGTTATCAGGTTTTTGGATTATGTAGCAATAGGTGAGGTATCAAAAGGAAAAATTACAGAGGAAGTGATAAAAAAAATACACGCTCTGACCGTGGAAAAAATTCTTTCTCCTGAACAGTGTGGAGTATATCGTAAAACCCAAGTGGTGGTAAAAAATTCAGTGACCGGAGAAGTAACGTTCCGGCCTCCAGCAGCCATAGAGGTGTCTTACCAGATGGGGGATTTTGCTGATTGGATAGGGAATTTTCCTAAAGATGACATGCACCCCGTAGTAAAAGCAGGTATCACCCATTATGAGTTGGTGCGGATACATCCCTTTTTGGATGGCAACGGTCGAACCGCAAGAGCTGTAGCTACTCTTGTTCTATTTTTGGAGAATTATGATATAAAAAAATTCTTTTCTCTTGAGGAGTATTATGATAGGGATGCTTTAAGGTATTATGACGCGTTGAAATCAGCTGCAGGGGGCAATCTGACGAGCTGGTTGGAGTATTTTACTGAAGGTTTAGCAATTGAGCTGACTAGAATAAAGGAAAAGGTTCAGCGGCTGTCTACAGATATTAAATTGAAGGAGAAGTTGGGGGGAAAACAAGTGTTTTTATCGGAAAGACAGATAGCGGTTATGGAGTATATACAAAGAGTCGGTTATTTGAGTAACCAGGGATTTGAAGATCTTTTCCCCAATATTTCTGAGGATACGATATTGCGTGATCTTCATGATTTGATGAAAAAAGGCATAATAAAAAAGGAGGGAAAGACTAAGGCATCAAGATATATACTGAGATAATAAATAACGAGTATCAAAAAATAAGAATATTTGCCGGTTGGACGTTATTTTTTTGTTCTTTTAATATATGACTTTTAAACATTTATCCGAATACTTTTCCAAATTGGAAAAGACATCTCTGCGTAATCAGATGACGGAGATTTTAGCCTCACTTTTTCATGAGGCTGAAAGAGGGGAAATTGGAAAGCTTTGTTATCTTTTGCAGGGTAGGGTAGCGCCTCTTTTTACTGCTGTTGAATTTGGCATGGCTGATAAGATGGTAATAAGGGCCATTGTGCAAGGGTTGTTTGTGGATGGGGGAAAAGTTGTGAGTGTTTTTAAAAGTGAAGGGGATTTGGGTAATGCTGTCCAGAAGTTGAAATTATCGGAAAGCGGAAAGCGGAAAGAAGATAAGGAACTGGGTATTGTTGAGGTTTATGACGTTCTGTATCAGATAGCAACTTCAAACGGAACCGGATCGCAGGAGAAGAAAATAAATTTACTTGGTGACCTTCTCAAATATTCTGATCCTCTATCGGCAAAATATATAGTTAGAATGACACTGGCTAAGCTCCGGCTGGGATTTTCCGATATGACAATTCTAGATGCACTATCTTGGATGCTAACTTCATCAAAAAGTCTACGTGCGGAAATTGAGAAAGCGTATAATGTCCGTCCTGATTTAGGATATATCGGTAGCACAATAAAAACTAAAGGAATAAAGGGTTTGTCGCATGTTATTCCTATGGTCGGAACTCCGATTATGATGGCAAGAGCAGAGAGGATGACCACAGGCATTGATATTATTGAAAAGGTAGGAAAATGCGCAGTTGAACCAAAATATGATGGTTTCAGGTTGCAGGTGCATTTTGATGGAAAAAATGTATCGCTTATTTCCAGGAATCTGGAAAACGTTACCGCCATGTATCCGGATATAGTGGAAGGAGTAAAAAAACAGATAAAAGCAAAAAAAACCATTTTTGAAGGTGAAGCAATCGGGATAAATGTGGAAACAGGAGAATATCTTCCTTTTCAGGAGACTGTACAGCGTAAGAGAAAATATGACATTGAAGCTAAAGCAAAAGAAATCCCTTTGAAATTATTTGCCTTTGATTGTCTGTTTGCCGATGGTGAAGAGTATTTATACAAACCTTATTTAATGCGTAGGAAAAAGCTGGAGCAGTTGGTAGAAAAAGGGGATACCATTTATGTTGCCCATAAGGAGATTGTAGCAGATCCGAAGCGTCTGGAAGAAATATTCCAGGATGCGGTTACACGGGGATTGGAAGGTGTAATGGCAAAAAAACTTGATGGTACATATAGGGCTGGCGCCCGAGATTTCAACTGGATAAAGTACAAAAGAAGTTATGCAGGTAAGCTATCAGATACAATTGATGCTGTAGTGATGGGTTATGATTTGGGACAGGGAAAGCGTTCGAGTTTTGGCATTGGAGATTTTCTTATCGGTATTTACGACAAAAAGAAGGAAAACTATCTGACGGTAGCTAAAATTGGCACAGGACTTACTGATATAGAGTGGCAGGAATTACAGGTAAGGAGTCAGAAATTAAGAACAAAAGTAAAACCGGAGAATTATGATGTGGACAAAGCAATGTCTTGCGATGTCTGGATGAAGCCTGAGATTGTAGTGGAAATAAGAGCTGATGAAATAACAAGATCCCCGGTGCATACTGCCGGGCGGGTGATGGGTCCTTCAAAATCCGGTAGCGCATTAGAGGTGAAAGTGGCAGGGTTTGCCCTCAGATTTCCGAGGCTTGAAAGATTCAGAGGTGATAAGAAACCAGAGGATGCTACCAATCTTTCTGAATTGGAAACAATGTATGACCTGCAAATAGGAAATAAGTGAAGGCGTAATTGACCGTCTGTTATAATAGGATATTATTTGCATGATAAGACCCTTTTTTTCTGTCATAATCCCGACATTAAACGAAGAAAAATACCTGCCTACAATTCTCAAATCGTTAGCAAAACAGACCTTTTGTGACTTTGAACTGGTTCTTGTTGACGCCAGTTCTGATGATAATACACTGGGAATATTCTATGAATTTAAAAAATATTTTCCCCAGTGCCAGATCCTAATAAGTAAAAAAAGGAATGTTGGATACCAAAGAAATTTAGGAGCAAAACAGGCAAAAGGCAAATATCTGGTATTTTTCGATGCCGATGTTGATATACCTTTTACCTTTTTGGAAGAAATACACTTGGCGGCAATTAAGCAAGATTTTCCATTTGCTACAACCTGGATTCAGTCTGATAGTGAGAATCAGGTTGATTTGCTGTTAGTTCTTTTGGCGAATTTAGGCACGGAACTTATTAAAGGTATAAATAAACCCTTTGCTGGGGGATATAATACCATTATTAAACCTGAAATCTTTGCTAAACTTCATGGTTTTGCTGAAAATCTTCATATTGGCGAGGATCACGATCTATCTCTTAGGGCATATAGAAAAAAGATTGAATTAACCATTCTTAAGGAACCAAAGCTTACCATGTCACTTCGCAGACTGCGTAAGGAGGGTAAACTGAAGGCTCTATCTAAATATGCCCAGTCACAATTACACACTATATTGAAAGGTCCGATGACCGAGGCACTTTTTGACTATCCCATGGGTGGTCATGTCCACAGCATCAGAAAAAGTAAGAAAAGGAGAGTGAAATTTAAGCTTCTGGATAAATATTTGGTGGATTTGGAAAAAATGGAGAGTAAGATAGCGAATTATTTATCAGAGAATATATAATTTCCTGTTGGGTATACTATGCAATACATTACAGATCTGCAAATTCACTCCAAATACAGCAGGGCTGTTTCAAAAGATATGGTGATTCCCAAGATTTGGGATTGGGCCAAAAGAAAGGGTATTGCGGTAATGGCAACTGGTGACTGGACACACCCGTTGTGGATGCGGGAGATAAAGCAAAATCTTGAAGAGATGGGAAACGGTCTTCTCAAGTTGAAGAGTAATATCGAAGGGGTAAGTTGGGAAGGGGATACCAGTTCAGGCCCTTTTTTTCTTCTTGCTACAGAGGTGTCCAGTATATATTCCCAGGGAGGGAAAGTTAGAAGGATTCACACCCTTATTTGGTCTCCTACGATTGCCATTGCTGAGAAAATAAACAAGGAACTTTTAGGAAGAGGAGCAAATCTTATATCAGATGGCCGACCGGTCATAGGTCTAACCAGTATCCAAGTGGCTGAACTTGTTTTTTCGGTTGATAAAAATTGTCTGGTTATTCCAGCACATGCTTGGACACCTTGGTTTTCTTTGTATGGGTCAGAATCAGGTTTTGATACTATTGATGAATGTTTTGGAAACTATTCTAGGTACATATATGCCATAGAGACTGGTTTATCAAGTGATCCGGCAATGAATTGGAGGATAAAGGAGCTTGATAAGAGAAGTTTGGTTTCTTTTTCAGATGCCCATTCTGGCCCCAAACTGGGACGTGAGTCAACGGTATTTGACCTTACGGATTTGAGTTATAAAGCGATAAGAGAGGCAATTATACAAAATCAAGAATCAGGAGTTTTGAATAACGGGGAAAACGGTAATTCACAATCCACAGTCCATAACCAGCAATCCAACCATATTTCCTATACTCTTGAATTTCATCCAGAGGAGGGTAAATACCATTTTTCTGGTCACAGAAATTGCCAGGTAAAGCAGGATCCTAGACAGACTAGAGAAAAAGGGACGATCTGTCCTGTGTGTGGAAGAAAATTGACAATAGGGGTGATGCATCGGGTAGAGCAGTTGGCAGGAAGAAGTGAAGAAGAATTAAGACTGATAAAGAAAAAACTACCCGGCATTGATCTTTCAGGAGTCTATTCGGAACTTTTCCCAAACAGGCCTCCTTATATCATGCTAGTGCCTCTTCAGGAAATTTTAGCCGAAGCGATAGGTGGTCTTCCCACAAGCCAAAATATCCAAAATGAGTATAGAAAGTTAACTGATCATTTTGGAGGTGAGTTTAACATATTGCTTCATGTAAAGACTGATGATATTACCAGAATGTCCGGTTCTAAGGTTGCTGAGGCGTTGCAAAAGGTCAGAACAGGTGATATTTATGTTGATCCTGGTTACGACGGGGTGTTTGGGGTAGTAAAGATTTGGGGAGAAGAAAAAGAAGCCGCACAAAAGGAAGAAAAAAAAGACCAACTCAGCTTATTTTAATGGTTACCTACGATGCTTACGTGCAAGAAAATTCCATTTGAGGAGAAAGATTATTGGAAAGAATTGTTTGTTGATAGTGAGACTGCATCGTTTTTTCAGAGTTGGGATTGGTTGAATTTATGGTTAAAACATTTTGGAGGTGATGCTGAGGTTATTGGCGTGTGGGAGGGCAGTTCTTTAATAGGTATAGGACCGTTTCTAAAAAAGGAGGAGGATATTAGTCTTATAGGGATAGACCCAGTATTGGGAGAAGAGCGTGTAAGCGATTTTGGCGATATCATTGCAAAAAAAGGAAGAGAAAGAGAAGTTTGGAAGATTGTAGTTGGTTATATTAAAGATAATGGTTGGAAGTTAAATTTGGATTTCATCCGCTCAAATTCTCCAAGTTATAACATACTTATTGAGTTGGGCGGGCAGTCTGAAGAGGTAGACGTTTCTCCCTTTATTAGTTTACCTGTGAGTTGGGATGAATATTTGGGCATGCTTGATCGACATGATAGGCACGAGTTGAGAAGAAAGTTAAGAAAATTGGATAATGAGGCAGAATTTATCAATCCTTATAAGATTTCAGACAAAGATATTGTGGAATTTCTCAGGTTGATGTCTCTCTCCAATGAACAAAAAAGGGATTTCCTTTCCGAAAAAATGAAAGATTTTTTTAGTGATATTTTTTCTATTTTCGGTGGAAACAAATCAGCCGGATTATATTTTTTGAAAATTAAGAATATAAATGTTTCAGGAATTTTAGCGTTTTACTTCCGAGATGAAATATTGCTTTATAATTCCGGGTTCGATCCGGAATATGCCAAAAAGTCGGTGGGAATGGTGCTAAAATCACATTTGATAAAACAATCAATTGAGGAAGGCAAAAAGAAATTTGATTTTCTTAGGGGTAATGAAAGGTATAAATATGATTTTGGTGGGAGAGAGAATAAGTTATACAAAATCATATTGTAGATATTCATATAATTCTCATAGGAAAAACTGTATTATAAAATAAATTGGATTTATTAATAATTGTTAATGAGAAAGAAACAATTAGCAGTATTTGTTCACCCGATATAATTGTTGGTTAATTAAGGTAGCAGAGTCTGAATATGCAACGTAAGATACTGGCGATATTTGCTCATCCAGATGACGAAGCTTTCGGGCCGGCCGGTACACTGGCAAAATACGCCGCAGAAGGAACAGAAATTCATCTTCTTTGCGCCACTAAAGGTGAGGTGGGGCAATGGTATAACAAAGACAAAAGCCTAAAAGACGATGAAAAGAGACAAGATAAAATAAAATTGGAAAATGTTAGAGAAAAAGAACTTCTTTCCTCAGCCCACGCGTTGGAAATAAAAAAGGTAGAGTTTCTTGGGTTTATTGATGGAGAGCTTCGAAATAATATCTATCACAAGGTGGCAGAGAAAATCATTAAAAAAATTGAAGACTTTAAACCTCAGATTGTTGTGACTGTGGAAAGAAGAGGAGTGTCCGGGCATCTTGATCACATAGCAATATCAATGATCACAACCTATTCATTCCTTAAGACAAAAATGGCGCAAAAACTTTACTATCATTGTCTACCTAAAAAATACAGAGATAAGATGATGAATGAATATTTCGTTTATTTTCCTGAGGGTTATAAAGAAAATGAAATCACCACAAGAATAGATTATTCAGAATATTTTGATAAGAAAGTAGCTTCCATGCAGGCACACCAGAGTCAAATCGCTGATGTAAATAATCTCCTCTCCCGTTTCAAAAAGTGGCCGAAGGTTGACCATTTTATTCTCCAATATGTCAATGGTTTAACTCCACAAATACCTGAAACTGATCTTTTTTCAGGCATCAAAGTATAGATGCTCACATAATTGATTTAGTAGTTTTTCTCCTTCTTTACTCTTGACTTGTTTTTTGCAGCAATGTTATGCTTGAAAAGATACAAATAGTGTTTCTTTTGAAATGGAGGTGATCTTAAAATGGCTGAAAGTGGCGGAAATGAAAAAATGATGGGAGCCCTGGCTTATTTTCTGGGACCTGTCACGGGAATTATCATGCTTCTTACAGAGAAGAAAAATGCTTTTATCAGGTTTCATGCCATGCAATCAACGGTAGTATTTGGGGCGTTTATAGTTCTATACGTTATATTGGGTATCATACCGGTATTAGGATGGATTATAGCTTTGATACTTTCTCCAATACTGACTCTAGTATCTTTTATACTCTGGCTTATGCTTATGTGGAAAGCATATAACGGTGAGAAATATAAATTGCCATATTTTGGTGATTTAGCAGAAAGACAGTTAATAAAGTTAAAATAAACCTGATAAGTAGAATTATAATAGAGCATTATCCCTCAAAGACTTTATGTCTCAGATGGAAAAATGATCCTTGTATCTAATCATAAAACCGTTTTCTTTTAAGGGAAGCGGTTTTTTGGTGGTGTATAATATGTTGCGGTAGGAAAATATTAAACGTCTTAAAGAGTGTTTCAAAACAGACAAGAGGCTGGTCGCCTTCTAGCAGATTCTAGCGATTTGAGAAAGTATAAAGGAAGGGGTGACGTGGTTGTTTTGAGTATCCCCAGGGGTGGAGTAGTGATTGGATCTGAAATAGCCAGAATTCTTAAGGTATCTTTATCCGCAATTGTAGTCAAAAAATTAGGAGCTCCAGGTAATCCTGAATTGGCAATTGGTGCTGTTGCTCCTGATAATATAAAAGAGATTGATTGGGAATTGACTTTGAGAAAGGGGGTAGAGCAGGACTATTTTGATTGGGAATTGAAAAAAAAGAAGCAGGAAATAGATCGCAGGGAAAAGATGTATGGATTAAGAGATATTAAATTTCTGATTAAAGATAAAAAAACTGTCATACTTACAGATGATGGCGTAGCGACAGGAGCTACGGTACTTGCAGCAATAAAATATATTAGAAACTTAAAGAACAAATTAGGCCTGCAAAGTCTGCAAATAATTTTAGCGATTCCGGTTATAGCCAAGGATACTCTTGAAAGGTTAAAATGCGAAACGGATGGTGTGACAACTCTTGAAGCGCCAAAATCATTTGGCGCCGTAGGTGAATTCTACAGCGAGTTTCCGCAAGTGAGTGACGCACAGGTGTTAAATATCCTGAAATCTTTTAGGTAAATATGAAACTAATTATTGGGTTGGGAAATCCCGGTGATAAATATCAATATTCCAGGCATAATATCGGCTTTATGGCTGTGGAAAAATTTATAAAAGATAGATTGCCTTCGGCAGTGACTAAAAACGCCTGGAAGGATGAAACGAAATTTTCGGGTAAGATATGTAAGTTGGAGGATTGTATTGTAGTTAAACCACAGACATATATGAATAGATCGGGGATAAGCGTTCTATCTCTAGTCAATTTTTACAAAATTAATCTTGAAGATATTTGGGTGGTGCATGACGATATAGATTTGCCCCTTGGCAAAATAAGAATAAGGAAAGGTGGAGGAAGCGCAGGTCACAACGGTATTGAGTCAATTATGGCTAACCTTCATAGTCCTGATTTTGAACGGTTCAGGCTAGGTATAGGTCGGGGTAAGCTTGATAAGGAACATACAGCAGATCACAATTTACACAGGAGGGAAGTGGAGAAATATGTACTCTCACTTTTCCGTGATAGCGAGGCAAGTGATGTAAAACATCTGATAAAAAGCGCTGTTGAAGCCATTGAAATAGCCTTAAAAGATGGTATTGAGAAGGCGATGAATAGATTTAATTAGACTTCTGTTTCTTAATTACCGGCTTTCTGAAAGGGAAAATATAGCAGGAATAATTTTTCTGGAAGCGGCCCAATCCATGACTTTACTCAAAATTACATAAGAAGCCATTATACCGGCAGCCATTACAATTCTTTCCATAATTACCTGAGGTATAAGGGCGAGCCAAATCCCCCGTGAAAGTCCAAAAGCCCAAACCCAGAGGACTCCGCCGACTGCGTGAGCTGTAAATGTGGCGCCGAGGCTGCGGATAAAAAGATTCTTGTGGAAAAAATGGGCGGCAATCGGAATAAGCCAGAACATGGAGTATTGCCAAGCTGATCTGCCTATTGGGTTGAGATTGAAACCGATTATAGCAATGACTGGTATAAGGATGTTAGACGTTCTCTTTTTGGCAAAGTAAGCTACAGCAAAGAGAGTGGGGAAAAGCCTTATGAATCCGGCCAGATCAATAGCTTTTCCGCCGTGAATAAGAAGATTTATAAGCTGCATCAGAAATACCGCTATTACACCCGGTACAGTGCCTATAAAAGCCGCTGCTGATGGGGCAAAGAAATCAAAAAGGGTAAAGTTGGTACCTGAACCTAAAAGCCTAGTAAAGGGTATTTGTAGGGCAATAATTCCCAGCAGAGTGAAAACGGAAATAAAGATGAGATGGTTTTTTTTCATAAATATTCTCCTCTCTATTATTTGTCACATTTTAACAAATATTGTACTTGCGTCAACTGCCAAAACTTATTAGCTTCAAAATCCCGTTCTCCAACCACCGGAAACTTCAATATTAGCACCGTTTATGTAGCCTGATTCATCTTTTATGAAGAAATTAACTACATTAATAATATCTGAAAATTGGGCAAAGCGGCCTGACGGTGTTTTAGCTTTGACAATACTGGTGGAAAGGATACCTGGAGAAATGCTGTTAACAGTGATACCGTATTTAGCATATTCATAAGCTAAGACTTTTGTTAGTGATATTACTCCTGCTTTGGCAATAAAGTAGGGCGTAGTATTTTTCCTGATAACTACATTTTCCGCACCGACATTTCCAAAATTTATAATCCGTCCCCATTTTTTCTTTATCATGATTGGCAGTGTTTTTTGAGAGCAAAGAAACGTGGAGTAAAGATTGGACTCAATAACATCCCTGAATTTTTCAAAAGATGTTTTAGTGATAGGTTCGAAAATGAAATTGCCTACTATATTGATAAGTATATCGACAGGTCCTAAATCCGATTTTATTTTAAGGATCATGGAAGATACATCGGATGGATTAGTTAGATTTGCTTGAATAGCTATACCAGCTGACAGCCTTTTTATTTCTTTAAGAGTCTGATTTGCCTCTTTTTGACTTGAGTTGTAATGAATTGCGACTTTGGCGCCCTGTCTGGCCAGGTCAAGCGCAATTGCTTTACCAAGGTTTTTGGCTGATCCGGTAACGAGCGCTGTTTTTCCTTTAAGATTATTCATGTTTAATTCGGTGTATAATTTACGGCAATGATACGCACATTTGATGAGTCAGTCAAGTTTTTGGAAAAGTATATTCCTACACCTATCAAAAAACATCCGGGGAAGCTGGGTCTGGAAAGAATGGAAAAATTGGTGCAACTAATGGGTAATCCGCAATTGGCATATCCAACAATTCATGTAGGCGGTACATCGGGAAAAGGTTCAACTTCCACAATAATTGCTTCTATTCTTTCACAAAAATATAAAGTTGGGTTACACACCTCGCCGCATCTGGTAAAAATTACAGAGAGGATAAAAATTTTTTTCAGGAACAAAAAACAAATAACAAAATACATTTCCGGGGATATTTCCGGATCGGAATTTATAGATTTAGTCAATTATATCAAGCCGTTTGTGGTGAAACTGGAAAAGAGCGATTTGGGTGCCCCCAGTTATTTTGAGTTGGTGACAGCCATGGCATTTGAATATTTTAAAAGAAAGAAAGTGGACATAGCAGTGGTTGAGGTAGGTATGGGAGGAACTTATGACGCAACAAATGTCGTCAGGCCACTTGTAGCCGTTTTGACAAATGTAGGTCTTGATCATACTGAGATTTTGGGGGATACGGTGAAAAAAATTGCCGGAGATAAAGTGGGTATTATTAAAAAGGGGATAGAGATGGTATCTGGAGTTAGACAAAAATCAGTAGTCAAAATAGTCGAATCAGGAATCAAAAGTAAAGAATCAAGATTATCACTTCTGGGTAGGGATTTTTCCTATAAGATTAAATCTGTGACGGAAAAGGGGAGCGTGTTTGACTATTTTGGAGACAATGGCATTAAAAATCTAAAATTGAGTATGTTGGGAGAATTTCAGGTTGTGAATGCGGCATTGGCCATTCGAACGGTCGAGTTGGTTAATCAATCGTTTATTTTCTCATTACCAAATTTTTCTGACGCTCAGCCTCATTTTGATTTCTGCTGTTCTGGGCCAAGTATTTCAGCTTTGGGAAAACACAATTTTTCAAGTAAAGGTCGGTCTTTAAAACCTGCCTCACCGGCAGGCCGGTTGGCAATTTCGGATGTTAGAACCGGTTTGAAAAGAGCATACATTCCCGGAAGGATGGAAATTGTAGGAAGAAAACCCTTGGTAATATTGGATGGAGCCCATAATCAAGATAAAATAAGAGCACTGGTTCGCTCAATAAGGACAATTTTTCCTAGTAAAAAGATAACTGCAGTTGTAGCAATAAAAAATGATAAAAATGCCAGAAGTATGTTGGAGATATTGTTAAGTATCTGTAAAAAAGCTGTTTTTACCAGGTTTAAGATAAATGCGGATACGGGGGTAATAGAGTCTTATAATCATGAGATGCTTTACAGTCAAGTAAAGCAATTAGGTTACACAATCAAAACTTCAATAGTTGATGATCCGAGCGAGGCGTTAAAAGTTACAGTTGCGCAGGCTGGAAAAGATGATGTAATAATAGTAACAGGGTCGCTATATTTGGTGGGACAAGTCAAGAAGCTATGAAAAAGATGTTATCCAGATCACGAAAATCGTCATCAATGCAGAAAGTAAGCGATATTCTGGTGAAGTTTAATCCCCTGGAAGATAAGTATATTTCTCGTGAGTTTCAGGCGTACGGTTATCATTTGGCTGAGGCTTTAAACGATCCCAAACATAGGGCGCTTTACATGAAGTTGGCAAAGACATTGCCGCGTGCAGTTCTTGAGAAGGCGCTTTCATATGTTTCTGATGCCAATGTAAAAAGGAAAGGCGCGCTTTTCATGTGGAAGCTAAAGCAGTTGGGAGCATGGCAAAAAGAAGAAAAAAAGAAAAAAAAGGCAACGGACATACCTTTCTGAGAACTCTAATCACTTGTTCATGCTATGATAGATTTTGAAGCTATAAAGCATGAGAAAGAAAAAACCTTCCCGAGTAAAATCTTTAGACAAAAATCTATACAGGATAGCAATTTTAGTGACGTCGATAGTCTTTATTTCTCTTCTGTGGCAATTCAGGACAGATTTGGACCGGTTTGAAAGTTGGGGATACCTGGGTCTTTTTCTAGTAAATGTTTTTGCCAACTCTACTGTCGTATTTCCTCTTCCGTCCGTAGCGACTGTTTTTATAGGCGGTTCATTATGGAATCCAATTCTTGTTGGAATTATTAGCGGAGTTGGTAGCGCTATAGGGGATTTAGCCGGCTTTTTTATCGGTTTTGGCAGCCGTGGAGTGCTTAATTATATAAATAATGAAGAAAAGTTTCTTTTGCATAGGTTTGAGAAGTGGTTTAGGAAAAACGGTTTTGTTACTGTTGCTTTCCTTGCAGCCTTGCCGGATCCTGTTTTTGACCTTATAGGTATTATGGCCGGAACTTTTAATTACCCTCTCTGGAAGTTTTTCCTAGCTACGGCTTTGGGAAGGATATTCCGAAACATTTTGGTTGCGTGGACCGGTTCCAAAATGATTTCTTAGATTTTCCACCTAGATATCTAAGAAAATAATTCCGACTGGTAGACATGCATATGGACAATATTCTAAGATATAAATGATGGACAAAAGAGCACACGTTTTCATCTATGGAGATGTGGTAGGGGTGGGATTTAGATCATGGGCGGTTACAAACGCTCGTGATTTGGGTCTTACTGGCTGGGTAAAAAATCTATCGGGAGATACTGTAGAGGTAGTATTTGAAGGTGATAAAGAGAGTATTGATGAGATGATAAAGCGCTGTGAGAAAGGACCTTCTACTTCATCAGTGGATGACGTGGAAGTCAAACTTGAAGATGCGACAGGGGAATACGAAGATTTCACCATAATATAATATTTCCGCTGACTTTACTACTTCACTTGCTTAATACAGTTTATTGTGCTTAAAATTAATTAATGAAAAAACATCAAGTATTTATCGTCTGGTTTATTGTTCTTCTTGTCTGGTCCTTTTACAGGGCCAATTTTTTCCTTCCAGAGTGGTTGGATGAGCTTATTATAAAACCTATAATATTCGTACTTCCGGTCGTCATTGTTGTCCTGAAGCGTGAAAAGAAGAATCTTGCAACACTGGGTATGCCCCAAAATGGATCACTTTTCGTGAGAGATCTCTATATAGGTGTCGTAATAGGAGTATTGTTTGCTTTTGAGGGTTTATTAGCAAATTATGTCAAATACGGCCACTTTTCTTTCGGACCGATTTTAGCTCTGAAAGCAAGTGGAGGAGTCATTCCTTTCTTTTTTATCAATTTGGCTACAGCTGTATGGGAGGAGATTTTGGGCAGAGGATATATTTTCCAGAGGCTTTTATCTGCTTCCTCAAACCAGTGGGGAGCAGCCTTGACTTCCAGTTTTCTCTTTTTACTGCTGCATATTCCCATAATGTTTACGATGCTTCACCTTACCGGTTATTCACTTCTGGTATACCCAGTTTCAATTATGATATTGGGGATCACAAACTGCTATATCTTAAAGTGGAGAGGCAATTTAACTCTTCCAGTTCTCATTCATGCCTTCTGGAATATGACTGTAGCCTTATATTTATAATCTTACTTTCTGCCTTTTCCTTTTATTCCCCTGAAGAAATAGATACTCCCAAGTATCAGAAAAACCAATGATGCAATCCAGGTTAAAGGTACTAAAATATTTTGTACAGTATTATTTCCGCCCATCATTCCTGATATATAACCCATCATAGAAAAGTTTGTACTGTTTCTGGTGTTTCCCCAGCCATTACCCATCATTCCTAATCCCATCATTGGTAAAAAGCCTTCTCCCTGAGTTGGGATTGGGAAAGAGGCGTCACAGCCGCTCAGACGTTTACCGAGAGATATATGCATCTGTCTATTTCCTTCCTCTCCCATCATCTGTGTCATAATGTTATCCATGCTTTCATGTGCGCTGCCCAGTCTCTGACCCATAAAATAATCTCCGAGTAGATCAAAATCGCCATCGGTCAGGTTTCTGCAAATCGTCTGTTTTGCCTGAAGTTTGTCAAAAATAGCTTTTCCCTGCGCTTCTTCCTGGTTAGAAGACGAGTTTGAAGAAGCGGTATTTTTCTGGTATTGATTTTGATCCATCATTCCTTGAGCAAGAGAAGTCCCCGGCAAAAGTGTTATTAAACCAAGGAGAACACATATTAAAAGTCCAGATTTAATGGCTAAATTAAGCCGTAAGTTATTTTTCATAAATACTCCTTTTATTTGACTTTAATAATTAACTTAAATTAGCAACTTGATCCACTATTTACCTTTGGTACAATTTCCTTTGATTGCAATTCCTTATCTATTTGGGCAAAACCTGTGCCACTGGAGTAATTGGCACCCAGGACCACTTTTGGATCAACTTTATCCCAAGAGATGCCTTTTTGGGTCTTAAAATATAAAGCATTTTCGACATATGTTTGAGGGAACCAATACGAATTTAAAACAAGAGCTTTTTTATATATTTCATCCTTGGGCATTTCCTGGGATACTGCCAGTTCCAGAAATCCCAGCATTGCCGCACCGTGGTTACAGTCAGGAAAATAGGTGCTATTGCCGCAGCAGGGTCGGTATATATTTTGGGAAATTTCTGTGATTTCCTGTTCCTGTTGCGGGGTAAGTTGGATAAGGTTAAATTTATTAAAAAGTTCTTCACCTGGGATTTTTCCCAGAGTCCAACCTCCGGTTGAAGCAAAATTGCCGACATCATTTTTATACTGCGTGCCCATAGGGCCTTTTGCTAATACTGCCGTTTTGTTGGAAATTCCCAGAGGCCAGAGAAGATTGAGTATAAAACTGGCATTCTGAGGAGTCACTGTCAATTTCCCATTGTCAGGATTATCAAGGAGTTGCTTTTCATTAGTTGTGAGCGAATTGTTTTGTCCGCTGTAAACCTGGAGTAGTTTATCCTTGTCTATTGCTCCATCCTTTATCATTTTTATGACCGTATCACCGATGGAAACGCCAAGATCAAGCTTGTCCGGTAATACTTCCTTTGTGACGAGAGCTTGTATCTTTGCCGGATCCGGAGAGGGAGTAGGTTGTGGTTTGGGAAATATACTTATGCCTGCAATTTGAGTGCGGGCAATAAAGGATGGTATAAGAATAGTAATTAGGATAACCGACAGTGCTCCGGTCAGAATTCCTAGAAAAAAATTATTCTTTTCTTTAATTTTTCTTCCTACTCTCATTTTTTGCCTCCTTTATAATTATTATAAATAATATTGCGATAATTGTGATGGTTAAAAGGTCAAAAATAGGATTGCGTAGTCTTGTAGAGATATTAAATATAAAAAGTCTTAGAGAGGTCCCATAGGCGCTATTTTCGGACATCACAATACGTCCGGTAATAGCAAGATAGGCTATAACAAAGCTTGAGGCAATAAATGTGATGGAGGCAGCAATTTTCAGAGGCTTGTCGATATTTTTCTTTATTTTGTAAAGAAACTGATTGGTCAGTTTGTCATACAAAAGGGAAAGGAAAAAAAGTGGAAAGACAATTCCCAAGACATAAACGATTGAGACTATAAGTGCTGAAAAGAGTGTTGGTGAAAGTGATGATAGAGTGATAGCGGCAAATAGAACTGGGGCACAACAGGAGGAGGTGACGCCGGAAAAAAGACCCAGTACAAAAGTGGAAAGCACTGTGGTCTTTTGGGGCATGGTATAGTGGGGTAGAGGAAAAGCAGGAAGCTTCATTTCAAAAAGAGTCATCAATCCTAAAATAAACATAAAGAATGCTCCAATAAGATATGTAGTAGTATGGAATTGGTCAAAAATGGAGACGATGACGCGCATGCCAAGGGCAACAGGTATCAGAATACTGCCAAGTCCTGTTGCAAACACAAGTGTTAGAAGAAGTATTTTTTTCCTGTCCCTAAAAACCGTACCCAGGTATGATGGTAGAAGAAAAGTAATGCAGCAGGGGGCAAAAAGCGCTACCATGCCGCCAAGAAAAGAAGCTGTAATTGATATACCCAAAAAAAGACCTGAATTCATATTTATTCAACGAACGCTTTAACTGTAAATGTAAGATTAGAAGAGGAAGGATCATTTGTCTTTACGTATACATCCCGGCTGATGGTGCCTGAAACAGGCATCAGATACGGTTTGTAAATGACTGAAAGCGTTGCCTTTTTGCCTGGCGCGACTATTCCTATCCAGGGGTTTTCCGAGTGCATGCCAAATTCCGGGCTTTTGACTCCGTCAATAGTGATTTGTCCGAAGGTGCACATGCAGGATGATTTGATATCATATAGCTGAAGTGGTTTGTTTCCCTGATTTGTGATGGTAAAGGTGGCTGATTTTTCACTATTTAACTTCATATCGCCCAGATCTGAAAAATTTGATGAGGTTACCGTTTTGGGTTTATCCGTTTCGCTTGCCGAGTAGGTGACAAGTTTAGTATCGCTGTTTGCACTGTTTGTTGAATCCCGGGAGGCAAATACAGTAACTAGTATGATAAAGATTAATGTTGTGACTCCAACGCTAATAAATATTATTTTTTCGGTTCCGATCGATTTCATAAAGTATAGAACATCCCCTATGGGGGGTATAGGGATACAATACAATTACACGGGTTAGTTGTCAAGAGTGAACAAAATATATTCTATCTTTTTTTGGCTATATTGCATGTATTAAGAGAAAGAAGTATAGGGTTCAAAATGAAAAATGGATATTAAATATAAGGTTTGAATTTGTTTATTGATTCTTTTTGAGGATTGCCATGATTTCATCAATTACTTCTTTAGAATTGCCCTTTTTTATGGCATCAACGACACAAGTGTTTAGATGATTATTTAACACTAACGTGTCGATTCCCTTTAGTGCCGCTTCAACTGCCTGAGATTGGTGCAAGACATCAATACAGTAGGTATCGTTTTCCACCATTTTGCGTACCTTTTTAAGATGTCCTTCTGCAATCTTAAGCCTTCGGACGATTTGATCTTTCTGGGTTTTTTTCTCTACCATAATATCCCCCTACCGGGGTATCAGAATTATAAAGTCTTAATTGGTATAAGTCAAATATCAGTAGTTAATTTTTCAGGAGACGGGTTTATAATTCTATTATGAGTTATACTATCTGGCTTTCCTTTTTTGTTTTTGTTCCGATTATTATTCTTTGGATTTGGCGTTTCAGACTCCTCTGGCATTACCGGAGAACTTTAGCTTATGCAATGTTTTTTGCTCTTGTTGTCTCCATCCCGTGGGATTATTTTGCCATAAAAAATCATATATGGTATTTCCCAAAAGAAGGGAATTTGGGCATATTAGTTTATGGGCTGCCCTTTGAAGAATTTATATTTATGGCGAGTGTTACTCTGCTTTTGGGCAGTATTGTAATTATTATGAAATACCGTACGCGGAGAGGCTGAAATGGGAAATAATTTTGCATATCTAGTCTCAATATTATTATTTGCCGGCATTCCCGTGACTCTCGAGTTCATACTGGGTTTCCGGCTTTTAAAACCTTTCATGGTAATGTCGGTAAAAATGATTTTCATTTCACTTTTTCTTGTACCCATTTGGGATGGAGTAGCAATTGCGCTTGGTGCCTGGAAATTTTCGCCGGAAAGAAATTTGAACATTATCATCTTGGGAGACCCGCTTGAAACATATATATGGATGGTTTTTATTGTTTTAGCAATTGCTTTTTCTATTTACACCTGGACATATTATGAGGATAAGGGATTGCCTATTATAGAAACCAGTTTCTATGACGTACTCCACCAGACTTATGCTTTTTGGAAAAAAGAGATAAAACCATCCTTAAAACGGTTAAAGAAGTAATTTTCGGAGCCTATCCTACTAAAAAGTGTTATTCTCGCGCCCGCCTTGCCGGCGAGGCAGGCAGGCGAGAATCGATTCCAGAACAGGCTCGCCTCGCTGACTCGCCTCGTCTTCGACTAGTCGAAGCGGGTCGAGAATGATATTTACTTGTTTTCAAGGTATAAGTACCTAATTTTCCCCTTAACAGAGTTTGGTATTTTTGATAAAATAGAGATAATTATTTTGATTCGAAAGGAGTAAAAAATGGCAGAAGTAAAAGTGACCGATGATACCTTTGACAGCGAAGTAGTGAAATCTGACATTCCGGTTCTGGTGGATTTTTGGGCAGTATGGTGCGGGCCATGTCAGATGCAAAATCCCATTTTGGAGGAAGTGGCAAAAGAGTTTGAAGGAAAAGTAAAAATTGCCAAACTTAATGTGGACGAAAACCCCAAGACAGCCGCCAAATATGGCATTATGAGCATACCTACTCTTATGCTTTTCAAAGGCGGTACAAGCGTCAAGCAGATGATCGGGGTACAGAGTAAGGAGACGCTTGCCGGAGAGTTCAAGAAAGTTGTCAATTAGCGTAAAGGGTTAGGAGTGAAGAATTAATTATATTTTATTTCTTTAAGCTTTTCGCTTTACCCTTAACGCTTTTTTCCCTTATGTATGATGTAATAATTCTTGGAAGTGGTCCTGTACATGAGTTAAAAAGTTTAATCATTTGGAGGCAGTTTTATTATGTATGACGTAATTATTCTTGGCTCCGGGCCTGCTGGTCTCACCGCTGGAATTTATTCCGTCCGGGCAGGTTATAAGACTCTCATTGTAGCTGGTACCAAATGGGGTGGACAACTGATGTTGACCACGCTTGTGGAGAATTTCCCAGGATTTGTCGAAGGGATACAAGGGCCGGAGTTAATGATGAACATGCGTAAACAGGTAGAAAGGCTTGGAGTAGAATTTCTGAACACTGATTTTGAACAGGCAGATTTTTCCTCAAGGCCTTTTAAGATAAAAGCCGAAGGAAAAATTCATGAGACAAAATCCGTAATTGTTGCTACAGGTGCTGATTCCCTATGGCTTAATATTCCAGGAGAAATGCAGCTGCGAGGTAAAGGTGTCTCTACCTGCGCGGTTTGTGACGCATTTTTCTTCAGGGATAAGAATACTGTAGTAGTCGGGGGAGGAGATAGCGCCATGGAAGAAGCGCTGGTATTGGCAAAAGTGGCAAAAACAGTAACTATAGTGCATAGAAGAGACGGTTTCCGGGCTTCAGAGGCGATGCAAAAAAGAGTATTTTCTGAACCTAAAATTAAAGTACTTTGGAATAAGGCGGTTACAAAGTATATGGGTAGTGATCATGTGACTGGAGTGGGATTGAAAGATCTAAAAACCGGTAAGGAAGAGGAATTTGCTACAGACGGTGTATTTATTGCCATAGGGCATAAACCTAATACTGATAAATTAAAAGGGATAGAACTGGATGCAAAAGGCTATATAGTGAAAAAGGAAATAAAGGAGAAGGGGCTTATGAAATATCGTAGTGCCACTAGCGTACCGGGTGTTTTTGTAGGTGGGGATGTACATGATTATCGCTATAAACAGGCAATAACCGCTTCAGCTTTCGGATGTATGGCCGCCTTGGACGTGGATAAGTGGATGGAAGAGAATGAGAAGTCCTCATAAACAAAGTTATTATCGGTTGAGGCCCAAATAACTTTCTTTCAGATGTGATTTATTTATTTCCAGGATTGTATTTATTAATTTTCTTTATCCTAAAAAGAAGTGTCATTTGTCAAAATTGGAACAAGAAAAAGTAGAAGGCTTCCCTTCAGACTTGATTTGATGTTTTTGGCGGTTGGAATAATATTTATACTTTCCGGTGTAGGGGTAGGTTTCCATCAAATTCTAAAAGCCTCTAGCGAAGAGACGTCATCAGTATTATCAGCTCAAGATAGTCTTTCTGACCCGCTGCATGACCCATTTTACCAGAGAATACTTCATACAAAAACGGTAGACAGTTATCCTCCAAACAATTATTTCCCTGAAAGTTATATGCAGGCTAATCACAAGCCTATTGACATAACCGCTCGGGCGTATGCTGTATTTGATAGGGATAGTAGGCAACTTCTGTATGGTCGAAATCTGGTGGAAAGGATGCCAATTGCATCTGTTGTCAAAATCATGACGGCAATTGTTGCTTTGGAAAATGCACCTTTGGATACAATTTATACTGTGCCGTCCCGGGCGGCCCAAGTCGGTGAAGCCAGTATGGGATTGTCTTTAGGGGAGAGATTGACTGAGGAGGAATTGCTTTACGGTCTTCTTTTGCCATCTGGAAATGATGCTGCAGAGACTTTAGCTTCCGGAATAGGGAAATATAGATTAGGAAAATTAAATGGTACAGATGTGACAGATGAGAAAGGGAGAAACTGGTTTATACATGCGATGAACCAGAAAGCACAAGATCTGGGAATGATGGATACTTATTTTTTCAACCCGACGGGTCTGGATGAGGAAACGCCTGAAATAAGCAGTTTCTCCTCAGCGTTGGATCTGGTGGCTTTGACAAACTATGCTCTGCAAAATCCCACTTTTGCCAAGGTTGTAGATACCCACAGCATAGACTTGCCTTATAAAGATGGTTTCCATAAGGAGTTTTATCTGGAAAATATATTACAGCTGTCTGGTAGTTTTGATGGTATAAAAGGTGTTAAACCTGGAAATTCAGTCTTTGCCAGGGAGACACTTGTATCTTATGATGAGCTAAATGGAAGAAGAATAATTGTAGTGATTTTGGGTAGCGATCATACCAAAGATGATGCTCTTGAAATATATAAACAGGTTTTCGGAGAATAAATCCGTATTGGTCTTGACAATTGGAGAGATTTTGTTAAACTGTATCGAAATTGAAAATTAGAAAAGCGCTATTTTACCGGAATTTCCGCCGGTAAAGTTCCCTAAAGGACGCGCTGTATCTGAAAATGTCAGGTAAAACATAAAGTGAATATGAAGTGACATGTAAGGATAGCCGGGAATTCCCGTTATAGAATAGTTGAGTACCGATGCGATCGGGAAAAAGAAAAGTGGCACAGCGAACACCTCGCCTTTTTGAAAAGGAGGAGGTGTTTTTTTATGGCAAAAATGAAACTTTTAATTACTGATAAAATTGATCAAAGCGGTTTATCACCGCTTGCCAAATATTTCCAGATAGATACCGAAATAGGTATAAAGCTTGTACAACTGGAGAAGATAATTGGAGATTATGATTGTATAATTACCCGTTCATCCACTCCTGTCCCAGCCCAGTTAACTGCTAAAGCAAAAAAACTGAAGATCATCGGCCGAGCCGGTATTGGCGTGGACAATATTGATATTTTTGCAGCTACAGCCAAAAGGATAGCGGTAATAAACGCTCCTCAGGGAAATGCTAAGGTGACTGCAGAACATACCATAGGTATGATTTTTGCGCTTCTGCGGCATATTCCCCAAGCCGCGGCAGACCTCAAAAAGGGTATTTGGGGGAAACAAAAATATATAGGAACTCAACTTTTCGGCAAGACTTTGGGAATAGTCGGGTTTGGCAACGTGGGAAAGGAAGTGTTTCGGATTGCCGCCGGAATCGGGATGAAAGTAATCGTATGCGAGCCATATATCAAGCTGCCCAAAAAGGTAAAGAAAGTCACATTTGAAGAACTCTTGAGGACAAGCGATATTATTACTCTTCATGTACCCCTGACTTACTTGACTGGGAAAATGATAAATAAAAACACATTATCTCTATGCAAAGATGGTGTCTATATAGTGAATTGTAGCCGGGGAGGTGTGGTGGAAGAGAAAGCTGTCAAAGACGCACTGTCAACTGGTAAAGTTGCCGGTTTTGCAGTAGATGTTTATACCAAAGAGCCGCCGGTGGACCATTCCCTTCTGGGTTTTCCAAATGTCATTGCCACTCCACATATAGCCGGTTCCACAGTGGAATCACAAAAGCAGAGCGTAATAGAAGTAGCAGAGGGGATAATCCAATATTTAGAAGACAAGATTCCTCAAAATCTTCTTAATCCTCAGGTATTTAGAAAAACCGGTAAGAAAAAAACAGTCAGTTTTGGGTTTGATGCTGTCATATTTGATTGTGACAGTACTCTATCGGCGATTGAAGGGATAGATGAGCTGGCCGGACTTGTGGGTAAAAAGGAGGAGATTTCTAAATTGACTAGGGAAGCGATGGAAGGATTGAGGGATTTTGAATCAGTTTTTGAAGAGAGGTTGGAAATTATAAAGCCTACTAGAAGTTATCTTGACGGCGTTGGAGAGTTATATATTAAACATTTAGTTGAAGATGCAAGAGATGTGGTGGAGGCGCTAAAATTTTTAGGCAAAGAAGTCTATATCATTAGTGGAGGCTATACGCCTGCTTTATTGAAGTTGGGAGAAGAGCTTGGAATCCCTTCTAAAAATATTTTCGGCAATGATCTTTTATTTGATCGGCAAGGTAATTATGAATCGTTTATTGAAGGACCTTTGAGGCGAAATCACGGTAAACTGCAGATTATAAGACAAATTCCCGGAAAGAAGGTGATGATAGGGGATGGGATTACCGATCTTGAAGTGCGTGAGTGTGTTGATCTTTTTATCGGCTACGGAGCTGTAGAGAAACGGGAAATTGTAGAGAGAGAAAGTCAGGTATATGTCTATACTAAAAGTATGGCGCCTGTTTTGGTAATTGCAGCGGGAATGGACGGTTGTGTCAAATTGTTATCTACAAAATTCAGGAGGTTTGTGGGGAAAGGGATGGATTTGCTCTCTCATGCCGGACATGTGAAGAAAGAGAAGGTTATGGTGAGAAAATTGAGAGAATATATGAGATTGGCATATTATTAAATTCCTGCACAAAGGGGGTGTAAAGTCCTTGGCTTTCATAGGCCGTATATTAAAAGGGTTTCTTAAGATAATTGTCTGGTTGATATACTAGAATAAATAAATATTTATATATACCTTTATAGAGAGGGTAATTTTTGTTTTTATAATTTACAAAAATAATATGTTAGACATAAAATTTATCAGGGGAAATTTGGAAACGGTTAAAAAAGCAGCGGAGAACAAAAATCGCACGGTGGATTGGGAGAAGCTGATGAAACTTGACGATGACAGGCGAAGGCTTATCGGGGAAATTGAAAGGTTGAGAGGGGAGAGGAACAAATCAAGCAAACAGACAATAGATACCAGACAACAAATAACAGAAAAACAGATTCAGGAAGGTAAAAAATTAAAAGAGGATATTAAAAGAAGCGAAGAGGAGTTGAGGAAGGTTGAAAACGAATTTAACCAGTTGATGTTGACCGTGCCCAATGTACCTGATAAATCAGTTCCCGTGGGAAAGGATTCAAGCGAAAATGTGGAGCTGCGGAAATGGGGAGAGGTGAAAAAGCTTGATTTTACACCTCTTGATCATATTACACTAGCCAAAAAGCATGACTTAGTGGATTTTGAGAGAGGAGTAAAGGTTGGAGGATTCAGGACATATTTTCTCAAAAATGAGGCTGCTATTCTGGAGATAGCTGTACTTTCTTACACTTTCCAAAAACTCATAAAAAAAGGATATATACCATTAATTGCTCCGAGTCTTGTAAAAGAGTTTACCCTTTTTGGCAACGGACAATTTCCCTGGGGCAGGGAAGAGGTCTATACCATGGAAAAGGACAATATGTATCTAGCCGGTACTGCCGAGGTACCGGTAACGGCATATTTCTCAGATGAAATTCTGGCGGAAAAAGATCTACCCAAGAAGTTTGTCGCCTTTTCCCCCTGTTTCAGGAGAGAAGCGGGCAGTTATGGTAAAGATACAAAAGGCCTTTACCGTCTGCACCAATTTAACAAAATTGAACAGGTAATCATAAACAAAGCTTATTACGAAGGTTCTCTGACGCTTCATGAGGAATTATTGCATAATTCAGAGGAGATACTGCAGGACTTGAAGTTGCCTTATCGGGTGCTTCTCATGTGTACAGGAGACATGGGCGAGCCGCAGGTCAAAAAATATGATATCGAGACCTGGATGCCGTCCCGGGGCGACTACGGAGAGACAATGTCTGATTCTTTCATGGGTGATTTCCAGACCAGACGCTTAAATATCAGGTATAAGGCTAAGGACGGAACAACCAAATTTACCCATTCCCTAAATAATACGGCTGTGGCATCGCCGCGGATACTTATTGCCATTCTGGAAAACTACCAGCAGAAAGACGGGACGATTCTCGTGCCTGAAGTATTAAGGGAGTATATTGGGAAAGATAGAATTGGTTAAACTATCACCAAAAAGACCGCCACGTCACTTTCAATTCTAAATCATCATTTTCGCCGGCATTCTTGTGTTTATAAGGTAACTCATAGACAGAAGAATGATAATATATTGATAGATCATATGAATGATTTTTTGAGAGAAAACGCAGGTCACCTCCAGAAATTTGCAGATTGGAAAAGTAGTCCATTCAAGCCAAAATCTCCTGAAGATATAAAAAATTTGACAGGCATCGATCTTTCTGCGCTGCAGAAAGTGCGGGGATGCAAGCTGCGCTAAAGATTGCCAATGGGAAAGGTCCTTATGTCTTGCATATAGGGCAAACACATGAGCATCCGATGGAAGATGCAATTACCTTTTTACGTAGAGACGATATTGTCGGTTCGCAGAAAAGTATAGAGCAATTTTTGCTGGCGCTTCAGAAATCTGATCCAGCCTTGAGGAGAGTCTTTGTCGAAGGTTATACTGAAAAAGATGTTGAGCATATAGAAAATCTCAAGAAACTTGATACTTTGCTAAAGACTAGACAGGTGTTTCAAACTGCTCATCCTGCCGTTTTGAGGTATTTAGTCAATTATTATTTCTCCACAAGCGAAAAATTAGCTCGTGCCTATTCTCCTCAAAGTAAAATTGCTTACGGATTTGATTATATCGCTATGAAAAAGATTAGGCAGGTATTGGACTATTTTGAGTCAAACCCTCCTGCACTTTCCGGTGAGGATGCAGATGATTTTGCGTATGAAGAAGGTAGAGCTAGAGATTTACTTAGTGGTGCTTATCTTTTTGGCGGTAAACATGCTTTATTGGGTGATGACTCGCCTTATCTAATGGGTGCAGCAGTAAAGATGTATTTAGATGAGAATATGGATACAATTAGTCCGACTTCTACTTCATCATCTGTTGAGGCAGCGTTTGCAGAGTTAGATAAGGTGAGAAAACTTCAACAACAAATAATAGAGTTAAAAGGTATTGACTTGAAAAAACGTCTTTCTTTGGTGCT
The DNA here is from genome assembly GCA_023379265.1 of Patescibacteria group bacterium. Lineage (GTDB taxonomy): Bacteria > Patescibacteriota > Microgenomatia > 2-02-FULL-39-11 > 2-02-FULL-39-11 > JAMCUI01. The sequence continues at coordinate 42,746 of JAMCUI010000001.1, forward strand.
TCAACAGATAGCTCTTAATAAAAGTTTTGATGCTAAAGTATTAAAGGAAAGAGAAAAAACAGCTATTAATTTTATTGCACATGCAGATAATTCGGATCATGCTGGACTAATTCCTTTAGTTTACGGTGATATGCATCACTTTGAATCAGGTTTAAGAGAGCATAATAGAACTAATTCTGACTCGTCTTTAGGGTTGATAGAAATAAGGCAGATTTAATTGATTCTTATTTCCGTATTGAGAGTGGTTGAAAAACTCATCCGAGTATCTGAAGTAGCCTTTTTTGTAGATAAAGAGATAAATGAGAGATGTGATATAGGAATTTGTTTTATAATGAGCGTATGGATTTATACGATTTGGTTATTATTGGTGGAGGACCGGCTGGGCTGACTGCATCTACCTATGCTTCATGTTTTCATTTGAAACACATAGTTATTGCAGCAACTATTGGCGGACAGCTACTTTTGGCTCCTGATATACTCAATTATCCAGGATTTGATCATGTAAATGGAAAAGAGCTTACTGACAGGATGCTTAATCAGGCAAAATTACGTGGTGGGGAAGTAGTGGTGGGGAGCGTGACGAAAATTTCAAAGAACAAAGAACCCTTCGCCCAGATACAAGGAGGGGCTCAGGGCAAGCAAGATACAAATGACAAAGAAAGTGAATTTTTTGAAATTGAGACGATGGACGGGAAAAAATATCAGACAAAATCAATCATTCTGGCTACAGGAACGGAAAGAAGGAAGTTAAATATACCTGGAGAAGTGGAATATACAGCTCGTGGTGTACATTATTGTGCTACGTGTGAAAAACTGGATTATGAAGGGAAAATTTGCGGGGTGGTGGGCGGAGCCAATAGCGCCGTCCAGGCGGCTTCCGAGCTGGCCCAGGCTGCGGCAAATGTCTACATCATTTACAGAGGAACTCAGCTTCGCGGGGATCCTATATGGCTTGATAATATAGGCAAAAACCCTAAAATTGAAGTAATTTATTCTACTATTCCTCTAGAAATTCTCGGTGACGGCCAGAAGATGACAGGTGTTAAATTTCAAACAACAGATAACAAAGAACAGATAACAGAGTTAAAGATGGACAAGATATTTATAGAAATAGGGGGCGTGCCGGGGACGGCACTTGTGATTCCACTGGGAGTGAAGATGGATGCAGGAGGATATATTAGGGTAGATGATAGGCTTGCAACAAATATTCCTGGTATTTTTGCCGCAGGAGATTTAGTTAGTAGTGAACTTTCAATTGAGCAGATAGCCTCATCAGTTGGGCTTGGAGCACGTGCTGCAGCCTCAGTGTTTGCCTTTGTGAAACAGGATAAAGCCCCGACCCTCTGGGGTGGCAGTCAGATAAAGAGATAA
>JAMCUI010000002.1 GCA_023379265.1 Patescibacteria group bacterium
CGGCCCGGAAGCTCCGGTAAATCCTGTAGCTCCTGTCGGCCCCTCTTGTCCAGTAGCACCCGTACTTCCAGTCGGCCCGGAAGCTCCGGTAAATCCTGTAGCTCCTGTCGGCCCCTCTTGTCCAGTAGCACCCGTACTTCCAGTCGGCCCGGAAGCTCCGGTAAATCCTGTAGCACCAGTTGGACCGTTTGCTCCGGAAGAACCAGTACTTCCAGTCGGCCCAATCACACCAGTAGCACCCGTACTTCCTGTCGGCCCGGTTTGTCCTGTTATTCCTGTGGGTCCATTTTCTCCAGTTGCTCCTGTAGCCCCAGTCGATCCGGTAGGTCCGTTTTCACCAGTAGCCCCAGTCGATCCGGTAGGTCCGTTTTCACCAGTAGCACCAGTACTTCCAGTCGGTCCGGAAGCACCCGTAGCCCCAGTCGATCCAGTTGATCCTGTAGGCCCTTTATCTCCTGAAGCACCAGTCGACCCTGTGACTCCTGAAGGTCCTGTTTGTCCTACGGCTCCCGAAGCTCCTGTAGGTCCTACCGCTCCGGTATTTCCTGTGGCTCCCGTTGGTCCGGTGAGGCCGGTTGGTCCGATACCACCTGTTGGTCCTGTTTGGCCTGTTGGTCCTGCAGCGCCTGATGGACCTGTGCCACCTATGCTTGTAGTCGACCAGCTTGTACCATTCCAGTAATAAAGATTTTTATCCGTAGTATTAAAGTATAGTGCGCCGTCACCGATTGCTGTTGGAGCAGAGGAGTAACTCCCTGTTTGAATTTGTCCGCCAGAGGTGACGTTTCCACCTACAGAGAGATTACCACCCAAAGTAGCGTTTCCGGCAGAGAGGATGACGTTAGTGTTTGGAGAGAGTGAAAGGTTTGAAATCGCGTCTATTCCGGCGGGGAATTTTATGTATCCGGTGGATATAGTAGGGACATCAGAGGTTACGCTGCCTGTAACATTGGTACTATTATCCAGATTCCATCTGGCTGTACCTCCTGAGAAACTTATGAGGCCATGGTGCCAACTGCCTGAAGTAAATGTTCGTGTTGAAGATCCTATGTCAGTGCAAGTTGGGGCACATTTTTGTATTTTTACGCTTCCGTCAGTGCCCCACGTGAACTGGTAATACTTCGAGCCGTCGTCATTTATGTTTGCTTGTATATTGACGTCAGATCCTCCCGTTTTGAAGTTAAATTCTATGGTGGTATCTTTAGTAAAATCTGCCGTGACAGGGATTTTATAGCCTTTTGTGCCGTATATGCCCAAACCGCCGTCGTATATAAGGTTGTTGACCACCAAAGGAGCATTGGCCAATATAGCAGAAGAGGAAGCGGTAAAAGCATTACTTACTTGTAAGCTTCCGGCTACATAAGTATTTCCTCCTGCATCCACTATAAATTGTGTGGTAGCAGGTGATCCTGATGAAAGCTGTAAGAGATTATATCCTGAGGTGAGTGTAGATCCGCTACCTTCAATAAGAGCGCCTCCTGCAATATTGGGATTTGTTACGTTTAGGAAACCTTGTCCGTTAGCTGCAGGAGTTGTGCCTTGAAACGACAAGTTTACGTTTCCCAGGCCGTCAGGTGCAAGCGTGATGTTGCCATTGCTTCCCGCTGAAGTTTGAAGATTCAGATTTTGTCCTTCAATCTTAAAGTTACCTGTTTGAGATACTATAGAAGGGGAGGCTGCTGATATCGCTAGAATGCCGTTTTTATCGATAAAAGGGACTGTTGCCGGTCCTGCGGGTGAAGCTGGAGGCAGACCTTGGAGAGTTTCAGAGTTTATGGCGTATCCTACTGTAGCAATGTGTTGCCTAGGATTCATCTCTTCATCGCCATCCACCGTGATACCCAGGTATGTATTTACATTTTCTGAAAAGACGGAAGATGGTATCTCACTACCACAAGTTGATCCGATAAGTGTAGAGAAAATACCATTTTGATCTGGTGTTACAGTACATACATCTGAATAATATAGAACTGTTCCACCGGTTGGGGCATCCCATATACGAAACTGAATTTGTTGCGGCTCAGTGATCGGGTTGCCTGATGAATCAGTAAGCCTTCCTTGGAAATTCAGATTTCTATAAGCCTGGACGGGAGCAGTAGGGTAAGCTAAAGGTTTTGGGGTTTTGAGGAAGAACTGTTGGTAAATGCCAATTCCAAATGCTACAGCCATAAGAGTGGTAAAAACCCAGGAAAAATACTTGTTTAGAGGAATCCGGTTAAAACCGGCAGAGAGAGTATGTCTAACATTTGTGAAAATAGAGCTTTTGACTATTTTTACCTCTTGATCAATATGAGCCGGAATTTTACTTATTTCTCCTTTTTCTGTGAAATAATCTTTTTTTATACCCCAGGATATAAAGCTGTGGACTGCAGATATCTTCCTTTTCACGGAGGATTCCGTCAGGTGTAAATTATTTTTTAGGTAAAGGCGGAAATCACTAAAATTATCGGACGCAATTTCAGGGAATTTAGTAGAGTCAAATTCATCGACCTTAATACTTATAAAAGATAAAAACTGTATCAAATCAGATTTATAGTTGCGAAGCGTGCTGGAAGGCGCATGATGTTTTTGCAGGTAGTTCAAGAATTGATAAACAAGGGGAGTGACAGGAGTTTCATCACTTGATTCGGTTACCATTTGGGCATTTTTTCTTTTTAGGTAAGATTTGTATTTTGACAATACGGCTACGGCAGTTTTTACCCGATGGACGTCTTGGGTTTTTTTCAACAGTTCTCTCTTAAATTTATTTATCAGTTGAACATGAAACAAGTCAGAGGAGATATTTTCACCGTTAGAAAAAGCAGATTTTAACAGGTTTAAGTAGAGATTCAGGTCAGCCTTCAGTCTTTTATAGACAATGCGGGAAATCCTCAATGATTTGAGGAAATCTGTCAAATTAGCCTCAAAATTAGACAAGATATCTATTATTATTCCCCCTTATATCCAGTAAATACAATAATAATAATATTGTCAAGAGGGAGATGATATATTAAAGTAGAGGATTGATATGCGATAGAAATATGTGTAAACCCGAATAAAAATCGATTTCATACCTATTTTCACAAATTCCCGCATCTCATATTTACTTATTTTAATATATCAATGGGTATCAAAATTGAAATTAGTTAGAAAACCCATAAAGACTCATTTTGTTATATTATTTTGGCTGTAATCTATAAATTTTATTGTGAAATATAAATCGTGGAAAAATATTTCTATAAAAAGATAAATTTTTAGATTTTTATCAATTAAAAGACTTTTATTAGCGTTTGCAGGGGGATCAAAGCTAATATTTCAAACTTTTATTTATCTGAGTAATTCTATTATAACCTATTATATAAATATTATAAGACTTAATCATTATCCCGTCGATTGTCTAGCAAACATTCTTATTGAGTGATAATTTGAGAACAATTTTTATTAACGCTTTATATTATCACTTACAACAAACGAGTGCTAATAAAACTTAGTTAACTATATATCCTATTATAGCAACGTAAACAGTTATATTTTTACATTTTTTAGTATTTCTATTTTAGTATTAAGTAAGAAATATTGGCTTTCCCCAAAAAAGACACTTCTTATAAAAGATAGTCTTTGAAATCTTTGTGTTTCCATCACCTATATTATAGGGTAACCAACTCGTATAATTACCAGAATCACCCTTGACTGTGATTTTGGAAGGGGTAAAAATAGAATTGTATGAAGCCAATCGATAGACGCAATTTCTATCTCTTAATTGGTATAGTAGTTTCAATTATTTTGATTATTATAGCCATTACTATAGCAACACAAAGCTTATCACTCTTTGGTAGAGCAGCCGGGCCTACCGGAGTTTCATCACTTCTTTCCACGGAAAATTCCTATCTTTTTGCATCACCTGTATCAGCCGACGCCAACGGGACATCCGTAATAAGGGTTACAGTCATTCTTATGAACAGTCAAGGATTAGGTATTTCAGGACAGAGAGTGAATCTGAAAGTATCCGGACCAGCTACTGTGCGTGAAACACAGCCAGTTTCTGATTCATTTGGCAGGACGATGTTTGATCTGACTTCAAATACACAAGGAGATTTTACAGTTTCCGCGACGGTAGCCGATATAGTCCTGCCTCAAACAGTGTCAGTATCATTTCAATAATTCTATATCTACTTATATAATACAGACAGTATCAGAAGACGTCATAAATTGCCTTATTTGGACTTGAGGGCTGATTTCAGGTTATACCATGCACGCCTTGCTTTTAGACGTGACCTTACTATAAACGGTTTTATCTTTGTCTCTATCGTCATATCAAGCCACTTTCTCAGTTTGTGTGTCTTATATTCTTTGTAAGCCCCAAAGGCAAGGAGTATGACAAGAAGAAGGAGGAAAAGTAAGATGGGCAGTACATTTCTCAGCCAATATTCACTGTAGGGAGTGATGGTAAAGGCAAGAGTGGAGCTTTTGGGAGTAGGATCTTTCTTAAAGTATGCTTTTGCAAAAAGCCTATATCCCACAGCTTTGGATGTGGGTAAATTGATGCTGAAAAAACCCTTTTGATCAGAGACAGAAGTGAGAAGAGGGAGATCTGCTGCTTCGACATCCGGGATAAAAGTCGAAGCAATTGCGCCTGTCAGCTTTTCGCTTAAGGATGAATTGGGGACAGCAAAAAATGAGAGTACGACTTCTGAACTAGGGATAGTCCGGCCTGAAGCCAACGCTTTTCCTGATTGGAGTATCGATCCTTGTGAAAGTGACAATGTGGGTGATAGCAGAAGTGGTCCAATCTCGGTAGGCTTGTTGCTATCCGGCAGGCTAATGCATGTGGGGAATCCAGATCTTTTTTCTGAATCAATAGTGGTGACACAGATTTCTTTGGCTTCCTGAGATATTGGTAGGGGATCGATGACAAAGTAACCGGTTCTGTCCGATGATACCTGGGCAAAAACACGGATACTGGTAGCCTGCACTATGGAGTTGGCGGCGGTGTAACCAAATAGCCTAATGTCGGTTTTTGCGGCAATATCAGCCGTGACTGAAGTTTTGGCTCCGGATTCTAGCGTTTTGGCAAAGACAGGTTTGGCGACAGTTAATAGACAGAAAACTGATATAATAATATATATAAAATTATATTTGGACATATTATATAAACTATGCTTACGGGTCCTGTCACTTGCCAATCATTGTTAAAACTGATCTGAATCTAATCGCCAAGTAATCCTAATGTGCCTTTTTATTTCCGCGGTTTCTCTTGCCTCTCCTTAAGAAAAAAATAGAAAATAAGAATGTAAAAATAACCAATCCTGCTTTCCATGGGAATGCGTAGAAAATTTTGGCTTGTGTAATTCTTGTTGTGCCCTGGTCAAGCGTAAAATCGACGGTCAGGATATATTTACCCAGAAAAAAGCCGGGAAGCGTGATAGTTGTGGAGGGTTCCAGGGATTCCTGGGCATTGTCTGTCGTCAGGAGCCGCTTGGTTTGTCCGATAAAAATAGCGTTTGGTACCAGATTGTAATCTCCCCGTCCTACCGGTCCGACCAGAGTGATTTTTCCCACAGGATGGAAGTAGGTTTTACCGGTATTAGTTATTTCTATATCAGCATTTATAGGGTCAAAGGAATCCAAGATCTCCGGGATCTGAAATTTGCTTATTTTAGCGCTTTTCACAAGAAGTCCCGAGGCTGAAACGGTAACTATTAGAGGACTGCCTATTGTTTGTGAAACAGATGATTGGGACGATTCAAGAGGAGGGTTGGGGGTAGTCGTGAAATAGATTACTCTGTAATAATCTTTTTCAGGCGTACCCTGGGGAGGGTTTATACGCACGATGAGTTGTCTTGTTTCTCCTTTGTCAAGCAAAAAAGGTTGGCCTAAGGCAAGATCAGTGTTTAGAGTATTTATCCATTTTTCCACAGTGAAGTTTGGATCTTGGCTGATACTGCCGTCTTCTGTCAGTTCTCCAATTTGTGGCGTGAGTATGACGGGGTCTCCGTCGTTGGTAATTTTGTAGGCCTGTATAGCTGATTTTCCTGGTTTTATAAGCGCTTCCAGGATAGGAGGAGAGATGGATAGGGAAAGTCCCTGGGCAAAAACTTGATGTTTTGCCGGAAAAAGAAATAAGTCTGCTAAAAATACGAGAGTAAATAATGTAGTTAGGATTTTTAATTTCATATCAGACTCCTACTAAAGCGCTAAAAGAGATGACATTCCTGTATTGTCCAACAGCCTGATTTGGACCGATATTAAGGTGAAGCGTCATAGTGGCCTGGTCTACTACTTTTTTAGCTTCAGACTGCATGATGATAGCTGGTGACTCATTTCTGGTGGTTGCGGCAAAAGGCCTGAAGAGATTATCCCCTTTAGTAAAATCTCGGGGGACAGTACGGCCGGTCATATGGTAGCCAAAGCCATAAGCTGTATTTTGGCCCCATTTAGTAGCTTGATTTATTGTACAAGGGGAGGCACCGGAGTTACAGACCGTATCGGTAATTTGGGCTCCCGCCAGAGTGGATAAAGGTTCATTTTCCGAAGCCCTGACAGAGTAACCAGTGGCATTGCCGTTAGAAATGGTGATACGAAGTGTTCTTTCTACAGGACTGTTTGGAGTGAGCTCTTGGAAATCTGCAATGGCAGGGATGACCGAAAATGAAAACGTTTCACCTGCCGCACCATTGAGGAAGCCTGCCTGAATGATATAGCCTTTGGAGGCAAAGATGCCTGCTGCAGTCTGGCCCACTACATCCGAAAGCTTGAAGTTTGTAGATGATTTGTTGCCTGATGTCATATTAAAGTTGCCTCCATCCAGTCTGTAGTTTTGGGAAGACATGTCCTGGGCGAAGATAGTTGTGGGTTGCCCGCCTGCCAGCGAGGCAGGTAGGCTGGGGGTTGTGAGAATAAACACAAGGATTAGAAGGCACACAAACCATAACTTTTCACTCACCATCAATTTGCTAGTCATACTTCCAGCCTAGAATATATGTTCGTAGTTGTCCAGAGAGTAAGCAATTGGAAGAGCCAATTTAACGAGTGTGTTTTAGCTTTGGTTATCCGGTAGGAAGGTATTTTGAGATTTACTTATTTAATATTTTAGGGAGAGGTTTTTTGTAGGCGATAATTGCCAATATGAAAAGTATCAGCATGTCCGTCTGGCAAGCCAGGCATACCGGACAGATCGCTTTTATTACAAAAAGCTCCAGGATAGTGATGCGAAGGCAGAATAGCAATCCAAAGACAACAGTGCCAAGTATGAGCTTTTTGAGCCTCTTGGCGGCCGAAATCAAAATGACGGTATAGCCGGTGATACCCCAAAGGGCTGTTGGGATACCCAGAGTGTTGGCAAGAGGGCCCTTGGTTGAAGCTTCACAGTTGATATAGGCATTTATATAGCAAAGGCTGATATGGGGAGGAGCCAGGTATTCATAAAAAAGGTACAGTCCCAAACCAATACCGATTATAGAAAGGGACATGATGATTGTATAAATGCTAATATCGCTTTTTTTCTTTTCTGCCATATGACTTTACTACTATATATAAATGTAATAGAAAAATCAGTAAGATAGATTACAAAGCGTTATAATCCCTATTATTGTTTGTAGCAAGTTTTAGAGTTAATGGAGGGATAATTCTTCTTCTGTTAATTTTTCTTCTATGGTTTCCAGCTTTTTTGACAGGTTTTTTATCTCTTTTTTCTGGTTTTCTTCCTTCGCGTAGATCTTGCCCAGGAAGTAGGCAAGGGGAGTCATAAAAGGGAAGGCCGCCAGTTCAAGCCATCTTGAGGCTAGTCCTGTTGTACCGCTGGCAAAAAGGTAATAGAAAAGGACAAGTGCAGCGGAAAGGATAAAGGGGATGGCTGGTTCTAGTAGAAAAGATAATTCAAAAAGGAGCACATAATTGAGGAAGAAAAAGGGAGAGCTTATGCCGCCTGTGGTTGTGACAATAAGAAGTACTGCGATTGTTGAGATGACACTTTCAAGCGTCTTAAAAGTTTGCGGTTTGAGTCTCCTATGAGTGAATACAAGTAAAAGAAGAAGTGTTGCTGTCAACTGAAGAGAAAGGTAGGAGAGTGATTCGTCTGATACCCAAAAGAGGGTAAGAAAGACTGCGACAATCAGTATGAAAGAGTGCAGGGCAGTATTTTTTTCCATTTCTGTGATTAGTATAACACGGGGAAAGAACCAAAGGAATTATATGTCCATCTTACTCTGGTTTGCAGTCCTGAGTTCCAGCGAAGGGAAAAAAGCAGATTAGATGGGTATGTACTGTCCTTCGATAAACTCAGGATCAGTCCTGAGACGAAGTCGAAGGACTGAAATAATCAGTTACAAACCCGAGTTGTTGAAGTATATTATTTAGGGGAGCCGGAGGAAAGCTGTTGCTTTAATTGATCTATCTGTTTTATCTCTTTTTGGATTTCCTGATAGCCTGGCAAATTAGAATTATTTGTCGTACCGACGTGAGTCGGCCCGGATTGCATGATGACGGTTGAAATATTTGTGTTTTGGGAATTACCGGATTGATTCAGATTTTGCAAAACTCCCGGATTGCCTCCGGTAAAATCAAAATAATATTGTATGCCCAGACGCGATCCGTAGACATACTGGTTGCGGTCAAAAGCAGAGATTGGTTTTGCGGTAGCAAAGAGGAAAGCCAACGATAATGATAAAAAAAATATTTTTTTCATTCATTTGGCGCAGGTTTATCCATTATATTTTCTTTCATCCGTCAATCAATCCCATCTTTGTATAAATAAAAGCATCAAAGGAGAATAATTTAGCGCATTCTTTATTTTCCAGTTTTGTCTTATGCTAAATTGTAAATATAAATTCCAGATTCCATGATGTGGTTCATAAATCCTATAGTTGACATATCCTATTAGATTGGTATAATTATTCCTCTATTGGAGTGTCATCGGATACTCCAATTATTTTTTGGCCATTATTGTCTTTGCGCAATAACAGGCCAAAATTTTTGTATAGAGGTGGAATTCTCTATCTTCTTTAGCCCTATAAGCGGGAAATGAGAAGATGAGTAGGAGACCTCAGCCCGTATTTGCACATTGAAATGCCGTCAGGATACTCAGTTTTTCTCCTGATTTTGGGAAGGAGATCTGTTTGGGATTGTTGTAATGATTTCAGACAGTTGCCCTTCCCAAATATAAAAATAAGGAGAAAGAAAGACAATGAAAGCGATGATGGCTTTACCGCTGATGATCGTGGCATTAGTAGCGATGACAGCTTGTGCCGGGGCACCAGTGCCGCCTGTTCCGCCTCCGCCGCCTAAGGACCGCCAAAACCAGATGCAGGAATAGGTAAACTACCTCTTCCAAAGGGTACCCGTTTCATGGTGGGGGGAAACGATGCGAAACCGGCAGGAGGAGGAGCAACACCAAAATTTGAAGATCGTGGAAAAAAACCTTTTAGGGATTCCAAAGTTCTAAATGAATACCAGCATGAATTTCCTCTACGTTTTGATAATCCAGGTTGGGTCAAAAGAGCTGCTATTGCTTGCCAAACAACTCCTCAGAAATTAAAAGAGTTACGTCCAGAAGTAATTCAAAGAAGATTAAAAGAAGCTGGTTTCAGAGGATAAACATTGCCTATTTAGAATACAATCCTCTAAATAACCTCAACTCGTTAAAAAAACTCCCACAACCAAAGGTATATAAATAAGGGCAAAAAGAGTACTTGAAAGAACTGCAACTGAAGCTTTTTCCGGCTGAACACGCAGTTGGGTGGCAAAGGCTACCGTATTGGCAGCCATAGGGACAACGGACATAAGCATCATCACTTTATATATCTGAGTGCTAAAGATATGGAAAAGTGCTCCATCCAAAAGGATAATCGATAAGACTACCGCCGGCCAGACAACAAATTTTACAAAATGTGAAAAAAAGATAAATTTCCAGTCAAATTCAAGTTTCACAACTCCCGAAAGTCCCATCCCGATAAGCATCATGCCCAATAGCGTGTATGCGCCGCGGAATAGCGTGACAGTATCGGTATAAGTCTGTCCAAACCTGACGCCTAGAACATTTAGAATCAATGCCAACAAAAAAGTATAGATGGAAGGCAAAGTTATGACTCTTATCAAACTTTCTTTTACGGTATGCCTGCCCCTGGCGGTGATGAAAAATCCCAGAGTGTTTTCAAAAAAAATTATTCCCAGGACGCACAAAACCACTAGCCCCGTCACCTGCTCCCCAAATATGGTGACAGCCACCGGCAGGCCGAAATAGCCGAAATTACCTGTTCCGGCAGTATAAGCCAATATGTTCCTGGTCGAATCATGCCAAAACAACTTTGACACTCTATATACCGAAAGACACATAAGGACACCAATTAACCATATTATCACTGGTATGGATAGAGTGCCAAAGGTAAGCTTTGTGGTCAATACACCATGAAAAACTATGACCGGGGTAATCATGTATATCAGCAGGGACGCCACTGTTTCCTTTTGCGCATGAAGAAGCTTTCCCGCCAGAAACCCAAGCAGTATAAAGAGATAAAAAGGGATCAATTTTACAACGAGAGTGAGAAAAATCGACATAGAATAATGTGAGGATACCAGAATGAAGATCGGAAAGAAAGATAGCGATCTTTTTCAACTTCTGCGGGTTTATATCAGTGGAAATTTATCAGTCAACTTCCATCTCGATAAAAAGCTTTTCACCATTGACGTTTTCCGCTTTACATGTGGAACCGCCAAATGTACTGCCGCTGAATTTTCTGGCGCTTTCATCCGCTACAGTACAAATACCCGGCATAGATGCAAGACTCTGAGGTATTTTCTTATTGGAACTTCTTATAAAGAGGGTACTTCTCCTGTCTTTAATCTGCATATTCCAATGAACACAATCAGCGCAAAATTTTGGTTGAGATTCTTTCCCCATAAAGATATAAAACTTTCTGTAATATTATACTTACTCAAAGGGAACATTTATCCACATCAGGCATGTGCTGATTATTGAGGCGGGGGTAATCTCACTATGACCCTTTCATCTCTTTCCATCTCTTGACACTTGACTCCATCATTTCCGGGATAATTACAAAACAGACCTTTCACCGCGGGACATAAAATCCGAGTACCATTGGGAGTACTCTGTACCAGAATATCCTGACTGGCGACAAAATCGCACTTCCTGACTGTTGCTTCTGATTCCATATTGATCTATCGGTCCGTAATATTATATACCCTTATATAGAAATTTCAAAAAAATTAAATGGAACTAATATTTTGTGTAAAAGTCTGCAGCAGAAAAAAGTACGATTATAACTCATTTCAAGGCATAAAATATATCGAGTTTGGTTCATAATTAAAAACTCCTTACTCCAACAAGATAAAATTTGTTAAGGGCGTAAGAAATCAAGGACAGATAAGCATTTCTCGTAAACGCCTCAATTCCTCTCGTTTGCTCTTTTCCTAAATGGAATTTACGCTTTATTGAAGCGAAAAATCTCTCAATCTCTGTGCGTAATTTCAGAAGCGAATGTTTAAATGTTCTTCCCACAGCCTTGAGTCTCCAATTAAGAAGATTGCCATATCTGTTTTTCTTTCCTCTGGCAGGGCGACTTTTCTTCTTCATGGGAATACCGGCTTTGGACTGAAACCTTTTCATAATCCAGGCGATAATATCGGTATCATCATAAGCTTTATCAGCCAGAATATATCCATGCTTTTTAAGATAATATCTGGCTCTTTTCATAAGCGGAATCGCTAACTTACTATCATGCATTAACCCGTTAGTAATGACGAGCGCTATTGGGAATTTAGTTGCTGTATCGATTAGAACATGAAGTTTAAATCCGTATGCTTTCTTATGACCGTTAAACCCGCAACTTCCCTCTTCCTCTTTGTTTGAGTAGGTTTTTACAAAAGAAGAATCTATGGCTACTTTTTCTCCCTTTATCAGCCTTAAGGCTGCCGCTTTCTTCACCAGGTGAAGAAAGAAACTCCGGTAGACATTTCTAGCTTCAAATTGCCGGTTTCTCCTGACAAGTGTCGGGTGGGAAATATTTGAGATCTGAGCTATGGAACGGTAATCCCAATTAGTAACCTTCTTAACCAATAACCATTTGAATATTTCCTCTTTGGAATATCCAATTCTCCCACCAATGAATCCTTTTCGTGGGAAGAGTTGGTTAATCAGAGGAAAAGATAGCTCCATAATGAATTTTACTTTATTTGGCAAATGGTTTAAAACTACCATAGGCAGTTGGTCTCCTTTCGTAAATTAATATATTGTTAGGACAATATATTTAGGATGCCAACTGCTTTTCTTATTGTCAAATCAAACTGGAAAGAGTTTTGAACCAAACTCACCCTATAGTATTTGACACCTTTCTTCATTTCCA
>JAMCUI010000003.1 GCA_023379265.1 Patescibacteria group bacterium
TAAAACTATTGTGGAAGTAACAGGAAAATGGCGACTATATGCTTTGATATATATTGTAGTACTTATTACCTGTCAACTTCTGTAGATTTCCTATAATACAAAAAACCGGAAAAAAGGACAAGAGGGAAAGTTGTGAAGAAAATTTGAAAGAATGTAAATACTAAACGATTCTTCCGGCTCTAAATTTATTTGTTTGTCGCCATCTGATTTGGTCCTAAGGCAAGAAATGCCCTATTCCACTTAATCAGATCATCTCTAACACTATTTGAATTATTTGCATCCATCATAAGTTCTAAATTATCTCCAGATCTAATCATCCAATAGTCAGATACTGCTTGTATGTGGGGAAAAATCCCCCCTTGATAATCCTTAGCTTGCTTATTTTCAATCTTGATTCTATTAACGGGAATAACGGTTATCCTACTATCTTTCATATCTATCACCGGCATCTCCCATTCAAAAGGAAAAACATCCGGTTGAACGAAAGGATCTCGTATAAGCGGAGAAGATAGTAAAACAACCAATTTCCTAAGTCTTTCAGGCGCACTCTGGTTAAGTCTATCTAATAATTCTTGAAATCTCTCATCAGAGATACCTTCTTTTTTCATCTTAGTCCAGGCCTTATTAAAGATATCTCTTGCAGCTCTAATAGCAGATAATTGCGAAAAAATAGGACGAACTACCTCTTTATAATCATCCAACATATATTCTAATCCTATAGCTCTATGATAATTCGTAAACTGGGCCATATCCTTATGGACAGTGCGAGAGGCTACAAATTTATCGATTTCCTCAGGAGTTTTTGCTTGAATCTCTAACACTAACGGGGAAAGCGTATTCGCTAAACCTTCTATCCGTACATAATCTGTACACAAATCATACGCTCTATCCATTATCCCCCAAACATCAATATCTCCACCTTCTCTATTAGTAGTATTAAACAATTCATCCAACGCCTCATCTGTGCTCAAGTCATTTGTTCTATTTGAAGTGTATTCTTGGGCGCCTATAATGGAGGAATAGACAAACGGTTGGGCAGTAATCATCTGTAACCTACTGATTCTTTCTGAAACGGCACTTAATTCTTTCACTCGTCTGGCAGAATCAAATATCCTATGGATAGATGCGGCATCAGCTTCACTTAATTGCATAGTTAATACGATTCGCTATTTAAGTGGAATCTTAGCGTCCAGTATTACTCTTACTTTCCCCTTAAATTTATCTCTATTGTAATTCCGACCATGCATAAAAACTTCTCCCGTACTTGTTAAAAGTGGATCTGTATAAATAGTCTTGAACCATTGGGTATAAGATTGATTTCCAATCCGAGATTTAATCAGATTTCTATCAATCTCCTTCAAAGCATCCTGTTCTTCCGCTGCTTTTACTAAGCTGTCAAAATCACTGTAATCATCTACTCCTCTTAACTTAAATTCAAAACTTCCGATTGTACCAGCTATCACATTACTTAACCGTTTTCTTAAAAGTAAAAAGGCGGCAAGTTTCTTTCGAGGGGAATCAAGTTGTATGTATTTATCCTCTGAAAGAGTAAAGTCTAAAGCAAATTGGTTATCTGGAGCCATTCTCTCAAGTAATTCGCTAACTTCACGTACTGCACGAGACCAATCAGGATCATGCTCTTTTAAATATTTATCTTTCACACCAAATGTTACCTTCTCTTCAACTCTTGGGAAGTCAAGAATATCCTGAGAGTCTATTTCTCTTGCCAATCTTCTAACCCAATTAACCGATTCCATCATTTGTTGTTGGTATCCTGATGAAGATCCATCTTCATTCGGAAAAGGCAAACCTGCTCCTTGTGTTGGTAGATGGTAGTTATACCAATTAACCTGTTCAAGATGTGGATAACCAAAATTTGCATCCTGTTCCCTGTCATCCATTGAATCCATCATGTCCAATACTTTCAACCATTTCTCATCAATCATAAATCTTTGTTCTGGAAGAATACTGTCAAGTTGTTTCTTGGCGTATCTGATTTCCTCACCGGATCTATACACTCTCTTCTCCAACACTCCGATTAACGGATTTTCCTCAAGCCTTCTTTTCTCTAAATAAAGAAGCATATCCGGTTCTTGCCCCCTGCGTCTGAGAAATTCGTTTATCCCATTAAATCTGTTAGTAAGATAAAACCAATAATCCACAAATGCTGCTTCCCTATCGGAAAAGTTTGCCGGTAACACAGCAGTATAATCTTCAATTGCCAAATGTGCCCTATTTATTCTATCTATAAAAGACTTTACCGTATCTATTTCCGGATGGACATCATTCATCTCTATAACACCTGCCAACATCTCTCTTAATCTGGCAGGATCTACAGTTTCTGTAATCTCTTCAAACCGATTTATTACTTCTCTCAAATAATCTATCTGTCGAGTATAATCTTCTACTTTAGTTTTAGGTCTTTCTCCCTTTTCTATTCTTCTTAAAGACTCCTGCACTATTGGCAAGTTACCCTGATTTATTCCCTGAAACCAGTCAAAAGCAGCCTTTTTTATGGCATAATTATGATCATCGTTTTCATTATTCCAACTTATCTGCTCAAGAAGAGATACCGTTTCTCTCCATGGTGGACTATCAAAACCCTCTGCACCTGTAACTTGTTCCACCTGTGCTTCTCTTACTGGCAAAACACTATTTACATAGTCAGCATATTGCGTAAAAATTGATGGTAAATCAACTGCACCATCTCCGGATCCTAGAGGAATGAAGTGAGACTCAATATGTGTTACTTCTTCGCCTTCACTCAATGCTACATCTTTTCTTAAATAACTCCATTCTCTTTTTGCACTCTTATGGATTCCGTCACTCCCATCCAACCCTCTTATTTGTACACATCTTGCTTCTAATCCCTTGGTTTGATTTGAAATTGTTGAATCAAACCTGCTATAGTTTCCTTTAGGATCTGTATTTAAGTCGGAAACAATTTTCCATCTACCATCAGTCAAATCCATTGAAAATTCAAATTCTCTTTGTCCAACCACTACATTTTCATCTCTCCCAAGAGGATATACGCGAAAATCGGCATGAAGCAGTTGCCGCTGGCCGCCAGTTGCAATATATCTCAGATGTACTTCTCTATTACTGTCAACATCCCTATATATCAATTCTCTAATCTCGTTGTTTTGATTACTGGTTACGGAATATGAAATATTGGGATTTTCTACCCTCTCCCCTTCCAAACGGGGTATCATCCCTTCCTCGATAGCTGATCTTAACACTCTTAAACTTGTTTCCATCCTGTTTTCATTCAGTTCCGTCACATCCCCGATTGACTCTAAACCGGTAATAAGACGTCCCTCGCTGGTCGACAACACAGATTCGGACAATTTGCTTTTTATCCCGTGAATCGGGATTTCTCTATTCTGTCTTCCGTGCACTTCTTCTCTTTCTGCTCCCCTCCGAAACATACGATTTATTCTTTTTCTAAGATTTCCATTAAGATTAATCGGAGGTAATATACTTTCCCAATCGGGAGAACTTATAACTTTATCCAATTCTGTCGTATCCGAACCAGTCGCTGCAGTTTGGTTTGAACGTTCCATCTCCTGCCGTTTTCTACCCAACATTGCATTACCTCTTTCTATTGTTTCTCTTGCAATAATTTTTATTCTGTTTCTATCAATTGTCGGAATATCTATGGTTCTACCCACCCAATCCACATCATCTTTTAACTTTTCTCTCATTTTGACAGCAACCCGCTCAATCCTCCGTCTAGGTCCTGCGTCAAGCATATCTTCCAGTTGAGGTAAAACTCTGTCTTCGAAAGAAAGAGGTAGATTTACTTGGAGTTTGTCTAAATCAGGTAAATTACGGCTATCTTGAGGTACAATTTCGTTTCTTCGTCCATACTCTTCATACAACCTTCTTTTAAGTTGTCGATATTCAATCATCGAGGGTAACCATCTACCAACGTGAGAAAGAAATCTCCCTTCCTGATAATCGTATACTTTTCGTTTTTCACCATTATCATTAACTACTCTAGCTCTTAGTCTTTTATCACCTTTCTTCGCCATCTCAGCGACATTACTAACAAAGCTTTCATCTTCTAAGTTTTTGAGAAACTTTCTACCTTCAGAAGTCTTAAGAAAGGATTGCATTCCCCTTAAATCCTGGCGTAAGCGGTAACGTGCATCCCTGTTGGTCTTAGTTTTTTCTTCGGAAAAAACCCTGTCCAGTCTTCTTTTCACATCAACGTATCTTTTTCCTCTTTTGGCAACCGGCGCAATTATCCGTTCGGCAAATATATCAGCTCCTTTTTCCAATTCATCGGAAAACTCATCTCTCAACCTTATTTCCTGATTTACAGTTTTAATTGCTTCTTCCAATACCTCTTCTTTTTGCGGACTCAACTGCGCAAGTCTCTGTAGAATGTGTAAATCTCTTTGTAGCGGAAGTCTGTCTACATCCTGATATTGTGCTTCTGCAGCTTCTGGAGAATAAAGTGGGTCAGTAAGCAACTGACGCATCAAACCTTTTCTTGCCGCAATAAATCTGGCGACTTTAGAGTTAATTCTTTGATTTTGATCGGTCTCCAAACGACCAGAAACAATATTTAGTGCTGACCCTGCTAAAATCCCTCCATGAATTACTTGAGCGGCTCTTGTATCATTGGAATCAATCATCAGATCAAGTCTGCCTTGAGCCTTGATTATTTTATCTTCTGAAATAACTTCATCACTGGGTACATAGGAGGCAGAAATAAGAGTCTGTAACAATCCGTCTCCAGCTTCATCCTTTCTTAGAGCCTCAAAGCCTTGTCTCAAAACCGGACCAGTAGGATCGATTACCTTATCATCCACAGCTAAAACTAATTGTCTAAAAGCAATCAGCTCCTCAAGATATGCTTTAAGTGCTTCTGGATTTTCTAAACTTCCCCTCGCGTTACCTCGACCCTGCGTCATCCAATCACCGTGACAACTCCGCATTTCTCTGTCAATAATTTTTTTTCCTGCCTCTACTACTTCCTCCACATCTCCAATTCTGTCAGGATAGACTGATAACAGCCTGGCATTATGCAATCTTCTTGCCTCTACATGTGCTCTTTGAATTTCCAATGAATCAGGATTGTCAAGTTTAGTTAGTAGAAATTCAACCTGCGCTCTAAGAGAATCATTAGGATTATCTAAAGCTACGGCTTGAAGTTGTGTGTCTAATTCAAAACCCACCAGAAACGATCTAAATCTATCTTCATCCCATATCTCTCCATTACTATCTCGGGCTTTTTCATATTTTTGCCTGAATTCCTCAATTAACTCTTTATTGCGCTGATAAAACTCACTATTTCTTTGACCGTTTTGCTCATTGTCCAATGACACAAGATAATCATTTACTCCTTCCAATTGAGTAAGATTTCCGGCAAGAATTTGTCTACCATTTAAGCCTCCAAGAGGTCTGTTGAGAGCTAACCTCAACTTATTTTGTACTTCAGTAGTAATTGGACCTGCAGAAAATAAGCCTTCTACGCCAACTTGAACTCCTTCACTCCTTATAGATACTGTCACTTCTAGAATTACACATTATCGTTGGCATTTCAATATGTGAAAAAGATGAGAAGAATATTTTTTTACATTTACTTACTACTATTGTCGAAAGATTCTAAGAGCTTTTTGAGAAGTCTATTTTGGATTTCTTGGATTTTTTTATAGATAGTATATACTTATAGGATGCCTACTCAGGAACATGAAGCCAGGATTAGAGAGTTGAGAAAACCTGTCGAAATTCCCATCCAAAATCCCGTGTCGGAAGTTCAGATAGAAGAAAGAGACAGACTAGATGGACAAGGCAGGGAAAGACACGCCACGGGAAAGTTTGCATATGTTCTTGTAAAAAAAGACGGAAAATTCCATCTGTCTAGCGAAAGTTTTCCGGTTACCCCTGTCCAACCAGATGACCATCTAGCCTCTCTACCCTTCCCCGCTTCCATCGAGGCAACTTACAAATTATCCCAACAGACGTGGAAATACTTTATAGAAACGCGTCTGCCTTCCATCTTTATCAAAGATAGTCACCCTCCCCAACCGGTAAAAGCTGAAACGTTCAAGTTAGCCACTCTATTACTTGATATAAGTAACAGAAAAAAAGGGACAAACATCTACGAAAGACACAAGGAGGCGGTTGGATCCAAATATAGGGCCGACCTGGCAAGCGCAGGAGGAAAAAGAGCCAGACTGGGTATCAAAAACAGACTTATCCAAGAAAGAGACCGTACCCTGAGCGAAATTGACGCTAAGATAAGCAAAGAAAAAACACTTATAAATTCAGGGTGTGACTTGATGATTAAAGAATTTCTGACTACTGATGGAGGCGTAGAAAAACTTCGACTGGCAATTGCTGACCTTAAAAATGCAGTTTCTGATTCCGAATCGGCAGAGGGACAAATAATTTCGGATGTACATTTTTCATATCTATTTGATGCGGTCGCGGAAAGACTCAGGGATCTTCCAAAAGGAGTTCACCTGCGTTATTTTGGTTATAAGGAAACTCCGCATCACCTGCTTTTTGACCAGAGAGGAATTCTGACTCAAAACATAGGAGCTGCGTTTGAAAACACATCTAGCGCCACAGACGTAAGAATACGCAATATCTCCCGGGCGCTTTTGGATTACTACGCCAGGAATGTGGAAAATTTATTTTCCTTACGAGATGAACCGCAGCCGTATTCCGCTTTTGTCTATGATTTCTTTTTTGCCGCGGCCTCACTCAAAGATCCTCAACTTTTTCTCGATGCCTCAGACTGGCTTTTCCAAAAAAACAGGCTGGGAGAGAAAAGAGCTGAAGGGCGGCTGGTTGATGAAATAAAGTCAAACGCCATTCCCTCAATTGAAGAAATGCTAAAAGCTTATGAAAGACTGAATATCGCTTTCAGCGCCAAGCCCAGAACCGGACTTCAATCTGATCTCATCGGTTTTATTGGCTCCCCTCCTCCTGATTTTGTCTCTGACTGGATAAGGGAACATAAAAAGCAACACGTGGCTATTGGATTTTCCAATGATCGCCTTGACGGACTGTGGAGCGCATTTAGGATCTTGGGGAAAGCCGGAAGGAAAGATTTATACAGCGATTCTGGAGTCATGCACGAGATGGCAAAAGCTCTGGTAGCAAAATTAGCAGAAGGAAGAACATCAGTTTCAGCTTCAGATATAGTCCGAGATTCCGAAGCTCTCGTCTACATAAATAGAGCCGTAAAGACCTGGCGCAATACTCTGGCGATGGTGGATCCGCAAATGCGTACTCTTGATGCCTTGGCTACCAACCTCATGGATATAGATTTATATTCTGAAATAATCGGAAGAATTGTAAATCTTTCCCAAACCCAACTAAGACAAAAAAACCTGTATATCGATGCGCTTACTGATGATGTGGTAAGAGGAATGGAACCTGAAATGCGAAGAATCTATTCAGATAATTTATTTATCTTAAGCCTTACTGCAGAAAGCAACACCCAAACTCCTGAAAATATGACTGAAGAAAAAGAATATTGCGAAAAATTGGCGGCAGATATAAGGGATAGGAATGAGTGGTTTGTGGCTCCTTGGGGAGATGCTTTCACTCTCACCGACGGCAATAATCTTGATCTTAGAGACCAACATATTACTTCATTAGTCTTTTATCCGGACAGGCTGACTCAGGGACATAAAGTGGTGATATCCACCGATATTGTCAGCAAGTCAGAGGGAAAACCATTGCAGTTGGAATTTTATATTGACAGAGAAGGTAATCTTTACCACGGAAACCGCCAACCCGTCACCATCCATCTATGGGCCCTGTCACCTTTCTCTAAATTGCTTTTGGAAAGGATAAATTTCATTACCAGCGGAGTTCTCAGCAAAAATATGGAAGTGGTTCTCCCAACAATCACATCAAGAATAGCCGGACAGGAAAGAAAAGTTTCACATATAAGGCCTCATTGGAGACATCTTTTTTCAACTCCTGTCAGACCAATCACTCTCCAATCTGACAGTGCGCAGGAACATGCCGCCTGGGTAGAAAATGTATATGGCATTAAAATCTATGATGAAAACCTGAGAAGAAGAGATGCAGGGTTGTTAAAATTCACCGATGTGGAAAAAGAATATATTACTTTTGTGAAAGAATTTGATGATGAAACAGCTCCTCAGACACCAAATCAATTAGCATATAAAACACAAACTACCTGATCCAAACTAGAGATATTAGACACACATACAGTAAATTAAAAAAGTGAAAGATTTTGAAAACTGAGTTATTGATAAAACCAGATAATTTCTGGTGCTACATGTATTTCAGCTTTTCCAGATCGACTCCAGCACCTTCATCCTTAAAATATTTCTCTATTGTATCAAGCATTGCGTTGTATCCATCCTCTTTGAGTAAATAAACGTAGTCGTCATGTGAAAGAAATTTTACGTTTATACCCGCATCACGCATATGATATTTTTTCCTGAAGTCTGAAAGCGATATTCTTTGACCATGGCTATGTGCTGCCTGATAGAAGGACAAAAAAGCCTTCGCCATATTGCCTTCATTTTGCAAAATCCAGTTTTCCACTCCGATTCCGCCGATTCCGCCGTGTTCTTTCTTTTTATAAGCATGCCCTTCCTTCAAAACTCTTTTTGTCAGAATGATATTAGCCACAACCCTATCTCTTACCTCATCCCCATATTCCTTTGCAATCGAGTCGAGTTTGGCAGCAATGGCATCATGCGAAGCAAAAACCCGTAAATCTGATTTGCTAGTAATGGCAATATCAACATCAATATCTCTTCCTTCAATAAACCTCGACTTCATTGCCCTGATCTGTATTCCCCCGCTATCCGTATGCGACTCATCATCCTGAGGATTGAGCCTCTTCTTAATCTCAGCGGCGAGATATTCTCTTTTCCTAAAGTCAGCCGCATCCAACATGAGTGCATAATCATAATCCGCATCACCAGGCGTATTTGTTCCCCGGCCTGTTGAACCAGTATCCATAAATTCTGCCCCAAGAAGGCCAGTATCACCTTCTTCTTTCAACTTTACTCCATACTCAGTTAAAACCTCCTGTATAATCTGTTTTATTTTATTCTGTTCAGCAAGAGTGCTTTGTCTATATTCCTTCATCTTTGCCATAATCTCATCAACTTCCTTATTTTGCACAAACCTCTCATCCGAAACATGGGCTACAATCCGTTCTCCATCATACTTTGGTATACCGTCAAAGGTTCTCCTGTATTCCCTGTATATCTCTGGAGTAAATATAATACTTCCACCGCTATCCACAATCGGAATATAGTAGCCATTCTGGGCCACGGTATAAAAAATCTTTTCAAGTTGAACCGGATCAGCTTTTAATCTATCCTGAACAATCATAAAGTCAATTTCAGTTGTAGGAAATCCCGTCCGGATACCGTAATGTCTTTCACCCACAACAGCCGACCTGAAAAGTTCCCGCTTCTGACTATTAAACTCAACAGTTTCCGGAGAAGTAAGCTGAAATTGTCCCCTATCTCGGACTACAAAGACCAAATTCCCGTATCCTTTGGCAATTGATACGCCAAATGCTTTCTCAAATCCGGCTTCAGCATCCTCCTTTGTCACACGGCTTACATCGGTATCAAAGGGGGTAGCGTCCGAACCGGCGCCTGACCCTAAATATTCCCTGGCTACTGAACCATTCTGCATAATCTGTTCGAAAAAATTCACGTCAATTCCTTTAAGCAGATCTCCTTCTCTTATATTTAATTTCCCATCCTGGGCACTGGAGACTATTTCCAAACCTCTTGAATTCGCGTAAGACTCGGCTTTTTTCATTCGTTCAAGTACCGCATTCAAGCTATTCATACCCACTGGTCTCAAAAACATTTCGCTAATCCTACCAGTTATTTTTTGCCCACTTTGCACTCCCAGATTGGATCTTAATAGGCTGACAGCTTCCCCAAAATCCTCCTCTTTTAAGACAGGAAGTGTCTCCCGAGAAGGATTCATCCTGCCCAAAAGAGAATTCTCATGAAGGGTATTAAGTTTCCCAAGAAAAAATCCGAATCGTTTTCTTTGGCTTTCATCCATTGAAGCAAGCCCTTCTCTTTCAAATTTATCGAGCAATATTTCTCCTTCAGAAAGACATTCTACGTATTCCTTCAACGACCGGTTTCCCGAATCAACTGCTACATTCAAAAGATCAGTATAAATTGTATACATTCGCCTTCTCGGACCTGACTTTTTCAGGTATGGGCTTAGATTATTGTTACTCTTAATTAGTTGAGTAATTTCATGACCAGGGTAAAGCACTTCAAAAACGCGGAAGACCTTTCCGATAGTCGGCAAGTTGTTTTTTATGAATACCTCCTCAATTTTTCTCCAAGAATTTACCGGGTCGCTATTTACCATTAGTTCAGAAAGAAGCTGTGTTTTAAGTCTTTGCAGCTCTTGCGATGGCGATTGGTCTATCTGTAAAAATATTGTGGAATAAGTCTCAATTTTGTTAGCTGGCATGGCAGCAAGGTAAGATAAATTATTTCTCAAAAAATCATGCAATCCGACTGTATCAACCAACCGAGGGGCATTTTGCAATAAAATAAACACGTTATCCAATTTCTCTCTGGTAATATCCGGATAAAGACTCTTGTAAATAAATTCAAAAGCCGCATCCTTATTTCTGAAATGGTCAGACTTAAACATGTCCTTAACCTTATGCCATTCGTGTGCAGAGTAACCTATATCTGCGGTAACCTCTCCAGGCACAAAATCTGCTGGTACATCGCTTCGGGCATTTATAACGCTAAGAACTGGAAAATCACTCGGTTGAAGCTTGGTACTTTCTAGGGCAAAAACGATATCCATACATTGTCGCGAAGAATACCTGCCTTCAACTATCTGCTGAGCACTCACAAGTGAATAAGGAGAATATCTGTTCTCAGTGGGTTGATACCTATAGCTGGCATCAGCCTCCCGGATGGCTTTCAAATCGGCAAGTACTTTATTTCTATTTGCTAGCACATATTCCAATGCCTTCACATCCTCAGATTTGAATGAATAACCATACTCTACCAACTCAGTGATTGCTCCCCTTGTTTCAGGATGGTCGAGAACAAACTCTAAAGCATTTATATCAGTAGTAAACCGAGAAAGCTTAAAACCTGCTGATTCACTCAAATCCTTTGATAATTTGAGTATTTCATTGGTTCTTTGCGGAGTAAGTTTTTCAATCAACTTTACATTTCCAGCCTGAAAACCTCTATATCCGAAATCAATAAAACTCTTTATTACGCCCATTTTATCCGGGTTATCAAGCAGGTATTTCATTACCTTTACATCGTTTTCCAAATGGGTTAACTCATATCCCCAATTTGACTTAAGACCGGTTAGCGCTGAAATCACATCTTTCAGACGTGGGTCTGCCATAATTGATTTAAGTTCGCCACGATTTACTTTCACTCTTCCAAATGACAAATCGAAAGCTTTTATTATCTTTTCCGCGCCTATTTCGGTTGTTAACCGACTATCACTACCCCTTACCCCAGACAAATTTTCAAACAATCCTACCTCAAGTAATTCTTTATATTGATGCGGATGGAGTAACATTCTGTTATCAGGCCAAAACTGCCAAAAAAGTTCCTTATCTGTACTGAGGTTATAGGAAGGAAGATCAACTAAACCTGCCTTAAAAAGGCTACTCAACTCCAACAGATTATCACTGGTTGCGCTATCATTCCATTCAATATACGACGTCAACTCGCTAAACCTTGCCTTTGGGATGAAAAATTTCCATTCACCTATTCCATCCCTGTAAAACACACTGCCTGTGAAATCTTTATTGAAAGTCTCAAAATCTATAAATGCTTCACCATCAGTCTTTTTGATATATCCTGCCGCAATATTACCCGTTTTTTCCTCAGAAAGCATGGTAAAAAATTGTTCTTCTTCCCTATTGAAAAGTCCTCTATCAGATAAATCCAGAAGACCAGTCTTTTTCATATCTTGAATAATCCTTAGAGCTTGAGCATGATCATTTGATCCAAAAATATCCATGATCAGACTCTTTGTAGCAGCCGGACGCAGGTTGCCGTCCGGATTTTCAATAAAAGTGAAATTTCTCCTAAGCCTGTCCAAGACTTGGTCCAAAGACCCCTCGGGACTACCTTGATTGGGGAAAAGGGCTTCATCAATATAAGTTCCCCACTGCAGGCTCCCCGTGCCCAAGCTTATACCGTAAATTTGGGATAGTTTTCTTATTCCTTCTTGATCTGCGCCACTAAATTGAAGTCTTAAATTTGCAAACTCAACCGGCTCAGAGGCAATATACATAACCATTCCGAGAAGGTCTCTTCTGGTTTTATAGCTAAGTGACGGTTCTGTAAGCAGCTTGTTTAGGGTATCTCTATTAAAAGATATTTGCCTCACTCCATCTGCACCGCTTTCCACAATTCCATTTGCCACCAAAAAATCAATTCCTTCAATTTGACCGCAGGAAATTTCAGCCGCTGATATGGCTTTGTCATCCCCTTTTAAGATTGCTCTTGCTTTTAGTTTTTCAGCAATTTCTTCAACCAATTCCCTTCTTGCTGCAGGTATCCTCTCTAATGCTTCCTTATCCGGATAAAATTGGAATGTATCCTTTCCTGTTTTTTCACTGTAGGCGTTGGCACTTTTCTGTCTTTGCACCATATGAATAGTTGGATCAGCTTCCACGACTCCGTCCGTTACAGTTTGTCCCAGCGACTCAAAAACCGGTGCTAATTCACTTTCCACCTGTGCTGCGGAAAATAATTCAGATCCTCTACTTATGTATCCCTTAATTTGTCTTGCAATAAAACGGTGAACGTCAGATGAAACTGTTTGATCTGAAATGGCGGCAATGTAGTTTCCTATAAACTTATAATCATCCATATTGGAACTAATTCCGCCAAATAAATTGTCTCTGAACTTTATTTTTGCTACTCCAGAGATAACCTGATTAAAAGTTGCCCGATCTATTAACCCTATATTTGCGGCATGCCCAACAATCTGAAGAATGGCAATTTGTCTGTTTTCGGCCTGCTGTCTATCCAACACTTCTCCCGAAGATAAAACCTGTCTGTTTGAACTTTCAATCGCTCTCACTGAGGTAAAAATATCAATATCGCCTCCAAGAACACTCTTTATTTTATCCTGAATTTTCCTGGAAGCGCTCGCCGTATCAATTTCGCCACAAACTTCAGCCGCAGTAGCCAAAATTTCTTTTGCAAATTTTTCAGTTCCTGTATATTGCCCGAAAAATTCTAACTCTCTCTCAATATCAATTTTTCCTTCTTTTACAAGTTGGGTTATGCTATCAGGAGTATATTCCAGTTCAGACTGGAAAAGAACTCCACTCTCAATTCTAATTTGTATTGCTTTTCTAAGCATTTTTGCCTTTGTCTCAACAAGCAGATTATCAAGTTCACTCTTATCCATCGCGCTTAATTGTTTCCCTTCATAAGGCTCTCCCAACTCCTTCAACATCACCTCAATCTGTACTTTCTTAAGCTCATGTGCATAACTTCCTTCTGACAAAGTGCTAAAAAACCATTCCGTTTCCTCTTTTTCCAGTTTATGAAGATCTGCCTCGGCGCACTGAACTACTTCTCTTCTATCTGTTTCGGACAAGGATACATAAAATCCACTTTCCCTAATTGATTTTTCGCTTGCCTCCTGAGTTTTCAACTGTCTTTGAGCTTCTTCAAGTTCTGTAATTTCTTTTTCCAGTTCACTGATGAGTCTGTTGATTCTTCCCACAGATAATTCCCTTTCCTCCAGACTATCCATCATATTCCTAATCTGCAGATAACCTCTATGTCTTTCTCTTACAATTGGTATTCTGCTTGCCACCTCCCAGGGTAAAGTTTCACTTGCCAGCTTTCCAAATTTGTTTTTAAGATCTCTGGGATTTTGATGGGCACTTCTTACTCTAAGAATCTGCTCACGTTCTGCTTCTATTTTTTGCTGGTGGAGCAATCTTTCTTCAATTTCTTTTCTTAATCTAGCAAGTCTCTCTTCGGCATCCATCCTCCTGACTATTACTTCAGTCTCTGACCTGCTTAAATTAATTTCTTTCTCTCTCACATCATTCTCCCACTTTGCCCTCCTACTCCTTACGTTGGCCAACTTTCCCCCCAATTCGGACTTCCCTTTTTCCCTCTCATCTACAATCTGACTGGCTCTTTCTTCCAATTCCTCCTTATGTGACATCAAAGAAACTTCCACTGCGCCTTCCTTTTTCCATCTATTCACCGCCTCCCCCACACTTTTTTGTGTGTAATCAAAAGATGAAGTCCTAAATCCTGTACTTGTAGAGGTTGTGATACCAGTAGCAAATGGATGCTTTGGAGGTTTACTCCCATCCCCTGGCGGGCTTCCTGGAGGAATAATAGGTAAACCAGTCAATTCATAAGGTTTGCTCATATTTTTCCACGCAAAAAATTGCCATTTTTACGGCCTGTTTTCATTACAGCTTATATATACTGGAAAAACAAGTAGAATCACTTTCCGCTTGACAATCAAATCCTCCTCCCCTACCATGAAATTATACTTATCGTAGATCGATCCGTAATTAATCAGGATGATCGTACGAGAAGTTATACCGATACATTTATTCTGAAAATAAAGTTTAAGAGGTATACCATGGTAAAAGAGGGGAAAAAGACACAATTAATCAGTATTGAAGAGCTTTTCCGCGGGGCATTTAAGCTTTACAAAAAGACCTGGCAGATGCTTCTTGCCATCTCCCTTATTACAGTCATCGTCTGGAGGATATGGCAGATGTTTCTTTTTCCCGGCCTTTTAGTCTCCATGGGCCTTGGTAGCCTTGTAGTGGGCTTTGCAACGGGAAACATAACAAGTGCCGCCAGCCTTGGTATTGTAGGAGTAGGAATTATTGCTTTATCCCTATTTGTCGTCTTTGAGATAGGATTCCTAGGTAGCGCCGCCCTCATTTTGGCAATTGACGCCCATCACAAAGGCAAAAATCCGACTTTTTCAGACATATATGATCAGGCGTGGAAAGTTTTATTGCCTGTAACTATTGTGGGACTTTTGTCTTTTCTTTTTGAAGGCATCGGCTTTCTCCTTCTTATACTTCCGGGACTGCTTTTGGTCATTCTACTGCAATTTGCAAACTATGTGGTCGTTGTAGAGAAAAAAGCTGGGCTTTCAGCCTTGCAAAAAAGTATTTCTCTTGTAAAAAGCAGGTTCTGGGGAGTATTTGGCAGATATATAGCAATAAGCGTCATCAGCTTCCTAGCAAACTATGCCTTTTCCGGAAATTTTCTTCTTCTTCTGGCTTCACAGACCGTAATTATGCCTTTTACTGTAGCCTACAGCTATCTTCTCTATAAGGACGTATCCGCCAAAGCCTGATTTTCCTTTATTTTTAATCTCATCACCATCAGCAGTACTCCGGCTATCCCGATCGTCCCTGAAGCCAGAATTGCCGGAAGATTACAGGCCAGCGCTCCAGCAAAAAGAAGGCTGAAAAAAGTGAGACATATCTGTGCGTATAAAGGCCTGTTTGACGCTGTCCACCTTAGGGAAAAAACCAGTTCCGCCGAGATTGCCGCCTCAAGGAGAAGAAACAGAATCCACCATGCCGGCTCCCGGCATCCTGGAGTTGTCAGAGAAGGTACCGTCTTGCCCTTTTGCGCCCCCAGAACTTCCCCGCTTTTTGAACCTTCTCCTGAATTTGAAATCCCCAGTATATTTCCGGCGGCGTTTGTAAATGCCGCACCAAACTGAGTCAATACTCCTAAAGCTGGAATTGGGGTGGTGGAAGGTACAACCCCACCGGAGGAAGAAGGAGCCGGTGTAGCCGTAGGACCGGAAGACTTATTGTTTTGTACTTGTGAACCGGTTACAGTTGGAGCCGGCGTGGGAGCTGGAGATTGCCCGCTTTGACTAAAACCAAAAATGAGGTCAAATCCCAGCTTTTTATTTTCCAGACTGTTGGAAAGTTCCTGATCCATCGTGAATATAAAATTCAGAGTTTTTGAGGATTTAGGAGACAAATTGAAAAGCACCAATTCGTTTATATTGGATTTATCATAAAGAGACTGTATTGATTCCGTGGCCGCGGCGTTGCCCAAAATATCTCTTGTACCGAAATAATCTGTTGATCCAGAATTTATGTCAATAAACAGATATGAAGTCAGAGCGTCAAGATCTTGCAGATTTATTAATTTTAAGGCAAAATCCTGCGCGCTGTCGCCTGTATTTTGAATAACGTATTGCTTTGCCACTGTTTTTCCCGGATACCAGACGTTATCTTGTGCTGACAATACGGGAAAATCTCCTGTAACCTCCAGATTATCCTGCACTCTGGTTTCCGCAAAAGACTTCTGTATCAACCTGTTACAGTTTACAGGCAATATAAACAGCAAAAAAAGTATTGTTACGGAAAATAAAACTTTTTTACAATTGGACATCTTTCTTCAAAACAATATCTTTACTTCCTTCTGCATGAAGAGTAATAACAATATGAATATTTTTGATTCCGCTATCGTACACACACACTATTCCTGAGCAGGTACCCAAAACTACCGACTTTCCAAATTCTGCATTCATGGCGGGATCATATTTGACCGATCCGGCAATCCCCTGTGATTTCACATCAGTGTCATATGTAATCTGATAATCTATGGTTGCCGGAATCGGATCCAGGTCTCCTACTGTCACCGTCAATATATGACTTAATATATCAAACTCTGTAGAAATATTATTTCCCTCACCTGGTGTAGGCGAAACAGATGGGGACGCTTGATTTGGAAACTGTATATTACTAACAGTTGTAATTCCCGTCTTAAATAAAACCCGGCGGTCAATATAAAAGGAATTGGACGATTGTGATAAGGAAACTAATCTGATCGCCACAAAAAGGATTGATCCGGCAATTATTATCCTCTTAAACCCTACTGTCACGTATTTACCTTTGACCAACTCTTTTTTTATATTCC
The DNA here is from genome assembly GCA_023379265.1 of Patescibacteria group bacterium. Lineage (GTDB taxonomy): Bacteria > Patescibacteriota > Microgenomatia > 2-02-FULL-39-11 > 2-02-FULL-39-11 > JAMCUI01. The sequence continues at coordinate 16,941 of JAMCUI010000003.1, forward strand.
ACAATTCTTCAAAAATGATGAAGATTGCGGGAATTCCGATAAAGATAAACGTTCCGGGCAAAGTTTTTATAAAAATCAGAAGGTAACCTAAATACGGCAAGACAAAAATTACTTTTCCCAATACCTGATTTCGCAGTACATACCCGTCATCACGGGCGTTATTGGCATCTCCCTGTGTAAACATCATTCCATCCCTTACTTCCTTTACCCTGTGGGTCACAAAAGATGCGTCGCCAATTTGCCTCCTAAAAGTGACTATGTCTCCTGCTTTTATAAGATCAGTTTCATGCGATAGAACAACTGCTCCCACAGGTATAGTTGGCCGCATTGAGCCTGATTCCACCAAAAAAATTCTTATTCCCGTGGGAATCCTGACTATACTTGCCAATATCAATACTCCTGCCAGAAAAGGAAGTATTTTTATAATTATTGATAGACCTTTTTTCATTTTGACCAATTTCATAAATCTCTCTTAAATTCTTCCGTCCGTACCCGGCGGACGGTTGCTCGCTCCCGCCGCCGGATACGACGTCCATTTCTAAGACTCTTTAATAAGGAACACTACAACTACCATCAGAATTTGTTCCTGTTGGTCCATACGCGCTATGTACTTTCCAAACATTTTCATTGTAAGAATAGTACGGACTGCTTGGTCTTGTCCCACATACGTTGAGAGACCAATCGTTTGCCACATACTGCGCATTGGTATCCGCTGGAGTGGTAGTAGCTCCCGCTGGATCATTCCACTGGTAACCTGTCACTACCACATTTACTGAATAAGATCCGGAGGCTGTAGCGCTCTCATCAAGAATCAACCTGAATGCTACATTCATAGTCTGACCCGGATCTAGTTTATCCAAAGTCACCTTTCCTGATGTGTAGCCGGGAGCATTGGTAATCCAATTGCTATACCAAAGCTTACCGTTGGTCCAAATCTGCATCCATAACTTTGACGCCAAACCGTTAGGATCGCTTGCGCTGGCAAGTGATATAGACGGATTGACACTTATAGTGCCGTTATTGGTAATCTGTCCAGCTGACTCTGCAAATGTACCAGGATACATGTTGTTTGCTACCAAAGCAGCTCCAGCATCAGGTCCCGACTTACCATTTAGAGTCAATGACACGTTACCAGTCTGCACATTATTTCCGTTGGCATTAATCTGGGTAGTATAATAAGCTGCGGTTACTGCTGCTCCTGCTACAAAAATTACTGCGCCTATTGTCAAAAGACTTCTTGCGATGTTATTCATCATTCTCACCCCCTTTCGGTAAAAAAATAACCAGCTATCCTCTTTCCTTCAAATGAAAAAGGATAAACTGGTTTTTCTCAAAATCCGTTAGTTTGATCCGGATCATATATCGGAAGGCGGGGGCAATTTTTGAATCTGACCGTAGCAGGATTTCTCTATTTATTAAACATTAACCGGGTCCTATTCAGCAGCAAGAGGCAGAAAAAAACCAACCCATGGCAGGTTGGCAGAAATGATAAAAAGTAATAGTGCTATATATTACGATACATTATCACAATTTGTCAGTAATCTACCTTACAAAAAAGAATAATGTATAAATGGTCGTTTTTCCCCTTTACCACCCAGATACCTGCTGATAAAATATCCAACCATTATCTTCAATAAGTATTATGCCATCCAGTCATGAAGTAGCTATCCCCACACCGCAAACTCCGCTCGTAATGTTAAACGGTCCTGCCGGAGGAGGCCATGCCAGTTTTGGACAGGATTTCTTACAATGGTTACCGGCAAATATTATCTTTTCAACAGCCATTAGAAAAGGAAAACTGAAGTTTACAGTCTATACCTTTACTGATCCACTTTTGGGATATGAAATAGAACGGATCGCAAGAGAAAATTTCAAACTGGAAACCCACATCAACAATGACGCTGATGATTCAGGTGACTGGAAAGGTCTAAGAATCATTTGGGGAGAGAATCAAATAGATGCAGTCAACAAATGCCAGAAAGCGGTTTTGGGACTTGATTTTATGTATACCATGATGGGTGAACGTTTTCCCTGGCTCACTAGAATCCCCGCCTATGCTCTACCCTCAATCGGGCTAAATGTGAAAGCAAATAGGGCTTTGGGAGCACAGATGGGTTTTGTCCTCAAAGAAGGAGAACAACCTGACCCTGGAGAATATTTACTTGACCAAATACACCAACATGATGCAGGCGTCAAAAGACAAAGGTAATTCTACATCCTTTCAACTGTCTCTATCCCCAGAAGAAAGAGGCCTTTTTTGAGGACTACAGCTGTTGCTGCGGTAAGGAATAGACGAAATTGGGTTGTGGGTCCGTCTGTCGGCTCGTCTCGCGGCGAAGCGGGCGAGGCAGGTTGTGAGTTGTTCAGCCACAGGCTGGATCCTGCTGAGGCGGGATGGGTTGTGGATTTGCCCTGAGCGGTGTCAGCCGCGAAGGGTTCTTTGTTGTTTGAATTTAATATTGTGTGCTTGTTGTAGAAAAAATTGTATTTTTGCGCCAAGTCAAAAAGATAGCTACAAAGGAGATTTGGTGAAAAAGTTCTAGCCGCTTCCCCAATAATTTCCGGCAAACGGTAAAGTGTCCGAAGGAGAGATAATTCCTCAGAATTAAGTTTGTTGTTGGTTGTTGTTTGTTGGTGGTTATTTGATTTGAAATTTGTCATTTGCCTGCCTGCCGGCAAGGCAGGGATTTTGGATTTTCTTAAAACGCTCTTGCATCTGGCATATGTATACATCAAATACGGTCCGCTCTCTCCTTCAAAAGATACGGATTTCTCTATGTCAAAAGCGATATCGGAGGGCAAACTGACACGCAAAAGTGAATACTTCACCGCAGCAACTGCCGCTTTCTGTGCAATATCTTCCTGCTCGCTATTGCCATATTTTGAGTCAGTCTGATTAAGTATTTTAAGTATCTTTTCTTTTACTTCAGATAACATCCACTCCCCAGTCAAAATCTTACCTGTCCGACTGCTCATTTTGCCCTCCGGGAGCCTCACCATGCCGTGCCCCAGGTGCACAGTTTTCTTCCCCAATTTTGGGTTTATTTTGTTCAGTGCGGAAATAAGGACTTGAAAATATTCGTTTATTTCTTTACCGGTAACTATAAGTGAAAAGTCATAACTAAAATCCTTATATTTTGCCGGAGCCAGTCCCAACTCTTTTGCCTCGTATGTAGGCAGACCAAGGGAATTAATAAAAACCCTGGTATGCAATCCCTCTTTCTCTCCTCGGTAAACCACGGCACCTTCATGTTTCTCAAAAATTCCTTTCTTAAGATTTTCTTTCACCAGCTCCATACCATACTCACCCACAATGCTCTCAGGATAATAATAATCAAACTTTGTCCCTAATTTTTTATATATAGTCTCAAAGTAAGCCATACTCCATTCCCTACCTTTTCTAAACAACTCTTCCACCCGTGAAAAAAGCTTTTGGTCCATTTTCACGAACTGCTTATAATCTACTTGTGGAGTCCAACCAAACTTATTCTTCATATATTCCTGGGCGGTGATATATACCATATAATTTATGTCTTTCATTTCCTCTTTAGATGCTTGATTTTCTTCATATTCTGTGGCTCCCAAAGCATACGCCTTCCCTAAAAATGCTATACGTTCTGATAGAGATTGTTTTTCTAAATCGATCAAAGCGATATTTTCACGGGCCATTTTTTGCATCATACCCCATAGGGATTTAGCGACATGCATACCAACATCTCCGAAGTAATTGGCCCGTCTTACTGTAGCGCCACATTCTTCAAATAGGCGTGATAGCGATTCACCTACAGAATTACTATAGACATGTCCTATATGTAGCTCTTTGAAAGGGTTCGGATCCGTAAATTCGACAATAATCTGCCTTTTTGCAAGCCCTAAACCTATTTTCTTAGTTTTAATTTTAGTTGCTACAGAGCCATTTTCATTCTCTAGCAGTCTATTAATTAGAGTGATAATATACCCTTTTTGGAGGTGAAGGTTAATAAACCCAGGTTGTACCACATCAACGTACTCTAGGATATTTTTTCCATCATTTCGTACTGTATTTTCTGAAAGACTATCGGATATAATTGAGGTTCTTTGATGTTTTTTGATATATATTTCCAGCTGCTTTTGGATTCCACCGGCTATTCCCATGGGTTTCTTTCTTAGAACGCCGGAGAGTATAAAAGCAATGTTTGTAGAATAATCCCCATAGTTTTCATTTGCGGGATGTTCCAGTTTTATTTTGTGATTTTCCAGGCTTACTTGAGGGAATTCAATTTTGACGGCTTCAGAAATTATCCGACACAACAAATCTGCCGTATCACCTTTAATTTCTGTCATGATAGTCAAAGTTTTTGCAGATTCTTTTATATTTTTATCCATCTAAAAACTCCCACTGAGCGCTTTTTCTTTAACCTATTTCTTTGAACCCCAGAGAAATAGGTTAAAAACAATCAATAATCTTTCTATAAATCTTAACACATTCTGACACATTTGAAAGCTCTACAAACTCGTTTTCTTTGTGGATGCACTCTCTGTCCCCCGGGCCAAAGACAACCGTTTCTATACCCCTTTGAGTAAACTGTGACATATCTGTAGTTCCCATTGAGGAACTTAGTTTTATTCCCTTCATTACTTTTTTGAATGATTTTACAATTCCAGCCTCAAGTGAAGTGAAGCCATACGATCTTTCCTTAATCATGCAACTAATTCCTTCCTCGAAATCTACTAACTTTTCAAGCAGTGTTTTAATTTCCTCATGAAGGAGAGGCGTAGTCCTTATATCCACAAACAGACTACATTCTGCAGGTAAGACATTGGCGATATTTGTGGAGGAAAAAATACCGGTAATATTCAAGCTGGGTTCACCCAGGAATTTATCTCTGTATTCTTTTTTCCATATAAGGGAGGCTGATTTCAGCTTTTCAGCGATTTTTAATATTTTCTCTACTGCCAAATCCTCTTTTTTATAATTTTTTGCCCCGTGACCGGATAAACCCTTTGCAGTAACTGTCAGAAAAATATTCCCCCGGTGGCCTATCTCCAATTCTTTATTCCCAGTTGGTTCTCCAATAATAGCTGATATCTTTTTATACTTTGTGAAATATTTAGTATCACAAAACCAGTCCAAAAACTTCTCGGTCCCACTGCCATCAGTTTCTTCGCCTGCTACAAACGTAAACCAGAGATCAAATGGTAAATTCCCTACATCTAACTTAGATACGGGTGGCACGAGAGAGGGTTTCCCAAACGTAGCTTCACGGCCTTGAGCCCAACCAAGGCTGGGCGATTTTGAAGCGAAGTTTGGGACACTCGAGCGACAGGACCCGCAGATCATAGTATCTATTAGATTTAATATTGCAGCAATCCCCCCCTTATCATCGCTTGCCCCCAACCCGTACAATTTATCCCTTATAATTCTTCCAGCGTTTTTTCCGTATGGAGGATAGACCCACTTTTCTGGATTTGACGCGGGCACTGTATCCATGTGTGTATTGAAAATTAATGCACGACTTCCGTCTTTACCCGGAATATAAGCAATTACATTGCCGTTTTGTCTCCGTGCACCCACTCCCCAACTCTGAAGCGTATCTAGTATAAATTTGGCAATTTCAGCTTCATTTCCTGAAATACTTTGAATTTGAATCAATTTCTGCAAAAGTTCCATAAGATAATTAACAATAAACAAATAACGAACAGCCAACCACTAACCACTCACAACTCATTACTCATAACACCAACTTATTTACTTCCTTTTCAGTTTTTTCTTTCGCTTTATTAATTATGTTCCATTTCGACTTTAGCCAATCAGCATCTTTCTTTATTTTTTTTAGTCTATTATTTATCATCTTCTCCACGACGGCTTTTGCTGCTCCTCCTGTATGCTTTCTTTTCTGAATTGCTACTTGCGGATCTAAAGCTATCTTTAATTCCGATTCCTCTATATTCATTTTGAGATTAAACAATTCAGCTTCCGAAGCTACCTCTTCAGGCGTAACTGTTTCAAGTGATAGATCTGCTTCCTTCTTTTTTCTCACTATATTTCCCACTATTTTATAAACTATCCTGTACGGAATTTTACATTTCTGTGCAATAAAATCGGAAAGTTCCGGAGCCATGGAATAGTTTTCTTTTACTGCCTGCAACATCTTTTTTTTATTGCATTTAATTCCCTTTAGAGTAAAACTCAAAGATTCAACTGCCTGAAATGATTTATCCAGAGCAGTCTTCATATATTCTTTTATTTCTCTGGTATCGCGGTTATAGCCAGTTGGCAATCCGGAAAGAAGATTAGCCACGATTGACTCAATCCCGGTGACCTGCGGTGCCAAACTGCGAATTAACTCCAGTATGTCCGGGTTCTTCTTTTGCGGCATTATGGATGACCCTGTCGCCGCACTCATCTGTTTTGCAGACACTCCACCAAGCTCTGCGAATCCAAATTCAAAAGTGTTAAAAAGCAATAAATCCGCCGCTATTTTACTCAATACAACGGCTGCCTCAACCAACACGCCTAAATATGCTTTCTGGGCAAAACCACGGGAAGAAATGGCCTCCTGCGGGATTTCCCAAACTCCGGAAAAACCCAAAAGAGTTGCAGAATATTCCCTGTCGATCGGCCACGACGTGCCGTACGATTCCACCGCTCCCAACGGGCAAAGATTAAATCTATCAACTTCAAATTTCAACCTCTCCTCAATCTTTCCCAACATATCAGAGTAGGATAAACACCATTGCCCAAACGTAGTCGGTTTTGCCGGTTGCATATGTGTATACCCTGTCATAACAGTATCGATGTGATTGTAACTTGACTGAAGTAGTATTTTTCTCAACTCCAATATTGCAGAAAAAAAGCCTAACATTTTTTCCCGCAGATATAAAAGTTCACATGTCATCACTTGATCATTCCTACTCCTTGCCGTATGCATGGAAAAACCGTAATTCCCGCATTGTTTTATAATTTCGTTTTCGACAGTAAGATGTAGACCTTTTTTCGGATCTATCGTGAAATTATGTTTCACAATCTTTGATGATAATAAATTAAGTACCGTCAAAATCTGTTTCGAAGCGTTCTGACCTACTATAGTGGATTTGAAAAGCATCAGAACATGAACCTTTGTCGCCCAAAGGTCATAAGGCGCCAGCAAAAGATCTAATTCCAACTGTTTATCCGATATGACAAAATTGGTTGCACTCATAGTAAGTATTTTGTTTGTGATATAAAAATTGCGAAGTGTATAGAAATTTTCGCAGATCGCATACGGAACTCTTTATACAAGATTATAAATAAATTTTAATTTAGATCGTGAAACGAGTTCAGAATGACAACGCCGGAACGGAATTCTGTTCCCTTGCGAACAAGAAAATTTCTATCGCGAGCAACTTTTCATACTGTTAGCAAATTCAAATAAAAATAATAATATAGCCATCTGTACCCACATCCTATTTTCCGCTTGTTTATAAATAAGACTGTTTCTACTGTCCAAAACCTCATCTGTAACTTCCACGTTTCTTCTGACGGGAAGACAATGCATAAAGTAAGCATCTTTCGTCAAGTTCATCTTTGCTTTATCCACTATCCAATCTTTATATTTTCCACGCACCTCCTTTTCCTTTCCCCAATCTCCAAAATATTTCATCCCGCTCCAGCTTTTGGCGCAGACAAATTTAGCGCCTCTTAATGCTTCATTTTGATTATTTGATATATTCAAACTCCCTCCTGATTTTTCAACCGTCTTTTGAGCGATATCTAATATTTCTTTATCCAACTCCCAGCCCAGCGGATGCACTACTGTTACATCCATCCCCAACTCACAAGCAGATAACATCTGTGAATTGGGCGTAGCCATGGGCAGAGCCTTGGAGTGTGGAACCCAAGTTAGAACATACTTATTTTTAACGGGTGGCACGAGAGAGGGAACTACGTTTTTCAGCGAAACGGAAGAAAATTTTTGCAGCTCGCATGGCGAGCGAGTGACTTGGAGGTAATTAATATACGGTCTTAAATCACGAGCGAGTTGCGGAGCAAAAAAATTTTCCCCGCGAGCTGAAAGACTTTCAACCATTGTCATCGCATCCGCCATTCCCTGGCAGGGATGCCAGACATTTGATTCCATATTGATTACCGGAACTGATGCGTATTGCATAAAACTATTAATTACTGTATCTTCTTTCAGCTTACTCCAATTCTCAGATTTTACGCTTTCAGATTCTGACGTAATAAGTTTACTTGCCCTAACAGCTATAGCATCAGAATAACCAGACATTACTTTAACAGCATCCTTTACATGTTCCATGGTCACCCCATCCATCACAACTCCTTCTTTATATTCGAACGGATAGCTTGAGGAGAGAGGAAAATCTACGGCCTGTCCGCCCAATTTATCCATAGCGGCAATAAAAGACAGTCTGGTACGAAGGGATGGGTTGAAAAATAACATCAAAAGGCGCTTATCCGCCATCAATTTTCCCGGAACATATACCTGCTTCAACTGTAAAGCCAAAGAAATTATCTCTCTTATTTCCTTCAAGCTAAAGTTAGAAGTAGTATAAAAATGTTTTGTTTTATTTATCATACTTGCCTCCATAGACAACTGTTCCAAAAGATTGATTTATAAAGCCATCCATCCACTCTTTCTTTCCGTTCAAGGCTCCCATTATCTGTATGCTTCCAATCCCCCCATTGAGCGCACGGCTCACATTTTCAATTTTTGGTATCATTCCATCAGTAATCTTCTTTTCCCTGATCATAACCTCAGCCTGAGAAAGTGAAAGTTTCTTAAAAAAGGCTGACGATTCCCTGTCTTTCTTAATTCCTTCCACATCCGAAATAAAGATTAACCTTTCAGCTTTCATATAACAGGCTACAGCCGCAGCCATAGTATCAGCATTAATATTTAAGACTTGACCTTTTTCATCCGCAGAAAGACAAGCAATGACAGGCAGATATCCACTGTCCAATAAATAACTTAGGAGTCTACCGTCAAAACTTTTTATATCCCCTACAAAACCAAAATCTACCCTTTTCTCTTCTCCTGATTTTTGATCTGTTATCTTTTGAACCGGTCTTCTCTCGCAAACCAATATTTTTCCATCCATTCCTGTCATACCAAAACCGGCTATACCGGCCTTGAGAGCCGCGCTTACCAGATCCGAATTCACTACTCCCTTATAGATCATTTTGAGAATATCAAGAGTCTTTTTGTCGGTAATCCTCCTGCCGTTTATCTTTTTAATCGGAATTCCCAATTTCATCTGCATACTGTCCGCCTGTTTCCCTCCCCCGTGAATAATGACAATTCCAAAACCTACCGCCAGCAAATCTTTTATAGCCAACATCAGGGAAGATACTGACGCTTCATTTTGCAAAAAGCCTCCGCCCAGCTTTATGACCCAAATTTTTTTCTTCATATGCCCCCTCCCAACACTTTGCTTAACCCGGAAAGAAAATAATCCGTCTCTTTCTTTGAAATTATAAGCGGTGGCATCAATCTCAGGACGTTCGGATCGTCAGAAGTACCTGTTAATATAAATTTTTTTAACAATTTACTCTGCACCTCTTTAGCCGGAACATCCAACTTTATTCCCAAAAGCAATCCCTCTCCTGTAACTTTTTCTACATGGGACAATGAAATAAGCTCTTTTTTCAATATTTTTCCCACCCTACCAGCATTTTCACAAAGTTTTTCTTTTTGGATTGCGTCAATCGTAGACAATATCGCAGCACTTATAACCGGCCCTCCGCCAAAAGTACAGCCCTGGTCACCATATTGCACTGATTTTGCAATTTTTTCCGATACCATGACTGCTCCCGCAGGCAACCCGCCTGCCAGGCCTTTGGCCAAAGTCAACAAGTCAGGCATGACACCGAAATGCTCACCAAAAAACATCTTTCCCGACCTGCCAAGCCCCGTCTGCACTTCATCAAAAATCAGGATTATCTTCCTTTCTTTTGTGATCTTCCTCAACTGCTGGTAAAACTTACCTGACGCTTCACGAACCCCCGCAATACTCTGAATTGACTCAAGAATGATAGTGGCTGTTTCCTTCGTAATAAGTTTCTTGACCGCATCAATATCTCCAAACTTGGCAAATTTGACTTTTGAAATTATGCTCCCTACATTTTCTTTATATTTTTTCAGTCCCGTCACGCTAAGAGATCCTATTGTCCTGCCGTGAAACGACCCTTCAAACGATATAATTTCATCCCTGCCGGTAAATTTCTTGGCCAACTTCAAGGCGGTTTCATTGGCCTCAGTTCCTGAATTGCAGAAAAAAACGGAGGAAAAAGATCCAGGTGCCAAACTTACTAGACTTTTTGCCGCTTTGGCCCTCATACTGTTATAAACAGCATTGGAATAAAAAATCAGCCTCCTCATTTGACCATTTACAGCCTTTATAACCGCCGGATGGCAATGGCCTAAAAGCGCTACGGCGTGTCCGCCATAAAAATCCAGGTACCTATTACCTTTTTCGTCCCAGATATAAGCCCCCCTTCCTTTCTCAATAACAAGAGGAAATTTATGGTATGTCGGCAGCTGATATTTATCTTCAATCTGTTTCGTATCCATATTGTTTTTTAGTTTTTAATTTTGACATTTGAACTTTGAGTTTCTTACGGATGTAACCCGGGAAATTCCAATCCGACCGTTTCCCTCATCCCAAACATAATATTCATATTCTGCACTGCCTGTCCGGCCGCTCCTTTTACCAGATTGTCTATGGCGGATGTCACAATGATATGTTTTCCATCTGAAAATACTCCAATATCACAATAATTTGTCCCGGCCACCACCGCTACCCTAGGATTGTCTGTCAAACGGATAAACGGTTTATTTTCATATATCTTTTGATATATTTCTTTTACTTCGGATATACTATGATGTTTTACTGTTGAAACATAAACCGTAGTAAATATCCCTCTCACAAAAGAAGCTGAATGCGGCGTAAAAATAATCTCAGGCGAACTTTTAGAAATTTTTGCAATCTCCTGGCTTATTTCCCATTTGTGCCGATGTGAAAAGACATTATATGCCCTGAAATCCTGTGCTCTCTCTGAATGATGATTGACCACTGAAGGCTTCACGCCTGATCCGGATGAACCTGTCGCCGAATTTATCACTACTGACCCTGACAGCAAACCGGATTTGGCAAGTGGATAGAGAGCTAAAATCGCGCCTGTCGGAAAACAACCGGGATTGGCTACCAAACCTGCCTTACTAATTTCCACCTGTTTTATCTCAGGCAATCCGTAGACAGCTTTTTTTAATTTATCCGGTGATACGTGTTCTACTTTGTATACTTTCTCAAACAAAAACTTATCCTCCAACCTAAAATCTGCACCCAAATCAATAACTTTTGTCTTATCCAGATTAATATCTTTTACTTTTTTCATACTCTGCCCGTGCGGCAACGCCAGAAAGATCAAATCAGCTTTTTGTGAAAGCCTCTTTACATCCTCTTTCTCAAACAATAAATTACTTACGCCATTCAGGTTTTGATGAATATTCCCTATTTTTTCTCCAGTGTGAGACTGGGATGTCACACCCACAAGTTTTACCTTTGGATGAAAAAGAAGAAACCTGATTAATTCTCCTCCGACATATCCTGAACCGCCTATAATTGCTGCCTTAATCATTTTTCACCACTCCTTTTTGGGTTAGGATTGCTAATAATTTTGTTTTATCCTCTCTCAAATCCTGTGACGGAATTCCAAATTTACTCTCCAAATAATCAGTACCCGCTGTATTATTGGTCACAGGACCGCTGAAGAAATCGGCCCTCAAACCCTTTTTCTCCAAAATGTTTATTGCTCCGTATGCTCCGGTCAAATCTTGCGCACAAACCAGAGTAAAAGATACTGTTTTTAAGAATTCGGGGTCATTTAGCAATTTATCAACTCCGTACCAACCGACTATACCGTCTCCCAACTCCACCACAATTACATCTGGGCTGCGTTTTGCCAAAGTGTTTAGAATAGTTTTTGTCGCTGGCACTACACTACCATGATGATTTAATGTGGAGGTAAGCCCAACATCGTGAAAAGTCAATGCCGCAATAGCACCTGCATCTTTCATCGCCAGCATATCCCTCTGGGTAGCTACACCGGTCAGTTTGGCCGCAGCTACTTTCAGACCCTTCTTTTTTGATAAAGCATGAATCAACTCCGCAGCCGCAGTTGTCTTTCCCACACCCATTGATGTACCAAGTATGATGATAAGCGGTATACATATCTGTAACTTTGTCCCGTTTTTCAGCGAATAATTATGAATATTTACAGTCCTGCCGCTCAAATAAATTGATCCCAAAACTTCCACCTGAACCGGAGCTGACACGTACTCCTTATTCCAGGAAACAGCCTGGCCCACCACAGCCCCCAGATTTAATATGTTCAGCCTGTCTCCGGCAGATACAATTTTTGGGATCACGCCTACAATACCTTCCAAAGCCTTCCTTTCCCCCAATGCTCCGGCGACAATATCTCCTTCTCTCATTTTGTACATTCTCCCGTCAACAAGCTCCAATTCACCATATTTTTTATGGGCCGCCAACACCTTCACTACCACTGATTCCCCTTCCATAGGTTTGACATTGGAAATCAATGAAACATCATTTGTGATATTTACGTTTTTCAAAACTGATCCTATTTTGTCTATTTTTATCTTTTCCATATTTATCCCCTTTTTTTAGCTGTTAAATTCCATAACATAGCTTCAAGTCCATATATTTTGGAAAATCCTGCCGCCTCTTCCCCCGTCCATAAATTATTTTCTTCCCCATATGTGGCAACCTTCTTATTCATAAGTGAAAAATCACTTTTTAGGCCTTCCACAAAGATATTTCCCTTAAACAGTTTCATTCTGACCAATCCAGCCACGCGTTTTTGTGAACTATTTATAAAGGACTCAATATCCCGCATTACAGCATCAAAGTACATCGCTTCATGGAGCATATTTCCATACGCTTGACACAATATCTCTTTCCAAAAAAGTTCTTTGCCTGTCAAAACCAGTTTCTCCAGCTCCTGGTGGGCTTTTATAAGAATGGAAATACCTGATGCGGTAAAAGCCACTCTGCCTTTTATACCCAATATTGTAGTTCCCAGATGTATTCCTTTGCCTATACCGTATTCTGCCCCAATCTCATTTAACTGCTGCAGGATTTTCAGGCCTGATAATTTTTTGTAATTTGTTTTTTGTTCTTTGTTATTTATTACTTGCTCCAATCCTTGAGGCAATCCATTCTTAAACTCAATCACTAGCTCAACCGGTTTGTCTGGAGTCTTTTCAATTGGCTGAACAGGATAAACATTATCCGGTGGGGCTTCCCAGGAGTTTTTGGTTTCGTTGCCTCCGGTAGTTGTCCCTAATATTCCACGGTTTACAGAATAAGATTTGGGTGTTTTGTCAACTTTTATTCCATGTTTTTCCAGAAATTTGGCCTCATCATCTCTTGTTATAGACAATTCCCTAATCGGGGTAATTATTTTCATTTCCGGAGCCAAAACTTTTATAGCCGTATCAAACCTCACTTGGTCATTACCGGCACCGGTAGAGCCATGCGCAATAAAGTCTGCTTTTTCATTCCTGGCTATCTCCACCACTTTAGCAGCCTGGATTATCCTCTCAGGCCCGACACAAAGAGGATAAACACTTCCGCGCAGCAGATTGCCTCTAATAACATATGAAACAATTTTCTTATAAAATTCAGAGGCAGCCTCAACAGTAAAATGTTTCGCAACTCCCAGCTTCATTGCTTTTTCTCCAATAACCTTCAACTCCTCCTTCTCAAATCCGCCTGTATCAACTGTGACAGTAACAACTTCATAACCTTTCTCCTTGAGCCAGAGGAGGGAAAAACTCGTATCAAGCCCGCCTGAAAAGGCCAAAATAACTTTCTTCTTTGGTTTTTTATTCATAAACTAAAAATATCTCAATGCGAATAATCTCTCCGACTTTAGTTACTATATCCTCCTATTCTTACTTCGTGCCTTTTCAGTACTATTCGTACACGGCACGAAGAGCGAATTCGGGAGGATTTTGGAGAGTAAGACTCACTGTGTTCATCAACTCTCCCATAAAAAAAGTCCTCTTTCCCCAGCGCAGTACGCTGGGTACTTAAGGACGATTTTCTATACGCTAGCCTCTAAACGCTAGACGCTAATAAAACCATGGTGCCACCTTAATTCATCCGCCAAATTTAATACCTCAATAAAAACTTCCTGTATAAGCCTTTACAGGAATTTTGGCGGATCTCTTTTTTTCCTCTACTTGTCTTTTGGACTTTCTTCAAGGATAGCTCGGAGAGCTCGAAGATATACAAACCGGTATATCTATTCTCTCGTCATCGCTTATTAAATTGTATTTTCCAGTATACCATACTTGTCAATGGTGTGTTCCGGACGACCACATCGGTGACACTTCGAACATTTTCGTAGCATACTCAATTGGGGTCATATTATCAAGACTATTGTGCGGTCTCACGCTATTGTATTCCACAAGCCAATCTGTTAAATCCCGGTTGGCAATATCA
>JAMCUI010000004.1 GCA_023379265.1 Patescibacteria group bacterium
CGGAGTTAAGGCATCTTCTGAGAGGATTTGGCTGCAGTGTTATACAGAACCAGAAGAGACATCCGGAACAGAATGCCCACCTCGAAAGGTCTCATCGAACAGATGACGAGGAATTCTATATTCCCAGGATTATGTCAATTAACAATACCCAAGAACTCTACCGGGAAGCACTAAACTATTTGTATTACTACAATAACGTACGGAAACATTCATCCCTTAACGGGAGAACGCCATTCCAGGTATTACAGGAAAACATATTTTAAGTCAATCTGCTTGTCAAATGGTATAATTCTAATATTCTATTTATGAAAGTGAAGGACAATAACATCGCGATAGTAGTTTATTCCCACTTTTCCCGCGATGCCAGGGTAAGACGTTATGCGGAGAGCCTTGCAAGAAAAGGATATTGGGTCGATGTGGTATGCCTGAAGGAAAATTATTCACCAAAAGAGCCAAATATATCTCTTTTCATGTATCCTCTTGGCAGAAGACGACTGGGATGGCTGTGGTATATTTTCGAGTATATTTCTTTTTTCTTATATTCTACTTATATCCTGTCGAAAAAGTCATTCTACAGAAAATATAAAGCCGTCCATATTAACAACATGCCTGATTTCCTTATATTCTCCAGCTTTATCCCTAAATCTCTCGGTACAAAAGTCATCCTTGACCTGCATGACCCGATGCCGGAACTTTATATGTCTAAATACCATACAGACAAGAATAATCTAACCGTCAGGTTGCTGTGCCGGCTGGAAGGAATAAGCATGGGCTTTGCCGATAAAATATTAACGGCAAATGAATCATTTAGGTCAATCTTTCTTCAGCGTCATCCTGAAATCAAAGGTAAAATTTCAGTCATTTTAAACTGTCCGGACCCGAGAATATTTAATAGTCAACATTCAACTAATAACATTAAGCGAAAATCTGATAATTCACAACTCATCCCGCCTCAGCGGGATCCCGCAAGCGGCGGGACAACCCTCCACCCACAACAATTTATCCTCATGTACATGGGGACTGTAGAGAAGAGATTCGGACTTGATATCGTAATTGGTGCGCTTCCGGAATTGATAAAGAAAATTCCAAACATAAAATTTGTCCTAATACCGAAGATAGAAGATGAGGGAAAATACTTTCATAATTTCAAATTTCAAATTTCAAATTTCAAATTAGAAAAGTATGTTCAGATTCTACCGCCACTGCCTTTGGAGAAAATTGCCGATAAGCTTCAAGAGGCCGATATCGGTATAGTACTTGCAAAAAACGGAGTATTTACTGAAAATATATTTCCGGTGAAACTTTTGGAATTTATACAAATGGGGATTCCGGTTATAGCAACAAGGACAAAAACTCTTGCCGGGTTTTTTGACGACAGACAGATTGCTTTCCTGAAGGAAAATTCGCCCGAAGAATTTGCAAGAATTGTATTAAATCTATACAAACATCCTGAAATAAGAAGCGTTCTGGCAAAAAGAGCCTGTAAATATCTGAAAACCTACAATTGGGAGAAGGAAGAAAAGAAATATCTGGAAATTGCGGATACTCTAATTCGCGATTTAGACAGGTCATCTCTTGTCAGCATGATGTTATTTTAACCGCCGTTTAATTATTTTGAGAGCTGTAACTTAAGATATCAAACCAAAATTATCGCTGAAAGAAGAAAATAAAGACGGAATTGCATTGATTGAAAAAGAGGATGAAACATTGAAGCTAAAATTATAGCTATTAAACTAAATACTACGTTTCCTAGAATTGGGTTTTTTTTCCTCATTGATTCCTCAAAAACATATAATAGAAATAGAATAAAGAATACCAAACCAGGTATACCAATTTCGGTTGCCATTTCAAAAAAAAGATTATGAACTTTTGTTCCTGCATAAAATCCGTGGGTGGCAAAAATATCTGTTACTGGATGAACTCCAGCCACCTCTTGAAATCTGTTTATCCCTACACCTATAACTGGATATTGAAAAATTAATTTTGAGCTTTCCTGCAATAACTTAAAACGCGTATCCATAGATCCACCATCCATAAAAGCCTGCGGGACTGTCTCTAGCCTTGCAATAAATCCTGGCAGGAGAAAAATAATGCAGGCTATACAGAAAAACAAAATATGTTTTAAATACTTCTTATTTGCAATAATTTCCTCTTTATTTCGAAATATTAGGAATAAAAATAATATTGCTCCAATAGCCCATTCTGCCCTGCTATATGTGAAAAATAGAAGTTCAAGAAGTGAAACTTTTAAAAAATCAACAAATTTAATACGGAAAACAAAAAGAAACGGTAGCAATGAAAGAATTGTAACTGCCAACATATTGGCATCTCCAAATGTCCCTGTAACTCTAAACAGATTTATATCTTCCGCTGTTATCAATCCATAAGGATATTGAAGAATGGATGATTCAGCTATAATACCCAATGGTCTTTTTAGAACAAATTGCAACCCACCAATAAATAGTTGGAAAACTATCAAAGAAATGATAAGGCTAACAACATATCTAAAATTATCACGGTCTAAATTTATTCTGAGTAAAAAATACACAAGTAAAATTTCGCTAATTGTGATAAATCCGTAAAGTACGTTTGCATATGGATAAATTAAAAAAATGACAAAACACCAGATATAAAATAAAAGTATTAGAATATCAGGAGTCCTAATTTTAAATTTCAGCCTAACTGAAAAAGGAATTAATATTAAAATCAGACCTGTCATCGGTGATATCCACCATCCGGATTGGAGATTTAACTCATTTGGCAACATCAAAAACCAGCTACCGGCAAGCCCGACTCCAGAAAATATGGCAAGGACAAGAGAGTAGAGAAGAGATTTACGAATATCTTTGTTTGCTAAATAAAAGAAAAAGACGGCTATGCCGTATGAAGAAAAATAGACAATCTTGTTCGGAGAAAAAAACTGGACAAGATAAAAGGCGACAAGCCCGATAAAGAAATATTTTTTTTTATCAATCATTTTGTATCAAATTTTCAAACCAAGTTTCCAGCCAATGTTTTAACATCAAAATTGTAAATAACGCATAAGAATTATCGGCAACGCAATCCCTGTGTTCTTTAATCATCTTCCTAAGTCTTTCAGGCTTGAATATATTATATGAAAGAAATTTTCTGTCGGATAATTCAGTTTCCAGATAACTGACCAATTCCCCTCTAAACCAAATATCCAGAGGTGGTATAAATCCTTGTTTTTTCCTGTCTACACACTCTTTAGGAAGATATTTTCTGGCTATTTTACGAAGAATATATTTTGTCTGAAAATTTCTAACTTTCAGATTTGCTGGCATCTTTGCCTCCAATTCCATAAACTCATGGTCAAGAAACGGAGAACGCGCTTCAAGGGAATGCGCCATGGAGGAAATGTCAATCTTAACCATAAGATATTCTGGGAGATAGGAATGTAAGTCTGCGTATAAAAGTTTATCTAACACATCGTCGTATCTTTCTACATTTGATAAAAGTAATTTAAGAAATGAACTCGAAGAATGAGTAATTAGATACTTATTAAATATATCACTATAAAGCATCCTACGTTCTGGACTATCAAGTATACTCATTAAATCATCATAAACTTCTGCCTGACGATTCTTTGTTGCATTTAATAACCACATGAATCTATTTATTTTTCTTAGATGTACAGTTTTATTAATATTTTTAAAGATCCTACCCAGAATAGATTTAATCGGAATGAATTTGACACCATTAATTAAATAACTGTATTTATATCTCATGTATCCAGCAAAATTTTCGTCCCCCCCATCACCATTGAGTGCAACGGTCACATGTTTTTTAGTTTCTTTCATGAGATACCAAGTCGGCAATATTGAGGGATCCGCAAAGGGCTCTTCATATTGGTATGCCAATTCCGGCAGAAGATGGATAATATCCGGCTTTACCACAAATTCATGGTGATTTGTATTGTATTTTTCTGCCACCAAGCGCGAATAGGGCAGTTCGTCATACTCCTTCTCGTCAAATCCGATGGAAAAAGTGTCGATAGGATGGTTTAATTGTTTTGCTGCCAGAGCGGTAATAAGGCCTGAATCAACACCTCCTGAAAGATGAAAACCAAGTGGCACATCACTTCTCAACCTTAGTTTTATCGATTCGTTTAATTTATTCTCGACTCCTGTCATCCATTCTTTCTCTGAGCAATTCTTTTTTTTAGAGAAATCCAAATCCCAATATTTTCTGACAGAAACTGTCCCGTCAGGCCTAACAATCATGTAATGCGCCGGGGGAAGTTTCCTGATGTTTTTGAAACCGGTCCCAGGGGAAGGAACATATTGGTAAGTAAGAAACTGGTCAACCGCCTGCCAATCGATTTCTTTTGGAACTCCCGGATGACCAATGAAAGCCTTCAACTCTGACGCAAATATAAGAAATTTATCGTTATAAAAGTATTTCAAAGGTTTCTGGCCTATACGGTCGCGGGCTAAAAAGAGTATTTGTTTCCTACTGTCCCAGATGGCAAAAGCAAACATGCCCCGCAGATACCTCAAGCAGTCTACTCCATATTCTTCATAAAGACGAAGTACTACTTCCGTATCCGTATTTGATCTGAACCGGTATTTATCCCTTAATTTATCCCCCAGCTCTAAATAATTATATATCTCGCCGTTTAAGACAAGAGAGACAGATTTGTCATCATTTTGCATCGGCTGGTGCCCGGCAGGGGAGAGGTCAATGATGGAAAGCCTTGCTGAGCCTAACCAACATTCATGGCTGAAAACATATCCGCTGTCATCCGGTCCGCGATGCCCGATCTTTTCCAAGGCAGAATTTATCCAAGACTTTTCCTTTGCTAAAGGCACTTTACCGTGTCTACCGAAATATATTTTCCCGACTATACCGCACATAACACCTGCTTATTATACTTGACTATGTTAATATTTTCATCTATACTATCCACATATGGATACAAATTTAGATACATATTCCATCACTGAACTTCGTCATAATACCCGGAAATTGCTTGAGAAAGCATCTGAAAAGGGTTACGTCTATCTTTTGAGGAATTCCAAAACCGAAGCTGCACTCGTAGATATAGAATATCTCAATGCTCTCAGAAGCGCGTACGAGGATTATACGGATACACTTGAATTTGACCTTACAGTAAAACAAAAGAGAGTTCCCCTCTCCGTGTATAAGAGATCACGCAAAATCCGCAAATGAACGTTTTTCTTTCCTCAAAAGCTGTGCGCCAACTGAAAAAGCTTCCTGAAAGCATGCACGAGATGATAATTGACAGGATAGAAAAACTATCAGGCAATCCTTTTCCTTCCGGAGGTAAAAAACTCGAAAACAGGCCGGGGTGGAGGTTCAGGATAGGGGATTACCGTGTGTTATATACGGTTGATAAGGAGAAAAAAGAAGTCACAATTTTAAGTGTAGCGCACCGGAAAGAAGCGTATAAATATTGAATTAAAATAAATAAAAATTTCTTGAGTTATCGGGTAAAGAGAATATAAGAACCATCTTTTTCATCTGTGCCTATCGATAGCCTTCCTGTATATATCCATAAGCTTCTCATAATGCTCCCGCGGACCATAATTTTTCTCCACATACTCCCTGGCATTTTTTCCCATCTTTCTACAAAGGGAAGGATTGTCCCAAAGCTTTGAGATCTTGTCGGCCAAATCCTCCGCATTCCCCGGCTCAACCAGATAACCATTATAGCCATCTTTTACTATTTCAGGAATCCCTCCAATATTTGATGCTATTACCGGTTTTCCAGAAGAAAATGCTTCCAATACTGATAGAGGGAATATTTCATAACATACTGAGGGCAAAATTATAAACCTGCATCGGTATATCATTTTTTTCAATTCCACTCCTGACTTATATCCCATAAATTCAATACTTTTTATATTCAATTTTAAAACTTTCCGCATAAGTTCTTTTTTAATAGACCCGTCACCGACATTTTTCAACTTTATATATGGTATATATTTCATTGCTCCAATCAGAAAATTTAATCCTTTCTCAGGAGATAATCTGCCAAAATATAAAATATAGTTGTCGCTGTCATAATCAGGTTTGTATTCTTTGTACTCACAAAAGCTGTTTAAGATCTGTATTTTATTTTCATCGATTCCGTATTCAATCAATTTCTTTATCATAAACCGGCTTGGAGCAATAAATGTATCTATATATTTATTAATATTAAGGATTAAGTAAATATATTGCTCCAAAGCCTCAGCAAAACTCGCAATATAAGATTTCTTAACGCATTTATGAAAAACCGCTTTAAAAAAATTATGTTTTTTTGTCAATTCGCAAATTCTCCCGTCATGAAATAAAGTATGACTTGGGGCAATAAGATGATAATCGTGCACAGTCTGAACTATTGGAATATTTCTTTTTTTCAGTTCAAATATGGTAGAAGGGGATATATGATGATATATACTGTGAAGATGAGCAATATCTGTCTTAAAGTCATCTAATAATTCAGTTATTTTCTGTCTCGCCTCAAATGAATAAAACATTCTTGATGCAACATAGGTAAAGTGACTTAGGGAAACCTTTTCAAATGAAGCATTGTTCACAAAGTATTTAGACCATTTTGATTTTCCGTTTTTCTCATCAGTCATCGAAAAATATGCAACTTCATGACTATGACTCTTCAATAATTTAGAAACTTCAAAGAAATATCTGCTTGATCCTCCTCGCAGATAAAAAAACTTATTTACTTGCAGTATTTTCATGATTACAATATACCAATTATACTATTAACAGGATATGTACAAATCGTTTAGAACCATCACAGAAAAAGGTATAATCGTAAAAGAAAATATAGAAGAAAAAATAGCAAGTATTAAAGGAGAATATACTCTTCGGGTACCCATCCTAATGTATCATCATATCGGTATCCCGCCGGCAAATGAAATAAGACCTCAACTCTATGTCCATCCTGATCTTTTCAGACAAGAAATGGAATATTTAGCAAAAAATAAATATAAGACAATAACGTTAGAAAACCTTACATCGGCTTTAATGCACCACAAAAAACTTCCCAACAAATCAATAGTATTAACTTTTGATGATGGATATATTGATTTTTATACAATAGTCTTTCCTATCTTAAAAAAAAATTATATTAAATCGACACTGTTTATATCAACTGATAATATAAATAAACCTAATTATCTATCTCTTCATCAACTTCAATCATTATTAAAATCGAAAATAGTTACAATAGGTTCTCACACGGTATCACACTTGGACTTAACTCGTCTAAATGAAAATAGGCTTGTTTTTGAATTAATAAAAAGTAAAACGTGGTTTTTAAATAAACTTAAAGTTCAAATTTCTTCAATTGCATATCCAATTGGTAAATATAATAAGAAAATAATATTTGAAACTCAAAAATCTGGATACACAAATGCTGTCATTACAAATTATGGGTATCTTCATAATGAAAAAGGGGCATATAATCTCAAACGGATAAGAATTGGAAATAATATTATTTTATCGGATTTTATAAGAAGGATATCTATCGAAAATTAAATTGCTTAATTAGTATTAACATCAGTTCAAATAAAATTCCCAGTCCATAAACTAAATGACAACAAACTGATTGAATTGGCTTATTTCTAATATTTTTAATCATAGGAATTAATAAAAATAGATAATAAAATCTAAATAAAAAGGAGAGAGGAAGTAAAACGATGAACAAAGGATAAACAATTGAAATTAACTCATTATTAAATATTTCTAATATCTTTTTCTTATATTTTTTATATAACCTTATCCTCGCTCTTCCATACATGAAAGATCTTCTTACGTCATGAAGGAAACTTGTGTCCAGATAAGAAATAATAGCTTTCGGTAAATACAGAATACGATAACCTTTTTCTATAGCTCTCCAGCATAAATCAACATCAGAACCATATTCAAAACTCTCGTCAAACAAACCTATTTTATTAAATACTTCCCTTCTCACAGCTAAATTGTTAGTTGGAGCCTCAGATAAATATCCACGATGGTAAATTTTTGTTAAGAATTTTTCTTGAGTCCAAACACTTCCAACTATTTTAGTTGCTCCATAAACTATATATTCTTTTTTATCCTGCAAAGGTTGAATCAATTCTTTAAGCCACGATTTCTTTATACTACATCCTGCATCAATAAAAATTATGGTACTCCCAATTGAAGTTTTTAAGCCTAAATTCCTTTGTTCTGGAATAGTAATCTCTTTTCTTTTTTTATGAGAAAACGATAACCACTTTACGTTGGAAAATTTATTCCGTAAAAAATCTAACTTTCCTTTGGAAGAATCAATTACAATAATTTCAGCATTTTCTGTTTTTGATATAATAGTTAACTGTTTCAAAGTCCTACAAATACTTAAATCGTCTTTAACTACAATTATTATGGAAATCATAGATTTATGAATATATTATACATAACACAAACATTACCATTACCTCTTGATAATGGAGGAAACATCAAAAGCTATTCCACAATCTCTCTCTTAAAAAAGTTAGGGCATAATGTTACCATTTTTTCGTTTGTCGATGACGAGTATAAAATTAAATACGAAAAAATGTTGAAAGAAAAAGATTTTATTATCGGAAAAACAAAAAAAAATAGCTTCATAACAATTAAAAGGAACGGTTTCGTCAAAATCATTATTCACTATCTTTTAAACTTTCTTTCAATTAAACCTTATTCCGTTTCAAAGTTCTATTGTAAAGATTTCGCATCAAGCATAGAAGACTACGTTAAAACTCATCAAATTGATTGTGTATGGATTGGGTACTTATCAATGTCTCAATATTTACCTGAAGAGACCGGCTATCTTAAGATTCTAGAACAACATAACGTAGATAGTATTTTTTATTGGAGAATGTTTCAAAATGACTCATTTCTTCGCTGGAAAATATTTGCCTTTTTTGAATGGATAAAATATCTGCTATACGAAAAAAATCAACTAAAGAAATTCGATAAAATTACAGTGATGAGTGACGTAGATAAATATTTTATCAAAAATATAACTCATAGAAATAATATTATAGTAACTCCTCCAACTATAAAATATAAAATCCCATTTAATAAAAATAGAGAAAAAAAAACACTATTATTTGTAGGCAGTTTACGGTGGTACCCAAATAAAGATGGAATTTATTGGTATTTGAAAAGTATACATCCAAAACTTATCAAATTAATCCCTGATATTCATATAAACATTATCGGTAAACTACCTAGAAGGAATATTTTTCCAATATATCCTGGAGTGAAATTTTGGGGGTATCAAAGAAATTTAGAGAGATTTTGGAAAAAGTCAACTGTTTTTATTGTCCCAATTAGATACGGATCAGGATTAAGACTAAAAATATTAGAAGCAATGTCCTGGGGAATACCAATAATTTCAACTGACGAAGGAGCTAAAGGTTTAGAAGTAAAAAACGGTCGCGAAATCCTTTTGGTTCAAAGCGGGAAAGATTTTACAGATAAAATTGAATTACTTCTCAATAAAAAAAATCTTCAAAAAAAGCTTGTCGAAAATGCTTATATATTTCTATCTAAAAACCATTCATTAAATAAACTGCAAAAGATATTCACAACATAATTAAATGATAGCGGGTCATAATTATTTATAACTTATTTAATTCCCACCATCTTGTTAATATTTTTGCTCCCTTAACAACTTACAATAGATAAATAAGGTTAGTAATTTCCAGAGGGTTGGGAACATTGTAAATCACTACCAAATGATACAGAAAACAGTAGGCTACCAGATACGATAAACCGCCAAAAACTCTAAGGTCAATTTAATCAGACTATTTCTTAATTAGGCCTAAACAACACATAAAAGTATAATAACCACTGAACAATTTTACTTGTAAGTATTACCATTTAACTATCTCAATTGGTCCATTATCTACATATACATCCATATTAGGTCCTGTTTTGACCACAGAATAAACATAAGCACTTGAATGAACGTTCTTAAGAACAGGATCACCTCCATCCGGTGCCATTTTACCCTTAACTGATTGATGATAATGTATCGTATTCCCATCAGAATCTACCTTATCCCAATCTAAATTAGCTATTAATGATCTGTCAGGATTCACTCTGAGCTCAAATGTATAGAGAATATTAGGATTAATCGTAAAACCATCTGGAAAATAAATCCTATCTGAAATATCATCATTCTGATTCATAGGTGCTAAAAATGGATGACCATATTTGTCAATATCCACCGTAGCTACATTATGCCATACACCGTCTTGCTCACCTGTTTTGTTAAATGCACTTATCACATTCATATCTCCTTCATATACCCATCCGTTACTCATCCTAAACGGTACTATCACAGAAAAAGGTCCAGATATAGTTTCCCCCCATTTATTTAATTGGACTCTAACATTACCTCCCTCAGTGACATGGTATCTGATAATACCATTAGTCAATAACTCAACATGACCCCCCGTTTCCTGTAAATTAGTCCAACCCGGATCTTTCCAGGAGCGTGAATCGTCGTTGTGAGCTAATGAAGCAGGACTTTTCCATTCAATTTGATTTGGGGCTGGTGTTATCTCTGGTACAAGAGTTTGCGTAGGAGATGGCGCTTTAAGCTTCACTATCCCGTCAAGATTCACGGAATAGACCTTCCCTGTAACGTCATCCTTTACTTGAGTCACGTACACTTTCCCACCGACCGAATCCAACTTGAAATACAGATTATCCCTATGGTTGACCAATTCTTGATTTTCAAGTATGACTGATAACTGTGAGCCTATATAGTAATCAGCATTCTTATCAGAGAGAAATTTAATAACAGCCTTCCGTGTACCATTTGCATCAAGCTCAATAAAATCCTTCAAATTAGAAGGGGAGGATCCATTAGATGACCTATAATATCTTGCCCAATCAATTCCTACCAATGCATCGTTTGAAAGTGCCAGATTGAAACTTTGTCCATCTAGAACAAAAACCAAATCTAACCAATATTTACTCTTATCTAGACCTGCGTTGCTTTCGATTTTATCTTCATTAACAGTACCCATAAAGCTTGCCCAGCTATCAGTACTAAATTCCCCATGAACCGCTGTCGGCGTGGCTGTTACTGCTTCTATGGCTGTTGCTTTAGGAGATGGACTAAGAGTGGGAGTCTCAGTTGGTTGGACCACATTTACCATTTTGCCGGACTCCCGATCAAACGTGGCAATCGTTTGCCATGGACTATCCAGACTTGACCCCTGTCTCTCCCATACCCATGTCCCGTCATCCGTAAATCTTCCTCTCATATCTCTTGGCACCGGAGGAGGTTGAGTAGCTTCTCCTTTGGAATTCGGAAACCATCTGTTTCCCGTGCTATCCACAATTATCCAATTTACCTTTGCGGTACTATCCACACTTGGCATTTCCGAAAGAATTGCATCGGGATTTGTCTGATAAATCCTCCTTGCGGCTGTCGCCAGCTGCGGAGCAAAAGCATTTCTTGCGGAAATCACGTCAACACCATGAAGATCGGAAGGCAAATTACTTCCGTCATACCACATACCTGT
Source organism: Patescibacteria group bacterium (assembly GCA_023379265.1). GTDB lineage: Bacteria > Patescibacteriota > Microgenomatia > 2-02-FULL-39-11 > 2-02-FULL-39-11 > JAMCUI01. Next base: position 11,538 of record JAMCUI010000004.1, read on the forward strand.
TGCCTTATCCCAAATCTGATCTGCCTGTTTCTTGCCTGAGGCCAAATTTTCCCCTTTACCTTGTCTTATGATGTTTGACCCATCAGAAGTAAATCCTAAATCTCCTGCTGAAGAAGACAATTTTTCTATCCTGTACTCCGTCGAATTTCCAATCACGATAGCAGATAGAGTGTATTGATCCTGACCGTGGGAAACAATAAGCGTCGGCGAAGCATTATTACTTTCCCAGGTGTTTAGCAATGATCTAGTCAAAGGCATTCTGACGCTAAATTCTGATATATTTGTAGAGGGGAATCTCCCAAGAAGAGCTCTACCGGTAATCCCCATATAGTACAAAATGAATTGGGCGTCAGTAGAAGGAGCCGCGGAACTATCCGGTTTATAATTATTTACGTAAGTAGCCAACTGTCTACTAAGCGCCGGATCTGATAATGAAGGATCAGGAGTAAAAGTAGGATAGGCTGAAACAACAGGTGTAGCCTCTCTTGAATTCCCAACAACAACGGTAGGAGTAGCTTCTCCCGCATGCAGTGTGGATGCGCAGGAAGTAAGAATTGCTCCTGAACCAAAGAATAATTCCGCTGCCGAGCCGCCGACATCCGCAACTGTCTGGACAACTTCACCAACCGTATTTGCGGCTTGGGAAGCCACTACTTCAATATCTGATTCAGTCTTCTTTCCTTTACTGATAATATCCGGATCGCCAAAAGTATCTGTATTTCTAATCTCATTTCTTGCTTGAGCTATTGCGGCGGAATTTGGTCCCTTATGATGCGCGCCGTCAAATAAAGTACTCCTTCTTGCCTGAGTATTGTTTGGCGATTGATCTTTGCCTCTAACGCCTTGATCCTGAGCGTGTCCCTGATCGTAACTTGGTGGAGAGGAAGTATTCCCTGCCTGCTTTACAGAAGTGTTACCCTGATCTCCCTTTTTATCGGCAAGATACGAACTTTGTGAGGAATCCCTGACACTAAGCCCTGCCGGCGGCCTGCCGTTTCCTTTATTGTCCGCAGAATATTTATTGGGACTTTCAACAGGTCCGCCCCCAGCTAAAAACCGGACCATTGTAACACCTAACGCTACCTTCGGTGCGTATTTCTTCCCCATGTCCAATGCCTTCTGTAACCCCAGATGCTGTTGTTCCTGTTTTGATCCTGGCATATATTAAAAACCTGCTATTTGTAGCAGGTTAGCTTTTTATAATAATTTTTCCTTTTATATAAGGAAAACTGTAAAAAATCAATAAAAAATATTTATAACATTGTTTCATTTAACTTAAAAGTTATACCTTATTATCGATAACTGTAAACTAAATTACACTCTATGTAATATTATAATTTATCACTATCCTATAGTTTTGTCAAGAAAGCTAGAAAATAGAGTCAGAGGTGGAGACAGTAGGGTATAGAAGTCTGATTTGGAGAAAGACCGCATAGTAAAATATACGATCATATAAGCTTATTGTAAACAACCATACATATTTGTCAACACCGAATCACTTATAACCGGACAGGAAGTGGAAAATCGACCCAAGACTACCATATAATAATTCTATTGTGAAAAATAATATCATTTATCTAGTATTCATTTTTTTACTTATCCTTATCGTTTATTCACTAACCACTAGACTATTTGAAAAAACGCTTTTTGTCTCCACAAACGGAAGTGATAACAATTCCGGAACTTTCGGCAAACCGCTCAGATCCATTCAATATGCAGTAAATATCGCTACTGCCGGCACCACAATCCATATCCTACCCGGTACTTACAGGGAGTCTGTCACGGTATCAAACAGCGGAACAAAAGACTCTCCAATCACTTTATATGTTGCCCCTTCTGATAGAGGAAAAGTGATACTTGAAGGATCCGAACTTTCATCACAAATGATATGGCATAAATGCAATACCGTGAATTGTAAAAAAATTCCAGTGAATTCCGGACATGAAGTTTTTTTTACTCATCTGGATTGGAATGAAATACCTTATCAGATATATGAGAATATATCGGGAAGAGATTTATACCCATTACGTCTTGCTAGAACTCCAAATTATAACGTCACAACAGATTGGAAATTTCACCAGAACTGGTGGACCTCAGAAGATTCCTCTGAAAATAATAAAGTTTTGTCTGATCACAAGCTGAAAAACATAGGTGATATCAACGGCGCTACAATAAACCTGATTGACGGTGGAACGCGTTGCGGAGAATTTTCATATTCCAGAGTTATAGATAATTTCAACGGACAAAAAGGCCAAATCATCTTTGATCAACCGGTAGGCTTCTCAATTTTCGGCTCCCAAGAAAACGGTATAAGCCAGTACACGAAATATTATGTCGAAAATAAACCACAATTTCTGGATGAAAAAGGGGAATGGTTCTATGACAAGAAAAGTGGAATACTTTATATCTGGCCATTGGAAGAGAAAAACCCAAAAAATCTTGACATCGAAATTTCAAAGAGATCCTTTGGATTGAACTTATCAAAAGCTTCAAACTTTATAGTAGACGGTTTGACTATCAAATATATAAACGAATCAGATATATTTCACAACGAATCCTCTGCAGCAATCATTATTAATCCAGAAGAAAACTCTCAAGTTAAAAATATCAAGTTAGTGAACTTAGACATCAATCATTCGTCAGCCGGAATTACTATCTCCAGCCCCTATAACTTATCTAGAGTAGAAAACATATCACTTACCAAAAGCAAAATTGACTATATTGATAAAAATGTCTTCGTTGCTGCTGCATCTTCACAATTCCCTTCAAATGTATCCAATATAACCATTAACGACTCTGATTTTGGATTTTCATCATTCCAAAACAACGATATCGGTCTTAGTTTTGTCAGAGTAAGCAACATCAAACTTGTAAATAATAAAATCCACGATTTTGCCAATTATCCAATCGTTTTTACCGGTTTTGAGAGAAATGACGGTACCGTAAAAAACTTAGTAATAGAAAATAATTTTATAAATAATAATTGTCTAAATCTTTCAGCCTGTAGCTCGATAAAAATATATGGAGGAAAATTTTTAGATACACTCATAAAAAATAACATCATGGAGAATAATAAGGGTTGGTCTTATTGCCAGGAAGCAAAATATGGACAAGGTTATGCTCATGGAATATTCATCAGCAATGCCAGCGGAATTACCGTCCAGAATAATATAATCTTAAACATGTCTGACATCGGTATTGAAATTTACCCGAGGCAAATTCCTACTACCAACAACTACATTATAAATAACTTGATTAGTCGTTCTTCAACCGGAATAAATCTTGGTAACCCAAAAGATGCATTTGATTTGAATAAACTTGCACACAACACCAGACATGACGGAGATATAATAAAAAATAACATTTTTCTGAATAATAATACCGCAATTAATATCGATCCAGCTGATTCAAACAGTATAGCAATTGACTACAGTGCCTATATCAACAATAAAAATGATATGATTTTCAGAAATGATCCGTTGATTTCTTTAAATTCCATTAGAAATGCTTTTCCTAAATGGGACATTCATTCTATAGAAACAAATACTCAAGCATTCAGAAATGCAAAAAGTGGTGATTTTAATCTTTACTACACCAGTCCGCTTCGAGGAAAAGGAGAACCGCAATCCGGCAATCCGTGGATCCAAGCCAACTTGTTTCTCCTGGGTCTGGCAAATGATATCGGTCCCTGCAAATTTTCCTGGGTGGGAAATACGTGCGCTGTTAACGGAAACTAGAAACTGTCCAAGATTCTTTGCAGTTTAATACTCACCTCCTCATCCTTTGCCGGATTTTGGGAAGAAAGGTCGCCTAATTCTTTTTTATCAGATCCTAAATTATAAAGTTCATTTATATTAGTCTCCAAATCAGTAATAATTTTCCATCCGTCAGAAGTGATAAACGCCCTCTTAAATACCGCATAGCGATAATCTGTTTCGGAAAAAGCATCAAGATTCATCTTGCCGCCCTCCATAGCCGGAATTAGACTCACTCCTTGCATTTGTTTTTTTAATACATCATCGGGTGCAATATCCAATACCGACAAAACTGTAGGCATGACATCTATACTACTAACTAAACTGTTAATTTTTACTCCGGAACTCATCCCGGGTACTGAAATTATTAAAGGCACATGAATAAGCTCCTGATAAAGGCTGTGGCCGTGGTCTATCTGCCCGTGGTCATACAATTCCTCGCCATGACCTGAGGTAAAAACAAAGATTGTTTTATCCATTAAACCCAATTTTTTGTATTCAGATAGAAATTTGGCGAGTTCTGTATCAGCACGCTGTAATTTCTCATCATATATCGCATTTAGAAATCTGACATCGTCCTTTGAAAGAAAAAGCTTTCCCTGGGCTAGACCGCTCTCACGAAGCTGAACCTCCTCATCTTTTGATCCCGTCAACTTACCTTTATAGGGAAAATCCAAAAAACGGAAGTCATAACCGCCTTGGGGAACATATTCGCCATGGGTATCATAACCCTGAAGAAAGACAAAGAACTTATTTTCCTTGTGTGCTTTTATCCAATCGATAGCCTTGGGATAGGTATATGGCAACCCGGCAAAATCCTTATCGTCAACATAGGTATCAAAACCAGCGCTGTAACCAAATTCACGGTTTACCGCAGCGCTTCCGGTAAATCCGCCTGTAGCATAACCGTTTTTCTTCAGAAATTCGGCAAAAGTAACAATGTCAGGCGCAAGCACCTTAAGATTGGAAATAATCTGAGATCCCGGTGACAGAAGAGTGTATTTATTCAAAACTTTGTGTCTGGATGGATAAACTCCAGTCAACAAACTCATGTCAGCAGGAAGAGTCCAGGATGAAGCACTGATATCGTTTGTAAAAGCGAAACCATGTGAGGCTAAAGAATCAATCGTAGGAGTAGTATCACGCATATACCCATATGAGTGGATATGATCCGCGCGAAGCGGATCCAAGACGATAAGCACTATATTACAATCACGGCAGGATATATCCGAAGGGTAATTTACTAACCTTGATTCATTTTTTCCCGAATGAAATACGGTGCTATAGATTACTGCTCCAGCAAGTATTAAAATTATAAAAGCAGCGATAATAACAAATTTATATTTCAAAGCGACACTGTCAAACCGCATCAGCATATAAAATTATTTTAGCATTATTTTATGTCCATCAAACATCCAAGGAAAAAAACAACACCGCTTATTTTTCTTCTGTTCCTTGTTTTCTTTGCTTTATCCGCTTTTATTGTCACAATAATTTCACACTGCCAAAAAATTCAGTGTATTTCCATGGCTGATCTTCCTAAATACTCCCTGAAAGAAATCTACCAGAATACCAACAATATATACCGCGCGCTTTATACAAATGACAAGGATATACTTCGCGTCGAGATTAGGTCTGGAATAAACGAAACGGAAGCGCAAAAATCTATCGACGCACAAACTGCCAGGATGGAAGCTCTTTTTGCCGATGCCACCTCGCCCTATCCCGGAGACATAACAAACGAGATAAGCTGCAACAGCAAATTCAAGCCGAAAATGGCAATAGAGAACATAAACGGAATAAGAATCACCCACTTTACAGGATACCTGAACAACAGGCTGACGTTTGGCGCATGTACAGATGACCAAGCTGTTAATAAAGGAATTGAAGCGTTATTTTATTGTTCTAGTCAACGAAAACTTTACCAAACAGAGATTATCGCTCCTACAAGTAAATTCAACTCAAATGAAAATTTCTATAATGGAGTATTACATTCAATACGTTGTAAATGATTCCTAAAAATATCCTGTTTTTATAAGTTTTTTTCTTTCCTCTTGATCCACCCATGCCGGAAACGGTTGGTTATCTTTCTGCTCATACACCGGTTGTTTATCAAGTATGGTATTTAATTTATTTTCCATTGAGGCAGCTATTCCTGGGTATTCGAAAATAACATTTTTTGTCTCATTATAATCATTATCCAGATTGTATAATTCACGCATTATATTGCCATTGAAATTCTGATTTATTATCAGCTTCCAATCCTTAGTCAAAATAGCCTGTTTACCTATCTGTAAACGTTGAGTAACAACATATTTATTCTCATAGGTAGAAAATAGATCATTCCCCTGAAATTGTGCGGGTGTGCTTATGCCCAAAATATGAAATAATGAAGGAGCAATATCAATACTCTCTGCCAGTTTACCAATCACCTGTGGTTTTGCCCCCGGTATGTACATAATCAATGGTACATGAATCTCTTCGTTATATAAATCTGCACCGTGAGACCAATTACCGTGTTCCTGAAATTCTTCACCATGGTCAGCAGTGATTATGACTACAGTATTTTTCAGGAAATTTTTATCCTTAAGATATTGGAAAAACTTTTTCAGTTCAAAATCCAACTCATAAATTCTAGCCTCATAAAATGCTTGAATATACTTTCTTCTTTCATCTAGGGGGATATTTGAAAAAGCACTCATATAACTATCTACCCTTTCATCAAAAAACTGTGCGGTTTCAGCATATGATGACGAGTCGATATACTTTTGCGTATACAATGTGAGAACATTACAATAATCTCCAGACGGATTTCCTTTTGGTATTAAATTTTTAATTCTATCAGGGTGTAGATTCATTAATTCTTCATAAGTCTTTTTACATAAATCATTATATGAAATATAAGCAGTGGCGGGACCGTTATAAAATTTCTTAATGTCCTCTTTTTTGGGAATATATGGTATGTGTACCCAATATGAATGAAGAAGAGCAAAGAATTTTTGGTCTCCTTTTATATCCTTATTCATATCAGCCATCCATGTTTGAGGGTCATCGGCAGATTCAATAAGTTTAAATCCTCTTCCCAATCCGCGATCCAATGGTTGGTTAATATCTCCTATGGAACTGGCATACATTGTCAGGTAACCGTTTTTTTGGAGTATCTGCGTCAATGTTACGATCTGGTTGCTTAAATTACTCACTAACGGAATAATCATTTTATGAGAAGATGGTAATAGGGAAGTGAAAATGGAAAATCGGTTATCCAAAGTATATGAACTCTGACTGTATGAATTTTTAAAAAGGAATGATTTGCTAGCAAAATCACAAAGGTTGGGAGCAGTATTTTTAATATACCCGTAGCAGGGTAGACTCTTGGCCCGCAGTGGAACGATGGTCATTAGTATCACGTTACAATCCTTACAGAAACCTTCTGGCAGTATATTTCTTTTTAAAAGATCAATTCCAAATATAGTCTTCAGGAAAAAAAATTGAAAAGCGGCAAATACCAGAATAAACGCAATAAAAGAAAAACCGACAATATATTTTTTACGGTGTTGTAACATTTTCCACTCAGTTAAAAACATCCAGAGGTTTTCCCTGAACGAAATCAGGTATTTTTACTTTAAGGGCTTTCATGATAGTCGGGTACTGGTCAATCTGAACTGCCGGCGTATCACCCAAAAAGTTGTTTTTCTTTATCCCCGGGCCGGCTATGATAAACGGGGTCCACATCCCCGGATCGTCCTTTGCCAGGATGGCCTGTTTATATCCGGTAATCAATGGGGAAGTGAAAACCTTCAAATCGTTTGACATCTCTTCATTCCAACCATAACCCGGGGCATTGGCTATCACCAAATCACCAATTCTTGAAGGATCAAGCTGCATAAATCTTTTGGCATCCTCCCACTTCACCACCTCTGCCACCGGCTTACTGCCGTCTTCATCCTTCAAGTTTTCCAAAGCGTCGATCACCTGGTTTCGCAGATATTCATACTCCGGACCGGAGGCACGGTGATAGTCTCCGGCCAAACCGTTGGGGTTTATATAAACATGCGCCATTTTAAGATAAATCACTTTTGAGTTTTTCCAGTCGATATTCGGTTCTCCTGTTTTGGGATCAATGGTGAATTTCAACCAGCCTTTCTGGGCAAAAAGGTTATTCAGATTCACGTTCCGGTTCAAGGGTACGGCACCATGGTCGGAACTGAAAACGATAACCGTATTTTTGCCGGAGACTTTTAAGATTTCACCGACTATATTATCCAGCTTCTTGTACATACCCCGCACTTCACCCCAAAGCTTTTCCCTTTCCTTATCGGAAATGTCTTTATAATGTATGCTTTTGGGGTCAACATAACCCATCCACCAGCGGCTGGTAAGCATCTGGTTGGGGGTATAAATGTCCTGAATGACGACATTTGGCGAAAAGTCCTTCACCATGGCGCTTACTGCTTTTGTATGCCACTCAAACGACATATCAGCCTCATCCATAAATGTCTTTTTATCCTCAGGGTAGTATACCAACTGGGCCGGGAAATTATCGGCAAAATCGATCATAGGACCAACTGAATTCTCCATCGCACTTGCTGCCTCTGGAGGCTGGGCAATATACTGGTTCAAGTTGTCATAGTCTATCCTGATCCTGAAAAATTTATCGCTTCCCAGTTTTATTACAGTCGCCTTAAAATGCGTATCAACCGGAATGTCCTTATCGGTGGTAACCCAATGTAAAGTAATGGGAAGCCACCCAGACCATTTGCCGGGTGTCAAATCCGCCAGAACATCTTTCTTATCCAGGGAAAAGAGAACATGATCATAGTCCGTTTTACCATTATCCGTCGAATCATAAACGAAAGCGTAAACGGGAGTACCCCAACCATCCATTTTCACCTCATAAGGAGGTGAGAAACTTTTGGGAGTATTAACCCACCCTGAAGGAGAAACAGAATCGATGTATTTAGTCAACTCAGCACCAAAGAAAAAAAGGTGGACCGCCCGGCCCTGTAGAACTCTCTGAAGGAGATTCCCCTTTGTCTCAAAGTTTATGGCATTAAAATCTGCACCCCAACCTCCCCATCTTCCTCTTATTACTACCCCTTTTTGGATCTCAGGAGGAGTAGATCCGGGAACTGATAATACCGCAACTTTCATACCGGCATCCTCAAGTGTCTTCCAAATTGCCGGCACCTTTCTGGCAACCGACCTGAAACCGCCTACTGCTACCTTATCAAGAGGACTGCCAATGGCATGCATGGGGCCGTCATCCACACCATTCACCTCGGGATAGGCACCCGTGAGAAGTGCGGCAAAATTGACGGGAGTATGGGAAGGAAAAGTGGGAAACGAATATCCATAAGAACCCATCTCCATCAACTTTTTAATATTGGGAAGCTTACCTTCCTTGGCCCATTTATAGATATTAAATAGTCCCGGCTCGGCACGGACACCATCCGGAATAAACCAGTAAAGCTTGAGAGTGTTTTGAGGCTGAGTTTTTGGAGAAATAACCTTTGATACACCAAAAATAATAAGAATCAATAAGATAATAACTGCGGCTGTCTTCTTCATCTTTACTATTTACCAAAGCATAAGATTTTATTCCGATAAATGTCAAGACGAAAAAAGAGGCATATAACAAGAGCCAAAATTTATCGGCAAGCCTTGCCGCCTTTTCATTTCTACTGGTAATTCCTCAGAGATATCGTGCTTTGGTATTCCAAAGTATTATAACTACCAGGAGTGGGGGTCAAAGATGTCCCGCTGTAATTTACGGTATAGTTTATAAAAACATACTTTGGGGAAGTGGGAGGAGTAGGGCAGACTATGCGGAAATTGCATCCTGATACATCAACCTTGGAACTGGTCAGGGATACCATTCCTGTTGGGGTAGGATTCGGCCAGGCGGAAATAGAAGATATTTGATTTCCGCTGCTACAGTCAAACATTGTCGTGTTTCCATCGGGATTCGTAATGGTAAGCTGGCTGGTGTTTGAATTACATTGTATTTGCTGTATGTCTACAGCATTCCTTACCATAGATTCCATCACCGACATTGCAAAATCACCGTTTTGTTTAATTTCCTTCAGAGTCTCGCTTCTTGTCTGGGATTTTATTCCCAAAATAAATATCTGGGTGGTAATGATACCGATTATCCCAACCAAAGTGGTAACTATCAAAAGCTCTATCAGTGTAAAACCATTTTCTCTCATAATTATCTTATTTTCATATATTCTTTATCTTAATTCCAATTAGTCAAACATGACGATATGTCCACTTCAGGAGCTGGGGTTACACCCACAGCTCCTTTAGACCATTCCACTTTTGCCGTAATCTTATACGCCACGGGAGTGGGAGTTATTGTTGCTACCGGTAACGGACAGTCAGCGGGATTAGAACCGGAAATTTGAAGCGATTGGCCATAAGTTCCTGTCGGTGTAACCGGAACCGGAGTAAGGCCGCTGTTTATGTAGCAAGAGGAAAAACAGTTAGTAGTGAGAGAGCCCAGTCCGCCCGAATCCCGTATCACTCTTGCACGCTCGATCTGTTGGTTGGCAAGATTGGTAGCGATGCTCTTATTTTCCGAAAAGATAGAATTTCGTATGGCATATAGTTCAATAGCTGTAATACCGGACATAAACAGTATGATAAGAGTCAGCGCTACCAATACTTCAATCAGTGTTTGACCGCGTGTTATCAGACCTGCCGAGTCGGAAGCAACTCCTGTGCTAACATCAATGATCATAAACTTTAATATCTAAGGACACGGTGTTATCAGACCTGCCGAGTCGGAAGCAACTCCTGTGCTAACATCAATGATCATAAACTTTAATATCTAAGGACACGGTGTTATCAGACCTGCCGAGTCGGAAGCAACTCCTGTGCTAACATCAATGATCATAAACTTTAATATCTAAGGACACGGTGTTATCAGACCTGCCGAGTCGGAAGCAACTCCGGCAGAATTTATACTAATTCTGTAATACCCGTCAGCCGGGGCATTTTTATTACTCATACAAATTACCGCCGGCTGACTTACTGTCCCAGAGTTTTCGGTAAACAATATCCTTGCTGTATCAGGCGGTGTAATATAAGGCGTCACTAAAACATCCTTGGAGAAAGTAAAATTTTGTGTAGAAAACTGGCTGCTACCACACTTGCCATATATTTGTTTATTTGTAAAGTCGACATACCACCCGTCCCATCCTGTTGAAGAGTCAGGAGAGCAATTGCATACGCTGCAGTCTATCTCACCATTATATGACCTGCTTTGGGCATCCCTCAAAATGTTTTTCATATTCTGACCTGCGGAAATGACCGTCTGTTTCTGGTTTAGTGTGGCATAGCCGGCAAAACTTACACCCAAAAGAAGAAATATGACCGTGACAACCACCAGGATCTCAATGAGGGTAAAACCACTCAACAGTTGTGAGTTGTTCCGCCGCTTGCGTGATCCCGCTGAGGCGGGATGAGTTGTAAGTTGTGAGTTATTTTTTATTTTTTGAGTCATTTTATAAACTATTAACTAACAACCAACAACTTACAACCCAACCAAATTAAGGATTTGTCACCTGATAATTACAATTACTGCCACATAAAGTGCCCCCGGAATCGTTACAATAGGCACTTGAGGCACCGGTACTGCCGTTTTCCAAATGTGCACACAAATCGTAGTGCAATGAGTCAGTCTGGAGGTAATAATAAGCAAATGCAGGCGATTTGGGATCGGAAGGATACTTCGCTATATAACTGCTGTCCAGACTCGGTATGCCTGTAGTAGTAGGCAAGGGATAAGATGAATTTTCGGACTTATAGATCTCAAGGGCGGAGCGCACCTGTTCCAGATCGGATTTGCGCAAAGCATCCCGGCCGTTTCTTGTCATGGCTTGATATCCGGTCACGCCGATTGTAGACAAAAGGGCAACAATTGTAGCTGCCACCAGAATCTCAATAAGTGTAAAACCGAACATCGGTTGTAAGTGGTGGGTGGTGGGCCCGCCGGCCGGCTCGTCTCGCGGTGAAGCGGGCGAGGCAGTTTGCGGGTAAACTCTGTTTGATTTGTTCTTTGACATGTTTACTGCTGATTTGAAACGCAAAAATAATTTGGGGACTCAGACTCAAGTCCTGTGCAGACGGTATAGGATGAGGTAGTACAGTTTGAAGCGCCGGGAGTCGGCCCACAGTAATATGGAGTCCCCTGGGGGTCAACCGGAACAGCGGGCATAATGCTTATCGGTGGAGTGGGACAATTTATAGCAGTAAAAAAGCTGTTTCCGCCTCCGGCAGGAGTGATATAAGCATAACCGCAAACGGAATAATACTGCTCCAGTGCAGATTGAACTTCCTTAATATCACTTTTTCTTTTGGCATCCCGTCCTTTTTTCTGGGCGCTTGAGAAGGATGTCAGGCCCATGGCGATAAGTACCGTAATTATGGAAATAACAACCAACAACTCAAGCAGGGTAAAACCATAGTTATCGTTATGGATAGATTTCGATTTATAGTCTGAGACTGTTAATCTACCAAAGATTTGAGATTTGAGATTTGAGATTTGAGATTTCATATTAAGGTTCATGTATAGTATAACTGTTTCCGGTACTAGTATTGCAAGGAGAAACAGGAGTGAGGTCTTTATCCGGATCCACAGCATTCTCAAGACAGGCAGAAAGAGCATATTGTGACGTACTGCCGGGATTATATATATAAGGTGTGCCTGTCAGGCTTCCCGGATCGCACGGAACTTTTCGCAAGTAAATATTTCCGCTACAGTTGGAGCTTGAAGACCAGCACTGTCCGCATATGGAAGCCGGAAATGCGCCCGTTGTGGGATATCGCTGATATTGATCATTTAATTTATATAGTTCGAGGGCTTTTTGGATATTTGATAAATCACCTTTCCTTTCAGTGTCTCTAGCCCTTTCACGGGCTCCCATGAAATTGGGAAAGAGTACAGCAATTACCATGGAAATTATAGCTATCACCACAAGAAGCTCGATAAGGGTAAAACCTGAATTCAGTTGTGAGTTGTTTTTTATTTTATTTATCATGTCGTGAAACTGGCTACCTGCTACTTTCTACATATTACATAAATCACGGCGTAATATTTGGACTTGAAATTCCATAGTTGTAATACACTGAGCCACCAACTGGACAGGCGACTGTCGGTATAATTTGGGAGTCTTCCTGGTTCTCCAAATGGGCATACAGCTTGTAATAAGTGCCGGACGCATCAGACGAATAACAATAAGCATATCCCGGGGAAGCCGGATCCTGGGGGAGTTTCTGCATATACACTACAGATGAGTTACCGGGATTTGACAAAGGTGACCCCCAGGCGGGAAACTGTGTTTCGTTGGGATAAGACCTCATATCATTATAATAAAGCTCAAGAGACTTGGAGGTAAGTGAAAGATCCTGTTTTCGCCTGGCATCTCTACCTTTTATGATAGAAGTGAAGAAATTTCCCCAAAGAGCACCACTGACAATTGCTATAATTGCCATAGCTATAATAAGTTCCAGGAGTGAAAAACCTGACAGATAAATTTTATTTTTTTCCTTCCTGTTTATCCTAACCGTCTTCAATTTTTCTCTTGTGACCATTTTTATGAAACTAACTCTTAAACACTCATTTTTGGCTGCAAAAAATATTCAAAACCCCATAAATTTTATGGAAAAAGACCATATGCTATATCCGAATAGAAGAGAAACATAAGTGGCTGCCGCAAGAAAAGGACCAAAAGGTATAGTGCTTTTCATTTTTTTCTTACCCTTTATTACCAGTATCAGGGAAAAGACCGCTCCTGTCAAGAAAGCCAGGTAAAAAGAAACTATGACAGCAGGGTAACCGAGCACAAGTCCCATGGCAAAAGCAAACTTCACGTCTCCCAACCCCATACCTTTACCTTTAGTGGCAACAGTCAGAAGGAGGAAAATCAAAAAAGCCGCCAAAGCGGAAAAGAAATTGTTTAAGAACTGGTTGATATCAAAAAAAAATAGATATAAAAAACCTGATATCACCATCAGAAGTACTATCTGATCAGGAATTATCCTGTATTTAAGGTCCGCACCAAAAACCACAATCAGACATCCTGTGAGCAACAACCAATATAAAAACTGGAAATCGCTTACCCCAATATTCTGAGAAAAAAGTACATACGCCGTAAAAGAAAGGAAAAATCCAGTGAAGATTTCCGATAGGGGATACTGCCTTGATATTTTTTTACCGCAATATCTGCATTTTGCGCTAAGAGCAACAAAGGAAAATACTGGAATAAGATCGTACCATGCCAATTTGTGCCGGCAAAAGTCGCAATGCGACCTTCCTGAAATCACATTTTCACCTTTAGGCAACCGGTCAATAAGCACATTCAGGAAAGAACCAATGAACAGTCCAGCGATAAAAATAATGAGTATCATCATTTTTCTCTATATTTATTTTTTTTATTTCCCGCCTCCGACGCCATCCATAAAATAATCATATCAGTAACAAAATAGGATTCGTTTATGAATGTATAGCGGAATAAAATATAAAAAACCGAATAAAAAATTGCGACGGACAATAAAACAGCCGTCAAAATTTCATCATTTTTTTTATATCCGGCAATTGCCGCATATAAGTTTTTTACCAAGAAGACCAATACCGCTAAAACAACGATTATCGTCACGAAAAACGGAATATCCCGGTTATAAAAAACGTTGTATAAGGCGTTCAGGCTCATTGCCCTGGGATATGGTATCCACCAATTCTGCTTGTTTGAATAAAAAAATCCGCCGATAGTCTGGATAAAGAAAATTTTCGGGTCGGCAATAAAAAATGGAGAAACCGTAACTAAAATGACGGCTACAGAAGCATAAAAAAACTTTTTCACTTTCTTAAAGAGAGGGAATAAAAAAGGGTAAAGCACAACATAAACAGGTTTTATTCCAACCAACAACCCGAATATTAAACCGCCAAAAATCGTCTTATCAATCCTCCTGGAGCTAAACTTTTGCGAAAGAATATAAAAAGTAAGAACCAAAAAGAAGAATTCCATTTCCACGAGCCATGACTGCTCGACAATAAAAAGGGAATTTGGCCTGAATAGATAAATTAACGACAATGATTCAGAAACAATACTTCTTCCACCAATAAGATAAATCAGCAAGGCACTGCCTATTTCTAAAATGGCAAAAAGCAATCTGGGATCGCCAAAAAGGGCAACAAACGGAATCTGAAGGAGAAATGACACCGGCCAGTAAGCAAAATAATTGCTGGGTACTCCGGCATACACTTGGGAGTAATGCGTATTGTAAGGATTTAGGCCTGAAAGTACTTTCATCGGGGCTTCCTTTAATATAGTAAACACATCTATAGTAGGAGATGGAGATGCTATAATTATCAAAATCCTAAAAGCCAACGCGGCCAAAAGCAGGAAAACATACCGTAATCTCCTGTCTTTTGCCTGAAAATTATATTGAGGAACAATATAGGACAAAATGACAGGGAATATGAAAAGGGGCAAAAACTGAAGAATGGCCGATGAAATAAAATCCGTCTGATAAATTCCGCCCGAAAAAAACATAAATAATGAATATGAGACAACAAGAGAATAAAGCGCTAACGTTTCAGAATTTGATACATCCTTATTGATTTTATTTCTGTAAAAATAGACTATAAAAAGGAGAAATAAAACTGAGACGGCAATTAAAATTCCGGCAAAACTCAAGAAACCTCTGTTAAAAGTAGTGACTATTATGGATAAAAAGACAATAATAAAGCTTAGGTTTGCCATAGGATTAGTTTATCACAATATCCTTCTTCTACTCATCCCTGCGTTATTGATTTCATTTTTTTTCTTCAGGCTTTTCTTTCCCAATCCCTCACTCTTTATGATCCCGGATTTTGGCGAGAGCGACGTGTTACATCTTAACCTGCCACTAAAATTTATCCTTTCTCAATCGTTAAGAAGCAAAAACTGGCCTTTATGGACTCCTTATCTTGGTGGTGGATTTCCAATCCTTGCGGAAGGACAAATAGGGACCTTCTATCTGCCGAATCTGATCTCTTTCCGGTTTCTCCCGTTTATTACAGCATACAATCTAAATCTTCTCTTTGCGTACGTTCTAATCTTTGCCGGTTCATTTTTATTCTTCAGGATTTTAAATTTATCAAAAACCGCCTCAATTGCCGCCGCTACAGTTTTTACCTTTTCAGGATATTTATCAGTCCACCTCAACCATTTTGATCTCATCCAGGCAGCCTCACTGCTCCCCCTTATCTATTGGTCCGTAGTAAGGCTTTGGAAGAAAAAACACAACCTGCAATCAATAATTCTGACTTCATTCCTGCTTTCCCAACAGATATTTACGGGTCATTTTTATATTGTATTTATCACCCTTATTGGGGCAGCAATGATATTTCTCATGTTATATATATTTGATAGAAAAAATACGTCTATATCTCATTTCCTCTATAAATCGGGACTATTCTTATCGGCACTTCTTTTAACCTTTTTACTCTCAGCAATCCAGCTTTTCCCGACAATTGAACTCTGGAAACAATCAACAAGAAAAGCCGGCCTGGATTATAATACGGTGACGGCTTATCCCTTTTCTTTCAAAGAGTTTGTCACCTTTCTCAAACCATATTTTTTTGGCAGCCCCGCAAACGGCACTTATCCTCAGTTTAGCAACGATTGGGGTGTTTTTTGGGAAAATACGGGATATATAGGAATAATTCCTCTTACCATGGCCCTTGCCTGCCTGCTGTTTTTCAGGGATAAAAGGGTAAGAATCGCCGCTGTAATGTTATTTTTTTCCCTACTTCTTGTTTTGGGAAAAAATTCCCCATTATATTTCGTTTTTTCCTTTCCACCTTTTTCTTTTTTCCGCGTGCCTTCAAAATTTCTCCTCTTAACTGATTTTTCGCTCGCTTTTCTGGTAGCAATTTTGCTGCATAAGACTTTAGAAAGCATAAGAGGTGTATATAAAAAATCTGCTTTATATAAAACCAAGCTTATAACTGTACTTTTCCTACTTTGCTTACTGGCAGGGGGAATAGTAGGGGACGAGTATCACTTCTCATATTCATACCCGCCGACAACACCAGCCAATTGGTGGACAACCCCCCCGGAAACCGCAAAACTATTACAGGCTCAACCAAAGGGCGGAGTCACTGATATCGGATCCAGAATCGCCTGGAATGAAATTTTTCTCACACATGGATGGGATGATATAAAACTTTTCTCCTACCTGAGAAATTATATTTATCCAAACTATAACTCACTATTTTCCCTAAAGGGATTTGATGTAAACACAGGAGGTCTAGTACCCATAAGGCAGAAACTGTTTATTTCCGCAGGCCAGCAATGGGATACCAAAAATAATATCGCTACAGTTAGCGCTGTGGCTAAAAATATCTTATCGCTTGCTGGAATACGCTATGTCTTGTCTCCTTATCGGCTGGACGGGATAAAAACTGAAATTGTCGATACGGTCAGATTTCCCGCAAAAAAAATCAGGCCTATCAGTATCTACAAAAATATATCAGCCTTGCCAAATGCTTATATGTCTTATAAAACCAAATTCATCTCCACTCTTGACGAGTTCTTCAACGCTTTGGAAAATCATAAGATTTTAACAGACAGGACTGTTCTAATAGAAAATAAACATTTAGCGGTAAATAATAACCCTGAAACCTTAAATAATGTCAAGCTTATAAAATCACACGATAATCAAAATATTTGGAAAGTTTATACTGAAAACAAAGGTATTTTTGTCATTTCAGACACTTATTATCCGGGCTGGTCTGCAAATGTGGACGGAAAAAGCGTTCAAATAGCACCAGTAAACCTGACCCAACGGGGAATACCTTTGGAAATGGGAGAGCACACCGTAATTTTAAGATATGAACCATTATCGTTTGCGCTGGGCAAATATACCACTTACGCGACAATGGTCATAATTGTTTCAGTTCTACTTGTTTCCCTCTCGATTTCTCATCATAAAGTTTACGGTAAAACTCAGCCTTACCCTTATCCTGGAAACAAACGGCATAATTTATCGACATAAGAAAGTAAACTGTCGGGCTATCGGGAGAAATCTTTTCTGCCGCCTCAATCTGTTTTTTTGCGTCCTGACATCGCTTCTTCTCTATATATACCTGTGTCAGAATGGTATAACTGTCGCTGTCTCCTGGATTTAGACTTTCGGCCCGCAAGAGATTCTTTTCCGCATCACCTGAATATCCGTTTTTAGCCTCCCAGAAGCCTGTTTCCTGACGCGCGGTAGAATAAATTGACAGGTTATCTGACAAAAGGAGGTTCTGGAAATGGGAAAGGCTGCCGGATAGTGGATCATGATAAATACTCCATAGTTTTTCGTTTTCTTTATGGATAAATTCTTTTTGGGGAACATCACCTTTTTCATAATATCTGAAAACTAAACCCCAGGGTATCCAAACTCCCTCCGTATTACCAAAAGCAAGTTTGCTGAAAACGGGAAACTTACCATAGTTGTCCTTTACAAACGACTTAAACAGGAATACTGTGTCATCCGAATTTTGAGGTAAAGTCAAATCAGGATAACTCCTTTTCAGTTGGTCAAAATAGTAAGGAGTGCCGAATTTCCCCAGATGTATAAGTTTTACATCCGGCCGTATTTTCTGAGTGTAGTAGACATACTGTGTGTTGAAAAGGGGTGTGTCCGTGGAAATGACAAAAACACTGTTTTTGGGCAGGCTGGACAAAATATCATAAGCCAGGTTTTCTGCAGTAAAATCATCCCTGAGAATAGTGATTTTGGGATAATTTATAAGAAAAATACCTACCGGATAAATAATAAACATAAGAACAAAAAGGCTTAAAACCGTATTACTCTTGGCTGAGGAAAACAAACGGGCAAGGAGCACCTTCATAAACAAATAAAGCTGTAACAGACCAAAGACGGTAAAAAAAGATAAAAGTATATAAAGCGGCTGGACAAAACGCTCAAAAGTACCAACCAGAAAATTCCCCACAAGTGGAAAAGAGGCATAAAAAATAAAAAAGAGATAAGAAACGGTCGAAAAAAGTAGCATAAAGAATACATCTCTTTTTTTCCTGAATAAATAGAAAGATCCGGCAAGAATTAAAATTATCCCAAGAACACGGAAATCGTTAAAGACGAAATTAAATGCCGCCCAGACGTCTAAAGCCCGAAGCGCCGGTTCCATCATCACAAACGACCCGACCTTAAATGTCCCGTAGCCGGCGCGACTCACAAGCGCAACTACGTTTGAAGGCGTTACCTGACCTTGCCAGTTTAGAGGTGAATAAGATAATGAAGGAAGCAGAATATATATGTATGGCAAAAGGCCCGCGATAAAAAGAAATATAGATTTTATCAGTAAAGTCTTTCGAAATAGTCTTTTGTTTTTCCAAAAGAGCCATAAAAGGCCTGGTAAAACGAAAATAATTATCTGGTGGTGGGTAAAAGACAATCCAAGGAAGAATGAGAAGAGATAGATATATTTGCTCCTTTTTTCTTTTGTAAACCGCAGAGCCGCCCAAAAAAGCAATATTATAAATAAATTGTTCAGCGCAAACACTTCCACTACTTCGCTATAGAGCCATACCGGATAAAGAAAGGCATAAGAAAAAACGCTTAAAAGGGGAATAAAAACTGATCCTCCCGTCAGAATATAAAAAATATCAAAAAGAAAAAGCAGGGAAATAAGCGAAGGAATACTGGATAAAAACCCCACTTTCCAAGCGGCAGTACCTCCCGTAACAAACTTTAGAATTAAAATTCCAAGAGAAGTATAAAGAGGATAACCCGGCGGATGGGGAATACCTGCTGTCACAATGGCGGAGACCAGATCACCTGCATCTCCGCCATAGATTGTCTTTAATTGATAATATAAGTATAGGCTACCGCATATAAAAAATATACTCAGTAGCCCGAGAAAATATCTTTTTTCTTTTACCACTTCTTCAACCTATTTCCGTCCCCTGTAACACGCAGGTTACAGGGGAAAAGTACTTATTTAATACACCAGTAACAGGCAGTACCCGTCGAAGTTACGGAGAGACAATTTGCTCCCGTTGATCCATCACTATTATATTTTGCGTTCGCATCATTCCCGAAAGATTTCGACTGAGGAAGGAAACATACGGTCACATTTTGTGTAACTCCGTTTACATCAGCTGTAGACGTCATGTATATTTTGCCCAAATTGCCCGATCCGGCCAACTGGATAAACTCGGGTTTCAATTCTCCTGCACTTATTATCTGGTTCAGGTAGCCGTTTGGAGCACTAGTCATATTCGTATTGGACAGTTGCATAGCATTGACATCAGTCGTCCACGGCCAGACATTCTTGACTGAATAATACCTGATAGCGGAATTATAAACCTCCTCAGCTGTATTTCTGGTAGAAGTATCGGTTCCTTTCTTTAACTGCTCAAATGGGTCAACTGTCGCCAGAAGACCTACGGCTAAAGCTCCCAAAAGAGCTATAACGATAAGAAGCTCAATAAGCGTAAAACCTTTACTTAGAGATGAACGGACAGTTTTAATTTTCAATTCAATTTTCACCCCCTCCAGAAAAATAAAGGATTTTTATCCGAATCAATAATATCTTTTAACTAAAACTTGCTGGTCAACGAATATATTGGCAATAGCACTGCCATCACTAAAAACCCCACTCCAAGGCCCAATACAACCATGATAAGTGGTTCCATAAGGGTTGTCAAGGAACGTATGCCGTTCTCCGCTTCTGTCTGAAAATATATGGATAATTTATACAGGGCGTCACCCAATTTTCCAGTCTGTTCACCTACAGTCACCATTTGCGGCAATATTGGAGGGAAAAGGCTGGGATCTGATAACGGCTCTGAGAGAGGTAAACCTTTTTCTACCTTTTTGGCAGCCAGTGAAAAAGCCTCCTGATATAATACGTTACCCGTGGCGTCCTGCGAAATTTTAAGAGCAAGAAGGATGGGGACACCTCCTTCAACAAGCATCGACAGAGTTCTGGTCACCTCAACTAAAGTGGATTCCCTCACCAAATTTCCAAATACCGGAATCTTAAGAGAAATTGTAGCTAAAATATGTTTACCCAACCAGGTTTGTTTCCATTTCAAAAATGCGGTAACAAATACTACGATACCGATAATAAGAAAATACCAGCTGTGTAACATCAGGTTTGATATAAAAATGAGAATCTGTGTAGGCAGAGGCAAATCCACGCCAAATTCCATATACATTGAAGACAATCTTGGTATCACAACAGTCATCACTATTACTGTAACTATACCCATACCGGTTATGACTACAGCAGGATACATCAGTGTTCCTCTGACTTTGCTCTGGAAATCTCTTGACTTCTCCAGATTATCCGCCAGTCTAGTCAATATCACATCAAGCTTACCTGAGGCTTCTCCTGCTTTTACTAATGCAATATAAATCGGTGGGAAAACTTTAGGATATTTTTCCAATACATCCGCAAAAGCCTTTCCACCCTGCACCTCATCTTCAATTTGGCTGACAAGCTTGAGGGATGAAGGATTATTCATCTGCTGTTGCAATATATTTAAGGCTTCAACCAGCGTCAGTCCGGCCGTAATCATTGTCGCCAGCTGTCTAGTAATATGGACCAGATCGCTAAAACTTATCTTACTCCCTGAAGCGGAAAGATTTAAGATCGGTTTTGAGGTCTCCTTCAAAGAAACGACAAAAAAACCTCTTTCGTGCAAGAGTGAAAGAGCCTGTTGGTTAGTAACCGCTTCAACCACGCCTTTTTGAGTCTTGCCTTCGGCATCCTTCACCTGATAAGAAAAACGTGACATAATTAGTGTTTGATCATCAGTGTTCCATCAATTGTAAATACCTATCAGGCCGCAAAGCGTATTCCAATGCGACATCATGGGAAATAATATTCTGCTCTACCATTTGCCTCAAATTTTCCTCAAAAAGCATCATTCCTGTTTCGGCGGATGTCTGAATAATATTGTCAATCAGATGAGTTTTCCCCTCCCGGATGGTATTTTTTACACCGGCTGTACCCAAGAGTATTTCACACACAGGTACCCTTCCCCCGGAAGTGCTCGGTACCAACCTCTGTGAAACAACGCCTGACAACACCATGGAAAGCTGCAATCTCACTTGGGACTGCACGCCGGGCGGAAAACTATCAATAATCCTGTCAATCGTCTGGGAAGTGGAATTGGTATGCAATGTCGAGAAGACAAGATGACCAGTTTCAGCAATAGTCAGTGCAGAAGAGATAGTATCATAATCCCTCATCTCACCAACATAGACTATGTCCGGATCTTCACGAAGTACATTTTTCAGTGCCCCAGCCCATGAATGCGTATCCTGATACATTTCCCGTTGGGATATGATTGATTTTCCCTTTGCGTAAACATACTCAATTGGATCCTCAATTGTCACGATATGGCACATCCTACTGACATTTATTTCAGCAATAATAGAGGCGAGAGTAGTAGACTTACCTTGGCCTGATGCGCCAGTAAGAAGTATAAATCCTTGGCGCATTTTGACAAATTCATGCAGAATCTGCGGCAGATGAAGTTCTTCTACGGTGGCGACTCTTGAGGGAATAAGCCTGAACTCTGCAGCAAGGGAATCGCGCTGGTAATAGGCATTTCCGCGAAAACGGTACTCCCTTTTATCATCGGTTTCAAAAACTGAGGAAAAATCAAGTTCCCTATTTGCAATTAAAAGTTCCTTCTGGGCAGGATTGAGAAGGCTGTAGACCATCTGCTCAATATCCGCAGATGATATCTGGGGGAAAGTAATAAGAGCATGCAACTCGCCATGAATCCTCAGAGTAGGCACATGGTTTACCACAAGATGCAAATCTGAAGCATTTCTGGAAATCGTAACTGCAAATAATTCCCTTATATCCATAATAATCTTTATTCCTCCGCCACTCTTATAACCTCTTCTATAGTAGTAGTCCCATCCAAAACCTTGAGATATCCATCCTGTTTTAATGTAATCATGCTTTCCTCCCGCGCCTGATTTTCAATCGCTTCTGCAGTTGCCCTCTCCATAATAAGCTTGGCTATCGAAGGAGAAACGATAATTACTTCGAAAATCCCTACTCTTCCTAAATAACCTGTATTATTACACTCCTTACAACCCTTCCCCCTGTATAAAACAATATCCTGTTTGTCTGGTGGATAAAGCTTGCCCAAAACATTTTTGATATCAGCTACAACTTGAGGAGTAGGCTTATAAGTTTCCTTGCATGCTGTACAAATTTTCCTAGTAATTCTTTGGGCTTCAACAGCATTAAGGACTGACACCACCAGAAACGGTTCGGCACCCAAATCCAAAAGTCTTGGTATGGCTGTGGCCGCATTATTGGTATGCAGTGTAGAAAAGACCAAATGGCCTGTCAGAGCTGCCTGAACAGCCAGGTTCATTGTCTCATTATCCCTTATCTCACCAACAAGAATGATATTTGGGTCCTGACGAAGAAAAGAACGGAGTCCTGAAGCAAAAGTGAGACCGGCTGTGGGATTTATCTGAACCTGGCTTAGTCCCACAATTTCATACTCCACCGGATCTTCCAGGGTGACTATATTTACTTTCTCTGTATTCAGCTTTGACAGAACCGAATATAAGGTAGTGGTTTTCCCAGAACCGGTAGGCCCGGTTACAAGTATTATACCATGGGGCCTGGTGATGGCATTGTTTAGATAATTAAGCGATATGCCGTGTAACCCCAATTCGGGCAGATCCGGAATACCGCCAGTTTTCTTCAGAAGCCTCATCAC
This sequence comes from Patescibacteria group bacterium, assembly GCA_023379265.1. Taxonomy (GTDB): domain Bacteria; phylum Patescibacteriota; class Microgenomatia; order 2-02-FULL-39-11; family 2-02-FULL-39-11; genus JAMCUI01. Next base: position 35,056 of record JAMCUI010000004.1, read on the forward strand.
AATCTTCTCTCCGTGTACAGTAGGCAGTGAGGAAACACGAAGGTCGATCTCATCACTTCCCAGTTTGAAATTAAAACGCCCATCCTGGGGAACCCTCCTTTCATCAATCTTCATTGCAGACAGTATTTTTATTCTTGAGACAACAGCTTCATGCACTGACCTTGGAAGAGCTAATTTTTCGTGAAGTATACCATCGATACGATAGCGAACGCGGGTACGCGTTTCCTGCGGTTCTATATGGACGTCTGAAGCCCTGCTGCGCACAGCATACTCAAGAATGGTAGACACTATTTTGGCAATAGGGGCTTCCTTTATAATCTGACCTAACTGTTTTGCGTCAATAGTCTTTACCGTTGCAGTCTCTTTGAGAGCTTCGGAAACTTCAGTAGAAAGGCCGGCTGAGTAAACTTCTTCTATCTTCTGAGTAATCTCGCTTTCTTTGGCCAGGTAAGATACTATTGATTTTCCGGATTTTTGCTCCAGAAATTCAATAAGAGGCAAATCAAGAGGATCCACCATCGCAATTTTTAATTTGTTGGCTTTTTTATCAAGATCAAAAGGAACCAGTCTGTATTTCCGCGCCACAGGCTCAGGGATAAAAGTCAGAATCTCAGGAGATATGCCTCTACCTGATAGGGAAACAAACGGCACGTGATCAATTTTTGCTTTCGCCTCTAAAACTGCATCCTCACTTACCAAATTTTTGGAAAGAAGTATTTCAATAGTGCTTTTTCCGGAGTTAAGAGCGCTCAATTTCACCTCATCGGCAATCGTTTGGGAAATTAAACCCTCTTCAACAAGTATCGCTAATAGTTGCTGGCTGTTATCCATGGGCAGTTTATTTATAATTTATCCAACAAATCCACTACACTATAAAACAGTGTTAAATCAGAATCTTTATCTCATTATCTCCATTTTGGAGTATAATTGTCAACAGAACAAATACATAGACCACCTTCCACTGCAGCTGAATTTCAGGATAAGAGTGAAAATGGCTGTACGGGGCAGAAAATATGCAAACATTTCTTTTAGTCTCATCTGATAAAAAATTTATAAAAAAGGCAACTGATGACATGGTAAATAAACTGGGGGTCTCAGATTACAATCTGCACCCAATTTATCCCGAACCCTCAATCGGTATAGGACAGGTCAGAAAAATCACCCAACTTATAACAGTCAAAACCTACGCGGGAGGCAACAGGCTTATCATCATAAACGATATGGGTAAAGCAACAACCGAGGCGCAAAATGCGCTTTTGAAAATTCTTGAAGAGCCTCCTTTGGGAACTTATTTTCTCTTAACCGTAGATAATGCCGACAGACTTTTGCCAACCATAATATCCCGTTCCCAGATTATTTCAAACAGGCTTAGAGATGACAACGAAAGTTCCCCTGTTTCAAAAATCTCTGACCTTATAAATCAGGTTATTAACTCAAGTGAAGGTGATCGCCTGATAATTTCCGCTGCCCAGGCAAAATCAAAAGAAGATACTATTATATTAATGGATAATATAGTATCGGCGCTGGAAAAAAATATGCAGCAAAACGCCAATACAATTCCTCTCTCCCGGGCAGATACGGCACTTCTTATAAGAAAAGTTCTGGCAGCCAAGGAATATATAAACAGAAATGTAAATTATAAAACCACACTGGATCTTCTATTTTTAGGCTTCCCGAATAAACAACTCTCCCTTAAACCCTCACCCCTCCCTCAATAATTTTTAATTCCTAAATTTTAATAAGATTATCAGGACAGTCTTGATAATTTTTTTACTCTTGTCTATAATCTTTATGTGGTAAAACATACAGACACAAAGAGCTCAAAATCTTCCTCATCCTCCTCCTATACCGGAGAACAGATTGTAGTCCTTGAAGGTTTGGAACCAGTCAGGAAACGGCCGGCTATGTACATCGGTTCTACCGACCTTAAAGGCGTCCATCACTGTATCACGGAGGTTATCGACAACTCAGTAGATGAAGCTTTGGCAGGATTTGCCCAAAACATATGGATTACCGTCCATAAGGACGATTCTGTCACTGTAGTAGATGATGGGAGAGGTATACCCGTTGACATAATACCCAAATATAAGACTTCTGCCCTGGAAATAGTCATGACCAAGCTTCACGCCGGAGGAAAATTTGACAGCCGGGCATATAAGGTGTCCGGCGGCCTACATGGGGTGGGAGCAGCTGTGGTAAACGCCCTATCAGAATCAATGAGGGTAAATGTCATAAGGGATAAAAAAATCTATCAACAGGAATATAAACGTGGACAACCGCTTGCTCCCGTAAAAGAGGTGGGGGCCTGGAAAACGGGCCAAAAAACTGACATATCTAGCTTGCCGCCTATAATAACGCCTGATAATTTTTCCTCAGGAACGATATCGTCCTTCCTTCCCGATAAGGAAATTTTCCGCGATGGCATAAGCTGCGATTATGACATTATAAGAAAACAGGTTAAGGAAAGAGCGTATCTCGTGCCGGAATTATACTTTCACCTTTATGATGAAAGGACCCAAAGAAGCGACAATTTCTATTTTGAGGGTGGAATAGTGTCGCTAGTGGAAGCCCTCAATCACAATAAACAGATTCTCCACGCACCCATCAGCATCAAAAAGGCCACAGATTCTGCCGAAATGCAGGTTGCCATACAATACAACGACGGCGTAAGCGAAAATGTGGAAAGTTTTGTCAATGTCATAAACACTACAGAAGGAGGGACACATCTGACAGGATTTAGGATGGCTCTTACCCGCAGCATAAATGATTATGCCAAAAAAATCGGCGCGGTGAAAAACGGAGAAGACTCTATCATAGGGGAAGATACAAGGGAAGGGCTGACGGCGGTAGTTTTTGTCAAAATGTCGTCCCAAAACCTCCAATTTGAAGGACAAACCAAAACTAAACTGGGAAATGCAGAGATACAGCCTTTAGTCCAAACAGCGGTAAATGAGGCACTGGATATCTATTTTGAGGAAAACCCTTCAGATGCCCGGCGCATTCTCGAAAAAGTTTTCCTTGCTGCTAAAGCAAGACTTGCAGCAAAAGCGGCAAAAGACGCCATTATACGAAAAGGAGCGCTTGATGGAGCCTCCCTTCCGGGTAAACTGGCGGATTGCCAGAGCCGCAACCCTGAAGAATCAGAGATTTATATTGTCGAGGGGAATTCCGCCGGCGGCACGGCAAAACAGGGAAGAGACAGAAAATTCCAGGCAATACTGCCTCTGAGAGGAAAAATTCTCAATACCGAAAGGGCGCGGCTTGACAGGATATTGGAATTTGCCGAAATAAAAGATCTGGTTATTGCCCTTGGCATGGGTATATCAGAAAGTCTAATCCCTGAGAAACTCAGATATCACAGAATTATTATCATGACCGATGCGGACGTAGACGGGGAACATATAAGAACGCTTCTTCTGACTTTTTTCTTCCGGCATCTACCGTATGTCATACAAAACCATCACCTTTATATAGCCCAACCGCCACTTTTTAAGATACAGTATGGCAAAGATGCTTTTTATGCTTATTCTGATGAGGAAAGAGATAAAATTTTTGCTCAGCATAAAAATCTAAAGACACCACCCTCTGTACAAAGGTATAAGGGTCTGGGAGAAATGAATCCCGAACAGCTTTGGGAAACAACCATGAATCCGCAAAACCGCATACTCAAAGAAGTAGCGATAGAAGATGCAGTAGGAGCTGATGAAGTATTTACAATGCTCATGGGAGATGAGGTGTTACCGCGAAAAAGGTTTATACAAACACATGCTAAATCAGCTACGCTTGATATATAGACTTTGTATTGATAAAGTGCACAAAACGATTTAGCCAATCTCATATCAAGTCTGCCGCGCTTGATATATAGCAGAACTATAAAAGTCCGCCACACTTGATACATAGCAGGACTATATAGGATTTGTTATATTAGATATAGCAGAAATAATAAATATATTATAAACAGCCTGATCAATTAGGAGGATATATGAACAATTACATATTAATGGCGGCGGGAGGAGGACTTTTAGCGGTATTATATGGCCTTTTTCTTTCCGCCAGAATTTTCAGACTTCCTTCGGGCACTAAAGATATGCAGGATATATCAGACGCCATAGCCGAAGGTGCCTCAGCATTCCTCAATAGGCAATATAAAACAGTAGCAGCAATAGCCTTGGTAATATTTGCTATATTATTTTATACACTTGGCCTTCTGTCTGCAGTTTCTTTTGCTGTTGGAGCCGCCTTTTCAGCCATGGCAGGCTTTATCGGCATGAACGTGTCAGTCCGGGCAAATGTAAAAACAGCCCAGGCGGCCAAAAACGGTCTAAGTGACGCACTTGAAGTTGCTTTCAAAGGAGGTTCAGTAACAGGACTAATGGTTGCCGGTCTGGCACTTCTTGCTTTAAGTATAATTTTTTATATAGTCGTAGGAGGAAACCCCTCGGCAGTAAACTTACAACCGGTTGTAACTCTCAGTTTCGGAGCGTCGCTTATCTCTGTCTTTGCCCGTCTGGGTGGAGGTATTTATACAAAAGGAGCGGATGTCGGGACGGATATGGTCGGTAAAATTGAAAAAGGCATCCCGGAGGACGACCCAAGAAACCCAGGCGTGATTGCTGACTTGGTAGGGGACAACGTTGGCGATGATGCCGGAATGGCCGCTGATCTTTTTGAGACTTATGTAGTGACCGCAACCGCTGCCATGCTTTTGGCACAGCTTACTATGCCGGGCTTCACAAATGCCCTTGTTTTTCCATTAATTGTCGGCGCGGCGGCCATAGTCACCTCAATTATAGGCACGTTTTTCGTAAAACTGGGCAAGAACGGGAAAATTATGCCGGCACTTTATAAAGGACTTATAACGACAGCAGTACTTTCGGCCATAGTCTTTTATTTTGTCACAAAGGCAATCATGACAGGAAACGGCATGTACACAAGCCTTAACCTCTATCTTGCCAGCCTCATTGGAATAATAGTGACTATTGGCATGGTGGCAATAACCGAGTATTACACATCAAAAAATTATTCACCCGTAAAGGAAATTGCTCAAGCTGCAAATACAGGACACGGGACAAACATAATTGCGGGTCTTGCCATATCGATGAAATCCACACTTTTGCCAATATTATTGATATCAGCCGCCACACTTTCCGCCTACTATCTTGCAAATCTTTTTGGGATTGCTATTGCTGCAGTTGCCATGTTATCTCTTACCGGAATTGTTGTCGCAATTGACGCCTTTGGTCCAATCACAGATAACGCAGGAGGAATAGCAGAGATGACAAACCAGCCGGAAAAAGTCAGGGAAGTAACGGACGCTCTGGATGCTGTCGGCAATACAACTAAAGCAGTAACCAAAGCCTACGCCATAGCATCGGCCGGTCTTGCAGCTTTAGTCCTTTTTGCCAGCTATACCCAGGAATTGTCAAAATCCGTAGTCTTAAACACGCTGCAGCTGACAGCCAGTTTTTCTCTCTCTGATCCAAAAGTGCTTGTCGGTCTGCTCATAGGCGCAGCCTTACCTTATTTTTTTGGCGCCCTCGCTATGGAAGCGGTCGGGAAAGCTGCTGAAGCGGTAGTAATAGAAGTGAGGCGGCAGTTTAAGGAAATCAAAGGAATAATGCAAGGTAAAGCCAAACCCCAATATGGGGTAGCTGTAGATATAGTCACGAAATCAGCATTAAAAGAGATGATATTACCAGCCTGTCTTCCTGTAGCTACTCCCATAATAGTAGGATTTATCCTGGGTCCTTATGCATTGGGAGGATTCCTTGTAGGAACAATTGTTACGGGTCTTTTTGTAGCAATCTCCATGACGACCGGCGGGGCTGCCTGGGATAACGCCAAGAAATATATCGAAGAAGGCCATTTTGGCGGGAAAGGCAGTCCGGCTCACCAGGCTGCGGTCACCGGCGATACGGTAGGAGACCCTTATAAAGATACCGCCGGTCCCGCTATAAACCCGATGATAAAGGTAGCAAACATTGTTGCGTTACTGATAGCAGGCTTTATTCATTAAAAGTCAGGACCTGCCATTAATCCTATGATTAAAGTGGCAAATATTGTGGCTCTCCTTATCGCAGGATTTATACATTAAGGTTTACGCGCAAGAATGTCTTCCGAAATGGCCGGTTGAAGAGATTTCCAATCATTAAAAGTAGATGGTAACTTTAATGAAAAATAAGTGAAATTTGTAAAAAGACTGCCGGAAACAGTAAATCTTATAAAACAATTGTTAAATTATTATGAATGACATAGGCAAATTACAGCACTCGGAGATAACTGCAGAGATGAAGCGCAGCTACCTGGACTATGCCATGAGCGTCATAGTCTCGCGTGCTCTACCAGACGTGCGTGACGGCTTAAAACCGGTACACAGGCGCATACTTTATGCCATGCATCAGATGGGACTCCATTTCTCCGGTAAAAATACCAAATCCGCCAAGGTAGTCGGAGAAGTGTTGGGAAAATACCATCCTCACGGGGATATGCCGGTATACGACGCTTTAGTACGTCTGGCACAGGAATTTTCCATGCGCTATCCCCTCATCAAGGGTCAGGGTAATTTTGGCTCAGTGGATGGAGATCCACCGGCAGCTATGCGTTATACGGAAGTAAAACTAGCCAAAATTGCCGAGGAAATGCTTCTTGATATTGAAAAAGAGACGGTAAAATTTTCCGATAATTTTGACGGAACTCTTAAGGAACCGGACTGGTTGCCGGCCAAACTGCCAAATCTTCTCCTTATGGGTTCAGACGGAATAGCGGTAGGCATGGCTACCAAAATACCTCCCCATAATCTCTCAGAGATTGTTGATGCCATAGTTTATGCCCTTGGGAAAAGCAAGTTTGTAAAAAAAGAGGAAGAAACATCCGACATCACGCAACTGGCCTCAAACAACCAGTCCTCACCGGTCAAGAAAAAAAGCGAGGAAAAACAACCAGCAGTACAAACAGTTCTGAAAACCGATGTAACTTTGGACGAGTTAATGCAGTTTGTAAACGGACCGGACTTCCCTACAGGTGCCGCAATCTATGACATGGAAGAGATAAAAAATGCTTATGCCACCGGACGGGGCAAAATCATCATGCGTGCCAAAGCCGAAATTGAAGAAATAGGCAATGGCAAATCAGCCATAATCGTAACTGAAATACCTTATCAGGTAAACAAAGCCATGCTTATAGCCAAAATTGCCCAACTGGTCAAAGACAAAAAAATTGAGGGCATATCGGACCTCCGGGATGAATCAGACAGACATGGTATAAGGGTAGTAGTGGAACTCAAACGCGATGCCGTACCCAAAAAAGTCCTCAATAATCTTTTCAAACACACTGAAATGCAATCAAGCTTCCCTGTAAATATGGTAGCCCTCGTTGAGGGCACACCCCAAACCCTAACCCTTAAAATGATCGTTGAGGAATACATAAAACACCGCCACCAGGTCATAAAACGCCGCAGCGAGTTTGAACTCCGGGAGGCCAAAGCCCGCGAACATATTCTGGAAGGCCTAAAAATTGCCGTAGACCATATCGATGAAGTAATAGAGATCATAAAACGAGCAAAAGATGTAGAGGACGCAAAGATAAAACTCATGTCCAAATTTTCGCTCAGCGACATCCAGTCACAAGCGATTTTGGATATGCAACTGAAGCGCCTGGCTGCCCTTGAAAGGCAGAAAATTGAGGATGAACTGGCAATGATAAGGGAAACAATAGCTTATCTTACAGACCTTCTTTCCCACCCAGAAAAAATTCTGGTAGTGATAAAGGACGAACTCCTGAAACTGAAAGAAAAATATGGCGATGAGAGACAAACCAGAGTTTACAAATCAAAAGTCGGCGAATTCTCAGACGAGCAGCTTATACCAAATGAAGAGACTGTCATCGTCATTACAAAGACTGGTTATGTCAAAAGACAGTCACCCTCATCATTTAAGCTTCAGGCAAGAGGCGGAAAAGGTGTAATAGGAATTACAACCAAAGAGGAAGACAGCATACAGCATTTGCTTTCCGCTTTTACACACGACAATATCCTTTTCTTTACCAATAAAGGCAAAGTCTACCAGCTGCGGGTCTGGGATCTGCCTGAGGGCACAAGGATAAGCAAAGGCCAGGCCATAGTAAACCTCATCAATATCGACCAAAACGAGCTTGTAACGTCTGTCCTTTCCTACGCGCTAAAGGGAGAAGAAAGCAAAAAATATTCATACATCACCATGGCCACAAAAAAAGGAACAGTAAAGAAATCAAAACTCAAAGAATATGAAAACATAAGACGAAGCGGACTTATAGCTATCAAACTTGAGTCAGGTGACGAATTGACATGGGCCAAACTATCTACAGGAGAGGACAGCGTGCTTATGGTCTCGCACGAGGGTAAATCCATCAAATTTTCAGAAAAAGAAGTACGCCCCACCGGACGTGACACAATGGGTGTAAGAGGAATACTTATAGGAAGTGAAGATTATGTCATAGGCATGGAGATAATTGGTCCAGACAGCAAGTCACTTGATTTCCTTACAATAATGGAAAAAGGTATAGGCAAAAAGACACCCACGTCTGGATTTCCCATGCAACACAGGGGTGGACAGGGAGTCAAAGTAGCCCAGGTTACACCCAAAACAGGAAAAGTGGCCTGCGCGCAGCTTATACCCGCCGACTGTCAAAATCTGGTTTTGACTTCCCACAAGGGACAAGTAGTCAAACTTCCAATCATTTCCGTACCAAAACTGTCCCGTGCTACTCAAGGGGTCATCCTGATGCGATTTTCCACAGATAAAAATGACTCAATAGCGGGTGCTACCTGTCTTGCATAAAAAGCTGGAAGTAAATAAATTCTCGGACATTTTCAATGAAAATTGACGGCAGAAAAATCGCCTACGGAATAAAAAATAGCCTGAAGAAGCAGGTAAACATCATCCTTTCTCAAAATATTTCTCCTCATCTTGCGGTAATTATTGTCGGGAAGGATAAAAGTTCGCTTGCCTACGTCAGGCAAAAACAAATAACCGGCGCCGATATTGGAGTAAAAGTATCTGTAATATCCTTTCCTGATAATCTGGCGCAAAATAAGCTTTTTTCAGAAATTGACCGATTGAACCAAGATCGGTCAGTCCATGGCATCATAATCCAAAGGCCTCTACCAATAACCGTAGACAATATAAAACTTGATAAGGCCGTAACTCCACAAAAAGATGTTGATGGCTTTCACAAAAATTCCTTATTCCGCCCGCCAATAGCCCTAGCCATAATGCATATATTACATAATATATTTAGCACTATAAAAAATGATAAAAATGAAAGTTTTTCCGGCTGGCTTTCAAAAAAGAAAATACTGGTCATCGGTAGGGGAGAGACTGGTGGTAAACCTATAGCAAATTATTTGATGAAAAATAATTTATCTATAACTATAGCTCATAGTAAAACAACCGACTTAAAAAGGGCGTGTCTTACCTCGGAAATTATCGTAAGCTGTGTAGGGAAGTCAAACATTGTGCGACATGATATGATAACAAATAAAACAATCCTGATTGGAGTCGGACTGCACCCTGAGGATAACAAACTACGGTCTGATTATGATGAAGCTGAAATCGCCCAAAGAGCCGCTTTTTACACACCAGTTCCAGGAGGTGTAGGACCTGTTAATGTAGCATGTCTCTTTGAAAATCTAGTTAAAGCGTGTAAGATATAGAAGATTTTACAGATCTACCGGACCTGTTAATGTAGCATGTCTCTTTGAAAATCTAGTTAAAGCGTGTAAGATATAGAAGATTTTACAGATCTACCGGACCTGTTAATGTAGCATGTCTCTTTGAAAATCTAGTTAAAGCGTGTAAGATATAGAAGATTAATACCTCTTATCAATAAACTCCATTTTCCCGTTATCAATCTTTAAGTACTGACCATAACCCCAGCGAATAAAACCTGTATTTATATATCTCTCCCTTAAATTAAACTCAGCCAGATGACTGTGTCCGCATACCAAAACAGTATTTTCCGGAAGATTGCTATTTAACCATTTTCTCATCCGGTTATTCTGACTTTTATAATAACTAAGTAGCGGCTTGCCCAAAATGGCCAAAGGTATCTTTTCCCGCAAAAACTGGTAAGCAGCCGTCAGTATCCGGCCATGAGGCAACCACAAATACCTGTCGTCAGCAGCTGGAGCTATACGGCAACCGTGCTCTATATGCAGGATTTTACCTCCGGCTTTCATTTTATATATGTTCCGCTGGCTGACCGAAAAAAGATTCAAACTTTTATCAGACAGGCTTTTCCGGTCATGGTTACCAAAAAGATAAATAGTTTCCCGGGATTTTAACAAAGGGAATAATTTTTTCCAGCCGCTTTCGAGAAAATCATCAAGGCTAACAATATACCCATCCCAGAAATCGCCATTTATTATCACTCTATCGGCAGGAGTGATAAGTCTGGTAAGGAAATCAAATTTAGTCTTTTCAAACTTTTTTGTCAGATGAGTATCTGAAAACACTACGGAAATCATATGCAAACGTGAAAAGTTACTTGCGGTGAAATTTTTGATGAACCTGGCGCAGCTGCGGGTTAGTGACGTGTGTATATATCTGGGTTGTCGAAATATTTTTGTGCCCAAGCATCTCCTGGATCGAGCGCAAATCAGCTCCGGCTGACAATAAATCTGTGGCAAATGAATGTCTCAGCCCGTGCGGTGTAATCTTTACAGGCAACCTGGCTTTTTTGACATATTTCTCCACAATCCTTTGGACTGAACGTACATTCAGTCTTGCCGCCTCATTTTCCCGTCCCGGTGAAGCTTTCCTGCCCGCATAACGAATAAATAATGGCGAAAACGTATCCTCCCTTTCCTTCAAGTAGCGCTCAAGCCACAGGACTGCTGAATCTGACAGAAAGACTACCCTAGGCCGTCCGCCCTTTCCTATCACACCAAACTCTTTTCTTTCAAGATTTATGGAGTCGCGGTTGAGCCGCGTCAGTTCGCTCACGCGAAGTCCGGTGCTAAAAAGCACCTCTAATATGGCTTTATCCCTCATGCCCTGGGGCGTAGAGATATTGGGCATATTCAAAAGCCTTTCAACCATCTCCCGATCAAGAAACTTCAGCGATCTGCTCTCCGCCTTTCCCAACTCTACTTTTTCAGGATTCAGAGTGGGCTTATCCTGCCTTATAAGAAACCTCAAGAAAGCCCTAAGTGCAATCAGATGATAATTTTGCGTAATGTGTTTGAGAGTCAGACCGTGGTCATCTGAATATCTGGATAAAAATAACCTGTAATCCCTTACCGTTTCTGCCTTTATTGAGTCTGTATCTGATATAGTAGGGGATTGCAAGGCTCCAAATTGCAAAAACCTGTTTAGATAATGCCTGTAGTTCCTGATCGTTAACCTCGAACAATTCCGTTCAAGTTCCAAATAGATCAGAAACTGATCAATCGCTTCAGATAGCTTCATTCTTACATTTTGCGACATCTATATATATTTGTCAAATTTTATCCGTCTTGAACTCATCTCGATATACTCACGTAACTTCGGTTTGCAATTGAGTTACTCAGTATATACCCCTCATAAATTGCTTCTGTCCGGGCTGGAAAATCAAAGGAACAAAGTGCCAGATTTGGTTAAATTACTTCCGGAATGTCATATCAATACGAAAACGCAACAAACCAGTCAAGAAAATTAAAAAGGTGGAAAATCAGAATCGTTGTCAAAATACAGGTTTTAACCTTCATTCCTGGCCTCCTATAATCGTTTTTGAGGGCTTTAATTTGATTAGGATGTATATTTAGTCATCTTAACCCTAAAAGGTAAGAACCGTTTTATTTAGTTTGAGAAAATAGCATTTTACATAATAGAAGTTTTGACGGACCTATCGTAAATTTGACGGATAACTGATTTATAAAGAAAAAGAGAATTATAAATAAGAAAGACAATTCAACAACTTAATTTATAAATATCACTACGAAAATCTAAGCAGATGAATATGGTAAAAATTGGCACTTCTCCGGAGATCCGTGCGTATATATGTCGCAAAAGATATATTGTGCGACAATATAGCAATCCATATCCCCGGCCTTTTTTTAACGAAAGATTCTCTTCTTTACCTATATCATAAAAATGAGAATAAATACCGGGGAAGGTAGAGACTCATACCGGTCAAATCTGCCAGGAATAAATAAACCGTTCGTCATCGAATAACCAATTAACAGTGCTTGCTGGACAGAATATGTTTGGTCCATAGAGAGGCTTTCGGTTTTTTTCTTCTCTACACTATTTAGATCTATATAACGCTCTAAACTCATATATCTGAAGCTAAAATTATTATCTTCTACTTGCATTAAATACGGAATAGAGCGTCATCAAAATCTAAACAACTATTTTCGTGGCTAATATACTCTATTTATCCGATTATCTATATGGAATTATACTCAATTTAGCGCATAACAACGCTCTGATTTCTAATTTTTGAGGCTAATCTTTCATTATGCCTTTTCTGTACACGTATTACTAGAGAGCATTATGACGCTCTAATCCTTTTATTATGAAGCTAAGTATTTTTCGACATTTCTTATTCGTTACTTTAATGTAAGAGTAAAAATAAGTCCTATAGTTTAGGGCTTCGCAATAGTCCAAATATTTAATTCTAAAGCTAAATCAACTTTCATTTATTATATGAATATCTATGGTATAGAGCATAATGATGCTCCATTCTCTCTTTATTTAAGCTAATAGGAAAACTGTAAACCTCTATACGGATAATTGCTATAAAATATAGTTTAGGGCTTTATTAGGCTCCATAGCAATCACGTTGAGGCTAATTTTTTGGTATTTTAGGATAATAAAGATAGTATAGAAGGTCATGATGCTCTAAACTAACAATGTTATGCGTAATTAATTTGTTCAGTCAGGCATATGTGTTTTCACTTACACTTTGAGAGTGATACCGTGAAAAGTCGGTACAAATATTCGTGAAAAGTTATCCACATTACTATAGGATACTATAGGCTTTTGTACCATATCAAACTATATCACTACTCTACTTCCCCATTCCCGCCACAACTTTTAAATTTCTTTGGACTAAATAAATTCTTGATAATAAAACTTCCTAATTCTAAATTGGAAATTAAAAATTGAAATTAACCGGTCAACCCCAAGCTGTAGTAACAAAAGCCACCAGGAAGGTAAAAATAAAGGCAAAAATATATTCCCGCACCGTGTTGGCAAAAAGCCTATCCTGGATTTTCTGCTGCAATATGCCTACCATCGCATAAAAACCAGACGCCACAAGAAGAGACACTGTAGATATCTGGATCGGCCAGAAAGAAATTACCATTGCCAATTCCCCTACTAATATTCCGATAATGACGGAATATGATATTGCCTCATTTGTAAGTTTTGATTCTAAGTTTACTGACCAAATAGACTGCAGAGACAAAAGTCCTGCAAAAGGAGACAATATAAGCATATTTGCCCAAAATGACATCCTGAAGGAGAAAACTATACTAGTCAAAAGAAACATGACAATAAGAGTAATAAGAAGCCCAATGCTTTGCGCCGCCCGCAAAAGTTGTATAGATCTCTCTGCGGCTACGTTATATATATTTTCTACCAGAAGATAAGCATAAGTTCCAATAGCAAAAACAGTTGCTATGGTCAACCTGATAATCCAGCGTGCTGGAAGCAGATAATAAAAAAGTGATACCGAGGCTGTAAAAACAACAGGAAGTATAAATAAAAGCAACCACTCTGTTCCTCTTATGTCTTCAGCAAGAGACCAGGCAGTCAAAATGTACGACGCAACAGCAAGAAGCCCAACCATATAAAACCTGTAATCCTCCCAAACAAGCTGGGTCAAAAGAAGACCTCCCGATAAAATGAGCGTCTGGAGGGCAAACCTCTGTCTTTTAGAAAGGGAGTCCAATAAATCCCAATGCGGAATAACCCTCTCAAAACGTTTCTTCTTCTTTGGTTTTATATGAAAGTAGTTCAATGGAGTAAATTATCAGGAATATCAAAATTGGCAAAAACTTTTTGCACATCTTCCAACTCTTCCAGTGAGGTAAGAAGGGATAAAACTTTTTGAGCAGTTTGGCTGTCATTTACCGGAATGGATGTCACCGGCCGGTAATAAAGCTCAAAAGATGATACGGGTACCCCCGCTTGGGAAAGAGTCTCTTTTATTTTATGTACATCCTTGGGTTCTGTATAAACCTCAATATCATCACCTGTATCGTCAATGTCAATTGCCCCGGCATCAATTGCCTGCTCCATAACTTTATCATTGTCATTGCCGGTCTTTGGAATTGTTATAAGGCCAACATATTTGAAAAGGTGGGAAACGGCTCCAGTTGTAGCCAACACTCCTCCTCCCCTTTCCAAAACATTTTTTAAGTCAGAAACAGTCCGTTGCTTATTATTTGTTGCGGCCTCAATAATTATTCCCACTCCCGCCGGGCCGAAAGCCTCATACACAATTTCGTTTATCTCCTCCCCCTCTCCTCCTCCAGCTGCCCTCTCTATTGCCCTTTCTATATTCTCTTTGGGCATATTCAGACTTCTGGCTTTTTCCACTATCAGACGCAATTTGAAATTACTCTCAGGATCTTTTATCCCTCCGCCCTCCTTTACAGCAACAATTATCGCATTGGCTATCTTTGTGAAAATTTTACCTTTTACGGCATCTGTCGCTTCTTTCTGGTGCTTGACCTTTGACCACTTGGAATGTCCGGACATATTTTAATTATCCAATATTACTTAAATAAAAATTTGATAATTGGGAATTAGTAAGTTGGATATTTTATTTTATAACGCCTATTGACTTTTCTCAAGCCGCCACTTAAACTACCGTTATCTTTTTTTACAAAATAGGCATAATTTTCCTTAAAACATCGGCGGTTATTCATTCTTCTTTATGAGTGATTCAAACCTTTCTAACTTAGCAATACAAGCAGCGTTATCAAACGAATGGGAAGAAGCTATTTCCCTCAACGGTAATATATTAAAAGAAAATCCTCAAGACATAAATGCACTAAACAGAATGGCATTTGCTTATGTACAGGTACGGAAATTTGATGATGCAAAAAGGATATACAAAAAAATTCTCGGCTTTGACCGCTACAACATTATCGCGCAGAAAAATCTTGACAGGATCAACAATTTACTCAAACAAAACAAGTCAGGCCTGAATTCTAAAAACACAATATTCCCTCTCTCCCCCAGCCTGTTTATTGAAGAACCGGGTAAAACAAAAACTGTAGTGCTAAGTAATATTGCGCCTTCATCCGTCCTCTCAAATCTAAATATGGGCGATCCTGTCACATTTAAGCTTAAAAAACATTCTGCGGAAATAAGAGATACAAACAATGTATATATTGGAGCCTTACCTGATGATATTGCCTTCAGGCTGATAAGATTTACAAAAGCCGGCAATACCTATCTGGTGAATATAAAAAATATCACTAAAAACAGCGTATCAGTCTTCATAAGGGAGATAAAAAGAGGAAAACGTTTTGCTTCACAACCGACTTTTATCTCTCTTGTCTCTGAGAAAAATTATGTGAGCCACCATACCACCTCAAGACAAACCAATGAGGATGAAGATGATAATTCTTCGGAAAATGAAGAGGACGACGCTCAGGAAGAGGAATAATGTATTATTTTCTCCTTCAGAAATAATATTACACCGCTCTTCACCTTTTTCCTTTTATTTATCTTAAGGTTCTTGACTTCTTCTGGAGCTGCCATTTCCTTATCAACAGATCTAACAGCCAGAATAAGAGAAACTATAAATATCGTAATAATCGCAACTGCCATCAACATAGTTAATAAGTTAATATAAATATATAATTGACAATCATTTAACAAAATCCTCACCTAATACTACTTGAATATCTGTCTGGTTGCTCATGTCTGAACTATTTCCAATCTCTGATATTTTACACCCGTACCTTTTTTTGAGCTTCGTCACTATATAACTGGTCTTTAGGCTATCTTTTGTAAAGTATATCACGCATGCAAAAGAAACATCATTTTGGGCGGTAGTAGTTACCAGAACATTGGCCCCAATATTCCGCAGTATTTTACCAAATTGACCAGCCAGTTGGTTTTGTCCCGAAGCGTTCACAATTTCCAATGTTACATTTTCCGTACGGATGGCTTGATCCTGAAAGTTATCCTGTATGACTGACGCTAAAATATCTGTATCTATCACTTTAACTGAAGTACCGTCAGGCAACTTATCATCGCGCAAAACGCTTCTGTCCCCCAGATTTACAAGTCTTATCTGGTCGCTACGAAGACTGGCGATGGATAAATATAATCGCATCAGATCCATTTTTGTCAGATTTGTATCCAAAGTATTTGCCCCTGTAAAAACACCCAGCGCTATACCAGGTAATTTCAGGAAAGAAAAATATTTACTTTTATATGCAGCTATATCCTTTGAGGATTTTATCGGGAAAGGAAAAGAAACTCCTTTTGTGGCAATATACCCGTCTATAAGAATGTCAAATGAATTCTCTACGCTCCTTTCCAAAAGCACTCCCGCTGGACGTTTCTTGTCTAATTCACCAAGTTTATATACCGATGAGGCTTTATATTCACCATAACCATAAGGGACATAAAGCATTGTTTCTTCCGGAATTACAGCTATATAAGCCTGCCGTTTTACGGGGTCTATCGTAAAAACTGCCATCGGATCGGAATTCAAAACTACAGTCAGACGGTTTGAACCATCCCATTTGTTTAGATTGTTTAGACTGATAAATCCGGAAAGCAAAAGTATGATTGCCAAACACCAAATTATCAATTTTGGGATACGCTGTCTGGGGTTTGACTTTCCCCCGCCAACTCGTACCTTAAAGCTTCCGGATCTGTTTGTAGTTCGTCTCATAAAATTGACATCCGGACCAGCTTTGAAAGATATAGGAAAAATAAGTGAAACAAAGATTAGCAGCTTGTTCCACAAAATTTTGTCTCCTGAATCAGCTTTGAGAAACGTATGAAAATCAAATGAACGCAGTACTAGTCCGCTTATTCCTCATCTTTGCCCTTTTTTATTATCTCAACTCTGGGCAAAACGAAGGATTGTTTTTGAGATAGAATTTGAGCTTTCTTTTCAAGGATGGATTTTTTGGCTTTTTTCTTGTCCCCCTTGAAAAAACCTCCAAAATTTCCCATATGTCTAATTTTATAATCCAGTCAAGCAAACGTCAATATTTCAATCCTGAACATACGTATGAAAGCCAGATAATTGTCATGCCGAACTTGTCCCGCCTCAGCGGGATTCCGCTAAGCGGTTTTTATTTCAGCACCTCGTTTAGATCCTGAAATAAATTCATGATGACAACATCCGTGTTTTGAGACACATGTCCCTTCAATCCAAACCCTGGTAAGACCTCAAATGTCTTAGCTTTGTTTCAATCTCAGAATCATCTACCAATAATATGTGTAAT
Source organism: Patescibacteria group bacterium (assembly GCA_023379265.1). Classification (GTDB taxonomy): domain Bacteria; phylum Patescibacteriota; class Microgenomatia; order 2-02-FULL-39-11; family 2-02-FULL-39-11; genus JAMCUI01. Next base: position 52,499 of record JAMCUI010000004.1, read on the forward strand.
AATTTTTCCGTCATGGAAATTGCAGCCTCAAATTCCGGCTGCACCACCGAATCTACTCCCAATTCTTTAAGTTTTTTCTGATCCTCATCAAAATGCGTCCGGCATATAATTTTTATACCCGGATTCAATGCCATTGCGTTTACCACTACCATCTCCTGTGTATGTCTGTCAGCATAAGCCAGAATCAAAACCTTCGCCTCTCTGACGCTTGCAAATTCCAATACATCTATTTCAGCAGGATCGCCATATATAACGTTTACTCCCTTTTTCCTGAGAAACTTCACCAGCTTGTGGTTGTATTCAACTACAATATATGGTATCTGGGCAAGGGATAAAGCCTTACAGATATACTTACCGACTCTACCGTGACCTAAAACCACAACGTGGTTTGAGAGCGCACTAACTCTCTCAAGCGGCATACGGTCAAACTTCAAAAGAGCTTTATACATCAGTGGCATATTCGTCCTAAACCAGCTTCTGGCAACATAGTAAATTTTGTCCCCGGCATAAAGAATCGGCACTGAAATAATAAGGGATATAAAAGAAACAGATAATATAGTCATATAAGTCACTTGAGTGATAAGATGGGCCGATATACCCATAATGGCCAATACAAAGGCAAATTCCCCCACCGAAATCAGTGAAAATCCAACTAGTGTAGCGGTCTTTGTGTGATACCCCAAAAGAAATAAAAGAACGACTGAGATGACAAACTTCAAAACTATGACAAAAACCACCAATGCTAAAATCAGAGAAAATGATGAAAGTATAAATCCGGGATTCAACATGAAGCCTAAAGAAACAAAAAATACGGTGGCAAAAAGGTCCCGCAGCGGTCTAACCTCCGAAAATATTCCATGATGGGCTGAAGATGAGGACAAAAGTACCCCGGCCAAAAATGCGCCTATCCCATACGACAGGCCCATCATCTGGAAAAAATAAGCAAATACAAGACAGAACGATATGGCGGCCAAAAGCATCAGTTCCCTACTCCGGAAATCAGCCGCCTTTTCCAAAAGATATGGAACAATATTTTTACCCAGTAGAAGCACCAGGAAAAATGTACCACCGGCAATAAGCATACTTTTGAAGAAAACCAGAAAAGAAGCAACGCTTACCCCTCCCCCATTCATCGCCAGTCCCAAAGAGGGTAAAAGGATTATAATTGGCAGCGTATACAGATCCTGCATGAAAAGCCACCCGGAAGCCATCTCTCCATGAAGAGTTTCTACTTCTCCCTTATCCGACAACGTCTTCAGTGCCACTGCGGTAGACGATAGGGAAAAAACTGCGCCCAAAAAAAGTGAGGCATAAAAATTAAACCCAAATAGCGGAAAAACCATTATAGACGCCACTATTGTCAGGAGTATCTGTATCAGTGATCCAAGGACTATTGTCAAACCCATTTCCTTTAGTTTTTCAGGAGAAAACTCCAATCCCAGAGTAAAAAGGAGCAGTATCACCCCTACCTGAGCAATGCTGTCAATCGCACCTGATTGGCTAATGTAGTGCGAGAGAAAATTTCCAATGAGTATACCGCCGAAAAGGTAACCTACAATAAGAGGCAGGCGCATTTTTTTGGCCACGGATCCGCTCAAAAAAGCCGTCAAAAGCACAATTAGTAGATTCCTGACAAACATGAAGTTAGTCATAGTCTTTTATCTTCTCCAGGCTGGACAAAGTATCCTGTAAATCTTGTGGGAGCTCACTCTCCAAAACCAACGCTTCCTTCCTGTATGGGTGCATAAATTTTATGTATTTGGCGTGCAAAAATAAGCGCCCACAAAACTTTTGATCTCTACGGTAAACTTTCCTTCCTGCATAAAGATTATCCCCTACTATACTATGCCCTATATATTTAAGATGAATTCTGATTTGGTGAGTCCGGCCGGTATGCGGAAATGCAGTAAGTAATGTATATTTTTCCTGGCCCAAAGATCCGTATAAAGATTCGCATTTATATAAAGTTATCGCCTCTTTTCCACCCGGTAAAACGCCAAACTTTTCCCTGCTCCATGGCAACCTGCCTACGCTTGCTTTTATTTCCCCACTTATAGATGGCATCTGCCCATGCACAAGAGTAAAATATCTTTTTTCTATTTCCCTCTCCTTAAATTGTGTCTGCATGAGCTTAAATGTTTCGGGGTCTTTAGCGATAATAAGTAATCCTGATGTCTCCTTGTCCAGTCTATGCACTATACCTGCTCTGGAAATAAAATCATTTGCTTCATTAACCGGAAATTGAGAATTGAGAATTGATAATTTTCTCTCCGCCCAATCCTGTATAGTTTCCCCCTTTACCGATTCAGCTCTGTTGACAACCACACCAGAAGGTTTTTCCACTACCAATAGATACCCATCCTCAAATACTATCTTTATTTCCATACACTAGAACTCATTTCAAAACCCAATATAACCGGATTTGCGTCATTATCCGTTCTTAAACGGCTCAGGCTTTGCAACAGCTACTAATTTAACTATATAAGACATTGGGCTTAATTGAAAGAATTGATATTGTACGAAAAATTACGGGATTGTACTAAGTAGCATGGGAAAGTGCCGGGAGAAATTGATTAAGGAGGTTATTTTTCCCTTTTTTTCTCACACTCAACACAGTAAAGAGCAGTAGGTTTAATTGCCAACCGGTCAGTATCTATCATCTTGTGGCAAGAAAGACATCTGCCATATGTGCCCCTTTTTATCCTTGCCAGCGCCTGCTCTATTTCCTCAAGATGGAGCCTGAGTTCCTTCTCTAAAGCCTCCATCCGTTCGTGAGATATTTCTTCTTTGGCATCCGTATCGGACGCCGCATTATCGTTTAGCCTGTCCGGATCCGAGAAAGGGTCCTGCGATTTCAGTGACGACATATTTGAGACAACTTTGCTCTTTTCTTTATTCAAATGGTCAGTGATCTTTTTCAGGACGTTTAACGGAAATTTCATTCTTCACTCCTTATCAATTTAATTTCTTATAATTACCTTTCTAACTTTTCAATTTATTTTTCTTCCCTGATGTCTTTAACTTAACAAATAATGACCAGGCGGCAATACATATTATTACAAACGCACCCAGTTGTTTGGCGCTAAATATATATAAGTATAAGGGGTGATCCTTCAAAAATTCAAGCAGGAAAATAATAACCGGTATAAAGATCGTAAAAAATAAAAAGACTATTCCCTCGGGCCACTTCTTTCTATTTATGCGGTTATAAATATAGTAAAGCACTATTGATAAAACCAGTATAAGTAGTGCTTCGTATAATTCCACGGGATGATGCCGGCCACTCTGACCTATAATTCTTACGCCCAAAATGAAATTGGTAGCCTTGCCAAAACCTGCTCCACCCAACTGTTCCCCTATTTTGGTAAACACCAGTGAAAAACTTGCCGCTAATGAAAAAAGGTCTGAAATATGCCCAAAATTGTATTTTTTCTGCCGGCAGTACCAGAAAAGAAATAAGAAACCACCAACCAGCCCTCCCACCAGAGAAAGTCCGGGAGTCTCACGCACCACTATATACCTTAGTATGTTCAGTCCGAAATCACCCGGATGCATAAATATGTATAAAATGCGCGCGCTGACTAATCCTGCTATGCCGGTAAGAAGAAAGGCGTCAAGATACTCCTCTTCCTTAAACTCCTCCTTTGCTTCCCTCCAGATGATAAACGTGGAAAGAAGAAAAGAGAATGCTAAAAAGAATCCGAAGGCGTATACGTTGAATGGTCCTATGGTAAAGAGAACGGGTAACATAATATTTTTATATGGTATTATTTAACTTTTTTATTTTCAAGTAAGCAATGACTAAAAATATATTTCTTCAATTTTATAATATGGTATACTGACTTCTTCTATCAAAATAATGGTAAATACCGGCAATGAGTATAATAATACCGATGATAAAAAGAGTCTTGCCTACTCCGACGATATCAGCAAGCACTCCTGAAAAGACAACCGGCAGGAACGAAACTCCTCCTGTCATTGAAGTCAAAACACCGTATACACGCCCCCTCATGGAATGATGAGTGTCTCCCTGCAGGATAGTATTAGCAGGTACATTTATAAAAGAGTTGAATAACCCCAATATAAAAAGGAGGACAATTGCAACTGTCAGATTGGTAAAAAGTATGTGACTTCTGATAAAAAATATATATATACTTATACTCGGGGCGGCAGCTTTGGTAATAACCGATAAGAAGATAAGCGTGACGGCTGTTCCCAATATCCCTGCCAGTATGATGGAGCCCTTCAGGTATTTTTGCCCGAAACCACCCACCAGAAAAGCTCCAATAACAAGTCCTACCGCAGCAGGCCCCAATACCAGATACGAAGCTGCCGTAAGATTTATTTTTAACACCTGGTCTGCAAAACCAGGAGCAAGAACAGCCAGCGTGGCAATTAGTGCCTGGGAAAAGGTCATAAGAATAAGGCTTTGCCTTATCCTTGCATTTTCCCTGATAAAAACCAAACCGTCCCTGATAGTTCTTCCGATAAAATCCAGGTCAATTTTTTCTGAATTTTTTTTGAGAACTCTTATGGCCGGCATATGATAAACAAAAAAAGTAGCTGCCGCCATAAGGATAAGCATAAGCATATATACATCCCTATTCCCAAACATCTGTATAACGGGACCCGCTGATACAAAGCCGATTATTGTCGAGAGATAAAAACTGATGGTAAAAAGCGAATTGGCAGTCAATAACTCATCCTTATCAACCAAATGCGGTATGGAAGGAGCTTCAGCCGGAATAAAAAATTGGGTAATAATGGATATAAAAATGGTAAGAATAAAAAGAATATATATATTTTTATAAAAAAGGAAAAAAGCAAACAGCAGAAATACACGAATGAGGTTACAATAAAAAAGCACAGCTCTCTTGTCGTAAAAGTCAACCAGACCTCCGGCAATTACCCCGAAAATAAGAGAGGGAATGCCAAATGAGAGAAGCATAAGCGATACGGCGGTGTTGGAATGCGTCTCCTGATATACCCTGATAACCAAAACAAAAGAAAGCATGTTTAGGGCTATCTGTGAAGCAACCTGGCCAAACCAAAGATTCCGGAATGAATTGTTTCTTGCTACTTTAATGTAAGACTTTATCATGAAGAGGAAAGAAAATCCAGAAAAAGCTACTGTACTTTTTCAATTTATAATCCGGTTAGGTAGCTCAGTAATAGCCTCACTCCAAATCCAGTTCCGCCATACGGCGCTATGGGAGTATCTTTTTCTTCATAAGCCGGTCCTGCTATGTCAAGATGTACCCAGGGAGTTTTCCCTACAAATTCAGACAGGAATAACGAAGCGGTAATTGCACCGCCGTAGCGTCCGGCTTGTACATTTTTGATGTCGGCAATATGGCTTTTTAGGAGCTCCTTGTAGTCATCGGGTAAAGGCAGCCTCCAGACTCTCTCAGCTGCCGATCTAGCCGCATCCTCTATTTTTGAGAGCAGTTTATCATCATTCCCAAAAGCTCCTGCAATTTCCTGTCCCAGAGCGACCATACAAGCGCCAGTCAGTGTGGCCAGATCGATAATCTCGTCAGCCTTTTCCTTCATATTGGCAAAAGAAATGGCATCAGCCAAAGTCAACCTTCCCTCCGCATCGGTATTGAGAACCTCAATAGTTTTCCCGTTCATCGCCCGCAATATATCTCCGGGTTTGAGAGCACGGCCTGAAGGCATATTCTCACAGGCGGCAATAAGTCCCACCACCTCTACTTTCGGTCCTAATGCGGAAAGTGCGGAAAAAATACCCAGCACCGCTGCGGCTCCTGACATATCAAGCTTCATTGTCTCCATAAATTCGGCAGGTTTGAGGGAAAGCCCCCCGGCGTCAAAAGTAATGCCTTTACCAATTATCACCACTTTTTTCTTTGCCACTGCTGAGGGCTTGTAGGACAGGTGTATGAATTTGGGCGGTTTATCGCTTCCCTCAGCCACTCCCAAAAATGACCCCATACCCAGTTTGGCAATCTCTCCTTTTTCAATAATCTTCACGCTAACTGATCCTTTTGACTTTTTGGCAATAAGAAGAGCGGTATTTGCCAAAAATTCCGGTGAGGTTAACTCGGGAGGTTCGTTCACCAGATCCCGCGCAAATATGACTGCATCTGCGGTTATCTTGCCCGGCGCTAAGCCGGATTCTCCGCCAGCCAGCTTGTTTGGCGGCAGATGGATAACTACTTCCTCTATCGGTCTCGATTTGGATTTTTCTTCTTCTCCCTTAAACTTAAGAAATTTATAGGCTGAAAGCGATACGGCCTCAATAATTCCTTTTACTGTCTCTCGTGCCGATAATTTGTTTATCCAAAAATCAGCTACTGAGATTGATATTTTTACAGGCTTGAGGCTCTGGGCTTTTTTTATTGCCAGGCTGACAAACTTATTCAAGTTATAGTAGTCGACATTCTCAATCTTACCGGTCCCGACAAAAAGCACCTTGTAAGGCTCAATTTTGCCCAGTCCGGAGACTATCAGAAACTGCCCTTCCTTTCCTTCAAATATTTCTCTTTGGGCAGCGTCTTTGACAATTGATATAAATTCCTGACTAAATCCCTTCAACTTCCTTATCTCACCTTCGGAAACAAATTGTATTAATAAATCTGTGGAGAGCTTTGACGGTTCGGTAGGTTTCAATAGAAATTTCATAATTTTTAGAATAACTGAAAATTAATAAATTGTAGGATTCTTCTGGCAGGAATCAATTATTTGACTTATACTACTTATACAAAATATAATCGGGGGAGTCAATAAAACGGGTTGTTTAGTGGTCAGTCGTTTGTAGTTGGAGTTGGTTTTTTGTTTATTCTTTGTTATTTGTTCTATGAAATAGCCGAGGTGGCGGAATTGGCACCCACCTAAATATGCCGCGATGGTGGAATTGGCAGACACGCAGCTCTCAAAAAGCTGTGAGCCCAAAGCTCATGTCGGTTCGACTCCGACTCGCGGCACAATTTTTGGCTGGTCAAAAACCTGTGGGCCTCAAAGCTCATGAGGGTTCGAGTCCCTCCCTCGGCACTTCGATCCGACATAATGTCGGGCCTCAGTGTAGGCACGAATGTCACACGGTTGTCTAGCCCATCATTCTATCACCTGAACTACAAAATCTATGCACTCTGTTCCGTTTCAGCTGTCTTTTCCATACTGTAGAACCTTATTCTATCACCTGAACTACAAAATCTATGCACTCTGTTCCGTTTCAGCTGTCTTTTCCATACTGTAGAACCTTATTCTATCACCTGAACTACAAAATCTATGCGCTCTGTTCCGTTTCAGCTGTCTTTTCCATACTGTAGAACCTTATTCTATCACCTGAACTACAAAATCTATGCGCTCTGTTCCGTTTCAGCTGTCTTTTCCATACTGTAGAACCTTATTCTGTCACCTTTGAAAATAAGGTCTATCTCCCCCAAAGCTCCGTTTCTGTGCTTGGCGATTAGAAGCTTGACTATCTGATGATCCCATTTCTCCAACTCTTGCTCCTCACGGTATAGAAACATCACTACATCTGCATCCTGCTCTATGGCACCTGACTCACGAAGATCCGCCAACTGCGGCACCTTCGTACCTCTTGCTTCAACAGCACGTGAAAGCTGGGAAACAGCAAGTACCGGAATCTTTAATTCCCTGGCAAGATTTTTTAAGGATTGTGACACTATCGATACTTCCTGCACCCTATTATCATACCGGCGGCCGGGGTCTACCAGCTGCAGATAGTCAACAATAAGAAGTTTCACGTTGTGACTTACCTGAAGCCGACGGGCCTTAGTCCTCATTTCAAAAAGATTTATACCCGGCGTATCATCAATAAAAATTGGCGCTTCGGATAGCTCCCCCATCGCTTCTGAAAGCCTAGTAAAATCATCATCATTTAGTCTGCCGGTTTTCAGCCTCCAGGCATCTACATCAGCCTGCGCTACAAGTAACCTATCTACTAACTCTTCCTTGCTCATCTCCAAAGAAAATATGCCGACAGCCTGCTTTTGCGCCAGCGAAACGTACTGGGCAATATTTAGGACAAAAGCTGTTTTTCCTTGTCCTGGACGGGCGGCTAGTATCACCAGGTTGGAATCCTGCAGTCCAGCCAATTTGTTGTCTAAATCGGAAAATCCTGTAGGCACGCCCCGAAGTGATGAACCTCTCTTGTGCAATTCATCCAGCCTGTCAAAGCTTTCCGCCAGCGCATCCTTCACCTGTACAAAATCCTGTCTTGATCTTTTCAGAGCAATGGACAATATGTCGCTCTCTGCTTTATCAAGAAGCATCTTTACATCCGACTGGTCACCAAAAGCAGACTCACTTATCCTGCCTGAACTTTCGATGAGACGCCGCTTGACATAGTTATCCGTCACTATATTGCTGTATACCTCAATATTGGCAGAAGTGGGTACGACATTGGTCAGATCTGTCAGGTATGCTGTGCCTCCAACATCCTTGTATTTGCCCATTTTTTTCAGTTGTGAGGTAACAGTGACGATATCAACCGGCTCATGCCGCTCAAAAAGAGCCATCATCGCGGCATAAATATGATTGTGTGCATCCTTATAAAAAAATTCCGGCCTGAGGAAATCAACCACATCTGCCAAAGCGTCTTTATCAATAAGTATGGCACCCAACACACTGGCTTCTGCCTGCTCATCATGAGGGGGTATTCTTGCTTCAGCCATAGTTCAACTCCAGTGGAAATTTAACTAAAATTAAAAACTGCTCATCATGAGGGGGTATTCTTGCTTCAGCCATAGTTCAACTCCAGTGGAAATTTAACTAAAATTAAAAACTGCTCATCATGAGGAGGTATTCTTGCTTCAGCCATAGTTCAACTCCAGTGGAAATTTAACTAAAATTAAAAACTGCTGTTTTGACGTTTGAGTTTTGAGATTTGAGATTTTAATTATTCCATTACCACCACTGTCATTTCTGACGGTAATTTATCTTTTGTCACCAAAAGCTTCGGCACCGGCGCCAGATTCTCCTTACCCATCTGTTTGAGAAATACATCAAGAGTCGCCACCTTGGCAAATGACTCAGCTTTATGGCTTTCAGTCCTGTAATGCATAGGTATCACTATATCAGGCTCTACTTGGGAAACCACCTCAGAGGCAATATCGGCAGATATGGTATAATAGCCACCCACCGGAATTAAAAGCACATTTACCCCATCCAGGGCGTCAAGAGTCTTATCATCCAGCTTATGTCCCAAATCACCAAGATGCACAATATAAATGCCGTCTATCTCAATCCGATAAATTGTATTCAGTCCCCTTTCACTGCCTTTTGATTGGTCATGGTAAGTGGAAAGCCCGAATATCTTGATCCCTTTGGACTCATATTCACCCGGGCCGGAAATAATAAGAGGATCTCCTTCTACACCCTCTCCCCAACTGTGGTCTGCATGTCCATGTGAAATTGTGACTATGTCTGCTGCCACTTTGGGAAATTTCATCCCTGTCTTTTCAGGGTTATAAGGATCAGTGACAACTACAGCTGATCTACCGCGTAACTTAAAAGACGAATGGCCTAAATATGTAATCTCCATTGTGTTTTATTGAATTAATTATTCTGAATTTGGTAAATCAATTTTTAACACTTTTACCATATCTTGACAAGGGGTATAATTGGAAATTAAGATTGGAATATTATTCCCAAACTTATGAAAAGGGACATTGTTATCGCCCTCGTAATAGGCTTTTTTATCGGATGTGCCACGGCACTCACCGCTGTCAATCTGCCCAATATCGTCAAAGGCAGACTTACATTATCATCAAATAAGTTATCGCTCGTTTCCCCAAGTCCGGCAGTAAACATAGAAAAACCAAACCAGCTGGCCATCTCAACTCCCAAAGATAAAAGCGTTTCGGATGAAAAAACAGTCAGCATTGAAGGGAAAACAAAACCCGGTTCCGTAGTGCTTATGGAAAGCAGTCTTGACAGTAAAGCTTTTGAGGCCACAGGGGATGGAAGCTTCAAAAACACCATGCCCCTTACTGACGGCGCAAACAATATTTATGTCACGTCTTATGATAAAAACGGGGAAAACGCGGCACAGGAATTAACAATTTTTTACACGAGCCAAAATTTATGAGATTTCGCCTGACTACCATCTTTATATCTATTTTTACAGTTTCCGTACTCTTCTTTATCCGTGCCGGCTATGTGAAATCTGCCAGCCCTACCCCAACTGATGTTTCCCCCAGTCCTAATTCTGATTCTGTCGCTGATACTATCTCTTCTGATTCAGCCAACCTACTTGATAAGCTGAAGAAAATTGAGATATTAAAAGATAAAATTGCCACCAAAGTCGCCCAGCTTAGAGCCAATGAAAAAGGCGGGGTCACTGGAACAGTCAAATCAATAAGTGATACCACTATTACTGTCAAAACCGATAAAGGTGACTTTCCCGTAAGCTATGCCAGTGATGCCACTTTTTACGATCTGACGACATCCGCCCAAGACAACCAAATAAGTATAAAGAAAATCAGCGTGGGTGATGAAATTACAGCCCTTGGTTATTTTGATGACACCAAATCAACACTTTCTGGGAAGTATATTTACATTGAAACGTCCGGAGTGCATAGCGTGGGCAAAATTGCAGATATAGACAAATCAAACTATACTGTCACGATAAAAGAACCTGAGGGCAATATCACTGTCGATATTGAAACTTATACTAAAATATATTCATATACCCCGGATAAAGGTTTTATAAAAAGCGGATTTTCCAAACTGCAAATAGGAGATATCGCCCAGACTGTCGGCACTCCCAACGCCAAGGAGCAAAACCGCATGTCGGCAATAAGGATGATAACTATCTCGTTACCTACGACACAGATAAGCACCACTCCCCAAACAAGTCCTTCACCCACACCCACCCAGACTCCAAAGAAAAAATAACTCCTATGGCATTGCCAATAAATTCAATAATTTTCCGTGAAGTACAGGATTGGCAGCCAAAATCCCCGGTGTGAAGGCGTCCCATGCTCTTCCCTTCTCGTCTGTCACCACTGCCCCTGCCTTTTGCGCCAAAAATGCCGCGGCTGCCACATCCCACGGGTAAAGATGTACATGGTGGTATATATCCACTCCACCGCGGGCTAAAAGCGTCAAATCCGTCGCCGCAGAACCCAATATTTTTATCTGCCTCACTTCACCGTAAACTTTATGCAAAAAATCAGTGGTTTCATCCCTGGTAGACAAAATATGTGACCAATCGGTGCAAACAATTGACTCAGACAGCTCGTTTACGGGTGAAACGTGTATATTTCTGCCATTCCAAAAAGCACCGTCTTTACCATCCCTTGCCCAAAACAGCCTGCTTGATATCGGCGCAAAAAGTGCACCCACTATAGGCTTACCTTTTGATACCAAAGCAACGGAAATGGAAAAATTACTGTCTCCCCGGGCAAAATTGGCCGTCCCGTCCAAAGGGTCCACTACCCACAAATATTCTTCTGAAAGAAGCGGCATAAAATCAGCCGGTGCCGTCTCTTCCGTAAGAACGGGAATACCCGGATAATTTTTCGAAAGCTCACTCCTTATAAAATTATCTGCGGACAAATCAGCTGCCGTGACAAAATCCAGTTTCCCCTTCTTGCGGCTTTCAAGATTCTCTGAGTGGAAATACCTGCGCAGTATCTGTCCTGCCCTGGGCAACATATTTTGCAGAAAATTCTCTACGCTGGGCAAATCGATATCTTTTTCAGGTTTGGTCATATACCGTCAATCTTTTCTCTGATAAAATAAAACCTGATTTCATTATAACTTATACTTCTCGCGTTTGAGACTGCGATCAGTATAAACCTCTCCAAGTTGATTTCCGGGAAATAAATTCGCAAAATCAACGAAGACGATATATCTTTATGAAAGAAAGATTGGACAGGCTCAGGCGTATTCTCATCGTAGAAAAGCTTGGTGCTCTTTTTGTCACCGATCAGGCAAATGTCACTTATCTTACTGGCTTTGCCGGGCTTTCCCCGCATGAACGGGAGGGTTTCCTTTTCGTCACAAAAAAAGATGCATATTTATTGACTTTCCCTACATACTTTGGCCTATATAAAAAGGGTTCAGACAGTTTCAAAACAGTAAATATTACTCCCGTACATAGACTGACCGACTACCTAAATGAAATTACTCAAGGCCAAAAAATAAAACATGTTGGGGTGGAAAAAGAAAACCTGACACTGTCCGAAATGGAATCGCTTAAGGCAAAAACTGAATTTGAATTCCGGGAAACCGCCGGCCTGGTCGAGAAGTTGCGAGAAATAAAGGATGAAGAAGAAATCGGTTATATCAGCCAGGCGGCAGCGATAACGGATGACGCTTTTGAGTTTATCAAGACAAAAATAAGAAAAGGCGTTACCGAACACGGATTGGCGCTCGAGTTGGAATTTTTTATAAAGAAAAAGGCAGACGACATCGCCTTTTCCCCCATCGTGGCGTTTGACGAGAATGCGGCAATCCCACACTATCTTCCAAACAAAAAACAAATAACAAATAACAATTTAATACTTTTAGATTTTGGAGCTAAGATACACGGTTATTGCTCTGACATGACACGAGTAGTCTTTTGGGGAAGTCCCAAAAACGATAAAATAGTCACAATTTTCCAAACAGTTCTTTCAGCGCAAGAGGCGGTTATGTCGCATCTGAGAATCGGTAAAACTGGCCATGAAATAGATATCATTGCCAAAGAGATAATAAAAAATGCCGGATTTCCCGAGTATTTGCACGGATTGGGACACGGAGTGGGATTAAACATCCATGAAGCCCCCAGGCTGAAAAAGGACAGTCCTGACATTATGACAAAAAACATGGTCGTGACTGTGGAACCGGGCATTTATATAGAAGGCTTTGCTGGCACAAGAATTGAAGATTTGGTAGTATTAAAGGAAGACGGAATTGAAATATTGTCCAAGTCGGATAAAACGTTACAGATAATATGATTACTCCACAGACATTAAAAGGCTTCCGTGACTTTCTGCCTGAGGAAGCGATGAAACGCCAGTATGTCATCGATATCATAAGGCGCACTTTTGAGCTTTACGGTTTTGAACCGGTAGAGACTCCGGCTATAGAATATATTGAGGTCTTTACGGGCAACATCGGCGAAGATGAGAAGCTTTTTTACCGGTTTACAGACACTGGAGGACGCAAAGTGGCTCTTCGCTACGACCAGACTGTTCCTACCTGCCGGCTTATTGCCCAGTATCCTGATAAAATCACTTTGCCTTTCAAAAGATACCAAATACAGACTGTCTGGCGTTCCGAGAAACCGCAAAAAGGCAGATCCCGAGAATTTCTACAGTGTGATGCCGATATTTTTGGAATTGATGACCGCACAGCAGACGCTGAAACAGTGGCTTTGACAATAGATATTTATAAGAATCTGGGATTTAAGAAACCCATCGCTGTCATAAATGACCGGGATTTGTATGCTGGCATACCGTACAAAGCAATCGTGGCAATAGATAAACTTGAAAAAATCGGCGAAGAAGGAGTAATTAGCGAACTGGAAAATAAAGGTTACACAAAAGATGATGCCGTCAAAATCTTAAATTCCGTAAAAAATAATCAGCCCAACGAGCGCCTCAATCAGATATTCAGATATCTTGATAATTACGGAATGAAAGACAATTACCGTTTCCAGCCCACGCTTGCTCGCTCATTTTCCTATTCTAACGGGACTATCTGGGAAATTATAGTTGAAGAATTTGACGCCGGATCCTTGTGTGGCTGTGAACGTTTTGACAGCTTAGTTTCAAGGTTTTCCAAGAAATCAGTTCCGGGAGTAGGTTTTGCCGTAGGATTTGACCGTACAGTCCTTGCTATGGAGGAAATGGGGCTTCTGCCCGCCATAAAAACCAGATCAAAAGTACTCGTCACGGTATTTTCCAAAGACCTTTTGCCTTCATCCCAAAATTTTGCTAAAAAATTAAGATCGGCCGGCATAAATACCGATTTATTTTCCGACCCCAACACCAGACTGGATAAGCAACTCAAACACGCAGATAAAAAAGGAGTGCAGTTTGTAGCTATCATAGGACCTGATGAGGCAAAAGAAAACAAAGTCACAGTCAAAAACCTGCCAACGCGTGAGCAGAAAACGCTTTCACCATCCGATGCCATCACTTTTATACAAAAGTCATAATATGCTTTATGACTTCTCTAAAACCGTCCAAACAAAGACAATGCAGAAAATCTTATCCAAAAGTCATAATAGGGCGATCCTTGCTCTTATTGTCGCCAACAGTATCTGGGGTGCCGCCTCTCCTATATTCAAACTGGCTCTTGAAAATATCCCGCCTTTTACCCTTGCTTTTTTCCGTTTTTTCGGCGCCATGGCAATCATTTTCCCTTTTGCCGTAAACGACTTCTGGATAAGGAAAAAAGACTGGCCCAACCTCATCTTCCTTTCCCTTTGCGGCATCACGGTAAACATCACTTTCTTCTTCTGGGGACTGCAGGAGGCTCCGGCTATAAATGCGCCGATTATAGCTTCCTCTGGACCAGTATTTATATACCTTTTTGCAGTATTGTTTCTCAAAGAAAAACTCCACCCCAAAGTATTATCAGGAATAATGGTTGGCCTTACCGGAGTTCTAGCTATCGTCCTGCAACCAGTATTTACCCATGAGCCTGACGGGCGGATCCTGGGAAACATTTTCTTCGTCATTGCCACTCTGGGTACAGTAGGATATGTCATTTTCAGCAAAAAAATTGTGAAGTATTATAATGCTGCCACGCTCACTTTCTGGTCGTTTCTTATCGGCAGCCTGACGTTTTTACCCATGTTTATATGGGAAATGAGAAACCTCCATCCCTTTTACACGATCGATTACCGCGGTTGGATTGGCCTGGCCTTTGGCATATTCCTCTCCTCCGCTTTAGCTTATTTCCTTTATGAATGGAGTATAAAAAGTCTCCTAGCCCAGGACGTGGGAATATTTACATATATCGATCCGGTTGTGGCGGCAATTATTGCGGTACCACTATTGGGAGAAGTCATCACACCAATTTACCTCCTGGGATCATTTCTTGTCTTTGCCGGCATCTATGTAGCCGGGGGCCGTCTGCACTGGCACCCGATACATTGGTTAAAGAGGTGACTTCTGCTGCACTGGCACCCGATACATTGGTTAAAGAGGTGACTTCTGCTGCACTGGCACCCGATACATTGGTTAAAGAGGTGACTTCTGCTGCACTGGCACCCGATACATTGGTTAAAGAGGTGACTTCTGCTGCACTGTGGCCCCACTTCATAAGTTTGTTGGATAACTGAAATAAATTGAGCCGGAATGGTGGAATTCTGCTTTACTTCACAGCCTAATCGGCCGGAATGGTGGAAACCGGCCGATTGACTCGGTAAAAGCTAATCACCAACCTCTGATTTACAACGTTCGGGAACTGGCCGGAATGGTGGAAACCGGCCGATTGACTCGGTAAAAGCTAATCACCAACCTCTGATTTACAACGTTCGGGAACTGGCCGGAATGGTGGAAGCAGGCTCGATTGCTACTCTTCCCTTCCTGCAAAATAAATGGTATAATCTACTTTTATGAAAGCTAGTATACATCCTAAATGGTATCCTGATGCCACAGTCGTTTGTGCCTGCGGTAATACTTTTACTGTAGGTTCAACCAAACAAGCTGTCAGGGTCGAAATCTGCCATAAATGCCATCCTTTCTTTACAGGAGAGATGAAGTATGTCGATACCATGGGAAGGGTGGAAAAATTCCAGGCCAAGCAAAAACAGGCACAAGCTCAAATAGCCGTACTCGCTGCCAAAAAGAAAAAGAAACTGGAAAAACAAGCCCAGGAAAGAACCCCAAAAACTCTGCGGGAAATGCTGTTGGGAAATGGTTAGATTCGTATTAAATTATTAGGTATTACGTATTAAGTATTGAATTAAGAGATAATTTTCCAAATACTTAATACTTGATACGTAATACTTAATACGATTTTTTTATTTATGATGTTGCAATAATTGAAAGTTGGAGGAGCAGCAGTAGATACAAAAGTTAATTTTACTCACGGATTATGAATAATGATATTGTTATATTAGAAATCCATGGGGCAACAGCTGACTCGGTCATTTTAGAAATCCATGGGGCAACAGCAGATATGTTAGTATAATTGTTTAACGGATTATGAATACTGACTCGGTCATTTTAGAAATCCATGGGGCAACAGCTGACTCGGTCATTTTAGAAATCCATGGGGCAACAGCTGACTCGGTCATTTTAGAAATCCATGGGGCAACAGCTGACTCGGTCATTTTAGAAATCCATGGGGCAACAGCAGATATGTTAGTATAATTGTTTAACGGATTATGAATACTGACTCGGTCATTTTAGAAATCCATGGGGCAACAGCTGACTCGGTCATTTTAGAAATCCATGGGGCAACAGGTGGTGATGAAGCCAATATATGGGCTGCTGACCTCTTACGCATGTATATGCGTTTTGCCGCTTCCCGCAGCTGGAAGGTAGATTATCTGGACGGGGAAGTAATAAGAATAAAAGGCCCGCAGGCCTATACCCTTCTTCAGTTTGAAGGAGGAGTACATAGAGTACAAAGAATCCCCAAGACAGAAAGATATGGCAGAATTCATACTTCAACAGCCACAGTAGCGGTCTTACCGGAAATTGAAGAGACTCAAATTTATATAAACCCGCAGGATATAGAATGGGACTTTTTCCGAAGCGGCGGACATGGCGGACAAAATGTCAACAAGGTCGCAACAGCAGTAAGGCTCAGACATAAACCTACTGGAATTGTGGTTTCTGCCCAAAGGGAGAGAAATCAGGAACAGAACCGCCGGATTGCCATGGGACTTCTTCGTTCCAAACTTTGGGAGATTGAAGAAGAGAAAAAAATGCAAACACTGTCAAGCGCCAGATCCCTTATCGGCCGGGGTATGAGGGCTGAAAAAATAAGAACCTATAATTTTCCCCAAAACAGGGTAACTGATCACCGCATAAACAAAAGCTGGCATAACCTGGAAGATATAGTCGAAGGGAAACTGGACAAGATGCTTTCTACTCTGTCTGAAGCCGCAAACCAATAAATTTTTACTTTTATGCCATACCAATCCTACAGATTAATTTTACGGTTCTATTGCTGACTACCGTCGTTACTTCCCAATATCACATTAAAAGTTTTAGTATTATTATTTCGCCATACCTCAACACTCAGGCTATCCCCTACTTTCTTGCCGGAAATGATAGTTGCTAAATCATTATTATCACTGGACCTAAGCCTTTTGCCATCCACTTTGGTTATAATATCTCCTTTTTGCAAACCTGCAGTGTCTGCTGGTGACCCGACCACTACATTTTCTACATATGCGCCTTCAGGTACGTCGTTTAGAAGCGCCAGATCGCGAGTTATCATCTTATAGCGTACGCCCAGAAAAGGCCGTTGGAATTTACCACCGCTTTTATTGAACTGATCGAGTGCGTCTTTAATCACATCGATTGGAATGGCAAACCCGATATTCTGTCCCGATTGGGAAACGGCCGTGTTTATACCAATTACCTGGCCACTGGAATTTAAGAGCGGTCCGCCGGAGTTTCCAGGATTTATTGCCGCATCAGTCTGTATCACATTATCCAGTCTCTCCACATAACCTTCATACGGACTACCGGCAGTAATTCCTCTACCTAATCCTGAAATGACACCGGTTGTAACAGTATTTCTAAATTCTCCTAAAGCAGTCCCGATTGCAATGGCCATCTGCCCCACTTTCAGTTTCGAGGAATCCCCCATGGCTACCGGTTTTAATCCGCTAGCGTTGATCTTGAGAATCGCCAGATCGTTGGCCGGATCACGGTAGATATTTTGCACTTCATATGTTTTGTCGTCTTTGGTGATCACTTTATACTTGGCAGTAGTGTCTGAAACCACATGTTTATTGGTTACGATCATTCCATCTTGATCTACTATAAAACCTGATCCTATATCCTGTTGTTGCTGTTGGCTCTGGCCCTGGCTGCCGCCTGAAGGCGGCAACTGCTGATCCCCAAAAAAGCCAAAAGGGTCAAAAGGATTTAAGTCATATAAGCCGCTTGAGCCTTGTGTGGTGACGATGGAGACTGTCACCACCGATGGCGAAACTTTATCCACCACATCCGTCACTACCGACTCTTCGCTGACAATTTTGATTTTTTCGGCAGGTTGCGAGTTTGATGAATTTTGTGGCAAAAGTTGACCCAATTTACTCAATTGCAGCTGCCACTGTCCGTTTGCCGCACCATATGCTAGAAGTACAATAATCAACAACACTAACAGAATTATTCTTTTCATAAATAAATATTTTAAGAGGAATGAAAATTTATTTCAATATATATCCGGAAATAAATTTACTTGACCAAGGTTTCTACTGCTTTTTGCAGTTGCAGATCCTCGTCAGGCTTAGTATCGTCATTTGCCACTTTGACATCGGGATCAATCCCTGTACCGTTTATCCATTTACCCGACGGCAGTAGCCACTTGGCAACTGTAATATGTATTCCTGCGCCTCCGGGCAAATCCTGCGCTTCCTGCACGCTACCTTTGCCAAAAGATGTCTCACCAACCAGTCTTGCCCTTCCTCTCTCATGGAGAGCTCCGGCTACAATCTCAGCGGCTGAAGCCGTACCTTTATTTATGAGAACAACCATAGGAATAGACAAAAGTGCGCCTTTCCTGTTGACATTGTAAGTTTCCTTTCCGCCTGT
The DNA here is from genome assembly GCA_023379265.1 of Patescibacteria group bacterium. Lineage (GTDB taxonomy): Bacteria > Patescibacteriota > Microgenomatia > 2-02-FULL-39-11 > 2-02-FULL-39-11 > JAMCUI01. Next base: position 71,209 of record JAMCUI010000004.1, read on the forward strand.
AGTTGATTCCTGTACTACAACAGTACCGTCCTTAAGAAACTCTGATGCGATAAATACCGAACCTGAAAGATAACCTCCGGGATTGTCGCGAAGATCAAGGACAAGACCTTTAATCCTGCCCTGCCGCCTGTCCTTTTGCATCTCCTGGTTTATTTCTGATACGGCCTTATTCCATTCGTCTGACGTCTGGTCCCCGAAACGGCTGAGTTTCAGGTAAACCACCTCATCGCATGTTGGGCAGTTCGTCTGTACAATAGCGCATGTGTTTGCTGAGGAACAGTTGGCGTAAACTGTATTCCAATCGACCGATGACACGGTTATGGTATCGCGGACTACCTTGATGTCCACCGGTACTGCAGTATTTTTGTGAAGCACCGTCAATGTAACACTTGTACCTTTTGGCCCGCGTATTTTGGTTACAGCCTCAGGCAATGTCCAATCTGCAGTATCTTTACCATCCACCTTCACTATTACATCCCCTGACTTTATCCCAGCTTTTACCGCTGGAGCACCTTTAAGGGGAGCTACCACAACAATCTTTTTATCCTGCATACCAAGCTGTATGCCAACCCCTTCAAGCTTACCTCCCAAATCATCTTTAGCTTCCTGATTTTGCGCAGGCGCAAGAAAGACTGTATAAGGGTCACCCAGCGAATTCACCATCCCGGATATTGCCCCATACACCATTTTCTGAGGATCAATCTTTGTTTTATCGACATAATAGCGGTTTAGCCTGTCCCAGACGTTCCAGAAAAGGGAAAAATCCACACTGACAGGCTTATTGGGAGACCGGCCGGCAATCTGCGAGACGGGGATAATATTATTTTGGCCTGTTGCGTTTACTCCAGCATTGTAGCCCAATCCGAATGCAATCACTAGAAAAGCTATTCCAAGTATCAGGTTACGGATTGTCCTTAGCGAAAACGGTGGATTTTTTTTAGAATGGTTCACTACAATTTTATTCATTTAACACTATTATTTCCCTGCTTTCAGGTCTTAACCAGACATGTCGTGACGTATGGTGTAATAGTCTATTATATACTTCTTTTTCCACTTCTAGAAATGGCAATTCCAACTCTTTGTCATCTGGAACATGTTGCGCGATTAACCCTACAGCTCCAATTGCCTCAAGTTTCGTGCTTGATTCGGGCAAAAGAGAAATACACATGACAATTTTGCCGTTTGAATCTGAGTCTATGCTTAGAATTCCGACATTTTCTCCTGAAATATGATGCAGTTTTGCCGTGACATCAGCCCCTTTCCCTCTTTTGGACTGAAACATCTCCCCATCCACTTCGATTTCTAAGCAAGTCTTTGTAATAGCTTTTACCTTTCCCGTTACTGGAAGGCAAACTTTCCCTCCACCCGCAACTTTATTTCTTATCAATACAACATCACCTGTCTTCAAATCAATTTCCTTGAGCATTGCACCCCCCGGAGACTTGACTTGATACGAAGAGAATAGACCCTTTTTTTCGGCAATTATGTCTCCTTCGCTAAGTTTTTCTCCTATACCCTTTTTCAGAAATTTAGGCAAAAAAACAGGATTTATCTTAAAAATTTTGGCTACGGGTATGGACTGGAGGTTTTCTTCGTCTCTCTTTTCAAAAACAGGAATACTTGGGTCGATTCTGTCACCAGTGTCAACTAAAATTCGTGTCTTTTCATCGATGGGGAGTTGGACAGTTACTTTCATTAAGCGCGAGTCTGGTACTTTTCTCTTCTAAATCCCAATCGTCTCTTAATCCGTACCAGGTATAAAAATTTCTGGAATTAGGCACCAGGGCGTATTAAATTAATAATCGTCAAGGATTATGATGGTCGGACGACATATGGCAAAATAGCTATATAGCGTGCCCTTTTTATTGCGCTGGACAACGCTTTTTGATGTTTTTGACAAATACCGCTTAGCATTCTACCAATTATTTTGCCCCTGTCAGACACGCCGTGCTTTAGAGTCTCCAGATCTTTATAATCGGGTTCAATTTTCTGTTTACAGTAGAAACAGTTTTTCCTCTTTATTATCCGTCTTCGGGTTGTACGCCTGCGATCTTTTAACATAATAAGTTAGGTTAAAATTTCAAACAAATGCTTATAAATTCTGGTTAAAAAGGGATATCGTCAGGAGTTATATCTTCACTGACCGGTGACTCTGTTTCTTCACTCTTTGCCTCATCTTTTTTCTCTGCCGGCTTTACTCCTTTTTTCCCTTTTCCTCCGGTCCCTGCGGTATCACTCTGTGTCGATTTTATGTCGCTACCTGGCTTTGATCCGGTTGGAACAGCCACACCGCTTGGTGAATCAGCCGGTTCCGCTTCGACTGCTTCATTTCTGCCTCCACCCATCTCGTCTTCCTCTTTTACTACTTTCTTGGAGTCAAGAATTATCATGTCTTCAATGACTATCTCGGTTGATGTATGCTGTACCCCATCCTGTCCTGCCCAAGAATGTGTCGCCAGTCTGCCTTCCACGTACACTTTCCTCCCTTTGGCCAGAAGCTGGGAACAAAGTTCTCCCAATTTGTTCCATGCGACAATCCGGTGGAACTCTGTCTCTTCTTTAGTCTCGCCTGACTGGGTAGTCCATGACCTGTTGGTTGCCAAACCAAAAGTACATACTGCCGTGCCCGCTGGCGTATAGCGGAGTTCCGGATCCCGCGTCAGATTTCCTATCAGTATGACCTTGTTCAACGATCTGCTTGACATATTTCATCCTCCTCGTGTCGCCAGAAATTCTACCCGGCATTCCATTCCAACGAATGTTTATTTATCCTTTTTTTCTTTGGCTTTCTTTTTTTGTTCGGGCGGTCTGACAAATAAATAACGCAGGATTGCCTCATTCAGCTTGAACTTTTCCTTTAGTCCTAGAATCTTATCTCCATCTGCTTCCATATCCAAAAGCAAATATTTTCCTTCCTTCTCTTTTTTTATAGGGTAAGATAACTCTCGCTTGCCCCATTCTGTGGTTTTTGTCACTTTGCCTGAAGAGGAAATGATTTTGCCGATTTCCTCTAAAGTCTTTTTTACTTTTTCATCTGCCACAGAAATACGGAATATCAGTGTCAATTCATACTTTCTTAGCATGGCGATAGTATACCAGATACAGCTAAAAAATAAAATAGGAAAATGAAAGTGAGTTGATGGTAGCTGTTAATTTTTGGGTAATTATGCTTTTTTCTTTACCGCTTCGCCTTCCGGCGTATCTTCAACTATATATCCCATATTTTCTATTTCTTTTCTCAGTTTATCTGAATCTGCAAATTTCTTTTCCTCTCTAAACGTTGCCCTTTTCTCCACGAGCTCCTGAATTTCCCTGGGAATCTCAACCTCCTTATCAACCGCAGATCCTAAACCCAAACCCAACACGTTATCAAAATCTAAAAGCAGCCCGTATTTCTCACTTTTTCGTATACCGCTTTTCAGCGTATCCCAGACAACTGCCAGTGCTTTGGACATATTCAAATCATCGTTCACTGCCCCGATAAATTCACTCTTTAACCTGCCTGCTTCTTCTCTTGTAACTTCCCGGCTTTCCGACTCTTGTCCCGATTGTCCTTTCAACTGTGTCACCTGGATATACAGATTTTTGAGAGCCGTCTGTGCCGCATCTAGTGCCTTCCATGTAAAATTCATCAAGGATCGGTAATTGGCAGTAAGGAATAAATATCTCAGGGAAAGAAGTTCGTATCCCTTGTCCTCAATGTCTTTCAAACGGTAAAAATTACCCAATGATTTGCTCATTTTCTCACCTTCAACAAGAAGATGTTGTCCGTGCAACCAGTAGTTTACAAACCTTTTACCGCTTGCTGCCTCGCTTTGGGCTATCTCATTGGTATGATGTATCTGAATATGGTCAACCCCTCCGGTATGCATGTCAAATGTCTCACCCAATATATTCATACTCATTGCCGAACACTCGATATGCCAGCCGGGGAACCCAATTGTTCGCCCATAATCATCTCTATCTTTCTTTTTTATTTTACCTATCGCTTGCATCCTGTCTAATTCCAACCATTGATCTCGCTTATACAACTGTCCCTTAAATGGTCCATCAAACCACCATTCCATTTGTCGTCTTCCAAACAAACTACCAAAATCATCGGTATCTTGATGAGCATATTCGACACTAAACTTCCATAGGACAAAGTCAGTCACGTTTCTTTTACCCTCTACCATTTCTATTCTTGCTCCCGCTCTTAAAGCTTTTTGCATCTGGTCAAAAGACATACCGGTAAGGACTCCGTATGATGGAAATTTTGAAGTATCAAAATAAATCCCGTCATCCAATCTATACGTAAATCCTTTCTCCTCTAATCTTTTTACCAATTCAATCATTTCGTTTATATATTCTGTAGCCACTGTGATAAACTCCGGTTTTTGGATATTCAGTTTCTTTAACATCAGGAAGAAATCGTCTGTATAAAATTTAGCTATTTCCCAAACCGTTTTTTTCTCGCTGAGTGCATCTTTCCCGCTTCGCCGCGAGGCGAGTTCCATCTTATCTTCTCCGGTATCGCCGTCAGAAGTCAGATGTCCCACGTCAGTGATATTCATCACCCGTTTTACTTTATAACCGTTCAACTCCAAAACCCTCTGTAGAATATCAGCGAAAATATAAGTCCGGGCATGCCCTATATGGGCATAGTCATATACAGTCGGCCCGCAGGAATAGTATCCGACCTCCCCCGATTTAATCGGTTTGAATTCTTCAATTTTCCGTGTTAGTGAATTGTATAAACGCAGCATAAAAAATTATCCCACCTTTGTATCTTTTGATAATCCCTCAAATCCTTTTCCTCCAGACTTCCTTTTACCAAAAAGCATTCCCCGCGGCTGTTTCCCGGATGGGGCGGGCATGGATGACCGCTGTTTTTTTTGAGCTTCCACCTGTGCTGCTTTCTTTTTTTCTTCTTCCTGGACGGTCAGCTCATAAGGCCGCAACTCTTTCTCTTTTGGTGGCAATCTCATATGTGCTGGCAAACCGCCCGCCGCCTGCAGGAGTTTCCTTGCCTCCTCAATTTTCTTCTCATCCTCAGTCTTAAACTCCCCCTCTTTTTCTTTCAGCTTATCACCTGTCAGACTGGGATCTCCTAGATTTTTCAGGTAATCACCCATCGTGTTTTCTGATTGCTTCTGTTTTCCCAGTGCCTGTTCCAAAAGCGCCCCGGGACTGACAGTATCGGCTATCTGTTTTGCCGACTCTTTTACCGCCTCAAATCCTCCTCCAATGATTTTACCTATAATTTTCTTTGCCTTCCCCATAATTTCTACATTCTACTTACTACCTACTACTTTCTAAATACTTCTAAGACTTCACGCTTTACGCTAAAAGAATCCCAATTTCACCCTTGCTTCTTTACTCATCTTTTCAGGTGTCCAAGGCGGGTCGAAAGTTAGCTCCACAGTGACATCCTTTACGCCTTTTACCTTGCTAAGCTCCATACGTACCGGGTCGGCTATAAGGTCAAAAAGAGGACAACCCATGGTAGTCAAAGTCATCACCACTTCCACATTTCCATTTTTATCGGCTTTGACATCATAAACCAAACCCAGATCCACAATTGAAATACCCAGCTCCGGGTCCGGTATATTTTTCAGTTTTTCCAGAAGCGATTTTTTGGATAACATATTATTTAGGGCTGACTAATATTCCTGCCGGCCTTCAAGCGATCTGGACAAAGTTACTTCATCAGCATATTCCAAATCCCCTCCTACAGTACTAATATTCCTGCCGGCCTTCAAGCGATCTGGACAAAGTTACTTCATCAGCATATTCCAAATCCCCTCCTACAGTACTAATATTCCTGCCGGCCTTCAAGCGATCTGGACAAAGTTACTTCATCAGCATATTCCAAATCCCCTCCTACAGTACTAATATTCCTGCCGGCCTTCAAGCGATCTGGACAAAGTTACTTCATCAGCATATTCCAAATCCCCTCCTACAGTACTAATATTCCTGCCGGCCTTCAAGCGATCTGGACAAAGTTACTTCATCAGCATATTCCAAATCCCCTCCTACAGGCAGCCCGTGAGCCAATCTTGTCATTTTTAACTCATTTAGATTTGAGTTTTGAGCTTTCAGAATTGAGACTTCACGTCTGATATACATAGCCGTAGCCTCTCCTTCCACATTAGGGTTGGTTGCCAGTATCACTTCCTTTATTTTACCCGATTTTACCCGCCTCAGAAGCTCGGCTATCTTTATCTCATCAGGACCGATATTGTTTAGCGGGTTTATCGCTCCATGAAGCACATGATAGATACCCCTGTACTTTCCTGTGCGCTCAAGCGAAAGGATGTCTATGGGTTGTTCTACCACACAGACTATTGATTCATCCCTATCCAGGCTGGCACACACTACACACGGATCACTCTCACCTATATTAAAACATTTGGAACAGTAGACGGTTTTATTTTTGAGATTTTTGAGGGAATCGGAAAATTCATCCAGTTCCTCCTGCGGCACATGAAGAAGATAAAAAGTCAGCCGGCTGGCGGTTTTTGGACCGATACCGGGCAACCTTTCAAATGCTTCAATAAGTTTTTCAACAGATCTGGGAAGAATTTTCATTCACTCATTTTATCATCTTTTTTATACCCGAGGCTATTGTGGCTGCAATGGAGAAAACCTTCAGTTTAGGAAACTTGCGGTCAGGAGGAATTATTATACTATCCGTTACCCAAACCGCGTCCAAAGGACTGTCCTGGAGTATCTTGTCAGCCCCGCCGACAAAATCAGCGTGCGTGGCTACAGCAATCACTTTTCTGGCGCCTTTTTCCTTCAAAAGATATGCCGCGTTCACCAGTGTCCCGCCTGTGACAATAACATCATCAACAATGATAGCCGTCTTGTCCTTCACTTCCCCTACTACTCGCATAGAGAGAATTGTATGCGGACGGTCCAGATCTCTTTTCTTTTCGATTAAAGCAAGCGGCAAATCCAGATGTTCGGCAAACTTCTGTGCGCGCTTTAGCGCTCCTGCGTCCGGTGTGATAACTACTACCTCATCTTTTATTTTCTCAACTTCCGTCTGGAATACCGACAATCCGGAAACGTGTGTTACCGGGATTTCAAAAAAACCAAGTATCGCCTCATTGTGAAGTTCGACAGTTACCAGTTTATCATAGCCTACTGATTCAATTAGCTTTGCCACCACATGGGCCGAGAGGCTTTCTCCCGTACGGTGTAGCCTATCCTGTCTGGCATATCCGTGATATGGCAAAACCGCAATCACTTTCCTTGCCTCTCCCCTTTTGACGGCATCCCCCAAAAGAAGAAACTCCATCAGGTTTTCGTCAACGGGATTGGAAAGCGACTGGATGATAAAAACATCTTTTCCCTCAACATCTTCCTCGATCCTGACGCGGCATTCAGAGTCTGCAAACCTGATAATCTCCACTTTCCCAAGTGGAAGTTTTGCTTCTCCGGCTATTTCTTTAGCCAGGGATAAATTGGAATTCCCCGAAAAAATTACGGATTGCATAAAGCCAAATACATACCTATTATCTTTTTTTTTATTAAAATATGCAACTACCATCTGTATTTCATTTGACAAAACAAAAAAGTATGATAATGTATGATGAAAGATGGGAAAAGAACAAGCTGATATAGATATTGGAGGTCAAAGCTATAGTCATATAGGACAATACTTTTTCCCTTCACCCCGTACAAATGACGGGATCCCTATGCACCCTCATGCGTTATCCACCCCCGATAATGGCTGGATTGAATATGCCGTACCAGTGGACAAAGTGGCTTCTGACAAACTGGCACTTCGAAAAGCTTCTGACGCATTTTTCTCCGAATGGTCATCGGAAAGCGGATTTAGTCCTGCAACCAAAAGAGCTGTTTTTAAGATTTTAACAGGATTTGAGCCTCCTCAAAGGGATACTATTTTCAGAAGAAAGTCTGACTTTTCTCCTCAAGCCGCTTACGCATCTGTATCTGTCTTAAAACCTTCAACGGTTGTAAAAAAAGAAAAATCAGTATTTCAGCTTAAGGGTGATATAGAACCTGGCATGATGGACCATTGGCCTCCCCCTCCACCCGAAGCATACCTGGGACAACTGATACGACTGGCAAAAAAAGACCCAAAGCACCCGCTCAAAAAAACCGTCATGGGAGGTGGCCTACTTCCTGAAGAAACGCTCTTTGACTTTTGGGATTTACTCACTTCTGACGTTTTTGACGAAATCAGATCCTGGCAACCCCGTAATAAATTAGTGGACCGGGAAAGAGTCCTTGATAGTCTGCAATACGCAAGAGATGGTGCAGGAGGAGCACCGTCACTTCATGAAAAGATAGTCAGGTATTATTTAAGCCACCAGGATGCTAGAAGAATTGAGAAAGTACATGGAAAGAAAAACTCGATTGATGCTGTATGGATGATGAACGGTTCGCAGGACGTACTGCATAGTATGTTAAAAACAATGGTTGAGTACAGAAGAGACAAACATAAACCTGCTGTTGTGGCAGTCACTGAATCGACCTACGCAGGAGTCTTGATGGCGGCACAGGAAATGATGGAGCGAAACGAGCTGAAATTCAGAATAGTGAAACAGGACGAAGACGGTACTATAGATCTTGACGATCTTGACCAAGCACTCAGTACCGGTAACTGTGATTCATTTTACACCTCTGAAGGAAACCCGCTGCCTCTCCCCATAGGAAACAAAAAAGAAATTGCAAATATGATTAGGAAAAAACATAAAAATATTATGGTATGGGAAGACAGGGCATATCGCGACCTTGGTTTGGACGACAATAATACTTTTGGTAGATTTCTTCCCGACCAGACTGTAACAATAGAAACTACGTCAAAAAAACTTGCGCCAGGTATGCGTCTTGGCATTGTGCATACTGCAATACGAAAAGACAAATGCAAAAGGTTGAGGCAAGCGATGCTCGGACCTGATTATAACCAGACATTGGGGCTGCCCGGGATGACCCAGATGATTATGGCAGGACTAATGATGGTAGATGAAAAAACGGGTAAATTCCGGCGGCATGTGGAAAGCGTTGCCAGAAATTATGAGAAGAGAAGAAAAATATACGCCCAGACATATGAAGAAATGTTGAAAATTGCATATGGAGATAAATTTACTAAACTCACAGATTATGTACTTATTGGCGCAGGAATGTTTGGTTACAGAAAAGCTCCTGTTGATTCAGTAAAATACAGCGACGCCGGCGTGGAAATTGGCGTATTCTCACTACCTGGAACAGAATGTATCCCAGCGAAAAAATATTCTGCGGGTCCAAATCCCGAGAAATCAAAATATACCCGCTTTCTCAGGCAAAATTACTCCTTTGAGACACCAACTGCTTTGAAAATCGGTATAGCCAAAGATGTGGCACTCCAAGTTTTATTCGATAAAAGTATTTCCGGAGATTCAAAAGAACTCATTCTTAGAGAGCTTTTGGGGAAAGCAGAACAGTTTGGCGGCGAGAAAAGGCCTGAATTCGCAGACGTGATAAGAAAAGCAAAAACCTCAGGCTGGACTTGGCCTGCTGCTTAGAAATAAGGAATTATATTTTCGCTAAACCCTGTTTTAAGTCAGCAATCAAATCCTTAATATCTTCGATACCCACTGAGAGTCTAATAAGTCCGTCAGACAGACCGATTTTTTCCCTCTCCTCTTTTGGCACAGACGCATGGGTCATTGAAGCCGGGTGCTCTATCAAAGATTCCACAACTCCCAAACTTTCGGCTACAGATATGAGCTTTAATGATTCGAGAAACTTTATTGACTGGGATAGTGTTGCCATAAGTTCAAATGATACCATTCCTCCAAATCCGCTCATCTGTTTTTTTGCAATATTGTACCCCGGATGAGTTGGTAAACCCGGATAATATACCTTTTTGACTTTTTTATGGCGGGAAAGGAATTCCACCACCTTCTTCGCGTTTTCCTCATGTTTTTGCATCCTAAGGGGCAAAGTCTTTATCCCCTTTAACACCTGGAAACTGTCAAACGGTGAAAGTATGGACCCTACAGCGTTTTGCAGGAACTTTATCCTGTTTGCCAAACCAGCGTCATTTACCACCGCACAACCGGCGATTACATCACTATGTCCGCCGATATACTTGGTCATGGAATGGACTACAACATCTGCTCCCAAATCAAGAGGCTTCTGGAAATAAGGGGAAGCAAAAGTGTTATCTGTTACTGATAAAATTTTTTTAGCTTTTGTGGTCCTGCAGACGTCTTTTATATCGATAATTTTCAAAAGAGGGTTTGACGGTGATTCAAGCCAGACCATTTTCGTATTGTCCTTAAGATGTTTTTCCAGCTCTTTTCCACTGGCAAAACTGGCGAATGTAAACTCCAGCCCAAACTGTTCAAAGACCTGCACAAAAAGCCTTCTTGTCCCTCCGTATACGTCATCTATTGAAACCACGTGGTCGCCTTTTTTAAGGAGTAGCAAAACATTTGTTATGGCCGCAAGGCCTGAAGAAAAAGCAAAGGCATATCTTCCGTTTTCCAAAGATGCAAGATTCTTTTCCAAAGCATATCTGGTCGGATTGCCCGACCTGGAATATTCATATCCGGCCGTTGGCTCCCCTACTTTTCTTCTGGCAAAGGTTGTGGCAAGATGGATGGGAACTACCACGTCTCCACTCCCTCCCTTTTCCAGATTAGGTTCATTTCCGGTATGTATGGCACTCGTGCTAAATTTCATATTTATCTCCCTTATCTTTACCATTAATAAAACCTTCTTTCATCAACCATTCGTCATTGTAGAATTTTGACAGGTAGTTGCGGCCGGAATCAGGAAATATCATTACCACCAGACCCCTTTTTAATCTTTTTGAGATCTTTATGGCAGCATAAAGAGCCATACCGGATGAACCTCCGGCCAGTATGCCTTCTCTTCGGGCTAAATTTCTGGCTGCCATAAATGCTTCTTTATCCCCCACTTTCAACACTTCATCAACTACGGAAAAATCCATTGTGCCTGGCAGAAAATCTTCTCCCACACCTTCCAGTTTATATGTTTTTAGTATATTGGGGATTTTTTTCCTCTTGAAATAATCAAAATAGACAGAACCTTTGGGATCAACACCTACGATTTTTATTCTCTTATTCTTTTCTTTGAGGTATTTGCCTATCCCGCTTATTGTACCACCAGTTCCCATGGCTATTACCACATGCGTGACGCGTCCGTTCGTCTGTTTCCAGATTTCCGGGCCGGTAGTCTTATAGTGTGCCAATGGATTTGCTTCATTTTCATACTGATTTGGTTTAAAACCTTTTATCTCTTTTTCCAGCCTGTCGGATACTTTGTAATAACTCCTCTCATCCTCTGGGGAAACACCGGTCGGCGTCACGACTACTTTTGCTCCGTAAGATCTGAGCAGGTTTCTCTTTTCCTCGCTCATCTTATCGGGCATGACAAAAACAGATCTATAACCACGGATGGCAGCTATCTGGGCAAGTCCAACGCCGGTATTCCCGGAGGTAGGCTCGACAATTATCCCTCCCTTTTTCAGCTTTCCCTCTTTTTCTGCCCTGTCAACCATAAAAGGACCGACTCTATCCTTTATACTGCCTCCGGGATTTAAGAATTCAAGTTTGGCCAACATTAAAACATGTGGATTTGGATTAAGTTTATTAATTTTCACAAGAGGCGTATTGCCAATGACCTCTAAAATATTGTTGTAATACATAAAAAAAACCTCCCTTTTGGGGGAGGTCGTACTTCTAAAATTTATAATTCTACTTCACTAACAGACGTACCTCCCCTTTTTTGGCGAGGTACAACAACAAACTAAATTTATAAATCTGACAGTCATAATCTGCTATATTAATAAACTTTTTTCTCCAAGTCAAATTCTTCTATAAATTTTGCCACTTTCTAAACTTTAAGAACCTTACGGACTTTATGAACTTTATGAACTTTATGAACTTTATGAACTTTATGAACTTTCCACTCTAAATTTTTACCGCTTCAAATTTTATCTTTCCCAAATCATCCCTTGGGCCGTCAATTCCAAATTCCTCATTTGCTCTTCCCTGAAGTTGGACTATCTCAAGAAGATTGCCCTTCTTTCCGCCTGAGGAACCTGACACCAGACACAAGTCTCCGGTTTTCCCTACCACTCCATTTAACGTGTTTAGGACAAACTGGGAACGTTTGTTTATACTGACTCTCAATATGCCGCTTTCCAAAATGCTGTCAGACATATGGCTTCTTTTTATGGTAGTCTTCAAGTTACCATATCCATCCACGGAGGCCACGCAAAACTGCGGCACGTCAGGAATAGTTCTTTCCTCAATCGGTTGGCCGACTCTGGACAAATTTCCGTAAATTATCGCCATAGTCGCCTCAGGATAATAATCCCTGGAGCGAAACTGTGTCCCGCGGTTTGGCACTTCTACCTCCCAAAGGCCTTTGAGCCTGCCTTTTACAAATGAAAGGTTGTAACCGGCATTGACTGCAAAGATAGGGATGCCGTTGTCTAGGATACCACAGACAAATGCCTGCCTTTCCTCACCATGCCAAAAAATTTCCCCACGGGGTGCGGTGTTGGAAAATATGACCAGATTTTTATGCTCGCTATGTAGTCCTTCCTGCGCCAGCCAAAAACCTGTTTCAATGGTGGAAAAGGCATATACTGGATGTTCTGTGACGGCGCTTATCTTTTTTTCCTTGTCAAAACGGTAGAAATGGTTACGCACCTCAGAGAAGGCATGATCTGTGGTGTGACCTCCGCCGTAGTCAGCGATAACCTCAATCTGCAACGAATCCCGTTCTATCTTTTCCAAAAGTCTATAACTCCATTTAGCCTGCATAATAGATGATTATAGCAAAAATTTCCTTATATCCAAATATATTAATTTAGGCATTTATACCTTTTTTTCGGCATCATCAACTCAACCTCTTTATTTTATTAAAAATCTAGATTCAGGTCCCTTCCTGCCAACTTGAAAGGTACTTTCGCTGCTCTAAAGTTAAACTATCAAATCTGACTTTCATTGCTTTTAACTTCAGCCTAGCTACGCGAGTATCAATAGATTTTGGCAATCTGTAAACTTTAGCTTTTAATTTCCCTCTATTTCTGACAAAGTGCAAAGCGGCAAGCGCCTGATTGGCAAAAGACATATCCATTACCTCTGCCGGATGCCCTTCCGCCGCCACCAGGTTAACCAATCTTCCCTCTCCCAACACGTATATTTTTTTACCGTCCGGCAATAAGAATTCCTCCAGATTATTTCGCAAAATTTTTCTCCCCTTGGCAAATTTTACCAGTCCGTCATAATCAAACTCTACATTAAAGTGTCCGCTGTTTGCTACAATTGCACCACCATTCATCCTCTTCAGGTTTTCCAAACTGATAACATTCTTATCTCCTGTAGCTGTCACAAAGAGTTCTCCGTATTTTGCCGCCTTACCTATCCTGTCTACCAGAAATCCATCCATCACCGCTTCAAGTGCCTTGACCGGGTCCACTTCAACCACCGTCACCATTGCTCCCATTCCCCGCATTTTGCCTGCAATTCCGCGTCCACACCAGCCGTACCCGCAAACTACCACCCTTTTCCCAGCCAAAAGGATATTTGTCGCGCGCAATATTCCGTCAATAGTCGACTGGCCAGTACCATAGCGGTTATCAAAAAGGTGTTTAGTATCACTGTCATTGACGGCCACAACCGGTATTTGCAGCGCCCCGTCTTTCTCCATCGCTTTAAGCCTGATTACCCCAGTTGTCGTCTCTTCAGATGATCCCAGAAATTCCCAATCTTTCATTATATTATATATATTTAATAATTTACCTCCAGATTTAACATTTGAGATCTGAATTTTGAGTTTTTTATGTATCGTACTTACCAGATCAGCCCCGTCATCCATGGTTATCTGCGGCTTTTTAGCTAAAACCGCATCAATATGTCTATAGTAAGTTTTATTGTCTTCCCCGTGTACGGCAAAAACTGATATCCCGAAATCCGCCACAAGCGATGCCGCAACAGAATCCTGTGTGGAAAGCGGATTTGAAGCGCACAGATAAACTTCAGCACCACCTGCATGAAGCGCCATCATGAGGTTTGCCGTTTCACTTGTTACATGCAGGCAGGCACCGATGGTTAACCCGGCAAAAGGTTTCTTTTTTTTGAATTCCCCGGAAATAAGACGCAGCACCGGCATCTGCTGCCCTGCCCATTCTATCTTTTTCCTGCCTTCCGAAGCCAAGTCTAAATCTTTTACATCATGATTGCCTTTGGAATTACTGCCCCTCTCGATTTTCTTTTTTCCTTCCGGGGCAAGTTTAAGATCTTTAACGTCAAAATTTGTTGAGTTCATAACTAACAGATAACTGATCAAACTCTATTTAATAACTTACTCTCAAATTTAAGACTTTATTCGTTTGAGATTTTGTAGTAACTATCCTGATATTATTTCTAAAAACTTATCAGTCTCTACCAGACTATCAAGTATATATTTTGCTCCTGTTTTTCGCAAGACTTCGCGACTGTCAAATCCGCTTGCTACCGCAATTCCATTTATCCCCACTTTCAAATCTGCTTCAATATCGTATTTTGAATCCCCGACGTCATAAATATTTTTGTGAACAAATTTTGTATTCACAATTTTCCCTATTCTACTTATGGCTTGCTCAACAGACTCCGCCTTTGAGGACACGTTGTCGCCAAATCCTCCGGTAATGAAAAAATCTTTCAACCCTGCTTTTTCCAGTCTAAACCAGCCGATTTTTTCCAAATTTCCGCTTTTTATAGCCAAGGGAATTGACCTTTTCTTTAATTCAGACAAAAGAGCCCTGACCCCCGGCATAACCATTTCGGTATAATCCTGCCGGCAATGAGCAAAAAAATATTCCTCTTTTGCGCCTTTCAAATCTTCAATTTTGTTATGTATAATTTCCGACTTTATTCCGTGTGAAATTTGAGGCAGCTTTTCTAAGATGACCGCATCCGGCTGCCCATGATGTGTAGGCCAGTCGGACAACCTGGCCTCAATACCCAATACTTTTTTCCAGGCGTATTGGAATCCATCCACATGTTCCTGTAAATTCCCTTTAAGGAGCGTCCAGTCGATATCAAAAAGAATTAATTGGTAATTGAGGCTTTTCATCATTACATCTAGTACTGTGTTCCTTTGATTTTCATACGTTTCTCAAAGCTGATTCATGAGGCAAAATTTACGGGACAAAGTATTAGTTACAAATTCAATTCTTCTCCGAAATTTTCCCTGTACCGGTCACAAAATTGTTGGACACTATAAACATGAGTGGTGGTACCATATTTCTCCACGGTATAAGCTGCGGCAACCGATCCCATCTGTCCACATGTCAAAAGATCAAACCCGCGCATATATCCGGCCATAAAACCTGCCCTATAGGCATCTCCTGCCCCTGCCGGGTCAGTGCTGTTTTTTACCCTGGCAGCCTGTATTTGAGTGGTTTGTCCATTTTCACTGATACGGGAACCTCCTTCTCCCAATGTAGTGATAATAATTTTACCCTTGTTTGACAGTTCGTGAAGATTTTTTACCTCTGTCTTTTTCTCCATCACGCTGACTTCATAGTCATTCCCTATGATGATTCTTGCTCCTTCAAAAGCGCTTCTCAAATCAGCACCGGAAAACCACGGCAATTGCATTCCCGGGTCAAAAAGAAAAGGTATCTTCTTTCCTCTATACTCTCTGGCAAAATTAAGCATTGCCCTGGGATTATGAGGCGCAATGATACCAAAATCTATTTTCCTTCTCACAAGAGAGATTGACAACTGGTCTGAAAGGGAATCTGCTCCGGTATAAAATCCCCATATTTGGTTATCCCTGGAGTCAGTGATACCAAAGGCTGTCGAGGTATAAAGATTCTCAGCCATTTTGACATATGAAGTATCCACTTCATTTTTTTCCAAAAACTCCTTATATGAGGTAAAATCCTGACCTGCTACACCCAAAAGCACAGTCCTTATCCCAAGAAGTGAAAGGGAATAAGCTATGTTTCCCGCTGTGCCGCCAAAACCTTTCCTCATCTGGTTTACGAGAAAAGAAACATTCAGTATATGCTTCTTCTCTGGCATCAGGTGTTCGGAAAACTTACCGGGAAAATCCATGATATGGTCAAAAGCAAGGGAACCGGTAATTAATATCATAGTTATAAAGTTTGAAAGTTTATAAAGTTATAGAAAATATTACTTTAAGAACTTTCGACTTTATTAACTTGCAAACTTATTTCCCTCCCCCGAGTAATCCCTGCAGACCACCATTCATTTCAGTCAGTTTTTTGGCGGCTATTTCCTGGGATTTTTTGATGGCTTCAGAAAGTGCTTCTTTTATTCTCCAGTCTTCCTGGCCGTCTATGAGAATTTCCTTAATTTTCTGATCTCCTGTCATAACCACTTTTACCCCGTTCTTCTCAACTGCCACTTCCTCTGCAGCCAGCATCTGCTGCATCTTCATGGCCTGATCCCGCATGGTTTTGAGATCTCCAACAGCTTTTAACGGATTAAACATAAATCCTCCTTTATAAAATTAATAACTATACTATTTTTCGCACCATTCGACAATTGCCAGCTCCAGTGGCAACTGAGGTATGCTGGCTCCCCTTAATTCCAAATAGACTCTGGAAAAAAGTTTTATAAGAAATGATAAATCATTTTTGCTGAATTTATCAACCATTTCAGCTGAAACTTTATTTTTGTCAATTCCAAACTGTGCAACCAGCAAATCATGAAGTAAATGTAATATGTCTTCCGTAAAAAGACGGAAATTAGCCCCGCTTTGTCCCATTTTTATTATCTCCTCAAGTAATACTTTTGTATCCTTTTTCCCAATTAGTTGCAGAAATTTTTCCGGGGAAATGTTTTGTTTTCCTAAAAGCACCTTAAGCTTTTCCTCTGTCAGTGCATTCTCGGCAACAGCCTGCTCCAGTATCTTTGTAGCATCTCTGAAGGAACCGTCAGCGGAGGCAGCAATAAGCCTCAGCGCTTCTTCTGTCAGTTCCAGTTTTTCTCCCGAAATGACACGGGAAAGGCAATTGGATATCTCTTCGCTCGATGCCTTCTGGAAATTTATCCTGATACATCTGGAGATGATAGTCAGCGGCAATTTTTCCGGCTCTGTGGTGGCGAGTATAAATACTGCATGTTGAGGAGGTTCCTCCAAAGTCTTGAGAAGTGCATTGAACGCCTCATTAGTAAGCATATGCACCTCATCTATGATATAAACCTTGTACTTTCCGGATACCGGTGCCAGCCTTATCTTCTCGCGCAAATCCCGGATTTCCTCAATACCGCGGTTGGATGCCGCGTCAATCTCAAAGACATCAAGGTTGCTGCCTTCGGTTATTGACAGGCATGCGCTGCATTTATTACATGGTTCTATACTTACATCTGTTTTACCATCTGTCTGTGAAACTGCTTTTTTATCTTTTTCTTCCTTCTTTTTATTATTTGTTACCTGTTCCCTGTTACCTGTTGCCTCTTCACAATTCAGGATTTTGGCAATAATTCTGGCGGCAGATGTCTTGCCGGTACCACGGCTCCCGGAGAAAAGAAACGCATGAGGCATGAAAGATGAGGAGAAAATACGCGTCAGGCTCTCTCTGACGGCACTACTGTCTAGCTCTGATAATTTTTGCGGACGGTATTTCCTATAAAGCACCATAATCTTAATCTCCATGATGCTGTCCCAAAAGGTGCAGCATCCCGTGTTCAACCAACTCATCTATCTTGTCATCGACCAACTTGTTCTCATCGCTTGCTTCCTCACGGGCCACAGGATACGAAATGACTATATCTCCCAGCCTGAGAATCCCATCCGGCATATCTATAAAAGGTGCGTCCTTTTTCTCCTCGGAAAGCGGGAAAGAAAGCACATCGGTCGTCTCATCTAAATCACGGTATTTCTTGTTTAAGCTTTTCATCATCCTGTCACCCACGACTGACAGGCTCACCTCCACCCGGGCTTTGACGCCCTTTGCCGACAATACTTTGGCAATAACTTCCCTCACCCTGTCACGGTTTACAGTATAATGTGATTCCGTTTTTATAAGTACGTTTATCATTGTTTATCTTTACTTTCCTGATAACACACTACATACTCTCCCATTCTTACGAACAAGAAAATTTTCACTGCGAGCTATTTATACTTTTTATACAGCTCTGACGCGGGTTTTATGTTATACCGCTCTGGCGCGAGCGCGTCTTCGGGCTTTTTTCCTTCTCTCTATCTCTTTTTTTGCCTCTTTTCTCACTTCAGACGGCTTTACATAAAATTCTTTCTTTTTGAATTCCAGAAGCAACCCTTCAGCAATGACTTTTTTTGTAAATTTTCTTATAACCGAATCGGAAGTATCTCCCGGTCCTGCTTTGACAAAAACCATAAAAAATAAACACCCCCTTACCTTTATTACCCAATTATATTATACCTGCCAATGCGGCTTACTCATCCATCCGCCCAGAATATGGAAATGCAAATGTAAGACAAGCTGCCCTGCTCCCTCTCCATTATTTGCCACGACTTTATATCCGCTTTTATCTACGTTTGTTTTCCTGGCAATTTCAGACACCGCAATGAGCAATTTTCCCAACAAATCCTTATTAGCTGCATCGACATTTGCCAGAGATTCTATATGTTTTTTAGGCACCACCAGTACATGCACCGGCGCTTTAGGATTTATGTCGTTAAAAGCGACGATATCCTTATCCTCAAATACTTTTTTGGATGGGATTTCCCCTTTTATGATCTTGCAAAAAATACAATCATCCATAATCTAATTGACAATAATCTCTTTTGGTTCTTTGTTATCTGTTATTTACTCTTTGATTTCAACACTTCAATAATCTCCCTCAGCGTCAGTTTTGTTGCCTTTGTCTGGGGATTTTTCATAGAACCGTTCAAGACCATATTTTTGCCGGCATGCAAAAACCATGTAGCTTCCTTATCAATTTCCTTATATCTATTATAACAGTCAGTCAAATCCACTCTTGGGTCAGGAAGGGACTTGATACGCACATAACCTTTTTTGGGATCCTTGCGGACAGCGATTACATAACCGGATTTTTGCGCGATGCGTATTGTCTCATCATTTATGGTTTCGATACCTATCCCTTTTCCCCACTTGGATTGGAACTCTACTCCGTTTTCCTTTATTTCTCTTTCAGCCCAGACCTTATTTTGCATCGCTTTATAAATGCCGTCAAGAGCCTCCATAGCATGACTGATAATCCGCAGATGGTCATCAGAATAAATCAGCTTCCACCCATCCATTATGCCAACCAGCCCGAAATCGTAAAAGTCGGCAGTGGGGTTGGGAAAATACACTTCCTTAAAGTGGTCTATAATGTTGACCACATCAACCAGTCTCTCCATAGCCTCATCGGGAAATTCTTTATGAATCTTATCTTTTGGCCTTTGGCTTTTGGCCTTTGGCTTTAGAACTTGCGAAATGTATTCCATTGTGCGTTTTGCAGCACATGTATCCTCTCCAGTCTGATGGTGATCTAGTATACCCATCCCGGTATCCACATGCAAAATATCAGGGTCACTATCAACGGGTTCGTTACCTAGAGTCTTTCCTGCCGGAACAAAAGCGACATCCGCACTCTCCCATCCTGGCAAAAAGCGCTTCAGGAGCCAAACGGACGACACCGCATCCACATCTGGTGCCATATGGGTCACTATCGTTTTCATATCTAAAATATCACAAACCTAACAAGAAACTTATTACAATCTGCTGGTGCCATATGGGTCACTATCGTTTTCATCATCTTATTTTAAGTTAATTGTCTGTGTTAGTCTATCATCTATAATTCTTTATGATCCTGTTTGCCCTGCCAAAAAGCCTATTCATCGCTTCTTCTTCCGAAATCATCCTCTCTTTGGCATATCTCTCCAAATTCCATCTGTCAACGGTGACGAAAAA
The DNA here is from genome assembly GCA_023379265.1 of Patescibacteria group bacterium. Taxonomy (GTDB): domain Bacteria; phylum Patescibacteriota; class Microgenomatia; order 2-02-FULL-39-11; family 2-02-FULL-39-11; genus JAMCUI01. The sequence continues at coordinate 91,103 of JAMCUI010000004.1, forward strand.
TGGCCCACCCTGTACTATTTGTCCTTCAAGAGCAGGAATAAATACTATTTCCTGGAGGACATATTCTGTCTTTAACTTTAGCTGATTCAAAAATTCGCCAAATATTATGATTGACTCGGCCGAATTTGCGGATTGTGCCTCCGCTACCCATTCGTTTCCTTTCGGCAACACTTCCCAACAGTTTTCCTTTACCCAATCTATGAGTCGATTAAGTCTGTTTTCTACCTCTCCCACACCTCTCCATTCATTGTAAACATTATCGGAAATAAATTTACCGTCGTGAGAAAATGGTAGTTGGGTCATACCGATACCAAGTAAAAACTCATTATTCAGAACTCTGTTCACCAGGTGTCTATGGTAAACCAGTAAGCTCTGATAGAATTTGTCAATTTGAGGATTGGAACTGTAATAATAATTCTTGGTTCTGTGCCGCTTTGCATCGGCAAGTCCTGTCATGATTTTGATTCCTCTTTTTATCGCTTTACGGCGGATTTTTTCCTTATCTTCATTTCTATACTGACTCTCCATTATCTGCATCATTTCCGTTTTAACCCTGTTCCTTGCGGCTTTTGTTGCCAACCTGTCAAATACTTCCGGATCCAAAACTAAACTGCTATCACCATAAACTCTTTCATGCAGCTCAATGACATCACCAGGCTGCAACACCATATCCTCCACAATCCTTCCGTTTCTCAATACCACAGGACGGGACAGAAAACGCCCTGACATAACCAGTGCATCTTCGGCAGTTGCACCTTCAGCCAAGTACAAGTTACTCGGAACGGAATATCCACTCGAACCCACTATGGATACTTTCATCACTTTTCCGGTTTGGAGCTGATCCAAAAAGTCTGAGTAGTCGCCTGACGAAAGATGTGTTTTAATAGCAGAATATCTTTCTTGAGCATTTTGTCTTTGCCACTCAGGTGTCCCCCTACGGAAAATATCAACTATATCGCCTGAACTGTCATAGATAAATGTTGCTAAACTTTTATTATGTCCCCGTACCCTAAGCCTGAAATCGGTCTTTTTTACTCTCTCACCTACTAAGCTCGTCACTTTCCCAGTACTGATATTCTGTTCACTTAATGCACCTCTCTCTTCAAGAAATTTTATGAAAGCACGATGAAGATTCCTGTCTCTTATAAAGATATCAACAAATGGTGCAAGCTGGATTCCCCTATCCATCCTGAATCGGTTTAACTCTGATGCATTAGGATAACGCAAAGCAAATCTCACCGCTGTATTTTCGTCTTTCGTTAACCTTATGTCCGGCGAAGTTCCTCTTAAAGATGCGAAAAATTCAGCCCTAAACTGCGTCAACTTTTCGGAAATATCCCCTTCCATCCCAACACTGAATTTCTCACGAGAGAGAAATCTTTTGAATTTACCACTTGCTTTATCCAACACTAGAAACGCAGGATCCTCAATTTGAAGTGCCATCTCATCAAGCCCTAATATCCTTGCAATAGGTGCATAAACGTTGCGGGCAAGAAGAGCTTTTTCTTCAGCGCGCTTTTGTCCTCTTCCTGCCACAAGACCGCCAATTGTAGTCATGTTGTCTGCTACATCTGCACACTTTACAATTAATGCTCTCACTTCAGACTCTTTTTCAAGTACCGATAGCAATCTCATGAATGTTAGTATCTGCGCTTCTTCCTCCCCGGTAACATATTTATTCAGCGCTTCTGATAAAGTGATCACATCACTGCTTTCAAACTTCTCCGCGATATATGGTAACTTCTCAAATTCACTAACTGAAGATGATTTATAGTGAGACGAAGTGCCTAGTTCCTTATCCAGTAAAGCAATAAGTTTTTCTATCTCCTCATCCAGACGGAATTGTCTTAAAAAGTCGGTTGCCACGCCGACTTCAGTAAGTGACAGATCCTTGGACATTTCCTCTATGCTGTCAGTACTTATTTTGCTAGTTTTTCTACAAGCATTGGCAATATGAATTCCGAATATTTCCTTTAAGTCTTCATACGTGTATCTTGTATTTTCGATAATGTCATGCAGAAAAGCCACTTGTATAGTCGTTGTGTCAAAACCCACAAGTCTCTCTGCAACCCTGGCAAGGTGCATTGCGTAGGGTTGGTGTTTACCGCTGCCATCCGTCTTCAACTCATGTCTGAATCTTTTAGATTCAAACCGCGTATCGGCGCCATGTGCCCAGATGGCAAAATAGGCTGCAGTACGAATATCCTTTTTTTCTTGAATTGATAACTTTCTAATGGAGGAAGCTTTATCCACTATCTCATTAACCTTTGTAAGTACATCCTTATCCTCAAGTGCCGAAAGATCTCCTGTGGGTGTAAATGGACTGTCAGGATAATGCTTTTTTGTGGCTTCCAAAAAGGAGACAAAATTCACAGAATCAAACTGAGACCCCATCAGGTCCAAAAAATCATGATGAGGCCGGTTTAATTCTAGGTCAATTGTCCTTTGAGCACGCCTTGCTTCGCGTTCATAACTTTTAGCCATAAAAACCTATAGATTATAACTAGAAGGTTATTTGAGGTCAAATCTTTAACCTGGGGTGAATAAATGAGGATTAATAAGCCTGGGCAAACAGCCAGCGGTACTGTGCGGGTTTTGCACAATATATGCAATTGCCATTTTCTTTTTTGGCATTTAGAGGAAGAACTCTAGTGGTAGCTTTTGTCTCATCTTTTATTCTTTTCTCACACTCTTTATTCTGGCACCAGAAAGCCCTGATAAAACCCTTTTTACCTGACATTATTCCCTTGAATTCTTCAAAAGTGGAAACGTCGTGCGTATTTTCATCCCTGAACTTTTTCATCTTTTCAAACAGATTCTTCTGTATATCCGTCAATAAGTTTACAATTTCGGATTTGACATTTGCCTGCCCGCCGGAGAGGCGGGACATTTGAATTTTGAGTTTTGAGTTTATATCTCTCCGGCAAACAGTCAATTCTCCCGCTTCAATCTCTTTGACACCAACTTCAATTCTAACCGGTACTCCTTTTAACTCCCATTCGTTGAATTTCCAGCCGACTGTCTTTTCTTCCCTGTCATCCAGAAAAATTTTTATTCCCGCGCCTCTTAACTCTTTTTCCAGGCTTCGGCAATACTTCAATACTTTTTCTTCTGATTTTATGGGGACAATAACCACTTGAATAGGCGCAATGGCAGGCGGCAATACCAATCCCTGATCGTCCCCGTGAGACATAATAAGAGCCCCGATTACTCTTGTTGTTTCGGCCCAGCTCGTCTGCCAGACATATTGCTGTTTGCCGTTTTTATCCAAATATTTGATATTGAAAGCTTTGGCAAAATTGTCACCCAGATGATGGGAGGTACCCATCTGTATCGCCCTTCCGTCTGGCATGAGGGACTCCAGTGAATAAGTAATGGCAGCACCCGGAAATTTCTCACTTTCCGACTTTCTACCGACAATTACCGGTATGGCCAACACTTCCTCATCAAACTTCTCGTAAATTGATAGGATTTTCCGGGCAAAATTGTCGGCATCCTCAAAAGTCGCGTGGGCCGTGTGCCCCTCCTGCCATAAAAACTCAGTAGTGCGCAAAAAAAGATAAGTCCTTTTTTCCCAACGCACCACATTGTTCCAAAGGTTTAAAAGTAAAGGCAAATCCCGCCAACTCTGAATCCAACGGGAGTAAGTATCGTACATTATCGTCTCTGAGGTTGGCCGCACGACAAGCGGCTCAGACAGTTTTTCTCCACCTCCAACCGTCACGACAGCCAGTTGAGGCGAAAAACCTTCCACGTGCTCCTTCTCGCGCTTCAGAAACCCGTTGGGTATAAAAAGCGGAAAGTATGCATTTTTTACTCCCAACTCCTTGAATTTCCCGTCAAGATACGACTGTATAAACTCCCAAAGTTCGTACCCGTAGGGTCGAATTATCATACAGCCCTTTACTGGCGAATAATCTGCCAATTCCCCGCGCAGGATAACATCCGTATACCAGCGGTCCGGATCAACCGATTTTTTGATTATCTGTTTTTTTTCAAATTTAGACATATATCCGGATTTACTAGTAAAGTTTTCCACCTATAATTGCTTCTTCATTATCAGGAACGACTAATACACACTCATGATTCTCATCCGGCACCCCAAGCGTCAAGACTTCCGACATGAAAGGCCCGATTTGTCTTGGCGGGAAATTTACCACTCCCAAAACTTTCTTGCCCTTCAAATCTTCTTTTTTATAATACTTTACCAGCTGGGCGCTTGATCTCTTTACGCCAATTTCCGCTCCAAAATCTATGGTCAATTTGTATGATGGTTTTCAAGCCTGTGGAAAATCCTCCACATCGATAATTTTCCCGACCCTTATATCCAGTTTCGCAAAATCATCATAAGTCGCCATAAGAAACTCCTTTAGGATAACATTACTTCATTTATAAAACAATTAACGCTGATCCTTCTCCAGCTCTTTTGTTACTTTTCCCATTTTAGCAAGGCCAAGATCAATGCTTGATTTCAGAATTTTACGGAAGTTTTTCTTCTCCAGATTATTAATTATCTCTTCGGTAATTCCACCTTTTGTAGCGACTGCCGTCACTAATTCCTGGGGAGACTGGTTTGTTTGTTTCAATTGATAAAGGGTTCCCCAAAAAGTTTCCATTGCGATTTTCCCCGGCATTTCAGTACCAAAACCATAAGACTTGGCGACATCTTTTACCGCGTCGATAAAATACGCCACATATCCTGTTCCGCAACCCGTTATTACATTCAACCTGTTCATTTCTTCTTCATTTTTACATTTGACGACTATACCCAAAGGCGAAAAAATAGACCCGACAATTTCATTATCTTTTTTATTCAGTTGGCCGTTATCCGTATAAGCCACAACACCTTTACCAAACGCGATCGGTATGTTTGGTAAAACCCTGACAATTTTCCACATTTTGCCCAAAAAATACCTGTTGAGAAGTCCAAATGTTACTCCGGCCGCAACAGATATAATTATGGCATTTCTCCCCAGATCGCCTTTAATCTCCTTGGCAACTTGATTTACTACATTGGGGCGGACGCAAATAAAAATAATGTCTGCTGATTTTGCCGCCTGGCGATTATCACTTGTAACCCTGACGCCATACTTTTTCCCTAAATCCGAAAACTTCTCAGGATGTGGACCTGAGAGTGTGATGGCTTTCGGATCAACTTTTCCTCCCCGGCAGAGACCCGCAACAAACGCATGTGCTATATGCCCTGCCCCGATTATGGCGATTTTCTTTTTGTTTAACATTCTACTCTCTCACCTGGCCACTGCCAGACGCAATCCATTTATAAGTAGTCAATTCATTAAGTCCAACTGGTCCCCTTGCGTGCAGTTTTCCTGTAGCAATACCCATCTCAGTCCCCATACCAAAAATTCCCCCATCATGAAGACGCGTCGAACAGTTGACAAAAATTGCCGCACAATCAACAGACTTACTAAAAAAGTTTACTACGTTTTGGTCACCCGCAATAATCCCTTCTGTATGACGTTTGGTATATTTACTCACAAATCTTACGGCTTCTTCAATACCCTCTACTACTTTTATGCCTATTTCCAGATCCAAAAATTCCCTGCCCCATGTGTCTTTATCCGCTCTTTTGGCACCGGCAAAATCACAGACGGCTTCATCCCCGAAAACTTCGACTCCAATAGAACTTAATCCTTTTACTATAGAGGGTACAAACTGCTTTGCGATTTTTTCATCAACCAAAACTGTATCGACCGAATTGCATGCTGCCGGTTTACTTATCTTGGCGTTTAAGATAATTTTCTCACCCATTTTCAAGTCAGCAGTTCTGTCCACATAAATTCTGGCTCCACCCGCGGAATGTGCAAGGACCGGGATTTTAGATTTTTCCTGTATATCTTTCACCATCTTATAGCCACCGCGGGCAACAACAAGATCAATATAGTTTGTTTTCCTCAATAAACTGTAAACATTCTTTCTCTTAATTTCCGGTAAGAACGAGATAGTCTCAACGGGATATCCTGTTTCGCCCAGTGATTCAAAAATGCATTTATACAAAGCTGAATTAGTATGCAGCGCTTCACTTCCGCCCTTCAGGATAGCACAATTACCTGACTTTATACAAAGAGCTGCCACGTCAACTGTCACCTCGGGCCTGGCTTCATAGATGACAAAAATCACTCCTATCGGCACCCTGACTTTTTGCAGTAAGACGCCGTTTTCCAGTTTTCTTTTTTCCATCACTTCTCCCAACCCGTTTTTAAGCTTCATTGTCCTATTTATTGACTCAATTACTCCATCCACGCCATGATTGCCCACTTTCAATCTCTGTGTAAAAGCCCGTGACAGATTTTTCTCCTTTGCTCTCCTAACATCCAAAACATTTGCCTCTATAATTTTCTTCCTTGAAGAATGAATTTTTGCCGCGAGAATATTCAAAAAATTATCCGCTTCTTTTTCTCCTTTTTGGGATAAACATGATGCTTCCCTGATTTTTTTCAGTTTAGAATCTTCAATCATATTTTATCTATAAAATTTCTGCTTAAGACAGAATACTCCTTAGGATAATATTTTTCTCTCTGCCGTCTAATATGCACGTTTTAATTCCGCGCTCAATCAGGCTGTTTTTTACTGTTTCTTTTGCTTCTCCTCCTCCCACTCCAAACAATGAACCTTCCCATGAAGAAAGGATCAAAAGCCTGCTTTTGCCAAAAAGTTTTGCAATCTCTCCGGCCAGAAAATCGTTGCCCCCAAAACTGTTCAAGTCTAAAACATCATTTTCGTTTAATACCGGAACCACCCCGTTTTGCATATATAGTCTTAATACTTTCCTTATATTCCCGCGCATAGCCGCATACTTAAAATCATATTTTGTCATCAATATCTGGGCAATCCTTACACCTCTCCTGCGCGCTAACTTGGCTAGAATCTGCATCATTTCCACCTGTCCGACTCCTGCGGCCGCCTGTTTACTCATCTTATCACTCTGTCCGACTCCTGCGGCCGCCTGTTTACTCATCTTATCACTCTCAACCTGCTTCTGAAAAAAGACTCTCATCCCGCAACCTACCGCTCCGGACAATACCAAAATTGGCGCAAACCCTTCTTGCCTCAGCTTGACCAGTTGGTCAACTATATGACTCAACCGTCTCCCGCAGAGCTTCCCTTTACCCTCAATAATTACCGAACTGCCGATTTTTACCACAATTATTTTTCTTTCCATAAAAAAAGCCCTCTCCACCGATATAAATCGGTCTCAAGGACTCTTCGCAAACCAGAGTAAACTTAAAATTTCCGTTTACCCTGAGCTCTTTTAAAAAGAGCGAAGGGTGGTACCACCTTGTTTCACTTTACAAAAAAGCACACTACCAGTTAGTGTGCGTCTTTTTATAAAACCTCATTTAGTGCTCCTTCCCGCTCTAGCGGGATGACACACCTGCTTTTATTTTTACGGTCAAGCTTCCGTATTGCTCCTATCCTGAGTATTACCGGAGGATTTCGCAATCAGCTCTTCCGGCGGGAAACCGGAATAACAGCGCTTTTATTTAATTAACTTATTATATTATCAACCCAAATCAATGTCAATAAGTAACAAATAACATTACTTTTAAAATAACGCACTTACAAAACCTTCCACCCTTGCGATTAAGAATATTTTCACTGCAAGCAGCTTCTGGCTAAAGCTTTATTTCGCAAAAATCCTGACGAGGTCGTTTATGGTCACCAAAACCATCAGCAGCAAAAGTATAACCATCCCTACCTGGTGGATATAACGCTCCCAGTTGGTCTTGATCTTTTTACCCGTTACCGCCTCAACGACCACAAAAAGCAGTCTTCCTCCATCAAGCGCTGGAAATGGCAAAATATTTACTATAGCCAAATTAAGAGAAAGAAGCCCGAGAAGTTCCAAAACAGCACTTTCCCCTGTCTTTACGGCCTGACCGGTCATCTGGGCAATACCTATTGGACCGGCCACATCCTTTGAAACCGGCTGGAAAGAAATAAGTTTCCAGATGGTCGTCCCTATTCCTTTTAGGAGTTCTCCGGTCAAGGCTATCGACTCTTTTGTACCCAGAACCGGCGCCTGCCACAGTGGATATTTTTTCTCCTCATAATTTGAGATTACAATTCCCATAGGCCCCTGGTCTTTGGGATAAACTTTTCTGGGAATAATAAATAATTGCAGTGTACTTGCTCCGCGAAGTACCGTCAAATCAATCTTTTCACCGGCATGATCTCTTGTAAATTTGATAAGGTCGTCACTGGATTTTAGAGCCATTCCGTTATTGCCCCAACTCACACTTTTTATGACATCATTTTTCTGCAAACCGGCCTGTGCGGCAGGAGAATTTGACATGACATTTTCTATATGTATCCGGTTTGTCGGAACCATCACTCCCTGTGTAAAAAGGTAGGAAATTACAACTATTGCCAAAACAAAATTCATCGCTACTCCGGCAACAAGTACTATCGCCCTTTGCCAAACCGGCCGGGTATAAAAAGCCCTTTTTTGTACCTCACTGCTTTTTGGATTTTTCCCGGCTATATCTGTATCCCCTTCCTCGCCAAACAGTTTGACAAAGCCGCCGATGGGCAACCAGTTGATAGAATAGATTGTCTCACCCCTTTTAATTCCGAACATTCTAGGCGGCAACCCGAAACCGAATTCCTCTACCTTTATACCCATTTTTTTGGCCGCGGTGAAATGGCCAAACTCATGAACAAGAACCAGTACAGAAAGTATGAGAAGAAAAACTATCACTGTCACCAACATAAACTTTATTGTAGATTACCCAACTTTGTAATTCAACAGTAAAAAGGACTATAATAATACAAACTGATAACGCACTCACAAAATCTCCCATCCTTGCGAGAAAGAAAATTTTTACTGTAAACATTTGGTCTTATTTTTTAATTATTTACAACATGCATCAAGGCAATACCACTTTCAATACCGAAGAAATTGAAATCCACATAAGGACCTACCGGTCTCTCCTGAAATCTACCGGCGAGGTGGCAATAAACCAGCTTATTACCTCCCACAACAGCATGAAATCAATCCTTCATGAGAAAGGCAGTAAGGATGAGGTGGATATGTCAGCCTTCATATATGTACTTTTGCGTCTCCCTTTTTGCATGTCAAATGTAAAAAAAGTAATACTTGGCCAATCCTATGACGTCTTTGCCAACCACGGCTTTGGACAAATTACCGGCTGGAAGATGGTTGCGGCACCGGGAAGAAGAAGGATGATGTATTTTGACGGAAGAGATACGCTTGCTGTTTATATCGCCTCAGTCACCGACGTAGACGATCTTATTACTCTTCTTACGGCATTCCAGATAGAATGGAATAAATTCCACCAAAAGCTAAAAAATACCGGCGGCAATATAGAATCGGCCGCGGGAAAAATTCTTGAGGAAGAAGACATTGAAAAAGTGAAAAACATATGGGGAGGCGATTATATAAAATTCCTGACCGCCATAAAATACAAAGAGGTCGATTTCACTGTCCGGCTCCTTGCCGGCTCCTATGTGGAGTATGCCAAATCCACACAGAAATGGTGGAACAATATTTCAGAAAATAATAAAGATTTGAGACTTGATAAAAGGCCTGTATATTTTATATCCAGCAATACACACTCCATCATCAATCTCCTGACCCGGTTTGTTGTCGGTGAAGAAAAGGGACTAATTGACTTTTTATATAAGACAAAAGACGAAAACCTCATTTCGCTTTGGAGAGACATCGAGTCGGACAGGTCCAAAGTCAACCGGGAAAATTTTCTGTACTATATCGCCAAAAAATATGCCCGGATAAATCCTCCCCTTGTCAGAAAAAAGGCGGCCATGGAGAAAAAAATCGGCATCCGGCACATCGCTGCTTCCCACTATCTAGATATTGACGCGCAGGTGGTGGAATTCAGAAACCTGTCAAAACTGCAGCTCTCTCCTCAAATCGGAATAAACACCAAAAGTCTGGCTAAAAGTGACGCTGTAGCAGTCAACATCGACTATCCTTTGGGCTGGGCAGCCTATCAGGTCCTGACAGAGATAGGCCAGAATGTCTCAAATGTCCGTGGAGTCTACATCATGGGTAAGGCCGCGACGTTAAACGGACAGATCGGTGACATCCTGTTACCAACCACTGTTTTTGACCAACATACAAAAAATATATACGTCTTTAATAATTCTTTTTCCGGTCGTGACTTTAAGAACATATTCAAAACCGGCCTGGTCCTTGACCACCAGAAAACCATTGCCGCCAAAGGTACATTTCTGGAAAACCGTGAGTTGATCAAGAAATGGTATAGAGAAGGTTATACTGCAATCGAAATGGAGTCCGGACCGTACCTCAACGCCATGTATGAATTTGTCTATTACAACCGCTATGCGGAAAACCAGTTTATAAACCTGACGGATACTCCTTTTGATATCGGCATAGCACATTATGCCTCTGATACCCCTTATTCCAAAGCCAAAAACCTGGGAGTCAGGAATCTTTCATATGAAGGAGTCGAACCGACTTATGCGATTTCTTTGGCGATATTGAAGAAAATAATCGAAAAAGAAACGGGATAAAAAGGAAATTGAAAAAAAGTGTCATATCTGGCTGAGTTCCGATTCTTTTTTCTCACGCAATACTTCGATCTCCGTCATCATCTCATCCGTAAGATTCTGGATTTCTTTTTCCAGCCTTTTATTGTCATCTTCGGAAATCTCTTTGGCCTCAAACCTGCGCTTCAAATCACTCATCGCCTCATGCCTCACTTGCCGTATCATGATCCGGCCCCCCTCAAGTTTCTCATGGGCCAGCTTTATGTACTCATCCCGCCGCTCGGCAGTAAGAGCTGGAATACTTATCCTTATAATCTGGCTGTCAACTGCGGCGGTAAAACCCAAATTGGCAGCGTTAATCCCCCGCTCTATATCCTGTATGACTGAAGGGTCAAACGGTGCGATAATTATCATCCGGGGACCATCAGTGGTAATTGTCGCCATCTCTTTGAGCTTTAGATGTTGGGTGTTGTCGTAAGCGGAAATCACTACGTTTTCCACCAATGCCGGAGTTGCTCTTCCCGTCCGTATAGTCCCCAAATCTTCGGTAATGACGTGGATAGCCTTCATCATCTGGTCTTTAACTGAACTTATCACTTGCTGGTCCATTTCAACATTACAATAACATACTTCCTTCCTTAAACTCAATACCGTATACTAAACTAGAAAGAAAATTATTAATATCCAATTTTTAATTTCTAATCAATGTTTAATTTCCAATGACTTAAACTCAAATGAAGTACGATTTGGAAGAAAGGACGGCCGGATTTGGAGAGAGAATTATTGATTTTGCTAAAAAAGTCAAAAAAGATAATGTTTTTCTCTCAATTGTTATTCAATCAGTACGTTCCGGGACAAGTATCGGTGCAAATTATAGTGAAGCGAATCAAGCCAGTTCTAAAAGAGATTTCCGGAATAAAATCTATATATGTAAAAAGGAGGCAAATGAAACAAAATACTGGCTGCGAATGCTAGCCAAAACCTTTCCTGACAAAAAACTTGAATGCCGGATTCTCTGGAAGGAAGCGCATGAATTGACTTTGATTTTTTCAAAGATTTTGTCCTCCTCAAAAAAAACGATTAATAATAAAATTTCTAATTTATAAATCTTAATCTTAATCAAACACAAATTTCAAATGAATAAATTTTAAAACATTAATGCAATAATAAATTGGAAATTGATTAAAAATTAGAAATTATAAATTAAAAATTGTAAATTATAACTATATGGCCGAAAACAAAGTTGTCCTTGAGCTTCGCACGCCAAAAACGGCTGAGGAAACACCAGGCTCTATGGAGCAGGTCTTTGCCGCGCTTTTTTCAGGCGGTCATATCCCCCACTGGAAAAGGCTCTGGATAAAGGTGCGCACTCTTTCTTTTGAAATCGCGAGCTTTAACCAGACCATCCATTTTTACTCGGTAGTACCGGAATCTTTCAGGACGTTTATCGAAAGCCAGCTGACCAGCCAATACCCCAAAATACTTATAACAAAAGTACCCGATTATATCGGCGAAATTACCAGGTCCCCGTTTCTTGCTGTAGGCAACCTGCAGCTGGCGCATGCTTTTTACTATCCCATCAAGACTTTTTCCGAGTTCAAAGAACTGGATCCTATGTCCTCAATCATCGGTGTCTTGTCCAAACTCTCACCTTTGCAAAAAGCCCTCATCCAGATAGTGATTGAGCCTCCGCACTTTAACTGGCAGGGAATGGTGACAAGGATGATTGAGCGCGGCATTCCTGACCCCACCCCAACCGCTCCTGATAAAACCAAATCCTTCCCGCACGCGTCAATTATCGAGACCAAACTGAAAAATACCGGATACCGCACTTATATCAGGCTACTCGTAGGAGGAGAGACTGACAAGGAGGCCAAAAGTCTCATGTTCAACCTGGCCGGTTCCTTTGGCGCCTTTGCCCTGGGAGAAGGCAACCGGATAATTCTCAGGCGCCCACGGCTGTTCTTTAAGAAAGTCATATTTAACCGCATCATAAAGCGCGAAAAAAGCCACTTTCCCCGTCACCAAATCTTTAATACCGCAGAACTGGCTACCATCTTCCATCCGCCCACCATGCTTTTGGCAGGCATAAAAAATATCGCCTGGGGCAGATCTCTTGTCGGTGAGCCTCCGCAAAATCTGCCCGTTGCCCTGGGTGCCACAGAGGAACAAAAAAGCCAAATCAACTTCTTTGCCAAAGCAGAGTTTAAGAACTCCCTTACTACATTTGGTGTGAAGAAAGAAGATAGACGGAAACACGTGTATGTCATCGGGAAAACGGGTACCGGGAAATCCACCATGATTGCCAACCTGGCTATAAATGACATGAGAAACCGCGAGGGCCTGGCGGTTGTCGACCCCCACGGCGATCTGTCTGAAATACTCCTTCACTATGTTCCCTCATACAGAATAAACGATGTAGTTTATCTGGAACCGTTTAATCAAGACCGTCCCTTCTGGATAAATCCGCTGGAAGTCAAAAATCCGGTCCACCGAGAACTGGTTGCATCCGGCATCGTCTCTATTTTCTCCAAATTATACGCTTACTCATGGGGACCGAGGCTGGAGTATATTCTGAGAAATGTCATCCTCACGCTTCTGGAATATCCAAATGCCACCCTCACTATGGCCCTGGACCTTCTGGCCGACCAGAACTTCCGACAGGGAGTCCTACTAAAGGTCCAGGATAGAGTACTCCAAAACTTCTGGCATAACGAATTTGACAAGATGCACCCCAGGCTAAAAAGCGAAGCAATTGCGCCTATCCAAAACAAAGTCGGCCAGTTTGTCCAGTCCCCGACTATCAGACAGATCATAGGCCATTCCTCCTCAACTATTGATCTTGAAGACATCATGAACCAGGGAAAAATACTGATACTAAATCTCGCCCAGGGGAAACTCGGCGAGGACAATGCTGCGCTTCTGGGGGCAATGTTTATCACCAAGATGCAGCTTGCGGCCATGAACCGGGTAAACATGCCTGAAGCCGAAAGGAAGGATTTTTACCTTTACGTGGACGAGTTCCAGAATTTTGCTACTTCATCTTTTATAAAAATACTTTCCGAAGCCAGAAAATACAGACTGGACCTTATCCTGGCCAACCAGTATATAGGCCAGCTTGAAGAGACAGTGCAAAAAGCCATTTTCGGCAATGCCGGCACACTCATTTCCTTTGTTATTGGAGCCCAGGATGCCGCGGCAATAAGTAAGGAATTCGGCCAGTGGTATAAAGAGGAAGATTTAGTTAACTTAGGTTCATACCAGATAGTCATTAAACTTGCTATCGACAACCTCACTTCACTTCCCTTCCATGCCGTCACACTCCCCTTACCCAAAAGTGTCAATCAAAATAGAGATAAGGTAGTCAGATTGTCGCTTGAAAGATACACGAAAAACGCGGATCCAACGCTTAGCGCGCTTAGGCAAACCCCTGCTTCCGCGGTACTTCCCAAACCGCAAACAGCCAGTTTTACCCAGACTCCTTCCCAACAAGCTCCTCCTGTCAAAAATACTCCAGAGACAAGTACTTCCACTAGTCTTCCCCAAGAGACAACGAGTACTTCCGCCAAGATATCTCGTCTTCCCCATCCGCAAACCAAAAAACAGCCAAAACCGGCCAAAGATACACCAAACACTTCACAGCCTGTTAATTCCAATCCTACTAACCAATCCAACCAAACCAGCCAGACAAACACAAACCGTTCACAATAAATACCCAAACAGCTTCAATTGAACAATTTATTTACTCTATGAAAAATAATTATTGGATTGGAGGTAGATTAAGATGATCTTCTATTCGTTCGTCACGTTTACGAAGATCCAGATATTCGGTATCAAAAAACTCAGCAATTATACTAACATCTTTACGTATTTTCGTATTGTCTTTTTTAATTATTTTTACCTCTGAATTCAATACTTGTAAATCCCTCTTGATGGGGTGGAGCTCTTCCTTGATAAATTTCATTAAGGAATTTCTTAAAGACAGAATATCAATTTTTGTCAGCATATAACGACATATTAGGCTATGAAATAAATACTGTCAACAACAAACACTCATTATAACCCTATAACAAAACTATGACTTTATCATATATTCTACTATTTAATTATGGCTTTATGATATAAATATAAAAAAATCAATACTTTATTACCTCTTATTTAGTCAAGATTGACAATCCTATAATTTAGTGGTATAGTTCGCGTCACGTTTCAGAAAAGCTTATTATTGTAGTATAAAATACAAAATATGCAGACATCCGGAAAAATAAAATTTAACTTCCTGTTTTCCATAAAAAGAATTTTTGTCGTTCTTTTTATCTAAGTCAGGGAGTTTTTTGTGGCAAAACTAAACTCCCAAACTGAAGAAAAAGGGAGTTTTTTGTGGCAAAACTAAACTCCCAAACTGAAGAAAAAGGGAGTTTTTTGTGAGAAGTGAAACGACGAATCTGTTTGTGAAGGACTACCGGCTTTATTAAGATTTTGGTTAAAGGTAAATATTCTGCCCAAGATTTTTTGTCTTGGGTTTTTTTGCACTTTAACAAAAAGTGTCCCGTATCTTTTTGTGACGGTTACACAATTTGCGTGTATTTATGTCTAAAAAGAGAGGAACACTTATCTTCCTGTGTTTAGAAAGTAACTTTTCCTCGCTTTGTTTCCCCGGACGTAACCGGCATTTTGGGCCTATAAATTGATGGACTCAAAATGACGGTTACGTTCATTATCTTTCATCGCAGAAACCAATTCACGCAGTAAAGGAGGAAAAGCACACAACAATCAAACAATCGTTATCCATCGAGATCGAAAAAATCGTATGTATGCCAAATGGAGGTAAACCATGGCAAAGAAAGAAAAACCCACCAACCACACGAAATGGTTCTGGTGGTTCTGGTTCCTGTTCTGCATCGTGGTCCTTGGCGGCATGGGACTCTGGGAGATCGCAAACCTCATCTTTTCGAAAAACGGCATTCAAGACATAGTGTTTGGAATGTCCGCCAACGACGACTTTGCGAATCTCCTGGGCTGGAGCGGCGCGGTCTTCTTCAGTTTCAACGAATTCCTGCCGTTCCTGGTCCTACTACTGCCCCCCGTGCGCAAGTACTTTGACAAGTGGTACAAGTGGGCGGCGATCATTGCCCTCTCCATCGTGCTCGGGTGGATTCCCGACATCGGCAGCACGTATCTCGACATTTCGAGCCACACCGAGTACTGGAGCACGTTGGGACAGAACAAACTCATGACGACCGAGATGGTGATGGGGACCAAAATCCTCTTCAGCATCATCCTCGCCAACATGGAGCCGCTCATCGGCTTGAACATGATCCTCATCTCCGCACTATGGGAGAAGATGCATCATCTCGACGGCGATACTGTCGAGCCGCTTGAAGAACTCGAAGAGCTGATGCCCATTCTCGCAAAACTCGTCGAGGACGAGGAACTTGACGAAGAAGATGAAACATTCATCAAGGGCGTGCTCGGCAAAGGCGAAGACGATGAACTCACAGCCAAAGATTTGAAGAAACTCCCCGGTAAGATCGAGGGCATCGCGGAAGCGGCTGAAAGCGCCAACGAGGGAGTCGAAAAACTCGTCGAACACCTCAAGGAAAAAGAGGAAGAAGAAGGCGACGAAGAGGACGACGAGGACAACGAAGACGAAGAGGATTAACGTCTCTCTCTGCGCCTTTTGGGCGCGTCATGCCAAACACAGGAAGAGCGGGGGGCTGAAGAAAGCTTCAAAGAAGATGCACCGGCACAATATGTGCAGGTTTGAACACCGTAACAGGTGCATCTATCTTGATTCTTTTCTCAGTCCCCCGTTTTTCCATTTCAGTATTTGTCCTGGGACAAGATGAATTTTTCGTTTTTACCGAGGACAAATATGGACAAATCTGTTCTCAATTTTTCTCTGCCAGACAGCCGGTAAAAGCTCCGGTTTTTTCTGGTGGGAAAAAGCTCTTTAACAGTTGAATGATAACGGATAAATGGTTATATGGAGTAGTTCGTATCCTTCAAATTCGTTTGGCGCGAGAGAAAGAGAAGCCAATTTCTGGTTGACTTTTCTTTTTCTCAAGCGTCAGATGAAAATCGCAAAAAGAAAGGAAGGTCTGCCATGTACATTTGCGGATGGGAAGAATTCGGTACACTTCCCTACAAGGACCAGGCAGAGATATTACGCGTGATAAATCAACAGGAAAGTATAAGTGTCTATGGCGGAATGAATGAGTTTTTCGAACTTGTTGAAAGGCTGATACCACAACACCTGGAGTGGGTCGAGACGTATTGCAGCAACGCCCAAACTTTCAACAAAATAAAAAGAAGATACGATCTTGAGGAAATCGAGGCAATGCTGGAAGGATTGATCCCTCCCGCAAATCCCGCACTCATGCCACCGCCAAAACCAAAACCCATGCCTGTATATACTCCTGTTGTTAAGAAGAGAGTTCACAAAACTTCCAAACCCAGCCGTCATCGGATTCACCGATTGCGAAAGAGCAAAAATCGCAAGAAGAAATCCTGGATAGGAAGGATTGTGGGGAAAGGAAAAAAATTCCTTTCATCTTTCTTTTGAAAACCGTTATCGTTCCCAGCTTGCATATTGGGTTTCTGCCCGAAGAGGGTGCTGGACGCCTGGTCCATCACAAAAATTCAAACCCTCTAAATTGCACGTCTTGTCCTTAAATTTTTTGAGGACTGGACCTGACAGACAACATCTGTTGTCTGGAAATGATTATGGACTATATTTTTGAAATAAGTTCTTCAATATAGCCTCACAAATTGCGTGGGGTTTATTTTGATGGAATTTATCGCTCTTTAACAGTTGAATGATAACGGAAATTATTCTCCTTCTGTTTCGTCTGGCGTGAGAGAATCAGTACCTAAACCACTCACTTGGGTTCTGTTTCTCTCAACCGCCAGATGAAGTAAATCCAAATCAGAAAGGAGATGGTAAAAGCAAAAAAAACTAATCGGCGCAAGAGAATGTACTGTAGTATCCGGAAGACAAAACCAAAAACCAACATGTTTTCCGGTATCTCTGATCGGAGGAAAAGATCATGAAAGTGAAAGTATTTCTTGCAACGCAACTTGACGCCTCGCAAAGAAAAGCATTGTACGACGCGGTAGTCAAGTTCGCAAAGGACTTGGATCTCGAATCGTTCGAGGACATGTCCAAGTTCCATGAGTACATGGGCAATGCCGTTGACGACAAGATCGCAGGCGCTGTCAAAGGGACAATCACCACGGTCAAGAAATTGGAACTCTTGGTTGAAGCCGCAGAAGATAACTGGCAGCCGGAAGAGAAAACCGCGCCCGAAAAGCAGGAACCCAAATCGTCCGCGTCACCCACGCGCACAGCGGCAAAAGACCGCGCGGGGCGGCAACGGCGGATCGTGTTTCTCGTCGCAGCGGCGGCGGTCGTCCTGGTCGTCGTCTGCATCGGCATTGTCTTCTCGGGAGTTCTCGGTGGCGGAACCAGCAGCGCGACCAGCACGCTCACGCCAGCCGCACTCACGCCAATGTCAAACGCAGCGCCGAAAACTCCGGCTTCCAGCGGCTTGAAAATTCAGTCGGCACCAACCCCTCGCGGATTCTGCGAGCCGGGCACCAAAGTGCCGGCGGGACTGCCGCTCTACCGGATCACTTCGCCGGTAAACTCTGCCGTTCCCACGTGGGGCTTGACCGGCGGAAAAACCACCGACAACCAGACTTTCACAACCGGTTGGCAATCGGCTGAAAACGGCACAGTACGCATGTGCGCCGTGTCCAACAGCCCGTACGCAGTCCGTATTCCGGTGAAATAGGAGAAGAACATGACAACGCAAATCTTGCGAAAGAGAAAGACGTGGCTCGATGGGCACCCGCGCGCAAAGGCGTTCTGGCAACAAGTCCAACGCCACTGGCGGGTCGGCTCAAGCATCTTTGCTCTGGCGATCATCGCGTGGATTGGTGTCATGTACATCGCGGTTCCCATGGCTCACTTTGCGACGATCAGCGTGCCCAACCCCAACGACACCGCGTGTTCACTCGGAAACACCACGAACTCTGTGGTGTTCATGAAATTTACTCCGAGCGGTACATTGCGTATCCACGGTAAGGTCGGCGCGAACCGTCTGGACTGGAACGAACCATTAGCACCCCTTGGCTATACTTGGACTAGCAACAACATCCTGCCATGGGTCGGCTATTGGGAGCCGAACACCATCAAACCATGCACTGAAGCGCAAACTGCAATGACCGGCGGGCACTAGCCGCCAAAAGTGTATGCCGCGAGCAACTCGCCCGGGGCATACATTTGGACTCATCTTTCCGTTATTCTATCAACGATGTAGGGGTCTTGCGGATTTCCGCAGGGAAACAAAGACAGAGAGACAAAAGAGGATATCATACTTTTTTGTTGGATCCGGTGTCTACACTGGATATCAACCACCCTCTTTACTTTTCTGTCTCCCCTAATTTCCAAGGAGATAAAAAGGTTTTGTCTTTTTGGATGTTCAGATAATTGGACTTTTTCAAATTGTCTGAAAAAAAGATTATGGAATTTATGAAAGTATACTGTTCCACGAGTTAACCCCTTTATGCGGGGTTATTTCTAGTGGGATGGATATGCACCTTAAAAATTGAATGATAACGGAATAATCACCTTCCCTTTCACTTTCATTTGGCGCGAGAGAACCAGCACCTAATTTCATTCGTGATACTAAATACGTAATACGTAATACAAATTTAGGTTCTGGTTTTCTCAAGCGTCAGATGAAAAAACCAAAATCAAATATACGAAAGGAAGGTGCAATCATGACAAAGTTAGAATTGCTAAAGTACCTCCGAAGAACAAACAGGTCACGGAAGTTTTACGAATTACTCACTAAATACCAAAACAATCTGTTTTTCAGGTTGAGAGGATTTAGTAGTGATTCGTTTCGACTCTACCTGAAGTTTGTCGGAGAGGCAAATTTAGCAAGAACCATCGGAGACGTCAACACGACTTCACTCCGCCGCGTCTATCGCGTCCTCAAGAAAAGGTACGGGGATGAGGATGAATTGGAAGAGGATGATGGTCTAACCATCAATATGAGTAAAGTACTTACAGTCGCGATTCTGATCGTGATTGGACTCGTAGTTCTGATGGGTCTCCCGGCGATTGGGGAAATCTCTTCCCAACTCGGGATACAGCTGGAGAAGGTGGCTGCGTCGATACCAACAACTCAACCGCAACCGCCAACCCTGGCACCAACACCCATCCCTCCCACCAAAGCTCCCCCTCTTCCCCCGCCCCCGACAGCGACACCTCAACCGCCTCCTCCGACGGTTGTAGTGGAGATGACAGCAACAGAAGCAGCTCCAGCCACTGACTGCGGCAATGAACTTTCAGCACAGGAATGTCAGAGGCTGCATGGTATGGTGGCTGCATACGGGAAGAAATGGACAGATGGGGATCCTAGTACCGGCTTGCCGCTTGGGCCGATGATGGTGGACAGGTATCTGCACGTGTGGAACCGGGATTGGACAGCTACGCAACAGGGGTTTAACGACATCCTGGGTCCACAAGGTGGGAACAGTACACAAGCCACCAGTTCGGCAAGTTCTCCGGCGAAAAAATCGACACCGTATCCTACCATCGGCTACATTCAACCGATGACAATCACGGTGCAGGACAATAGCGGTCCGGCAGAAAATCCGACTCCCACAGCAACTCCATCTCCGCAAGCACAAGGAGGATGCAAGTCTGACGACTGGGGTTGTCAGTTCGGGAACTGGCTGCAAAGCCAATTTACGCCGATGACGTCGACACCCCAGGCACAGACGCAAACTAGCGGAAGTTGGTGCGTGAAGAAAGTGGATTGGAACGCCATGCAGGCGTGGTACTCCCACGGTACGGGAGACTTCACCGCAAATCTGCGTGACGTGAACCAGGGAGTGCTTCTGGACCGGGGTTTCAGCTGGACTGGTTTATATTGGAAACCGGTCAATCTGTGCGGTAACGCCCAGATTATCGGCAACCCGCCGGCAAACCAATCGCAGGGGCCGCAAGCGCAAACACAACCCACACAGAGAACTCCGCTACCCGGGTGGATGGCAAGCGCAGGAAGCTGGGGCTGTTGGGCATCTCCTTGGGGTGTAAGTCTGGATGCACAGATAGTAGATGGGTATTGGACCAATGACGGTTACGTACTCATTTACTCACCACAGCGGGGCAAGAACGAGGTGGAAAAGGATCCCAACAAGATCCGGCAAGGAAAATGTCCGCCTACGCCAACGCCCATGCCCACCAGTACGCCGCTTCCCCAACCGACTGCTCCACCACAGCGGATCGGGATCTACTGCATTTCAAGTGCAAGCGCCACAGGAGCAAGCGTCATGCTGACGCCAAACTCAGGCACAGGCGTAAACGTGACGCAGCAATTCCCGGTATACGAGGGATTCCGCTGGAACGGCCGATACCAGGAACCGGATGGCAGCAAACCGATGTGCAACAGCTTGCCACAGTTTGCGCCGCCGGCACCTACCCAGATGACGGCACCGTTGCCCTCACCAACAGCATCCGTCTGCGTCCAATCAGTATCGGACACGACATTGTATCTTCTCTGGAACAGCAGCCACGTCACTAAAAGCGTGACTGATGCTTCCGCAGGGCTGAGCCCTTACGGATTCAGCTGGACAAACGGCAGATGGGTGACAAACACAAACGTCAAATACTGTGCCGGACCTCCCGGACCAACTACTGCTCCAACAGTCAGCGGTCCGCCCGGACCTACTGCAGTACCAGCGCCTGTAAGGACTGCGTGTTTCCTTAAAGTTGACGGACAGAACATCTATATGCGGACTTTCGTCAACGGGATTCAATCCCCGCATGGTGATGTATCCGTCAACCGGTACACGCAATCAGCCCAGATGGACTCGTACGGTTTTCAATGGAATGTCCCATGGTGGGGCGATCCTGCGTACGACCAGGGCACAGTACCTTCATGTAACTAATCAGAATGATGAAGCTCTGAACTCCGTTGTCATTCCCAGCCATAGTGGGAGCAGTTTTTATACTCTCCCGACAGGGGGGCTGGATGTTCTCATCCGTCAAACCCAAAATACCCCTAAATGCTCGTTTGGTCCCCAAAAGTATTTGAGGACTGGACCAGGCAGACAAAGAAATTTGTCTGCAAAAAAGATTATGGAACTTATGAAGAAATTCTGTTTCACTATTTAGCCCCTTATTGCGGGGTTGTTTCTGGTGGAATAGAAATTGCACCTTAAAAAGTTCATCCATTCAAGAAAAAAGGACAGGTTGATTATAAAAAGTCAGCTGCCGCATGGAGGGTATAAAGTTTTGTATCTTCCAAACGGCAGCTGAATGAACAAATCGTATCGTAAACCAACAAATTCAACTCATAAAGGAGGTAAACGCGACAAGTTCAAAATCAGGAAATCCGTAATCAACCATGTTCAATCTCAAAACTGGAGGACAGTATGTCGAAACGAAACGTTCGCAAACTGACGATCGTCGACGCAATTCTCTTGCTGACGGTTGTCCTTGTTCTTGCGGCCTGTGGGTCTCCGCCGCCCCCCACTGCCACGCCGCAAAACCCCATCCTGAAGATTGTCACTGAAGCCATCAAAATTGACAATACCTCTTCAGATGTGGTGCTGGCTGATCTGTATCAGGCGCCGCTCAAAGACGTCCTGGACCTGTCAAACGTGCTTCCGCAATACAGCACGCAGTTTGACGCGCAGGCAAAGCAAACGCCACAGTCGCAGCAACAGGACCAGGCAATCCAGGCGGCAAAAGATCAGCAAAAGCAAACGCTTGACTATCTGAACAGTTGCTACATCGGCATGGTCAAGTTTCGGCGGTATCGAGCCGATGGCAAAACGGCTTTGACCGACGGGCACAGCATCCCGGCGTCCGGAAAGTACAAGGTCTTTTGTCCGACGGAACAAGATCGGCAGGCAGGAATGGCTCCCAACCAGCTTGCGCTCATCATGAGTGTCTGGTGGAATAAGTCCATGTCGGCGTGGTACTACTCGCCGCATGGCATCAGACCTGCGTACTTCGGCGTGCAGTTGGGAACGGTTGAAACCGACCCCACCTTCAATCCCAACCAAGCGCCTCCGGCAAACCTCGGTACCCAATGGTGGGTGGGCACCGACTGTAACTTTCTCGATCTGGGCAGCAATCAAAGGATGCCGTGCAGCACCGACTGGGTACAACAGGGGATGAGCGTGGCATACGCCGCCAATCCGACACCGGGTGTCGTGGGCGTGCAAGCCCATATCCTGGTGCTCGCAAACGGCAAGAGCGGCATCCGCTACGTCTCGGCAGCAAGCATGGGCGACAACAGCCCAATGCCGCCGATTACGGGTAACGTCGAAAAGTAGAGATTTCTGACAAACAAGGAGGAAAAACCATGCCAGACAAAAACAGCAAGCGCAAAAACAAAAAGCGCTTACAACCACCGCAGGAAGTTGATTGGACTAAGGTCGCGCTGGACGGCGTCGGCATCGTGATCATCGCGGTCTTCATGATACTAGGAATGCAGGATTTGGCTGCGATGCTCATCTGGGGATTTGCCGGATACTTGCTTGCGCGAAGCGACAGACGCAACAAACTGGTATCGGGAATCGTGGGATTTGCCGTCGCGTGTGTGATCTTTGCGATTGATCCCATCATCCCCCTCCAGACCTGGACGGTACGATTTATAGAGTTCGCCCAGTGCGTCGCGCTACCGCTTCTGATCGCCGCCTTCATCTGGCTCACTCTGTCAGTCTGGAAAGTCGTGGCGCAAAAGGTCAAAACCCTCATCAATCAACTCAACGAAGCGACGCGAGAGAAGACACCGCCCCAGGCGTAAAATCTCGAATGGAATGAACTATCGGGGACACTGCCACGTTTGGCAGGACTGTGACGCTTCATGCGTCCTCTCTTTGCCAAACGTGTCCCCCCGATTTTCCAGCTTTGAAAGAAATTTCAGAGCTGAGAATACGGTCTTTGCACCTTAAAATATGAAAGAAATCAAAATTACGCAGCGGGAATACCCGAGGGTGCGGCGTGGAAGATTAATATTGTCGACAAAAACAATATCCGTTTTCCGCGTCGCGCCGTCGGGGAAAATCAAAAGTATGTCATCAGGAGGTGAAACAGAAAAACGAACACTCTATCGATTCAACCAAGTACATGAGATCAATCGAAAGGAGAATCTACGAAAATGAGTAGACGAAGCAGAAAAAGCGGCGGTAGCATCTTCACTATCCGCAATGCCATTGCCGTCGCAATCGTGCTGGTCGTCGTGTTCATGCTCTTTGGGGCGGGTCAAGCCTTCACGATGGCTCTCCTCCACAACGCGACGAACCAGTCAGTCGGTGCCAGCACCACCAAGGGCGAAATTGGACCTGCTCCTACGCAGACACCACTGAATCCGGTCACGCAAGCACAAAGGTCAATCGGCGAACTGCCGGGTCAGGTGATCCAGAAGGTCACTGCCAGACCTACGGCGACACCTATGGTCAAAGCCGATCCGTACGCGTACTTCCAATCTGTCGCGGACGACGACTTTACCATTTTGACTGTGGCGGCGAAAATGGAGCCGTGCGATCCCAATCACCCTGAGAACGGTGGTTTTACAGTCATCGCCACGCGCAACCAAGGCGGTTTAGACGGTGCGTTAAACGGCAGAACCTACACGCTGAAAGTCTGGGGCGTCGTACGCGCCGGTGTGGACATGAAGGGATTTAATTTATCAAACATCGAGCTGGTTGGCGACCACCTCGTCATTCATGTCCCCAAAGGACACTTGGAGCAGCCGACATACTATCAGGATTGCACCTACGAAAAGACGAACAACGGCGCGTTCGTCATGCTGGGAAAGATCTGGTGGAACCTCACCGACTTGCCCGACATGAACGAAGTAAGTTTGCGGCGCGAGGCAATGAAGAAAGCCGACAACGCCATCGAGAGTGCGGGCTACAACATGGGACTCGACACGCTTGCCCAGCAGAAGGTGTTTGACCGCATCGTGGACGTTGTCAAAGCAGTGGACGGGGCGGCGCATCGAGAGACCCTCCCGATCATCCCAGACTACCAGACGAACCAACCCCCGCAGTACTGACGCGAAACGATCTATGCCAACGAGTTTGTCTCCCCCGACGGCGCGATGGGCATGGAAAGGAAGGTGATCTTGAAAAAAAGTTTGACAGTGAAGGGACTGTTTGCCGCCATCATACTCCTCCTCTGCGTCGCGTACTTCTTTAGCCCGATCAATTGGGCTGATGACGTCATCCCGGTCCTGGGATTTGCGGATGACTTCGTCGACATCGCGATCGCGGTGCTGGATGTGATGTGGTTTTTCGCGCAGGCGAGAAAACTGAGAGAATCGGGCGCAAACCCGGTTGCTGCTCTAGAGAGTTCTGCGCGAATTCCGAAGAAAAAACGGAGAAAAAAGACAGTCCATCGCGCGTGAACGAAATCTTGAACCGAACATCTCGGTTCAAGATGCAATGATTTCTTTCATAAAATCAATAAAACCATGAGCGGATCCTGCGTTAGACAACAGGACCATGGTCTGGGTGGAGACGAAGAAGAGATGAAATTTGGCACGCGCGCCAACTCCGAAGCTTTACCGCTTCCTCATCTCCTTTTCCCCCTCCGTTTTACCCAGTTTCCACTCCCTTGGATATAATAAATCTATATTACATCCAAAGGAGTGGATTTTTAGAATAGTTCCATTACCCCGGAAGTAAACAAAAATTTAACTCCGGAGGAATGGAACGGTAAGTTTTTCCATTGCACATTGAAAACTTATGGGGAAAAAATGCAGTGGGGTTATAAGGTTTTAACCAGTTTGGTTACAGCCTTTCATCCCCATTGCATTCATCGTGAAATAAAAACCAAAATCATTCGTGTCAAAAAGGAGGAACCATGAACACGAACATGAACGTAGACTGGCGGGAAATCCTGGAACAAACTCTCGAATTCCTGGATGGAATCGCCGAATGGATGGAAGAACGGTTGGGCTGGAAAGGGCTTGCAGTAAGCGCAATCGTAGCGCTCATCTGGCTGGTCCTCCTGACCCTTGTAGTCAAGATCTTCGCGCCGGGCTGGTCGGGCGCGATCATCTGGCTTACCCTGCTGGTCGGACTCCCGGCAAGCGTCTTCACCGGCATGGGCTGGAAAGCAGGCACGGTCTTGCCGGCGCTGGTGAGCATCGCGCACTTTTTGCGCACTCACTGGAAGGCGATTCTGGTCATCGGCTGGCCCGTCATCGCCTTCATCGTCTGGTGGTTTATTGCTGTGTTTATCAATGACACTGCAGATGCGCTTATTTACTGCGCGGTAGAAGGAGTGTTAATTTTCCTCCTTTGGAACCACCGACATCCGCTGAACGTCACGAAAAAAAGTGAAAGACGCGACGTGTACAAACTGCCTGCAAGCTGGCTGCCCGGAGTGAAAGAACTGATCCTTTCGCTCATCGTCATGTGCGTCTGGCTGGCAATCGTCATGGGTCTTGGAATCGCTCTTGGAACTAGCGTAGGATCCTGGATCCCGATTGCCATCGCGGTAGTCGCTTATCTAGTCAGCGGCTATTTCCTGCAAAAATACGTCAGGAAGGAGTTACCAGACGTCAACCTGTTCTGGACCCGGGTCATCGTGGATTTCGGTGAAAAGATGCTTATCATCAACACAGAATTCCTTGGAATGGGTGAAAGACGGACGGTTCGTTTCAAGGACTTCAGCGAGGTGAAACATCAAGCAAAGGGCATCGGTGGCTTCTTCGTCAATAGCATCCACTTCTCACTAGAAATCATCGGTGGAGGTCCGCTCGTACTTCCCGGTCTGCGTTACAAAGGCGCAAAGTACGTGACGGCAAATGGTCAGTCGTACACAGGCGAGGATGCCTTGATTGCGTTGATGGACGAAACAAAATAATTTCACCGCACAGGTTTTCGGGGGAGCACCCCAAGTCTCTTGAGGTGCTCCACCTCACACACTCTCCCCAAAAATCAACCTGCGTCCATCATCCTGGACAGGAATTATCCTGTCCGTGATTTGTGTACGCAGGATGATATTTAAGTTTCAAACCCGTTTGAGGAAATCCGGATTTTTGCATCCGGAATTTCATAGGACGGGTTTTTTAGTTGGAAAAAAATTTGGGGTTCCATGCTTGGAAAAGGTGAAGAAAAATGGTTAAATCCTTAGAGCGGGATGTGATTGGTATATATTTACTGAAGCGGTGAGAGATTGAGATGTTTTTCGATACGCTCTACTCGTTGACGAAAATCCAAATATTCTTTATCAAAGAAATCTGTAATCGTACCTGTATCTTTTCTTATTTTGGCAATATCCAGTTTAATAGGTTTCAGATCATCTTTGGTAACAAAACTTCTCAAATCATCCCTTCTCACAAAAGATTTCGCATCATCTTTGGTTAGAGCAACTTCCTTGATTGACTGCTTAATTTTTTGCAGATCTGTTTTTGTGAGCATATAACGACAATATTATGATAAGAAAAAATTGCTGTCAATAACAACAGGACTATCTTAGATTTTTTGGGAGAACAAATAAAATTCTTAAATTGATAAATTATTCCAAAAGGAGCATAATAAGTCACCATGAGTCCTGAGGGAAAAAGAAGATCAAGCATCCCCAGAGATCTGAGAGATGTTTACCAACAAAAAGAACCTCCGCTTGTTGAAATCCAGCCCGAAACTCCTTTGGAAAAAGAATTTGAACAACCGCCTGACATACCTTTTCAACACGTAGTAAAAGCTTTTGAAAAAGTCGTTTTCCAGGTAGGCCACAGGAAAGTAAAAAGGAGAGATGACTTGCGGCTTCCCAGACGAAATGTTGTTGTCGCACTGAGACAACCCAATGATCCCGATCAAACCATCTTTGCAAGAATCACTTCGGGAGCTGCCGACTGGATAGGAAGTATACCCACAGTTGGGATACATGGAGTAAGGCGCGTAGGACACGAAAAACTTCCCAAAAAGGCCAGGCAGGCAGCAAGACAGAAAAGAAAAATAGGTTTAAGGTAGTCAAATATTTCGAAGAATGATTAAATCCATCCCTTTTCCTTAGGCAGCTTCGACAACCATGTATGCGTACCTTTCAGTTCCGGAGGAGATTCAATTTCTACATAATAAAATAGTAGTCCTTCTGATTTTCTTGGGGAACCGATAAGCCAAACCTTCGTTCCGGGAGGCGCTTTCCCGTCTTCATGCCTACCACTTGAATATCCGGTCCAAAAAGGTGTCCCTGCTCTCACTCCATACGGATGAGGCATCGCTTCACTTTCCCTATTTTGTGTTTCTAATTCTCTAACCACAATAGTTTCTGGTTATAGAAAAATTTTGAATTAAAATTATATTCGTTCGTATAAAACATCGCACTCACTTATATCAGTTGTGTATTGTACATCTTGCTAACAGGAATTTTCAATAACTATCCACTCTCTTTGATATTTTTAATTCTTTGGACTATTGTTATTATGAGGACACTCATCTTCTGAAAGAATGAGAAAGTCTGAAAATGGTATTAGAAACACCATACAATTTATAAAAAAATAATTATATGAGCTATCCTCCAGTACCAGAAATGCGCATGTCGCAGCCATTGGTTGCCCCCCGGGAAAATCTACCCGTGGCCTCCCCTATCCGGCCGGTGGCCGCCGAACACAAAGCCCGTATAGTTACTCCCGAGGCAAAAAACAGAGCTCAGGCAATTCTGGCATCCAAAAAGCAAGCGCTTGAAGCCGAACAACGCCGCCTTGCCTGGAACTTAAAACAGGGCAACTGTATCAGGCTGGACCAGCTTACCCGCGACTACGACAACGAAATACTGCGCTATCAGCAAGCGCTTGATGGTCTTGCCGCGGGCGATAACGGCCAGGCCCGTGACCTTCTTGAACAGCAAATCTGCCGCAACTTGCAGTCATCCGCTCAGCTGAGATCTTATCAGAGCGAAATGACACAGGATTATGTCCAGGCTGGCGGGCAACTGCAGGAGGCACGAAATATGTTAAATACGGACTCAAACGACAGGCTCAGGTATTCAAACCCGCAGGAGCTGGACATGGCGATAAACAAAATGCTTCTGGAGCAAGTCTACCAGGCCAACCCCGCATGGAGGGGCAGCAAAAACCCGGTTTTTATCGCGTCCCGTGATGCTGAAGTCGTCAGGCTGAAAAATATGCTGGCTTTGACCACTCCCGACCAGCTTCTCTCCCAGGCGCGCAAATTGGCCCAAAACCCAAAAGATGCAAACGGCAGGCTGGGTCTTTTTGTCCAGATACAATTCAAAGAGATTAGCATGCTTGAAGAACAGAGGGGACAAATGCACTCTATCGTCCAATCACACGAAAACCTTGAAAGGGAGAATTTGGAAATGGATGGGCTTGTTATAGATCTGGGAGGCCAACTGTCAAATCATCCTGACAGGCTGTCCCAGCGCCAACAAATTCTCCAGCAACTGAAAAATGCAGCTGAAACCGATCCCGCCAAAAGTTATGAACAGATTTTGCAAAGCGCAAAAGAAAGTGGCGTGGCAGTAGAACAGAATTTTGCGGCCACATACAGGCAAATTGCAGATGAACGAGCCAAAGTGGAATACGCGCTGAAAAAAGCAGAAAGCAAACACAATGACCGTGTAGTCAGACTCCACAGACTGCGACTGTCCAGACTTTCTCTTCTGGAATACCGGCTTTCCGAGACGTACAATATCCACCGGCAAAAAAACCCGGGCAAAAATCCGCCGGCCTTAAAAGAGCTTGCTGCCACAAACCAGATGGAAGAACAAAGACAACCGGAAGCTTCAGCAAAGCCCCAGACAAATATTGCACGTTCTCCTACAATTGCCTCCGCCCCCATGGTAAACAAACCGGCTGCCTCTCCCACCGCCAGCAACAGGCAAGAATCCGCCGCGCCACCGGTTGAAATGAAAATAAAAACATCCATTGGGAAAAGCCAAATCGACCAGATTATTGACGAGTCGCACGGAGCCTGGCGGACGGTAAATTCACGTGTAGTTGCCATTTCAGTCCTAAATGAACTTGAAGGAAATCTTGGCTACTCTTTTCCTTTGCTTGATAGGACCGAAATAGCTTATGGCATTCCCAAGACTGTGATGCCTGATAATATTTCGCTAAATCCCGACGGCCAACCTCCGGCAGCGTGGTTGGAGATTGACGTTCCCGTAGGACCGGGAAAACCTGCCAGAAGAGTGGCGATAAACAACACCGCTGAGCTAAACGCGGCAATTGCCTATGCCAAGCAAGTCAGACTGCTTGACGGCAGGCTAAACCCTCACCCGATGTCACTAATTCATCTGGTAATGCGTGATGATATAGCCCAGCAATTCACTGTGGACCGGCTCAGACAAAATCCACAAGTGCTCAATCAAATTGCAAGTGATCTCATCCACTTTTCCGACCAGTCTCAGCCGCCCAAACGCCGCCTCGAATCCGTAAGATTTACTATCTAATCAAGTTTGCCATCAGTAGTTACGCACTCTGTATCTTATATCCTGTTTCACGTAACTCAGGTTTGCAACTGAGTTACTCAGTATATAACCATCTATGCTTCGGCTACGTCTCAGCACTTATCTGCTTTTTTGGCTCTACGAGCTTCAAACCAGAGTAAGATGGGTATATAATAATCCCGACATGCCGGGCAAAGAACATTTTTCTTTCAGGAATGATTTCCAACTGGGCTCACCTGCAGATTTTCAAGTGAGACAAACGGGCGACAGAATCCTCAGGGAACATCACCTGGATCTGACGGTGACGGATCTGGACGTGATGCTTTCGCTTACTTCCCTGCCGCGCAACAACCGCACATTTGAACACATCAGGGATGACTGCATCACTCTCAATCCCCCTTCAGCCCGTCCCAACGCGCAACTCACCAGACATCCGGAATATACAGACTATGCCAATCGGGCTCTGGCTCTTACACTAAAAAGGATGGAACGGCAAGATAGGATCAGACGGAGGGCAACAAACAGTCATGATGGAGAACTTTATGACATCACCTCAAGAGGACGGGAACAGCTCAGGAAAGCAAAAAGAGTCTTTTCAGCACTTCCCGCGCCAGAGTCTAAAAGATATGGAGATACTGGCTCAATCACGGGCATCATGCAAATATTCCCCGACAGTATCATCTCCTTTATCAAAAGCCTCAAAAGGCACAAAAGGAAATTTTCCCGTAGATTAAGTCAGAGATAGAATAATAAGTAGAGAAACTAGAACTTATCAAAACTATGATTTTGAACGTAAGTCATAGTATTCCATCAAGCTCGAATTTGAGGTTTTGATACCAGTTAAATGAAAGATAGCGGGATGGGTTTTTGGGGGTTGGTAAAAAATTGGCAATTTTGGGAAAA
The DNA here is from genome assembly GCA_023379265.1 of Patescibacteria group bacterium. Classification (GTDB taxonomy): domain Bacteria; phylum Patescibacteriota; class Microgenomatia; order 2-02-FULL-39-11; family 2-02-FULL-39-11; genus JAMCUI01. Next base: position 121,977 of record JAMCUI010000004.1, read on the forward strand.
TTGCGGATTTGTTTTTTGTTTACCCCAGAGGAGGTGAATTTCCCGAGAGAGTCGGGTGCCAGACCGGAAAAGCATCCGGCACCCTCATCCAGGCCGATTGGATAATCATTTTTCATCTTCACCAAAACTTTATCGGGAAGATGATCGCGGCGGCTCCCCAAAGAAGCAGACCCACCGCGAGGGTGAAAAGGTATTTCCTTACGGGAATTAGAAGTGGTTCGCTAGACTGCTGTGTCACTTGCTTTCGCGTGACGAAGTAACGCAGCACCCGGGGAAATGCAATCCCGGTTCCGCCTACAAGCGAACCCCAACAGGTAATTCCCTGCAGGAAAACCCATGAGCCAAACCAAAACCGGAAGAGGAAAAAAGCCACCTCGGGGTTTTGGATCAGCCAACTGACTGTCCAATCAAACTTTGCGACGAACAAGTCCCAGTTTGTCATGTTCTGCCTCCTCAGAAAGATTTTTGAAAATACCGCATTGGAAAAGGCAAATTTTGCCTTCTCTATTGCGGTATCTTCCTCCCTTCCCGCTATCTTTTCAAAGAACAAAAAGAAAACGTCATAAACTTTCAGCCGCAAAAAAGCTGATATTTATGAAATTTCGGGAATTATAGCACATTTCTTGACTATAGGTTAAATCCATCATAAAATTCCTTTCATGCCGCACGAAAGACTAGGAAGATTATCACAACAGTTTGCCCAAAACGGAAGACAATACGTCGAGGATAGGATCCCCAGATATATACCTATTCCCGTGGCAAGAGGCATTGCTGAAGCAACTCAATTTATCCCAGAACGTCTTAGAAGACCGGTTATAGGTTTAGCGGACCGACTTCCATTCGCGCCGGGTGCAGCGGCGGAAATTGCCAAAAGACAAACCTGGGGATATTTCCATGAAATACTAAAGGGTGCAGCGGAAAGTAAAGAACAGTTACCATCAAAAGAATATCAACTAACGGCAGCAAGAGCGGAGTTATACGGGCAATCAAGAATTGACATTATGATGTTCTACAAACCGTTTCCTGACCGGCCAAGAAGGAAGAATAAAATCTATCCGCCAAGAACAGGTTTTTTTGATAGAAGACTGAACGCACTGCTTTCTCCACATACCAGTAACGGACTTCCTGATGAATGGTTTCTTCGGGATGCCGATGGCAGATATATTCAGCGGGAGGAGGGGCTTGACGCAAAACTTCTCCATGAAATGTATTATGCATTGCCTGATAGGCGTGCTGCTTATTTTGAGATGGAAAAAATCTTTGATGAGGTAGTAAGACAAGAAATACCCCCGGTTGGACAAGATGTACTAAACCGGTTGAGATTTTTGGGCATGTCAAATGAAGAAGAATTTGTTAATACTACTGAGGAAAATTTATTAAATAGGATAAATGCCAAAATTAATCAGATTGCAGGAACAAATAGGAATAAAAAATTTAGTTTGAAAAATCTGACAGAGTTTATGAACATGGCTCGCCAATCAGACGCGATAAGAAGGAAGGAAGATCCGAAACATAAAGGCAAGAGAAGAACTGGAGAATCTTATTATTGCCATTACCTTGCTTCTGCCTGGTTTCTATGGACAATGATAGAAGAAGACCTCACAACTGAACAGGATGTTTTAGACGCTTTGGAAGATGTAGAAACTATGATGGTACATGACATCATGGAAGACCTTCCCTACAAACTCAGAACGCAATATGATCCTGAAAATCAGGAAAACAGATTTTTCCTTGATTTGGAAATACCTCAACCGATCGATATAAACGGAAGGGCACCAATAGTTACAGACTTATCCGAGGATATCACACCAGTGGTAACAATCGAAAAAAAAGGTGACAGTGATGAATACCAGTATATCCTCTGGAAAAAAAGTAAAACTCTTAGCATAGAGCTTAGTCGAAACCAATGGCTTATTTTAGAAGCCATGCACAAAGAAAAAGATGATGAAAGTGGATTTATATGGCTTGAGAAAATCAAAAATATTTTCGATCCCAACGACCCTACTCCCCAAAGGAAAAATTACCTCATAAAAAAAGCTGCTAGGTGTAAATCTGCCGATAGGTTGGCGAACTTACTCACGATTACTTCCGCCGGAGGACCTTTTTACGACGTAGTAAGAAAACTAAACGAAACTATTTATGGAGGCAAATATCTTGCCTGGCTATCAAATTTTGGAGATCTGGGACCGGTAGGTACAATAGATCGATTGAAAAAAATTGCCAAAAATAATAGATTTGTTCTTCTTCTCTCTGCTATACCAATTATTGCTGAAATGGAAAAAAGGAATATCATGATTAAATTCGGACAAAAACTGATGGAAAAAATAAGAGAAAATACTGATAAACCTTGGGCAAAACAAATTATATATATTATTGATAAGAATATACGATATCCGCATGGCGGTCCCAATCCTTTACCCTATGGTTTAAGAAGATTGGAAGATCTTAAAGCGTGTTACAGGATACCTTCTGAATTTGATGACTATATTTTGTCTTCGGAAAATCTGCATCACTATCTAAGTCTTGAACAATTTGTACAGCAAGAAAACTTTTTCCCACAAAATCAGCCAATAGAATTTGTTCACTTCAAACACCTTATAAATCGCTTGGAAACATTTGAGAAATGGATGATGCCATATGAAGGAATACTTCCGGGAGGAGTAGATGATTATTTCGGACCGAGACCTCTTCTTTATGTGGATTTTTTCACTATTAGGGATATGACTTCTGAATTTATGGAACAGATGGCAGAAACAATTGCCTGGGGTAAAGCTTATGAATACGAAGAAGAATAAATTAACTCTGTTGAAAACAAATAATACGAAATAGAGATTCAATTAAACGCAGGTCTGGCGATGAATATAATTTCGTGAGGCGGACTGCTATCAGCCTTTTTCTCCAATCTGACATCTCTAGGACAGGACATACGAAGTGGACAATCTTTATCAATACAAGTTGCGGTTTTGGAATCGATAGAGGGAGCTTTGATATTGGCAATATCTCCGCGGGATATACAATTTGCTTCCAGAAAGACCATAATTCAGACTATTTTTTCTCCCAATTGATACCGGCAGAATCTGGAAACAGTGATATTTTCTCCCAGTTTTCCTATCACCTGTTTGACTAATTTCTCAATCGTTAAAGACGGATCTCTAATATATTCCTGTGCCAGAAGCGCTTTCACATCTTTTGGGCCCATCGAGGCTATCTGCAGACAAATTTCGTGTGAAAGATCCCTAAAATCGTCAGTCTTTGCGACAAAATCAGTCTCACAAAGAATCTCGAGAATCACTCCGACTTTGCCCCCTGCATGAATATAACTATCGACAATTCCTGCATGTGTGGCACGGTCCGCTTTTTTCTCTGCTTTCTCCACTCCCCATTTATTGAGAAGCTCAACGGCTTTTTTCTCGTCCCCCTTCGTCTCCTCTAAAGCTCTCCGGCAATCCATCACTCCGGCGCCGGTCCTTTCTCTAAGTTTTTTTATCTGGTCAACGGAAATCATATTTCATTTAACAATTAACAGATAACAAATTTCTCTTATTTTGTCATTTTCACCGGTTGTTTTCTGGTCTCAGTTTCCTTATCTTTGTTATCTTTTTTTTGTTCCTTGTTCTCTGCTTGCCCTGAGTCCTTCCTTATGTCGGGACGGAGGGTTTTTTGTTCTTTGTTCTCTGCTTTCTCTTCCTTTTTCTCCCTCTCCGCTTTTCCTTCGGCATATGCATCTGCAATATAATCTATAATTATTTTTATACTACCTACGGCATCGTCATTGGCAGGGATGGGATAGTCTACATCTGTCGGATCAACATTAGTATCGACTATCGCCGCTATGGGCATCTCATACTGCTGAGCTTCCCGCACACTAGCCACTTCACGCTTGAGATCCACTATAAAAAGCGCATCCGGTAAAGTCACCAGATCAGCCACTCCCGAATAGACCATTTCGCTTTTGCGCAACTCTTTTTCCAGTTTGACAATCTCATGTTTAGGAAATTTAGTCCAGCTACCATCTGTCCTTTCTTTCCTCATCCTGTTTATCTTGGCGATATTGTTTTTCACCTGATCCCAGTTGGTGATAAATCCACCAATCCAACGGTTGGTCAAATATGGCAATCCTGCGCGCTTGGCAGCTTCAGTGACTACGCCTTTTGCCTGTTTTTTGGTGGCTACCATAAGGACGGTCTTGCCTTCCTTGGCCAAATCGCGGAAATATCCGGCTGTCTTTTTTAGCCCATCACGTGTCTGAACTAGATCAATAATATGCAGTCCTTCCCGCACCTGGTATATGTAAGAAGCTGCTTTTGGATGCCACCTTTCTTTCTTATGTCCGAAATGGCAACCGGCTTCAAGAAGATCTTTAAGTGATATGTCTTTCATATAAATTGCGAATTACCCAATTTCCCAATTGAGAATTAATAACGTATTAACCCAAAAAAATAAGCAGAGACACTTCTCTGCTTTGTAGAAAAATGTCTCCTTATCCCGATTTTATCGGGACCTTCCACCCGGACATTTTTTATCAGGAGACACATCCGGATGTGTGTGATTTTTATATTATAACCTATTGCAGAAATTTATCAAGCACAAGATCTTATCTAGCGTACATATCTATTATGCCCGGATTAAAAAAGTTGACCAATTCTCTAATAAAGGTGTTATTAAATATGTCATATTGGCTGAAAACAGTCTTATTTTGCGGGATGCTGTTTATGCTCGCAGAATTTAACCTCTCTACTAATTCCTGTAACCTCAGCCCTTTATGATAATCCAGTACAAAATCCGTCCCCAACTCATCTGCCCAGAGATCCTGAGCTACCGTAGAATCAAAAAAACCGGTAGCCAAAATTCTGTTATATTCATCCAAATCCATCTCACCTGGGCTGGCTATGCCTGCCTTTTCCCGCATCCACTTCACTGACTCTGATATTTCCAAAGCTATTCCTGAAAGCCTCATGAACCATTGGACTTTGTCATAAATATCCCTTCCCAAAAAATCCGACATTATTTTTGCCGCACGAGGGACTCTTCCAATTTCCGGTATTTTGTCCTTTTGAGCCAGAAAATACATGTGTGCCAACCAGGCAAACTGGGCAAAATGCACTACCCTATCGGCCCCCAGACATCTGTTATAAATATCCATCGCTGAATCAGTGCATTGGGTAATAGAAAGAGGATAGACTCTGGGATGTTTCCCGTATACTTTCATCCACCAAGGAATCTCTTTATCATGCTCCATCCAGTACGCATTGGATATCGGCACATTCAGTTTTTGGGGACTAGTGATATCATCTCTTGTAAGATAAGGACTGAAGATTACGGCAAAAGAGTAAAGAGCAAGATGCAGGGCGTTCTCGTCGCTTACATTCCTGCCTGGAAATTCTTTTTGCAGTGCGGCTCTGGCATAACCCAAATGTTTATTAAACTCATTTCCTAAAAGAGGCGGATGTCCAAAAATAGGAGGTGTCGCAAAATATTCCCTTAAGGCAATTTGTAATATCCCGGGATTATTCCAATCCGGATTATTCAGTAATTTATCGTGAAGTGCCACATGCATCAGAAAATTCTTATGGCCGTCTTTATCCCTGCCATCAACCAGGGGAGGCAATCCTTGCCTATTGTGATACTCCAGCCACCCGGGAGAAGGAAAATTAATTCCGCGTTTTGAATTTTCACTACTGTTGGTGGGGTCAATAAGATAGTTTGCAGCTCTTGCCGCCAATCTTCCTCCAGTTCTTGCTGCTGCCACAGCATTATATATTTGGTAAGCGACCTCCATATCAGCCGCAACACCTGCCACGAATGCGCCTCCGGCAAATAAAGCGCCTTTTTCCAGAAACTCGCGCCTGCTTATAGGTGATTCCAGTTGGTTTTGCATCTGATTTTTTGAGGCAGAAATAATTTAGGGAGAAAACTGAACCAAGTTTGACATGATCCTGGGTCTATAGATCTGGATTTGATTTGACATGCGTTATCGCAATTTTGGATTTTTCCCGACTTTCCCTTCTACTCTTTCCCAAATCAACCCCTCCACAATTTCAATTTCCTTGCTGCTGTCGACAACAAAATATCTGTCACTGAATTTTTTTGCGAGCAGGTGATAGCCTCTATACACTCTCTCGTAAAAATCTTTCTGTTGCAGGTCAAGCCTATCGATCTTGTCTGTCCCGTTACGGCGGGCAAAGCCTGTTTCACATGACACATCAAGTAGGATAGTCAAGTCAGGCATCACTCCCTCCAAAGCCGCTTTATTCAACTCCAAAATCTCTTTTTCTCCCAACTGCCGTCCATAACCTTGATAGGCTAGTGATGAATCGATATATCGGTCGCAAACCACAATTTTCCCCTCTGAGAGTGAGGGTTTTATTATCTCCCTTACATGCTGGGCGCGCGAGGCGGCCATAAGATATGCCTCTGTCACTGCGGTCAAATCCACATTTTCCCGGCCGTGGGTGATACTTCTAATCTCCTCCCCTATCCTTGTCCCGCCCGGCTCCCGCGTCACCACGATGTCATACCCTTCCTCCTTGAGCCTGCTCCCCAGAAGCCCGACCTGAGTGGACTTGCCGCTACCCTCAATACCCTCAAAAGTGATAAAAAATCCTTTCATCCATATCTATTCTATCAGATTTTCACAATCATCTCTTGCCGCAGCGTATAATATGATATAAATTGAAATTAAACCATGAATGACTTGATAGGGGGAGCGGAAATTCTTACTACCGCTCCAGTTGTAAACAGCCAGCCAAAAGATGCGTCTATTTTTGCACGGCCAATCCAAAAAAATCCTCAAAATCTGGAACTTTCACGAAACGGTACAGGAAATTACGAGTCCAACCTTCAGCTTATGATCGGACTTCTTGGCCATAAGGCTATTCAGGAAGCGTTTGGGTGTTCCGGCAACGCTTTACCAATGGTTGCGTTTACCGATTCACTCGATAAGCAACAGGTAGGAGGTGTGGCCAAAGCCGGAGAATTTATCAGAACTCAATTAAATTATGCCGCTGAGGAAACCCGCGCGCAAATAGAATCTGCGCTTCCCATTGGCTATCAGACTATATGGCGTTCGGAACTACCGTTTGAACCATCCCATGAACAAATTCTCAGAATAGAAAATGCCTTAAAGGATGAAAAACGTATCAAAACCGCTGTAAGACTGCTTGGATTTCCTTCGCTTCAGAGTCTTGCAATCCAATCAATTACAAATCCGGACTTCAAAATTGTAGTTAGAAAAAACGATAAGCATATGCCCCAATATCTTAGGGCGGCAGACATAGTCTCACAAAAACTTGGCCGGCGCCCACCCGGACAAGGTGAAGATATAGTAATAAATCTTAGAGATATCTACAATATCGTTCGCAATTCGACACCAGAGGAATTAAGTAAATCGGCTTTTCTTGAGACATTGGCTTTTGCCGCTGATATATCTTCGTATTATTTTGTCGATTCCAGCATGCTGCCAAACCAGGCATTTGAATCCGGAGAAAAAATACTTGATAAATATCTCAAAGTAATCCTGTCTGCCGGAACGAGAGTTGACCTCATTGGTTTTTCGGTCAGGGAGGGAGACGCAAAAGCCAAAACGGTGCTGCAAAATGTCCTTCAAAGTTTTAACGGAAATCAGTGGGGATACAGATCGCCCATGGATTTCATGCAAAAGGGCGCAGACGTCAATGGGCTTTATAAAGAGTTTATCGACATGCTCCAACCCACCACAGGTGAACAGGGTCAAGTCTTGCCTCCCAGGGTTATTATTACTTTTACGGAATGTAAAATAAACCCTCTTGCTGCGCAAGGACAACAATCAGGTGAAGGACCTTCCCCCTCTCACGAAATTTCAAACGATTATTATTCTGACGCGGGCCATACTCTGTGGGCTGTTTTACAATGGATTACAAGAGCTGCAAATTTGGAAAAAGGGAGCTCATACGAACCTCTCCTCAACCTTATGACAGCATCAAGATCAGACAGATTCAGTTCTGCAAAGGGCGCGCTTAGGGTGTTGGATCCCCTTATTTCTTCCCCACATAAATTTTTTCTCGCCCAGATAGAATGGCCAGTAATAGAAACGGACGTACGAACCGTAAATCGGGGAAAACAATCACCAAAAGTGTTCAAAAGCTATAGATTTTCACCGCATTTCGACACTGTCCCTATCAGGGATGCAAAAATCTTGCCTTTCAATGTCAGATCGCTAAGGAAGGCAGTCCAAAAAAATGGTCTGAGAATGATAAAGAGGCTTCAGGACGAGTCTAAAGGAAAGGACAATTGATGATGAAAGGAATAATTAAAATTTCTCTTTATATTAGTCTCCTTCTTATATTGTTACTCCATCCAATAAGTGTAGAAGCCAAATCTTACTCCATCACCTCCGACATATACCACGTTCTTATAAACAGCGACAAATCCATAGATATAGGAGAAGAGCTGACATATGATTTCTCAGGCAGCTTCAGCTGGGCAGACATGTATATACCCACAAACATCCAAAGGCAGAACCACAACTACAATGTCACAATTGACAACTTCACTATCTCTTCTGCCGACGGCAACCCGGTCACCCTACTCGAAGACAGACAGGAAGGAAACCGCTTTTACGCAAAGTGGGGTTACCAGGCACAGGATGAGAAAAAGACATTCCTTATAAACTACCATGTTACAAATGCGATACAAAAATATCCACTGGTTGCCGAGTTGTACTGGCAAATTATAGGCAGCGACTGGACGGTTGGCCACTATAATATCGATATCACGGTCATTCTGCCGCAACCCGCCGCTTCAGCAGCCGATATAAACGTCTGGGGACATGGTCCACTCAACGGGAAATCGGAAATTATCGATAAGCAAACGGCGCATTTTACCGCCTCTAGTGTTGCTGCCGGACAATTTATGGAGATTAGACTTGTCTTTCCTTCCAGTCTTATTTCCGGCAAAACCGACGCCAATACCACTCTTTCCCAGATAAAAAATGGGGAAAACAGTTTTGTCAACCAGACTATAAACGCCGCCAAAAATGCCCAGATTCTAAACAATATTCTCCCAAAGATTTTTTCAGGTATGGCAATTATTCCTCTTGCATGGATATTAATACTCATTTATATCTGGAAAAAATATGGTGAAGAATATAAAGTCAACGGTATACCCAAATACATTAGGGAATTGCCCTCCAATCTCTCACCATCAGAAGTAGACATACTGGTAAACCAAGGTGACAAACCGGGTATAAAAGCTTTTACAGCTTCAATATTTGATCTGGCCCGGAGGGGGTTTATAAAAATTCACGACCAGGCCACCCCAAAAGCAGGTCTTTTTTCTTCAAAAATTGAATACGAGACTACCCTGGAACTTTCTGTCGACTGGCAAAAAAAAGAAAACAAACTTACTGATTATGAAAATGACCTTTTATACCTTTTATTTTCTACCATTGGACGCGCACCCGCCGACTCTAAACCATCTGCAGTTAACCATAATGAAAGTATTAAATCCCAATCTCAAAGTGCAGGTGGGTCAGTTGCCGGCTATCTTGACAAGCTCTTGCACAAAAAGACAGCCTTTGAGGATAAAAACGATAATAAAGTGACTTTTGAAGAGGTAAAAAGCTGGCTAAAAGGAAATTCCGAGGAATTCACCACTTGGTTTTCCGACTGGCAGGATTCGGTAAAAAAAGAATCTCAAAAATATGCTTTTATCGAGAAAAAAAGTCGACAGATGTTTGTCGCCTGCTGGATAATTACATTTATTATTCTTTTTATCTCATTTAACCCTCTTCCTCTTATTGCGGCATTTATTATCATCCCCAAGATTAAACGCTGGGACCGAAAATGGGTAAAGGAAGCAGAAGAGTGGAAAGCCTTCAAACAATTCCTCAAAGATTTCGGCGGCTTTAAGAACTTGCCGCCTGAATCTTTTAAACTTTGGGAATTTTATCTCGTCTTTGCCATCCTTTTTGGAGTAGCAGATAAGATCATAAAGATGCTGCCGGCCATTCTAGCTAGTCCCCAAGCTGTTCATGCCGGATGGTACTATATGGCAACAAGCAGCAATCTTTCTGGCGGGTCAAATCTGGATGCTACTACTCAAATGGTAAATTCTCTAAATATACTTACGTCGGAATTGCAAACGGCTTCGATTTCCTCATCACACTACTCATCAGGAGGAGGCGGTGGCTTTTCCGGAGGAGGCGGTGGCGGCGGGGGTGGTGGAGGAGGAGGCGCAGGATGACAGAAAATATAGTTGTACTAAAAACTTACAGTTCCAGAATTGAGGCAGAACTTGTCAGGGGAAAACTGGAAACTGTCGGTATAGAATCATTTGTGATGGCTGACGATGCCGGAGGAATGTATCCCTTCCCCGCTCAGTCGGGGTTTGATAAAGTCAAGCTTTTTGTTCGCAAAAGTGACTTAAAAAATGCTCTGAAACTGCTTTGCCCCAATTGAATTTTCTTATATCAATACCAATACAGCAGCCATAAAAAGAAGCGATACCAGCCTGAAAGCATTATCAAGAACATATAATTCCCACGGCTTCTTTTCTGCACCAAATAAATATCCTGATAAGCTTGTTGTCGCTACAAAACCAAGCCATGCCCATACAGCAGTTTTGAGACCTACTGTAAGATTATAGGATCCTGGCTTGGTAAACCAGATGAAATGGAAGAGCACATACGCCATGACTGCTGAAGAAACAAACATCGTCAGGTATTTGCCATTCATGCCTTTCCTGGCTGCCTCCATTTGCTTCTCTGTTATCCCGGCCAGCTTCATCCATTGTTTGCCAAAAAGCGGACCGTACCAGATAAATCCGGTAAGCATCGACACCAAAGCGGCTATTACAACTGAAAAATAATTCACAGGCACCAAAAACATCCTTCATCACCTCCTATCTTCATTGAGTATAAACACAATATATGACTTATCAATAACATATACACATCTTATTCTGGTTCGAAGCTTGTAGAGCCAAAAAAGCAGATAAGTGCTGAGACGTAGCCGAAGCATAGATGGGTATTAACTTCTGAAATACTCGAGAGTCAAGCATTTTACCGAGCCGCCACCCTTAAAATACTCCTCCATTTGGGTTTCAAATATTTCATAGCCTACTTTCAAAAGTTCGCTTTTGACATCTTTACCTACTCCGCGTCCGGTTATCACGGTATGGTCCCGGGAGAGAATATTGCAACACATAAACGGCATATCTGCTTTTTGGGCCAAAATGACTTTCTTGAAATTCTTTTTTATCTTTTCTACATCCTCGTTGCTGAAAGATGAAGGATTTATGACTACTTTGCCGTCTCCCAAAGGCGCAAAACAGGTATCCAGGTGGTAATAATACGGATCATTGACTTCAAAACTGATAACTTTCTCGCCTACTATCTTTTCTATATACTTCAGAGCTTCTTTTGATGTCCTCTTGCCCCAACCGCAAAAGAATTTTCCATCCCGGTAAAACATATCCCCCTGTCCTTCAAAATATATGCCCTCAGGTATCTTTTTTATCTTAAATCCCTTTTCCTTAAAATATTTTTCTGCCCAGTCTGCTTCCTTTCTCCTTTGCTGAAATCGGAAGTTTGACTTTATAAAAATATCATCTATGACAAAACCGTGGTTGGCGGCATAGACCATGTCGGGCAATCCGGGCTGCGCGTCAATCTCTTGCACCTCAAGATCCAGCTTCCTGTAAATATCTTTAAGATTTTTATATTCCGATTTGACTTTTTGTTGATCAACCTTATTTTTGATATCCATCCACGGATTTATCTCATACTCTATTTGGTAATAGTCAGGCGGACACAAAAGGACGGTCTTTATATCTTTTGACATAAATTGTGAGAAATATTACAAAGAATTAGTATGAGTGTATCGTCTGAGAGCAAAAATTGTCAATAAGGAAACCCGCTGGAGGCATCCGGCGGGTCATAAAGATTCCGCCATTTCCCTAAATACTCTCACAATTATCAGGCTTTACTTATTTGTCTCCAAATAATATTCCAAAAGAGTTCTAAAAAGTGCGGTTACTGGCACAGCCAATATCATGCCAAGTATTCCCCAGAGGTGCGCGCCAGCCACTACAGCAAAAAGTACAACAAATGGGTGGAGTTTTGTTGCCTTACCCAAGACGACAGGAATTATAAGTATGTCTTCAGCTTCGCGCAAAATAAAATAGGCCAGGGCAACCACCAACCCCTGCATAAGAGGTGGCAGATTGAGAGTATTTATACCATCAAATATTGCCACCAATACCGCTGCTGCCCCGGCGATAACCGGACCGACAATGGGAACAATTTCCGCGATGCCGGTAAATATTCCCAAAGTCAGAGCATATCTGACATGCAATAGGGACAACACAATAAACGACACGACAGCCATAAGAAATACCAGAAAAATCTGACCTCGCAAATAATCATTCAGGACAGTACTTGTACGTGAGAAAATATCCTCAGCGATTTTCCTGTATTTTGGCGGTAGGCTTCCTATTAGTTTTCTTATCATCATATCCCCGTCTTTGAGAAAATAAAACCCTGAAACAAGAAAAATAAGAGTGGATACTATACCTGAAAGGGCCCCAGAAAAATAAGGAGTAAGACGGGTAGGCGTAAATGAGTATACCAACTCGCGGTTTGCCGCCAGCTCCATGATGGTAAAACGTAACCAGTCCGGATAATCGGATAATTGGTTGGCAGAGATATAACGCAGTTTACTGAGTTCACTACCCAATTCCCTTGATTCCCTAGCAAGAAGTATGCCTGACCTGGCTGAAGCAATGACGAGGATTGCAGCCACCAGAATATAAATTGTCACTACACTCAAAGTTCTGGGTATATGCAACTTTTCTGAAAGAAATCTGACTGAAGGATTCAGTATATATGCTAATATAGCAGCCAGTATAAAGGGAGTAAGGACTCCTCTTATAACAAACAGGAAGAGCAAAGCTCCTGTAAAAAGGAGGGTCTTTACGGTATTCCTCTGGTCAATTTTCATACGTGGTATTTTTTCTTCATTACTACCGATGCGGCTACAAAACCAATCCCGACAAGGATAAAAAATATAGGCAGGATTATTCCCGCTGCGCCTGCCAGTAGCCCTGCTGATGGTGTGGCGGTTGGAGTTGCAGGCACGATTGTGTCTGTTGGTGTCAGGCTGGGAGTATCGGTGGGAACTTCAGTAGGCAGCGCACGGTATACCGGTCTTGGTGTAGATGTTGCTGAAGCGGGCACAGGAGTAAGTGTTTCAGTCGGGCCCGGTGTATTTGTCGGCCCTGACGTGGGAGTAATAGTAGGCGTATCTGACGATGCTGGAGTACCTGTGGCAGGAGCAGTTGTTGGAGTATTAGACTGCGCCAAAACAGAACCCTGTTTTGTCAAAATTACGGTAAGAAGGAATAATATGCTCAAAAAACAAAAAAATACCGCTTTTTTCATCATATTCAAACGATAGCGTATTTTACATTATCGGGAATAAGAAGACAAGTTATTTATTAGAAGGTTTATAAAACTTTCTACCCTTTAATTTTTCCGGCAAAAAGTATTTTCCTTCTGTTGGCCCGACATATCCCCCACTCCAGATATAATCCTTGGCATACCCCAACTGTTTCATCAGTTTTGTCGGTGCATTGCGAAGATGAAGAGGTACCGGTTCATTTGGTAATTCATAAACAGCACTTTTGGCTGCGGAAAGAGCGTTGGGTACTGCCCTGGACTTTGGCACGCGGGAAAGGTAAATGGCGGTATGAGCCAATATAAGTTGTGCCTCCGGCATACCAATTTTGGTCACAGCATCAAATGCAGCATTTGCCATAATCAGCGCTCCGCGGTCGGCCATACCGATATCTTCTGAGGCTAGGATTATCATTCTTCGGGCTATAAATTTGGGATCCTCGCCGTTTTCTAGCATCCTGGCCAAATAATATAAAGCAGCATCGGGATCACTACCGCGCACCGATTTTATGAAAGCACTTATGATATTGTAATGTTCATCGGCTTTCTTATCATAAAGACCGGCCGAGCGTGTCTGGAAAACTTCTTTTACCAATTCATTATCAATATCCCTTTTTCTATATGCAGTCACTGCCATTTCCAAAGCGTTCAGCATTATCCGGGCATCACCTCCGGAAAGTCGCATAAGGAGTTCGCTTGCATCTTTGTCAATTTTCTTCTTATATTTACCCAATCCGTCTTTGATGTCCGTCATTGCCCTTTGAATAATTTTCTCCAAATCATCCTTTTCCAATCCTCTAAGCACAAACACCCTGCATCTTGACAACAAAGGACTGATTATCTCAAATGACGGGTTTTCTGTTGTTGCACCAATAAGAATTAGAATGTTTGACTCTACATGAGGCAAAAGGACATCCTGCTGGGCTTTATTCCAACGGTGTATCTCATCAATAAAAAGGATTGTCTTTTTACCTATTTGCTGGTTAAGTTTGGCTAAGTTAATAATTTTTAATAACGCTTCCTTACCGCTTTCTACAGCTGACAGTTGGTGGAAATCTGCCCCCGTTTCCTGTGAAATTATATAAGCTAATGTAGTCTTGCCGCTTCCCGGCGGCCCCCAGAAAATCATGGAAAAGAGATTGTCACCCTCAATCATCTTCCTTATTATTCTCCCCCATCCAACCAGATGCTCTTGTCCGACAAAATCCGCAAGACTTTTGGGTCTCAGGCTGTAGGCTAAATTCATGGCCTTATTGTATCACGGGATAAAAGGAGTTTAACGGAGAAAATTTAGGGGGCTGGCGGCACAACTACAGTCTTTAGTCCGTATGCGCCGTCTATATAAGTAACAAATATAGTACTACTGCCGGAATAATTACTGGATAACTCCCAAAAAGCATCACCTTGCATCATAGAGTTTGGCGTCCATGAGGTATTGGTCACTGTCTGTACCGCTGACCAGTTTGCTCCCTGGAATGGGTTTTGTCCTACCTTATAAAACACTCCTGCGTTTGCGCTGTCATTTTTGCCGGCAGACCGGTAGAAAACATAGAGATTACCGGTGGAAGTATCAAGCGATATAGCGGGTGTATAAAATACGGTGCTGTTATCCAATGTAACCGGGCTGTTCCATTGTGTCGTTCTGTTTTCATACTGTACTGAACCGTCACTGCCTATATATACCAAATGTACGGTATCCCCATTGGCAACTATAGAAAATCCCTGTATATAAATTCCCATTACTGTTGAAGAAACTATAGTCTCCTGGGGTTGCCAACTTGTACCATCAAAAAGTCTCCCGTAAATCTGTCCGTATGTCCCGTCTGTACTTTTATACACCACATAGACCTTCCCATTTGTCAACGGCACTACATATCCTCCGTGTGCGTGAACAGAACCAACTGAAGTATTGTAATCAATCAACACGGTTGAAGCTCCAAACGAAGAGCAAGTAGGATCTGTTGACTCTTTTATTTCTACTCCGCTTTTTACAGTAGTGTTTGTACCGTTGTAATGCCGGGCGACTACAAAACAGTTCTGGTTGCTGTCCTTTACGATACCGGGGAAATCATACCCGTCTATCGTGGTACTTCCTCCTGAAGTTGTTGAGGAGGCAAACACAGTAGCGGGAGCACTCCATGAAATTGAAGTCCCCGAAATTGTACCTTTTGTCAGAAGAAGATCGTCATTATTGACGGAAAAACCCTGGTGTAAATGCGAATATGCCGCCCACACATTTCCCGCACCGTCATACCAGACACCGAAATGCCTGTTAGCATCCGTATCCAGCCGACCAGCCATTGTCCAATTGGACCCATCAGAAGAATAGGCATAATATTGGCCTCCCTGTCCTGTAAAAAACTGCCAGTAGTGGCTGCCATCCCAAAAACCTGTCCGAAGAGACCTGATCATACCCATCTGTTGGCCAATGGTACCGTTATAAAATATCACCAAAGCCGGATGCAGATTGGGAGAGGTTGTATCCTGCCTGGAATACCATTCGGTATATGCGTTTGTTTCATTGGAACCGACAAGACCCACCCCAAAAGGTAAACCTTGCGACATCCTATTTATTAAGTCATTTACAGCGTTTGGGCTGCTGACACTGCTGCCGATAGGAAGTATTTTTCCTCCGGTTGTGGAAAGACTTGACCATCCGCTCAAATAGGCTGAAGATGTGGATAAATCACTATATAACTGCAAATTCCCCGAATTGTTATTGGGATAACTATTTACCGGATTTATCAACTTTGTCACCTTCACTGTGTTTCCGGCCCCATATCCTGCTACGTCATAAAGATAGACACCTACAGCCTGTATGTTGAGATTTTTAGGGATACTTGATGTATCCCACTCCACATAAGCACGAAAACTTGTACCATTTGCCCCGCCAACACCATCAAGATTATTTCCTGTTACGGAAAGTCTTCTTGCAGTTGTACCGTTTACTGCCACCATTCCGTTACCGGCCGAGGGCATCGCTGTCCCCGGGAGAGATACCTGTTGACTATCGGAAAGGATCAAAACATTTGTAGTCGGAGTCAACTGAGATGCAGCCAAAACAACTGGATTGCGTAGCGATTCCTTGAAAACCTGGGTAGCGAGAAGTAGTAGAAAAAGGAAAAATATTAATGAAAATGCTGTTGTGACAACCTTTTTCATAATGTTAGATATATTACGAATAGTATACCCTTCTAAATTTACTGTCAAGAGGTTATCTATCAAAAATGTTATAATGAAAATTGGTTCATGCGTAAATTTCTCATCAGCCATTTCCGTCTAATCGCCACAATTTTCGCCCTAACCATTCTTTCATTAATCCTTTTTACTTTAGGGACATACTTTTTTTATGTCAAAGACCTGGCGACTGCCGACAGCCTTATGAACCGCAACAATACTGGAATAATTCTCTCTGACCGAAGCGGCAAAGTTTTTTACCAAAGCGCTAGTGCAAAGGAGTTTAATGTAGTGGAGATAGGAAACATTCCCAATAACCTTAAATACGCTACCATTGCCGTGGAAGATAAAGATTTCTATCACCACCCAGGATTTTCTATCCCTTCGATGACAAGAGCCTTCTTTGACGATATTATCTCTGGCTCTCCCACCCGTTACGGCGCTTCCACCATCACCCAACAACTGGTAAAAAATGCCCTTCTCTCACCATCCAAAACTTACGTCCGCAAATTTCAGGAACTCATATTGGCATATGAGGTGGAAAGGCGCTACTCCAAAGATCAGATACTCGATATGTACCTCAACTCCATTTACTACGGTGCGGGAACTTATGGCATATCGGAAGCGGCTCAAACCTACTTCGGCAAAAGTATAAACCAACTAAGCCTCTCAGATTCTGCTTTGCTTGCCGCTATCCCCCAAGCGCCATCATACTTGTCACCCTTCGGCGGCAACTTGGTCTCACTTTTGAAACGCCGCGACATCGTCCTCACCGATATGCAACAACAAGGATATATTTCTAAAATTCAGGAGTCGCAAGCAAAAGAGGAGAAACCAGTCTTTATCAAACCTCCTGTGGAAAAAGATAGCGTAGAAGCTCCTCATTTTGCCGTCTGGGTCAGGGATTATCTTTATAAAAAATACGGTGAGGATGAAGTGAACCGGGCAGGGTTTAGAGTGACAACAACACTGGACTTGAGATTGCAAAACTATGCCCAGGAAGCAGTCACGGCACAAGTAAAGAGACTAGCCGGTCAACATGTGTCAAATGGAGGACTTGTAGCCATAAACCCCAATACTGGGGAAATTCTGGCGATGGTGGGAAGTTATGACTGGAATAATAATGATTTTGGCAAGTATAATGTGGTTTTTGCCAAACGACAACCCGGCTCATCATTCAAACCGATCGTTTATACAAAGGCGTTTATGGACGGGATGAAATCTACCGATATACTTCACGATGTGCCAACAGATTTTGATGGTTATAAACCACTGGATTATGACAGGAAATTCAGAGGTGACGTGACTCTTCGCCGTGCGCTGGCCAACTCTCTAAATATTCCTGCGGTAGAATTGTTGCAAAAAGTCGGCGTGCAGAATGCGATAGATTTGGCACAACAGATGGGCATTACTACTCTTAATGACCCTTCACGTTACGGGTTATCCCTTGTCCTGGGGGGAGGCGAAGTCGAGCTTTTCCAGCTTACGAGGGCATATGGTGTATTGGCAACAGAGGGAAAATTTGTTCCCAGCCATTTCATACTCTCAATTGAGGATAAATTGGGAAACACTGTTTATACATTTGACCCCAAAACTTTGGAGGAAAATGACCAATTCCAAAGCTCAAATCCACTCAATATCCTCTCAGTGTCGGAACCTTTTGCCGATCAGTTCATAGGAGGACACGGGGAAAAAAGCGTCATCGACCCGGCTTCAACCTACATTACTACCAGCATTCTCAGTGACGATGCAGCAAGAAGCGAAGAGTTTGGCACCGGGGGCCCGCTACACCTATCGCGTCCCTCCGCTGCCAAAACCGGCACCACCGATGATTTCCGTGATAGCTGGACTATAGGATTTACTCCAAATCTGGTTTCCGGCGTCTGGATTGGGAATAATGACAATAGCCCCATGGACAACATACCCGGCGCTATCGGAGCAGCTGTCATCTGGCACCAGTTTATGGAAGAAGCCCTAACCGGTACTCCTGTACATAATTTTACCGTTCCGGCTGATATAATCCAAATGAATATCTGCTCTGATGATTTCCAAAAAGCCTGCAAGTCTTGTACTAAAAGCTATCAAGAGGTTTTCAAGCAGGGTACACAGCCTGAAAATATTTGCCCTGAGGATATTACGCCTACTCCTTCTCTGACTCCACAGCCTTCCGATACTCCACAGCCAACCGCCCCTCCTCTGCCAACTTCCTCTCCCGTCCCAACTCCTACAATCTATCCTTCACCCACTCCGCTTCCTTTACCGGCATTACCACCAATCTCCACTCCAATTCCCACTGCCATATTACCAACAATTCATTGATTCAATTTTAGAATATTAGAAGATACAAAGAGTAGAGCCTGGCGAACGAGGAAATTTATACTGCCAGCAGCTTTTCTTAAAATCTTTCAGATTCAGACCCAAGACCTGGACGGAAAGACTCCGCCGTCCCTTCCTTATTCTTTTTCATATCTGATTCACTGGAAGTATTATTCTGCCGGAAATTGACAAACCTGTCTACAACAGAATAAATTACACCCTTTTTTTGGAGCTTTTTAGGATTCTTTTTTGACAACGGATTTGATGTTTTCAATAGGATAGGACTCATAAATCTCCCATAATTATACCAAACTGTCATAAAAGGGTGAAGATTGGATGTAAATTATCTGGAAGTTTATTTTGTCTTTGCTTTTTTCTTTTCCCGGTTCTGAAAAAAAAGAAGATAGATAATCGGAAGAATTCCTGCAGTATTTATTATAAGCATTGCTGCAAACCAGTAGCGATGTCCTGCCCTTGCGGATCTCCAAAGACCGATTCCTTTCCAGACTATTTCCCAGATTGCCAATGGCACAAGCCAATTCAGGTTGTTGGTAAAAAAATTCATATTTTCTTTAATATAACATAACGTAAATTTATCCGCATGTAATCTTCATCACAAATTATCTTTATTTACCGGACTGCAGGAAGGCTCCCATTTCCTCTATCATGACAGCTACTTCATCAGTCTCTAAAACCGCAATTTTTACAGGATATTTGCCGCTTTCCAAAAATGCCCCACCCGCTGCATATTGTTTATTCTTTTCAAAATCAAGTTCAATACCAAATACCGAAAGATTGCCGCATATTCTCTCCCTAATTTCAGCCGATTTTTCCCCTATCGTTCCGGTAAAAATGACAAGATCAATCCCGTTCAAAAGTCCGGCAAAAGAACATAAGTATTTCCTCACCTGATAAATAAATATTTCAAGAGTCTCTGCCGCCAACTGGTCTCCATTTTTCTCAGCCAAAAGCAGTTTGTATACGTCACCTGTCGTCCCCGACAACCCCAAAAGTCCGCATTTGCGGTTAAAATACTCATCCAGTCTGTCAATTGTCAAACCCAACCTTTTGGCCAAAAAAAGCACTGCTCCTGGATCAATACTGCCTACCCTAGTCCTCATCGGCACTCCCTCAAGTGGAGTATAGCCCATCGAAGTATCCTGACTCTCCCCATTCTTTATCATAATAACGCTTGTACCGCTGCCAAGGTGGCAAACTACAATTTTTGGTGGTAACGTACCCAAGAGCTTTTGGGCCTGGTTAAGGACTGATTTTGCCGACAGACCATGATAACCGAAACGGTATACCCCAAACTTTGCCGCATCCTCACGCGGCAATCCGAAATACCTAGCATGTTTGGGTAAACCCTTATGAAATGCGCTATCAGAAATGCCTATAAGCGTAATCTGCGGGTATGAATGCCTGAGGAATTTTATCTCATGTATCGCTTCGCCTATATGAATGGGGGCATGCTCGCGTGCGCGCAAGAGCTCTTCCACAAAATTTTCATCAATTCGTCTTGTAGATAAAAAATACACTCCGGGCGAAACTATACGTATACCTATTGCGGCTACATCTTCCACGACATGTATTTTCTCTTTTGATTTTAACCATTCTATAAAAAGCCTTATGGCCTCGTCATATTGGGAGGCGGTTACCACAATGTTTTCAGAAACTGAATCAGCTTGGTAAGCAACCTTATATTCATTTATATCGGTTTCAAAATGAGCAGAAGCAATCCTTTTTTCACCCTGGTATAGGGCGTATTTTTTGGAAGCGCTGCCTAGATTTATCGTCAGAAATAATTTATCCATTTTATTTTCCCGGCCTGACCCACTGCCACTCTTCAATCTCGGGCGGATCTACTCCGTACTGGATAATATAAGCACGGTGTTCATCCAATTTTTTATTACATTCAGCTATAAGCTGTCGCGCCCTTCCTTCATCCAGTATATTACATTTTTGGGAGAGCTCAAATATTTCCATAGCCAAGTGATAACGGCTTGTTTTATTTCTTACCTGCATATCAAATGGAGTAGTGATTGATCCGTTTTCTATATAGCCGTGCACAGAAAACCTTCCTGGGTCTTTATGTTCCAGAAGATAGGGTTTTAGGGTTTCCGGATTGCCGTGGAAGTTAAATATGACCGGTTTATCAGATGTCAGAAGTTCATCAAAATTTTCCATGGAAGCGTTGAAGGGACTGTTTGGTACAAGCGCCCGAACCTGCAACACGTCAACACAACGCAATTTTATATTGGGCGCTTTTGACTTTATATAGTCAATTGCCGCCAGTATTTCCTTTACCATATAGTCGCCTATACCGACTAGGACAAAATCCGGATTTCCATCAGAGGCGAATTTCCATTCCATAAGCCCATGGGAATACAAATACTCTGCCTCTTGCGCTGAAAGATAACGCGGCTCAAAAGTCTTGCCGCAGACAATTACGTTTATCCTGTTTGTAGCCTCCAGGCTATGCCGCAGACAAACAAGTGTCGTATTCCCGTCAGGCGGAAAATAGACGTTGACCAGATCTCCCTGTTTCTCCAGAAGGTCACCTATTACTCCCGGATTTTGGTGGGAAAAACCGTTATGTTCCTGCCGCCACCCTGAGGAAGTCAATATTATGTTAAAAGATGATACTTGCCCCCTCCAGGGAGTCTGTGTGGAAATTTTCAAAAATTTGGCGTACTGGTCTATCATACTCCCAACTATCTGGACAAAAGCTTCATACGAGGCAAAAATGCCGTGCCGGCCGGAGAGAATGTATCCCTGCATCATGCCTATTAGCGAATGCTCTGAAAGCATCTCCATCACACGGCCTTCAGAAGACAAATCTTTATCCCATTCCATAATCGGCCAGACAAAAGGCCGGGACGTGGTTTTGAATACCTCATCAAGTTTATTGGAATATGTCTCATCAGGTGAAAAAAGCCGGAAATTCCTCTGCTCTTTATTCAGCTCAAAGACACTTGTCAGGTATTGACCAATACGTCTCATACTGCTTGAACCATAGCCTCCTGCAACCGGCACTTCCTCTGCACAGGATTTTATGTCAGGTAGAGAAAGATTCTGCCGTACTTTACTGCCATAGGCATTTTTATTCTCCCCAATTCTTAAGTTTTCAGGCGGTACAAGATTTTTGATATCCTCACAAAAACCTTTTTCCTTGTCAAAAAGCTCTCCAAAATGATATAAGTCCAACCAGTCATTGAGCGCTTCGAGCTCCACTTGGTCGGTTTTGGCATGGGGTACAACCACCTGGTGGGAAAGGCAATTATCTTCAATTTTCTGTCCGTGGAGTTCTTTTATCCCGGTCCAACCTTTTTTCGTCCGGAGTATTATCATCGGGTATCTGGGAGTCACCATCTCACCTTTTTTTTCGGCGCGAAGTTTTATAGTCCTTATCTCCTGGTAACACATGTCCAAAGCATCAAGCATTTTATCGTATATGACCTCATCCTCTCCTTCGACAAGATAAGGATGATAACCATAGCCGTAAAACAACGAGTTTAGCTCCCCTACGGTCATGCGCCCAAAGACTGTTGGCCCGGAAATTTTGTAGCCATTCAGGTGTAGTATGGGCAATACCACTCCGCTTGTAGCCGGGTTGACATATTTATTCAGGTGCCAGGCAGTCGCCAGAGGTCCTGTCTCTGCTTCACCATCCCCGACAAGACAAACGGTAATAAGATCAGGATTGTCTAACACGGTACCGTAGGCAGTAGCAAGTGAATATCCCAACTCTCCACCTTCAAGAATTACTCCGGGAGTGGTCGGATTGCAATGACTTTGGAAACCATACGGCCAGCTGAAATTTTTGGAGATATACCCAATACCATCAGGAGTCGGAAGAGCAAGAGGATAATATTTTGAAAGAGTTCCATCAATAAAAAGGTTGGCCTGAATAGCGGCAAAACCGTGTCCGGGACCCAATATAAACATTATATTTGCCTGAGTCTTTTTTATAATATAATTGAGGTTGGCCCAAACAAAGTTTATCCCGGGACATGTCCCCCAATGACCGATAAGGCGCGGCTTGATGTCTGAAAATTCCAGTTTTCTTTCAAGTAAATAATTATTCTGAAGGTGGATTTGTGTGACAACAAGATAGTTTGCGGCGCGGACAAATTTTTTTATCTGTTCAACAGGTGTTGTCATCGGGCAGTATATTTTACTTTAGTAATATTTCAGTATAACACAAGCTACAGGAAAAATCAGTGTTTTCCCGGTTTATTTCCCTCTGACTGGAATAACCAAAAAAACAAGAATAAGAACAGTTAAAACCACGAGGGCTGATGCATAAAAAGTATCAAAAGAACTTGAAAACGAATTCAACGCCAAAGAGTTATAAATATAAAAACTCGCAGCCAGTCCCAAAATTGCAAAAAAAGAAAGTGCAAAAATAATATATAAAAGCAAATTATTTTTCATATTATCCTGCATATGTAATATTCGGCCTCAGGAATGTTTTTGACTGTAGTTTCGACCGACTGTGATAAGAATATTATAATTTATTCCCGCTACAGTTCTGGTAGTGACACTTCTTACACCAAACTCATTCTCCAATAGATTTATAATCTCTCCATTCAAATTATTGGAATATAAAGTAATTTCGGTATTTGCCAAATTCTTTTCCGGTGCATCACCAGTTGCAATGACGCGGAAATTCTCTTGGGCAAGCCGGTTGGCAGCCAGTTCACCCAGCCCGCTTATGTCGGTCCCGTTTTCCACCATGATGACCGGGTTTACGGGTTGTACAGTCGCATCAATCTCATTTTTTATCCATTTTTGGACCACATCCCAACTGTCTGTACCTCCCTTGGGGGAAAGTATATACTGACCGTCACTTGAAAAGGTATAGTGGAGCATATTCTGATCAGAAAGGCCAACGCTGCGAATTTCAAATTTTGAGAAATTATCCGCTTTTGATAAAAGTGTTCCGATCTCAGAAAGAGTCAAATCAGTCTGCACATGTCCGGAAAGACTGTTATAAAGAGGTAAAAGTTTCTGGATAAGCCCCAGGGATATCACTTTATTTTTTACACCTTCCATAAAATTCCTCTGACGGCTTGATCTGCCAAAATCGCTACCCCCTACTTCAGAGTGGCGGGAACGGACAAACTTCAGGGCAGCACTTCCATCCATGTGCTGCAACCCACTATCAAAATGTATATGTTCAAAACGGCATGGAAAAATCTGTTCGGGAGAAATGGTGATAAGTTCTTGAGTAAGTGTAGGCAATTCTTCAGGCTTATGATCACAAAGGTCATTTTCCTTTCCCTCCACCGGATACTCAAAGTCATCAAATGTGACGGGCACACTCACATCCACTCCTCCCAAAGCATCTACCGCCTGCACAAACCCATCAAAATCAAGCGCGGCAAATCTCTGGACATCAAACCCGGTGACTGTTTTGACTGCATACTTGACCATATTTCCGACCCCGGCTGTACTTTTGTACTCCTGTGGTTTATTAGGATATGTCCTGTCGTCCATACCTATCACATAAGCACTGTTTATCTTTTCATATGTGCCGGAACTGCCCTTTTCAATTGGCAGTTTAAGCCAAAGATCACGGGGTATGGAGATAAGGGAAATGCGTTTGTTTTGGATATCTATATGCAACAGGATCATCGAATCTGTCAGATATGGCCCGTCATGGTTGGGCCCGCCGTAGCCCAAAAGAAGAATATCTATTGGTTTACCGCTCCTTATGCTTTCATCTATTGTCGGGGGCTCTGGTGTAACCGTCGCGTTTATTCCTGCAAAATTATTACCGCTTCCAACCAGAGAAGGAAATATTGTCTGCATATTTCGGAAAAGAAGAAATATAAAAGTTGCTGCAAGAACAGCAAATAGAATATAAACTTTTATATGAGGGGTTTTCATAAAGGATTAATTATCCCAATTCCAATTTATCACATAAGTATATTGGGAAACAAAAATGGGTATCTGAGGAAAATTTTTAAATCCCTGCTTATTTGCGAGGAATCCATTCATGTACATATTGTTCGTCTTTTCCCGTTTCAATTACTTCCAAAATTTTCACTGCCACTTTTTCAGGCGAATCAGCCTCCGGCAAATCATCATTGCGCCTTTGAGAATGTTGGGTACCCATCACTTTTGCTCTTATAGTATTTTTGGCAAAGCTGGTGGCAGTGATATAGGGATAAACCACACTTACAACGATTTTATCTTTTTCCAATTCCTGCCGCGCTGTCAGCGTAATCGCGTTTATAGCATATTTTGTCGAGGCGTAACCAGCGATATAGGGGATATACATCTTGGAGGTACCCGAGCTAATATTGACAATTGCCCCACCTCCCTGCCTTTTCATAAGAGGTATCACCTCCTGCATGGCAATAACCGGTGCTACAAGGTTTAGTTCCAGAATATAACGGTATTTAGCCGGATCAATATATTCAACTGCGGAAAACATGCCGCGTCCTGCGTTATTCACCAATATATCTACCCTGCCGTACTTTTCCACCACCTTTTTTACCATTCTCTTTATATCGGTTGGTTTGGTCATATCCGTCTTTTGCGCCAAAGAATCCGGCATATTTGAAGAAATTTTCCTCAGCTTTTCAACCGACCTTGCCGCCAGTACTACTTTTGCCCCTTTTCCAGACAAGAGTTTGGCTGTAGCCAAACCAATTCCTGATGAAGCACCTGTAACTATGACAACTTTATTTTTTACGTCCATAAAACTATACTACTATATTTTCAATAAAAGATGCGAAGCGGAAAAAAATTTTCGAAAATCGCACACGGACCTCTTATACCAACTAATATAATTATAGGAAATCGGTAATTGTCAATTAACTCTGTTTCTCAACGCATTTCTATGATTTCCCATCCTTACGATTAAGGAAATTTTTATCGCGAGCAGCTTTAATCGAATTTTATTATTGCCTTCGTCCGCTAGGTTAGTTATTTTTATTTTAATAAACGAATCTGAGAGTAGGCTGAGTGAAAAAAAGTTACTGTACTATTCCGTCTTTGTTTACTATGATTCCGAAATCATCCCTCAGATTTGCATCTTTATCGGAGGCGACGTTGTCATCAGCTCCTGTAATCTCCACGAAATAAAGACTGTTCCCAGGCCGCACGGTAAACTGCTGGGAAAAATCATCGGAACTTTTGGGAGTGAGATTGACCTGAATTGAACCATCCGGTAAGTTTTGTGTTTTAATTCCCCATCCAGCCATGGCTTTTTGTGCTTCAGGAGTCAGACTGCCCGGAGCAATTTTGTAAGAAATTTGCGCATAGGACGTATCTGCCAGTTTCATACCCGCAGTAAGAAGAGTTTGTCTCCTGTTCCCGGCAGATGACGAACTTTTTTGATTTTCATGATTGGCTGCCTGATTATTACCTGAGTTTGCCGTCATTCCTGCCAAACTAGCCATCCATGTTTTTCTGCTTTTTAATATGAATAATCCTTCCCCCGTTACTGCAATTACCAAAAGCACGATGATGATATTTTTAGTCATAGAATCCAAATAACCTTACTACTATTTGTAACCATTATTACAAACGGTAAAAAAACTTTATAATATAATAATTGTTAATCTGAATATTATTCCATACACATTATGGGAATTCCATGAGAGGAGGTGAAAACAAATGACAGGATACGTAGGAAATATCGAAGAAATCACAGAAAAAAATACAGACTTTAGGCAAGTCATATACACTGCCGTTCATTCGCAACTGGTTGTTATGAGTATTGAGCCTGGAGGCGACATCGGTATGGAAGTCCATCCTGATGTCGACCAGTTCCTGAGGATTGAGGAAGGTAGGGGCAAAGCAATCCTCAACGGTGAAGAACATGACCTCTCGGAAGGAGATGCCATAGTGGTGCCGGCGGGAACAAACCATAATATCATCAACACTTCACAAACTGATGCTCTGAAACTATACACGGTTTACAGCCCTCCCAACCATCCGGACGGGAAAGTACACAAGACCAAAGCGCAGGCTTTGGCTGACGAGGAAGACCATGTCTAAGACGCATATTCTTCTTCTAAGGTAAAGTAAAAAAGGGTCTATAATAAAAATATGCTTGATATTCTGGGCATCATATTTCTTTTGTGTGTTTTTATCTATTGGTTTTATTACCGGTATAGATCGGAAAAATTTGGCGCTCCCTTCGTTCCTTTGGAACCGCAAGTAGTTGAAAGAGTAATGTTGCATTCCCACCTCACACCAGGAAAAATATTCTATGATCTTGGCTCTGGAGACGGACGCATCGTGGTAGCCGCAGCTCTTCACGAAGCAAAAGCCTACGGGGTAGAAATATCAACCTCCAGAGTAATTTATTCGCGACTTTGGTTATACATATTGAGGTTAAATGATAGGGCAAAGATCATAAAAAAGGACTTATTCAGTGTGAATTTGTCAGATGCGGATGTAGTCTGCATGTATCTTTTACAAAGAACAAACAATAAACTGAAAAAGAAGCTGGAGAAGGAGCTGAAAAAAGGCACAAGGGTAATTAGCGTTTCATTCAGCTTCCCGGGTTGGAAACCAAAGATAGTGGATCCTTTCGGAACAAAATACGGCCCTATATATGTTTATGACAGATAAGATAAATCTTTACTCAGGTACAGAAAGCCCTACGCTTTATCGTGGGGTTGAATGATAGTCTTTTTGGGGCTTTCAGTACGGAGTTTCAGACTAAATTATAAAGAGGCTTCGGCTTTAAGCCGGAGAGTGTTCACGCATTTAGAAGGTTAGAGTTTCTATAGTTTTTCATATTGCCTATGAATTGGTTAATATACGCTTTATTATCAGCCTTTTTTGCTGCGGTGATTGCAATTCTGGCTAAAATAGGAGTCAAGGACGTCAATTCCAATCTTGCCACCGCTATACGTACTGTAGTAATACTTTTGTTTGCCTGGGGAATTGTCTTTGCCCAAAACCTGCAGAAGGATTTTGCTACTATCGACAGGTTTTCCCTTACATTTCTTATTCTATCCGGCATAGCCACAGGTCTCTCCTGGCTTTTTTATTTCAGGGCGCTGCAACTGGGAACCGCCTCCCAAGTATCCCCGATTGACAAGCTTAGTCTTGTGATAACAATTATTCTTGCGGCAATAATACTAAAGGAGAAGGTGACTGTATCAATTGTGTTGGGTGCAATCCTGATGTCTCTTGGGGCAATTCTCGTGGGTTTTGGAAAATAATTTACTTAGATTTAGATATCTTCTATTACAGCTTTTAGCCTCTCCAACACGTCTATGGAAAAAGGTTCATCCAACTTCCCTTTTTCGACCCACTCAAAATATGTTAATTCAGTAGATTTGTCTCCAACTTTTTTGAAATCATACCGGACATGGTAATTTCCGTCGTTTGAAGCAAATTCAAACATCTTATTTTCCTTTATCCGAACGACTTTATAGCTATTCCATTTTCCTGACATATCCTGATTTCTATATATTGTCCCGACAACCGGTGGATAAGGTTTGGCTTCTTCCTTTACTATTGATTCAATCCATAAAGGAGTGTTTTGGGGATTAAGAAGAAAATTTATTATATCCTTTGGGGATCTCTTTATACGGATTAAAAATTTTTTATCTTTCATCAAATGATCCGTTTTTTGGAAAGGCTTTTGTAGAGTTCTATTTTCTCAATTACTAATACACCTGTTCCGGCAAAAAGGACAGCGATTTTGACTACCCACCCAATATAAGGAACCATGATAACTAGGTAATATGCCAAAAGTCCTACCAGAAGTGCCCAGCCACGCCGCTCCCCTACTCCGGCGCGTGCCAATAGCCACCGGCCAAAACACAATCCCACCCAGATTTTTGCTAGATAGATGACAGCCAAATAAAATAAAACGACTGCCATTGCCAGTGGAATACCGATTAATGTGATCGCCAAAACTGCAACAACGGCGGGCGTCAAAACCAAAAACAATATACCCACAAAAATACTCTTGATTAATCTTCCGCTTAAAATCTCGTTCTTTCTCATCATTCTTCGGGGAAAAAGTTTCATGAATATAAATCCTATTATAAAAGCAGTGATAAATCCGACAAATTCGAAGGCAGGCCGCATTCTCCTTAAGATATCAGCAGCATGGGTAATAGGTCTTACATTCTGGTCTTTTTCCATTTGGATATATAAAGGTGTATAAGCTATTTTTCCGCTAATTGTTGCTTCCGGAGAAAATTTTGCTTCGTTTTGACTGGTGTAAGTCAAATCTCCTGCAAGGAGCGCCCCTTTGCAAAAGACAACTGTGCCACTTTTGCATCAATATTGCCCTGTGTTGTACCACCCAGGGAAACGTGGCCACCCGTCAATGTCATATTGCCAGATACCTGTCCGTTGTCCTCAAGATTACCAAAAAAACTGACTAAATTTCCTCCAATTGTAGCGTCTTTTCCTACAGTCACATTGCCCGCCGCAACACTGAAATTTTTGCCAACGCGGCCCGAAAGGACAATATTGCCTCCCGCAGCCCGTACGTTACCATTGACAGTACCAGTGATTGTTATATTTCCACCCGCCACCAACAAATCCCCGTCAACCGTTCCGTCGATAAGCACTGTCCCTCCGGCCACATAAGCGTCTCCTGAAGACACTGTTCCTGAAAGCGTGATGGAATTGCCTGCGGCTACATAATCATTTGATACGCTTTGGTCCGAAGAAAGGACAACTATCGGCGCAGCAGTTGTAACAGCTTTTGCCTGAGGTCTTAAAAATGCAAATCCTGCAATAAATATTGCCAGAATTATAAAAACTCTCTCCCACAATTTTTTCATATTTCGCATTTCAACTGTCAGAATAACAAAATTCGCTATTTTATGCAATACTGAGGCTCAAAAGGCTCAATAATTACAAAGAAATAGGAAAATAAATATTTAACCAGATAATCCTATCCCAAATTTACTTTTATAAAATCCTATGCTTCTCTCAACAGCAAGTGACCAACCGGCACTGTCGTCAAAATTATGATCTTCTGAAGGGTAGGTATAATATATTATATCTTTTCCCAATTTTTTCAGATTGGCATAAAGATCGTCAGACCACCATTGAGGTACTTCTTCATCAATGACCCCTTGATGTAATTCTATAGGAGCATTTATCCAATTGAAGAAATTTGTCGGTGAGTACTTTTCGGCTTCATAATCATTTTCAAAATTTGCCACAACTTTCCGCAACGCTTTGCCGTTATCCTCAAACTCATCAGTATAATAAAGGATAGAATAAGGAAAAGGTTTGGAAACCGGTGCCCAAAGAACCGTAGGATAACTTCCTCCTGAAATCTCCAGAACCGACAGAGCAATTTGCCCACCGTTACTATGTCCCCATATACCCACTTTTGAAACGTCTGCAGAAATACCGATATTTGAGTCCGTCAATGCAGTATTTAAGTTTTTTAATGATGCAAGAAGATTTAGGACTGTCGTATACGTTTCAAACCTTTCTTCCATAGCGTCGGCAGATGGAGAGGCTGACTGCCCATATCCTAAAAAATCAGGGGCAAGAGTGATAAAACCGTTTCTGGCAAAAACCTCACCGGCATGCACCGTCCCCTCTCCCGTAGAATACGCCTGGGGATCGACAAAGCCGCGAAACATGACAATGATGGGGTAATTACCAGGTCTTTTGGGCAGATTTGCCATCCCGCTGACTTTTTTTCCGTCGGAAGTGAAATAAAAAATTCTCGAAATGAAATCCTGCTGATCGTTGAGCGCGTTTCCCCAGGTGATACTGCTTCCGGTAAACACCTTCTTTTTGAGATTCTCATAAGTGTATTTTTCCAGAGGTTTTTCGGTTTTTACCGGATTTTCTCCGGCCAGAGGCGAGAGGAGCTTTTGCTTCTTAAGTAGCATTATTCCCCGGGGAATGATTAACCCTAAGATGACTCCGGCGATGATCCCCGCTGCAAACAGTCTCATAGCCTATATTTTATAGCATCACAAGTCTTTAACCAATATTATTTTGTATTTTGGTAAAATAACATTTATCATTAAATCACCGTATGGCTCTTGATCATATAACAACTGATTTGCCACAAACTGATTTTTCCACAAGAAAACTTCTCCCGGTTGAATTAAAAATGCCTATACCGGGGAATTATGACGGTAATGGCATATCCAGTTATCTGCATACACAAAGTTTCCACCCGTTTGCAGACGGGTTTAAGGTACCGCTGCTTCGCCTGGGAAGTTACAGGGATCTAAAACTAGCAAATAATTATTATAAAGGTAATGTTGATCCCCAGTACTGGGGATTTAGTGAGTATATCAGGGATGAAATCGGACCCAAAAAAATTCCTGCCTATTTTTTTGACCACCATAATATGGCTCTATTTGGCTGGGCTGAGGCTTTGACGGAAGGGAAAATACAAAAAGGTGCAACACTCATACATTTTGACGCACATGATGATTGCGGCAAATCGGATATCAGAATAAACAATATTTACGATCTTAAAGAAGTTGCTTATAAGGCTAAACAGCTGAAATATACCCAGTTTATTGACGCAGGATTAAAGTCCGGGATAATCGGGAAAGTTATATATGTTGACCCTGATATTGCAGATGCCGAACATGAGGATTTTCCCGGTAATGAATATGATGTACCCTATACCAGAATCGGAATTAATTCCCCACTCTTAAAAAAATTATTAAATCGTGGGGACAGTAATCTAATTACCGACTGGGATGTCGACTTTTTTACTGATCTTGTTGATGCCCAGTGGCGTGAAATCAAACATGGAAAAGAATTCGAATCTTCAGAAGGCAAATTGAGGTTGGACATAACAATCAGAGAACAAATGGATACTATTGCTCAAACTATGGCAAAATCGGGCGTCATCACTGTTGCAACTAGTCCACCAAAGATATACCAGGTTCCTCCTTTTACTCCGCAAAACCCGGATCAAAGAACAGGGATATTGGATCAATCAATCGCGTTAAACTTAATTATGCAAATGTTCAGAAAGTTAGGAAATTAAAAACGTCAGTCCTCTCTTATTTTTGACTCCATTGGAGATTCCTGGTTTAGATATTTTGCCTTCTTTTTCTTGTTGTAAGGCACCTCGGCCGGACTACTCAGTTCTTCAAAAGTCAGAGCACAAATGCGCATACCAGGATAAAGGGCTACCGGCATACGACCCATATTTCCCATCTCCATCACCACTTTTCCCCGCCATCCGGGTTCAAATATCGAGGCTGTAGAGTGAACCACAATCCCCAACCTACCCAAAGAAGATCTTCCTTCGAGTCGGGCAAGAAGATCACCCGGCAATTCAAAAGATTCAATGGTCGTCGCCAAAACAAAATCACCAGGTTGTAAAATAAACGGTTCCTTGTCCCTCACTTCTACTTCGCTGGTTACTTCTCCTGAATAATCCTTATTGAAGGGGTCAAAATAAGGATACCGGCTGTGCTCAAATATCCGGAAAGTGTGCCCCAGACGTAAATCTATTGAGCACGAACCTAGCGCCTCCCCTAGATCCGGCATTGGTTTTATCCGGATTTTACCGCCACGAAGCATTTTTCTAATATCCCGATCCGATAATATCATATGTTTAATTTTAACATATATACAAACTCTTGCCTTATAAGGTATATATTAATTATACTAAGTTTATGAGGGTTAATTCCAAGAATTCTGATAAAAAGGGTGAAATTGCAGCCCTTCTGACTTTATCATTTATCGGACTGATGTCACTTGGCATTGTCATCGGTAGCCGTTTCCTCTCTTCCCCTCAACGTTTGCAAACCCAATCACAGGCACAAGGCAACCTATTTCATCTGACTGAAGAAGTATACGGAGCAAATACCCAAAACGGTATAAATTTCAATGCTCATGCCATATTCAATTTTGATGGATGCGATGGTGATATAACCTTGTATAAAGGGGATGCTCTCATCGCCGGTCCTAACCGCTGGAATAAAAACGTCAATCCTTCCTTTGACTATAACGAACAATGGACTCAATCACCATACTTTGTTCCCAACGACGGACAAACTCATTCTATCAGCTTTAAGGGTGCTGTAAACAACTGCCCAAAAAGTCCTGTGACTTTGTGGGATACTGTAACCTGCGATATCAGTTATGACAGCAGTAATATGCCTGTCATTTCACCCTCCGACAAGTGCAGCATCAAAAATCTCTCAGAGATACAACCTGTACCTTACTCACCACCGCCTACTGAAGTTCCAACCCCGACAACTTCCGCTCCCAATCAGACTCCTTCCCCAACCCAAAATCCAAATAATCCTACAGCTACTCAATCTCCATTAACTCCAACACCCACTCCCTCCCCAACTGGTACTTCACCTACCAATAATGACTGTACTATTTCCCTTAATCCTCAAAACCCAGATGATACTTCAAAATTAAAAGTGAATGTAACATCCCAAAAACAAGCCAAAGCCGCCTATGTGGATTTGAGACTAGACAGTACCTCGATACAGTCCGCCAGTTTTAACAGTGCTTCTGTAGGAAATTGGAATTATGACAGAGGTGACATCGGACCGCTTTCTCCAGGACAACATTCATTAAACTTTTATATCAACTGTTCTACGCCTAATAGTTGCCAACAGTGTGGCAGTCTAAACTTCACGGTTGCCTCTTCAGGGAAACCTACGCCTACCGGCCAAGCCGGCGCTCAATGCGACACTTCCACATCATTATCATCAAATTGTGCAGCCTGTATTAACACCGACAATAACGGCATACCCGTCAACACCGCGACGAACCCCTCCTGTACCCTACCACAGATTGTTTTCTCTTGGTGTAAAAGTTTAATCAATATTCCCAAGTGCGCGGCAAGTATTGTGAATAAATGTAAGAATTTATGCAGTATAAATGATGCGGGATTATTCTCCAACAATTATCAGAATGTGGATTATTCCCAGGTAATAAAAGACTATATGAACGGGTCACTGAATCCGATTCAAGTATCATCTTATGTCTCCAACGCTACCAGAGCTCCCGGACTTCAGATTATTTTTTGTAATCCGGCTCGCGGTGAATGTAATGTAACTTTTTAGAGAAAAGAGCGCAGTGGTCTTTTTACGAATTTTTATTTAAAAATATGATGAAATTTCTTACAAATTCTCTGTTTGAATTCAGAAGGGTCGGAAAAATCCAAAAATTTATAATAATAACCTTATTAGTGGTATCGTTTGTATTTGGCATTGCAGGACCTGCAACCTACCAGAAATTGACATATAATGTTGCACCGACTCCGACGCCTTCCGCCACACCCATTCCTCTTCCTGCAGAGCTTTGGCTGACTAGCAACCTCTCTAGTACCCAACTTGGTGCTACGATTTCCGCCATTATAAACATCGATTCACCCAATCAGGGTGTAGAGGCAGCCGATTTTGTCTTGGACTTTGATCCCAACTACTTATCTGTTGCCACCATCTCTTCAGGGAACTATTTTTCCCTGTATCCCATAAAGAATATCAGCTCTGACTCTGCTAAAATCTCAGGTCTGGCAAATCTTATAAACAAAAAATTCATCATCCCAATAGGCAAAGGCACCATTGGTACAGTTACTTTCAACACTCTACAATCTACATCTTCCACTTCCATAAGAATAGATAAAATCAAAACGATTATCGCCTCTGGCGGTAAAAATATACTCAACGCAAACATACTTCAACCTCTAAATATTGGTATCAGATGACCCGTTAAGATGTCTAAGTGTTATTAAAATTGTTTACTACAAATGTTACCTGCCCTAAAAAGATATATAGACTGGCATTATTTTGATGCCTGGCCTAAAATTTTGCTCTCCTGGCGTAATCTTACGCTTTTCCCGTTTTATTATTTCTCAATTCCACTTCATCTCTCTACACTTCTTGCCCCCTGGAAACGGCAACGGGTAAAAATGAGAATAGGATTTCATCTTGACGACCTTTTATCCGTAGTAGCTTTTAACTCCATATCCCGAATCATTGGGTGTTTTATCAGACTGGCCACTATACTTTCAGGACTATTTCTGATGCTTGCCTTTTTTCTCCTGGGTCTTATAGTTTCCTTTCTCTGGCCCATCATTCCCGGTATCAGCATTATTTTTTATATTGGAAAAAACGCATCCATGGCAGAAGAGACGACAAGCCTGCTCAGAAAAAGCAATGGCAACCTAAACAAACTAGGCAATCTCCTTTTTAAGACCGGAGAAGGACAGTTTATAGCTTGCCATCTGGGTTTTAACCCGAAATATCTTCTTGGAGTATTTAGATCATATCAGTCAACAAAAATGCCGGATTCATATCCGGACAATCCAATATCTAATTCCTCCCAGTTAAATAACGCGGCTAGTGCTGCGTTCCATAAACTTAACCATACCGATCAGCTTCGAGAAATCGATGAAAAATCAAAGAAACAAAGTATTAATACCAGTTTACCGGACCTATTCCAAACTCTTGCCCAAACATATAGTCCATTCAAAAACCTTCTGCAAAGATATGGTTTTGACAGTGAAGATGTCCACCAAACTGCTATCTGGGCAGAAGATTTGGTCGGTAGAAAGGGAAATCCGCTTCTTCTGGATCTTGACAGGATAAAAAAAATCCCAGGTATAGGCACACAATGGTCTTATGGTTATACAGTTGCTTTTGATTTATTTGCTACCGACCTGACCAAAAATACAACTTCATTTCCGGTTTTGGTCGGGCGGGAAAATGAACTTGAAATTCTGCAACAACTGCTTTCAAAAACTGAAAACAATAACGCTTTAGTTGTCGGTGAACCTGGAGTCGCCAGGCACAGGCTGGTAGAAACCCTTGCCCATTATATCCAATCGGGATTGTGCCTGGCGACTCTGTCCCACAAACGTATTCTTTCCCTGAATATGCACGCAATGATATCCTCAGCTTCATCTACACAGGAGGCTAAAGGTTTGATTGCCGGTATTTTTGACGAGGCCAGTTTTGCTGGCAATATCATAGTTGTTATCGATGATTTCGACAAATATATATCCACGGGTGAAGGCCGGATTGACCTTTCAGATATCATTAACAAATATAAAGAAAGCACCCTGAGATTTATAGGTATCACTACGCCATCTGCATTCCACAAGTATATAGAACCTAATTCTGAAATCTCTTCAATATTTGAAAAAGTAGAAATTGATCCGCCGGATTTAAGAACCGTACTTACTGAAATGGAAATATCAATTGCACCGGTACTTGAAAAAAAATACGGCATAACCATTACTTATCCTGCGATAAAAAAAGCTATTGGTGATTCCGACAGGTATATCTCAACCACTCCTTTTCCTGCAAAAACTATTGAACTCCTTGACCAGTCGATTATATTTATTAACTCAAATAAAAGTAAAAATTCGCTGACAGCGTCAGATATAGACGAATTCTTATCGGAAAAATATCATATTTCAATCGGCAACATACGGGTTGCAGAGAAAGA
>JAMCUI010000005.1 GCA_023379265.1 Patescibacteria group bacterium
CCTTTGAAATTCTGCCTTAGTACCCATTTCCTGTCTTCCCTGTTTTGTATAAGCATGAAAAACACCTCCCTGTTTTGAACCGTTATTCTAACAAAGAAGTGTTACCGATGTATCTCAGCCTGCACAAGCGTTATCATTTGGTTCTTCACTATCTACTTCGTACACAAAAGTTCTCCATGGCGGAAACTTGTTTATATCTACCCTCCTTGCCATCTGCTCAATATCCCTCTCACTACCTTCAGATTCCATCTCAACGAGGTCAAACAAGATGACGCTTTCTTTAAGACAATCCCTAACATCTTCATAGAGTAAACCGTTAGCCCTTTGCGCATTTTTCTCTTCCAGAAGCTTCATAAATTTCCCTTCATCAAACCTCCAATTCATATATCCATGAAGTGCCTCTTGAGTCCTTTCTATATCCTTGCGCCTACTGATATCTAAATAAAGCCTCATCTTCTTAATTTCATTTTTTCTTTGTTCAGGTCTTGCATCAAATATATCCAGTGCATTTTCATTCCCGTCATAAGTGCATTCCATTCCCAACCGGCGGAAATGTCGGGTATACGCGTCTTTTAGCTTGACATTGACATCTTCTGTCACATCAATAACAGAATCGATAATGGCGCTACGCAAAGGGACGAGTTCAGGGATCTTATTATGGAAAATGTAATCATAAAAATCATAAAGACTCATATTGCCTGCGGCTTCCTTTGTCACCAACACTTCATCAGTTGCCAAAAGTGCTTCTACAACATTGTACCCGGAAGGATTAAGCGACTTACGGGCAACTTCCAGTAGTTCCAACTGCTTATGGCCCGGTAAATATTGGAAATGCAGCTGTCCCCTTTTATCCCTTCTTAACGCCGGATAGATTAATTTTAGTATCCCTTTTTTCTCTTCTAAATTAATCCCATCAGATAAATCAAGCCTGACCGCAAGAGACCTCAAATAGTCTGTTCCTGCCATTCTGGTAAGATATATGTCTCCTTGAGTTTCTCCAATCGCTTGACCGTCAAGAACCAGTCTGAAAAAGTCTTCGTTTTGAGCGACCCATTTTCTACCTTCATCGGTCACAAATACTGAAGGCGTGTCAAAATCTTGAGGAAAAATACGGGCATTTTTGAGCCTAAGATAATGTACGCCTGGAATAAAGGGGTGAGCTAAAACTTCGTAATTCTCAAATTCAGGCATTTTTCTTCCTTTTTCAATGACCAGCAAATCAGTATAGTCTGATTGCAATATCATATCCGAGAGGGACCGTTCGTATACCGCTGCTATTCCTTTTGCCAGGGAATTCCCAAACCGTCTGAAAAAAGGGGAAGTCGCTAGCCTCGGAGGAATGGCGTGTGTATCAATATCGGAATTTCTTGTTCCAAGAAGATTATATCCCTCTCCTTCTGAGGCAACTTCAATAAATGAAGAGGCATCCAAAATGCCTCTTCTCGCTGATAGTGTGTACACCCTATTTGCCTCTTCCCAATTCCCCACTTTCAATAAAGACGCCCAGGCTGCATTCACCCTCTTTGCTGCATCGTAAAGATCATTATCGCTAAAATCACCTCCCAATCCTCTTTGAATAAATTGAAAGTCATTCAGGTACAAATCGGTCAACTTACTACCGTGGAGCAATGTTACCAAGTCAATCCCTTCTTTTATTCCTTCCCTAATATACCAGGCAATTGCCTCAAGAATCGGGTGCAGCTCTTCCCTTAATTTTCTTCTTTTCTCACTAGTCTGGTTTCTTCCCATTTGTTCAAATTGCCTTCTTGTCAAAGGTCCAACTATATTACCCATTCCCAACTCGATCCCAGCCTGCTGATAGAAAAACCATAACGATGATCCCTGATTGTCGTCCAGTTCTTTACCTGTAAGTAAATTGGATGCGCCTAAAAGAGCTTCTCTTGTAATTTGCAGTGCGTTTTTTTCCTCCCCCTCCAACTGTTCTTCACTTTCAGAAATTGGCAGCTGCACTCCGTAAATAAGGTGTCCGAAATCGTTGTGAGGGCCAAAAACTTCAGTCATTACCCAACCCATGGAAGTTCCTGTACTTGCAGTACTGTGATGAGCGGCTTTTTTCTTTTCCCTGCTTTTTTGCGCCATCAGATGTGCGCTTCTTGCAGCTGCTGCATCTGCACAACCAGCAGGAGATACTCTTGGAGTAAAAGCATCCGCATCAGGAGGCTCAGGCGCATCCGGATTTTGATCGTAATAATGTGCGTGCAAGCTTAATCCTATTCTTGCCTGTCTATCGCTTTCTCTTTGGCCTGGTCGCGACATATAGTTTAACAAAAAATAAACCTAGATTTCTCTAGGTGGCTGGATTATATAAAATTTACAACCTATTATCAAATACAGACAGATTCTAATAAATTATCTTGAGACTTTTGAGGAAAAAGTGCGACTCTCAATATAGACCTGCGGATAAAAATTGGTCCGATACTTCAATTTTTAGGAAAGCGCGAAGGTTGCCGTTAAGGTCGGCAGATTAAAACAGAAAATATACCTCATATTTTAAGACTTCTTAAAAAGGCCCGAAGATTCCCGTTGAGGTCCGGATGCTGCAGACCCAGTTCAATCACTGTTTTGAGATATTCAAATTTATCCCCGGTATCATAATACTTAGCATCTTTTATCTCGCAGACCAGAACTTTTTCAATCTTCAAAAGCTGGTCTATTGCCTCGGGGAGCCACAATTCCCCACCGCGGCCGGGCTTTAGGTTTTCAATAATTGGAAAAATCTCCGGAGGCAAAATATAGGCTCCATGAGCAGCCAGGTTTGAGGGTGCTCTCTCAGGATCCGGCTTTTCCACTATCTTTTCCACTTCAAATACATTGCCTTTCACAGGCTTGACTTTGGCAATGCCGTAGCGGGAAAGATCCTTTTTATTTTCTATCCTCACTCCTGATATGACAGGCTTGCCATATTCCTCAAACACATCTATCATCTGCCGCAATCTCGGCGGGTTGGCATGTATAAACTCGTCTCCCCAAAGTACGGCAAAAGGCTCATCCCCTATGACGTTTTTAGCACAGAGTACTGGTGTCGCATTACCATATGGTCCTTTCTGCCTGACATAGATAAAATTGG
Source organism: Patescibacteria group bacterium (assembly GCA_023379265.1). Classification (GTDB taxonomy): domain Bacteria; phylum Patescibacteriota; class Microgenomatia; order 2-02-FULL-39-11; family 2-02-FULL-39-11; genus JAMCUI01. Next base: position 3,089 of record JAMCUI010000005.1, read on the forward strand.
CCATATCGGCAATACGACGCACCTCTGCCAGCTGTTTTTCTTTTCCTGCTTCACGCAGTCTTTCTTCAAGCTCAAACGGGTAATCGAAATGATCCTCAATTGAGCGCTTGTGCCAACCGGTAATCATCACAATATCCGTAATTCCTGAAGCTACAATCTCTTCCACCACGTATTGGATGACAGGCTTGTCTACTATTGGCAGCATCTCCTTGGGCATTGCCTTGGTCTGGGGAAGAAAACGGGTACCAAAGCCTGCTGCGGGAATGACAGCTTTTTTGATTTTGGTTGAGCGTTTCATATTTTACAATTTTTAATTTCTAATCAATTTTTAATTCTTTAATTTGTAATTTAATAATTTGAATTTGATTAAAAATTAGAAATTAGAAATTTCCGAAAGTATTTCTGATAATATCCCATTATACCTTCATTAGTCAAACCAAAGATCTTTACGCGATATTATTTTATCACTAATTAAGATTAGTATTACTAAAAACTGAGTTTATGCTTAATTTTTGAATTTCAATCGCATCCCAACGTTGCATCGTAAATAATCCCTGCATGTCTGGTATTAAAGTACTTCTCAAAAAGCCGTAATTTCTTGATGAACACCGAGATAAACGGACCCTTTGCAACTGAAATCGGATTATGTTAGAATTTCTTCTATGCCGGAACTACCGGTATTGTAATTTTTTGGATAGATGTTATGCCTGAATTACCAACCCTTATGATGCCTGACTTTTCCGGCGGGCCGGTAGTCTTCATAAAAGAAGTCAGATCGGAGCTCTCAAAAGTCATCTGGCCAACTAGGGATGAAGTGATCAAACTAACAATCATTGTCATTGCCGTATCGGCTCTTATAGGACTTTATATAGGTGGACTGGATTTTATGTTTACTAAATTGACCGATATATTTGTAAAATAAATATATGACAAACGAAGATACAAAAAACAAAGAACAGGAAAATATCGCATCAACGGAAAAAAAGGGTGCCGAAACTGTTCCGGCAAAAACTGAAGGCGCAACCGAAAATACCTCTACCCAACCAACAACTCCCCCACCATCTCACCCTGATGAGGGCAAGTGGTTTGTGATACATACTTACTCAGGGCATGAAAACAAAGCCGCTGCGGCCATGAGACAGCGTATAGATACTATGAATCTCTCTGCAAAAATATTTGAGGTGGTAGTACCAATGAGAAACATTGTTGTCGTACGCCACGGCAAAAAAGAGGAAACAAAAGAAAAGATTTTCCCGGGCTATATCCTTGTCAGGATGAACCTGGATGATGAAAGCTGGCTGGCAGTCCGTACTACCCCTGGAGTCACAGCTTTTGTCGGAGCAGGCAACAAACCCACACCAATTTCAGATAAGGAAGTTGAGGCAATACTCAAATTTACCCAACTGTCAGCACCGAAATTCAAGACCAAATTCAGCAAGGGTGAAGCAGTCAAGATAGTCGACGGACCTTTCGCCGACTTTTTGGGCACGGTCGACTCTATAGATGAGGATAAAGGCAAAGTCAAAGTCCTCGTCTCCATATTCGGGCGGGAAACACCGGTGGAATTGGATTTTTTGCAAGTGAGCAAACTGTAATTTAAAAACCCTGATAATTCCACTTTACTCTATTCCCACCTTCTGGCATACTAATAATTAATCTCGATCAGGAGTTACACATTAAATATTGATTTAGGTTGTTACAAAGTCATTCTGGCAAGCGAGTCATCGAGCGCGTCCAGAATCTGATTCTGGAGTCGCTGATGCTCCCCAGAATGAAAAACTGCGTAACTCCTGCTCGATATTAGATCTCAAATTTTAAATCCATATTTTAGAACTATATATCCGAAAAAATTAAAGATTTCAAATTTAGTTTTGATGCTTCGACTTTACTCAGTATCAACCCTGAGATTGTCGAATGGATTGATATTTGAGTTTTGAAATTTGAGATTATTTCTATATATGCTACCCGTCACAATCACAGATTATTGGGATAGGCTCATGACTATGGCGTTTCCTGAGATGCCATCTCATGCGGGTGAATTCCCTACTTATGACGTACAGGTAAAAGGGATAAAAATCCATTTTGCAAAAACTGGCCATGGTCCACCTCTTATTGCTATCCACGGCTGGACCAACAATTGGGAAGGGTGGATACCAATAGTCCCGTATCTCAAAGATGAATTTACTCTCTATCTTCTTGACCTGCCGGGTTTCGGCAATTCTGACAATCTTCCTCACTACTCCGTCCGGATAGCCGCCGACTATATAGCTCATTTCTCATCCCGACTTCCTGCCAAACCATCACTTTTTAGTGTCTCTATGGGCAGCTTTGTCGCGGCAGATATAATCCTCCGTTACCCTGATAAAGTAAAAAAGGCCATATTGACAGGACCGGTCATAAAAGACGGTAAACCCAAATATGTCCCGGAGGCTCTGGATATTTTTCTCAAGACTGTTAACCGTTCTCCTGTCAGCCAAAGTGCCCTCAAAAGGATGATTGAGACACGAGCCGCCGCATACATTGCCGCCAAATACCTAAACATGTACCACTGGAACAGGGAAATAGTAGATCTTTACGGCATGATAGGCAAAAAACTTGTCCGAAAAGAAGCCTATGTGGAAATGGGTATTTCCGCCACTGAATATGATCTTCACAAAACACTTTTATCGATAAAAAAACCTGTTCTCCTCATCCTGGGAGATAAGGATTTTTACACCAGTCCTGATTTTGTCAAAAAGGATGTTTTGCCTTTTAATAAACAACTAAGACTCTCAGTTATCCCCGGTGCCGGACACGTCACACCATGGGAAAAACCGGAAGAAGTAGCTTCTCTTTTGTCGGATTTCTTAAAGTAAATCAATATTTATAACCTATATTATTTTCCTGTTATAAAACTATAAGTTACTATGTGGATAAATTATCCACAGCCTATAATTGAACAAGCGGGAAGATGAGTACCAAGGCTTGACAAACAATACCGGATTCTCTAAGCTGAAGTCAGATTCAAAATGAAACTGCCTGCCGCTTCACACACACACACACACACACACACACACACACACACCTGTATAAGCAGTAAGAAAGGAAGGCCGCTCTTTCTCCTTTTACGTGTTACTCGTCAAACCGTATCAAAAATATTTCTCATTACAACATTTTTCTCTTTTGCTCTTTTAACATTTAATCCTTCCAATGTGCTGGCACAAAACTACCTCTTTGGTTCAACCGGCGGGAATTTCTTCATAAAGCCAAGCGGGGGCAGTAATTCCTTCCAGATGGACTCCACCGGCCACATCTCAGTTGCCACAATCAACGCTTCAAACCTATCCTCAGGAGCATTCGGCAGCAATACCGGCGGAGGCAATTATTCATTTTCAGGAAATGTCGGCATCGGGACGACAACACCAGGAGCCCTTCTTGATGTAGCAGGACAAATCAAAGTAGGTTCACTGGGAATAAAATTCAATGATGGTACAACTCAAACCACTGCCCCCTCAGCTGGGAATGGCAATGTCATCAACGGCACAATAGTATACTTCAATGGAGCATGTCCCACTGGATGGACAGAGGTAACAGCAGCCCAGGGGAGAACTATAGTAGGGCTTCCTTCAGGAGGAACACTTGCGGGAACAATAGGTACCCCATTATCAAATCTTGAAGATCGCACTCATACTCATACTATGCCAAATCACCAACATATTATTCCTATTGGTGCATACAGTGGTGCTGGTGGTCCAGCTACCGGAAGGCATGCTTATGGTGTTTATGGTACGGTACCAGTGTCCTTTCAGGCTTATTATCAAACCACGGCAAGTAATATCAATAATCCAATTGATTCTGCTGAACTAACTAGTCCCGCCGGTGCCGGTTCTACCGGCACTGCCTCCACCTCTCAAGTCATTCCCTACATCCAATACCGCGTCTGCCAGTATACAGGCAACAGCGGAGCGGATGCCTCGACTTGGGGAAGCCTCAACAACAACATATACAATCTGAATTCCGGCAACGTCGGCATCGGGACGACGGGGCTGGGGTATAAATTAGACATAAATGACCAAACTCTGACTGGCGGATTAACCGGAATGAGAATTTCTACCTATTATTATCCCGGCTTCTATCTTACTTCAGCGCTTAGAGCTAACTCCGGGAAGCTAGTTTTGAATGACTATGCTAACGGCTATGGTTCCGGCTCGTTACAAAGTGCAATGCTTCTTCAAAGTCCTGGCGCGGTTCAATTTTCTACAGGCGGAGATAATGTAAGAATGACTGTAGATAGTACCGGCAACGTCGGCATCGGGACGACGAGCCCTGGGTATAAACTTGATGTTGCCGGAGCAGTAAGAAGCTCTTCTGGTGGCTTTGTTTTCCCTGACGGAACAACCCAGACTACCGTTGCATCCGGCGTCCCCTCCGGCGCCGTGATGTTTTTCAATCTCTCTTCCTGTCCGTCCGGCTGGACAGACTTAACCTCTTCATACGGCGGACGCTACATTGTCGCAAAACCATCTGGCGGTACGCTTGCTGCCACAGTCGGCACTGCTCTTTCCAATACAGAAAACAGACCCACAGGCCAGCATACACACTCAATCAACGATCCGGGACACAGCCATACACTTTGGTATACACAGTCTAACGGTGGTCCTGGGTGGACTAATTCATGCGGTGCCGGCCCTGATCAAATGGGTTGGTCGTCGTATACCTGCGGTTTCGGTTGGATATCAAGCATTATTTCATCATCAGTTACCGGCATCACCATCAACAATGCCGGCTCTGTCGCCGGTACCAACGCGCCATACGTTCAATTCCTTCTCTGTCAGAAAAACTAATGAAAATGTATGAAACACTTTATAAAAAAACTCTCTCAAATCAAATGGCAGCTTATCAGTATAATCTTCGCGGTTGGTTTCGCAGTTACTCTTTTTCAATATGTAAGGATCAAAAACCAGGTCAATGGCCCCAGTGCCGACAAAATACTACAGAAGCTTGCCAATGTCATGGTTCTCCCTGACGAAACACCAAAAATCACTCCGCTCACTGATGTCTCTATATATAAAACCAACTGGCCGGATTTTTATA
>JAMCUI010000006.1 GCA_023379265.1 Patescibacteria group bacterium
TGATATTGCCAACCGGGATTTAACAGATTGGCTTGTGGAATACAATAGCGTGAGACCGCACAATAGTCTTGATAATATGACCCCAATTGAGTATGCTACGAAAATGTTCGAAGTGTCACCGATGTGGTCGTCCGGAACAACGCTTTGCATATTTAGAGTATAATTGTATCGTGAAGATATATTTCACTGCTTCAATCGTAGGTAAAAAGCATTACCTTTCAAACTACCTCAGGATTGTTGATTACCTGAAAAATAAGGGGAATCAGGTTATTTCCGACCATATAATAAATACTACAGAAGATAAGATAAGGATGGAAGATAAAAATGAAAGGGTGAAATTCCAGAGAACCCTTGAAGACTGGATAACATCAAGTGACGTGATGATAGCAGAGACGTCTTTTCCCTCAATTAGTGTCGGTTATGAAATTTCTCTAGCAGCAAACAGGGGCAAGCCAATTCTTATTCTTTATTCTGAGGGAGATCCACCGTCTCTTCTGGCGCATCACTTTGATGATAAGATTATTTGTGAGAAGTATTCACCCGATAATTTAGAGGATATTTTGGAGGATTTTCTTAATTTTGCCCAAGGTGCAGCTGATACGCGGTTTACTTTTTTTATTACCAGCAGACTGGCTTTGTACCTGGAGAATATATCCAAAAAGAAGAAAATCCCAAAATCGGTATATCTCAGGTACCTAATTGAAAAAGATATCGCAAAAAAGAAGTAAGTTTTTCCAGAAAAACATACATTTCACTCCCCCCGGAAACTTTTCAGGGTATAATAAATCTTATATGCAGCTTCCGGATTTCTCCTTTGAAAATAAATGTTGGCAGAAAGGTTATGATCTGGTGATTGGTGTGGATGAGGTGGGTCGGGGGGCGTTTGCCGGACCGGTTGTGGCGGGAGCAGTTGTACTGAAAAGGTTTAATCAGTGGAAAGTCACGTCTGATAATAGATCTGCAGGACCAGTGGTAGCTGGAACAGCGGTTGTTAAAGAGAAAAGTTATGTACTGGGAGTGGAATACATGGGAATAGATGATTCAAAAAGATTAAGTCCTCAAAAAAGAGAAAAACTGGACATTGAAATCAGAAAATATTTTTACTTCGGGATAGGGCAGGCAGGTGTAGCGGAAATAAACAGGTTTGGAATTGTAGCGGCAACAGAAAAAGCCATGAGATGTGCGATAAAAAGAGTTTTGGATCAAGGATTAAGAATCAAGGAAAACGAAAATCCAAAAAACCCTGATTCTTGCTTCATAATTCGTGATTCAAATGTGTTTCTTTTGTTAGATGGGTTTAACATTAAATATATCCCAGGCATAGGATTAAAAAACCAGAAAGCGATTATCAAGGGCGACCGGAAAAGCATTTCCATTGCCGCGGCATCAATCGTAGCCAAGGTGGCTAGGGATAATATGATGTGTGAGTTATCCGGGAAGTATGAAAAATACAAATGGGATGAAAATAAGGGTTATGGTACTTCTTATCACCGATTGGCTCTTTCAGAATATGGCGCTACCCGGTTTCACCGTCGACAGTTTGTATCAGCTTATATTTGAGGAGAAAGTATCATTTGTTTCCTTCCGTCTTAAACGATTTTGTTTCAGTCGTGACGGAGTTTCCTTTCTTATCAGTAAGAGTAATCGTATAGAAATAAATAGTATCGGGTTTTAGTCCGGAAAGGGTCAAGAGATGGGATCTGGCAGTAGCTGCGGATATTGCCTTTGTTGTCATTTCCAATATGGAAGTGCCATAAGATATCTTTGAGCTGACGGGTATATCAGTCTGGAAGGTTATAGTAATGCTTGTGGAAGATGTCGAGATTGTCTGGATATTGGAGAGCAGTGTTGCGGCTTTTGCCCTCTGGTCATTTGATTTTTGTAGTGAGGTAAGCATGGTGAAGGTTGACGCCAAAAGCAGAAATATAAGGAGAGTTGGTACAAAGACTACAGATAGGGAGGGGAAAGGCATTTTTGGCTGAACGAATTCGGAGAGTGAATCCTCTTGATATTCTTTAACCGTCTCAAGCATTTTCTGGGTGGCCCAAATGCCATTACATTTAGCGCAGCGAAGAAGAGAAACTCCTGCAGGGATACTGTCGCTTTTGAAAAGCTCCAGTTTTTTGTGGTCATGGGGACAAAGGAGTTCCCGAGTACTATAAATAGGTGTTTTGGGAAGGACTGTGAGATTTGCCAGGCGCATCACCTCGTGGTAGGGAGTCCTGTGTAGTTCATACGGGTCAAACCAAGTGCCGCCGCAACGTCCGCAATGGTCCACCTCAAAGCGTTTGCCAGAATTTGTGGTGACTTCAAGTTTTTGCAGTGTATAAGAACAGGCGGGACAATTCATACAAGAAAATAATCTTTAAAAAGCTCGAGATTAAAATTTTTGGCTCGCAAGGATGGGAACTTTCTTATCTGCGTTATTATTCAAGTTTGATCGAAACTTTACTTATCTAAGCTTATTAATATTACAGGTGTAAGCGTTCTGTATGCGATCTTCAAAGATTTTCATCTTCTCGCTTTTCCACACAACTGATTATAAGATTCACGTGTTCCTTTTATGATAACCAGAATAAGGAGAATAGTAAATAGTTGGAGGAGTGGAAAATTATTAGAGCTGTCGGTATAATGGAGCGTTTTGAGAATTATTATGAGGTCACAAATTCAAAGACATTTAGATCAGGTACTTGGTCATCTCTATATAAATCCGCTGGAGAAGTGTAATCTCCGGTGCAAAATCTGTTATACAAGGAAAACCAGTCCTATTTTGAAAAAGGAAGAAATATTGGATTTTGTTTCGCGATACCGGAAGACTCACGGGTTGGAAACTGTCACTTTTTGCGGGGGTGAGGTATTTACACTTCCGTATTTTCCCGAGTTGGTGAATACAATAACTGCATCACAGCCTCGAAACCGAATTGTTCAGAATCTTCACCATTATCAGGTCTCTGATTCTTCTGCCACCAAGTATAAACTCGAAGAAAAATACGGTAATCCTAGCATTGAACTCAGGTCTTCAAAATTGGTTTCTTCGGTTGTTTCTGAAAATAGACATAATGGGATTTTTGTCCAGATTATCACCAACGGTACAATTGACAGGCTTTCGGATTTTGACAATCCCAACATGGTAAATCTGATAGTTTCCTTGGATGGATTGAAAAATTACCACGACAAAAACAGGGGACGGGGAAATTTTGCCAAAAGCATCGCTTTTTTGGAAAAGGCAAATCGTCTTGGATTCCATACGGAAATATTTTCCATTGTTACCAGGCAAAATCTGGGCCAGATTGATGAGTTTGAAAGTTATTTGAAACGCTTTCTTAGGTTTTCCGTTTCAGTCACTTATCATCCCAGAAAACCGCCGGCATATCTATTGCACCATCCCATTTCAAACGTTTTCGGGGAGACAGACGGATTTGATTTTCTCAGGGATGAGGATATGATTGAGATTATGAAAAAAAAGCGTACTTTTCCACCCAAAGACTTAGGTTGTTACCAGATAGCTTTGGTGTCAGATGGTAGGGTTTTTGGTTGTTGTGAGGGGACTGTTTCTATAGGAAGGATAAGTGATGAAATAGATTTGTTATTTAATCGGTTGAAAGATAGAATCGAAGTTTGGGAAAAGGCAAATCCGCCGGTTGGCGGCTTGAAAAATTGTTTAGGTTGTTCCCAGCCGGACTTTGTCTGCGGTATAAAAAAATATTTAAAAGTCATTCTGGGGAACGAAGCGACTCCAGAATCAAACGGTTTATGAAACAAGGGTATGTATATATTATGGCAAATGAAAGACCAACTCTTTACACCGGAGTCACTAGTAACCTTATAAAAAGGGTATACGAACATAAGCATGATACTGTTTTGGGTTTTACTTCAAAATAAGCTACATAAATTGGTTTATTACGAAGTTTTAGAGTCCATCCAATCCGCAATAATAAGAGAAAAACAAATAAAGGATATGAATAGGAACGATAAGTTATTTCTTATTAGAAGATTTAATACTGAATTTAAGGATCTTTATGCTAAGATTCTGGACAAGCCAGAATGACAAATATATGGATAATAAACTAAAATTGATTTTTGTCAGAGAAAACATAACAAAATCCGTCCGGAAGTTTTTTGAAAGGGAGAAATTCCATGAAGTTGAGACCCCGGTCTTAAACAGCAGCTTGCCACTTGAACCAAATATTCATCCATTTGCTACTGAGTGGAAAAGAGTGAAAGGGGAGAAAAAAATATATCTCTCAACTTCTCCAGAAGCGGGGCTCAAAAAGATGATTGCAGCCGGTATCGGCAATTGTTTCTCAATAGGTCATTCATTTCGCAATCTGGAGGATGCGGGCACTTTGCACAATCCTGAGTTTCTGATGCTTGAGTGGTACAGAGAAGATGCGGATTATAAAGATATTATGGAGAATTGCGAAAGATTGGTGAGTTATCTTTTTTTAAAGAACAAGGAACAAATAACGGAGAACAAAAAAACAAGCGTCAAGAAAGACGTGAATAATAGAAATATTCTGACGTATCAAAACAGGACAATAAGTTTTAGGCGTCCGTGGCAACGGATCACTATGACTGATCTTTTTGGAAAATATGCGGGATTGGATCTTGATGAAATTATCGATGATGAAGTGTTAAGGAGAAAGGCAAAAGAAAAGGGATACGATATAAAAAGTGCAGATTGGGAGCAGCTTTTCAACCAGATATTTCTAAATGAAATAGAGCCAAAATTGTCTCCAACCCCACATTTTATAACAGACTTTCCTTCGCGTATATCACCACTTTGTAAGCCCAGGAAAGATAAACCTTATCTCGCTGAAAGGTTTGAGTTTTATCTGTTTGGTATGGAACTCGGTAACGGTAATTCTGAAAATACTGATAGCCAGTTGATTAGGAGTAGGATGAAGGAAGAGATGGTATATAGAAGTGAGAAAAAAATTGATTTTGCGCCCATAGACGAGCTTTTCCTCGCAGCTTTAGAAAAGATGAAATCCAAGAGTTGGGCGGGTATCGGTTTGGGCCTTGATCGTTTAGCGATGATTCTGGCTGACACCAAAAATATCAAAAGTTTAGAAATTTAACCGTCTTGAAGAAAGTTATACGCAGTGCATTAGTGGCCTCCGGGACGAATAAGTGAGATATCTGTATGGCTTCAAAAAATATAAGGAATGTCATTCTTCATCTTCTTTGCTTTCTTGCGATAACAGCATTAATTTATCTGCCGATCAAACACCAAATCGATATAACCCCCAAAAATACTTTTTATCCTATGGTACAGGGACTCTTCCCAGATTATTATCAGTATCTCTCGATTATAAATCAGGGAAGAACCAGGATGTCTTATATAGACCAGTACACTCTGGAAAAGACTTCACCTACGGATATACACATCTTTTACCTTACGTTGGGTAAATTTGCGGCTTTGACGGGGATCTCTGATAATATAATCGTTTACCATCTGTCAATTCTTTTCTCGCTTATCCTATTTTATTTATTTTCTTACAGGCTGATTAGTATCCTGGTTGACGGGCAGTATAAGTGGCTGGCTGTATTTACCGTTTTTTTCGCAGGACCTTTTGCTGGTTGGTATATAAAATTTGCCGGACAGACAATCTATACCGGTACATCGTGGTGGAATCATACGACAGTACAGGAAAGGTTGTACATGACTCCTCATCATTTTTTTGCCAGTGCGATGCTTTTGGCAGCAGTATATGCTTTTATCCGTTTTGTCAGAGAGAAAAAGCTGAAATATGTCTTATTTTGTGCCTTTTTCCAGCTTATCGGGCTCCTGGTTTTCAGCCCTCCCGGTTTCATATTTCTTTCAGCGGTTTTTTTGTTTACCACGTTATATCTGACAATCTTAATGAGACAAAAAATTTCAGGTAAGAAGGCAAAATCTGGATTTGGACATATAGATGACATCCGACTTTTAATCAAGGGTACAGTTGTAATACTTTTTGTTTCAATTGCCGTTTTGACTCTTTCCTATTCTCTGGTGATTGGCACCGGTTTATCACAATGGGAATATTCTATATATCGGGCTGAAATATTTCCTGGTACATTTTGGGTTTATATCACATCACTTGGAGTACTGCCCTTTTTTGCAGTTTTTTCACTGTATCCTATCAGACAAAAGCTAGGTAGAGAACAGATTCTCATATTGTTTCTTTCAATTTTGCCGTTAATTTTTTACATAGCATCTGTTTTTGGGTTTTTTACCATAAATAAGATGAGGTTTGTATATTCGGCTCCTTATGTTTTCTGGGGAATTCTTGCGGTTTGGGGAATAAGGTGGATAGTAGAGAATGTGAAGAATAAACCTATGAAAAAGGCGGTTTTTACCATCATATTAATTATAATCCTGATTAGTACCATATCAGATTTATACGGATATTGGGTGCCCCAATTTTCCAAACTTGACACGCCAAATAATATTTATATTCCTGATCAGAATATATCTGCGATGCAGTACTTGAATATGAATGCGAAGGCATATTCGGCCGTATTGGCGCCTGATTATATCGGTAATTATCTACCCGCTTTTACTTCAGACCGTGTGTATGTTGGTCATGAAGTGGCGACCATGGATTTTTTCCCAAAGCAAAAAAAGGCATATCATTTTTTCAATCAGGATTTCAAAGCGGAGGAAGCGGCAGAATTTATTAAAAATAACGGAATTGAATATGTATTTTCCGACAGGGGAGACATATTTGCGGAATTTTCTTCATTTCTCAAACCGGTTTTCCAGAAGGGTAATGTGGTATTGTATAAGTTCTATGAGTAGTGAAAATCATTCAATTACTGAATTTTTTATCTGAAATTGTAGTATCATTTAGAAACAGATTATTTATGCTTGATGTCTGGCATCTTAGTGCCTTTTGGCGGGGCTATTTTCGTAATCAGGATATTGCCGCCGTGTTCACTAGATTGATCTTCTCCAAACATGATGCATACTCTTTTTCCGCTATCGCTGGGTTTTATTGGAATTAACCCATCAGCTGCAGAATCTACGGTAATATCGTCATAAGGAGTCTCAGGTACAAAATAATAAAAAACAACATCGCCGCCGATTGTCTGGCTTGGGTTTTCTGGAGGCTTAAATTTTGGCAAGACTTCAATCGCTCTCATAGCGGTATTTCCTATTCTTACCAGCTCCAGTGAGGGATTTGGGAAAGATGTGCCTTTGGAAGGAGCATCATTGGGGATTTCATCCACACGATCCAGATTAGCCAGAGCTCCTTTCAGGAACTGCTTGCATTGTGTCGTGATACCATCTATCCAGTCGAGCGGCTCCATCTCTTTTACGATTGGAGTAGGAATGGATGGCGTATTGTTATTTCCGGGATTGCACGCTGTCAAAAGGACTAATCCTGCCAGAAGAGCAGATTCTGCGGCATGCTTGATATCAGCCGGCTGAAGATTAGTTTTGAGAGTTTGGATGATATTCCGAGTCTTTTGGTTGAAACGGTCGAAGAGATTTAAGACATCCGGTAGATATTTTTGCGCTGTTTCCATCAATAGGTGCGCATCATAGACAGGGTGTATTTCCATCGGTGAAGGATCCGGAAGCTCACCTGTTGTCGGTGGTAGTCTATCCGGTAGAGAGAAACCTGTTACGTAAAGCGGCCTTGCGATTTCCGCATTCATATATAAGCCTATAGTATAGAATAACTCATGTCGATTTGTCAAATAGATTACAAAACATGTGGTATTTTGAGATAATTTCTAATCCTGAAAGAGTTACGGTAGGAGGTTGTTTGTCTGTATAGTCTCTACTATCTTTTTACTGTATAAAAGACCGCCATCACTAGATGGATGAATATGATCTCCTTGGTTGATGTAAACTTCCTGTCCGTTGCCGTTAGTATCCATAGACGTATGATAGGCATCTGCAAGCGGATAATGTTGGGAAGTGGCAAAGTTTATCATATTCTGAAGGTAAGCTTTTATGGTCATGGCAGCGTTCCATTTCAGATTTTTGGGCCAGTTTAGTGTGCCGTCGCCGAAAGTGTCAATGTTGGGCGAGATTGAAGCGGCAAAAATGATTTTGGTGCTGGGTGAGTTTTGCCGTACGGTATCGGCAATTTTGGCATAGCCCAGCCATTGCCGGTCAAGGTCAGATTGTGTGGGACTCCAGTGGTTGTAAGCAAAGGATTCTATCACAAGTATATCGGGTTTGAATGATAAAAGAGGGGGGTATGTTGTACCAAGATAAGTGGAATAATTAGTCAGGCGGTTTAGGCCACTTTCAAGATCGGTTGAGCCTTGGCCATAGTTGAGGAGAGCAAAGGAATAATTAGGGTAGGTGGCTGTCAGAAGATTGTGCAGCTGGGGTAAGTTTCGTCCCAAAGTATCAGTCATTGAGTCGCCTAAAAGGGCGACGGTATAGTTGGTTTTGATAGGTGAGGGAGTAGCGATAATTGTTGGTATTGGGGTAGGTGTATTTGTGGGTAGTATGGTGTTTGCTGATAGTGGAATATATGTTTGGGGTGAGTCTGATCCCAGTAACTGATCTCCTTGGGCCAAACCAAGATTGTTTGCGATTTCATTTAATGCAGCTTTTAGTGTAGGAAGAGGGATATAGGGAGTTGATGCGGGAATATAACTGGGGTTTGGAGTCGGGGTCGGCGTACCGTAAAGTGAACCGGGTCTATTTTTGTTGAAATCAGCCAGCTCTTTCTGAGATGCATAGTAGGAAGCTTCCAATTGGGAAAGGAGGTTTTTTATTCCCGCCGACTGGGTTGATTGTAGGATATAATTGTTATCCTGAGCGGAAAGTACTGTTCCGCTTTCAGTGGAAAATTGGTTGGATAAAAGGTCACCGAAACTGATAGAAGGTTTATTTGCGTTATTTGTAGAAACAATAAGTAGTTGCTTTACCGGAACATTTATATTTAGATTGTCATAAGAAGCGGAAATATTTGCAGGGTCATTCTGAGGTAATGGTTGTACCAGATATTCAGCCTGTACTATATTTCCCGATAGAAACGTCAGAAAAAAGCCTATGATAAAAATACTAATGACCCACTGGGCAGATTTTGTCATTCTAAATCCAGTATGACTAAATATTTGATAATAATCAAGTTTAATAGCACACTTTCCACAGGCCTCTTTTATTTTCTTTGGCCTCAGCTTCTGCACCAGCGAATTCAGCGGCATATTTTGTATCGGGTGGTATGGTTTCCAGCCTAGCAAAACCCTGCCGAATGAGAAAATCGTTTACGAACACATTATCTACCCAAATATATCGCAGAAGACGTCCATATTTATCAGATTGAGATATATCTTTTTCAATTTTTATTGTTTGACCCAGAACTAATTGCTTATTTATATTTGTCGCTTCTTTCGCAAAACATTTATCATTATTTCCATTTTTTCCCAATTCTGGAGTATCAATGCCTAAATAGCGTAATTTGTTTCCGTCAGAAAGTTTGATTGAATCCCCGTCATATACATAAGTGACTTTGGCAACTAACGAATCAGTTGGGGGAAGGGGAATATTGCTAGTTTGCATCGAAGAAGTGGTATTCGGAGAAGAGTGGTTTCTAACGATATTAGGTAATTTTATTGGAGAGTCTAAATTGACAGTTTTTATCGTTGAGGCATATAGATTTATTGTTTGGGAATTGCCCAATAATATATTTGTAAGGATAACTCCAAAAACTACCAAAGTTATACCCAGCCATTGGTATAGTTTTATCTTTTCTTTCAGGAAAATGGCAGATAAAACGGTCAAAACTATTACATATGTTTCGGAAAGCGGAATGATGATTGATGCCAGGCCTTTTTCCAGAGAATAAAAATATATGATATCAGCCACGCTGACAAAAAAGAGACCGGTTATTGTTAGGCCAACGATTCTGAATTTTAATGGAGGGAGTTTTTCTTGTTTGACCATTTTCCATACTATAGTGGTAACAAGTTGCCCAATGGCCAGCAGTATCATAAATGTGGTGTTTGAAGTGGTTTGAAGACTGAATTTTTGCAGAACTCCGACTAGTCCATACGAGACAGCATAAAAAATAGCAATATAAAACCATGATGCAAAATGGAATTTCCCTTTTGGTTTTTCAAAACCTGTCATAAGTATTCCTAAAAGACTGAGAAGAATTGTTAAAAGAACAAAAAGATTTAATTTCTCCTGAAGTATGTATCTGGCTAAAACTATAGAAAAGATGGGAGAAGCGGAAAGGACTGTAGAGGTCAGACTTAGAGGCCCGATATTGATAGTGAAATAATAAAGAGCCCAGAGAACGCTGGTAATCAAAGCAACGGTGATTGCTGGCCAAGTGATATCATAAAGACCTTTTCCATTTATAAGTCCGTAGAGAAACCATAAAGGAATTGCGACAAAAAATGTATCTACAGCATATGTTTGCCAAGTGGAAAGCTCGCGGTAACCTTTTTTCATCATGAGATAACCCACTCCCCAGAGAAGGGATGTACTTATGATGACTGTGGCATAAAAAAGGGGAGTCATATCAGTAAGAGGGATTCATGATGCCGTTTCTCATGTTGGACAGATATTTTTCCGGAGAGAAACTGACTCTAAATAGTTTTTCCAGTATAAATTTTGCCATATAAGCATTTCCCAAAACATTGGGGTGTATAAAATCTTTTTCACCAGGTTTTATGTCAAAATCTTCATTTCCTTCAGAGGCTAGGGTATAAAATTTATTGAGGTCTTTTATTACTCTGAAATCATTGAATAAGTCGATATATAAATCCATGATTTCACTTATTTTTGCCTCTGAATGGGCCAAAAAAGGTTCAAATTTTTCATTTTTCTCCTCATTTGATGATGGTGGAGGAGAAACGTAAATAGTGAAACAGTTTTCTTTTTTCAGGAGGTTTGCCAGTCGAGTGAGATTGTCCAGAAATTGTGAAGGAGTATTTTTTTGCCAGATATCGTTTATGCCCACAAGCATAAGGGACATTTGCGGTTTATTACAGAGGATGTATTTGCCAGAAAGCTCCAAGATGTCTTTAGTCGAGGCTCCGTCCAAACCGGCGTTGATACAGCGGATATTCCAGTAAGGTTTTTTCCAGTCGCCCATAATCTTTGTCAGTTCCTCTTTGAGGACATATTCGAAGATTTCCCTCCAGTTGGGGTGGAGCCAATCAGAAGAGGTAAGAGAATCGCCCGAAAAGACGATTTTGTAAAGCTGGTTTTTTTCAATAGCAGTTTTTATTTTTTTTAGTAAAGACATGATGAAATATCGCAAATCTGTTTTAGTCGGATATAATCCTTATTTTTCCGTTAACCAATGATACTGGTACTGAAAGTGAGCTTTTAAGCTGGACGCGATAGAGTTTATTGCCGGGGTCAAGAGTGATTTTGCCTGAAGTGACAGTCTGTGATGAAGGTCCATTCATAACCACATCGCTTCCCCAGACGGGGTGTTTGTCAGTAACGTCGAAAAGCTGCGCTTCCACCTGGCCGTTTTGAGTGGGATTGGAAAGAGAAGCGGTAAAATATGCCTCCTTTATGTTACCGAAATTAGTAGTATCAATCACTGTTTCAGTAGCTGTCAGGTCATCCCAGTCTGATTTGGAGGTGGTGCCGCTGCCCAAAGGGATGTAAGTTTCGTGTGGGGTAGAAGAGTTGGTTTGAAGTGTGATGCCTGATTCACTGGGTGAGCCGATATTGAGCGTTCCTCCTGAAGTGGCTTGGGTGATAAGGGAGATACAGCTGGCAGGACAGAGATTATTGGTAAATGGGCTTGCCGGCAGCGGTATCAACCGCGAAGGGGAGGGTGTGGCGACAGCGGCAATATCGGAAAACTGTAGACCGCTCCCGCCGGAAAAGATTTTCAGGTCGAGTATAAAAAGATTGATAGCGATAAGAATAATAAGGCCCGTCAAGATAAGGTGAGGAGTCGGGTTTTCCTGCATACAATTCCAGTATATATGTTTGTAGGGGTAAAGTGAACTTATTGTCCAGGATTTGGAGAGATAATATTGTCGGACTGAGTTTCAGGTGAATGAGTTGGTTCGAGTGTTGGTAAGGGTATGCTGGTAGGCGATATTGCCGGTAGGTTGCCGTTATCACTATTTTGCTGTGGCTGGGGTGATTTTTGAGGGAAACCAGGGCATTGGTCTGGATGGTTTTGGCAGTAATCCTGGCATTCTTTCTCTGTGCGGCATCCGGCCGGTCCCAAATAACTTCCTGTTGCTGGTTTGTTTTGTGTCTGAAGAGGATTAACCTGATGATTTTGTTCATTTCCTGATGGTGTGGAATTATCTGATTCAGAATTATATCCCGGGCATTGGTCAGGATGAATGGTGCAATACTGTTGACACTGTTTTTCATCAGTGCAGTTTTTGACAGATGTTTGCTGCATTGTCTTGGCAAAACCGGATTGTGCCTGATTTCCTTCCATTTCCTGTTGAGGGATAAGACCAACTTTTTGGGCCAGTGAGAAGCATTGGCTGTGGTTATTAGGAAGTGAGCAAAAGTCCATACAGGAACTTTCCGAATCGCAGCCCAGCTCGGTTTTGGCTTCCTGCAGCATTTCGGCCCGCTTTTGCTGCGTCTCTGTAATTTTCTCCTGTAAAGCTTTGCTTATAAGGTTGTATTTTTGTGCAAATGCCAGACATTTATCTGAATTTTCCGGCGTACTACAAAGGAGCATACAGGAGTTCTGATCGGAGCAACCAAGCTCTGTTTTTGCGGCATTTAATACGTAGGGAGAAGGATTTACCTGGTTACTTTCGCCATTGTCGCTATTGAGCCCATACTTTCGGGCAAATTTTTCACACTTATCATGATTGGCTTCCTGTGAACAAAGGTTTATACAGGCAGTTTTTGAACTGCAACCCAGTTCGGTTTTTGCGGTATTAAGAATAGTCGTGGTATCGGTAGGGTTAGTGTTTGAGGATTGTTTTGTCAATCCATTTTGTTGTGCATAGGTCAGGCAGGCCTCCTGGTTGGCGGCCTGGCTACAATAGATAAAGCAGGTCTGGGCGTCCGCGCAGTTGCCTAATTCTTTGATGGGATAAGAGATGTTTGTTGTAGTATCTCCCAGGACATTTTTGTTTAATATGTATTTGTTGTAAGACCAGCAGGCGGGAGTATGAGCCGGTATGTCACAATAAAGTCTGCACTCATTTTGATTCTGGCAATTACCCAGCTCTTTTACGGGATAGCTTACATATTGGGCATTTACATTTTTTGGAAAAAATAATACCCCGACTGCAAACAGGAGAAAAATAAGGATTTTTGTTGTCGTTCTGCTTTTTGAGATGTTTTGTGTCATTTTATTGAAGCTTATTAAAAGGATTCTGGTAAGCCGAATTGCTGGCGTTGGCTGACTGTGTGGCTCCGGCAAAAGGATTCTGGTATGAGCCGAAAGGATTCTGATAAGTGGCAGAAGGCGAGGCGAAGGGATTTTGGAAAGCGGCCGACGGTGAGGCAAAAGGATTGGCATATGAAGTAGGAGTATGTTTAAGTGTGACAGGTGGAGTGATTTTGGGAGTGGTGGAAGTAGAGGAGTTGTTCTGTACTGATTTTTGGAAAAATAGAAAAGACCCGGTAAATCCGACAATCATCAGGATAAGAAGTACGGTAATAAACATGAAGGGGAATTTCTTACCACCAGAGGGTGGTATAGAAGCTGTAGTTACCGGTTCAGGTATGTTTCCAGGAGGTGGTGCAGATCCACCTGTGGTTCCACCCGTTGGCGGAATAGATGTCGTAGTTACCGGTTCAGGTATGTTTCCAGGAGGTGGTGCAGATCCACCTGTGGTTCCACCCGTTGGCGGAATAGATGTCGTAGTTACCGGTTCAGGTATGTTTCCAGGAGGTGGTGCAGATCCACCTGTGGTTCCACCCGTTGGCGGAATAGATGTCGTAGTTACCGGTTCAGGTATGTTTCCAGGAGGTGGTGCAGATCCACCTGTGGTTCCACCCGTTGGCGGAATAGATGTCGTAGTTACCGGTTCAGGTATGTTTCCAGGAGGTGGTGCAGATCCACCTGTGGTTCCACCCGTTGGCGGAATAGATGTCGTAGTTACCGGTTCAGGTATGTTTTGTTCGGTGGGGGGAGTGGTGGAATTAGTATTTTCCGGACGGGAAGTTTGGGTTGTAGATGTAGAAACTTCCAACGGTTGAACTGAGGGTTGAGAAGAGACGTTGTTTCCCATTGATTGAACAGGCGGCTGGTCCGGGGCAGTGGTATTTTCCAACGGTTGAACTGAGGGTTGAGAAGAGACGTTGTTTCCCATTGATTGAACAGGCGGCTGGTCCGGGGCAGTGGTATTTTCCAACGGTTGAACTGAGGGTTGAGAAGAGACGTTGTTTCCCATTGATTGAACAGGCGGCTGGTCCGGGGCAGTGGTATCCATACCTATAGACTATCCGAGAATTTACCAACTGTCAAGGGAATATAAATGATGCGCTGTTGTTTGTATCGTCTGCCTGTAAATCCCAGCCGCCGGTCCAAAATTATCACTTTCCTTCTTCAATATCGGTATTACTTGAGACGTCGAGGCTTCCTGAATGTTCTACTGCAATATTCGGTAAAAGAGCTGGTATTTCCCGTCCACTTTTGTTATTAAAGGCTGAAATTTTTAGTCCACCTTTTTCTTCGTCCTGAACTACGCTTCTTTCCTCAAACCCGTTATCTTTATCTTTTGGACTATCTGTCACGTTTGCCGTAACATTCTCTTCGGCTTCTGTGTTTGTGTCGTTATTCAAGGTTTGATTTCCACTATCGGAAGTCTCATTCACAGATGTATTTGTCGTCATGTTGCTGTCGGTATTGGCGCTGGTACTAGCAATGGTATTTGTGTTACTGTTTGAATTGGAACTGATATTAGTGTTAGCACTTGCGTTGGCGCTAGCATTGCTATCTGTACCAATACCTGTGTTGCTGCTTGTATTAGTACTTATACTGGTGTTAGAATTAGCGTTTTGGGTATTTTCAATACCCTTAATTAATCCGACAGGATTTACCGCTAAAGATAAGCCAAGAATTATTGTAGTTATGACGCTGATAATAGATGACATACCATTTTCACCTCCTTTCCAGAAACTTTTTTGTAGTTTTATTCAACCGGAGCTCTAAAAAGCATCAATAGTTGAGCAAAAATGGAATTTTTGATAATTTCTGCAAGTATTTTCATATATTGAGATTAATATTTAATAACTTTCTGTTTTATTGACACTTCCCAGTGTAAAAATAACAGCCAAGACAAAAAATATATTTTTTACTAAAAACAAAATTATTTTTGCCATCTATGATAAATAACGGAGAAATTTATGATTTGTGACGATGGAGAATTGATTTATTCTTCTGATGAGGGTGAATTTATTTTTTTGTTCTTTTCATCTGTCGGTGTGTTCCCAAGTTCATCCTGCCCGTTTTTAGAAGTCTCAATCGCTTTTTCAATTACCGGCACAGCAGTTGTCGGAGCGGATTTTTTTATTTCCTCCAGTTTCTGTGTCTGGTCCTCCAGATGTTGATCTGTTTGTTTGATTACTTCTTCTTTCTGGTTTTCAACCTTTTTTATTTCCCCGACTGCGCCCTTCACTTGCGATTCGTAATTTGAGGTGATATTTTCTATCTCACCATCTCCATTTTTATTTATGGTTTTTTTCAATTCTTCTATTCTTTTGTCTGCATTATCAAGATGAAGAAGAGTTTTGACGCTTGGATTTTTTGTCAGACTGAGTTGAGCATTTTCGACCATAATCTTGACCGGATAAAGCAGGTCTTTTGGATTACTTTTTTCTGCGGCAAATACAATTCCTGTTCCTCCCAGAAATACCAGAAGGATAGCGGCAATCGCGAGTTTCCAGGAAGGAGCCGGTAAATATAAGAAGCTTGGGTTTGTAACAGACAAGGATGGTACCATTTTTGTCATTATTTTTTTCCGGAATTTATCCCCCGGTTTCACCAATCCCAGGTTTTTTATTTGTTTTATTAAGCTGGCGTATTCTTTTTCCACGTTATTCATTTTACTAAAAGGTTCCTTAATTTTTTTAACGCTCTGGACTGTAGAGCCCTGATGGCATCTTCTTTCTTGTTGACGATTTTGGCAATCTCGTCATTTGTCATGTCTTCAATGAATCTTAGAGTAATTACCTGTTTTTGCTCGTCAGTAAGTTTATTAATAGCTTGTGCCAGTTCCCTCAATTCGAAATTTTGAATAATTTTTTCCTCCAGACTAACTTTTTCTTCGACTAGACCCTCTTCAAGGGTAACTTGTTTCCGGTTATCGCGGAAGTGGTCGATTACAGCATTATGGGCAATTCTATAGAGCCATGATTTAAGGGTACCGCTATTCTCATCAAATACTTTTATGTGATTCCATGCTCTAAAGAAAACTGTTTCTGCTAAATCTTCGGCAGTTTGCTCATTCTGGTTGACGCGAAAGTAAATATAACGGTAGATTCCATCCAGATATTTTAGATAAATTTTGCCGAAGGCATCGCAATCGCCACGTTTTGCCATTTTTACTAAAATATAATCGGAAAGGCCTTCAACGGCCTTGAATCTCTTTGCCAGCCAGCTAATCATTAACTCACTATTATAACGTAGGAATTGATATTTTGTGACGCACAAATGAAATCGTCTATGTGGAAATATGAGATTTATTTTATACTCACATCGGTGCAGGATTTACCTACCAGGGTGCCACCCCAATCGGTGACAGTGAAGCCTACTCTGTCATGATGAGGGACGTTTGGTGCCGTGATAGACATTGGTCCATCCATCCCTTCAAAGACAAATCTTGTCCTGATAAGAGTATCCGGTTGGGTGGAAAAAGTGAGATGTTCTTTCTGATTTATGACGTTTTCAGGCAACATGCCAACAAAATAATAAGGTTTTTCCTGCAGCCGGGGGAGCCAATATGACATGAAGTCTCCGATTTCCTTTTGGTTAAAGCCCGTCTCTTCTAAAATCTCTGAGAGTTTATTTTCCAGATCCGGTTGTTTTACTACCCAGCCGTCTTTGGGGAAGCTAATGCCGTTTATATCGGCTTCATAGTATAAATATGGATAAGTAATGGGCTTGCCGGCAGCGGCGTCAGCCGCAAAGGGTTGGAGTGTACCATCTGAGTACGCTTTGACATTCCAGCCGGTGTTAGAGACATATGCCGGTTTTGATAGGGTTAGTTTTCCGTCAACGTCTAATTTTACATTCATGTCGGTCGGTTTGGTGGGGTACATATATATTGCCGGTTTACACCATGGTGTTGCCCAAGTCCAGGCGTTATGGGTAATCATGTCCATTACGCGCAGTTGCAGAGATGTGTCATGTCTTTGGTTTGAGGGAGCAGTTTCTTCTTTAAGTGTATAGACATATGTTGTCTTATTGTCTCCCGCTTTTACAAGATAGAAAGTTTGTGGAGTGGCCGGTTTGGAGTAAACCTTGAAACTGTTTATTGCACCTTTATCATCCTGAAAATATATGGAACCTAAAGGATCATAACAGTTTACCAAAGGCGCAATTGTGGGAGGCGCGACAGTAGGTTGTCCGGCGGCAAGAGAGAAAATTGACATACTGGAAAATGATCCGCCAGAACAGACGTTAAGAGGTGTGGTGTTACTTTCTTTATTTGTCTGTAAGAGATTAGTCTTGAATGGATTGATGAGGTCGCCTCTGCCCCAGACGTAAGTAAGATAATTCGTTTTTTCATCGGATGCGTTGGGAATAATTTTGCCTGTGGTATAAGTAATAGGCTGGTTTTGGGGATAGAAAGGAGTATTTATAAATTCCGGAGGTATGCTTAAATTCGCTGTAGCAGCAGGAATAAATACGTCTTCTTCTTTGCAGTTTTGTACTACTTGCCTTATGAAGTAATAAGGACTTTCAGGGTCGTTTGTAGCCGGTGCGGATTGCACGGCGTTATAAAGGTCTAGTGCCATATAGACGTCAAAGTAATGTGAACATGCCTCACCGTTGGTGGCACCGGAGTCCCAGCGTACCGGGCAGCCAGAGCGAAGCCTGTCAGGATCAAAAGCGTCGCGGCTCCTAAGTACATAAACAAAGTCTTTCAGGTTTAGATTTCTTCTGTCTCCTGGACCACAATTTTCATCCTGTTTGTAATTGCAGCCGACATTATAGGAAAATGGATTCCAGAATACTTCATCTTTCTGTCCGGTGGAAGGATCGGGTATTTCTGCGATTTTACGCAAATCGGTATAGCCGTCAATACTGCATGTACCGCGGTGGTGGATAGCAGTTGCTCCTAAAGCGTCACCCCAGCCTGGACATTCGCCTACACCATAAGGACCATTCAGTTCGTCTGTCTTGCAACTGGGGATTCTGGTGTTTCTTCTTACTAAGATATATGTTCTTTGAGCCTGGCCGTTCATCGCGATTTGTTCACAACTGGCGTCGGTAGCGAAGGTTGGAGGTATGTTTGCTCCTCCCCAGACTTTTGGATTGTCTTTAGCGCGGTTATCAGAAAGATTGGTAAAGTCATCAGGCCATTTCAGAGTAATTCTGATATTAGGCTGGGGATCATAGCAAGCTCTGTAGGATACGGTTTGTACAGGAGAAGAACCGTACGGGTTGACATTCTGAATTAAACCCGCACTTCCTGCACCAAAACCCAAGACAGAAGATACTATTAGTATCAGAGCGCTCCACATACTTTATCTATTTATCAAGCTTAAATTAGAGGTTTGATATTAATTCTAGTATACATCACTTTTTGTCAATCATTGCAAGAGGGAATTCGTGGCGGGTTTTAATATTGACAAAAATAGTTTATCTAGTGTAATGTTTTTATATATGGATAAAAAACTGCTTCTTAGTGTTCCGGTCATTCTTTTTATTCTCAGTCTTGTATTTACTATGCCCAAAATCTATGCGGCAACTTTTGTTATAGATTCTTCGGGCAATGTCCAGTATGTAAATAATCCTTCCGGGCAAGTTCTGGGAGAAGAAGATGGAACAAATAATTCTTGGGGAGATCACCAGGATTCGTCTTCATCAAACTCAAATAACAAAGATAGTCAGAACCAGAACCAGCAGTCGGCTAACACAATGAGCCAGAATGAATTAAAAATTCAGGTGAAAAGTGAAGATGGTAGCAACGGTCAGGAACAACAAAAAGAACAGATTTCAAATAGTGAAAATCAACAGGTGCCTCCGGAACCGTCTCAGGTGCAGGAAAGGGAAATAACGAGACAGGAAACTCAAAATGAGGCGTCAGGCGAAGGGAGTCAGACTCAGGAAGGGAATACCGAAAGGGTTGAAAATCAGAATGAGGTGAAGCTGAATATTGTGGATGGTAAATTGAAGATGGAAGGCGGTAAGATAAATGACGCAAGCAATTCTGCCGACGAGCTTGATCTTTTTGAAAACCAAAACGAAAGAAAGATTACTGTAAGACCTGATAGCGATGAATATCAGATAGAACAACAGGGGATATCCGCAAATACCAAATTCCCTCTCTCTATTGACACTACCAATAACTCGCTTATTGTTACTACTCCGGCAGGCACAAAAGTGGTGGCAATTTTGCCAAAAGCCGCGGTGGACGAACTTTTGCAAAGAGGCATTATTGATACAGTAAACACTGTTGCGGCTTCTGGTTCCTCCCAAAATCAAGTTAGTTCTTCCGTTTCCGGGAATCTGGTACAGCAACAGACAAAAGAGAAAATTATGCTTACAAGCCAGAATGGGGATTTGGTATACAACGTTGATGGACAAAAGAAAGTAAAGCTGTTTGGCTTATTCCCGTTTGATGTGAATGTGGTAGCCGATGTTTCAGCCCAAACAGGTAGAGTGACAAACATAAATCAGCCTCTAATGCTGAAATTTTTGGGCTTCCTCTTTACAAGCTGAAATTAAGAAGCAATATAAAAGTACTGAATTATTCTCTTTCCCTTAGCCAGTCAGTTATTTTAGTGATAAGTTCATCTGTCTTGCCAGTAAAATTGTGGTGTGTATTTATAATTTTTGAAGAAAAGTCATCACTTGATGTTCTTTCCTGAAGCATTTTCATGGCTTTATCCTGTTTTACTCCTGTGCCAAAGTCAGTTTCGGCAACTACCGTGAGAATAGGTAAAGTGATATTTTCAAAGTGTCGGAATTCTACGTGCGGCTGGGTGAAATTGAAGCAATGGGTATTGGAATCTGGTCTAGTATAGTTCCAAAAAGTGTCAGCTGACACGGGACAATTGCTCCACAGCCTTATGGCCATAATCTCTTTACCTTTCCCTTCATCAATCATCTGCTTGGCCAAAACTGATACCTGCTCCCAATGGTCGACTTCAGTATTGAGATGATAGAGTATGTCGGAAGTCGAAATGAGGACTACTTTAGAAATATCATGATTTTTAGTGGTGTCAAGGTAGTAGCAGATTTTGTGCGGACCGAGTGAATGTCCCTGAAGGATAATTTCTTTATAACCGAGTTCCTTGATATAGTTTATGACACCGTCAATATCAAAGATGCAATGCTCAATGATGTCGTATGCTGATCCTCCCAAAATTGAAGTGTATCCTTGTGCGGTTTTTTTGATAAGATCGGCAATATAGTCGTGGCCTCGATTATTAAAAGTGAGAAAGCTGTAACCTGAGAGGGGGTAGGTATAACCCATATCAAGAACAAATCGGTTTTGGACAAAGTGGCCTTCTTTTCCGTGAATATGGATGATAATTCTGTCTGTTGGTGCTACTGGTTCAAATAGAAGTGAGTCCAACTCAATTCCGTCGGTAGAAAATATTTTGTGCGTGGAAATTTTTACTTTATTATTTTTCATGTGACTGGAGCCAATTTATAATTAATTCCATCAGATTATCCTCAAACCCCCAATATCCATGACCAGATTTTGGTAGAATTTCAATTTTTGTAGATCTGCCGAATACCCTTTTTTTCAATTCTTTTTTTGCTTCATCTTTTGGTATACCTATGGCTATATTATCCATTTCTGGCAATACAATAAGTGATGGAAGTCTTAATTTGATCAGATGTATAAATTCCCGGTGCAGGTTTGAAAAATTGAATATCCACATATTTGAATCCTCCCGGGTATAATTCCAGTATGTATCGGCGCTTATTGGCACATCGAGCCAAATTTTGACACCCATATACTGTTGTCCGCGGCCCCCATCTATCATATTTTTGGCTACATCCCGCCAGTATTTCCAGTCTTTGACCTGGCTATCAAGAAGATAGACGACATCCATAGGGGAAAGGAGGATTGTTGAAGAGATTGGATTATTTTTCTTTGTAGAAAGATAGTAACAGGCTTTAAGTACTCCAAGTGAGTGACCTTGGAGGATAAACTCATCATAATCCTTTGACTTCAAGTATTCTATAATTGGGTCAATATCAAGTATGCATTCCTCCAATATGTCAAAAGCTGAACCTTTTTGGACTCTGTCTGTCCCGACCATGCCAGTTTTTATCACATCTGCAATATAGTCGTGACCGCGGTTATTGAAAGTCATAAAGGAATAACCGTTTTCCGGATAGACCCTGGACATGTTGGCAATAAAGTGGTTTTGCAGATAATGGCTTGTAATGCCGTGGATATGAATTATGGCCCGGCGGGTTCTCCGTTTGGGTTCAAAAAGAAGAGTATCAAGTTCCAATCCGTCCTGGGAATATACTTTATCCGGAGTGACAAGCGTTGATGTCATAGGACGCAGAAAGTATACCAAATAGTCGTACTATCTACAAATTAAATGCGTGGATAATGAATACAGGATGAATGTTTAGTGGGAATATGGTACATTAATTGCCAATACAGTTATGATTTTCTTTTCTGATTGTCACCGCCTTATCAGACAAAATATCAGACCCTTAGCTATTATTATCCTGATTTTGTTTTTCATTTTTCTCACACGTGGGTACGAAAACAAGATCTATTCCTTCAGTTTTGTTGACGAAGAGGACAATATGGCAATTGGTAAATTCCTCCTAAAAGGTGAAAAACTTTACGGAGATATTTATACCAACCATCAGCCGGTCACATACATCATGAGTGCGGTAATCCAAAAAGCCATCCATCCTAATTCCATTCCGCTTATCGTGAAAAGGTTTAGAGAATCAGTTATTCTCTGGTCGTTTATTTTTTCGTTTATTCTCATGTTGCGTTTCGGTCCATGGGTGCTTCTATTTATCATTCCTTTTGAAATGACCAAAAATATCATGCTGGGTCAGGTATTTCTGGCAGAATCGTTTGTCGTTTATCCCGCAGTCTATCTTGCCGGACTCGTCCTTTTACCGCATCAGAATCTTGGGGAAAAAGATTTATTTTTTGCTGGAGTGTTGTTAGCGTTTATAGCTTTTTCGCTTCTGCCACTTCTACCCTTTGTTGCGTTTGTAATTTTGGCTTTAACTCTAAAATTACATCGGGGAAAAAGAGCGAAGATGATGCTTTGCCTTTCAGGATTTCTTATTGTTTTGGTAATCGTATCTTATTTTTCTTCTTTAGGGAATTATTTTCGTGATACATTTATCGCCAACTATTTCTATTATCTTCCTTCAGTAGGAATAGTAGGGGAGACGGCAAATCCTTTAGCTGGTATTCTGGCGCCTGTGCATTATCTGCCGGCTTTTTTCGACCTATCACTTTTTTCCAGGCTATTGGCCCTGAATTCCCTAGTGTATTTATTTTGTATTCTTATTCTTTTTGCATCCGGCACCGTTCTTTTGCCATTTTCCATGATATTTCTTGCCGGTTTTGCTAATGTGCGCTCAGTTGACCTGGTAAAGGAGTTTTTCAACGGTTTCCATGTCTTGCCGTGGTACGGCCTCATGTTGTTTTTAATTTCATTTGCGGTAGTGAAAATTAAGGATATAAAAATAAATAGGCCGGTCCGATCAATCTTTTTCCTTCTGGTGATGTTTGTTTTCTTCCTCAACTCCTATTTAGCCAAGGATTATTTTCTTTCCAGGGTCAATAGGGAAGGTGATGCTTATATAAACTACTCAAAGCAGTTTGATGATGCTGAAGCCGTAAGAATTATGAATAGCGGAAATGACACATTGTTTGCCGCCTACGATGGGTCTCTCATTTATTGGTATTCAGGTGTCCGCCATGCTTCACCTGCTGTATTTTATTATCCCTGGATGCGCGACCTGCCATATCTGAAATCCCAAGTTGACGAAATGTTTACCAAAAGCCCGCCGGCATTTCTATATCTTTCCTATGTACAGAAAGATTTATGGCCGTATCTTGACATATACGAAAGATTAAGGAAGGATGAACACGAGACAAATTTATATGTATTGAAAGAAAAGGTTGCTGCTTTGACAAAGGAGCAATATAAGGGCTTGGATTATTACAGGTTTAGCTTCTAACTCTCCGCGTATCCAGGGAAAAAGTCGGTTTTAATATTTCCTTTATTTATTCCCATTCCTTTAAGCATGTTTTCAATAGATTGGACCATTAGCTGTGGGCCGGAGATGTAATAGGTTCTGTTACCCCAATCCGGTACCTCAACCTTTATCATTTCAGGCGTCGGGCGACCGACTTTGCCTTTCCAGTTTTGCGGGATGGCAGCCGTATCCGTAAGTGAATAAACCGTTCTAACTCCATATTTTTCCGATTCAGCTAGAGTATCGGCAAAGTAGATATCCTGGATAGTGCGGTTTATGAAGAAAAGGACTATATTGCATTTTATCTTTTTGTCGACTATATAGCGTATCATGCTGCGGAAAGGTGCCACTCCCACTCCGCCTGCAATAAAAACCAGGGGTACTTGGGGGTTGTCCGGCATGACAAAATCACCGGACAGCTGGGCAGCTATGATTTTCTGGTTTGGCATCAGGTTGTATAAAGCCCTTTTATAGCTACTGGACGGAACATAAAATTTTACGGCGATAATAAGATTTTGCTCTGTAGGTGAAGAGGCTAAACTGAAATAGCGTCTGTCACCTCGGTTATCAGAATTGTCATGGGGAAGAGTCCACTCCATATATTGACCGGGAATGTATTTGATTTTATCAGGTGTATCGAAAATGTAGGCGAATGTGTCAGGAGAGAGCCTTAGTTTATTTCTCAGCATCAATGATAATCTGTATTTAGGATTGACTATATATGAATATATATTACTGATGCAAAGTGCTACTTCAGGTGTCACGACAATACCCAAAAGGTGAAGTTGAGGAGTGGCGTAGAGAAGAGCTGTAAGAGCGCTATATCTGCTTTGGTGTTTCTTGGTTGCGGGGGAGGTAATGGGTTCAGTCAGCATGACAAAGGTGAAAAAGAAGAGGGCAGTATGTAAAAGGCTGTCTTTGAAGGTTGTGATCAGAGAAGTGATGGAGCCGGTATGAAATATGGCAAAGAGGGCTACAAGTATAAGGTATACAGAAATAAATACTGATACCAAACTTTCCCTTTCAATTTTGCGCACCAGAAGCAAGCCACCGGCAAACACGAATGGTAACATGACGGGTGTACCCACCCACCAGGTGGCTATATGCTCAGGAGATAAAAGCGCCACACCCGCTACAGCAGCTGCGGCTGGATTGAAAATATGTTTTTTTTCGACAGTCAGAAGATATTTTGAAATCATGGCGAAGCCAGAGGCAAGAATAAGAAATGAGACGTTGGAAGGGAATTTTGTGGGGATGATAAGGACTAGTATTAGGGCTGTAATAAGATATGATTCCGTATTGGTGGTGGCATGGAAAAATTTGGAAAAGACAAGATTTGATATATCACAAATTAATACCGCAAGAAGGGTACTGAGAATAATATCAAGCGGTTGATAAGGCATAAGACCAAATAATCCCGCAAATGTGGCGACTCCTACCAGCATGATAAGGTAATACAGCGTCAGCCGGTACATCGTGGTTTTGTTTAAAAATGAATCAATAGTGTTTATCATATCTGTAAGATTTTTTAAGAGCTTGCAAAAGAAATTTCCACTTGCTTCGCTTTTTATTTCTCAATTTACCAAATATTTCTCAAATCCCCTAGTAAAGACTGCCCTTTTATCTTTTGTCACCATATATGCTTCGAATCCCGGTAGCGTGGCGATAAACTCGATGCCTTTTTCTCCCATGGCAAAAGCGGCTGTGGCAAAACGGTCAGCCTCATAAACATCCGGGCCGACGACTGAGATAGAGACTATTTCATCTGCCGCTTTAGCCCTTATCGGATTATATATATGTTTTCCCCGGATATAATTTCCAGAGGTGGCAATACCTTTATCTGTAAGGTAAAGAACTTTGATTATTTCTTTCTTATTGAAGGGATTTTGAAGGCCTACTTTCCACTTCGTCCCGACCTTGAGTAGGGACTCAGTGCAAGCATTACTATACCCGTGAATCTGGATATCTCCTCCTATCTCGACAAAAAAATTCCTGTACCCTTTGTCTTGCAGCATGTCGGCTCCCTTTTTTATAGCGTAGCCTTTGACTATGCCTGACGGGTCGATTTTGCTGCCGATATGTATGTCAAAATACCCTTTTGTTTCTTGTTTAGTCTTTTGGCAAAGGGACATTATAAGTTTCATTTCAGGGCTGAAATCTTTTTCTTTTATCTCTCCCCGGTTTATCTTTTCCATCTCACTACCGCTTTTATATGTGCTGAATTTGCGGTCTATATGGCGGAAAAAATTAAATACGTCATTTATATCTTCTGTCCTTGCGTATCTATCCGCAATTTCAATTGATGAGGGCATCCCCATGACCAACTGTTGTTTTTTCATATATCAGAAAAAGGTCATTCCCGACTCGGTCGGAAATCGATTCCTGCTTTCCTGCCTCGCCCGCTTCGCCGCGAGACGAGCCGGCAGGCGGGCGCGGGAATGACAAAATAAATTTTTATAGCGATTTAACAATTTTTATGCTTGTTTCTTTTTTAATCAGTGAGCCTGGTTCAGTGCATTTGCAAGCGATTGTTGAAAGGCCATGCTGGCGTCTGAAGCGCCAGCCGTATCCGTCAATGTGCTTGGCTTAACGCATTTGCAAGCGATTGTTGAAAGGCCATGCTGGTATCGGAAGCTCCTGAAACGATATTTACATTGGCGTTTTGAGCCTGTATTGCTTCATCTTTCAGATAAGGCATCGCTTGGCTGTTTATAAATCTTGATGTGCCATTGTCATTGGGATACTGGAGGAAAGTGACATCAGTTATTCTGCCTCCGGAGATATTTACCTGTACCTGTACATTACCGTAGTAAGCGTCTTCCACGCTTCCTGTATATGTGCCGTTTTTGTACTGGCCGCTGTTTTGCTGTACCGTCGGTTGAGGAGTGGCGGATGGTATATAGATCGCTGGTTGCTGGTTGCTGGTTGCTGGAGAATTATTATTTGAGGAAGAAGTAGGATTATTGGATACGGTTGAATTTGCAGTGTTTGGTTGGAGGTTGTTTTGGTTTGAAGGTAGAGTTTGGATGTTGGCAATAATAGGTTGAGGTGTCTCATCCACTCTGGAATTCTTTAGTATTACCAGGATGAAAAAGACCGACATGACTATTGTGATTTGCAAATATTTTCTCATATTGCTTAATTTAATCGAAACTTACTGAATTTTTGCTTAAAAATAATTGAAGTTTTATTTATTCCTTGATACCTCTCGATTATAGCCTCAAATCATGAAGAAATTATGAAGTAGAAAGTGGCAGGTTTATTGTAAACATTGTTCCCACGCCTTCGGTGCTTTCCACTTTTATTTCCCCTTTATGTTTTTCAATAATCGCTTTTGTGATCGGTAGCCCGAGACCGCTTCCACCAGCAGTATTTTGGGTACGGCTGTTATCAGCACGGTAAAACCTGTTGAATATATAGGGAAGTTTATCCTTGGGTATACCTATTCCAGTATCGGAGATAGTGATGACGGCTGTATGACCGGATTTGTTGAGACTGATTGTTATATTGCCATTCTTTTTGTTATAGTCTGTTGCATTTTTCAGGACATTGTAGATGGCACGGATAAGAGAGTCATTATCTCCGGCCACATACATGTTTTCTCTGGATATATTTTTTAGCTTGATAGTGACTTTTTTGGATTTGGCATATGCTGTAAGGCTCTTAGCGGATGATCCAAGTATCTTTGTCAGGCTGATTCTTACTGTTGAAGGATACTGTTTGCCAGTATTATCCAATCGGGACAACAGCAGCAGGTCGTTTACCAGTTTGGTCATTCTGTTTACTTCCTCAAGATTGCTTTCAGTCTCCTTTTTATAGGCATTGCTTTGCATGTTTTTTGCGTTTAGTGTCACTTCCATATTGGCTTTCAGGATAGAGAGGGGAGTGCGCAGTTCGTGAGAAGCGTCCGACAGAAAACGTTTCTCTTCATTCATCATTTTCTGTATGGGAGAAAGAGTAATGCGGGCTAAAAAGTAGCTTACTGCCCCGGCAAATATGAGGATACCGATGTTTACCACTACCAATACCGTACCCAATTCATCTTGTGCCTCGTTGACAAAATATTCCTCTTGTTTTTCTGTGGTGGCATGGCGTTCTGCTGTCGCCTGTATATTTCTGCTGAAGCCAAAAAAGATAATCTGGCTGAATACAAAAAGGATGACAGCAATTATAGTGATATAGATGAATGTCAGGCGGATGCTGGCTCTGAGAAACAGGTTGTTTCTTATGGTGTTTATGAATTGTCTGAGGGAAAGATTTGGTACTGACGTATCGCTTTGTTTCATAGTTAATCTTTAAGCTTATAGCCAATTCCTCTGACTGTTTCTAATTTCTTGGCATATTCGCTTTTGAGCTTTTTGCGCAGGTTCTTTATGTGTACGTCAACAGCGTTGCTGAAAGAGTCATAGGACATATCCCAGACATGATCCAGTATCTGTTCGCGCTCAAGAGCAATATTTTTATTGCGCAAAAGATATTCCAGAAGCCTGAATTCACGCAGAGTTAGTTTAATTTCTTTACCATCTATTTTGACCGTCTGGGTCCGAGTATCAAGTACCAAGTTTCCGGATTTGAGAACTGGAGGTAGAGTTTCGCGCGGCCGCCTGAGAAGCGCCCGGACACGGGCCAGAAGCTCAGAAAATTCAAAAGGTTTGATTATATAATCATCCCCGCCGCTATCCAATCCCGCAATTTTGTCTTCCAGAGTATCTTTGGCTGTGAGAAATAGGACAGGTGTATGTATGCCGTTTGAGCGAAGTGATTTACAAAGTGTCAGGCCGTCTTTCTCAGGCAGCATGACATCAAGTACGATAAGGTCATAGGAGTCGTTTTCGGCAAAAAGCTCGCCTTCTTTTCCGTTGAAAGCACTATCCACTGCATAACCTTTCTGCTGCAGGCCTTTTTTTATGACAAGGTTTAGTTTTGCTTCATCTTCAATAACCAAAATACGCATATATAAGAATTTTACCCTAAAATCATGAAGATTTCATGAAGAGAATGAGAATATGTTGAGTAGAACTGGTATCAAAATCTCAAATTTTAGCCCGATAATATACGATGACTTAGATACAAAATAATAGTTTTGATATAAGTTTGAGGAGATTAGAGGATTGAACTATGTCTGCAACTGCGGGGGAAACCTTTTCTAGGAGAGAGACCGGTGAAGGTCTCAGAAAAGGTGTGCAACCCGACAGTTGCAGACAAGACGGCGCGAACTAGTGAAATTGGAGCGATCCGCCCGAGACGAAAACGCGAGTTCCTGTGAAGAGGAAACTGATTGTGGGTTTGGCTCCACCCGCAATTTCTTCTTCCGGCACGATGACTAGTACCGTTCCGTGTCCATATGTGCCATCGGGAAACTCCATGGTCGTTGGGCTCGCGCCCCAACTGGAAACGTCCTCAAGGAACAAATCGCCATTTTCTATGGTACCGAACTCTCTTTCACCCAGGTGAATTTGCGCAGCGTAGCCCAGCGAGACCGGAACTTCAGTCCAGTTCGACTGGATTTTCGTGTACACCAGACTAGGTGATTGACTGGCGGAAGCGGGAATATGTACTTGCCATCCGCTAAGAGAAATTGTTTGGTACACCATTACTCTGATTGGTGAATTGCCAGTTATGACCACGATGGCGATGAGTATGATGACGACTGCGACGGTAAGAGCGATTCTAATTCTCACCTTTGACCCCCTTCGTTTTCTCCTTTGCTACAGATTGCTCCTACAATCTGTCCTGATTGCGTGCTGATTTTTCAGATTCCACCCGCCGTCGGTGAATGCATTGGAGAGAAAAACGGATACCAACTTTATTGATATTCGCATTTCTCTCCAATTCTTCATAGTCGGTGACATCCACTAGATTTCGCCAATAACTGAAATACCTTATGAATAAGAACGCTATTGTTCTTAATCTTTAAGTATTTTTATTAAGGTGCAACCTCTGTGTTTCTTCGCGTTTTGAAGCCACAGAAGATGGGTTATTATACTATAGGGCTAAACTCTACTCAAGGATTTCAAGTTTTGGAAGTTGTGGTTAAAGTTTATCTCTTATGATTAACGTTGAAGTAAATTCTAATTGTTTCAATTACCTGGAATATTTACTGTAAATTGTAGTGATTTTGTAGCTTCTACATTTCCGGCTCTATCTTTTGAGTGGTAATAAAGTGTGTGAGGGCCGTTGGCAAGTGTGTTTGCACATAGGTAACCGCGACCGCCGGCATATCCTGACCAATTTTCATCATCAAATTTATATTCAGTTTCTATCCCATCGGGACCGGAATTGTCGTTGGGTTGAGTCGTTATGGCACAAACCTGCCCGTCTATTTTGTAGGTTATGGACCCGTTTGGCTGGGGATAGTAAATATTTGTATTGGGTGGAGTAGTGTCATTTGATAATTGGTTATTGGCTACCTGTGTTGATGGAAGCGGTATGACGGGATGCAGTTCACATGCTAAACTGATCGAATTTCCTGCTGAAAGTTCGACTGTGTATCCGCAAGTGCCAGGACCTGATATATTTTGTGGATTTTGGCACCCCTGGCAGCTTATCTGTGGATTTATAAAATGATTGGTGTCATAAGCTATATAAACTTTGTATCTTCCCGGAGTAATCCCTGTTATGGTCCAGCGGGAATTTTCATTTTTGAGAATTTGTTCCTGCGCACTGTTTTCATTGCGTATGAAAAGGTAGGGAGAAGTATCGGAGATTGCCGACCCGTTATTGCTTATTGTAGCCAGAATGGTCGCTGTGGCTGATTTTGTGGGAAGAGGTGTGGGTATGGGAGTGTATTTTATCAATGGTCGGGGTGATGGTGTGGGGGTAAAGGAAGGAGTGATGGGAAGAGAAGGTGCGGGGGATAGAAAAAGTATTTGTTTTTCAGGAGCGGTTTTATGACGCGTAATAGAAAGACCTGTCAAAACAGCAATTGAGCTGATTGCAGCTATAAGAAGGATTGCTATGGGGGCAAATCCCTTTTGGAGCTTCATAGAGAGGAAATATTAACATAAATGCAGTATACTGTCAAAACTATAGGGTGAATATGGAGGTGGGTAATGATTTTATCGCAGCATAGGTAGGTTGCCGACGAGGGAATTGACGATTTCATCAGGTCCTACTACGCCAAGACCTAGAAGTGTAACTGATTCTAAAGGAAACCCTGACACTGATTTTATATATGTGCCATAGTTTGTAGTAGATTGAGCCTCTTTGGTAAAAGCCATATATTTCAAATTCAGATTTTGAGCCTGACGACAGAGTTCAAGTAAAGTCTTATTGCCGGGTTTGAGGATTAAAATAGGGATCTTTGTGATAGGGATATAGTTTACGTCTTTCCCTTTAATTTCCGGTCCTACTAGTTCATTTCCATTGTTAAAAATTCCCGATGAAATGCAGGCTACGGCGTTGGCGAGAAAGCCCAATGGTAGATCAGGATTTATGATGATGGCTGATTTCATACCGTTACTATAAATAAGATAAATAATGGGTTTTCAGACGTAATATGTACTTTGCAGGGGCTAGAAGAGTTGTCCCGTAAAGATATATTATCTGCAGGGCCAGGTGGAGTCGAACCACCGTCAAAGGTTTTGGAGACCTCTATTCTACCATTGAACTATGGCCCTATCTCTATTGCAATCTTTACGGGATTGGAGACCTCTATTATACCGTTTAACTAAGCCCCTATTTACTTTGGAGATAATTATACCAAAATTTGTTGTTATTATATATTTATCCTTTTCCTTATTGACACTTTTTCAGCATATGTATATAAAAGGAGTATATGCAAAAAAAGAATAAAGTACAGGTATCCGAAGGAAAAATTTCTCCAGTAATTATCATTGCCGTGATAGTGGTTGTTGTCGCGGCGGCGGGAGGGTTTTTATTCCTTAGTAAAAAGGGAAGCATGACGGGCGCCTTGACAAATGAAGTCGGCAGCATGATGAATGCAAACTGTCCTTTTAAGGATGGCAACGTCTGTCGGTTTATGGGAAGTTGGGAAGGGATGAAGGATTATTCTGTAGAGTCAGTGATGACTGATTCAGCCGGAAAGAAAACGGATAACCTGATGGAAATGTCAGGTGGAGACAAGTTTCATGTAGTGACAAAGGAAAACGGCAAGGAAATAGCCAACATGATTACAATCGGGGATACCACCTACACAAAGGATTATTCCGACAACAGCTGGTTTATGATCAAACAGCCCAAAGAGACACAGACTATAAAAAATGAAATGCAGACCAACCTGTTTGGGAATATCACGCCTGAACCCAGCCAGCCGGCAGAGCCGCAGGTAACTTTCAAAGCCATGGGGAAGGAAGCTTGTGGGAATATGCAGTGTTTCAAGTATCAGGTGATTTCACCAAGCGACAACGGAACTATCGTCTATGTCTGGTTTGACGATAGCCAATACAAGTTGAGAAGAACGGTGACGCAGGAAAAAGACGGATCAACTTCAGACTCAGCTTTTTCCTATAATGCTATTGCTATTTCCGTGCCTTCTCCGGTAAAGGAGATGCCCGGGGTAGGAGCCATGACAGGTGGAGAATCGGGAGCAGGAAACGCACAGATACCAAATCTTAATCCGACACAGGAGGCAGAAATGCAGAAAAAGATCCAGGATCTTCAAAACACTTATAATCAGACACAGCCGTAGCATTTTGATCCGCCTTCGCGAAATTCCCCGACCTTTAGGTTGTGGGAGCTTTAATCCTTCGCAAAAATCATCAGGCTTTAGACCGTGTGATGAATGCAAATTAATTGCTCATGAGGGAACCTTGGGCTTTAGTCCGGGGTGACTCCATTTTAATCTCGAAAGATCTTTCTCATGATTTTAGGCTGATAAAGATATCTTTATTCAGCTGTGTAATTCTCAGAATTAGGAAAAAAGCTTCGGATGGCACCACTTGTATCGTATTTCATAAATTTGACAATCTGGGTGAGTTTTGCGAAACGGATGGAAAATCAAAGGAACAAAATACTAGGGATCCTGAAATAAATTCAGGATGATTTCCCCCGTGGTTTATTGGATAAATTTGAAAGAATTAAGGGCGCTTTGGAATGTGGAGCCGTAACCAGCAATTATTATTTCCAATCCGTTATTTGGGTTTTTGACTATAACTTCATTCCTTGATTGACCGTCCTGAGTCTGGTCATGGTAGAGCGTAGCTGCAACTCCACCCAAAGTAACAGCTTCTATTTTGTCCGAAGAGACGGGGGGACGGGGGATAGATGTAGCACAAGTGGTAGCAATAGCGTCATTGGGATTGTTGGGGTCAACAAGGATGATTGATTGGTTGTTGACTGATTTTTCGTTGATATATGAACCTGGGTAAGAGAAGGAAAATCCGCAGCTTTTATTGGAATAGGTAGTAATTCCGGTGGATGAAGCTTGGCGATTTGAAGGGGTAAGCGAGGCAGAAGGGGAGGAAGTGAGAGAGGGAATTGGAGTTAAGGATAGTGATGGGTGGTGGGTGGTGGGTGGTGGGTTGGAAATTAGAGGCTGTGAGGTGCGTATTGATTGTGAGAGTTTTATGTTTTTGCCTATGTTTATACCGACTAGTAGGCTGGCAACAATTGCTAGGATAAAGAGGAAAATGACTGTACCTTTGGCCATAATTTATTGAGGGTAAATCAGGAAGCGTAAAGCGTCAAGTATAACACTATAATTTTCTTTACGCTTTCAGTCCAGTTTTTCTGTTTCCTTGTGTTCAGTGTGCTTTTTGCAGTGCTTACAGTATTTTTTGAGCACGATTTTTTCTTTACTGTTGAGCTTATTTTTCTTTGTGATATAGTTC
>JAMCUI010000007.1 GCA_023379265.1 Patescibacteria group bacterium
GTAGAAAAATATAATCCGTGTTGTATCTTTCAACCTGATTTAATATATCTTTCACATCAAAATTCTTCCCCAGAGAAAACACTTTTATTTTCCCAACTATGTTTATTTTACTTACGTAATTCGGACTTTCATCACCATGCAACTGAACAAAATCCAATTTGAGATATTTAATTAAGCTGTTAACTCTCTCCATACTTTCATTCCGAAATACACCGACCTTTTTAACTCTTAAAGGCAACATTTTAATTATTTTCAGAGCATCTTTTGGCTTTATGAAACGTTTTGAATTTTCGATAAAATTAAAACCAAAAAAATCCGCACCGGCATCAACGCATATAATTGCTTCTTCACAATCTCTTATTCCGCAGATTTTTACCTTTGCTTTCATATACTTTTCAAATTTTTTATAAACCCTTTCTTATCTTTTACGCTCATAAGTGCTGAACCCACAAGTACAGCGCTCGCTCCCGTTGTTTTATATTTTTCTACCTCATGTCTACCAGTTACTCCTGAAAAACCGATTTTAATGAATTTCTTGGGAACTTGGGTAATCAGCTTACACGCTTTCTCCACATCCACTTCAAATGTTTCCAGATCTCGGGCGTTAACTGCAATAATCCGGCTGCCTGAGACAGTAGCTTTGTTTAACTCTTCCTGTGTCTGGATTTCTACAATAGGTTCAATATTCAGTTCAAAACAAATCCGGACATATTCTTTTAATTTCTGGACTGAAAGTAATCTTGCAATTAGCAGTATCGCATCCGCTCCAAAAAATTTCGCCTCAAATATCTGGTAAGGATCTATAACAAAATCTTTTGCTAAAATAGGTAGATTGGTACTTTTTTTAATTCTTTTCAATAATTTATATGAACCGCCGAAATACTTGTTATCTGCGACAACCGAAATTGCATCTGCACCGTCCTTTTCGTATTCTTGCGCAAATCTTATCGCTTCATTCTCTATCCCCAATCGGCCTTCTGACGGGGAAACCAGTTTTATCTCGGCAATAATTACCGTATTTCCTTTTTTTTGCTTCCTGACTGCCTGGAAAAAATTTCTTGCGCTTTTCTTCTTTACCAATTCAATCAGTTTATTATCTATAATGTCTTTCAATTTAATTCTCATATCTATAATTAACAACTTTTTCTAATAGCTCTCTTGCTTTCCCACTGTCTATTGTTTCAGCTGCCAACCAGGCACCATCAGAAATTGTTTTGGTTTTTCCAGCTACATAAAGTGCCGCGGCACTATTCAGTATCACAATATCTCTTGCCGCACTTTTTACTCTGCCAAAAATATCCTTTATAATCTTCGCATTCTCTTTTGCGTCTCCTCCTTTTATTTCTTCCGACAATGCTTTCTCAATACCGAAATTTTTCGGATCGACTGTTATTTCTTTTGTTTTTCTGCCTTTCACCTCAAAAAGAGAAGTTTGTGCTGACAGACTGATCTCATCTAATCCGTCGCTGCCTGCAATAATAAGCAAATGTTCATAGTCCAAATGTATCGCGACTTGGGAAAGTTTATGAGCCAGATTTATACCAGGTACTCCAATAATCTGCCTTCTTACACCTGCAGGAGATACAAACGGACCCAGGAAATTAAAAACTGTCCGAATCTTCAACTCTCTTCTTACCGGCACGACATTTTTCATTGCCGGATGATACAAAGGTGCATATAAAAAAGTAAATCCGATTTTGTCGAGCATTTTTTCCGCCTGGACATTCGTCAGGTTTATCGCAACCCCCAATTCCTCCAACACGTCGGCGCTACCGCAAAGGCTTGAAGCATTCCTGTTGCCGTGCTTTGCAACGCTTACTCCTGCAGCTGCCACCACCAAAGCTGCTGCTGTAGAGATGTTGAAAGTTCCTTTTCCGTCACCACCGGTACCGCATGTATCAATAGTCGATTTGCGTGTTTTCACCTTCACCATATGTTTTCTCATAACGTTTATAAATCCCAATATCTCCTTCGGTGATTCCTCTTTCATCCGCAATGCCGTCAAA
Organism: Patescibacteria group bacterium; assembly: GCA_023379265.1. Taxonomy (GTDB): domain Bacteria; phylum Patescibacteriota; class Microgenomatia; order 2-02-FULL-39-11; family 2-02-FULL-39-11; genus JAMCUI01. The sequence continues at coordinate 2,007 of JAMCUI010000007.1, forward strand.
ACAGATGAAATCTGTGGTGACGTCAGATTGCCAAATAAAATATCTTCCATCAGCTCTTCAGCTTCAAAGCTTGTAAAATCCTGTCTGTTTACTATCTTCTCCAGTTTTTCTCTAAAATCCATAGTTTCCTTTTATATATTCAAAAAATTCTTCATAATCTTTTTCCCTTCGTCTGTTCCGACTGACTTGTATTCTCTTTCTGGTTTATACTGACAGAAAGTTTTTGATAATCAAATTACCATAGTCGGTTCCTATAGATTCGGGATGGAATTGGATACCAAAAATCGGATAATCTTTGTGTCTGATACCCATGATTTCCCCATCATCAATCGACTCGGCAGTTATCTCCAAACAGCTTGGTAAACTCCCTGCTTTACCAACCAACGAATGGTATCGCATTCCCTTCACTGGATTTTTGATACCATCAAATATTCCTTTACCATCATGTCTTATATGGCTCGTCTTTCCGTGCTTTATAACTTTAGCCCGGACTATTTGGCCTCCAAAAGCATAGATTATTCCCTGATGTCCCAAACAGACTCCCAAAATGGGAATCCTTGAACCAAAAATTTGGATTACATCCGAACAGTCTCCAAAATATTGCTTATCGGAAGGATCTCCGGGTCCTGGAGAAATAACTATATGGGAATACATTCCCTTCTTAACATCCGAGATAGTCAACCTATCATTTCTTACCACCTCTGGATTCCCTCCAAATTCCCCTACTAATTGATAAAGGTTGTAAGTAAACGAATCATAGTTATCAATAATGAGTGTTTTCATAAAAGTTTACCTGAGACGGCAGCAAGCCGAAGGGCCTCCTCAATCGCCTTCTGTTTATTTATTATTTCCTGGTATTCACTTTCCGCCTTTGAGTCCAAGACTATTCCGCTTCCCGTCTGCGTATATGCATGATTGCCGTTTATAAAAAGAGATCTTATGATGATAGCCAGCATCGCTTCACTATTCAGGGAAAAATATCCGGCGACTCCACCGTAAGGCCCCCTTGGTTCACTTTCCAATTTACTGATAAGTTTCATCGCTTCAATCTTTGGTGCACCGCTAAGCGTTCCTGCGGGAAAACATGAGGAAAGCGCGCTAAAACAATTTTCCCCTTCAGTCAGCTTTCCTCTTACTTCCGAATACAAATGTTGCACATGACTGAATTTTTTCACAGTATGCAACCTGTCTACCCTGACGCTTCCGAACTGGCAAATCTTCCCTATATCGTTTCTGGCCAGATCAACCAGCATCATGTGTTCCGCCATTTCCTTTTCATTTGTCACTAGTTTTTGTGCAAGCAAATCATCTTCCTTCAAATCATTTCCCCTGCCTATCGTGCCCGCAAGCGTACCAAAATGTTCTATGTCTTTACCTTTCACGCGTATAAGAAGCTCTGGGCTGGCGCAAATTATTTCCCTCTGACCAAATTTCATATAAACCATATAGGGAGAAGGGTTAATACTGCGCAAGATGGCATAAATTCGTCTTTTGTCCCCATCTACCTGATAATGCTTTTTTAGTGACAATACTGCTTGAAAGATATTGCCCACCTTTATATTTTTCTGTACGTCTCTTACCATTTCTCTATGTTTCTCTTTTCCAAACACGGATGGAATAACTTTATACTTGAATGTTTCCAATCTCCCCGAACGGTTTATAAGATTTTCCACTTCCTTTTTCCTTGATTTGCCGTGGTGGAAATAACTGACGAAATTTCCTTTCTTATCAAACTTAAGCCCGTCTTCATAAAAACCAAACTGGAAATCTGGAAATTCGGAATTTGTTAAACCTGAAAATGCAGACTCAAAATACTTTGTCCCCTCATAAGAAACATAGCCTACCAATCCTCCACAAAAACCATTCCCATCACTTTGCAGCAAGCTGAATTTTTCGGCCAGAAATCTATATGGATTCTCGGTTTTGAACAACTGGTTATTAATAATCAATTCTCCCCCTAATGCGGATATCAAATAAGCAGGGGAAAAGCCTACATAGGAATATCTATTGTATCTGCCTTCCTCTCCGAGCGACTCAAGAAGAAACAGGTCACAACAGGAAGAATAAAGCCTTTTGAAGACTTCAAACGCCGAAAGCTGAATATCCAATTTTTCTTCCTGATATCGGCCGATTTGCATTGTCAGAATATTTTTCACCATAAAAAAATCGTCCTTTTTCCATCCATAAAATATGAATAATAAAGGACGATTTATTAGTCGCTAGACGCTAATTCTTCGTGGTGCCACCTTGATTCGTCGACTTGCTGAATACTTAATGAGAATAAAAAAATCCCGACGTAAAGTCGGGACATCAGCAAGAAAACCTTGTTCTGACGTGCTCCGTTTTAATTACGACACACGCTGCTTGACTTTTTACGGTTTCGCCTCCGTAGCATACTTTTGCTCAGCTCCCCGGCTCCAACCTTCCGGATCAACGCTTTTCCAAATTAATGTAATAATTTTAACATATCTGTCAAGAAAAACAGATATTTCTGTTGCAGTTTGAACTCACAAGATAGTATCATCATAATATACCTTAGTAATAATTTGTTCACTCGATAATTTGTTAATTGGATAATTATCTTTATGTTACTGCCCGATAGCCAGCTTAAACAGTTGCAGACAATTTTAGTTAATTTTATTTAGGATAACTGCTATGTTACTGCCCGATAGCCAGCTTAAACAGTTGGTGGCTCAAAAAGGACTGGTGAACGAAAAAGTACTCGAGGAAGTGTCAGAGCTTGCCAAAAACTCAAGCATCTCCTTTGGCGAAGCACTTGTTGAGAAAGAAATCATATCAGACGAAAATCTGGGTAAACTAACCGCTGAATTTCTCAAATATCCCTTTGTCACGCTCGGTAAAATTTCCATTCCCGACGAGATAGTCCATGTCATTCCTGAAAGATTTGCCAAAAAACAAAATGTTATCCCCTTCGGCCGGGATAAAGATGGTATAAAAGTCGCCATGTCTGACCCGTCAAATAACCACGTTCTAGAGATGATTGCAAAGAAGACAAATGAAAATATTACCGCTTATCTGGCCACGGAAAAAGATATTCACAACACCCTTCATATATACCGTAAAAACCTGCAAAAAACTTTTGACAGCCTTCTGAAAGAAGAAATTGGCCGAACCAATACTACAGATAGTGATGAAGCGCCAATTGCTAAAATAGTTGATCTTCTTATTGAATACGCTTATGAGGATAAAGCTTCAGATATACATATCGAGCCTGAGGAAAAAAATTCCGTTGTCAGATTTAGAATCGATGGAATTCTACATAATGTCCTTTATGTACCAAAAATACTCAATGACAGGATAATTACCAGAATAAAAGTTCTAGCCAAACTGCGTACTGATGAACATATGGGGCCCCAGGATGGAAAAATTAGGATTGCCGTTGACCATGACAATCTGGACTTGCGTGTTTCTATATTGCCTGTAGTCGACGGGGAAAAGGCTGTTTTGAGACTTCTCACATCAAGCGTGGAACATCTTTCGCTTTTGGATCTAGGGATGAATGAAAAAGATCTGAAAAAAGTCACTGAAGCTTATAGCAAGCCTTACGGTATGATCCTTTCCACCGGCCCTACAGGTGCCGGCAAGACCACTGCAATATACGCCATACTAAAAATACTCAATACCAAGGAAAAAAATATCACTACTATTGAGGATCCGGTCGAATACAGAATAAAAGGAGTAAACCAGATTCAAGTCAATACCAAAGCCAACCTCACCTTCGCCAACGGCCTACGGTCTATTTTGCGGCAGGATCCAAATATCATCTTCGTCGGGGAAATCCGAGACACTGAAACTGCGGCAATCGCAGTAAATGCGGCATTGACCGGACATCTTGTTCTTTCCACTCTTCACACAAACGACGCGGCTACTGCCTTGCCGCGGCTTATCGATATGCGGGTGGAACCCTTTCTGGTAGCCTCAACAGTAAATGTAATTATTGCCCAGAGGCTTCTGCGCAGGATTTGTGAAATGTGTAGAACCCAAACTTCAATTAGATCCGAAGAATTGGCTACTCATATACCTCCTGAAATCATCACAAAAAACTTCGGTCCTGAAAGTGAAATTAAAACCTATATCGGCAAGGGGTGCAAACTTTGCCACTATACTGGCTATAAAGGCAGGGTTGGTATATTTGAAGTGCTTGAAGTCACCAAAGATATAAAAAAACTCATTATCGAAAAACAAGACTCGGATGTCATAGCCCGCACAGCCATAAATGAAGGTATGACCACTATGCTTGACGATGGCCTCAAACGCGTCTCTCAAGGAATCACCACTATTGAGGAAGTACTGCGCGTAATAAAAGTAGAAGACCAGTATGAAAACTGAAGATCTCACCCTTTCTGACAGTGAAAAAATAGGCTTTGTCACCAATATGTCTATTATGCTATCTGCGGGCATATCCATTTTGGAAATTGTTGATTCTCTCCTTGAGGATGTTCGCGGCAACCAGAAAAAAATTTTGGAAACTCTACGTGAAGACCTCACACAAGGAAAAAGGCTTTATTCCTCTTTTGAAAAATTCCCTTCAGTCTTTGATCAGGTAGAGGTTAACATCATCCGGGCCGCTGAGGAAGCAGGTACTCTTGAAGTGACGCTAGATGACATGACAACATATATCAAAAAAGAGATCGAATTCAAGGATAAAATAAAGGCTGCCATGGCTTATCCCGTCCTAATACTTATTGCTTTCGGCGGCGTACTTCTTATGATGCTCACCTTTATTATTCCCAAAATCTCACAGGTTTTCTTGCGTCTAAACGTCGTATTGCCACTGCCGACAAAAATACTCATATTTGTTTCTAATATGCTTCTCACTTACACAATACCAATAATTTCCATAACTGCAGCAATATTAATATTTATTTATCTTTTATACAAAAGACAGAGACGTCTGCTCCTGACATTCATTATTTCCCTCCCTCTTGTTTCACGGCTTGCCAAAGAGATGGATATCACACGTTTCACTCGAAGTCTTTCTCTTCTTTTGTCTGCAGGAATCCCCATCACTTTTGCCCTAGAGTTGATTCAAAATGCAGTTTTGAAAAAAGAGGTATCCGTTGCAATCGGACATTGTCGGGATGTGGTTCTTTCCGGTAGAAGGCTTTCTGATGGACTCAGAGATAATAAGAAGATAATTCCCAGAATTATGATTAAAATCACCGAGGCTGGAGAAAAAAGCGGTGCTCTGGAAAAATCAATGCTGGATATTTCAGAATATATGGATTACCAGGTCGGCAAGACTTTATCTACAGTTACCACACTCCTTGAGCCTATCATGCTTATTTTTGTCGGAATACTTATCGGCGGTATGATGCTTTCAATTATCGCACCTATTTACAGCCTTATTGGACAGGTAGGCAGATAAACTTTCTAATATAATTTATGCCCTCATTTTCTTTCGGACGAAATCATAAAAAAGGCATGTCTATTGTTGAATTAGTCGTGGTCATGGCATTCTTCCTCATACTCTCAGGTACTATAACAGTCAATCTTTTAGGTCTACAACAACGTACTACCCTTTCCTCCAGTCTTACCACTCTCATAAATGATATTAAATCTCAACAGTTGAAAGCCCAGACAGGAGACGCACAAGGAGGTACATCTGACGGAAATTTTGGAATATATTTTGAATCGACAAAATATACTTTGTTTAATGGAAGCGTATATAACCAAAGCGATCCATCCAACTTGGTTATCAATCTGGGCGAAAATATAACTTTTCCCAACATATCTTTTCCTTTGGGAAGCCTGGTATTTATAAAAGGAAGTGGAGAGATATCGGGTTTTACTCCAGGATCAGATACTATCGTGATAAGAAACACCGCCAGCAATGAACAAAATACTATTATGTTAAATCGATATGGCGTCATCACTTCAGTTAATTAAAAAATGAAGAATAAAAGCCTAAAAGGCCAGTCGCTTATTGAGCTTATTATTGCTATAGCTCTCACATCTGCTTTTCTACCGGCGCTTCTGACGGGATTTATTGCATCCCGAAACGGCAAAGCCCAGCAGGAACAAAGAGAAGAAGCGACCAATCTCTTGCAGGAAACACAGGAAGCCATAAGAGTAATTAGAGAAGGAAGTTGGTCGGCAATTACTACGAACGGAACGTATCATCCAATTGTATCCCAAAATACATGGACCTTATCTGCCGGATCGGATGTCATAGATGGCATTATAAGACAAATAACGATAAGTGATGTCCTACGTGACACAAACGGTAATATTGTTACAAGTGGCGGAACAGTTGACCCATCTACTAAAAGAATCGATATCGTAGTCTCATGGAATACACCTATTGCCGCTTCCATCACGTCTACACAATATCTGACTAGGTATCTCAATAACGCTACTTTTATCCAAACCACTCAGGCAGATTTTGACGCAGGAACCAAAAATTACACTATTACAACCAATACTAGTGGAGGTGAAGTGACACTGGCTACAGTAGGACAAGGCAACTGGTGCCAACCCCAAAACAATATTGTCAATACGCTAACATTACCAAAACAAGGAAATGCAATCGACGCCATCCCAGGTTCAGCCTATGTAGGTACAGGAGACGGGACAAATAGCGTGACCTTTGCCAAAGTCGGCATTAGTGATCCACCACAACCCACTCCTCCTGTGGCGACAATCTCCGGCACTTATACCAGTAACTATAAAACCAACGCCGTCTTTAGTGACGGAAACTATGCCTACCTGGCAACTGATGATACTTCAGAACAGGTTATAATATTGGATTTGACCCAACCTCCGCCGTATCCCAAAATAGGCTGGGTTACTATTTCAGGCGCAAGTGCTGCAAATGGTATCTACGTGGACGGCAACATACTTTATGTCACCTCAGGAATAAAACTATATACTTATGACATTACCAATAAAAGCGGCGCTCACTCTTCCCCTCTTGGCTCATTTCCCATGTGGTTTAACATCGGTTATCAACCGCTAGCAGAACAGGTGGTGGTAAATAACGGCTACGCATACGTCAGCTCCGCCAACACTCTCTTTGGTTTACAGAAAATAAAGATTTCAAACGGGGGCACATCATTTAAGATCGTTGGCGTCTCCAACCTTACCTGGCAACAACAGCCGCAAGGACTTTCTGTAAACAGCGCAGGAACACGCGCTTATGTTGCTTTCAACAATGGCGCAGGCTATTTCCCAAAAGGTTTTTTTATAGTTGACACCTCTACTCCAGATCCCCCTTGGTGGTGGATTTTACCCAACTTCTATTCTATTAAGGGCACTTTCAATGCAGGCAATACTGATCCACGCGGTATGGCAGTAGTTTCAGGAAACAAAGCACTAATAGTAGGAACCGGTGGATCATTACAATACCAAGTCGTTGATATATCCAACGAAAGCAATCCCACTCTTTGCGGTGGACTCTCTATTCCCACCGGTGTTTTTGGAATTGCCCCAGTATCAGAAGCTGACGGAGACGCTTTTTCTTATATCATAACCGGCGATGCCCACGATCAATTCCAGATAATTATGGGTGGAGCAGGAGGCGGAGGCTATGCAATAAACGGTACATTTATTTCAAGCACTATTGACCCGGGTTATACTGTTGCTTTCAACCGATTTCAGGCTACAATCTCCCAACCTAGTCAAACTACTATAAAAATACAAGTTGCGTCAGCGCCTCCATCTGGTGGAAGTTGCCTAAATACCAATTTCGACTACATCGGTCAAGATGGTACGCCGAGCAGTTATTTTACACCAATCGGCAATATCATATCGGGAGCAATTCCTCTCTTAAATAACGCCGGATTTATCAACCCTGGAGAATGTTTCAGCTATAAAGTATATATGACTTCAACCGATATGAATTACACCCCTACTCTCTATGATATATCCATAAATTATTCGCCATGACAAAATTATTTATTCTAAGTAATAATAAAAATCGGCAAAGAGGATTTACTCTTATTGAGATGATTATATATGTCAGTCTTCTCTCTTTACTTTTACTCGTTCTGACTGATATATTCACTTCCAGCCTTGACGTCCGTCTAGAATCGCAGTCTTTTTCCAGTGTTGAGCAGGATAGTCGCTTTATTACCACTCGGTTAACATATGATCTCCACCGTGCCCAAAACATATCTATTCCTGCCAATATAGGCGACCAAGGATCAATAATGCAAATCACAATCGATGGAAATAACTATTCATATGACCTGTCAAACAACAACCTGACAATAAACAGCAATCTCGGCACTAATCAGCTAAACAGTTACAACACAAGAGTATCCGCCCTCTCTTTCAAACGTGTAGGCAATCCAGGTGGTAAAAATGACATTATTATATCTTTTACTCTTTCAAGTATCAGCCAAAAGACCGCAGGTCCGGCGACTAAAAATATCAGTCTAACAGCGGGAATAAGATAATTAATATATGAAAAATATTAAATCATCCAACTCGCAAGGTCAGGCGCTGGTAACTTTGCTTTTCTTTGTTATCGTTGCCATAACCGTCACCTCTGCCGCCACTGTCATCATTCTTGTTAATTCTCTATCAACAGAAAAAACACAACAAAGCACAATAAACAGTGTTGCAGCTGAATCAGGAATAGAAAATGCCATTCTTCAACTTTTGCGGGATCCAACTTATACAGGAAGCACAATGAGTGTTGGAGACAATTCTGTTCAGACCACAGTTTCAGGTAGTAATATATATACCATTACAGCTACTGCTTCAGCCGGAAATATCAGACGTGCGGCTCAGGCTCAAGTGCAGAATTCCAACAATGTATTATCAGTACTCTCCTGGAAAGAAATCTATTAAAATAGTATTATGAAACCTGCCAAACAAAGACCGGTACATTCATTATCAATACTTTACTCAAAAAGAGTTCTTTCATTATAAAAATGAAACCTGCCAAACAAAGACCGGCTATCGTTTACCTTAACAGACAACAATTGATATTTTTCGGTAGTACAATCACTTCTCCCATTAAGCTTGATATTCCTGAAACAGTAGTGCACAACATGGAAATAATAAACCGGGATGAATTCAATATTCTCATAAAAGCCTTCATAGAATTTTACAAAATCATGCCCTCTCGTCTTATCGTCGTCATCTCACATGATATCTACTTTGAAAAAGATTTTCCCCACCTTAAGGAGAATGTCGTCTCCGACAATATGCAACAATTTCTTGATATGATACCTTTTGAAAATATTGCTTCACGTCTCTACCATCTTGAGACAATTTCCAAAATCATCGCTGGCAATAAAGAAGTCTACAGTTCCATAAAAATGGCTTTTGAAGCAAAAGGTTTTGCCATAGAAGCCATAATTCCAGAGTTTATTCTGGAAAAATATATAGATATGAAAAACGGCATAAATGCCGAAGTTTTCAAATCCATGATAGATAAATTTGACTATTTTAAGGCTGAAAACATGAGCGATACAAAGGAAGAAATTGTCCCAAAACAGAGTTTAGAAAGCAAACCAACCGACAACCAGGAAAATCCAAATAAAAACCTACCTTTCCTTATTGGACTTTTCGCTATTTTGGTAATAGCACTTTTGATACTTCTTCTCAAATCCTCATCCACGCTTGTTCCCTCTGTTAAAAAAACTCTTGTGACGCCACCTGTTACCAACCAAATTACGTTATCCCCTTCAACAGCCCCCCCTTCCCAACAACTCTCTTTAGATAATACAGCCTCAGGTTCATCTCAACAAAACCTTAAATATATAAATATCCAAATACAGAATGGTTCAGGTATTCCAAATGGGGCTGATTTAGCCAAAAGTCGTCTGCAGGAAGCTGGATTTACCAATATAGTATCTCAAGATGTAGGGATATTAGCTACTGCCAAAACATTTATTGTCTTTTCCAAAAATCTACCAATTCAAATAAAACAGACAATCACAGAAACAATTAGTCAAATTTATAAAGATGTCGCTACACAGGACACAGAGGGCATAAAATACGATGCAATCATATTTATAAATAAGCAGAATTAGCAACCAGGTTTTCCCGCCGAATTCAGCTAATATAACTAGATTAAAATAAACAACGGAAGCACAAATCTATACCAAGTACCCCTTGACACAGATAATAATTGATGTTTAACTTGAAATAGGGTCTTATAAACATTCCATAAAAAAGGAGCATCATATGCGGTCTAATCAAAAAGGTTTCACACTTATTGAAATCCTTGTTGTTATCGGAATTCTAGCAGTACTTTTTGCCATAGTACTTGTAGCTATAAATCCTGCTAGACAATTTGCTCAGGCTAACAATACAAAAAGGCAAAGCGATGTAAATGCTATGCTTAACGCCATTCACGAATATGCTGCAGACAATAAAGGCACACTCCCAGCTGGCATAACCAACACAGTCCAAACAATAAGTGACACAGGAGCAAATATCTGTTCTAACTTGGTCACTACATATATCGCTGCGCTTCCGGTTGATCCATCAGTCAACAACGGCAATCCGGTCGCTTCCTGCAGCGGTACATACAATACAGGCTACACGGTTGTCAAAAGCGCCACAGACAACAGAGTGACCGTATCAGCTCCTGACGCTGAACTTGGCTCTACAATAACAGTAACCAGATAACTTAGAAAAAGGTGTTACAAACAAAAAAGACCCTTTCGTTGAGGGGTCTTTTTTTTGTCAAAAACTTATCTCTTGGAGGTCATCGGAAATGACGCTTTGGGGAAAAATGGTAGCGGAGAGTTTTCCTAATTTTCGGAGTTTCAAACTGTCATAAAAGGGATAATGATGAATCAGAACCAATTTCCCCACTTGTGCTCTCTTGGCGGTAAGGGCAGCTCCAACCGTCGTCACGTGTGTACCACTGAAATGGCTCTTTATATCTTCCGCTGCACTCCTTCTTAAAATGTTTTCTCCGCCTATATCATGTTCATGAAGAAGAAGAGACACTCCCCTGACAAAATCGATGCTTTCTTGTGCGGGTTCACTATCAGTTACATAGGCAAATTCACGGCCCGCCAGCCTGAATCGGAAAGCCAGACTGCCGTCTCCCCTGTGATTTTGCTGTCTGATGCTAAATTCATAATCCTCAGAGTTATATCTTCCTTCATTTAAAAACTGCCAACCGAAATTTTTATATATACTACTATATCTCTCAGACCACTTATCCCAATCCAAATAATCGGATATTTTCTGAATTCCTGACGGAGCAAAAATAGTCACTTTCTTCTTTTCCCAAAGCCTGAAGGCAGCATACAACCCCATAGTATGATCAAGATGGTAATGAGACAAGAATAAGTGCACCTCACCTACACCCTGCAAAAGTTCTTTCCCTTCAGGTTCAGCAAACCGGAATAGTCCGGATCCTGCATCAAGCACGATCAGTTTCTTTCCTAAGGGAACAGCAAAACAGGCCGTCTGCCTGCCGAAGCTGGGGAAAAAGCCATTTGTACCAAGTGGAATTATTTCCATATTCACGAAAAAATTATTTCTACGCTATGATTATAACAACAAACAGTTTTTACCATTACTATGACAAATCCGGACATAAGAAAATTCTTTATTCTATCTATTCTACTATTTATTGCCCTAATTGGATCAATCCCAAGGCTATACCATCTGACAGAAGTTCCCGCAGGTTTAATGCAAGACGAGGCTATTGCTTATGATGCCTATTCTGTTATGAAAACAGGTCGTGACCACCATGGAGTCTACTTTCCAATTACATTCCAGTCATTCAACGACTACATAGGACACATTACTTCCTATACACTGATTCCTTTTATCGCAGTTTGGGGATTGACTCCTCTGGCGCTACGTCTTTCCGTTGCTATTTTGTCAATTCTGACAATACCTTTAATTTTTTTATTGGTAAAAAAACTTACTTATGACAACACTTTATCGCTTATGACTGCCTTTATACTTACCGTCTCCCAATTTGCCGTTTCATCCGCCCGTTGGCTCATATCACCAAATGTTGTACCCTTTTATATCACTTCTGCGCTTCTACTTTTTTTTGTCGCAATTGGCAGTAGTAAACACCAGCTGATCAAATCAATTATAGCCGGCGTTTCTTCGGGAATCTGCCTTTATATATATCCATCTATGGAAGGCATGCTTCCAGTTTGGCTTATAATTCTTCTAGTAATAACCATCCTCTGGAAAAAAAGGGTTGATAAGGATACTGTAAAGAAACTCCTCATAATCTCATCTTCCGCTTTCATTATTTATCTACCACTCCTTCGTGAACATCTACTCAGACCTCAAACAATTACCAATAGACTTAATATGGTCTCTGTTTCAAGTGTACATGGAAATTATTTATTTACTTACTTCACACATTACCTTTCATATTTTCCCCCATCCCCCCTCTTTTGGCGAGGGGAAACCAACCCAACACGAACCGTCTCTGGGTTTGGGTATGAGAATACTGCACTGGGACTTTTTTTCTACCTTGGACTATTTATCCTATTCTTTAAGAAGAAGTTTATTGAGAAAAAATATGCCTCTTTTTCAGGTTTCAAGCTTTTAACAATACAGCTTTTTGTTATACTTTTCCCTATTGTCCCCGCTCTTACACTGCCTGCTGGAGACTTCCAAAGAGCAACTCATTTTCTCCCAATAATGGTCTTTCTTATCTCTTTGGGAATAATCTATACGTGGGAAATGTTGAATAAATTTATTCTTAAAAGTAACGTGTATCTTTTTACAATTATCATTCTCAGTTTTGTGGCACTCTTTGCCTATCAGCAATACAATTTCTACCTAACCTATTTCGGATCATATTATCGGGGAATCACCCAATGGTATTTCCAGTATGGAATGGATAAAGTCATCGCTTTTACATCTGAAAATGAAAGGAAATATAAAAATATAATAATAGACAATACTATCAATCAACCCTATATTTATGTCCTTTTTTACAAGAAAGTCGATCCAAAAACATTAACTGAGCAAGACTACAAGGATTTTTCCCACGTAGATCCTACAACCAACTGGTTAGCAGTCTCTAAATTCCGCAACTACGGCTTCCGGAAGATTACTAGTGAAAACATGCAAGGAGCAAAATTATTAAAAACAGTTTATAACAGCCCTTATTCCCAATACGGTATCTATACAAAAGGCGGAAATCTGATAGTCAGGTTTGAAGTAATAAATTCCAATGTGACTGTTTCAAACGCGTTGATTTCTGAAGCCAATTCAGTTAAAATATGATAACCAAATTACCGCGGGGTAGTGTACAGTTGCACAGGAGGCTCATAATCTCCTAGGCCGGGTGCGACTCCCGGCTCCGCAACCAATAACTAAATAGCGCCTCACAAGGCGCTGTTTTGGTATTTCAATAAAAACAGTTATCCTATGAAACGATATTAACTGGTTTTCCTTGGAGATAAGACTCAATATTTTTAGTCACACCATTTGCCAATCTCTCTTGAGATTGCCTAGTATTCCAAGCGATATGTGGTGTCACAACTACATTTGATAGTGAAAAAAGTGGATTATTTTTATCCGGCGGTTCTTTTTCGAAAACATCAAGACCAGCTCCATACAAATGTCTATTCTTCAGGTATTTAATTAAAGCTTTTTCATCCACCACTTTCCCCCTTGAGGTATTAACCACAATTGCTCCGGCAGGAAGAAGTGACAGCTCTTTTTCACCTATTAATTTTTCTGTTTCTGGCGTCAGAGGAATATTAATTGAAAGTACATTGCTTTGTCTGAGTAGATTTTCTAAATCAGATTGTGATGATTTAGAATTTATATAAACAGTCTTCATTCCGAAGGCACGTGCCAACTTCCCTACTCTTCTACCGATATTGCCATACCCTAAAATACCCAAAGTCTTGCCTTTAAGTTCTTCTCCTGCATTACCTTTGGGATCAAATTTCCCTATCTTAATTGTATTTTGCGCCAAGTTCAGCTGACGGGAAACAGAGAGCATTAGAAGAATTGCGTGCTCGGCAACAGATTCAGAGGAAAATGCTGGCACATTGGACACTCTCACTTTATATTTTCTTGCTGCCTTAATATCCGTCCAATTCTGATATCCTGTCATAGCCATCACTACATAATGCAAATTTTTGGCATTTTGGAAAATTTTTTCCCCTATGTAAACCCATTTGCTGACTATAATTGTCGCGTCTTTTACTAGCTCCAACACTTCTTTCTCTTTGGGCCAGGAAGAATACGGTAAAACAACATCAGCCTGTTTCTTAAGCTTATCAATAAGCTCTTCCGATATCTGCAATTTATCAAGGAATACTATCTTCTCCCTTTTCATTTCGTAGAGTATATACCATCCGTACCAAAAAGTTAATAAACTTTTATAATATTAAATTTCTTAAATAACTTTGTTTTCTTTTTTTTCTAGCCGAATTCTTTATGCTATAATTGGAAAATTGACGGATAGCAAGCCAGCTATCTCAAGAGAACATTATCAAACTTTGAATTAAATTTTGGGTAAAACTTTAGTAATATAGCTTGCCAGCGTAGCTCAGTGGTAGAGCAGCGTCTTCATAAGGCGTGGGTCACAGGTCCGAATCCTGTCGCTGGTACTGTATCACAAATCTCCGGTCCGAATCCTGTCGCTGGTACTGTATCACAAATCTCCGGTCCGAATCCTGTCGCTGGTACTGTATCACAAATCTCCGGTCCGAATCCTGTCGCTGGTACTGTATCACAAATCTCCGGTCCGAATCCTGTCGCTGGTACTGTATCACAAATCTCCGGTCCGAATCCTGTCGCTGGTACTGTATCACAAATCTCCGGTCCGAATCCTGTCGCTGGTACTGTATCACAAATCTCCGGTCCGAATCCTGTCGCTGGTACTGTATCACAAATCTCCGGTCCGAATCCTGTCGCTGGTACAATATTTTAATAGAAAATGATTGAAGTCAGCATATAATTGTATATATAGGTGATGTCCGAAATGCTGACATTACTGGCTATTCCAAACGATCCGTTGAACCTCGGAAATATTGAAGCTATATAGCTTTGTCCCAAAGCTCCCTGCGTATATAGAGTTCCGTTTACCCCATCAACAACTATCGGTACAACGTATGGTGGATTATTGTTTACCTGGGGCATTGTGTAATTTGCCGCCACTCCAAGCCCTATATGAGGCGTATCAGGAGAATTTATGTCATATCCCGGAGGAAATACCGCTATCCCCTCATGATTGTTGGAAATACTTTTTATCATCTGCCAGTTTGATGGATATTGGATCATATACCTATCCTGTGGATTATCATAGACTGCCCATGTCACTTGTACGGGAGGTGTGGAAGGCGGAGTATAGACTTGAGTTTGCCCATTAGTATCTTGAAAGATTATCTGCACGCTAGTGACTGGATTGGGTGTAGGATTTACAGAATTTCCATTATTGGAATTGACAGAGGTTTGTGAATGTGATGTATTTACTAATCCTTCCGAAGTTGACATCCCTCCCTGTTTAGAACTATTTGAAGTACTATTTTGGGAAGTTTGATTTGGTACATTCCCGCTTCCGGTCACAGATAAACTATTTTTTTTATCTTCATTTCCCACATTCACACCTGTAACTAGTGGGCTTTGTGGGCTAGTAGCATCTGTACCGGTTTTCCTGTTTGTGCCTGGAGTAATCTTTAGTAATATATCAATTAGCCAATTTGGGTTATCTTGGCTTGTTGTTGGTATCAAGTCTCCTAATTTATGCTTGTAAATAAAATTACTTGAACTTTGGGGAGGTTTAGGCAAAAAAATCCTAATAATTATCAGTATTGCTGCTATGCTTAAGACGCTTATAATTCCGGGGATAAATAACTTATGTAAGTGTGAGGGCAAAACCATTTTCTTCTTTGATTTTTCCGTAATCATGCCCTTGCTGTCTATACTGTAAGCCATAACTAATTTTAGAAAAAAAGTTTTACCCACTTTTGCCAATTCAAACTTGCATCCTGAGGCGTAGGCGATGGTTCCGCTATTGGAGAAACCGTAGGAAGCAAAAGTACCACCTCGTCTTCTTTACCTAGATTCAATTTATCCCGCGCCTCCTTTTCTATATATTGCTTACTTTCCACTTCAGCTAGTTTTCTTTTCAGCTGGTTATTGTTGTTTTGTGCGTCCTGAAGCTGATTTTGGGTACTCTGTATAATTTTTTCCCGTTGGGAAATCTTTACCCATGAACGGACTATTCCTACAACAAGCATAACAAACACTATCAAAAGTATCCAATTTAGCAGTTTATATCGGTCCATAATTGACAAAAATCCCTTCTTGATGTATTATAGGCCCCATGAATTCAGATAAAAACACTGATTTGTCTTCTGCTCGTGAACAATTTATCAGATATCTCACAGAAAACAGAAGGGCTCATGCTACTATTTTAGCATACAGCAAAGATATAGAGCAGCTGGTCGCCTTTCTTTCTGACATGGGCAAAAAGCAGATTATTGAAGTAGAAAAAATAGATCTTGATGGCTTTCTGAAAAAACTTTCCACAGATGGTTATACTCTTAAATCCCTCTCCCGAAAAATAAACTCCATAAAAACATTCTATCGGTTTCTTAAAAACCAAAATCTTATTACAACCAATCCAGCAGCAGAGATTACCCACCCAAAATATGAGACTAAACCCCCCAGAATACTATCAAAGATGGAATATAGAGCTTTAAGGGACGCTTGCAGATCAGATATAAGAACTTATGCCATCGTGGAGCTCTTCCTTCAGACGGGCATAAGAATTGGAGAATTGGCTAATTTAAAACTGATAGATGCCAATGAAAGAGAATTAATAATTAGACCTCAAGAGAGTCATCCGCAACGCTCAATACCTTTGAATAAGGCAGCCAAAGCTGCACTGGATAAATGGCTAATTATAAGACCAAAAACCAATGGCGAAGCTCTTTTTGTCACCAAAACCGGCAGGCCGCTTTTAGTTCGTAATATTAGGACTACTATAGATAGATATTTTAAGATTGCCGGTATTGAAAACGCCAAAGTAAATGATCTCAGACATACTTTTATTGCACACCATCTAGCTGCAGGAACAGATCTTACCATGATCAGCCAGTTAGTAGGACACAAAAGACTGGCTACTACAGAAAAATACCTAGACCTCATAAAGGACAAGGCCGTCTCCAACCTGAAACTGGAAGAGCTTTAACTTGAACTGTTGAGCATTAACGTCTCTTCTTACCTTACTCTCCTTCCTTTTCCGATATTATTAATTTCATCACTTGTGAGTCCAGATAAGTTGATTTTATTGTGAAACGTGAGGGATAAAAGCACTGTTTTTTCTGTTGAAGTATTTAGAACCGAAACTCTTAAGTTTTCCAGCAGTGCAAACAATGAACAAGTTTTTTAATTGGATTTTATGTGGAACCGGATGGAGTCGAACCATCTACATCGACTTTATAAGAGTCGCGTTCTGCCGGTGAACTACGGTTCCATGCAACCTGTCCCATAAATTTGCCTCGATTACAAATTATTCAGACAGTCGAAAATTAAAGGAACAAAGCGCTAACGTGTCTGAAATTATAGAATATACGGGGAGAAATGTAAATTTTATAGTTTAGCGCGCTGGGATATTTCTGCTTCTACTAATTCCCTAGGCCTTCCATACTTCAACCGTGAAAGAGAAAGTATCGCCTCTGCCACCTTGGGGTTTTCAATCTTCTTTTGCGCTGCCATATCTTTTCTCAAATCAACAGAAAATGGTGGAACCGGTTTATTCCCTACTATGGTATTTACATAGGCATTATAAACGTCAACGTTAATAAGATCTCCTTCATTAAATACCGGAGTAAACCAGTGTTGTAAATAATTAGCATCAGTTACGCCTACTCTAAATGTAATAAGTGTCCCAACGTTACCAAAGACGGCATTTTTTACCTCCTCCTCCATTTGTCCTATAAACTGGTTAGCCACACAAAGGTTTAGCCTGAATTTCCTGGCCTCAGAGAGTATTTGGGCAAAATCAGGTGTTGCAAAATTCTGAAATTCATCAACATAAAGAAAAAAGTCTTTTCTTTTATCTTCAGGAGTATCCACCCGACTCATGGCGGCTACCAGAATTTTTGGCACCAGGATTAAACCAAGGAAACTGGAATTTTCTTCTCCCAGTTTTCCCTTGGCAAGATTGACAAGAAGAATCTTCCCTTCATCCATCACTTTTCTAAAATCAAACGCACTTTTACTTTGTCCGATTATGTTTCTCATAAGTTTATTAGTGACAAAACGGCCGAATTTTGAAACAATATAATCCAATACTTCAGATTTATGAAAATCTGAAGTCTGCGCAATCTGGTCAGTCCAATAACGTCTTACAATCGGATCCTGAACTTTTGGAAGAAGCTCCTGAACATATGAAGAATCAGTCAGAACTCTAACAACCTCTACAAAAGAAGCACCTGGCTCCACCATAACAGTCAACATTGCATTTCTTATGGCGTGCTCAAATCGTGGGCCAATAATACCTGTTTTCTGCGGATCATAAAGTTTGTACATTAACCCTATGATTGAAGTGACTATAAAATGTTTCTGTTCCTCGGTATAGGCTTCAAGCATATTAAGTCCCATTGGTCTTTCTCCATCTGAAGGATCAAAATAGATGATATCCTCAGCTCTTTCTGGAGGAATAAGAGGTAAAAGTCCCTCAACTAAATCTCCGTGAGGATCAATAACTGCAACTCCTTTCCCTTCCTTTATATCCTGCAAAACCATATCTTTCAGAAGTACAGATTTACCAACCCCTGTTTTCCCAATTATATAAACATGCCGCCTTCTGTCATCAAGTTGCATGTAAACAGGACGCATAATTCCACGGTAGACACTTTTACCTAAATACATTCCCGATGTTGGAGTTTCGGCAGGAGCTGGGGCTTTTTTGGATGTTACCCAGTTGATATGAGGCGTTTCAATAGTTTTATTGGGAAAATGGAATATTGTAGCCAACTCTTCACTGGAAAGGATAGAAAGTTGCCTATGTGGCCAGTTCACCATAGGAAAATACCGATATATAAAATCCACCATAAATGAACTCTTCATTAGGTGCTTGGCACGGGTGAAGTGATTTAAGTCGGAAGCAAACTGTGCAAAGACCGCCTCAATATTATGAAGATGCATGTTGGCTGACTCAAGCGTTGTCGAGGTTACTACTACCCTTATAACAGTCTTAAAACCAGGTTTTGAGGTCTTATTTTCAACCGCTTCAAGTACTTTAGGATCAACATTATACTTTGCTTTTTCAGGATTGGCTTCATTTTTCTTGATGCTGGAAACGTAACTTCTACCCTTTTTCTTCCACTTACCATCAGCGGGAGTTATCAATATTTGTATAGAAGCACCTTCCCCAGTCTGCATTTTTCCTAGTGCAGAAGTAACTGCTGAAAGAGGATCGACAGGCAAGTCCTTATAAAAACGCATCGGGTAAAAATCCGCATGCTGTAGTATATAGGAGGCAAAAGCTACCTTTCCGTCTTCATTAAAAATATTATACTCATCCACCTCCTTAATTTCTGCCTCTGGATACATTCCGTAGATCTGCTTTTCTAACAGATCGCGCAAATGGTGATGAACAGATATATAAAACTTTATGTCTCCAGGGGTACCGACTATCTCAAACGAAATATGATCTGAAGCTTTCAGGAATGACAAAAATCCTCCGTGAGAGAGTGAAGCGAGAGAGGAAAAAAACTGTTCAGCCGCATCAATTTTTATTTCATTATTTTTGGGAACCATTACCTGCAATAACACAAACTCGAGACTTTTTTTCTCGCGTCCCCGGTGTTTCCACCAAAGAAAAAGAAAATATGAAAGAAGCGACAATCCTACTAAAAGAATTACCAACGCTCCCATAACCAAAGCTAAGTCTTCAAGCCTAAAAACAATTTGTGAAGGATCAGTGTACATGGAAACTTAAAGCTATATTTACTAGATAAATCATTCTATCTTTCTAATCAGATTTTACTCTGATTATTTTTCCGTGTATGACTTTGAGCATTACATGAGCCTTTTTTAGTTTTTTGACACACCATACGGCCATCCATCGCAAAGCACTGCTTATTTGACTATGAAGTCCCGCTACAACCTGCTGATCCGAGATGGGCAAAACTACATTTGGTAAGGGGGTAACTGAAGCAACTAAGGGAATCGAAGCCCCAGATTGAGTTACTCCCAACTTTTTGACATCAGGAGGTAATTCAATTGACTCTTTTATTGCTGTCACCCCCACCTCTGATACTTCTTTTGGTATCTCAACCTCTTTGGAAATCATCTGAGGTGTCTCGGAAGATGCAATTTTTATCGCCTCATGTTCTTTCCCTATCGATACAGATACTGTCTGATTCTTTACTCCCTTGTCTGACTTTATCCCAGAATTGCTTTTTACGCTTTGAGAATAATTCTTCTGTTGGGAGTTGGCAGGTGTGGTGTTCATAATTATTCTTTAACTTAATTTATGCGGATAAACAGTCAGTTTTCCCTTGCTTTGTGATTCAATTTTATTCCAGAAAAATTAAGTGAAGACAGAAAAGTTTTTATGGTTTCAGCTGTAAAGAAAGAGATAGGAACTAAAACTACATTGCCTATGAGGTTGTATTTGAAAAAAGGCAAACCTAAAATATAAGCATCAACTAATCCGGATAATGTTCTTGGATACATACCCCAATTATCCAAAAACCATACGCCGAAATTCGTCCAAAGATAAAACCAAAAAGACGCAGCAATACCCACACCTCCTGCCGTTAAAAGCTTAAAAACTAAATTTCTTTCTCCGGCAGCTTTACTTTTGAAATTTAGTTTCAAAATTCCCATCAAACCAATCACAATATAACCGCTCCATGTGAACATAAATATATTTGTATTTCCAATCAACACATCCGTAACCGCCATAATAAAAAAAGGTACAACCAAAGCGTATTTTTTGCCCAAGTATGCAGCTGAAAGAAGAGTTGCTGAGGTAACAAATTCCACATTATCTCCGATATGAAAAACCGTTC
Organism: Patescibacteria group bacterium; assembly: GCA_023379265.1. Taxonomy (GTDB): domain Bacteria; phylum Patescibacteriota; class Microgenomatia; order 2-02-FULL-39-11; family 2-02-FULL-39-11; genus JAMCUI01. The sequence goes on from JAMCUI010000007.1 coordinate 22,970, forward strand.
TAGAGAGAATACCTAAAATTACTAGGATAAAAGCGAGTAAATATTTTTCTTTATCTTTTCTTCCCATTTTCCTCAAATTAAAATTTAGAATAAATCCATTCGACATGGTCTCCTGGATATATCACATATCTATCAGCAGCAATAGTACCCGTTTTCCCATTTACCTTATATATCCAGCCGTATTGTCCACCATTTGCCCTATCGCCAATCTTGGTCACCATTATTCCGTATTTATACTGTTTTATCTCTATATCTATTTTCTTGTCAGTAGCCAATTTTTTAAGCGCCTGATATACTGTCTGTACGTATACCTCGCCTGTTTCATTTTTTCCATTACCAAAATCAATTGACACTATTTCCAAAGATGTTACACTCTGCGTGGGTGACGGCTGCTGTTGATTGCTTAGCTCTGTGGTTTGAATATTACGGTTTACGATATTTGGTAAATTAATAACCGATTGCTGTTTTTGCAACACATATTGCCCAAAGACAACCAAAATTACTACGATTAAACCGGTAAATATAAACAATTTTTTTGAATTTCTTTTCATACTGTCCCCCTTCCTTTCTATTGTGTCATATATGCTCCAGCCTTGACAAGTGGCGTTAATTTATTGCTGTTTCTGAAGTAGCAGTGTCGCTAAAACTGTAAATTACTCCAGATAGGAGTATATTTGTTCTAAATCTCTTGTCATTCACTTTTATATTTTTTGTGTTTGCATTTTTGCCTTGAAATTTTCCTGAAAATAACAGTTTTTCTATTGATTTTACCTGCTGATCTTTGCCTTTTTTATACCATCTCCGGCTATTTTGACATTGTATTATATGCTGCTTAAGTTTGATAAATAAAACAAGACAATAAATTATAAAAAGAATCTCCCAATATGCTTCCTTATACTTATCCATTTCAAGATTTGACACCCGGTCTTGCAGTAATAATAACGGTAATAACCCATCTTTTAAGTTTAGGTATTGCTCCTCAAATAAGCTGTCATAACTTTTAAGAAATTCTATTTTCTCCTGTAACTGGTCTAGATTTTCTTGTGTAAATCTGTCGGAATAATCAGATATAAGCCGTTTCAGCTGAATATAGATAATTGTTGAAACAAGAAATTTAATCTGTTCGGGCATTTTATCCACTCTAAACACCTCCGTAAGTACTGACAATGAGGTAACAATATCTGAAATATTTTTGAGAATGGAAGGGATCTCTGGCTTTAAGAATGTCTGATCTCTAGAATCTTTGAGTAAATCTATTATTTCCTCAGTTAGAAATATCAAATCCATATATATTTCTCTTCTACCATTACGAGTCAAACTATCCCGTTTTCCTGGATACGTAGCATTATTTTCCCCACATGTAAGAAAAGATTCCAATCTAAAATCATCAAAATATCTGAAAATATGTACAAATCTTTCTGTAAAATCTGCATCCCACATCGGTTGAAAAATAAAACCATCCTTTTGAAAAGATGTGCTTTGTGAAATATCAAATCTATATTTATGCGCAATAAGGCTATGTAATTTCATAAAGTCTTGCTGCACTTCTTTAGTATTTTGTGATAAACTAAATTCTCCAAATTGTCTACCTAACTTATTGCTATGTTCAGCGCTAAATTCTTTCTCTTCACTTAACTCTAAAGGTTTATTAGGACTCATCTCGATAATTTGTTTTTCGCTTCGTTTATAGCTCCCGGTCGTGCTTGAAAGTAGGGTTTTGAGATGACTTCTAGACTGATCTGGATTATGAGAAATCAGAAGAAACTGTTCAAAATTCAGTAATTGTTCTTCTAGTAAATCAATCTCAGCCAAAGTGTCTTTGACATAATTCCACGGCAATATTTCCTTTCGTTCATTGCTCTTTTCTTCACCATCTAAGATTTCTTTTTCTTCTTTCCCCTCCACGCTCTTTAACCATTCTTTTTTATCTAAAACATCTACTGGAAACACTTTGGGCAAAACAGTAGCTCCTACTGTATCATCAATCAAACTCCTCATAAAAGCATAAGCAGCCAACACACGCATCCGGTCTAGAGTATCAATCTCTCTAACCTCCTTGGCAAATTCGGTTTGAGATTTATCAAAATCACTTTTATTATCAGCATAAAAATCTATCTCTTTGAAGTTTTCTTCTTTTTTCCTTTCTCTACCGTTTATCCTTTGAGTGGACATTCCATCAGACTCTAGTCTTTTGATACCATTTGTTCCGTTACCTCTACCTTCTCTAACAAAATCTTCTTCCACCTGTAAAACCAAAGCTTGAGCCATCATCGCAAAAGCTGTCTTTATATTCTTGTCTTTCTCTGCCATCTTTTCCATTTCCCCTGCATAAAATTGCTCCTTTGCCTTATTTTCTGACTCTCTTTGGAAATCAGAGATTAATGTTTCCTGCTTAAACTTATCTAAAACGCTTTTCTCGCTTTCCCTCTTTTCTGCTGAAAACGATTGGGAAAATGATTCAAATATTTCCGTATGGTCAATATTTTTCCCCCGGGATTCAACTAAAACCGTTTCTTCTTCAATCGTATCGTGACGATCATGTTTTTCTCCAGTTACTCTATCCAAAAAATTCCATAGCGTGTCGCTATCCCCACCTACAGTATATGAAGTCAATTTGACGGTATCACCTTTTTTCTCTGCCTTATAAATCCTGTTATTTCTTCCGTGAGTATCCTTCGTCTCTTTCCTACTACTCACCCACACTGCAGTTATATCAGACTCATCAGAAGCTATCTTATGATATTTATCAATAAGCTGACGATAGGTCTGCCCCCCATTCTCCTTATCATCAATCCATACCTCTGCCGCTTCTCCTTCCTGTGAGAGCAAAGTGTCCACGAATTCCTCCTGTCCGGAAATTTTATTTCTCACTTTTACATTTTTGCCTATCCTCAATGTAACTTGATTTATGACGCTTCCATCGGTACTAAATTCATCCTGATATGTCCTCATATCCCGCGCCATGGCTGATACTGCTTTTTTACCCTCACCCAACCGCTCCATCACGCTAAAGGCTCTGGCGCTTGATAAATCATGATCTCCAGCTGAACCATTTGTTCCGATTCCCATCGGTGCAATCGCTTCAACCATCATAAGAACTTAGAGAAACTACATTTTCATTTAAGCCAATAAAAAACCCTCTATCTCAAGAGGGTCAAAATGATCAACGAATTCTCAAGTTACCCAATTTCAAACAAGCAAATTATGTGTACTTATTGATTGATTGGATAATTGTATTGTTTGTTGATTTATTACTTTCCTGCTCGGGATAAACTTGAAGGGGAGTTCCCGGCTTATATCGCAGAAGGCGAAATTCACGGTTGCGGCACAGTCCCTGATTTTCACAGGGTTCCTCTTTTCCTTCAATAGAGTTGTTAATTTACTTCGTACTCAACCAGACATTTTCTTTTACTTTTGCCATCTTATTAAGATATCTGGCTGTCTCAAAAAAAAGATCCGACAATCTATTTAAGTACACCAAGACTAATCTGTCAACATTGCTTTCTGTATTATAAAGTCGCACTACTTCCCTCTCAGCTCTACGGCAGACAGATCGAGCAAGATGGGAAAACGATGCGGCTTTTGTGCCTCCCGGCAATATAAAATTTTTCAAAGGCTCAAGCTTTTCATCTATACTATCAATTAGCACTTCCATCTCACTATCACGCCCCTTTATGTTAACCAAATCGGATTTTCCAAGCGCCAGATGCGAACCAATTGAGAGTAAATCAGACTGTATTTTATGGAAAAAATCGGAAAGTTTCTTCTCTTTTTCCAAATGGGAAATAAGAACTCCAACTACAGAATTGAGCTCGTCAACTGTACCAAAAGCAACAACCCGCAAATTATGCTTCTCGACCCTTGTACCACCGTATAAAGAGGTTTTCCCATCATCACCAGTACGTGTGTATATCTTTACTCTATTACCGGTTTTAATACTTCGTTTGGAATTTTTGCTTTTCACGGAACCGCCTGTTCTTGTGTATAAAGTGACTTAACATTCACTATACCCGCAGCTGTAACACTTTTTACAACCTTCCTCAAAAGCCAACGATGCTTCTCCACATGAAGGACATAAATCATAGTCTGACTTTTCGGCGAGTAACGGCTGCTGCGTCAGGACTGATATTGTCGTCATACCATTTTGTATCTGATTATGCGCTACGCCATTTCCGTTTTTTATCTTGTAACCAAAATGCATTGCTAGCACTTTGGCAACAGCATCCGGTAGTGACCTTACTTTTTTATCACCAAACCCTAAAGATTTTGATCCGCCAATACCGATAAGCTGATTGAATATCTGTTTGGCTCTTTCACTAGATGGAACGTTGGACTGCATCCTCAGCGCCAATGAAGCCAACCTACCCATAGCTTCTGCCATGGCAGTGACGTCAGATCCGGCCTTTCCGACATTAATAAAGATTTCCAACGGTTCATTACTTTCACCGGTATTTATGGTGACAAAGGCCGCTCCAACTGGTGTATCGATCTGATATGTAGCTCCGTTTACCATCATCGGTCTTGATTTTATCTGAGCTTTTGCCTCTCCATTGTGTTTTTCTTCCTTCTTCTCTTCAGTTTTTTCCGTAACTCTCTCCAACACTCCCGGCCTGCTACCATCTCTCATATACGTCATCCCTTTACAACCCAGATCATAAGCCAGACGATAAAGTTTTTGGACGTCTGCTACGGTATGCGTTTTGGGAGCGTTTACAGTCTTAGAGATAGAAGCATCCACATATTTCTGGATGGCAGCCTGCACCTTTACATGATCCTCAGGAGACAAATCATTGGCTGAGACAAAATATGAGGGAACAGGATCATTGGGATTCTTCTTTTTCCATTCTTCAAACAGCGGATGATAAAGCCTATGCTCTCCCAACCTGTCACGTCTGATGAACGAAAACTCATAAACAGGCTCTATTCCTGAGGATACTCCAGCCAGAAGCGATGTGGAACCTGTTGGTGCTTGCTGTAGAAGAACTGAATTCCTTATGCCCCATTTTTTTATTCCGTCCCTAATTTTCTTGGGCAATTGCTTGATAAAATAGCCTTTAAGATGTTTCTTTGTATCAAGTTTGGGAAATGATCCTTTTTCTTTGGCTATTTCAATTGAAGACTCGTAAGCAGCATCCCTTATTATCCTGTAAATTTTATCTATTATTTTGAGTGACTCGTCAGATCCATATCTAATCTTCATTTTTATCAGGGCATCTCCCAACCCCATCGTGCCCAAGCCGATACGTCTTTCACCGTTTTGCTGCACTTCCCTTATCTGGGGAAATACGTAAGCATCAGCATCAATTATGTCATCCTGAAACCTGACGCCAACTTTGGCGATTTCTGCCATTTGCTTGAGATCTATCCTTCCTTCCTCATCAACCAGTGAAGCCAGATTTATTGAGCAAAGATTGCAGACTCCCCAGGCGGGTAGACCTTCTTCACCACAAGGATTTACGCAGTTTATCTTATTGAAATACCAATTATTAAACCATTTATTATATCTCTCCATAAATACCACACCCGGCTCTGCTGAAGCCCAAGCAGCCTCGGCTATCATATCCCAGATTTTTCTAGCCTTTACTGTCTTCACCACTCTCACTTTTTTCCCAAGTTTTAACCAATTATCTAGATAACCATCCCATTTGGTATCATATTCCTTATCATTTATATCGGGGAACACCAGATCCCAATCACCATCTTTTTTTACCGCATCCATAAATTTATCAGAAACACAAACCGAAAGATTGGCGCCGTTTATTCTGGATAAATCTCTTTTGACGGTAATGAATTCCTCGATATCTGGATGCCAATCCCACAACATAAGCATGAGGGCTCCACGCCTTGTTCCTCCCTGCTGGATGATATCTTTTGTTGCTACCGAAAAAAGTTCAGCCCAATTGCATGGACCCGAAGAAAATCCATTTACCTTCTTCACACGGGAACCACGCGGCCGCAGAGATGAAAGGTTTATACCCACCCCTCCTCCTCTAGCCATAATCTCAACCATTTGCTTTAGTGTTTCCAGTATTCCATCACGTGAATCTTTTGGGGAAGGAATAACAAAACAGTTGTAATAAGTTACTTTATATCCTGTTCCTGCTCCTGATAGTATCCTTCCTCCAGGAACAAGTTTGAAATTTTCCATAGCATCGTAAAACTTCTTCTCCCAAGATTTTCTTTCTTCAGGCTTTTCCATCTCTGCCACACCTCTGGCCACTCTTTTCCATAATTCTTCCGGTGTTTTTTCCTGGGGATTACCTTTATCGTCTTTTAAGGAGTAACGATCTAAAAAGACCTGTTCGCGGATGCCTGTTAATTTCATACTTTTAATATAAGCTAAATCTTAATAATGACTGACAAAACATGAGACTATTTACAACAATTTATTCAACTCTCTCTCAAAATCTTCCAAATCTACAAATCTTCTGAAAACTGACGCAAACCTTATATATGCAATCTTGTCTACTTTCTTCAGTTTGTTTGCAACCAGCTGACCTATTTTTTTACTGTCAACCTCTGTCGTATCCAAACCTCTCAGTTCTCTTTCTATCTCATCTGTAATCCGCTCTATATCTTCTATTCCAACAAGCGTCTTTTCGCAAGATTTTATAATCCCGTGTTTCAATTTATCTCTGTCAAACTGCTCTTTTCTCCCATCTTTTTTTATGACAATTATAGGAACACTTTCCACTCTTTCGTATGTGGTAAATCTTTTCGTACATTTACTACATTCCCTTCTCCTTCTGGTTGTACCCAGATCTTCACTATCTCTTGTTTCAACAACCTCTGTATCGCTATTACTACAAAACGGGCATTTCATTTTTTATTTATTAATTTTCTTATCAAAAAAAACTGTCTTAAACTATATATTGAGCTTCTAATGGCTAGTTTATAGTATAAAATCCAGTATTTTCAGTAATATTTTGGCAATATTTAGTCGTTTTTGGCGCATAAAAAACACGCGTTTGCGTGAAAAACTTTCAACCCTATCTATAGTGTTCAAAACTATACTATGACCCTAAATAGACACTGTCAAGAAGACAAATTATATCAAACGACATCAGTTTAAAAATCAGCCTCAGGAAAATTTTTTTTCTTATAATGGCCGTATTTTCTTTAGTCTTTCTTTTCGTTTGTGAAAACACTTTTTCAGTTGGAAAATTATTGTATCCAAAAAACAGCTAATATCACCTTGAGGCAGCAATCTGTTGTATCGCCTGATGAGTAACACCTAAGGCATCTAACAACCTTTTACTGTAATTTTTATCGTTACTGTTAGCGTTAATTCCGTTTATTATTTCCTCATGTTTTTTTGCTGCCAAATCCAGCTTATCAGCCAATCCCGGGGGTAAATCTCCTGTCTTTTTTATATCGTTTAACTCTACAGCAGCAGTCAGGAGATATTTTTCTCCTTTGGTAATAGTATCGATACTCAAGTTGTACTCATTCTTATCCCATAATTGTTGACCCATAACCAGCCGTTTATCAGAAAAAAGAAGATTAAGTTGTACCTTTCTAACCGAATCTTTGGTGAAAAAAAGCAGTATATGATCTCTTAATACTTTAAGAAAGTATAAAGGACTATCAGGTAAGATTCCTGGATAAGGCAATGTATATTCTACAGAGGGTGTAGGGGTAAGCGTGATACTGGGAATGGACGCCTCTGTCGTCTTTGATAGAACAGCGTAAACAGAAACCTGGGGAAAAATAAAGATAAAAAGCAGGCAGAATATGGCTATAAATAATCTGCGAATCATTCTTGGTAGTACCAATTATATACCTTACAGGTAATAATGCAATTACAGTTTCGCCTTATGTAGCCGTCTAATAAACAAATATATTATGGTATTTATCAACTTTTAAGCATTTTGTACGTATTTAAGGTTTTATAGATTGGCCCTGAAGAAGTCAATGTACTGTCAATAAGTGAAATTCCTCTTACTGAAAATTTTTCCGTAAGTTGGAATTTATGATTTAGAATAGTATATTTTAATTCTTCTTGCCTATTACCTCCAATATGTCTTCCGCGTCCTAATGTAATATGTGAATTATATTTTCTTTTCTCTTTTTCAAAACCTAAAACCGCTAGATTATCATCAAGATTCTGCACCAACCTCAATAAATTATGGTTTGTGTTTGCACCCAACCAGACGATAAACTGTTCTTTGGAAAAATATCCAATCTTATTGAAAATAATATCAAACTGATATACGTTTTCAACACATTTTTCAATTGCGGCGTTTATCCTTTTTAATAATTCTCTTGTGTCCTTTGATTTTATTTTGGCAACTCTCAAATCAGAATTTATGTTGCCTAAAAATTTCAGTGTCAAATGTATATTTTCCCTTTTAGTCCAGGCAACCTCAGGGAATTTTTCTCTCAGTTCGGTAAAAAAGAGAAATTACGTTGTTTCTAAACACTTGGGGAAATTGAAAGGCGATAAATAACCTCATATATACATACGTATAAACAACTCGAGCCAGTCATTATTTAGAGATGCAACGTATGGTAAATTTCAGAAGATCGCAGATGGAATGATTATTCCAGTTTTTTATATGTATATGAAATAGGTAATAATATACGTTCTACTCTCTAAACAACATACTAACAAAATATTCTATCCTAGCAAGCTAGTAAATTTCCCTACAATAGAACTAGAGTATTATTCCCACTCCATTGTTGCAGGAGGTTTGGTAGTGATATCGTAGACTACTCTTACTACTTCAAAAACTTCAGTGACAATCCTTTCTGAAATTCTTGCCAGAACTTCATACGGTAAACGTACCCAATCAGCAGTCATTGTATCTTTTGACTCTATTGCTCTAATGGCGATTGTTTCTCCGTATTTTCTTTCATCACCTGCAACACCCGTAGATTTTACTCCAGTCAGAATGGCAAAAGACATCCATATATCTTCATAAAGTCCAGCTTTTTTTATCTCCTCCACTACAATCTTGTCCGCTTTTCTCAAAATTTCCAATTTTTCTTTTGTCACCTCACCAATAACCCTAACTCCCAGACCGGGACCTGGAAAGACATGTCTGGAAATCATTTCTTTAGGAAATCTTAGTGTTTTTGCTATATCGCGAACTTCATCCTTATACAATGTTCTTAGAGGTTCAACTATACGGAAACCGTGTTTTGCAGGAATCCCTCCTACATTGTGATGGGTTTTAATTTTCTGGGCATGCTTTGTACCCTTACTTTCGATCACGTCAGGATATATGGTCCCCTGAACTAATATTTTTGCGCCCGACTTTTTTGATTCTCTCTCAAACACTCTTATAAATGTCTCCCCTATTACCTTTCTTTTCTGCTCAGGATCAACAACTCCTCTTAATCTTTTCAAAAAATCTCCTTCAGCGTTTATAACTTTAACAGGCAACTTTAATTTATACTTAAAAGTATTTTTTATCTCCTCCGTCTCCCCAAAACGCATAAGTCCGGTATCTACATAAAAACATGTCAGGTTTTTACCAATTGCCTGGTATGTAAGATACGCCGCCACACTAGAATCAATACCTCCGGAAAGAGCACAAACTACTTTATTATTTCCGATTTGTTTCTTTAGTTCTGTGATTTTCTCCCCAATAAATTTTTGAAGTTTTTTCTCCTCAGGCCGTAATCCTGTTAAAGTCGACTTATCTCCTGAAGGATTTTCTTTACATATACGGATAACAAAATTTTCCAAAATGTCGGGACCGTACTCTGTATGATGAACCTCGGGATGGAATTGAATTCCATAAAATTTTCTTTTTTCATCTGCAAATGCAGCCACTTCCACTGAAGGGGTAGAACCGGTAATAAAAGCTCCCTCCGGGGGTTTTAACACTTGATCAAAATGGCTCATCCAAACTGTAAAGTTTTTTTTCTTTTTTTCCCATCCAGCAAAAAGTGAATTATTTTTTGTGAGAGTAAAACTAGTTGGACCGTATTCTTTTTTCTTTCCCGGCATTACCTTTCCCTTAAGCTGCTGACCCATAATCTGCAAACCATAACAAATTCCCAATACGGGAATTTTAGCCTGGAAAATTTTTGGGTCCGGTAGAAGAGCATTCTTCCCATAAACTGATGAAGGTCCGCCTGAGAGGATTATCCCATTTGGTTTACATTCTTTTATTTTGGAAACAGCTCTCTTTGGTAGAACTATTTGCATTGCAACCCCCATCTCGCGGATACGTCTGCCTATAAGGTGACATGTCTGGGACCCAAAATCGATTATGAGAATCATAATTTTTGCTCTTTGTTATTTGTTCTCTGTTATTTGAACAATATCATGCGGATGGCTCTCAATAAGAGAAGATTGGGTAATACGCATCAGTCTTGAATTCTCTTGAAGCTCAGAAATACTTTTTACCCCCGCATAATACATGCCGGAACGCAAACCTCCTACAAGTTGCGTCACAACATCTTCAACGCCTCCTTTTATAGGTACTGCACCTTCTATACCTTCTGCAACTAGCTTTTTTTCCTGACCGCGCCTATATTCCTGTCCGTAACGGGAGCTACTTCCCTCTTTCATCGCGGCTACAGACCCCATCCCTCTGTATTTTTTATATTTTTGTCCGTTTATTGTCATCACTTTTCCCGGTGATTCGGTACATCCGGCAAAAAGAGAACCGGCCATGACAGTTGAAGCTCCTGCTGCCAATGCTTTTACAATATCTCCTGAAAAGCGCAAGCCCCCGTCAGAAATAACAGGTATATTAAACCTTTTTGCAATAGACACAGTTTCCAAAACTGCCGTAATCTGTGGCACTCCCATACCGGCTACGATTCTCGTGGTACAGATTGAACCCGGGCCCATACCTACTCGGATTGCCTGGGCTCCTGCTTCTATAAGAGCTTTTGCTCCAGCGGCTGTTGCTATACTTCCGGATATAAGAGCGATGTCTTTATATTCATTAGCAATAAAACTTGTCGCTTCAATTACCCACTTGGAAAAACCGTGTGCACTGTCAACTACTAAAACGTCAACCCCAGCGTCACTTAAACCCATAACTCTCTCTTTCAAATCGTCACCCACTCCAACGGCAGCCGCCGCAAAAAGACCTACATTCTTTACTATCTTTACCTCTTGTGCCTGTTTTTCAATTGACAGATTTCTATGGATTACTCCAAGACCGCCTAGCTTCCCCATAGCTATGGCAAGTTTGGATGTGGTTACAGTATCCATTGGTGAAGAAATAATGGGAATATCAAGTCGTACATTACCAGCCAATCTTGAAGAAATATCTATATCCCCTCTTTTCACCTGTGCGTAGTTTGGCAAAAGAAGAACATCGTCAAAAGTCAAACCTGTGTTTTCAACAATTTTTTGTTGGTCCATAATTAGATTTTTCGGAATTAATAATCTAAAATATCTTTGGTTAAACCGATTTGCTTCTTATAAAACTAGCTTCCTTTGCTTTTTGCGATGCTTTATTCAAATCTTCTAAACTTAGTATATTATTGTCCAAAAGTGTCTGGTATTCATTAAGCAAATTTGTCCTCAACATCTCCGGACCATCGGTGTTAACAGTAAATGCAACTCCTTGTTCTTTTAAAATAGCAAAAATATTTTTAAAATCGGACAGGTTTTTTACTACCCTTGTGTTTAGATTTGATGTAGGACAAACCTCAAGAACAATATTTCTGTTTTTCAACTCTAAAAGCACATTTTTATCCTCTACTGCCCTAACACCATGACCGATTCTGTCCGGTTCTAGAAGTTTAATGGTGCGCATCATCTCATCAGCCCCTGTTGCTTCACCAGTATGGATTGTCACTCCGAGTCCTACCCTCTTACATGCTTTTATCGGCTCAACCAAAGTTTCCATGCTAAACTGTGGATCAATTGGTCCGGCCAAATCTATTCCTATTACGCCCCGTCTCGCATACTTTACCGCTTTTTCGGCAATTATGGAATTTAGTTTTTGGGAAAACCTGCGGTCACACATAAGAATCAGTCCTATCCTCATGGGATATGAAAGCATCGCTCTTTCCATACTGTGAATACTTGAAAGGATAATATGGTCCAGATCTCTTTCCCCGCCGCGGTTTCTCAGCATAGGATTGAAACGAATTTCAAGAGTTGTAATACCGTTTTTGCGATAAGCTCCGGAAGCGATAGAATAAATGCTTTTTTCCATCGCTTCAGGCGAGGATTGAATAAGTTCCGTCCAGTGGAAAAGGTCAAGATATTTTTTGTAGTTGGTATCGTCAGATACAGTAATAAGTTTTTCAAAATCCCAGTAGTTTTTAGTTGGCAGTCTTATCCCCTGCTCCTGGGCTATTTCCCACATGATGGGTGGGTCTACAGCTGATCCTATATGAACATGCAGCTCCGTCAGTTCTCCGAATTTTTTCGCAGCTGTATCCATATTATTTTTCATTCTCCAGATATTTTACTAAATTTTGGGGAGAAACGACTGCTTTGACAAAATTAGTCACGGTAATATCCTTAATTTTTGCTCTGGCAAAAATGGGTTTTTCAAGAGCCAATGAATAACCGATCTCCACTGTAACGGCAGGACCCAGATACGAACCCTGGTTGAATATATAGATAACATCACTTTTCCTGATATTCTCTAAATGCGAAAAAGCCCCCTCCCCTTCCCACTTTGTCAGAGTAGCTTTATCGTATTTCGTTTTCAACTCTTGCGGCTTGTGCCCGTGTCTGACATGTGAAGGCTGTGGAACTATTACCGTAAACCCTTTTCCCCGAAGTAATTTTGCCACATTCTCCATCTGGTTATAAAATTTAAAACTGCCGCAGAAACAGATTGTTTTCATGTATAAACTCCATCAAAAAACCCGGCCGCAGCCGAGTCGTAAAGAATTATTATTGTTTGTCTTAAATCAATTTGACCAACCATATTATATATTACCACAATTATACCCAACCTGTCAAAAAGAAATTAGCAATCTCTTGTTGACATCCTAAAAAATTGATACACTGATTTTGTGGGGATATTTTTTACCGCTGTCATAGTCTTTCTTATTCTTCTTGTTCTATCTGGTCTAAAAGTAATCGACCAGTATGAAAGAGGTATTGTTTTGACTCTTGGTTCATATTCCTATACTCTTGACCCTGGTCTTAAAGTAGTTTTCCCTATTTTCCAAAGACTGATTAAAGTAGATATTCGAATCACAACCTCTGATATTCCCCAACAGGAAGTCATCACTAAAGATAACGTGCCGGTGGGAATAAACGCAGTTGTTTACTTCCAAGTTAATAAACCCGAGGATGCGGTCCTCAAAATTCAGGATTATACTTATGCTGTCACCCAATATGCCCAGACAGCACTGCGTGACGTTATTGGAGGTGTGGAGCTAGATAGTCTTCTTGTGGACAGACAGAAAATTGCCGAAGAGATAAAAAAGATCGTTGACAGTGAAACTACCGAATGGGGAGTTGATGTCACAGCCATTAAAATCCAAGACATAGAGTTACCAGCAGATATGAAAAGAGCAATGGCTAAACAAGCCGAGGCGGAAAGGGAAAGAAGGGCGACAATCATCCGCTCACAGGGAGAATTATCTGCTTCAGCAAACCTTAAAAAAGCTATGGAACAAATGGCTACATCAGGGGCAATCTCTTTAAGAACTCTACAGACAATTGAAGCAACTACTGCCAATCCTTCAAATACAGTCGTCTTTGCTCTTCCCATCCAGGTTTTGGAAGGATTGAAAAAACTTGCTAACCAATAATTTCTTAAATAATTACTTAATAGCCTTCAAAAACTCTTCTGCCAGTTGACTGGTGTCAGCAGTTGACTGATAAAATTCTTTCCATACTACTACTATATCAGCGTCATTAAAAACTGCCCGCTGGACTTCCCTTATTGTATCCCCTCCGGCTATCGAGAGAAGAAGATTATAACTGGCATGAATCTTGTTTATCTGGATATAGGGAATGGGTTTGTCTCTGTTGAATTTTTCCTCATCTACCCCTCGGTGAAGAAGTACCACATCTGGAAGTTTTTTCAGCTTCCTTAACACCTTTACAGACTCCTCAACATTCATCATATCAAGCATACTATCCAAGCCTTCTCTCTTACAGGATTCAATAAATGAATTAATCGTCTCAACTGGCGCCCAACCCAGACTGACTGCGGCAGACGCCCCGGCATTTTTGGCGATATTCACTTCTGTCTCTGCCCTATCCATTGTCTTTAAGTCTGCCACGATATAAGGACTAACATCCAATCCTTCCAGCCTTTCACCCCACCACCGATAAAGACTGGCAATGGCCTCCATCCCATACCTTTTAATAAGAGGGGTACCAGCTTCGATAATAATTCTGTCGCTTGCAGGAAGTGATTGTATTATGTTGTATGCGTCATTTAGCGTACTATTTAGGGCAATCTGCAGGTAACGTTTTTTTCTATCCAACATATTTTTATTCTATACCCATCTTATCCTGATTGCAGTACCAAACAAAATAAAGCACTAAAAAACGGATTAGATATATACTGAAAAACAAGTGTAAATATGAGTTTTTGAAGTATATCTATTTATCAATGAGATATAAATGATGGAGAGGCCCGTGTCCTTTTCCAATATTTAATCCAACGGAATATTTCAACGCTTCCGAGATATATCTTTTGGCTATTTTGACTGCTTGAGGTAAACTTTTACCTTTGGCGAGTTCTGCTGCGATAGCTGAAGAGAAAGTACATCCTGTACCGTGAGTATTTTTTGTTTCTATTCTTTTTTCATCAAAAATATGGAATGATTTTCCGTCATAAAGAATATCTATGGAATTTTTACTTTCTGGCAAATGCCCACCTTTAACAATTACATTTTTAGGGCCCATTTTTTTGAGAAACACAGCGGCTTTTTTCATTTCTGATATTTCCCTCACTTCAATTCCCAGCATAGCTTTGACTTCGTGAAGATTGGGAGTAATGACAAATGATAAAGGAAAAAGATATTTTATAAGTGTCGACTGAGCATCTTTTTTTAATAACCTATCCCCGCTTTTTGCGACCATGACAGGATCAACAACAATAGGGATTTCCTTATATTTCTTCAGTCCAGAAGCGACTGTTTTTATTATTTGATTACTAGCTAACATACCGATTTTTATGACATCCGGCTTCAGATCTTCCATTACCGATTTTATCTGCTCTGTCACAATAGATATTGGCAACTCAAAAACTCTCTGCACCCCAATAGTATTTTGGGCCGTAATGGCAGTAATAACACTCATTCCATAAACTCTTCTTGCGGCAAAAGTTTTCAAGTCCGCCTGGATACCTGCTCCCCCGCCGCTATCTGACCCTGCAATAGTCAATACTTTTTTTAGTTGCATAAATTCTAAATATCATGCCAAACTTGTTTCGGCATCTCGTTAATATTAACTAGATTCTGAAACAAGTTTAGGAAGACTTAAAATATGATCCCAACTCTCCAATTTTAATCGTATGCGTTTACCATCACTATTAACTAACCAACTTCCTTCTTTTTCTGGCAAAATTTTACCGATTATGTTCACATTTGTGTTTGTCTTTTTTTTAATTTTAGAAATTAAGAGTTCTGTATTCTTTTTACTAACGGTAAATAATAATTCGTAATCTTCTCCTCCGTTAAGAGCTAAATCATATGGATTCTTTTTAATAGATTTAGCAAATTCCAACATGTCTTTGGCAACCGGAAGCTTATCCTCATATATCTCAACTCCGACTCTACTTCTCTCACAAATGTGACCTATGTCACCGCTTAATCCGTCACTTACATCAATCATTGCTGTTGCCATATGACTGGCGGCAATTAATTTTGACTCGCCAATTCTGGGATTTGGGGCCAGCTGTCTCTGCAATAATCTTTTAGTTTTTACCAATAAAAATTTTCTATCTTTGGCTATAAAAAGACCCGCAGCAGCATCTCCCAACGTACCAGTTACTAAAACGTTATCTCCAATATTTGCGCCGGACCGTAAAAGCAGATCCCTCTTTTTTACTTTT
This sequence comes from Patescibacteria group bacterium, assembly GCA_023379265.1. Taxonomy (GTDB): domain Bacteria; phylum Patescibacteriota; class Microgenomatia; order 2-02-FULL-39-11; family 2-02-FULL-39-11; genus JAMCUI01. The sequence continues at coordinate 38,923 of JAMCUI010000007.1, forward strand.
CCCAGCATAAAAATATCAATTGCCCAATCTTTTCCCGAAGATATATTTCCTCCTGCCACCTGTATATTGTATTTATTACAAGCTATATCTATTCCTCTATAAATTCTTTGAACAAAATCGGTAGAGATATTCTTGGGCAAAATCAGAGAAATCAGACAGACGGTGGGTAACCCGCCCATTGCGGCAATATCGCTAATGTTTATTGCAATTGCTTTGTGGCCGATATTTTCCGGCTCCAAATTTTCCAAAACAAAATGTCTGCCCGCAACCTGTATATCACAAGTTACCAGCTCAAGATAATTTTTATCAAAAGACAAAACTGCACAGTCATCACCGATTCCCACAATTACATCACGATTCTTTACTTTCAACTCTGACGTAAGCTTTTTAATTAACTCAAATTCACCAGGTAACTTAAGCGGCATATATTTTTGCTCCCTTTGCCAGTTGGCTCGGGCTCATATTATATAAAGTATCAAGAAGAGCGATTTTGAAACTAGCCGGGCCTTTTGCATTTTTAGCTGCGATTTCAGCAGCATAACCATAACATGCAAGCGCTGCAGAAGATGCAAAAGCATAATTCTTTTCTACTGCACAAAAAGCAGCCACCATGGTAGTAGACATACAACCTGTTCCGGTGTTCGTCGAAAGCCATTGGTCACCGTTATCAACAAAATATGTTTCTTTTCCAGAAGATACAATGTCGCGCTTTCCCGTAATAACCACAACTGTCTTATATTTTTTAGCTAGACTTTGTGCTACTTTCACTGGGTCCTTTATGCCTTCAACGCTTTCCACTCCTTTTACTTTACCTCCTGCACCAGCCACAGCACCTATCTCTCCGTGGTTTCCCCTCAATACTGCTATTTCCAATTTACTTAATAGCTCAAGTGAAGTACTGGAACGCAATTTAGTAGCGCCTGCCCCAACTGGGTCAAGTATAATCGGAATCCTCATGCTGTTTGCTTTTCTTCCAGCAATAAACATTGATTCAATCCATTCTTTTGATAATGTTCCAATATTTAAAACCAATGCGTTTGCAATACCTGTCATTTCCTTCATCTCTTCCCTTGCATGGGCCATGACTGGAAGAGCTCCCACATGCAGTGTGACATTTGCCGTATCATTCATCACGACAAAATTAGTAATATGGTGCAGAAGCGGTCTTTTTTCTCTCACTCTTTTTAATATTTCTCCTGCTCCTTGATTTAATTTTTTATCCATAACTCTCCTAATAATTAAATTTAATAATTTATATAAAATTAACTTTTCGCTTCACTAACTATTTTTTTTAATTTTTCTGCAGCTAATTTCGGTTCATTTACCAGAAATACTGCAGATATTACGGCAATTCCATCGGCTCTCGCCCGTATTACTTGATTTGCATTTTCCAAAGTTACTCCTCCTATTCCTACAATGGGAATTTTTACCACTTTTTTAATTTTTTTAAGCATGCCAATCCCGACAGGCTTACCTGTATCTGTTTTAGTTGTGGAGCCGAAAATGTCACTTACACCCAAATAGTCAGCCCCGTCTTTGACTGCTTTTTTTGCTTCTACCACATTGCTCGCTGTAACCCCCAATATTTTTTCCCGTCCGATAATCTGTCGGACAATATTTGCTGGCATATCGCTTTGCCCCACATGTACTCCTTCAGCATCAATTGCCAATGCCACATCAATCCTGTCGTCAATGATAAGAGGAATACCCGCTTTCGTTGTAATTTTATGAAGAGCTCTACCTTCTTCAATCATCAGTCGTGTGGAAGCATTTTTTTCCCTATATTGCACAATTGTCACTCCACCTTCTATTGCTAATGCAACAATTGAAAGGACTGATTTTTTTCCGGCCAAATTCTTGTCAGTGACCAAATAAAGACTGTAGTCAATATTCATTGAAAATCACTCTCAGTTTCATAAAAAGTAAATATACAATAGACACGCAGACAAATGTCGGAAGGGATGCTCCCAGATCTGGCAGTTTTCTGGTAATAAACTGGTAGACTAAAATCCCAAAAACCCAAGATGACATTGCCAACCAATTAATTCCTTTTGAAAACCAATACAGACCATGTCTGCTATAAAGCTCTTTTGTAGCTATATTTCCTTTATGTATAAAAAAATAGTCAGTAATAAGAATGGCAAAAAGAGGAATGAATATTGACCCTATAAGATAAAGGAAATTCTCATACTGTGTAATATTCAGGAACATTGCGGAAATTAAAGAGAATATTCCCAAAAAAATAATAAGTGTCCGTTGCTTTATATGGGGAAAGATATTTTGTGTTGATACTGCTGAAGAGTATAAATCTGCCCAGGCTTCTTTTGTCTCGTCAACCAAAAGTATAAGAAGCGCCAGTGAACCGGCAGACAATAAAACCGCCTGAATGAATCCTATCGTCTCCTGGGTTATGGAAGTTGTCATAAGTATGACCGCGCCAACAGTATAAAGCCATATATTTGAGAGAAAATACCCCCAAAAAGACCCCCAAAAAGCATGCCTGTCGTTTTTTGCAAACCTATTAAAATCAGCAATCAAAGGCAACCAAGATATAGGCATAGCAATCACTATATCCACCCCAGACCAGAAAGAGAGGCTACCATCTCCGGCTTTTCTCAAAAGTGTGGAAATATTGTTTCCGGCAAAAATATGATAAGTCAACCAAGCTGTAGTCAAAATCACAATCCACACGGCATACCTTTTGAGCCACTTTCTTACCACAGCCGTTACTCCCCCTATTCCCATTAGAATGACTAAAAAAGCAAATATAATGATACTTATGTAATAATTTCCAAATCCAAAGAGTGATTTTAGTATCGCCACTGCCGTCATGCCCATAACGACAAATTCAAAGATTGTCCAGCCAATAAGTTGTATCACATTAAAAAATGATGGTAACCATGATCCTCTTATGCCCAAAATCGATCTTAAAAGAACCATTGTTGGAGCATGAGTCCTGCTGCCCATAAGACCCACAGCTGCCAAAAGTATGCATCCGACAAAAGAACCTATGATAATTGCGGTAAATGCCTGAAAAAAACCAAGCCCCGGAGAAAGAAAACTGCCTGCCAAAAGAACAAGAAGACCCATACCCAAATCTCCCCACAGGACAAAATAATCAAAGAAACCAAGTATCTGATATTTTTGGGGTACAGGCTCAATCCCCCATTCCGGGAGGGACCTGACAATCTGAATTTTCTTTTTACTCATATGGATTCGTCGCTTTGCTTCTCACATAAAAAAACCATTCCGCAAGGAATGGCTGTATATTTTCCCTGCGTTGGCATTATCCAAATCAGGTTATATGGGTCATCCCGATATATTTCGAGAACTCTCAGCCTGATTTCCATCAAGCTCCCCATTTAATAATTAATATTCTAATCCTCAAAAAAGACTAAGTCAACGTCTTAAAATAATTAAAAGTCTTGAGAAGAATAACCGTTTCCGCTAATATTACTCTATGAATACACCTATTACTATTCCCGAAGTAAGAAACATTACCGTCTCAGGACACGCAGCAAGTGGCGCCACCACCCTTTCCAAAGCGCTTGGTGAAAAACTTGGTTGGCAGGTGATAAACGGAGGAGAAATTTACCGCGAGTACGCCAGGAAAAACGGCATACCTCTGGAACAAACCGGTCAATCTTCTGATGAATACCATCTACAACTGGACAATTTCATCAAAGAAAAATTAAAAAAGGAGAAAAACCTTATTGTAGAATCATGGCTTTCCGGTTTTGATGCCAAAAATATAGAAGGCGTCTTTAAAATATTCGTCACTTGCTCAGACGATTCACTCCGGGCAAAAAGAATTGTTAAGAGGGATAAAATGTCTCTTGAAAAAGCAATAATTCATCTGAAAACCCGAGAAGGGGAAAACCTGAAAAAATGGGATAAGCTGTATCACTCAAGAGAGTTCTGGAATCCTAAAATATACAACATTGTCATTGATACTTATAAAACCAATCCTACTGAAACACTCAATCTCGCTTTAGTAGCACTTGGGGTAACCGGGTAAAAAACGAGGAAGGTGAAAATTTTGTCTGAAAATTTCCAATACAAGCTTTTGATGTAAAAGGATTGTTCAAAATTTACTGAGGTTTGTTCAGAACTATGGGTTTGAGACGAGACATGGCTTCAAGCGTATAACGTATCCCCTGGACCCCTGAGCCGCTTCCCTTTATCCCAAGAAAAGGAAAATGGTCAGGACCTCTTTGAGGTTTACTGTTTATCTGAACTGTACCTACATCAACAATTTGGGCCAACTTTATACCAGCCCCCTCATCACTTGTAAAAACTGATGCCTGCAGACCGTAATTTGACTCTCTTATGATTTTTACCGCTTCATCTACTGAATTTATTCTTATAAAAGAGACAACTGGCCCGAATGTTTCTGTCTGAATTATCTCCATTGACGATTTTACCATATCTAATATCGTAGGCTCTATATACCTACCATCTCTTTTTCCACCTACCACAACCTTTGCACCATCGGCTTTGGCTTTCAATATTCTTTTTTCAATAGTCTGGGCAGAACTATCTGAAATGACCGGACCCATGTTGAATTTTTCTTCCCTAGGATCACCCATTTTCATTATTTCTTTTGTTTTTACAACCACAAGCGGCAGGAGTTCATCAATCGTAGAAGACATCCCCAATACATACTTTATGGCGGTACATCTTTGACCGGCAAAAGAAAAAGCGCCTTTGACTATTTCGGTTGCAGTAAACTGTAAGTCAGCATCAGGCAATACAATTGCCGGATTATTTCCACCGCACTCAAAAAGTATTGGAATCATACCTATTTCTTCAGCAATTGATTTACCCACTTGTGAAGAACCGGTAAACGTAACCATGTCAATTCCCTGATGAACACAAAGATAATTGCCTGTATCTTCTCCTCTACCGGTTACAATCACTATCAATCCTTTAGGCAATCCTGCCTGATAAAAAATTTGGGCAAGGTGCAAACCGGATATACCACCTTGTGAAGGAGGCTTAAAGACGACCGCATTTCCCATTATAAGTGCTGGGGCAATCTTTGAAACGGCAAGATTTACCGGGTAGTTAAAAGGAGCAATTGCCAAAACGGTTCCCAAAGGCACGCGTTCCACTATCGCCATTTTCGTCTGATCATATCCCGGAAATACCTCGCCTGATAACTCCTCACCAGTCACATGTAATCCTTCATTGGCAAAGTAATCTATCATGTCTGCACTTCTTAAAATTTCATCCTTTGCTTCTGAAAAAGGTTTACCTATTTCTCTTATAAGTGTTGTAGTAAGATAATGCTCATGCTGCCTTATCCAGTCAGCGGCAAGATGTAATATTTTTGCCCTTTTTATCATGGGAATGGACTTCCACGAAAGTTGTGCTTCTTTCGCTCTGTCAATCGCCTGGTCAATCTCTGAATGGGAAACTTCTTGTATTTTCCCCATGACTTTGCCGTCAATCGGTGAAACAACGTCGATGGTTTTTCCTGAAAGCGAAACTGTCCATTTCTCTCCGTCAAAATAGTTGTATGTAGCCGGAGATTTGCCGTCAGCGATTTCCGAAAAATAATTATTGTATGCCATATTACACTACGATAGCAAAAAGGGTATTATCGTACAACCTTAATCCCGCCTGATTCCAACATGATAGTCACCGGTCCGTCATTAACCAAACTAATATTCATATAAGCCCCAAATTCGCCAGTTGCTACTTTCCGCACACCCAAATCTTTTAATTTTTTAATAAAAGACTCATAAAGAATTTTTGCTCTTTCCGGTTTGCCCGCTTTTATGAAAGAAGGTCTTCGACCCACACCAGTATCGGCATATAAAGTGAATTGCGATACCACCAATATCTCACCGTTTACATCCAAAATAGACAAATTCATCCTGTCTTCTGCATCACTCATAATCCGCAAATTTACAGTTTTTTCGGCTAATACATCTGAATCTCCTTCATAATCTCCCTCTTTTACTCCCAATAAAATTAGATAACCTTTTCCTATTTCTCCTACAATTTTATTGCCAATATAAACTTTTGCAGAGGTTACCCTTTGGATAAGTACGCGCATTTTAGTTGGTAAATTCCTGTACAAACATTTCCCCATAAATTCCGCCATCCATTACCCCTACGCCCACTTTATGGAATTCTGGAGAAAGTATGTTTGCACGGTGTCCGGGACTGTTCATAAGACCCTGAAAGGCTAAATCCACATTTGGCGCTAGCGCCAAATTTTCTCCTGCGGAAAGAAAACTTATTCCTGCTTTTTGCATCCGGTCAAAGGGAGATTGTCCTTCCGGATTGTAATGGGAGAAATATCCCCTAGCAAACATGTCTTTGGCGTACGCGCGAGCAAGATCCCGCAACCTATAATCAAGAGACAATCCCCTCAAACCGTTCTGCACCCGAGCCTGATTTACCAAATTCAGCATTGTAGTCTCAGCAGTTTCATCAACGGAAACATTCTTTTGTGTAAAGTTTAGATTGACTTTTTCCTCTGATTGGGGATTTGGATTTATAGTGATGAAATTAAGAGTCTCGTTTACTGCCTGTCCAAAAACAATATTAAGAGTACTTTCGATACCTTGAGTTTTGGCAACCAGGATTCCACCAATCCTTGATGAGATAATATCTTTTTTTACACTTCCTTTTATGGGCAAAGCGATCAGAAGAGTCAGTATAAAAGCTACAAATATGACCGCTTCCCCCATTGCAGGAATAAGTCCTAATGCTTTATTGACCAGGATGGAATATGAGTAAAGTTTCTGTTTTTTTAACCCGTCAATAAACTTGGGATATACTTTGCCGTATAAAAAATTTATTAGTGTGGAAAAAACCAGTTCAAATATAAACCCAACAAGTAAAAATCCTGCAGCATTGGCAATTCCACGGGATAGGGAAAAATTGCTCACAATAAGATCAGCAACAATATTGTAAAATTTCAAGGATCCGATAAATGAAAGCAAAAATCCTCCCAAATCCACCAATCCCAAAAGCAAACCTCTCCCCCATCCCTCAAGAAGATAAAAAATAAAAACTAGAATTATGATTAGGTCTACCCAATTACCATGTAGAGAAAAATTTTGCATATAGACCGTAACAAACAAACCAATAGTTATCCATATACAACCTTGCTATTTCCATGGAGAAATCTGCTCTGTATATTACATTAAGGAACTACACGTATTGATAACAAATCTAAAATCCGTCCGGATAATATTGTATAATAAAAAACCCTTTTATGAAAAACGGAATTTTTGTGAAAGCCGGAAAACTGAAGTCAAAGCAGATATTCTACAAAAAGAAATTCATTTTTATTATTGTAGTGGCTATGTTATGCCTATCGTCGATTTATTACCTTTTTTCTATATTAAAGGATTTACCTTCTCCTACCAAACTTTCTCTTCGGGAAGTCCCTCAAACGACAAAAATTTTTGACAGAAACGGTACCCTTTTATACAACATATATGCCAACCAGAATAGGACATTAGTAAAACTAGCAGTTATTCCAATCTCCCTCCGAGAGGCAACTATAGCTATTGAGGATAAAGATTTTTATAAACATGGCGGCATAGATCCCATAGGTGGAATCATAAGAGCAGTACGTGACACTCTGTTACGCAGACAACTTCAAGGAGGTTCTACTATAACTCAACAACTGGTCAAAAATGCTCTTTTAACACCTGAACGAACCGTTACAAGAAAAATTAGAGAAATTATTCTCTCATACTGGACTGAAAAATTGTATTCCAAGGACCAAATTCTTGAAATGTATCTCAATCAGGTCCCCTATGGCGGTACAGCCTGGGGGATAGAAGCTGCCGCCCAAACTTATTTTGGCATACACGCTAAAGATCTTGATCTGGCACAATCTACTCTTCTTGCTGGCCTACCACAAGCTCCGACAATTTATTCTCCTTTCGGAGCTCATCCTGAATACGCTATCCAACGACAAAGGGAAGTACTACAAAGAATGGTTGATGATGGATACATTGGAAAAGATCAGATGGAAAAAGCCGAAAACGAAATTTTACATTTCCGCCCCCAACAGACAGACATTAAAGCTCCACACTTTGTAATGTATATCAAAGAACAATTGGTGAATAAATATGGTGAAAAAATAGTCGAACAGGGAGGGTTGAAAGTCACAACCACACTTGACCTTCCTCTTCAAGAAATGGCCCAGGACACTGTTGCCAGTGAAGTAGCGAAACTGAAAGCCTTAAACGTCAGCAATGGAGCCGTTGTAATAACAAGACCTACAACCGGGGAAATTCTGGCTATGGTAGGTTCAAAAGATTATTTTGCCTCTGATTCTGGAAATTTCAACGTCACGACTGCTCTTCGACAACCAGGATCTTCAATCAAACCTATAAACTATGCCATCGGTCTGGAATCACATAAAGTCACTGCATCCACGGTTTTTCTTGACACTCCCACTTGTTTTGACGTAGCTGGACAAAAGCCGTATTGTCCGGTAAATTATGACGGTAAATTCCACGGACCAGTGCAACTCCGCTTTGCTCTGGGAAATTCCATAAATATACCTGCGGTAAAAATGATGGCCGTCAACAGTGTTAAAACCATGATAGCAACGGCCTCTGCCATGGGTATCACTACCTATAAAGACCCATCAAAATATGGACTGTCTTTGACTTTGGGGGGAGGAGATGTCACTATGCTTGATATGGCCCAAGCTTATGGAGTCTTTGCAAACACCGGTATTAGGCGCGATCTAATCTCAATTCTGAAAGTAGAGGATAATAATGGAAAAACACTGGAAGAATATAAAGATCCTAATTTCGTCAAAGATGTGGAAAAACCGTTAAACTACCCTTCTTCTATACTTATTTCAGGTCCAAGAATTTTTTCCATGGAAACGTCATTTCTTATTTCACACATTCTTCTTGATAATAACGCCCGCACTATGGAATTTGGCCCCGACTCTGCCCTTGTCATACCGAAACATGCCGTTTCCGTCAAAACCGGTACGACTGATGATAAACGTGACAACTGGACAATAGGCTATACTCCGAATTTTCTGGTAGCCACATGGGTAGGCAATAATGACAATTCTCCGATGAATCCGTTTCTTGCATCGGGTATAACGGGAGCTGCTCCAATATGGAACAAAGTGATGACGTCCGTTTTAAAAAATCAGCCCGATATTTGGCCTCGACAACCGGACGGTATAGTCGGGGCGCAAATTTGCTCATTATCAGGACTGACACCTCCAAATTCCGATCCCAACGCTTCAGATAAAGGTTGTGCAACACGTTATGAGTATTTCATAAAAGGAACGGTCCCAACCGAACCAGAACATCTTGAGCAAACTATTGCCGTTGACAAAACTACGCATAAAATGGCTTCGCCTAATCAGACAGATAACGTTTCCATGGAACAACACCAGGTCGTGTCTGATATGTTTGGTAAATATTGTCTTGACTGTTCTCATGATGGAGGCGATCCAATAACTAACATAAAACTTTGATCTCATACGCTAATAAACACCTCATCAACTGTTCTCACGAAATAGGAAATCTAGTAAATAATATTAGTCTTTAACTTTCCCCTCACTCTTTACACACCCTATAATGTGTGATATATTTTCTCACCATGGTAAAAAGACCGTCACAACGTGATTATAAGACGAATAAAACAAATGTTTTAGCCTTAATCTTTCTCTTACCGATATTATTCCTAAAATGGATCGGTGACCTCATTATTTTCCCATTCAAAAAAATACCATCACTTGTCTATAAGACCTATATTATTTTGGGGGCATCAATAAGTAAAATACTGATCTTGCTCAAACTTTCCTTGGCAAAGATTAAATTCAAACCGCCAGCTATAAAAGTAAAACCACAAACCAAACCCGTAATAATCTTTAGAAAAAGACATACTCTGGAAGACATAAGAGATAAAATCTCAATCTTACAGCAAAAAATTAACTCATTTCGTATTCCCTGGCCCTCCATGCAAAAATCCATAAAAATAAAAAGAGCGATAAAACTGCTGATTATTAAAATTAAATATTTTTTCCTTGGAGCGTTAGCGGTTGCCATCATCGCAACCGCTTTAGAACTAAACAGTGAAATCCAGTCGCTGCCGAATCCTATTTTTCTTTCCAACCGTGCCGTACCCACTACCACAAAAATTTATGATAGAAACGGAAAACTTTTATACGAAATTTATGCTGATGAAAACCGCACACCTGTCAAGCTGTCAGAAGTCCCGTTGATAGTTAAGGAAGCTACTGTTGCAGTAGAAGATAAAGGCTTTTATAACCACGGAGGTTTTTCTATCCCGGGAATTGTCAGGGCCGCTCTTCATGATATAAATTCATCCAATCTAGAAGGAGGTTCCACAATTACACAACAACTTGTCAGAAGCGCCCTTCTTACACCTGAAAAAACTTTTGAGAGAAAACTGAAAGAGATTGTTCTTTCTGTATGGGCAGAACAAATTTATTCCAAAGACCAGATTCTAGAAATGTATCTCAACCAGGTCCCTTACGGCGGGACTGCATGGGGAATAGAAGCTGCTTCAGAAACATATTTCGGTAAAAAGGTCCAAAATCTGACACTACCTCAAGCCGCACTTATAGCAGGGCTACCTGCAGCGCCAACGCTTTACTCCCCTTTTGGAACACGCCCTGAGCTTGCGAAAGTAAGACAGGAGGAAGTATTAGATGAAATGGTAAAAAGTGGTTACATTTCAGCTCAAGAAGCACAACAGGCAAAAAATGAACCTCTAAATCTACGAAAACCCTCAGTACCTATTGCAGCTCCACATTTTGTCATGTACGTCAAGGATTTACTGGAAGAACAATACGGACCCAGATTGGTAGAAATGGGAGGCCTGCGTGTCACAACAACACTTGACCTTTCCATACAGGAAATGGCGCAAAAAATCGTCACTAACAACATAGAAAATCTGAAATCGCTGAATGTAGGTAATGGAGCGGTGCTTATCACTGATCCAAAAAATGGGCAAATATTAGCTATGGTTGGATCAGCCAATTATTTTGATAAAAATTCCGACGGAAATGTAAATCTTACCACAGCACTTCGTCAACCTGGTTCGTCAATAAAAGTTGTCAATTACGCTAAAGCTCTAAGCATGGGTTATACAGCTGCAACTATTATCAATGATTCACCGGTTACATTCACTTCGCCAGGTGCGCCTTCTTACTCACCTGTAAACTACGATGGTAAATTCCATGGAAATGTACCTTTAAGGGTGGCATTGGCATCATCCTTTAACATTCCAGCGGTTAAAGTTTTGACGGCAATTGGTGTAAAAAATATGATTGAACAGGGAAAACTTATGGGGATTACCACCTGGAACAATGACAGTCTTTATGGTCTATCACTGACTCTTGGAGCAGCTGATGTCACAATGATTGACATGACCAAAGTCTATGGAACTTTGGCTGACAATGGAATAAAACATGATCTGACGCCTTTTTTGAAAATCGAAAACTACAGGGGAGAAATTCTTCCTTCTCCGATCACTGATAATGAGACACAGGCAGTATCACCTGGTATAAGCTTTATTCTTTCAAGTATATTATCCGACAACAACGCTCGAATCCCGGCTTTCGGCCCCAACTCGTCACTTGTCATCCCCGGTAAAACCGTAGCCGTCAAAACAGGCACCAGTGACAATAAAAGAGACAATTGGACAATAGGCTATACGCCCGATTATGTTGTTGCCGCATGGGTAGGCAATAATGACAATTCTCCGATGAATCCACTTCTCACTTCGGGAATCACTGGCGCAGCTCCAATCTGGCACGACATCATGGTTAACCTGCTTTCAAATACCCCTGATAAACCATTCTCGCCACCGTCAGATATCATTTCTATACCATGTTATGGACATATTGAATATTTTATCCAGGGCACAGAACCAAAAGGTGGCTGTATTCTACCTCCTACAAACATTCCCAAACCTACAGATAAACAATAAAACTACAAATCGAGTTTATTGTGTCACTTTCACCACACCAGTGTCTGACGGTAACATATGATTGTGATATCCCCAGTTTCCGACTTTTTCAAAAGTATAAGTATACGTTCCATCTTTCCCAATGCTGCTTAATTGATCAAATCCCGGCAAATCGGTATGAACCGGATGTGGATTTGAGGCTACCCACATCAGTGAACCGGTCTTATTTATCCAAGTAACTGATGTACCTATCTTTATATTAATGATATTTGGCACAAAACCATTATCAGTATAATCAACCGATTCTTTTACCATAGATTGCCCTCTTTCTGAAGCCGAAGAAGAACCAGCAGCTGAACTTGAAGCGACAACGTTCTCGTTTTTTATAGTACTTGATGATCCTGAAGCGGTATTTCGCATTACGTTTTGGACTCTTTCGGTCTCGTTTGTTGTACTAACGCTCATTTCGCTTTTTGACTGTTTACCTTTTACTGCAAAATATCCTGCAGCAACCGCAAGTATCACCACTATCAACGCGATTACATAACTTTTAGAATTCAAGGTCTATCACCTCCCTCCGAAATAAATAGAGTTTCACGTGTGTCTATCTGCCACTTTTGACGCTCCGTAAGACTCAGGCTTTGTCTTTACCCTAAAACCTGAACCTCTTATCATTCCAACAATTTCAGTTATCATTTCTTTAGTCTCTCCCCTGTTACCAATATCAACATGTATCTCTACATCATACTTTGTAATCCCATCTTTCTCAAAAACATTCAGAAACTCGTCTGCAGCAACTAGAGATAAGGTTGCTTCTTTATAAATTCGGCTGCGCAAAACCATGTTTTTTACTTCAACAATCCTCTTCCAGAAATATATCCCTCCCGTTCCAATACGGTGTACCACAATTGCTGTAACAAAATCTATTCCTGACCCGTTTTTAGGCTGTGAATCTGTCCCTATTACAATCTGGTATTTTTCCTGAGGCAATTTTTCCATAAACTGGAGTATTCTTTCACGAACTTCAGAGAGGTTTAACAGACCATATGTGACACTATTATACTGATTATTCATTTTTCTAATTTTCTCAAAGAGGTAGATAGCAAAACGTTTCCTATTCTACCACACAAATATAATTCATTGACAATTTTAGGTTCAGACTTTTATATCAAGCCAAAACTTGACAAACTGACCATATTAGTATATTATAGGCCGAATTTCCGCATTATTGCGGATTATATTTATATATGACTTCAAGCAGATTCATTCTTATATTTTTAGGATTTATTATCCTTATTATTGTTATACTTTCAAGTAGCCGAATAGCATCAACCCTAAGAGATAAGTTTGGCAACTTTATTCCTCCATCCTTAAGGCTGGCCCAAATTTCTCCTTCGCCTACACCGGTATTAACTCAAAAAACACCAACGCCTTCTGTCTATATGAAAGTTATATCGGGGGGCAATAATTCTTCAAACAATACTTTTTCCCGAAGCCGTACATCCTCACCTGAACAAATTCCGGCTACAGGCCCAGAAGATATAGCCTGGCTAATTTTGGGAGGCAGCTTTATTGCTGGAATCTCCCTTAAAAGAATTACTGCAAAGGTTTAATTTCTCCACACAAAGTCTAACTTCTCAATTAATCAATCTCAAAAATGTCAACAACATATAACCAGCAGGATATGACGAAGTTGTTGCTAAATGGGAAGATGTTGAGGCGGGAATTACAGGAATTACTATTGATGAATTAGTTGCAATTGGTACGGATAATATCGGAGGAGAAGTCAATACTGGAGTTTCCTCTAAAGAGATTGTGGGCGTCACTTTCTGTAAAGTATTAACAAATCCTGGCAAATGCATATCAGTATTAACCTTAAAAAACGTAGTAAATAGAAGTGTGGTTACAGCAATAAACAAAAAAAAAGTAAGAAGAAATATAAAATAAAACCATATAGGAATACCATCCCCTTTTGCATGAAGAAGTATTTTGGGATTCCTTTCGGGTGATTGCGAAAATACCGGAATTTGACTAGACGTTGTATTTTCACCAGCATACCACCTCGTCTGATCTGACTCAGTTGAAAAACTAGAGGCAATATCCTTACTTTCAGATTGATTATTGAGTTTAAAGTTGTCCACAATCACCGACTTATTTGTTAACTTATTTATTTCATTTTGATTTATTATCCTTTTTACGTCAAGCGATAACCAATGCAATAAATCCATCCGTAACCTTGCCAATTATCATATTTCCGAATATAATAATTTTGCCTCTGAAAAATTTTTATGCTAAAAATGACTACACCCCTTTCACTTACGTCACTTAAGAAACAATTCCCGCATATTACCCGCATAATTGCCGCACCGCTTCAAATATTCAGTTTTAGAAATATATTCCTATCCGTAGTTCTATTATTTTTATCTATCAATACTATCCTTCCCATAACTAACCCAAAAAATCACATCAAGAAAATAAAACAAGAGATTTTAGCCACTCCCTTTACATCAGCACTTCATGAAGAACTCGGCCAGTCTTATCTGAATATAAACAAAGACGCTTCATATCATGAATATATATTGGCCCAGGAATATTTCAATAACTTAGAGGAAGCAAATATTCCTGCAAGTAGTGAAAAAGGGAGTAAAGTTTTAGGAAGCCAATCGCAAAACTCAAATATTTTATCAGTATGGGATAAAAATAAAACTTACAATACTACATCACCTATGGATAAATTGGGTAACATATTGACGGCTAAAGAAAGGCTTGATCAGGAAAAAGCATACTGGCAATCAGTAAACCTCACACATCCAAATTATCTGTATGCCTATATGAGATTAGCCGTAATTAGCCTCGAAGAAGAAGATAAAAACAGTGCCTCCAATTATATCAAAATACTCAATCAAAACGCCCCGTTTGACCCAACAGTTATTGAACTTACCAGGAAATTAAAAGAGGAATAAATTATACTGTACCAGAAATTATTACTTACCAGCTTCTTTTGCAGATCCACTTGTAGCCGCAGCTCCAACAGAAGCTCCTTGTTGTGCAGCTTTTGTTTCATTTCCGCTCGTTGATGCAGTTCCTCCAGCTTCTTGCACTGCGCCTTCACCGCTAGCTGCGGGTGCAGCTGTTGCTGCAGCGGCTGCAGCTGCAGCTTCTTCTGCGGCCATCTTCTCTGCTTCTTTTGAAACCAATGGAGCTACTTTAACCATTTCAAGCGCTTGGTCGGTTAGTATTTTTACTTTATCAGAAATCTTCAGATCAGCCACTTTTATGGCTTGGTCAATCGAGGCAAGACCTGACACATCAACCTTTATCTTCTCAGGCAAATCAGCAGGAAGCGCTTCAACTTCTACCTCCGACATGATGTTTAGAAGCACACCTACTTTATCCTTTACCGCAGGAGACTCTCCAACCATCTCCAAAGGCACTTTCGTAGTCACTTTCTCTTTAAGATCAACCTGATGGAAATCAACGTGAAGAGGTCGGCTGCTGACTGGATCCATCTGAATATTATGTATTAAAACCGGCCTAACTTCTCCGTCAACAATTAACTCTACAAGCCCTGTCTCCCCTACTTTGGCATATACTGAAAGCAGTTCTTTTTCCGAAAGTTGCACTGCATGAGATTTTATTTTCTTACCATATATATTACCAGGGATATTGCCTTCCTGCCTCAGTTTTTTGACTTTGCGGCCGGATATGGTTCTTTTAGTTGCTTTTAAGGTATGTTTTTCCATAATGACAGGACATTATTTTATCTATTAGAAAGGCGAAAGTCAACGGTTATTATAAAATTATGACGCTTCTTTCTATTCCGTCATTTGTGTTTATAATAAACTAAGATGAAGAAACTGCCCAAAATTTCCCTTTTCCTAACAACTCTTTTTTTTGCTGTCATTTTCTCTCTTACTTATTCTTATGCTTCCCACCCCAAAGAAACAGTGTTTCTTAGTCCTCTACCGACGGAAAACAAAAGTAAAAGTAATATGATACTAATAAAATCAATTAATACCAATAACTTCCAAACATTGCCGGAAAAGACTAATATACTTCTCCTTGGACTAGACGCACGAAAAGGAGATGCAAGTCCTAGATGTGACGCAATCCATATGATAACGATTGATAATACTCAAGGAATAATCACAATTACTTCAGTTCCGAGAGGCACAATTGTCAACACGCCTGGAGTAGACAAAGAAAGTGACTACATCTCAAATGCATGCCACTATATGGGGATAAAATATGCAGTAGATCTCATCAGTAAAATCACAGGAATAACTCCTGACTATACCGTCAAAGTAGGTTTTTCTCAAACTCTGGGAATTCTGCGAATGTTGGAATTACCCACTACGCCCGCATTGGAATTTTTGAGAAACCGAAGCCTGCCGTATGGAGACAACCAAAGAAGTCATGACCAAGCACTTTTTATAAAAGACATTATAGCCAAACATGCGTCCGACATATCATCTTTACCCCAACCGCTTCGCTATATATTGTACCAAATGGTGGATACTGATATGCCATACAATACCGCCGAGACTATTTTTGATAATTTGGCAAAAGAGGGAACTTTTAAAAATCCAGGTTTAATCACTTTAGTGACTAAACCGGACAATTCCTATAATCTGCAAAACCTGCATTTTGACCCTGACATTTATGCAAGCGGAGACTGGATGAAAAATACAGATTATGAAAATTACCAGAAAGATCTGGAAACTTATTTGGATAATTTACTTCTAAAATCCGAAGATTATATCGCAAGTGGAAATGTTCAAGATTCATTTAAGTTATTAAATGTACCGTTTTCCCAACAATTGTGGCTGCAAATAGATGCGACCGGTAAAAGAAATGATTATCACTATCGTCTTCTCACCGATTATGTTTTGAGTAATCCTGATAAAACTCAAAATTCTTTCTTAGTAGAGGATTTTGTAAAAGAAATGAAAACAGAAAAACAATTCGATTTTGAAACAAAAGGAGAGAATCTTCTAAAAACGTTACATGTTTAAGTAAAAACTTCCATGCTGACACTAAAACCAATTCCAGAAGACAAAGCTGATGCCCAAACACAAAAAATCTACCACTCTATAAAAAATGCTTTATCTACTGATTCTGTACCCTTGATATTCCAGTATTTGGCCAACTTTCATTCATATTTTTTTTATCTTTGGGAACAGGCAAGAAAAAATCTGGCTGATAATAACTTCCGAAGACAGTCTGACGAGATTAAAAACTTCAGCCAAACTGCCATGGATCAGATATATAAACCGTCGGAATCGACCAAAATCTTTTTAGAAGGTATTGAGGGGACGGGGGAGAATCATGAACTGTCAAAATTTACAAATTCTGCTCTTCATCTTTACTCTTCGCTTTATCTACTCAGCCTTGCCATAAGAGAAAGCATAAAGGGTATCTATCTTGGCATAAAACAGATAGGGGAGAGAATGAATGAAAGTGACAAATCTGTATTTGACGATCTATCTGAAGGATTTACCTCTGAAATAAATTCAAAATATGATTATCCTGAAAAAACCGTAGGTAATGAATTACTAAAACATGAAACTTCAATAACTAAAATGCCGGGCGGGGGACTGACCAAAAATGTTTACAGTGAGTTTTTCCGCCTTATGGACATGGAGATGAAAAATCTTATAAAAGAGGAGGCTTATCTGGTACGGCGGGTGGAACTGGAACGCTTTACATTGTCTCAGCTTCATTTCCTGCCTCATCCTTTAGAATCATCATTCCCCACGGTTATCAGACAAACTTCACATCTACCCGGATTCCCTGAACTAGTTTATCTTGTCGCCGACCTTTTCCCCACCCAGGCTCCCTACAAACTTCTGGCAACATCAGTGATGCAAAAAGCCCTAAACAGGAGTGTCGGAAATTATTCCCAGACTCTATTAAATAAGACTTAAATCCAGCTTCGGAAAGCCTAACCTAACTAACGAATTGGTGAATTCTTCTATATTATTTTCTTGCACTTCACCTCTAACCAACCGCATGAGTAATTTTATCCTATCCCAAAATTCATTCGCTGCACCTTCTCCTTCATTACTACGCAATTCTTCCCTATAATCTACTAGTGCTTTCATATAAGTACGTTCATTACCATGCAATACATCCAATGCCATTTCGCTGATTGGAAAGTTAACTAAATTCTTGGCTAACTTTTTCCCTATTGAGCCTCTTTTATTTAAGACATCAATTATTCTTCTTTTCATACGAGCTACATTCTCAGCCGCTTTTGCCTTAGGCAATTCATATAAAGCTGCGGCTACCCAACCATTTAACGCCTCCGGCAATTCATCACTTTTAGGAAATTGAGTCAATTGTTCTTTTGCATCTGGAACATCAACGACCAAGGCAAAGTCTTTCCATAATATAGAAGCACCATATCTTCCTACCCAATTCTTCTTTTCTTCCAATTTTTTTCTATCAATCAGACCTGCATCTAACAAATATCCTGCCCCTTCACTTGGCTTAAATAAGACGGCGGCAATATCGCTTTCTTTATCCACTACCATAACCTCTCGCAAGCGTAAATATGGAATATTTTCTTTCCCATCCATAAATTTACCATCTCTTACTGCTTCGTAATAAATCTCCCGATTCCATGGTGGCGATGAGTAATCAAAAATAGACAATAAAGTTAACCCGCCTTCCATTTCTTCCTCAACCAGAATGGTGTCTGCAACGTCTTTATAATTTGGCGTTTCCTTAGGAAGATCACGCCTCAAAAGTACGCAATATTTTCTCTTTTTCTGTGCATCAAAATAAGGCTTAATATCATCTGCATCTGGAACACTTTCTTGCGCTTTACCCTCATAATTATCTTTAACAGTTGCATGGAGATCTCTTCCAGAAATTCTGCTAAAAGGTTCTAAAGCTTGGCCTAGAGGAATAAATCCGAATCTTTCAAAATCTTTTCTCACCTCAGTTTTATTTCTTGGTGTAGGTTGCACTACTCTTCCAACATCACTATTACCCTCAATTACCATATCTTCTATTGTATTGAATTATTAAATGCAAAAATCCTGTCAACCGAAGTGTCTGTAGAATAATATACTTCGCCAGTATTCCCCCCAGAAGTAGATTTGAAATTTGCAGGAGAAAAGGAAAACTGGGGGGGGTAGGTAAATGATAATACAAAAGGCGCCACCTTATCACCCCCCTGTTTCTGGAAAAAAAGCTGATATTCTGAAACAGCTGTTGTAACAGGTCTGGGTAATGTATAAGTAACCTTCACAATTCCTTTATTTTCCGGAGCTATTTTTATAAGGAAGCCAAACGACATTTTATCCAACTCATAATTTTGCAGGTCAACGTCATTGGCTGACATTGGAACGTCATTTAGCGTTACGCTATCCAGATGACTTCCCACCGGCACAAAGACACGGATATAATTAGTATATGTATCATTGCTGTAAATCTCTGGCGTGCTGGAGTTTTGATATGAAAGAGTTAAAACAGTAACAATCCTGCCATCTGCCCCTATCTTTTTTTCAACAGCCTCGGACTTGCTGACAAAATAGTTTGCTTTGTTCACGCCAAGATTTGCTTCGATGATTGAAAGATAATCGGGGTAACACTTATCGGGATTTGACAAGTCATTAACCTCTCTGGTTGTAGAGTTAGACAGACATTTTACCTCCACTGTCCTTCCACCCCAACCCTGTTTCTCTATCAAATCCTGTGTTTGACCGTCGTTGGAATACAAAAGTAGATTTTTTTCATCAAGCGACTGCTTAATAACGGGCAATAGATCCACCATGGTAAAACCTTTGTTAGAACTCAATCTATCTATAAGGACATTTGTCATCGCCGTAAGAAAATCCCTCTTTTGTGTTGAACCCGGAAAAAACTTATTTTGTGAATAGTACTGGGCTTTGAAGAAAAAATTCTCTGCGTTTATCTCGTCATTGTTAAAATCAGGCAACTTAACAGGACCAACTGTCTGCAGAATTTTTTGCACGACAAAGAGATTGAAACCAATCACGCCATCAGCGCTTTTACCCAATTCTTTATTTAGAAAAAACTCTGCTTGAATACTTGATGCGGCAAAATCTGGATCAAAATTGCTGTCCCTCAGGAAAAAATTTGGCTGAGACATATATTTCCTAATAGGCAGGGGAGGATCAACGTGCCCTTTAAGCTGACCGTCAGCAGTGTAAACATCTTCTATCTTGAAATCCAAAATTTTACCATGATCAACTGCCAATAGGCCAAAAGACCCGATGAACCCTCCCGTTGGCCTAAGTTCCATACTATTTTGGAATAGAACCAAGTAAAGCTTGGGTTTGTCAGAAAGAAACAATTTTTCCATTACCGGCAACATATCCGACACTGATGATAAACGTTGGGAAATAGAGGTAAGAAATGAGAGGTAATCATCCTTGGGAAAGTATGGCAAATCCACTTCGTCCATCTGTTGTTTTGCTAGAACCATAGATTTTTGCAAAGATATAATTTTCTGATTGAGAGTGTCAAGATCACTTTGAGTTAAGCTTGAACTCTGGTTAATGAATCCTGAATTTTTTTTCTGAAACTCTATAGTAAATGCAAAAGCATCTTGTCCTGCTGTAAGTAAATCATCAGTTGCCGAAAGAACATCCCCAATACTTCTCATAAAAGTTGTTGAGCGCAAAGGAAAAAGTAGAGTATCCGAAACCCCGTAGATCTTCTTGGCTAGAAACAATTTATTTTTTGCCTCATTCAAATCGATTAAAAGCGCCGTAGGATTGGAGGCTGCCATATCTTTTTGGAAACGGCCGGTAAGATCTTTTACTGAGGAGACATAAAATAACATCGCTGAAAAACCAACAATAATTATCAATAAAATAAATAATCCGAAAACAGCAAAACTTTTTTTGGATACTAAGTGTCTTTTTTTTACAAGCAAAACTTTTTGTTTTTCTTTTGGAAAAACCTCATTGGTAGAAGTCAAAAAATTCTTTTTAACTTCAGGAACAAAATTGTGATTTTCAACAATTGGTTTTTTTTCTTCAAATGATCGGCTAAATGGTACAGTCTCTTTGGTAAATTTTCGGTAAATATCTTTTTTTAGTGACGATATTTTCCTGACATTTACTATTTCATAATTGCTAGAAAATATAGTTTTCAGGAGTATATTAACCAACCTATCTGGATTCCAAAGGCTGATGTCGCCGATACGGACGATTTTTATGCCCCCGGGTTTTTCCGGTAGTACTTCTTTTTCCGTTTCTATAAAGAGGATTTTCCCGGTTGTCTTGAGATAATTTTTTTGGGCTATCTCAACTGCAGAAAAATTACCGAATTGGAAGATATAATCGAACTTTCCTAAAGCCGGATAGTATGAATCAGTTTTTGTCACATGGCAACTTAACTCTTCCAATTTTTGCGTAAGAAGATCTGCAATAATTGCACCACCAATGATAAGCGTCTGAGGTAATTCTTTTTCCTCAACCAACTCCACAACTTTCCGTCTTTGCATATTGAATTTATTTTACTATACTTCTTGTTTATGGAAATACAACTTAAATAAGAATATGACCTAAGGGAATAAATATTTGGATAAGGGGAACGGACTAATCCCGACTGTCCAATGCTTTATTTACCAGATAATCTGCTCTTTGGTTTTTTTCCCTGGGGATATATGCGTATGAAATATTCCCTTTAACTTCTTGCTCTAACCGTCTTACCTGAAACATCAATTCCCTAAGATGTGCTTCCTTTACCTTAAAAAGCCCGTTTAATTGGTTTACTACTAATGTCGAATCGAGGAAAAAATGGATCTCTATTTGGTCACTTTGACCCTTTGTCGCCTTATCACTTTTTAACCATTTCAGTGCCTCAATTACTGCTGCATACTCAGCAACATTATTGGTCGTTTGCCCGATGTTTCGGGACAACTCCGCAAGAACTTGCCCGTTTTCGGTTTTTATGACTACACCAATGGCTGAAGGTCCCGGATTTCCCCTTGCACCCCCATCAGTATTGATCAATATAGAATCCATATGATTTTTTACAGAATCGAAACTTAGGGATAACTACTAATATTCCGTTCGTTCTTGATTATTAATAATTTATATTATTTTCCCAAAAACAACAACAGGTCCGTGCAATGAAAAATTCAGATGAGGATCAGAAAATCCCAAACTTTCTATGTTTTCGTATTTTATATTACTAACAACTCTAACATTTACCGAAAGCAATAAAGTTATCCTGACTAAAATGATGAAATTTGTAGATAATATTGCTTGACTTTCATCTGAAGCTGCTTTACGCTGAAATTATGGTTCATCTAGGCGAAAATCTACCAACACCGGCCGACGCAATTATCCGAGCAAAAACGACTTACGATATGGTAAGAAAACGTCTTGGTGGAACTGTTAATACAACATTAACGCCAATTGAAATAATCCGGAATTATAACGCAAATATTACACAAGGCCAACCAACATTTAATGAAAATCATCCTGAAAATATAGAAGCTGTCCGAAATGCACAACGGTATCAGCGTGATATAAACATGATGGGTTTACAGCCCGATGATGAATCCAGCGTAGTACAGCAAAAAATTAGAGATTTGGGAACGCTGGTAGGAAGCCTGGCGACAGAACCTGAAAACATACTTTCGCACCTCAGACAATTTCAAGAACATGGAGCAAGACTTGGGCTGACCGGATCAACAATTGAGGAAATGGCTGCAAGTGTAGATACGATCTTGGCATCTGATGCTCCACTTGTCGGACTAGATTTAAATCATGATTCTCTTTTGGATATTGCTACATCTGTTTATGACACCCGCCATGATGCTGAACTTTCGGGTATGGGGAATGCCTTTACCGCACCAATGGATGAAGCGCTTCATGCTGTGGACGATTTCCGGCAACATGCTGATCGGTTGGGCATTGTAAATGCAATAGGAAGGAATCAGCGGCCTATGAATGAACTTTTGGGAGACTTGGCAGACAGGGCACAAAGAGCAGGAGCGGGGGGCGGTACAACAGTAGCTGAACAATTTGCTGCCGTTGATAGATTTGGAACGTTTAGAACACAAGCCACAAGAAATATCCGCATGGGGAATATTGACGCTCTCACCCGACACCAGATAGAAAACAGGTTGAGAGATTATGCAGAAAACCTGGAACTAAGTAGAGATGGCAATGTGGACGAGGTTATCGGAAGAATTGAGAATTTTCTTACTACACAGATACAAACAGCAGGGTACGACATCACACAAAACATACCAGATTTGGTACGAACCATAAGAGCAGACCAGGATATCCTTTTCCGAGACAATCAACAACAGGGGGCAAGACGTCAACAACAACAACATCGGATACAAGAAATCGTCAACCGCGCAATTGGACTACGTAATATGGTTGACGCCGCTCTAATCACTGATCGGACTAATACTATGCCTCTTAGGGAATTGGGCAGCCATGTCATAAACGACGCACAAATTGCAGGTGGTATTAATATTCAACAAAACCAACGGCCGCGCCTGGCATATGAAATTGCCCAAGATATTAGAAACCTCAGAAATAGCGTAAGGGCTGCACATTTTGGAAACCTTGCCAATCGTAGGATGGAGGAAATGGCACGGCAACTACGAATACAAGGTCCTGCGCTCAGAGTAAAAGACTCAGCCAACCAACCGTTAGCAGTTATCGTCAGTGCTGCTGATAAAGTAATCAAGGAGGAAATTGGGGCGGGTGTTGAAAACGCAGATGATCTTGCTAATTCATTGCGCACGATACAAACCGACGTACAAAAATTCAGAGTAGCTGCCAAAAATGCTGGAATCGATGATGCTGATAATGCCCAGACTCCTACTGAATCGATTACCATGGAATTGCAAGCACGCGCAGGAGTCGCTCAACTGGAAAATATTGACAATTTATCTCCAACTGAGATCGCTCAAAAACTTGTCGAGTTCAATAAGAAAATAAAGACTGCAAAAGTAGAAGTTGTTGCGGGGGATTTTAGCACAACAGTTGATAACATCTATAATACTGCGGGGTTACTCCAAATCCCGGATCATCTAGACCAAACTCCTGAGGAACTTCTCGGACAGATCACTACAATTCTTCAAAATACCAGAACAGCCGGGTTTGCCGAAGTTCAGGCCGGGCATGTTGGAGACCTTATTGATGAGATGAGACATACAACCGGAGCATTGAGACTGACACAGGATGCACCACTTACTGACATCATCACTTCTGCCACACAATATCGCACTGATGCGCAAACAATGGGATATGACAGAAATGCAGATATTCAGACGGTTGCCGATAATGTCAGAGGATTCAGAACTCTAATAACGAAAAATAATATTGCCGGAGCAAGTCTTACAGAACAGGTTGCTACACTTGAAACACATCGTGCCACACTTGGTCTACCAGACCATACTGCTGCCTACCAAATACTAAATACAGTGGAAACTACCAGACAGGATGCCATAAGGATTCAAACAGGTTTTGACGCATACAATCAAAACGTCGGCGAATCACTCCGAGTAGTCAATGAGTTTCGTGACCACGCGCAAGCCTCAGGAGTCGCAGACGCAAGGGGAGAACATCAGGTTGATATAACCCATCTCATGACAAATATCAACACAGATGCCAGAGCTGCAGGAATTGACGCGACAGATACTTGGCAAAATAAATTCGACGCAATTACGGCTTTACGCCATGATGCAGAAACCATAGCCGGAATCCAAAACGTAAATAACACATCAATGGACAATATCAAAAGACAGCTTCGCGGCATTGCAGAAGCAATAGGTTTTACCTTCAACGACAGCACATCAATCAGAAATTTTCTCACAGGTATTGACCGGTTCAACAATCTGGCAGCTGGGGCAGGTTACCAAAGAGCTCCCGGCACATCTTATACAGATATCGCTTCCCAAATAAGACAGGACGCCCAACAATATTTTAATATTAATCAAAACGACAATGGGGTTTCCCTGGAGACTAGATTGGCACGGGTGAAGACTTTGCGTGATCATGCAGAAAAAGCTAAATATACCGGGGATGTCAGGGCAGATCAATTGTCAAGCGTGGTTGCCTTTATAAACACCGAGGCACAGGCAGCTGGACTTGATAATGCGTTAACTTTGGAAGTCAAGGCGGATACTTTGGTTAAATTAAGACAAAGAGCGATAGCAAGAGGGATAACCGATGCAAATACTGCACTTATGTCCACTTTAGCAGTAAATATCAAAACCGCAGGTACTGCAATCGGAAAAACTGGAAGTCTTGATGAAATATTAATAGCACTTGAGGAAACAAGCAGTCAAAGCGCTAGAGCAACCAGCGCTGTAGTTCCTCCTGCCGCCGACGCTCTTAGAATACAGGCTGAAAGAGTTACTAACTTAAGGCAGTTATTATCCACAGCGCTTCCCGGCGTTGACACTACTGGTAATTTGGATCCACTAATCGTTACGCTTCGAAATGATGCTACAGCAGCCCAAATAACCATAAATAACGCCGAGCTTCCTGAAACCATTGCTCAAAGACTGATAGATTTCAGAAGAAATGCTGAAGATGCCAGAGTTTTTGGGGCCATGACCCAAAGAGATATAAATGTCGTCGTAAGTCAAATCAGACAAGATGCCACAGTCCTTAATGTCGCAAACGCAAATGCTGACACACCGGCTAATCTTACTGCAGTGATCCACGGAATAATTCAAAGAGCCAGAGCTGCCGGCTTTCCGGATATTACACCGACAGCTGATTCGGCCAGAAACTTCAGAAATACTTTGACAGCTGCTGGCAACATACTTCACGCTGCTGCCAATGCGACACCGGATGAGATCATAAATCTGGCCCGTACATACAGAGATAACGCCTTGGCAATCGGTATTGCCACGGCAAACACTGACATGCTTGAAGGTGATACCGGAGTAGTCAGAAGAGTTGACA
Source organism: Patescibacteria group bacterium (assembly GCA_023379265.1). Taxonomy (GTDB): domain Bacteria; phylum Patescibacteriota; class Microgenomatia; order 2-02-FULL-39-11; family 2-02-FULL-39-11; genus JAMCUI01. The sequence goes on from JAMCUI010000007.1 coordinate 64,794, forward strand.
ATTTCGTGACTCTTGCTAATAATTACGGCTTTGCCGGTGCCAGATATGCCGATATAGAACCACAGATAAATACCATCAATCGTGCATCACTAGGCCTCACCGCTGCAGCCACACGGGAAACAGTACTCAATGCAGTTGTTGAGAGAAAAACCCTAACAGGAAATATCGGAATGGCCAATGCCAGGGGAGCTGATATTGCCAACGTCATAAATGCTATTGACCAGTTTTGGACCAACGTGCAACACACCAACATTCCCGAGTTTACTCAAGCACACGCAGCAAGAAATCTTGAACAACTACGACCCCTGCTTCGCACTCAAGCGGATATTGTAAACGCCTCTCCTACCGCAACACCCAGAGAAATGATTGTGACTATCGGAAATTTTAGAACAGACGGCGGGTTGATAGCGGTACCCAACGCCAATAACTGCCCTCTTGCCACAATAAGAACTGCTATAGATTCCTTTATAGGTGAAGCCGAAAAAGTTGGAGCGCCTAGAATAAATCCTGCCACTGGAGCAATAAATGATGTACAAACAATTGTGAATGACGTGAGGACAATTGCTCAAAATCTGGGAGTAGCAAATGCCATGGCAGATTCAATACCAACAATTCTTCCACAAATTTTATTCTTTCAGGAAAGAGTCCGTCAAGAAACATCTCTTATCCATGATGCCGGACCCGGTAGGGCACGAATTGATATTGCCAGAGTAGATTGGTTAAACACTCAAACCAATGACGCAGCGGCTCAAATCATGCTACTACATAATATAGCTATATTGACTGGAACAGATATTCGTCGCAACGGCCACAATGCAAGACCTGACAATGGAGGAATCATCGCGGTTCAGCGAAACAGAATCGTTGCTACAAGAGCAGGAGCCAACCCAGCGGTTACTGCTGATTTAGATATAGAAGATCAAAATATGAGAGAGGTGCAAGCCTATTTGGCTGGTTTCAATCGAATGAATATATCAAATCTTCTTGGGCTTATTACAACACGCCAGATTATGACTGACCCCACCGTACCAGCAGGTCTTCGTCAGGCATTTAAGACTATACCAAGCGAGGTATGGACACGACTTCCTCAGGCCGGACCTCTTCGTGGAATGAACCCAAATCGTTTATACACAATCAAAGTTGCCAGAATACTTGCTGGATTGCCGGTAGAACAGATAAATGGAGCAATTATTTAGTAGAAGAAGAACCTGGTAAAGCCTTTCCATTCACTTCAACTTTCGAAGAAATCATTTGTTTGAATTCATCTCTTAACTGCGTAATCGTCTCGCTCTCTTGTTGTTCACGCAAATCACGCATAAATTTTTGATATACCTGATCTTCTATTTTCCTATATAAACTCTTATCCATTGATCTTTTTCCTTCTTGTACATCCAGAAGCGCTCTTTCAAATTCATATTGGATGTTGGCCTTTAGATAGTCATAGTATGCTGACCATAAGATTTTCTCTAGCATCAGTTTCTGGTCGGGAGTATATGACCCGATTTTAGCAAGAGTATCCTGCCTGACTTTTTCATCAATCGGCAGGAATTTAAGAAGCTGCTGCGTCGTTACAACCATATTTACCTTAAAAATTTAGACAGGATAATTTTCAATTCTATTCTCTACCACTTTCATCATATCAAATATTGCCAATTGTAAATCTACACGAGATAAGCTTCCCCCTTCATAAAGAGTTCTTAAGGCTGAAAGCGCTTGTTCCAACCTGTCGCCAGGATTTAAGGTCAACTCAAACCGCTCAACTAGAATATCTGCCACTGCTTCCGGAGGTAAAAGCTCAGAAGCCCATCTGGCATGGTCAACCGCCTGAACGCCACCCGGAACTCTTCCAAAAACAAGTCTCTGTATCATGCTATAACCGTGAAGAAGCGTCACGTTGGTTCTTGTAGCATCACCCGGTGGCGCTACAATCGTCTCTTGAGATATATCAGTCAAACTTTGCATGGAAAACTCCTGTTGATTATCAGGATCATTAAGTTCTCCATGAATCTGTCCGTATCTAAGAAGTGCAGCCTTTGCAGTGTCGATTATGTGTATAACATCTTCTGATGCCGATATAGGCTTTTCCGCATCTTTAACCACTTCACTTAGTCTCAAAATTTCAGTTTCTAAATTGGTTATCTCACCCGTCAACTGAGTGACCTCCTGATCTTTTACCTGCCGTTCTCGCTCTTTTGTCGGAATACTGGCTAAATCTCTTTTCACTTCAGTTAATCTCGTTTGTTTTGCAGCCAATCCTCTTTCAGTATTTCGCCTATCAACTTCAGCCAGCCTTGAATTAAATTCCGCTTCATCTTCCTGCCACTCGGTTTTATATTGCCGAGCCAGTCCTATATTATTATGAACCATTGCATCATTATAAAGTCTTCTATTTTCACGACGAGCCTCCTCTTTTTCCCTTTCGATAGTACTTCTTGCCTCGGTCATTTCTCTTATTTCCCCCTCCAAATTTCCCTGTTCCTGCTGTAAACTTGCCTGGTTGTTTCTTAAACCCTGCAACTCTCCCTCAAGTCTTGTAACTGCTTCCCTTGCAGTTTGCAATTGAGATCTTTTTTCTGTTCTTCTGGCCTTTGCATCCTCTAACTCCTCACCCCGCATCTGTTTTTGAGCTTCTGTCATTCTCGGTTTTGCTGCTGCAGCCCTTTTAGAATCAAGTTGCTCGATTACAGGTCTAAATACCTTTCCAGGCTCAGTATTAAGTAATTCCAACGCCCTCTCGGTAAAATGCACTACAGTCTCTCTCTGAGCCTTATCCCATATTTCCACCCTCCGCTGTTGAGATAAAGGACCAACAAACATACCTCCCTCTCTTGCTCTTCTCATCCTATAACCATTCCACCGACTTGCAACGTTATATCCCAAAGCATCTGGATTTACCTGTGCATTTCCCGCTGCAGTTAAGGCAAAGGAATCCCAACTGGTAAAATTACCCATCATATTTAGCTTTACCCCCAATAGATGATAAAGATCGGCGTGCGCCCGACCTGTCTCCATTAATTCAGTCACCACCCTATCATCTGTTGCCAAAGAATTATCTCTCATATATTCCAAATAGGCTCTCTCCTCAGCTGGTAAAAAATTCCAGCTGATTGCTCCCGCACCTCTGTTTAATACGAGCCTGCCTTGAGCATCTATTAATCCAAAAGCATCAACAAGCTGATTTATCGCTTGCCTCACACCCTCACTTAATCTTTGTATTTGACCGGCATACGCATCCAAAACCACTTCTCTATCGGCAGGCCGGGGGACATCCCCTCTTGCACCTGTCATCGCTTCCTGTCTAACCATAAGTTTGCGGAACAATTCAGTTTCAGACATGACGTGAATAGCGATTATTCCTGCCTCTGATTTTACTAGTTCGCTAAAATCACCGTTCGCCCTTTTATAGAGTTCAAGAAATGTCTTCTGATCTGCTAACAAAACTCCTCCCGCATCCTGATATTGTTCAAGTTGAGCTCCAATATTCTCTCCCATCTTTTGGTATTCCTTCATTACTCTTGGATCAGCAATTATTTCATGGAGAGCTGGCCTACCAAATTCTCTTCCTTTCCATTTTGTTACATTTGGTTGAGATGGAGTACGTTCGTGAGGCGCATTCCTTTGCTGAGGCTCAGGAGTATCCACATGAGGGCGAGGCGTGTTTGCCGCCGGAGCCATAGCAGCAGGTTCTATAGTTGTATGAGCCGGTGGCATCGCTTGCGGTAATGTATCTGGAGTCGCTTGTGCCATAATTTCAGCCTAGCAAATGAGGTAGGGAAATGCAACTGCCGGCAAAATATCTTTCGAACAAATACTGGAAAATGTGTCAGCCGCTATGTATGATAGAAGCATGGTACTAGCTGAAGCACCGGTCACACCACCAGTTGTAGAAGCACCACACGCTCCCGCGCCTTATGTGGAACCTAAACTCCCCGGTGAAGCACCTGAACAAGCGGCTCCCGGAGAGGATGCACGACTCCATAAAGATTTCAAACAACTTATTCAGATTGACGGGACAGCCAACGGTAACAGGGCATTGGTTGATAGGGGATACGCCAAAAAAGAGACAGTTACCGCGGAATTTAAGGCAGCGGGGAAAAATGTAGGGGATGCTGCAGTACAGCAGGAAATTGATACTGAAGTGCAAAGAAGAGAAACGGAACAGCAGGATGCTAGAAAACCCAAAAAAGAAGACGCGTCAGAGGAAATGATTGCGGCTGAGGCAAAAAAGATGGCGGCAGAGGACGGACCATGGAAAGGAAAAGACGCGAATGACCCTGCATTGAGGGAAGAAGCTGCCCTTAGAGCGGCACAAAAAAGGATTGACGGATTGACAGGCGCTTATGACATTCTTTATACCGCACAGGACGCTGTAGCCTCCTACAATGCTGCTGTAGAAAGCGCCATCCAAGGGGAGGGCAACCGGCTTATCCAAGAGGAAATTGCAAAAAGGAATGCCCAGGCTCATCTTAAAACTCCTCCCGATCCTGATATTACTGATTTACCTGATGGGGAAAAAGAACAAATTAGAGCTGGAATTAATAGAAGTGAAGTCGGGAAAAGAGTCAAAAGAGAAGATTATTATGATCCGGACAATCGCAAATATCACAAAGTTGGCGCAGACGGAAAACCGACTGCAGACGTAGTCTCCTACGACGACGCGTACGAAGCCATGTATGAAGAACTCATCAGAGTCTCTGGCTTACCACCTGCTGCTGACGGTACACCCAATCCTGATGCTGAAAGAGCCCAACAACTGTTAAAGTCACTTCACTACAATAGGGATGAAAATGCCTTCCAGGTATATACTCCGGAGCAAAAAATGCTCAAAGAGCGTGAAGCAGGACAGGAACTCCTTATCCAGACAGCCGAAAATGTCTTTAACTCCATTTGCGACCAGGGAGTACCGCCAGCAAAAGAAGCGTCTTCGCTTGTTTCCTCACTCGGACTCTTTCTTGACCGCTTAAAAACAACCAACCCCCCGCTTAATCCTTTACAACGCAACATGGTTCTGGCAGCTATAAATGAGAGACTGATGGGTCTTGCCAATGCCCAAACAGCAGTCATTGTCTCCGCAGAAGACGCCCGAATGCTTGATATGCTGAAGAAAAAACCAGGCGCTATAAGACAGCTAAACGCTTTCAAAAACAACCAGGCGCTTAAAGGCATGATGAGTGACATACACAGTTCTATAAAACAAGGTTATGTGGATATCATAATGGGCACCACCCAGCACGACGTAAACATGGAACATTTCTTCCAGTCAGTTAGCCTTGCTGCGCTTTGCCGGGAACAGGGATTGACTAAACCGTCGGAAGTAAAACGGATACTGGTAAAATTCAAGATAGCCCTGACAGCTGGAGATCAACAATTGATAACTTTCCTTGCAGGGGAAGACACAGGGGGAATACGCACAAAACTTCCGGGGGGTAAAAAAGAAAATACCAACCTTGACCAAATGCTCGATCTTATAGGCATGAACGCTAAAGATATAGGCGATTTCCCCAAATATATAGCTGCCAACGCTAAACGGATTGTGGAAAACGCGGCCATGCCTGGAGAAACCAGCCAGGCAAACTGGGCAGAAGTTGCCAAAAACAGGGAAGCCGCGCTTCGCGGTCATGCAGTGATAGCAGAAAAGTTCGTCAAAGATCCAAAGTTTAAGCTTGATGCAGGAAAAATTCTTATGCTTATTATGGGCGGTGGAACAGTCATGGGATTAGTACAACCAATACTCGAAACAAACCCCGAAGAGAAACAACAAACATGAAGTCTGAACTAAATTATGATCATCCAGATTTTGCTATTCCTCATATTACTTATCCTTCTCTATTTTATTAGCAAAAAAATCTCTTCTGCAATTTATACTATATTTCTTCTAATATCGAAAAACAAACATTTTACAAACATTCTATTGGCGCTTATATTCTTACCCGGAACCATTCTTCATGAGATGTCCCATTTCCTTGTCGCAACGGTACTTAGAGTACCCACAGGAAATCTGTCGGTTCTTCCAGAGCAGGAAAAAGAGGGGGAAATAAAGGCTGGGAAATTGGAACTTGGCAAAGCTGATCCTTTCCGATATTCCTTAATAGGCCTTGCGCCAATTTTGACCGGCCTAACTGTTATCTTTATTTTAGGCAAAAACTATGGTTTAGAGCTTAATTTTTTGCTTAACTTCAAAATAACAGTCATACAACTTGCAGTATTTTTCGTTTCTATAATTATCTCAGTCACTATGTTTTCCAGCAGAAAAGACGCAGAAAGCTTGATCATTTCAGGTCCGATTATTTTACTAATATCCATATCTTTATACCTGATAGGAGTAAGGGTCATCCTCAATCAAAATCTGGCAGAAGCAATTACGGCCTTTTTTACAGACATCAATAAGTATCTATTGTTCATTCTTATACTAGACTGGCTTCTACTGATAATATTGCAACTAATGGTAAATCTTTTGAGTAAAATATTGGGAAGAAAATTTATTGAAAGATAGAAATTTAAGTTGTGGAGGCTGATGTTTTAGAATCCGCAGCACCTTCTTTTACCCCCGTATCTTCCGTAGGTAAAACTGGCCCTGTATCTGCGGCGGGAGACTGACTTTGATCTAAAGAGGTATTTTGTTGAAAATAATCACTCAAGGGATTCTGACTTTGAGCTTCTTGTACCGGTGAATTATTCTCCTGTGGAGACACGCTAACGGTTTTATCCTTACCCTCCTCACTTGATACCTCCTGCATGCTGAAATCCTTTACTTGGGTTTCCGGATTTCCTGTATTTGGTTTATCTTTTTGACCTGCCGCTTCAACTGACGTCCCAGATGGTTTCTGTTCCATTTCCTTTACTAATTCACTGGCGCATTTGGGACAGGAAAGGGGAGAAGCATCATCTGTTTTCCTCTGCCAGATATTGGAACAGTTAAGACACTGGTATGATTTGGAGTCTTCTTGAGGTTTGTTTCCCCCAGGCACTTCTTCTACCTGTGGATTTTTTGTCTTATCATCTACCACAGCTGGCTTTTTAAGCTCCATCTTCTTTACGTTAAAAGCTAGTTGCTGCCCGTCATAATCCACCATTACCGTATCACCCGCAGCTAATTCTCTTTTTATAAGAAGAGAGGAAATTTCATTCTCTATAAGACGTTGCATTGTCCTGCGCAAAGGCCTGGCGCCAAATACGGGATCATAACCCACCTCGGCTAGATACGTCTTTGCATCATGACTGATATCTATAGCAATATCCTGTTCCTCAAGCAGTTTAGAAAGAGCTTTCACCTGAAGTCCTACTATTTCCACCATATGTTTTCTGGTCAACGGTCTAAAAACTACCACCTCGTCAAAACGATTAAGAAGTTCCGGACGGAAAAACTTGCGCAACTCTTCCATCAGGCGATCCGCCAATCGAGCAAACATCTCATCTTCTCCACTATCGGATTTTTCCTCGTCTTTATTCTCCAAACCCAAAGGAATAATATCTTCAGGCTTTTTAGTCTGTGCCTCTACTGTACTAAACAATTTCACCATCTTTCCAGAAATCCATTCGGTTGAATCCGTATTTGCTCTCTGGAAATAACGTCCGACAGCAACGATTAATTCCTCACCAGTAGGCTTAAAAACGTGTTGATCCCATTTTTCAATAGGAAACTCAATCTTTTCCTCGTCTTTAGGATTAATCTCAACTCCTGTTTTATCCTCTGACTGTTGTGCATTATCAATTCTTTTCTCACTTGTATTTACCTCAACCTGATTGGTGCCGCCATTATCTGTTTTATTGTTTACGGTTTTTAATTCGTCTGTCTTTATATCTCCACCTGAAATATCCGAACCGTCTGTTTTTTCTTTCCCTTCCGGTGTTTTTCCTATAGAAACAACGTCTGCGCCCTTCAACGTACATCCCGTAAAATACTCAGCTAGCGTACCCGTAGTCCAATCTGTTGTCTGCAAATTCTCCCTTAGCCAAAACCTGTCTCCGAAAGAAACCACTTCAGTATTGGTAGGGGATACAGCATGTGTATCAATCCTCGCAGTAGGCAACTGTTCTTGAGGCCGGTCAGGAAGAGCATTCACCACTACACCTCCTTTTACATAATCCAAAAGAGATTTTTGTGTCCATTCTTTGGTCGTTGTTGAGGTACGCTGCCACAACCTATCGTCAAAAGTTATAATTTCCGAGCCGTCAGGAGCGATAAGATGAGTATCTATACCGTCCTGAGGGAAATCTTTTTCTCCCTCTGTTACCGTGGAACCGGCAAAATAGTCTAAGAGTGAAGAAACTGTCCAGAACTTATCGCTTCCTTCCTTCTCCCACAGTTTTCCCTTAAAACTCACAAGTTCCCGTCCAGTTGGCGAAATAGTATAAGTACTAAAAATTTCCTTTTCTTTAGTTTCATGACTTTCTTCATTATTTTTTGACTTATCACTCCAACCCAACATTTCATCCTGGATGATACCGCTACCTAGATTGGAAGTACAAATAACAATGGTATTCTTGAAAGAAATGGTATGTCCTTTATTATCAGTCAACCTACCATCATCTAGAAGCTGTATAAGAATATTAAAAACATCTGGATGGGCTTTTTCTATTTCATCAAATAAAACTACTGAATATGGTCTTCTTCTCACCGCTTCAGTTAATTGCCCTCCCTCTTCATAACCAACATATCCAGGAGGCGCACCAATTAATTTTGCGACCTCGTGCTTTTCCATATACTCGGTCATGTCAAGCCGGACGATCATCTCCTCGCTTCCAAAAAGTATCTCAGCTAAAGCTTTCGCCAACTCTGTTTTCCCTACTCCGGTTGGTCCCATAAAGATAAAACTACCAATCGGCCTCTTGTTTGATTTAAGTCCTGCCCGGCCGCGTCTGACTGCTTCGGCTACCGCCAATACCGCATCTTCCTGATCTATAAGCCTCTTATGGATAATATCCTCCAGACTCATCAACTTTGTCGATTCGCTTTCAGTCAACCTGCTTATTGGAATATTTGTCCAGCGGGAAACAATATCGGCAATTATATCCGGCCCGACAATATTGGTCGTAGTCGATTTCTTTACCTGATATTGCTCTTTAAGTTCTGTTTGGGCCTGCTCCAATTCCTGAATGTCTTTTTTTATAGTCTGGAGGTGAACTTCATCTCCTAATTTTTCCGCTTCTTTTGCTTCACTATCCAACTTTTTCAATTTATCTTCGCCTTTTTTTATTTCCTCCGGTAAGGAAATTGCGGGCAATCTTACAGAAGCCGCAGCTTCATCAATTAGATCAACTGCTTTATCAGGCAAAAACCTGTCACCAATATAACGCTGTGATAGTTTTACAGCTGCATCCAAAGCCTCGTCTGATATTTTTACACGGTGAAAAGCTTCGTATTTATCACGAAGAGCAGAAAGCATTTCAACGGCCACATCAGCTGTAGGCTCCAAAACATATACTGGCTGAAATCTTCTTTCAAGTGCTGGATCCTTCTCCACATATTTTCTGTATTCAGTCACTGTTGTCGTCCCTATCACCTGCAATTCACCACGGGCAAGGGATGGTTTAAGAATATTTGACGCGTCCATGGTTCCTTCACCACCAGAACCCGCTCCCACCATATTATGCAACTCATCAATAAAGAGAATAATTGCTCCACTTGCGGCCTTGACTTCTTTAATAAGGTTTTTCAACCTCTCTTCAAACTCCCCCCTATGCTTTGCTCCGGCGATAAGAGACATCAAGTCAAGCAATAACACTCTTTTATGAAGAAGGGTTTCCGGAACATCTCCATGAGCAATGCGAAGAGCCAAACCCTCTACAATTGCAGTCTTACCCACGCCCGCATCTCCGATTAACACAGGATTATTTTTAGTTCTTCGTGAGAGTATGTGAATGATACGTTCAATCTCAGTACTTCGGCCAACCACCGGATCAAGCTGTCCCTGGGCTGCTTTAGCGGTTAAGTCTTCAGTGTATTCCTCAAGGGCAGAACTGGTCTTTTTCTCCTCTTCTTTCTCTAATTCTTTCTTTCCTGTTATCTTTTTATTCAACACCTCAGGCTTCAAATTGTATTTAACTAAAGTTCTTGCAGCTAGGCCTTCCCCTTCATGCGAAAGAGCCAATAATATATGCTCTGGAGAAACAAACTCGTACCCTAAAGATCTTGCAGCAGACAACGACAACTCAAGCACCCGCTTCACTCGGGGGGAAAACTGCGGTTGCCCGGAAAAATTGCCTTGTTTGAAACTTTTCTCCAATTCCGTTTGTATCTCTGATGGAGTAGCCTTACATTCGGAAATAATCTGGTAAATACTGCTATCTCGAAGAAGCCCCCAAAGCACATGTTCTGTATCTATGTACTGGATTTTCAACTCTTTTGCTTTTCCCACAGCACTCATTAGAGCAGTATTCGCTCTTTGGGTAAGTCGAGAAAGAACGTCCATTCCAGCTCTCTTTTTCATATCTATATTCGTCTGACCATCACTTGAAGTGTCTTTTTTTTGTGGGGTATTTTTATCTTTTTGCTGTTGTTCTGTCTTTCCTTTTGATTGGTCTGGTTTTTGAGAAACACTATTCTGCTGCTGTCCGACAACAGGCGGCTTGCCTATTCCAGAAAAAGCTTTACCACCAGGAGGATTACCAATTCCCGAATAACTTGTGCCTGATGGGGAATTACCTATCCCTGAATAAGAAGTGTTTGTATCTTGCACGGTATCCGAAGCCGCTTGGGTTGAGTTTTTTGTAATGGTAACTACCCGTTGGTCTACATCTTGACCACCCGTAGCATCATTTTGCTGACTCTTGCCACCTGAAGCGTCTTTTTTCAAGTATCTGCTGAAATTAAAAAGTCCTGCGGGCATAAATTATTTCGGAATGCAATTATAATTTTCAGTCATATGCTCCATAAATTGCCTACCATTTACCATAGATTTCCTAGAGCAAAAATTCTAGAACACAGTTCTAGTTAAACATGGCTGATAAAATCTGTCAATACTAAATAAAATGGGTAAAAAAAACTTTTCACGGAAAATTAATCTATTTAGGTCATAATATGACCTGGAAAGCCTTACTTGCAAGATAATTTTTCACATTTTACGCTAGAAACAGTTATTGTTTTGTAGTCCGTATAAGAATTGTACACTAACTGACAACGACTTATGGAACAACATCCAGTCCCAAGAAATATTAGCGGTTTCCAGTTCCACCTTATCGGAGATATGACGCTGCGCCAATTTGGTTATTTAGCTGTAGGAATTGGAGGAGCTTATTTCATTTTTAAGCTTGCGCCGTTCCCGTCTATAATCAGTTTTCCGCTTGCGGGAATAGTAGGATTGGCAGGTTTTGCTTTTGCCTTTTTACCGATTCAGGAAAGACCTTTGGATAAATGGTTAGTAGCGTTTATAAAAAGCGTCACTTCTCCCACGCAATATTTATGGATAAAAAACAACCCTCCACCTGATGTACTAACAAGACCAATTGTAATTGGACAACGGGTGATATCACAATCAACACCCCATATAGTTGCGCATAGAGAAGCGCAACAAAAATTAGCTTCATATCTAGCATCGCTTCCTCAATCACCCCATGAAACCTTAAATCTAAGGGAGAAAAAATATATCAACTCCACGCTGTCACTTTTTCAAACATCGGGTGTATATATAGGAAACAACCCGACAACATATGTCGCCTCAAAACCGTCTTACGCACAACATGTCGAGCCCTTAAGATATACCCCTCTTTCCAAACAATCCACACCCATTAACGCTTCTTTTACCAGCCATGTAGTAAAATCGCCACAAACCGATGCAGCGACTCAACCTAAATCTGATAAAGTTGCTGCGGGTTTTAAGCAAATAACTATAAGCCAACCGTCAAACATAAAGTCAAATACACAAATAACCTCTACACCTACTATTCACGACGCGCCAACACAGCAAGCAACTGAAAAAAATGCTACGCAAAAAAATGTCCAGCAGCAGACTAAAAAACCTGCTATTTTGCCTTCAAACCTAAAACCAATAACACAATCAATAAACCCACCCACTTCGCAAAAATCAATCGCCCAAGCTGATAAGGTTAAAGATCAAAATATTCCAGAAACTCAAAACGAAACAAATAGCCTCCAAAAACAACTAACAGACTTGGCCGCGGAAAAAAAGAGGCTTGAAGACGAATTGAACAAACTTAAAAATGAAAGAGTGAATTTGGAAAAACCAGAGATTGTAAAACCTGTTGCCATGGAGGAAAAACCCTCAAAAGAACCAACGATAAAAACTATACCAGCAAAATCTGTTGCTTTAGAAATGGGCATTACAAATATAAACCAAAACCCCAATATTATTGCGGGTGTTTTTAAGGATCCTCAACATAAAATTTTACCAAACATTATTCTCACAATAAAAGATAAAAACAATAACCCCTTAAGAGCAATGAAAACTAACAAACTTGGTCAATTTGCTACTGCCACACCTTTACCAAATGGGGTATATCTACTAGAAGCCGAAGATCCGCTGAAAAGGTATGTCTTTGATATTGCCGAAATCACGCTTGCCGGTAAAGTATTTTCTCCAGTAGAAATAATAGCCAAAGGTGAAAAAGAACTTATGAGGGAAAAACTTAACAAAGCGGTTTTTGGCAATGCTACAATATAGTAGTAAGTGAATTTAATAAGGCTTAATTTATTATATGTCACAACCGACATCCGCCCCCATAAGGGCAACAACTCAAGAATTTTTAGATATTGAAGATATTAAGGAGGATATTATTATTCTTCGGGATGGTTCAGCCGCCCTGGTTATAGAAACAACTGCGGTAAATTTTGGCCTTTTATCTGAAGAGGAACAAGACGCTCTAATTTATGCTTACGCTTCACTAATTAACTCCCTTTCATTTTCTCTCCAAGTAGCCATCTTATCCAAACGGATGGACATTTCCTCATATATCGAAACTATCACCCAGGAAGAAGAAAAACAGAATAATCCTGTTGTGAGAAGCCGTTTACACACCTATAAGGAATTTATTATGTCTATTGTAAAAGAAAATCGGGTTTTGGAAAAGAAGTTTTATCTAGCAATTCCTTTCTCAGCGTTAGAATTGGGGGTAAAAGGAGCTGTTGGTGGAAATAAAAAAAGATTGCCATTTTCCATAGATTATATAGTTTCAAGAGCTAAAACATCGCTTTTACCCAAACGAGACCATCTTTTAAGACAGTTAGGAAGAATCGGATTAAAAGGCAGACAACTACCAACGCAGGAATTGGTAGAAATTTTTTATAACATTTACAATCCCACATTGACCGGTGAAAAGCTCGGTGAAATCGCGGGATACACCAAACCTTTAGTCGAAGGGTTAGGAAAGAACCTATGACATTCTCGTTATTTGCTAAAAAAAATAATGTGGCTAATCAAAATCAAATCCCAATTCCTCAACAGACTACACAAACAACTGGATTTGCTAAAACTGCAGTAGCTACCCAAAATATAAAAAACATAAGCGCAGAAAGCAAAGTCGCCGCCTCCGCTTATATTCCATCAACAAAACTTGCAACACAAACTCAAAAATTAGCCCAAGGCATGGTAACCGTGAAAGACATCATTGCTCCTTCGCTTGTTGAAGTTGATTTCGACCATGTACGAGTAAATAACAGTTACTACAGAACTCTTTTTGTAGCAGGTTATCCGAGATTTGTATCAGCAAACTGGCTGCACCCACTTCTCTCTTTTGACCATTCTCTTTTTATATCCATGTATATTTACCCCACTGAGTCAAAAGTGATTTTGGAAGACCTCAAAAGAAAAATTGCGGAAATGGAAGCGACTATTCAAGCTGACATGAAAAGAGGAAAAGTTGTAGATCCGTCAGTCCAAGTGGCTCTTGATGACGCACTCGCTCTCCAAGCACAATTGGCAAAAGGAGCGGAAAGATTTTTCCAATTTAGTCTGTACATTACCATTCCCTCTGAATCTGTTGAGGAATTAAACCGGATATCAAAAGAGGTAGAATCAACCATTGGTTCACTTTTAATCATTCCTAAACACGCTACATTGGCTCAGGAAGACGGTTTTAAGTCAACTCTACCATTGTCAAAAGATCGGTTGGACATCACAAGAAACATGGATACCACATCACTTGCCACCACATTCCCTTTCACAACCGCTTCACTCACTGCTAATACTGGCATTTTATATGGAATAAACGAACATGACGGGAGTCTTGTAATATTTGACAGATTTAGTTTGGAGAATTCTAATTCAGTGGTTTTTGGTAAATCAGGGGGAGGGAAAAGCTTCCTTGTAAAATTGGAAACCATGAGACATCTTATGTTTGGCACTGATGTCTTCGTTATTGATCCGGAAGGGGAGTATACCGAAATGACCCGCGCTATGAATGGTGATCTTATAGATTTTTCTTTTAACTCACCGATAAAAATCAACCCTTTTGATTTGTCAGGAATAGTTGAAGAAGGGGAGAATGAATTGGGACTCAAAATCCTTTCTCTTCATGCGCTTATGCGTGTAATTATGGGAGAAATATCTCCAGCGGAAGATGCGATTTTAGACCGGGCGCTGGTTATGACTTACAAACAAAAAGGTATTACTCCTGACCCAGCTACCCAAAGAAACGATCCGCCCCTTATCGAAGATCTATATAAAGTGCTTTTAGGTATGGAAGAAGAATCGGCTAAAAGACTGGCGGAACGACTAGAAAAATTTGTCAAAGGAAGCCTAGCTGGAATATTTAACCAGAAATCAAATCTTAATATACAAAACCCTTTAACCGTTTTTAACATTAAAGAGCTTGAAGATGAACTCCGACCAATAGCTATGTTTATCATTCTTGATTTTATATGGACAAAGATTAAAAGGCAGGTAAAAAAAAGAGTGCTTGTGGTGGATGAAGCTTGGTATTTGATGAAACATCCTGACTCAGCTACATTTCTTTATGGTTTGGCCAAAAGAGCTAGAAAATATTACCTTGGAGTCACCACTATCACCCAAGACGTTGAGGATTTTCTCTCTACTGATTATGGTAAGGCAATTATCACTAACTCCAGCCTACAGATACTCCTAAAACAATCTACTGCCGCGATAGATAAACTAACGCAAGTGTTCTACCTTTCGGGTGGAGAAAAACATTTTCTTCTCTCAGCAAGCGTGGGAGAAGGATTGTTTTTTGCAGGCTCTTCACATGTGGCTATACAAATAATTGCATCGCCCGAAGAACACCAATTGGCAACAAGTAAACCCCAGGAGATATTAAATAAGAAGTCTTTTTTGGATAATACAAAGGACGATACTTCTTATATTTCCTCTAAGTTATAATATTAAAACACTAGAACTAACATGCAAA
Source organism: Patescibacteria group bacterium (assembly GCA_023379265.1). Taxonomy (GTDB): domain Bacteria; phylum Patescibacteriota; class Microgenomatia; order 2-02-FULL-39-11; family 2-02-FULL-39-11; genus JAMCUI01. The sequence goes on from JAMCUI010000007.1 coordinate 80,112, forward strand.
CTACCACTGATTCTGAAATAGAACAGGAAAATGAAGACGTCATTCAAGAACAAGAGTCTGACAAACCCGTAAACGACGAACTTTCGCAAGGTGATCTACAAAACTTAAACACTTGGGTAAGCCTTGGATTAAGTGGGGGTATTTTTTTCGCAAATAGAGAAAATGGGATTCGTATTACTTATAACACCCTGCATGACGTTAATCCAGAAAATTTATTAGATCTTAAAAATCCTACTTACTATAATGATGTACGACTAGCACATAGAAATTCCAACCAACTTACTAAACAAAAAGGGTTGTTGAATAGAAGGTGGTACATGAGTAGTGATGACATAAAACGAAGAACATATTCTCTAATAATTGCTAGGAAAATTCAAAAAAAAACAAATGACTTGGAAATTGACAGAAGAATAAGCAACGCCGTATCACAGTATGGATTAAACGATGAGAATGCTAAAAACTTAAAAACCCTGACCAAAAATTGGTTAAGAGATCATCCGGGCGGTGATATTAACCAATGTCTTATCGTAAACTCTACTAACCTTTACCTAAAACAAAATTCAACATCTCAAGCAGACGCTAACTTAATGGGTAAAAAGGCTGGCCAACTTACAGAGGAAAATAAAAAGGCAAGAGATCAAGTTATACAAGAAATGAAAGATAATGGGATGTTGGATCGCGCTAAATCAGAGATATCCAATTTTCTTGATCCCAATAGTAAAACCCCTGATAGAAAACAATTAAGGTCATCACTTGAATTTATTGAGAATGGAAAGCAGAATAATACACCAAGTCAAATCACTAACACCACTTCACAAACCCTTAACAACAATCAGATTTCACCAAATACTGTAATCAATAAAATACCCTCACTACCGAGAAACATACCGGTATTAAGTAGCGGAATGGTCAAAACTTTGAAAGAAACGCTATCAAGGGCGGTAAATCAAGTTCAGAAAATTTTAAAAAATCTATTATCAAAAATTGCAAAAAAAATATTAGAAACAGTTGTCAAAATCGGTACAAAAATCCTAAAAACAATTGGTTGGGAAACTATAAAAGGGGCAATTGGCGCCGCAACAGCGGGTATATTCACAGCAGTTGATAAAGGTTTAGACGTTATAAAACTTGCTTCTTTTGGTTTAATTGACGTAAAAGGATGGATTTGGAAACCTATAAAATTTACAGGAGAACTTATTATAATCATCATCATTGCATCAATTGTGGGTTTTTTACTATTTTGCATTATTGTTATCGGTTCCAGCGGATCTGGAGTTTTTGATAAAAACACATATAACAATAAAATTATTTTGCCAAACGAAAAAAAACTAAGTTGGAGCGAATTTCAACAAGTATATCTAAGTAATAAGGATGTTAACGTTGTTAATAATTCTATAACAGAAAATTCTTGGGGTATTTTTATGTCGCAATATTTACAATCAAAATATGAGTATTTATCCCTGAACTCTAACGGGCATGATAATATGAAGAAATGATAAGGAAGAAGATATTGGTTTGAAAACGCCAGGATTAAGTGATCCGTTTGTCTCAAATACGATACTTTCCTCAGGATAATTAGCTAAAAGATCAAGGAGAAACCTAAAGTTAAAAGCAATCTCTGTTTCCTCACCTTCAACCCTTGCCTCGACATAATCCTCATCTTCTCCAACTTGTGGAGTATTAGCAGAAAGGTGTAAACCATCTTTTGATATTTTTATTTTAATAATATTAGCTGCGCCTCTAGCAAAAAGAGAGGTTGTTTTTACAGATTGAAAAAAGTCATCTTTATCTATGACAACCCTTGTTTTACCTCCTTGAGGAATAATTTTTTCTATATTTGGAAACTCTCCTTCAATAAGTCTGGTAAATACAATTCCGTTAGGAAAAACAAAAACAGCCTGATTTTTATTTTCTATAAGAGCAAATTCCAATTCTTCTGCTTTTACTTCTTGAGCGATCCTAATCACTTCAGATAATGGTTGGGCTGGTAAAATTATATTAAAATTTTGTCTCTTATCAGGAATATTCACACTCTCAACAGACAATCTATACCCGTCCGTCGCCGCAAATGACATCTTCCCATCAGATAAAATGGTTCTAATACCTGTTAACACCGGTCGCCCTTCGTCGGTTGAGGCTGCAAACACAGTTCTTATTATGGCATCTTTGATTTTTTCAAACCTAAATTTCTCTCTTATCTGTGGAGGTTCTAAAAATGGGGGGAAATCACCAGTTGGCATAGTAGAAAAAACCGCTTTTGTTTTATCTGTTTTTACATGTAAATTGTTACCCTCAAGATTAAACTCAACTTTGTCAGCTATAAGATTTGAAACAAACTCTGTGAGAAGTTTTCCAGGCACTGTAACTTCTCCTTCTTTTTCTATTTTTGCTGGGATAGAGAAGATTAAACCAATTTCTAAATTAGTTACTGCAAATTTTATTTGTCCTTTATCAGTTTTTATTAATACATTTGATAAAATCGGAATTTGAGGTCTTGAGGAAATATTTCTGCTTAATATAGATAAAATTTTATTGAGGTTTTCTTTTAGAACGAAAAAATGCATATTATATTAAAAGTAATAGTAGTATTAGAGAGTGTTGATAAGTGTAGATAATTTTACAATGGCAGTCAAGGACAAGAAATTTTAATAAAAAACTTATGTTTATAAAGTCCTTGAAATGAAGTGGATAATTATGTGGATAAAAATTATAAAAATGTGGATAAGTTGATAAATGGTTAAATTATCCAAAAAGTTTATTTTTTATCCCCATAATATCACCACGAATTTGTTCGTTTGTTGATAATAAATCTGTTATTTTTTTTACCCCGTGAATTATAGTTGTGTGATCTCTACCACCAACTAAATTTCCAATATCTGCAAGGGGAACGTTTAATTCTGACCGCATAATATAGTAAAGTATTTGTCGAGGTCTTGCCAAATTTCTATCCCTTCTTATTCCTTTTATCTGGGATGGTTTCAGGTTGAAATATGTAGCAACAGCATTCAGCGCGTCTTCAAGTCTTACTCCATTTTTTTTAGGCATTTCTTTAATACTTTTTCCAAGAATATTTTTTACCAGATCAATATCGATTGGAACATCTCTTGTTTGAGATTCTGTCAGGATACGGATGAGAACTCCTTCTAGTTTCCTCGGGTTTTCAATATTTGCTGCAAGAAGTTTTGCTAAATCTATTTTTAATTCAACTCCACGCTGTTTTGCTTTAATAAGAAGTATTGCGGTGCGTAATTCAAAGTCTGGTGGGCCAATATCTATAGATAGTCCTCCTTCAAATCGTGAACGCAATCTTGCTTCCAACTTATTTATTTCTTCAGGCGGTTTGTCTGAAGTAAGCACTATTTGTCCACCCGCTTGTTGTATCGCGTTAAAAGTGTGGAAAAATTCCTCCTGTACTGCGTTTTTACCCGCAATAAACTGGATATCGTCAATGAAAAGCGCATTTGTTCTGCGGTATTTTTTCTTAAATGCGACAGTGGTTTTGTTTCCTATCGCTTCGATAATATCGTTGGTAAATTCTTCTCCCGTACAGTAAATAATTTTCAGTTTAGGATTATTTTTTATAACAGAGTGACCGATTGCCTGCATTAAGTGTGTTTTTCCCACTCCGACCCCGCCGTATAAAAACAACGGATTGTAGGAAGCACCTGGAGATTTAGCAACAGCAGTGGCAGCAGCATATGCCATATGATTTGATGAAGAGACGGCAAAATTCTCGAAGGTATAATAATGATTGAGGTATGGGGGGGGAGTAATAATATTAAGGGATTGTTTTACCTTAAATAAAGGTTCATCAAAAACTTTTTTATCAGAAATTACAGGGAGAGCCTTAAAAACAAGTTTGGCAGCAGTTTTTGTATAAGAGGTTAATGTTTTTTGTATTAAATCATAATATCTTTTTTCAATAAGGTTTATCAAAAGTGGTTGGTTACAGCCAATGATTGCTGTATCTTGGGTCAATTCTAGTAATTTGGTTTGCGACAGAAAGGTTTGAAAAGAAGCTTTGGTAATTTGTAGCTCTAAGTCGGCCAAAACAATCTGCCACAGTGTTTCCGTGTTCATAAAAAGATATCCACATCCTAAAAAAGTTATCCACAATTGTCAAGGTGCTTTAACTATTACTTTCTATAAACAATTATGCAAATTCCGTTTTAATCCTAACAATATGAATAGATTTGGATTAAAGATTTTATATTTAGTATAAAATATGATATTATATAGAGCATTATGACCAAAAGAACATTTCAACCAAAAAAGAAAAGAAGGGTTAGAGTACATGGCTTTCGCGGTAAAATGAAGTCTAAAAATGGCCGTCACGTCTTGGCTCGAAGAAGAGCCAAAAATAGGAAGAAACTCAGCGTTTAACCTCATGTTGCCCAAAATACACCGTTTAACCATCGGTGACTTCAATAAAAACAATCAGAAACCCCAAAGATTTCACTCTATCAACTTGACTTTTTTTATAAAAACAAAAAAAAACAGTGAACCTTCCGGGTTTTCCATTTCCGTACCAAAATATTTGGACAAAAGAAGCGTTTATAGACATCAAACAAAAAGAATGATTTCTCAATTTTTAATTCCAGAACTAAGGGAAATTATTAACGGTTATGATATTCTTATTAAGCCCAAAAGGATTTTTTCGAAAAAAGAAGGCAAATTAATTAGTGAAGAGATATATAATCTTTTACATTCAGCAAAACTGATTACTTAAAATGAAAAAAAACACTCTTAAACTATTATCACTGTATAAAAAATATATTTCAAAAGGTATTTTGAGCGTTGTTTATCTAGGAGATTGCCGATTTCAACCAACTTGTTCTGAGTACACTTATCAAGCTGTAGGGAAGTATGGTACAATCAAAGGATTAATTTTAGGCGTTAAAAGAATTTTACACTGTAATCCCTTGTTTAAGGGAGGATATGATCCTTTAGAGTAATTTATGTTTAATCCGGGCAATCCTTTTGATTCATTTCTTGTAATACCAATCCTGAACGCTCTCGTGGCGGTTTATAAATTGATTTTGTTTTTCAAGCTTCCCGGTGCTTTCGGATTGGCGCTTATTGTGCTTACCGCCCTTATTAGAGTGGCGCTTAATCCTCTTATGGTGACGCAACTGAAAAGTGCCCATAAGCTGAGTAAGCTTAAGCCTGAACTTGATAGACTTTCTGAAAAACATAAGGATGATAAAAACAGGTTGCATCAAGAACAGTTAAAGCTTTATCAGGAGGCGGGTATTAACCCTGCAGCGGGTTGTCTTCCCCTTCTTATACAAATGCCCATACTTCTAGGTTTATATAACTTATTTTTTAAACTACTGAGTAATACCAATCTTGTACAAGTGACAAAGGAGATTAATAGCGTTCTTTATACCCCGTTTTTGAAAATAAGTACGATTAATTTATCGTTTTTCGGTATGGATTTAGCCCACAAACCATCAGACTGGTCAAAATATGGCATATGGTTGCTTTTGGTTCCCGTTGTGACGGCACTTCTTCAGTATCTTCAAACAAGAATGATGACCCCCAAGACGCCGCAAACAGCACTTAAAAAAGTCGAGGATGAAAAGAATAAAGAAAAAAAAGAAGATATGGGGACAGCGATGCAAAAACAAATGGCAATAATGATGCCTCTTATGATTGGATTTTTTTCCTACTCTTTTCCCCTTGGTTTGTCAATTTATTGGAACACTTTTACTATATTTGGTATAATCCAACAGCGTCAGCTTAATAAAATCATGGAGAAAGAAAATGAAGAAAAAAGATAAAGAAGTAAAACTTACAAGCGATATAAAAACAACTGTTTTAGAACTTATGGACAGGTTACATGTCGAAGGAAGTGTAGACGTGGAAGAAGAGAAGTCCGACCCTTCAGAAGAAGCCAATCATTTCAAAGTGGTAATACAAACAAATGAGACAGGACTTCTTATAGGTCGACATGGTGAGACTCTGAACAGTCTTCAGTTGATCTTGGGAGTGGTGCTTTATAAAAAGATGGGTAAATGGATAAGGGTGATTTTAGATGTAGGAGATTATAGAAAAGTAAGGGAAGAGAGTATAAAAGAAATGGTGGGAAGAATTGTTGCTGAGGTTGAATCAATTGGACAGCCAGTTACACTACCTTATCTTACGCCACTTGAACGAAGGATTGTACATATAATGCTTGCTGATAATCCTAAGATTATGTCTGAGTCAACAGGCGAGGGAAAAGAAAGAAGGGTAACAATCAAACCTCGTCAGCAAGGTTAATTTAGCTAACAGTAGAACTTCATTAGTGTTGGATAGATGTGAACTTGGCGTTGGTTTCTTTTTATATACTTCTACTTTTTTTACCGTCTCAACTCGGCAGACACTTTTTCCCAAATTTTTCCCTTGTTTCAGGTGTTATAAGCGATTATCTTATACCAGTCTTTTATTTCACAGATTTTTTAATTATTTTAACCATATTTCTATACATTCTTGAAAATTGGCATAATTGGCTAAGACCTAAGTATTCCTCTTGGGCGATTTTAATCCTAACAGTTCTAATTTATTTATTTTTCAATAGTACGGTCATTGCTTCAAATAAATGGGTTGCGGTTTATAAGATGGTAAAAATCGCAGAATTTATTCTTTTAGGACATGTTGTTTATAGGTTGAAACCGAAACTTTTATCAGTTTTATCCGTTCTTTCAATTTGCACGGTTTACTCATCGGTTTTATCGGTTTGGCAGTTTGTGTCCCAGAAATCGGTAGGTGGATTGTTTTACTGGTTGGGTGAAAGGACATTTAGCTCCAACACTCCAGGAATAGCGGTGTTTTCCCTAAATGGACAACTTATACTTCGGTCATATGCCACTTTTCCTCATCCAAATGTCCTAGGAGGTTTTCTTGCTATTTTGCTGCCGGCGTTTTTATTTCTACTTATTAACAGAAAAAAGATGAAAATAGAGATGAGAGGTTATTATTGGTTTTTATTTGCTTTGACTCTTGGTATTGTTTCTTTAGTTTTAACTTTTAGCAGAGCAGCGTGGATAATTACTCTTTTGGGATTTTTTCTAGTTGTTATGCAGAAAAAAAAGGTTGACCTGTTAAATATCCTAAAAAATAAAAATCTGGTATTATTTTTATTTTATACTCTAATGTTCCTGTCTGTTTTTACGCTTCTTGTTTTTCCCCAGGGAGAAAAAATTATTGGTGGCAAGAGTTGGTCTCAAAGGGCAGTCCTTGATAAAACAGCGTTGGTCTTAACCTTGCAACATCCGCTTCTTGGTATAGGATTGAACAATTTTGTAGTGCAGGCGCACAGTGTTATAAATAACTATTCTGATATATATCTTTTACAACCAGTCCACAATTTTTACCTATTAATTTTGGTAGAAACTGGTTTAATAGGATTTGCCATTTTCTTACTATTTATTGATTTAGTATTAGATTGGAGTATTAAATCAGGTTTAATTGTATTAATTATCGAGTTACTCCTTTTTTCATTGGGATTTTTTGACCATTATCTTTTTACTTTGCAGCAAGGTCAACTATTTTTTACCATTTTTACTTCTCTTGCTTTGATTCCTCGTAAAATCTAATCTTTTTCTATCGTAGAAATATTTTATGGGTTGTCTTTTTAGCCCAAAATGCTAAACTGGCATATATTGGATTAATCAATGAAATTACATAAAGTATTGTTGTTTATTTTTATACTACCAGTGACTCTTTTTCTAGATCTTGTTTTTTATGCCTTGACGAACAACTGTCCGTCCTGCGGCAATGGTTTTGCCCAATGGGTGACTAGTGAAGGCGCCCTGTCTTTTCCCATAGTGGTTGGATTGACTGAATGGTTTAGTCAGATGTTCACGAATCTTAAAACTTCAAAGAAATAATTTCCTTTATGAATATAGCAGTTTTGGGAGGTAGATTTGACCCGCCTCACATTTGGCATTTTTGGACAGCTCAACAGGTATTGGAAAATACAGGTTTTGTGGATCAAGTTTGGCTCATGCCGGACTATTCAAACGCCTTTAAGCCCATTATTGCTTCTACCTCGGATCGAATAGAAATGCTTCATTTTCTGGAAACCGGGAGAATAAAGTTATCAACGGTTGCAATAGCCAAGGAAGAGACTACGTATACAGTGAACATTGTGAAGGATCTTATTAGAGACCCTTATAATAAATATTTCTGGATTGTCGGTTCAGATATTACCATAGAGTTTACCAGATGGCGGGATTATCAGAGGTTGTCTCAATTGATAAAGTTTCTGGTTTTCCCCCGAAAGGATTTCCCCATCAAAAACCTACATTCAGGTTTTCAGAAGGTAGAGGGGAATATTATGCTTAGTAACGTTTCCTCGACAATCATAAGGGAAAGGGTAAAACAGGGCAGGACAATCTCCGGACTTGTGTTTCCGGAGGTAGAGGACTATATAAAAAGGAAGAATCTTTATAAATAAACCAAACTTCATGGTTTCAATGCCAAATCAGGTTGATTTATCTATTAATCTAGTAAAAACCTCTGAAGAGATTGTTTCCTTCATAAAAACCACTTTCAAAAAAGCAGGTTTTTCAAAGGCAGTGATTGGTTTATCTGGAGGTGTGGACTCTACCACATCTCTTTATCTTGGAGTAGAAGCTCTTGGGTCAGAAAATATTTACGTTGGACTCTTCCCTTATGGAGGGTGGAATAGGGAAGACTTGGGGGACGCAAAACTTATTTTAAGAGAACTTAAAATTCCAACAGAAAATATAATTTTACTAGATATTAAGCCCTTAGCGGATAAAATAATAGCGGTTGATCCTGTTATGAATAAACTTCGTAGAGGAAATATTATGGTAAGAGTAAGAATGATTTTGCTTTATGATTTAGCAAAAAAATATAATTCTCTAGTTTTGGGTACTGAGAATAAGACAGAGTATTTACTGGGCTATTTTACCCGTTTTGGTGATGAAGCATCGGATATTGAACCTCTCATGAGGCTATATAAAACACAGGTACGGCAGTTGGCAGGATACCTGAAAGTGCCGGAAAAAATTATCCAAAAAGCGCCAACTGCTAGTATGTGGCAGGGCCAGACTGATGAGGAGGAATTCGGTTTTACGTATGAGGAAGCAGATAAGATATTACATTTATATATTGATAGGAAGAAGTCTATAGAAGAGGTGGTTCAATTAGATATTCAATTAGAGATAATAAATAAAGTAATAGATAGATTAAAAAGAAACGAATTCAAACATAATCTACCCCATAAATTTTAGTTTTTTATTCTTCTTAATCTTTTAGGTTAATACTGTACGGTTGGTGTTAAATGTTGGATAATGGGGAAATTATAAATGTTAATAATCTAACAGGATGAATATTTTAGTTACAGGAGGAGCGGGTTATATAGGAAGTGTTACCGTATCGCAATTACTTGAGGCGGGATACAAAGTTGTGGTTTATGACAGCTTCATTAAAGGGCATAAAAAAGCAGTACATAAAGACGCAGTGTTTGTAAAAGGTGATATCTCTGATTATATGCTTGTCCTGAAAACGTTACGCAAATACAAAATTGACGCAGTCTTACATTTTGCTGCTTTTATTGAAGCAGGAGAAAGCATGAAAGTGCCGGAAAAATATTTTCATAACAATACTATCAATACACTGCTTTTTCTGGAAGCGATGTTAGCAGTTGGAGTGAGAAAGTTTATTTTTTCTTCGACAGCCGCTGTATATGGAGACCCGAAAAGGACTCCTATTGCTGAAGATACTGATTTGCGGCCAACCAATGCATATGGAGCATCAAAACTGTTAGTGGAAAATACTCTTTCTTGGTATCATAAAATTTATGGTTTAAGCTATGTGTCTCTGCGCTATTTTAATGCTTGCGGCGCGACCAAAGATTTAGGAGAAGATCATTCTCCGGAAACTCATCTTATTCCAAGAGCTTTGCAATCAGTGATGGGAAAAGGTGCAAAATTGCAACTTTTTGGTTTTGACTATCCCACAAAAGATGGAACATGCATAAGAGATTATATACATGTATCGGATCTGGCTAGAGCGCATCTACTTGCCCTTAAGTTAATCACTAAAAATGGTCAATGGCAGAAGATTTATAATTTGGGTAGTCAGAATGGTTTTAGTAATAAAGAAGTTATTGAAGCAGTAGGGCGTGTAGTTGGTAAATCGGTTCCTTATGTTCCTACTAGTAGAAGAATAGGTGACCCGGCGGTGCTTGTTGCCAGTTCAGAAAAGATTCGAAAGGAACTTGGATGGAAAGCAAAATATACCAATTTGGATGAAATTATTGAAAGCGCTTATAGATGGAAGCTAAGTCATCAACTTGGATACCAATCCTAGATAAACATTTCTTCGTAGGTGATTTCTAATACACCTTTTATATTAGTGTAACCGTCGGTTGACCAGTTTTTTCAATTTCTTTGTAGCCTCCTCAGGAGTGATGTCTCTTTGTGCTTCAGAAAGCATCTCATATCCAACCATAAATTTTTTTACGACTGCTGATCGAAGTAAAGGTGGGTAATAATGTGCATGTAGTTGCCAATGGTTATTATTTTTACCGTAAGATGGTGCAAAGTGCCATCCCATGGAATATGGCATGGATGTATCAAATAATTTATCGTAAGCAACTAGAATTTTTTTCATTATTTTGGCTAAATCTGTTGTTTCACTAGAAGAAAGTTGTATGAGGTTTGGGTGATGATTTTGAGGGATAATCATTATCTCATACGGCCAAGTTGCCCAGAATGGTACCAAGACAATCCAGTTATTATTTTCTATGACAATCCGTTCCTGTTTTAACTGTTCTACTTGTAGATAATCAACGAGTAAAGGAGACTGTTTCTTTTGAAAGTAATTTTTCTGCTGTGTGTCTTCTTTACTAATTTCAGTCGGTATAAAGTTGCCGGCCCAAATTTGTCCATGCGGATGGAGATTGGAACAACCCATCATTTCCCCTTTGTTTTCAAATATCTGTACCCATTTATATATTTTACTAAGCGTTTTTGTCTCTTTTATCCAAGTATTGATAACATTTTCTATTTTCTTTTCGGGCATTTCAGCGAGAGTTAGATCGTGTTTTGGTGAGAAGCAGACTACGCGACACGCCCCATTTACATTTTCAGAAAAAAATATTCCTGACTCCTGCTGAATTTTTGGTTGATTACTCTTAGAGATGGCCGGAAAATCATTATCAAAAACAAAAGTGTTTTCATATTGAGGGTTTATTTGACCAGAAGCTCTTTTATTGCCTGGACAAAGGTAGCATTGATTATCATATGCTGACTTTTTATCCTTTATGATTTTTTCCTGTTTGCCTTTCCATGGTCGGGAAGTTCTCTGTGGTGAAACTAAAACCCACTCATCCTTCAAGGGATTATATCTACGATGTGATTGGAATAGTGTCATATTCTTGGATATTATAGTAGATTTTAGAATATTCCTGAAGTCGGACATTTTATATAAATATAATTAATCATCTTTTTATTTTTAATGACACTTTGACAAGTTTTTTGATGTATGATATTGTGTGAAAATTAATAATCATTTTGTCTAAACAAAAGGAGAAAAGATGGTAAAAAAACCCACGGTTCTTTTAGCCACAGGTTTTGTTGATGGTAGGGGAGGATCAAAGATGAGTTCATGGTTTTATGATGAGATGATAGATCGAGGATATAAGGTAATTGTTGCAACCAACTCAATGTATAAATATAAACTTAATGAATTAAAGTTGAAGTGTGATGTCACAATTGATCTTAATCCTGAAGATGGTAGGCAGATTATCTATGAAAAATGTGAGGAGGGTCTCAAAAATGTAAATTTTGATTATATGGTATCGATGGGGTGGAGGACGTATTGGCCTTATGCTGCTTATAAGAGAAAAATCCCATACATCATGGTAGATGGCGGGATTCCTATCCATTATGATAAATACCCATCCCCTTTTATCAAAGAAGTTTATGCTAATACTAAATTGTTTTTAATGACTACTTGGTTTAATTGGAAGATGCCTGATAATGATTATATTATTCCCAAAATAAAGGTTGTAACCCAACCCTATCCTTATAAAAGAGTTGAAGGGATGCGAAAGATACGTAATAAGCCTAGAGAGTATTTTCGTGATATTATTGCCCAAAAATTCCCCGAGATAAAAGATTATGAATATGATTTAATGGTGTATCTGAATTTATCAGATGCTTATATTGACCCTTTCAATTTCGGGCCCAACAATAGAAATTTTGTTGATCCTTGGGGGCATCAAATGGCTGATTATATGGCACAAAACGAAATCGAACCCTCACTTTTTTTCCTGTTTAAGCTGATTGCTGGTTTTGAGACTAATTACCCTGGAAAAGTATTATTATACTTGATGCAGCAAAAAACGAAGTTTATTTCAGAGCCTATTGTTCAAATGTGTAAGAAAGTTAAAACAATTGCTACAAGCGGTTTAGACGTAAGTTTGGATCCGTTTATCAAAAAGGCTGCAGACGTCAATATATGCCGTGCCACAAATTGCGATAATCAGGCGGATTTGTCGTTAATAGGAGAGCCGTGTATAACATCTGTGGTCCCAAAAAACTATATGGATGAGGATACTGCAGCTATTCAAGCAGAGAAACTTGGTGTTTGTTATCAGATTCAATATGACGATCCGGAATATATGAGGAAATTAAAAGAGTACGTATCTAATAAAGCATTTTATACCAAAATGAGCAATAACACTGCAAACGTATTTGAAAAGTTCTGGAAAACTAATAATTTTTGGGATGAGCTTTTTAAAGTGTTGAAGTAATTTAGGTTTAGTGACGACTTAAAACAAAGTGAGTCTATTGATTAGTGACATAGACAGTATCAGCATTCGGAAAAGGAGGTATAGGTATTCCAGCAAGGTGTGCTACCATCGTAAAGAAATTTGTCCCCGGGTTTTTATGATTTTGTAAAAAATAAGTATCTGCCGCATCGACTAAAGATGCTGCTTCTCCAGGATCAGTTGCAATATCAGTTAATCTACTTGCTAATTTAAGCATATCTACTTCCGAAGTGTATTGGCGTAAACCTCGTAAATAAGCACCTTGATCCATTTTGGGAGCGTCCATATATCCTTCACCAGGGATAGTAAAAATTAACTGAGGAACCCCTGCAATAACGCTTTCAGCTGAGGAATTGGCTTGTACCGTGCGGTGTATGACTACATCAGCCGCTCTGTGGTACATTCCGTATTTTGATTGGGGGAAACGAGGAGCTCTTACAAGTAAAACTTTTGCTTTTTTTGCCTCTGAAGCAGTGATTTCAGCCATATCCGGTAGGTTTAATGAATTGGCGATTTCAATAAATTTAGGAACCCCAGATAGTAAAACTTTTTTTCCTGTAAGTCTTGCGATTTCTCTTGCTGCGTGTACAAGTTTCTTACTGCCGATCATCATATCGTCAAATTGTGCCCTTGTTAGCCATTTACCGATATTACTCGCGTCAAAATATCCGGAACTTGCAAAAAATGGAATAAATATGTTGTCTTTTTTAACTAATTCTTCAGCAAATGCAGGATCGCTACTTCTAACATATTCTGCGAGCATTTCTCTGGCTGATTCTTTCTTCACTTCTCTCCACTCAGTCCATCTGTGGATATATTCAGGTGTAAAAGGAATTGATGAAGAGGCTCCAACTATACCATTGGGCGCTCTGTGCCTTGCCCATTTTATATTAAAGTCGATCCATGAATTATTTAGCATCCAAACTTCAACGTCTGCGTTACTAGCATATCCCGGTGGATAAAATCTGTCGTAAGGATATCCATCAACTGTAGTGTCAAAACTAGGATTGTCTTCATCAGGAAACGAACTGTCTTGCATTATCAGTTTAGCGCGAATATTTTTTCTTGTCTCTTGTTTCACTGTCTCAATGGCTCTTTTTAATCCAAATGGGACAAATCCGGTATATCCCGTACTGACAATAAATATATTTTCATGGCCCTTATTAGCCAGGTCGTAGATGGTATCAGTTAGCGTCTTTTCAACAGTCTTGTATTTTGCAGGAGTATCACCGTTTGATTCGGAAAATGAAGTTATTTGTTCAGGAAGGCTCCCAGTAAATTTTTCTTCTGATATATCTGAAACTCCACCAGAGGCACCAGCGTAATAGAATGGTATATTAAGAATATTTGCAATTTTTCTCATGCCCTCAGCTACTTGTAAAGCCTGTGTTGACGGTCCGTCACCGGCAAGTCCCGCTGGGTTTACATATAAAAGTACATCAGGAGGGTGTCCGTCAAATCCAGATTCTACTCTGCCTATTCTAAAATCAGATGCTCTGGCTACTGCAGGATGCGACGGGTTAGGTTGTATTTTGAAAAAATCAGGAGCAGCGATAGGCTTTGGGATAAGCCTGCCATCTCCTGGTTCTGTTCCTATTAACGAGTGGATTGCCGAGCTTCTTTCAGCTTCACTTAGTGCTCTTGCCATATTTATTTATATATTGGCAGGAAATCCGTATTATAAAGAATAAATTTCGTTAATAATTTTCATACTTTATCATACATGAAGTTTTTTTGTCAATGTAACACATATTACATTTCTTAAACGATGTTTATAAGTTAGAACAATTTTATTGTTAGTTTTAGTCAAGTTTTAATATACCCATTTTACTCTGGTCTGCAACTTTTAGCATAAGCGAAGGGTGAAAAAAGCTGATGAGATGGGTATATACTGTTCTTCGATAAGCTTAGGATCAGTTCTGAGACTAAGTCGAAAGACTGAAATAATCAGTTGCAAACTTGAGTTATTGAAGTATAGTAGAAAAATATTTGATGATTTATTATGGTGATTATGGAAACTGAATCTGAACTTTGGAAGGGAAATTTGGACAAAATTTATCCGTTGATAGATCAAAATGAGTTAAAAATATATAGTAGACTTTTCTGTAGAGAATTAAGCGCAGTATTATCCAATCAGATTTCTTCTTTGCCTGCAATCTTAAATCCAATTTGTAAAGTTTCTCCTAGCCCCGGTTACGGTATTGCGATTTCAGTCGGTGGAACAAATGGTTATGTTTCATCCTTTTATATTTCAAGGAAAGGAGTATTGAAATTTCATAATAGGTTTTTATTTCCCTTGCCACAGAATACAACGAGGGATAAACTCTTTCATTTAGTAACAAAAAACGCCTTAAAAGTCTTAAATCATCCTAAGAATTTTCCTCCGATTGGTATTGGTCTTGCTTACCCGTTAAAACCCGTATTGACACATAAATATGTTGATGGAGAACTTATGTATATGACAAAAGGGAGAAATATTGAAGGATTGGTAGGGAAAAGGGTTGGACAGGAATATCATAAGTTTCTAAAAAAAGAATATGGTGTTGATACTACAGTATCAGTAGCAAATGATGCGATATGTCTGCTTTTAGGAGGTGATGGCGCTGAAGCGGCTGGAGTGGTAGGAACTGGTCTTAATTTTGCCTATTGGGAGAAGACGTATAATATCGCCCCTTTGAAATTGAAAGAACTTGCTGGTTTTTCACAGGCCGAAGTAGCAGTGAATATTGAGTCCAAAAACTTTAATAAGATTGAAGGTACAAAACTTCGTTCTATAGTGGATAAAGAAAGTGTAGATCCCGGATATTCCCTTGCAGAAAAGGAGGCGGCCGGAGCATATCTTTTTAAGATTTTTAATGCCGGGAAGAAGGAAATTTTAGGAAATAAGTTTCCTGATCTGAGTTCTACAGACCAAATAGATGAAATAGTGACGGGATCTTATACGTATCCTATAGAAACTAATGAAGAGTTGCAGATGAAAGCCCGATTATTTGCTCAAAGAATTTTGGAGAGATCGGCGCAGATTACGGCTATAGAGTTGTGTGGCGTGCTTATGAAAATAGGAAGGACGAGTGGAGTGGTGTCGATAGTTATGGAAGGCGGAATTTTTTGGAAAGCAAAAAATTATCTTTCGTTAGTCAATTTATATATAAATACTATATTGCCTGAAGTGATTCCTTCATTTGCCAGGTTGTTTGGTAGCAGTAGGAGAGGAATTGCTGTTTTAGCCAGAAGCGTCTATTAATTGTTCCAACTGTAACATATTTGTAAGTTTCTTAGTATGGCGATGGTTTGATGTTTGAATTAAAATGTGCTAGCGTTTTATTACTTCTGTTTTTTATCTTTTCCTTGACTGGATATCATATCCCTCTTATCATGGAAATATGACATCTCCTGAAGCAGGTGGTTTATTTGGTCAATTGAAAAATTTACTCACCCAATTATTTATAGATAAAAAGAGAATAGAAGAGGAGAAGCGTTTAAGGGAAGAGGCGCAAAGAAGCAAAATTGAGGCTGAAACTCCAGAAAATATTAGAAGAGATAGAGAACGGCATAGAGAAGAAGATGAAGAAAGAGCTTATAGAGAAAGAGCCTCAGCTGACGAAATGGCTGAAGAGGAGCAAGGGGAAATCCAAAACAGAAGAATAGGTTTAAGAAAACAAGCTATTAAAGAGGAGTTGCGCAAGGCTATTGCACAACAGGAGATGATTGCGGGAGAGCGGCAGGTCTATAAAGAATATGCTTATGTGGATTATTTAGTCAGTGATTTTAGGGCGGATACAAATCTCCGGGATGGTCTATACGCATTAATTGATGCAAATTATAGTGCAGCGCTTATCATTGAGAAGATTATAAAAGGTGGTAAGGCTCTTCATTCTGATCCGCAACAGCTTCTGGATATTGGTGCAGCTTTGTATTTCCAGGCCAGTCAATCAGGGATGGTTCCTGCTATCCAGCCAATCTTAAATGAGGTGGAAGAACGTGTCCTTCAGCTTTTCATTGATGTAAGAAAGAAAGGAATAGAAACCAGATCTGGAGGTGTACGCGAAATTAATAACCCGGCTCAGTTTTTGGCTGATGCTGACAAAAGATATCCCCCAAATGATTTTAGGGATTTATCATCAAATAATCCGGCGGAATGGCGTCGCGGAATACACAATATATTAAACTCTGCTCGTCCCGGGGCAGATGCTGAGTATACAAGGGAAGCTTTAGAGTCAGCAGTATCGATAGACAGAAATGCCCCTCCTCCCCAAAAACTGGTAAATGAGGTATCCGATTTATTGCAAAAAGTTCAGGATAGAGAAAATGCCGGTGAACCTTTGTCCAGCAGCGAATTAAATGATTTAAGCGACGAGATTGACCAGGTTGGATTTAACTCTTTCCCACAGGATGTGGTTGCTGGTACAAACAGATATTTGCAGACTGCTGCCAATATAAGAAGTTATACCGAGTCAGTCAAGAACAAATTGGCAGAAAAAGCAGTCGAACGTTTAAGATCAGAAGTGCCTAGTGTGGAACGGAATCTGACGTCTGAGCAGTTTTTGGAGCGAATTGGACATCCTGGCGATATGGGCCGATTATTGGTCAGCAGTCCAGATGTGGCAAAGCTTTTGGTGGGCAATACCAAAGAAAGTTCAAGCTTTCGGTTCAAAGTTTTCCTCAGAATACACGCGGCTGTACTTACTCAGCGACGTGAGTCATTTCATGATAATTTTGGATTATACGAAAGGGCTGATTTTACCGCATTTATTAATCATATTAGGAATAATATGAAAGGCGTGCGGCCTGAGACGGGCCAGCCTTTTGGTGAAGCCTGGGTTGATTGGTATGTTGGTTTGAGCAATTCCATCCGTTTATCCCGCGATATAGATTTCTGGGCTTCACAGCCTGGAGCCGATCCCGAACAATTCAACCGTTCGCTGTCTCTTTTTTTGAATGAATACAATGTTCAATTGATGAGCGTTCCGGGAGTGGAGCAGGCCTATAGGGCATATCTTAGTACGATAAAATCCATCAAAAACCATAATGATGGCTATGTACCTCCCGCATTAGTAGAGTATTCTCCAGGTAAGATGGTTTCAGGATGGGATAATATGGCCCGAGAATGGGTAAAGAAGATGATTTCCATGGGGCAGATACAGGACGTGGACCGTGATCCTTATGGGTTCCATAAGTTGGAAGAGAATGGGTTTACTCTGAAGCTAAAAGAGGGCCCCGAAGGAAAATTAAAAATGGAAAATATGAGCAATGAGGAGATGGCAATGTATATGACTCTTGCGAAAGGATATGGAATATCAACATGGATGTTACTGGATGAATTTGCCAACTCCAAAGTTCCAGGTTCAGATCATCCTAGATGGGGAATGACAGGTTTTCATAGTCTTGCGGCGTACGAGGGAGTCGCCCGTGCAGGAAATTATTTTGCATCAGTGGTAACGAAGTGGAAGTATACATTCAAATATTTTCATATGATGAATATGCTAGTTCCTGAACATAAAAGGAAAGTGTGGGGCGCCAGTGATTTTAATGAAGCTAAAAAGGCATATATTGCTTATAGAAACGGTACTTTTGAGAAGGAGTTTGGAAAGGACGCAAAGCGCATGATTGATTTGGATAACTTCAGTCACTTTTCTGCTAATTTACCATTTTCAGGATGGAGACATGTGGATATGACAATAGGTTGGTCCGATAAACTTCGTGAATCTATGGGATCTGCCCATCAAATAGGTATGGCTAATGCTTTTGCTGGCGCTAAGGTAAAAGATTATTTTGTGGTTGATAAATATAAAAAGGAATTTAGGGATAAGATGAGAGAAGCAGGACAACCTTATGCCGGTCCGCGTTTTGACGCTTTGTGGCAGGAAAGAGGATATCCAATATATAAAGCAAGGATTGAGAATGAGTGGGATAGTATAAAACATAAGGAGGAGGTTGAGGAGTTGGTTTCTAAATACGCAAAAGCTTATAAGGCTAGAGTTTGGATAGAAACCGCGATGCGTAATCCTTTGGCAATAGCCCAAAATGTAAAAGTAAAAGTGCCAATTCCTGGATTTACTGCAGAGGAAGGTAAAAGAGATGTAAGTATCCATTTGCTTTTGGTGCAAAAAATTTTGGGAATTCCTTATGAAGATATAAAGTACGGAGACGATCCCAAAAGCCGGGAAGCAAAAGTATACGCCTCACCAACGGTTTCACAAGAAAGGTGGATGAAAGAAGCTGCTGACTTAGAGTCTGATATAGCAGTAGTGCGTGAGATTGCGATACGTGAGAATAGGGAACTGCGTGAGTCAGATTTCAATGCCATAAGTGACGCGCATCGTAAGAGAGATGCTTTGGAGTATTGGAAAGCTGTGCGAAAGATGATGTTGGGAGATTTATCTCCTGATTTACATGAGCGTTTATACGAAAAGCTCGGTCTTAAAATGTCAGAGAATGGTTATGACTACGATATTGATTGGGAAAAGATCGAGCATGTAGATCATATTGTAAATGAAATAAGTCACGGTGAAGGGATTGATTTGGGTAATTTGGAAGGAGTACGTATTCAAATTCCACATCAATTAAATAAGGAGTTGATAGATAAAGAGTGGGATGAAATGTTCAGCCCCGATGACATTTCCATAAGAGAATTGGATATGATGAATCTCGGCTCAAGACATCTTATCAGGCGCGGAGGGGATGCACTTGCTCATTATCAGGGAGGACAACGGTTGGAAAAGTATCTAATGTATGACCTCAAAGGCAATCCGAATCCTGAAGATTTGGCAAAAGCCTTATCGGAAGTGGCTCAGGCATATACTGGTGATGATACATTAAAAGGTTGGAGAGCGGCTGGAATGTGGGCATATGCAACGTCGAAATTTTATTCGTTTGATTATGGGCATTTGGGTTCTCCTGCACAATTGCAAGTGTATGGAACGAGAAGAGGAATTGCCGCCTGGATGGCAAACGGCAGAAGAAAATTCTGGGATACAATTGAGCATCTTGATGTTTTACCGCCTACTCATGAGGGTTTTTTGGATTATTATGCACAACCAGAGCTCATGAATATACATGAATTACGAAGATTGTCAAAAGCTGATAATGTTGATGTTTGGATGGAAATAGTGACTTTGGGTGCGGCATTGGCTATAGCCTTGACTATTTACCGGGCATTTACCGCACCTTCAGAAGAAGAGGAAGGCGGTGGGGGAGGCGGTGGCGGGGGACATCACTGATGATGTCCATCTCCCTTTTTGGAGAACATACTCATTATAGATTGCAAATAGTAGAATTGGCTCATAGCTCCCATACCGGTTCCTACCGCTCCAGTAACTGGTGCAAAAGCACTACCAGCAGTGACGGGTATAGCAGCTTTCGGATGGAAAAGTTTTTTGACGGAAGCAATCATGTTTGGAGCCATAAATATAATTCCCAGCCCGATTACTATAGCCAACGGATTACCTTTTATATGCAGTATGCTTTGATTTGTGCCCGGAATAGTGAGATTGAGCTCTCCACCTCCAGCAGGAATTAATGGTGGACTCCAGAGGTTACCGCTCCAGGCAATAGACGTAAATATCCAACTGAAATAAATAACCGCAACAGTAGTCGGAAAAACTATTAAATTAGCAATTATGTTTTGTATCCATTGGCCGAACGCTGATCTTCCGGGAATAGCTTCCTGAAGAAGGAGAATAGGAGCAATAATGACAGTCAATAATAGTTGGATATACGAGTTTAAGAGAAGGAAAAATATCCTTATAAACGTAAATAAAAGACCAAGACCGATAATAAAAAGTATTATAGCAAGTGGAGCTCCTGCTAAAAAAAGTCCCCATCCACCTGTAAAAGTACCCAATATTGCAAGCATTGCTTCAATAATAATTGTGATTGCGCCATAACCCAATAAGTTTGTTCCGGAACTGAAAAATGCCTGTTGGAAAAAAGATGGTACCAGTCCTAATGAGAAAACGGCTGAAGCCAGTTTCCCGATACCTGCCCACCCGCCTCCCATAAATTCCTGTTGCTGTTGGGCAACGTTTTTAAGAAAATCTGCCCCAATAATAAGATTGTTTGGAACAGCGCTCGCCATAAGTTGAATTACAATTGCTATTGCCAGATACATTAAATCGATGAAAAAACCGGCAATCGGGTATGAGAAGGTAATTAGAAGCAAGGTAACAATAATTTTAGGTAATGCTGCCTGAATAGAAATTACTGTTTTGGGGTCAATTTTCATACGGAATATTATCATGAAACCAATGGCGATCATAATAATAATCAGTATGGTATATGCTATATTCCTTGCAGTTTGCCAAAGTGGCAAAAGAGGGACAAGGCCTGAGAATCCAATTCCCTGAGCGTTAGCGGGTGTAGCCAAAAAGCCAGAATTTGCCAACAGGTTTTGTGTATATGCTATAGCTGAAGCCGGCGGATGGTCGTATAATGTTCCTATGGCTTGAGCCATCAGTCCTAGAGCGCTTGTGTTTTCCAGACTGCTTTGCCCATTATTTGCGCTTGATGACTGACATGGCATGAGGGCACAAGTCAATTTCCCAATCATTGTAAAAGTGTTATAGCCTATTACTCTGTCAGAAAAAATTACAGTTTGACCTGTGTTTTTTTCGACATTTTCTGCACTTTGTTCGTTAGTGAGCATTTTTTCAAAAGAGAAATTGAAAGGATTATCAGCCGCTGAAATTTTTTTGGGTAAGATGAGAAGAAATAGAACAAAGGATATAGATAAAATAACTAAAAGAAGCATCTTATCAGGCAGTTTAAGCATAACTTTATTATTCTTCTTTTTGTCAGTTATGTCAAGGAATCATCAGCTTGATTTTAATAAATTGAAATAGATTTATTTTCTACAAATATAATCTATTAAAACTTATTGGGGGATTGTAAAAGTGGTAATGTTGACTCCGGTAAAACTTTCAATAAGTTTGAATATTATAAAGGCAACAGCAAAAAGGACAATTCCAATGATGGCATAGGTCATAGTTTGTTGTGCGGAAGCTGCGGCTTTTTGATCACCTCCAGAGGTAAGAAACTTAAAACCTCCAATGGTTAACATAACAAATAACGCCAAAACAGCCAGACTAATTGAAATTGTTAGAATTCTAGTAAAAACTACTTCTAAGCATTTGAAAGTTGGGATGTCTACTCCACCTATATTAAGAGTACATGTTGACCAATCAGTCATGAAGATAAATTGGTATTAAATTAAAATGGTGTCGGGATGCTAAGATTCTGAAGGTTAAACCCAAGGAATTGTCCGGCTACCAACATGATTGCCCATGCAGCAAATACAATAAAAAGCCCCAAGAGAGCTGCTTGGATACGGTGTTGAGCAGCTTCAACTCCAGCTTTGTCGCCTCCTGAGGTGATCCAGCCAAACCCACCCCAGATAAGGAAAATAAAGGCAGCCAGAGCGGAAACAACCAGTATAAGACCAATAATACCGCCTATCAGTTTACCAGGATCAACTATTTTCAAATTTGGAGGTGTGGAAACACTGATGTTTACCTGGGCAAGCGCGATTGATGGGAAAAATATAAGAGTGCTGATACTTCCTATTCCGATTGCTGATGCTAATTTTATTGCCTTTTTCATGATTTTACCCTTTCTTTCAGTATTATGAATAGTTTTTTAATGCTTGTCAAGCTCTTTAGTAACAAATTTATAGCAAACAAAGAAAATTTAGTTTTTCATTATTAACAAAATAAGTGTTACAAAAGTTTAGGTAGACTGAGTTGGAAACCACCTCCAGCGATTGAGCCTATACCTAAGAACCTCAGGATAAGTAAATAAATTGTCCAGGCGGCAAAAACAATAAACAAACCTAAGAGAGCGTTAGTAATTCTGTTTCGTGCGTTTTCCACACCAGTTTTATCTCCACCTGAGGAAATCCACTCCAGGCCTCCTTGTAGCAGCTGAAATAATGTCCAGATTGAAGCAAATACGAGGATTAGTCCAACCAGACCGGAGATGAAGGTGCCTAAGATACCTCCTGCATTATCAGGGTTTGCGTTTGCAATTCCAGATACTACTGGGTTGACAATAGGATCGATATAAATCATATGCCAAGGTTTTGTAAAACACTTCCTGGATTTAAGATACTTAGTCCCAGCATTGATCCTATCACTCCGATTATTGCCCAAGCAATAACAACAATTACAAGTCCGATAAGAGAATTGGTGATTTTATCTCGTGCGGCCGTCGTATCGTTTTTATCTCCACCTGCTGAAATCCACTGAAATCCTGCCGTAATAAACTGGAATATAAACCAAAGAGCAGCAATCATGGTTAAAAAACCAATGACACCGCTGATGACTTTATTTAATGTATTCCCTACATCCTCTTTAGTATTGTTCTGGCAAAGAAAATCGGCTATAACCCCAAATCCTCCTCCACACCCAAGTCCTTGACTACTGTTTGTGGTTTGTGCTTGAGCTATTTTCCCTGAGTAAACAAAAAGTAACGAAAAAGTAAAAAGTGTGATAAATAATTTGATTTTCATAATCTTACTTATATTATCTTACTGCTGTAGTTGTGGTTGCAATATTGCAGTTGGGTTCTTGAAGAGCAACATGCCAATGATTGCAGCCAGAAGAAATGAAGAAACGATAATGAGTAGACCTAAAAAGGTTTGCCAGATACGTTCCCATGATTTTCCTATCGCTTTTGAGTCCCCACCCGCTGTCATAAATCCAAATCCACCAATTATCAGATTTATAAAACCCCAGAGTCCAGCGATGATAAACACTAACTTTAATAGCGAATTTAGAAATATAAGCATACCTGTTAATTTACCGGTAGAGTCGATTCCAGATTGTATAAAGCTTGGTGGGGTGATGCAACCTATTGCAGGATCACAAGCAGCCAATATGTAATTTATGATGATCATGTTAAAAACCAAGACCGCTTAACGAGCCATGTGTAACGAAGTTTATTATTTGCAATATCCAGTATGCACCAAACATGGTGACAAGTCCAATTATGGCATAGGTTAGTGCCTGTTTTTTACTTTCAGCCTCATGAGAATCTCCTCCTCCGGCACCGGAAATCATACCTATGCCAGCTACGATTATAATTACGAAGGAGATGATTCCACCCAATAGTAATATGTTGGGTAAGAGATGGGAAACAATATCAGAAAGTGAACTAAACCCTCCATTTCCGTTTTCACCGGACAACTGCCAAACTTTTGATATGTCTACCTGTGCCAATCGCATAATTTTAGTCTAGTATTTTGTATATATGTTTTCAACCTTCTAAGTAGCCTTTATACCTTCCTATATTAGGTTTGACAGAATATTCCTAGTTTGTCAACTTCTTATATAAAGATCTATAATATATACCTTATATATTATATCTTTGAGTGAAATTATATTATTTTCCGACAAATATATGATGAGCGAAAAGGAAATCATAAATGGTATTCTTCATGGTAACGAAAAAACGCTGCGTTTTTTTTACCTCTATTATCAGCCAAGACTCGGAGCTTATCTTAAAAATAAAGTATCAAATGAGGAGGATGCTGAGGAGATTTTGCAGGATACTCTTTTGGCTACCATTGAAGGACTGCGTGATTTTGCCTTCCGGTCGTCACTTTTTACATTTATTTGCAGCATAGCAAATCATAAGGTGATTGATTATTACAGAAAGAAAAAGATCAAAAATGTTGTCTTTTCTCATATCCCAGATATTGAGCCTCTTATAGCTACATTGTCCGGTCCTGAGGATGACTTTAATGATCAACTCCTGAAACAGAAGATAATAGCTACATTCAGAAAAATTGCCCCGCGGTACAGTCTCATATTAAAACTGAAATATGTCTACGGTTATTCAGTTGAAGAAATTGCCAGAAAGCTATCAATTTCCTTCAAAAGCGCCGAAAGCCAGCTTTTTCGCGCACGAAGAGCTTTCGAGTTAGCTTATTCATAATATAAATAGTTTATGGATAATGATAAAACATACCAGCTTTTAGTTGATAAAATGCATGAAGTTGCAGCTATCCCTACTCAGGAGGTGGGGAATTTTACTATTGCTTATAAGAAACTTGTGCCTTTCTTAAAGTATTATCCCTGGAAAAGCGCTATTATACTTTCTTTTATATCTGTTTCTTTACTTTACTTGATTTTCGGAACATTTCTAGTTAAAGTTGCTTCCATGCTTCAATTCGGGTTTTAACTTCTGTTATGGATGTGTTTGTTATTACCTTTGTCCGTCTTCTTTTCTTTTTCACAAAGAATCTAATTGGATGTTTTAACACTCCATACCTAACCTACAGAAAGCTTTTGGGAGAAAAATCTGGAATATACCAGACCGGTTTTATTTTTATTCTTGTGATTTCCTATTTTATTTTCGCTTCAGCTTTAAGGGTTGGCGTACATAGTCCTCTTCTTTTAACTTTAAGGTTGAATCTTCTTTTGTTCTCAGCCGCGATTGGATTTATAGCTATGTTATTTGTCATATTTATGTTAGGGAAAACGATCGGAAGTAGCGGTAGATTCATTGATGTATATAAACTTTGGTCCTTCACTCTTATCCCGACAATAGTTTGGTTTTTTACAACTTCACTACTTTATATAATTATTCCACCTCCAAGAACATTAAGTTTTTTGGGTAAGCTATTTAGCGTTGTCTTTATCGCTTTTTCAGTCTCCGTCTTTCTTTGGAAGGCAATATTATATTATTTAACTTTGAGGTTTGCCCTCAGACTTGATCTTGCAAAGATCGGTTTTATGACTGTAGTCATATTGCCTTTACTTGTAGTTTATTCTGTGTTGATGTATAAGCTGGGGATTTTTAGAGTCCCATTTATTTAGTTGGTGATAAAGGAGTGGTTTATGAGATTGCGAGACTTAAAAACGATTCAGGAAAGAAGAAAATTTTTAGAAAAGAAAACAGGAATTTCCTTTTTCCCAAACGAAAACTTTCCTGATGGTTTTGAGATTGCTCAGGAAAAAAACTGTGAAAACATGATTGGGGTAGTTCATGTACCGGTAGGTGTAGCTGGACCGATTCTATTGAATAGTAAATCAGCTTCAGAAGAAATCTATATTCCGCTTGCGACTACTGAAGGAGCTTTGGTTGCATCAGTTAACCGTGGTTGTAAAGCGATAAACCAAGACGGAGGTGTTTCAGTCTATTCTGAAAATATTGGTATAACGCGAGGTCCAGTCTTCAAAACAAGTGGTTTGGCACAGGGTCTACATCTGAAGCAATGGGTCAAAGACGAGTTTTCTCAGTTACAGAGGATGGTTGTTTCAACATCGTCTCATATTACCCTTATCAAGGTTGATTTCCAGATATCAGGCAAGAATATATATATGAGATTTTATTACGATACACAGGATGCCATGGGGATGAATATGGTAACAATAGCCACACAAGAGTTAGTTTCATTTATAGAAGATAGAATGAAGGTTAAATGTACATCACTAGCGGGAAATTATGATATAGATAAAAAACCGGCTTGGTTAAATTTTATCTCCGGCCGTGGTAGACAGGTTTGGTCAGAGGCTGTTTTGGAAGAAAGTACTATTAAGGAAGTGTTAAAGACTACTCCGTCTGCCATACATGATGTATCAGTAAGTAAGAATTTGGTAGGTTCTGCCCTTTCAGGAGCTTTAGGGTTTAATGCCCATTTTGCCAATGTTATTGCTGCAATTTTTATTGCCACAGGTCAGGATGCGGCACATGTGGTTGAAGGAAGTCTGGGAATTTGTACGACAGAAATAGTTGATAATAACAGTCTTTATATATCGGCATTTCTGCCGGATTTGCCTGTTGGAACAATAGGCGGTGGTACTAATTTACCATCGCAGAAGAAAATGTTAGAACTTATGGGAATAACAGGTGGAGATAAAGGTAGTAACGGAGAGAAAATCGCAGAAATAATTGGAGCAACTGTTCTAGCTGGGGAATTATCCCTTTTGGCATCTTTGGCTGAGGGAAGCTTGGCAAAAACACATGAAAGGTTAGCCAGAGGAAAAGTTAAAAAAAAGATATAATTTACCTCTTAATAATTATGGATGTTGGCATATTAGGATACGGTATATACGTTCCTCAATACAGGATAAAAGTATCTGAAATCGCTTCAGTCTGGGGGAAAAACTCAGATGATGTTGAGAAATCTTTAGGCAATAGTGAAAAATCTGTTGCTGGTTTTGATGAAGATGCAGTGACCCTTGCTTACGAGTCTGCCGTTGCAGCACTAAAGCATGCCGGTGTTAAGCCAGAAAAAATTGATATATGTTTTGTCGGTTCAGAAAGCCATCCTTATGCGGTTAATCCCACTTCTACAATAGTTGGTGAATTTCTTGGTTTTAAAAAAAACTATCTGGCGGCAGATCTAGAGTTTGCCTGTAAAGCGGCGACGGCAGGCATGATATCGATTGCGGGGTTGATAGAGTCAGGTGCTGTATCTTACGGTTTGACAATTGGAAGTGATACGGCTCAATCAAAACCGCATGATGTACTGGAGTATACTGCTGCTGCCGCATCAGCCGCTTTTGTACTAGGCAGAAACAATAATCAATCTATAGCCAAACTGGTAGCTTTTACCTCTTTTTCTTCCGATACGCCAGATTTCTGGCGGCGAGATGGAGTGCGTTTTCCCAGTCACGGTGGCAGATTTACTGGTGAACCTGCTTATTTTTATCATGTTGAGGGAGCGGCAAGAGAGCTTTTGTCAAAACTAAAAATGAGCCCAGAAGATTTTGATTACTGTATTTTCCATATGCCAAACGGTAAATTTCCCAGACAGGTAGCCAAGAGGTTAGGATTTACTCCAGAGAAAATAGCTCCTTCTCTTATTGTGGATAAAATAGGTAATCCTTACACTGCCTCCTCTCTTTTGGGTTTGAGCGCAGTTCTTGATATTGCCAAGCCAAATGAGAGGATTTTTATGGTTTCTTATGGATCAGGTGCAGGATCTGACGCTTTTGTTTTTGAGGTGACTGAAAACATTATTAAAAAGGAAGCTGTAAAGAACGCGGTTATGCAGTCCCTGTCGAATAAGAAATATATTTCTTATCCCGAATATCTCCGGTTTACAAAGAAAATATAAACTTATGAAAATATCTGTTTTGGGAGCCGCCACTACTAAGTTTGGAGAATTATGGAGTCGTTCTCCTAGGGATTTAGTAATGGAGGCTGTTAATGAGGCGCTTGACGACTCTAAGGAAATTTCTCTGCAGGATATAGAAGCAGTATATGTAGGCAATATGCTTTCAGGGACGTTGGGCGGACAGGATCACCTTGGGGCATTTTTTGCGGAAGAATTAGGATTGCATGTACCAGCTATGAAAGTTGAAGGAGCATGTGCTTCAGGAGGTTTGGCGATACATGCAGGAGTGACAGCTGTATCTTCCGGTATTTATGAAAATGTCTTAGTTGTGGGAATAGAGAAAATGACTGACTTCAAACCTGAGGAGGTGGCTGAAGCTCTTATGGGTGCTGGTTCTGATCCTGAAAGAGATGCTGGAGCCAGTTTTCCTTCATTATATGCGCTTATGGCCAGAGTGCACATGGAAAAGTATGGCACAACAGAGGAAGATATGGCTGCAGTCGCTGTAAAGAATCATTATCACGCGTCCTTAAATTCTCACGCACAGTTCACTTTTCCAGTTACAATGGAAAAAGTGATGGAAAGCCCAGTAGTTTCCTCTCCATTGAAATTGCTTGATTGTTCTCCTATCTCAGATGGTGCAGCCGCAGTCATACTTTCCTCAAAAATTAAAAAGACAGGTAGAAACATATTTATTGTCGGGTCTGCTGTGGCGACTGACTCACTGGGTTTGGCCGAAAGAGATGATTTGACTACAATTTATGCCGCAAAGGAAGCGGCTAGAAAAGCTTATAAAATGTCCGGTGTTGGACCTAATGAAATAGACGTGGCAGAAGTTCATGACTGTTTTACTATTGCAGAAATTATAGCGATGGAGGATCTTGGGTTTTTTGGAAAAGGAGAAGCAGCAAGAGCCGTTAGATTAGGACAAACTCGATTAGGCGGACGGCCAGTTATAAATACTTCGGGAGGGTTAAAGGCTTGTGGACATCCTGTTGGTGCAACAGGAGTAAAGCAGGTGGTAGAAATCTATAGACAACTTAAAGGAATTGCTGGTAAGAAACAGGTAAAAGGGGCCAAATTGGGTTTGACCCATAACGTTGGTGGTAGTGGAGCCACAGCGGTAGTGAATATATTGAAGGGTTAGAGTAGAACTGGTACCAAAACCTATATTTTCGGCTTAGTATAATTGCATTTTTACACTCAAATAAACAGTTTTAATAGAGGTTTTAGTAACCTAAAGGAATAAATTATGATCAGTCCGGTCAAAGTTTGGCGCAATCAAAAAAAAATTCAAAAAATATTAGGGCTTTATGGAATAATAGTTTCCTGGACTAAAGTACATGTTCCTCCAGTGGGATTTTCCTCTCAAGCCCCATATGTGATTGTTGTGGTTAAGCTGGAATCAGGTAAAAGTTATATAGCACAACTTGTTGATTGGAGTGAAAATAGCTTGAAAACAGGACAGAAGGTGAAAGCTGTTTTAAGAAGAACAAAGAATCCAGGTGAAGAAGGAGTGATACCATACGGTGTTAAGTTCAAACCCGTGTGAAACTTCATAAACAATGTCTGTAATCGTATCGTCACCCGGGAAAATTCATCTTCTTGGAGAGCACGCTGTTGTCTATGGTAAACCGGCTCTTCTAGCTGCAATAGATAAAAGGTTGTATGTTAAAGTCAGAAGATTAGATTCATATCAGGGGATAGCAGATACTGGTGTGAGAATAAAAACCTCCGAAGGTGAGAAATTAATTTTTGAATGTGTTTCTGTTTTTAAAAAAGCTTTTGTTATAAAGAAGTTTCCACCGCTAGAGATCAATGTTTCCTCCAATATTTCCACCGGTTCAGGCCTTGGGTCATCAGCCGCTCTTTCCGCATCAGTTATTGGTGCTCTTATGAAGAGTGTCAAAAATATTTGGAATCCAGTCAGGATAAATGAATTGGCGTTTGAGGTGGAGAAGACGGCTCACGGAAACCCATCGGGAGCGGATAATACTACAGTCGTTTTTGGCGGGTTGGTTTGGTATAGAAGGGAGTTTGACTTTCTCAAATCGATTTGGAGCTTACCTTTGTCTCCATATAAAATTCCGCCATTTTTTCTTATTGATTCGGGCCGGCCAAAAGAGTCCACAAAAGAGATGGTCGAGTCCGTAGGTTTACTATATAAAAGAAGAGAAGGGGTGATGGAGTCGGTTTTTTCCGATCAGGAGTTACAGACAAAAAAACTTCTCCTTTCTTTCCGAAAAGATAATAGGAGCGAGATGATTGAGGCATTAAAACGGGGAGAGAGAAATCTGGAAAAAATGGGCGTGGTTGGGGTGAAAGCGTATAAGATAATTAGAGAAATAGAGGGTTATGGTGGTGCAGCCAAAATATGCGGTGCCGGTGGGAAAAAAGAAGGAAGCGGCATGATTCTTTGTTGTCTACATAACAAGTCAATGTTACAAAAAATTGCACAAAAATACTCAGCGTCTCTTTTACCCATAAGATTAGGAGAAGAAGGTATAAGGGTAGAACAAAATAATTAGCTTTATGAACTCTAAAGTATTGACTGTTGTTGCCCCTGGTAAACTAATGCTTTTTGGCGAGCATGCTGTAATTTATGGTTATCCCTGCATTGTCTCAGCCTTGGATAAATATATAGAGATTAAAGGGAAAATTATTGATGAAAAAGATGATAAATTTGATATAGCTGATTACAGTGATGGTTTTATAAGACGTATGGTAAGTGTTTTTAGGATAAAATATGGAAAGAAGGAAAAAATTTTTATTTCCTCAAAAAGCACATTAGGCCGGTATGGACTTGGTTCATCAGCAGCTATTTCTGTGGCGACTGTAAAAATGTTAGGCAAACTTTTCAATATACCATTAAGTGCTGAGGAACTTTTTAATATCTCATACGAGGGTGTATTAAAAGTACAAAAGGGAAAAGCCTCTGGATTTGATTTGGCCAGCAGCATTTATGGGGGTACCATACTTTTTGACGGGAAAACCAAAAAGACGTCTTATTTAAATAAGGGAAAGCTGCCCTTTTTAACAGTTTTTACCGGTAGAAAAGCAAAAACAGTAGATATTGTAAAAAAAGTTGCCCAAGAAAAGTTAAGGAATCCTAAAGAAACAGAAAAAATACTTTCAGAAATCGGAAAAATAGTATTAAGAGCGGAAAGAGCATTGAAAGAAAAAAATTGGAAAGTTGTGGGAAAATTGATGAACGATAATCAAAAATTATTGGTCGAGCTTGGCGTAAGTAATGGAATGATTGATAAACTAGTAAAAATATCTCTTGAGTCCGGAGCACTAGGAGCAAAAATATCAGGAGCAGGAGGAGGAGATTGTATACTGGTATTGGTTGAGAGGTGTTTAACTGGTAAAGTTGTAGAAAATATAGAAAAATCGGGCGGAACAGTATTGGATATAAATGTAGGTATTGGAGGTGGAGTAAAAGTTTCATTATAGTAAAGTCTTTATAAGTAAAATATGAAAGCAACTGCGCTTGCACCATCAAATATCGCTTTTATCAAATATTGGGGGAGAATTGATGAGATTTTACGGTTGCCTACAAACAGTAGTATTTCCATGAATTTAAGCGGGATGCATACTGTGACTACTGTGGAATTTTCAGTAAAATATGAAAGGGATGATGTTGAGATTGATTGGCAAAAGAATGATAGAGAAACGGAACGCATTGTTGATCATTTGGATAGGATAAGAAATTTAGCCAAAATTAACGACAGGGCAAGAGTCGTCAGTAGGAATAATTTTCCGTCTTCTACTGGTCTTTCCTCGTCAGCTTCAGGATTTGCCGCTTTGACTGTATCTGCTTCTAAAGCTGCAGGTTTGGAATTGCCGGAAAAAAAGTTGTCGGTATTAGCTCGGTTGGCATCAGGGTCTGCCTGCCGATCAATACCTGACGGTTTTGTAGAGTGGGAGAAAGGAATAGACGGTGAAAGTTCGTATGCTTTTTCTTTGTACGCCTCAAAATGGTGGCAGATTGCAGATATTGTTGTCATTGTTTCCCAAAATAAAAAAGATATGCCTACTACACAGGGTCAAAAACTTGCAGGTACTAGTCCTTTTTTCAAGACCAGGCTGAATCTGATAAATGAGAAAATTAAAGAATGTAAAAGCGCTATCGCCGAAAGAAGTTTTTTGGCTTTTGGTAATCTTATCGAAAAGGAAGCGTTGGAAATGCACGCTATTATGCTGACTTCAGATCCTCCTTTAATATACTGGCAGCCGGCAACTTTACAAATGATGAAATTAGTGGAAAAATGGCGCAAAGAGGGATTACAGGTCTATTTTACGGTAAATACCGGGCAGGATATTCATCTAATTTGCAAGAAGGATGATGTAGAAAGAGTTATGGTTAAACTGAGAAGTTTAGATATCGTAAGAAATATAATTATTAATTATCCGGCAAAAGGAACACGGTTGGTAAAAAAACATCTTTTTTAATATGGAAGATTCTGCGAAATTACACATACCAAAGCATGTAGCTATCATTATGGATGGCAACCGCCGTTGGGCAAAGGAAAAAGGCTTACCTTCATTTGAAGGTCATCGAATCGGTGAAGAAAAAATTGAGCCTATTGTAGATAAGGCAATAGAACTCGGCATAAAGAATCTTACTTTTTGGGCGTTTTCTACTGAAAATTGGAATCGTACAAAAAAAGAAGTTTCATTCCTGATGAATTTATATAGACGTCAGTTAAATAAAAAGGTGGATAATTTCCATAAGAAAAATGTCAAGGTCAACGTCATAGGTAATATAACAATGTTCCCAGAGGATATACAAAGGAAGACTGCAAAATGGATGGAAAAAACAAAAGATAATACTAGGATTACTGTAAATATTGCGCTCAGTTATGGCGGAAGAGACGAGATAATCCGCGCTATTGAAAAATGGCAGATTAAATTTGGGAAATCAAAGTCAAAACTGACAAAGGAAGAGTTTGAGAAATATTTAGATACTGCCGGTCAGCCGGATCCTGATTTGCTAATAAGAACCGGTGGAGAAAAAAGATTATCAGGTTTTCTTTTATGGCAAATGGAATATGCTGAGTTTTATTTTACAGATGCTTATTGGCCAGTTTTTACACCTGAAGAGTTTATGAAAGCAATCATTGATTATTCGGGAAGAATGAGGCGTTTTGGGAAGTAGTTTTATCATCAAGAGCGTAAGAACTGGGAATTCTGCGCGAGAGTTATGATGTTTTTACCTTTGTAATGTATAATGAATAGAAATAGAAGGTTTTACGATAAAAGGATGATTTATGGATAGAGAACGTCTGACAATTACATTGAAAAAAACCGTTTTGTCACAAGTAGATAAATTTATTGACGGGACCAGAATACGTAATCGTTCCCACGCAATAGAATATCTTATCACCCAAAGCCTGACGCCAAAAATCAACCAAGCAGTGATATTGGCTGGAGGTAATGGACTTAATATGCGGCCATTTACTTTCGAGATGCCTAAAGGCCTTTTTCCTGTGGGGGGAAAGCCTATTTTGGAATATGTCGTTGAGCTTTTGCGTCAGTACGAGATAAGAAACCTGATTTTTTCCATTGGACATCTTGGAGGTAAAATAAAAGAACATTTCGGAGACGGTAAAAAATATGGTGTTAATATAAAGTACGTGGAGGAAGAAAAGGAAGCGGGTACGGGTGGAGCTCTTAATTTAGCTAAAAAATATATTACTGGCGATACATTTCTAGTGGTACACGGAGACATACTTATTGATATACAGTTATCCGATTTCATACTCTTTCATAAAGAGCAGGATACAATAGCCACAATTGCACTTACATCGGTAGCTGACCCTTCCAGTTTCGGCGAAGTTGTGATGCAAGGAACAAAAATCACTAAATTTGTGGAGAAACCGCAAAAAGGTATGCATACTTCCCAACTGATAAGCTGCGGCGTCTATCTTTTTAATAAAGATATTTTTAAGTATATACCCCAAAAAGAATTTTCACTTTTGGAAAATATTTTTCCTGAGTTGGCAACAAAGGAACAGTTGTCGGGTTTTCTTTTTGGAGGAAAATGGGTAGACATAAGCAGTCCATCATCATACGAAAAAGCAATTAAAGAGTGGGGCCAGAGAAAATAAGCGCGTATACTTCTTAAAAGAGATGATATAATTGATGTTTGATGGATCCAAATACTGCATTTCCACCCGGCTCTCCGCCAATTGCACCATCCAGTCCTCCATTGGTACCTCCCGGTTATTCACAACAGATGCCTGATAATTCACCCTTCAAGAAACTTCTTCCGCTTGTTCTGGTAGTTGTAGTCTTAATGATTTTATTCTCAGGTATATTGGTATTATCTGTGGGAAAATCAGGTAAACAGCAAACAGTGCCAACGCCTACTTTGCGTCCGACAGCTACTCCGTTTGTCGCTCCTACAATGCCTATGGTCTCACCGTCCACCTCATCCTTGTCAGCAAATTTAGTGACGCCGATAAAAATCGGTAGGTTGTCTTTTATACGAGACGGTGATATTTACAATAGCGATCTTGCCACTTATTCACTTTTAGTCAAAAATGATATTCACGCAGCAGATATGCTTTCCTGGTCACCAGACGGAAATTTCCTGGCTTGGAGGGAAAAAACAACGTCTGCCACTCCTTCTGCGATTATGATATATAAGAGAAATAATAAACGTACATTTGAAATAAAACCATTTGAAGAAGGAAAAATTAATGAAGTGATTGATTATGCCTGGTCTCCTGATGAGTCACAGATGTCTGTATTATCCCATGGTACTTTTTATAATCTGAATTTGTACAGTTTGATATCTTCTTCCTCAGGAGAAAATATTGTCGGGCGTAGTGAAAAGATAAAACAAATAGTATGGCCTAATCCTAAAACCATACTTTTTTCTGGTAGTGACGGGATAACAGCTTATGATTTGGCTTCAAATTCTGCAAGTCTGATTGTTGATAATCCGAAAGTTATGCATATGAATTTAAGTCCGGATCATAAAAAACTCCTTTATAGTATTGGGGATAATAGTAAAAGCGATTTATATACAATTAATATTGATGGAACTGATAATAAGCAGCTTCCCTTGCAACCGGTAAAAATAGATATGGGAACAACCAATTTGCCTCAGTCAATTCTGGAAAAAGGTTTTATCCCTTATGCGGTCTGGATGCCGGATAGCAATAATTTACTTGTCGGTTATCACTATATTACAAATCTACCCTTAGTAGGCAAGTATAATTTGCAGAATAATTCATTTACTGCTATAGCGCCTTTTATGCTCTACCAAACGGATATTATGGTGGATAGCCTGCGTTTGTTGGGAAACAGAGTAAATACTTTTTCTAGCGCCATTCCTACCTGGCAAATTTCTCTTTTTACTCTTGAGGATAATGCAAATCTTGGTTTGGTTAGAGTGATACCAGACGCTTCTTCCCCTGCATTTTTCGGAAACGATATATTACCTGGAGGAAATACTTTCTAGTTCTTGTCTTTCCTATATTTTCCTACTGTATTTTTAAGATAAACTGCACTATTTGGACTATCCAGTACGCCACGAATATGAGAATAAAACCCAGTAATGCATTTGTAATTTTATTTTTTCCCGACTCTGCCTTTTTAGGATCGCCCATTGAAGTGAGAAAATCAAAACCGCCCCAAACTAAGTATAACAAAAGAAAGACTCCCGCAACCGGAAAAACAATCCTATTTGTGGCCTGTGTGACAATAGATGCTAAATTTGGAAATCTATCAGCTGGTAAAGGCCCTACTATTTGTTGTCCACCAGGGAGATTTAATATTTGAGCAATTTTCATAATTCAATATTATATTAAAATTAGTACTATCTCAATTATCCAAATCCCGGAATTTTGAAAATATCGACACCGATAAACTTTAATAAAAATACTGAGAATATGATGAGAAATAATCCTGATAATGATGAAATAATTATCTGACGGGCCTCCTCAATCTGTTCTGTATTTCCGGCAGACGTCAATATCATAAAGGCACCATATATAAAATATAGGAAAGATATACCACCAGCCATTCCTACGCCAGTAGTGAATATATAATCTTTTATCAGGGCAGTGAAATCCAACGGTATACACCCGATAGCTGTCCACATTTTTCTACCACTGGCCAAACAAGCAGAACACTTACTTTGATATTGTGGGTCCAATTGATCGCAAAGAGGCTTAATATCAGGAACAAAAGCAACCGTAGGATGTACTGCTCCCGGGCAACCTGGACATGTATTACAACCATTGGAGCATGTTCCTGTGTTGCAAGGAGAAAGTGAACAGAATGACGGAATAGTGGGAGTGAGTATAGGGGTAGAGGTGGGATTTGGAGTTGCGCCTTTTGGTGCTATTTCAAAAGTAGTGGAGCACATCTGCTGAGCGTTTTTATAAATAAGTAAATCGTGATCAATTAAAAATCGTAAAGTGGCATTCATAACACCAAAAGATGCAATTGATACTGCTGTTGCGGTAGGATCAATTTCCAGTTGATAGACTGATGTATTATGTTGTCCGGCAGTTCTCAGATTTATGGGAATTGGCTCCTCAATTGTTGAGGTGGGACTTTCTACAGCTACTTGATTACCATCAATGGTAATTCTAAGGGGATTTGGTATTGATATGGAAAATCCAGGTATGCTGACTGGTACAAAGAAAGTAGCATTTTTTATATCAGACGCAACCACTTTCCATGAAGCATCGTCGACATCCCCCAAACCTGTGTAATTTGCCTCGATTTTACATGTAGGATTTAAAGCATTTATTGTAATTGTGCTGATATTGCATACTTGTATATTCTGATTGGCTAATTTATATATTAATTCAACAGAGTGGGTGCCTGGACTTGTGAGAAATGGTCCACAAATTCCATTGTTGTTTGTTGAAAATACGGGATTATTCGGATCAGACACTACAGGGTTTCCACATGCTTCATTTTCTGGAAAAGAAAAAACCAATTGTCCTCCTGAGGGGTATTTTGACAGCTCCTGTTGGACAATAGCTCCATCAAATTTTAGTGAAATACTGTTTACGGGAGCAGTCAATGGTGGTCTAGGATTTACTATCAAATTGCAGTCTGCAGCAGCACTTGTTTTTGTGACTGAAGAAAAGAAAAAAAATGTTAAGAAAATGAGGCAGACGGCTGCTTTAACTGTATTTCGCATGTTATTGCTAAATCAAAAGGCGCAATTCAATTTGTAAGTCTAACTGAACCCTGGAATTCTAAAGATGTCAAAACCAACAAAATGCAAGAGAAATACGGAGAATAATATGAGGAGGATTCCTACAATTGAAGAAAAAATCATATCCTTCCCGTTTCTAAGACGTTCAGGGTCACCTGAGGATGTAAGAACAGTTGCGCTGCCTGCAAGAACTGCCAGAAAAGCAATCCCTCCTGAGACTCCAAAAACAATAGAGAGTATTGATTTGACAAAAAATTCAGGTTTAGTGGAAAGACATCCTAAGACTGTATAGTAAGTACCCTTTTGCTCATTTCCGTTCAGGTCATAAAGACATGTATGACACTGGTCCCAGTTGGGAGGTTTTGGATTGAATGCCGGGTTACACCAACCGCAAAGATCACACGTAGGCTGATCAGTTGGCGTTGCGTCTTGAGCTTTTACCAGGTTTACACTAAATAAAAGAGCGATGAAAAAAATAAATAAAAATATAAGTGTTTTGTTGGGCATTGAGTTTAGTGTAGCAAATGGAGAGTGGAATTCAAGAGATGGTCAAATATTACATCCATATGCACCATTTTGGTTGTATAATTGTCTTATACCTCTTTAACTATTCATGATATGTTTCTTAGACCTTCAAATAATAAACAAAAGAAGTTATTCTTACTGTTCAAATCAGACAAGAGGATCAGAAAGTTAGTCTTAATTGCAGGGAGCCTCTTTTTGATGATTGTGTTTCTTTTTCCTTCTTTATTTACCGCATTACATCCTGTAATTGCCGATGATTGCAATCAGACATGTTTTGATCAATTAACAAAGCAGATTGGCGATTTGAACCGTGCTTTACAGTTGTCTATTGCTGCAACAACCCCTTTGGAAAAAAATCTTGACCAATTGCAGAACAATCTGGCTGATATTAAACAAAAAATAGCTGCAATTGAGGCTGATGTTGAACAGAAACAAAAAGAGGTGGATGAGGGAGACAAGTTGTTAGTTTTAGCTCAAGACCTTCTAGGCAAAAAGGTGCGTGCACTTTATAAAACATCCTCATATTTTGGAGGAAGCGGACTTTTTATTCTCTTAAATAACAATCTGTCACAATCCGTCAGAGAATTTGGTTATCAGAGGAAATTGATGGAGGACGACAGGGATGCAATTATACAGGTAGTACTTTATGTACAGGATCTTGAAGTAAAGAAAAAGAATCTCGAGGAAGAGAAGACGCGTTTGGCACAAGTTAAGGATGAAACTGACAAGCAAGCAGTAACACTTCAGACAGTTATTGAAGGTGCAAAAAAATACCAGGCAGATTTGACTTCGCAAATAGCCCAGTTGACAGCCCGTCAACAGCAAATATTGGCACAAAGGCTAGCAAGCTTAAATATTCCACTTTCAGCAGCTTCGATGGGTCGGTGTGACAGTGATCTCACTAATGGGCGTGACCCTGGATTTTCCCCAAAATTTGCTGTCTTTACCTATGGTGTGCCAAATAGGGTTGGACTCAATCAGTGGGGAGCCTATGGGAGGGCAAGAGCGGGTCAGGGATACGATCAGATACT
This sequence comes from Patescibacteria group bacterium, assembly GCA_023379265.1. GTDB lineage: Bacteria > Patescibacteriota > Microgenomatia > 2-02-FULL-39-11 > 2-02-FULL-39-11 > JAMCUI01. The sequence goes on from JAMCUI010000007.1 coordinate 118,712, forward strand.
TCATTCTTACTATAATTTTGACGGCTATAAAGATTGGGATACTAATACAAAGATTAATGTTGATGGTTACGGCAGCTATAACCTTGAAGATTATGTGAAAAGGGTTTACGAAGTACCAAATTCGTGGGGAGACGGTGGCGGTATGGAAGCGTTGAAAGCCCAGGCGATTGCCGCAAGATCCTATGCTCTGGCTTATACCAATAACGGATCGGGTTCCATTTGCACATCGGAAAGTTGTCAAGTATTTCAGTCTCAAGACAAAGGAGGAAACTGGGATGCGGCAGTCGATGCCACTCGTGGAAAAGTGATGGTTCAGGGAGGCAACCCTATTAAAGCCTGGTTTTCGTCAACGCATGGCGGATATGTCTTTAGCTCTGGGGATGTCGGATGGAGTAATACTTCATGGACAAAGAATGCACGCGATACCACAGGAAATGTAGGTAGTTTTTCAGATTTGCAAAATACTTCTTATGATAAAGATTCTCCTTGGTTTTATTGTGATTGGGGATCGCGTTCGGAGTATAATAAGACTGCTTGGTTAAAACCCGATGAGTTAGCTGATATTGTAAATGTTTTAATGTTGGTAAAAAGGGACTCAGGGATAGCAGAGCATCTTTACCAAACTGATCAACCCAATCCCGCTGGTACCGACACTTGGGATAAAAGTCGCGTAAAACAGGAATTGCAAAGTCGTGGAGGATCACCTTATAACACTATTTCAGATGTATCAGTTAGCGCAGATTTTGGATCGGGTAGGGTAACAGGAGTGACTGTTTCCGGAGATGCAGGATCCAATACTTTTGACGGAAGTGATTTCAAGAACTATTTTAATCTTCGTGCCCCTGCCAATATTCAGATTGTCGGTCCGTTATATAATATTGAAAAGAGGTAGGAATAGATTTAATCATAATTTTTAAATTGTGCCAGACATTTTTGTTTCTCAACCTCCTCCCACAAGCCCCGTTTCATCACCGGCTGATATTCCGATTAATACTGTAGAAAACCCTAAGAGCAAATTTTCGTATTTGGGGAAACTTTTTTCCTCATATATGTTTATGCCTGATGGGGTGAGATTTGAGACCCAAGAGCCTGGAGAAACGATCATGCTTTTGTTGCGTAAGCATTGGCTTACCAATATTGGCTGGGTATTAATAAGCGTTGTTTTACTTTTTTTGCCGTTTATATTACTTCCAATGTTAAAATTGAGCGGTACTTTACCCGAGACGACTCCCGCTTCTTGGATAAGTCTTTTTATTCTAGCATGGTATCTATTGACGTTTAGTTATTTTCTTGTGAATTTTCTTCTTTGGTATTTTACCGTATCAATAGTCACTAATGAAAGAATCGTGGATATAGATTTTATAAATCTACTCAATAAAAAATTTGCAGAGACAAGAGTTGCAAGAGTGGAAGATGTCACAATGCGCACCGGTGGTTTTATCAGGTCTTTTTTTGACTACGGGGACGTTTTTGTGCAAACCGCTGCTAAAGAAGCTGTTTTTCAGTTTTTGGCTGTACCTCATCCTGAAAAAGTGGTAATGGTAATAAATAAGATTATGGGGGTTGAAGAAGAGGAGGGAGAAGTACACTAATGACTATAGAACAGATACTGGTAACATTTATCACTTCAGCTCCGGCAGTCTTTATCAAAGCTGTAGCTGTCATTATCCTTTTTCTACACTTGGCGTTTTCAGTTGTTGTTGTAAGGCAGACAAAATTGATGACTGGTGTTGTTGAAGCAAATATTTCACCTGCAATTTATGGAATAGCTATAATCCATTTCCTTTTTTCTCTTTTTGTATTCATGTGGGCTATTCTTTTTACTTAAAAATTGATTAAATAAAAGTAGACTGTATGACCTTTGTTGCTAAGTCTGCCAAGTTTACTTCTCCTTCCGACGCAACTCATTGGGGCGGGTGTTTTCATGAAAACGGCTTGTTTATTATTCTTCATGTTACGGGAAACGAACCTGATCAGGCCGAAAATATTGACCTTTCCGCTACGTCATCAGAGTTAGCTGCCAACAGAGGAAAAGCAATATTAGATGATATTCTGAGCCGTTCAGTTGACATAAAAAGCTGGGATTTGAAATCTGTAGAAAGCATGCTTGAACCATATAAGGAAAATAGTAAAGTGACTGCTGCGGCATTGGGCGTGTTGACGCCTGAGGGAATATTGTACCTATGTAGTACAGGACATGGCATTGTTTGGATGGAGAGAGAGTCTAAGGCGGGTAAAATTTTGGATAGCGGAATAAGTTCGTCAGGAATCATAAAAGATGGAGACAGATTGCTATTTATTTCAGACACGTTCAGTCATATTTTTGATCACGATCTAAGAGAACAGATTTTTGACTCAACTGATCCGGATGAAGCAATAGAAATTGTGGCGGAAGCAATTCTTGATAAGCCTGAGATATCGGGAATGTCGGCACTTTTTATAACAATTTCAGAGAATGCTGAGAAAAAGAGCGTACTAGATACGTTTTCAGTGATAAAAAGCAGCGGAAAAGAGAAATTTGTCCATTATCTGAGTAATGTAAAAAATATATTCAGAGGAACGGAGGTTTCCGAGACTCATGAAGAGATAAAGTCAAAGAGAACCCTTTTAACTATAGCTGCAGTTTTAGTGATACTTCTTTTATCGAGTATTTTTTTGAATATTAACCACGCAGTCAATACTAAAAGGGAGGAAAATTATACACAGGTCATGGGTTTGGTTTCCCATCAGTATGATGAGGCTGTGAGCCTAATCGACTTGAACCCGACAAGATCAAGAGAACTTTTATCAAGCAGCAAATTAAGTCTCTCAGGCTTGCTTTCTCAATTTCCCAAAAACAGTAAGGAGTATAAAGACATAAACTCCTGGTTGGGGAAAGTATCAGAAGAGGAGATGGCAGCTTATAAAATATACAAACTTACTGATGTGTCTCCTTTTTATGACTTGACTCTTCTGAAGACCGGAGGGGATGGAAGTTACATTGCGGAATATAAGGATACGAAGGCAATTTTGGATATATCAAATAAAGTGGTTTATACTCTTGTTACCTCAACAAAAAAAGGACAGATTGTTGCTGGGCCGGATACGGTAAAAGATGCAAAAACAATTGATGTACACGGAAATGACATATATATCTTAAACAGCGATGGGATTATTCAGGTGGACAGTCAAAGTGGTAACGCCCGTGTGATAATAAAACATGACGACAAATGGGGTAATATCGTGTCGTTGGCTGCTTTCGGCGGAAATATTTATCTTCTTGATGTTACTCACAACACTATATGGAAATATATTGCCACAGACACAGGTTTTTCCCAGATAGTTTCGTATTTGAATTCTGATACTAAAATAGATTTGTCAGGATCGACTAAAATGGTAATAGACGGTTCAGTCTGGGTTTTGGCTCCAGATAATTTATTAAAATTTACAGGCGGACAGATAGCCCCATTTGCTTTTTCAGGCATTTCTGACAAGATTGAGAGTATAGCATCTGTATCGACTGGAGACGACCAGCAAAATATTTATCTTCTGGATAAATCCCTTTCCCGGATAATGGTTTTTGACAAAACCGGTGTTTATCAGTCACAGTATCAGTGGGATGGTTTTAAGAATGCTTCAGATCTGGTTGTTTCCGAACAAGAAAAAAAGATTTTTGCCCTCGTCAGCAGCAAAATATACGCAATTGATATAAAATAATCTCTGCAGTAATTCCCTTTACGTTTCAATTTGAATTATGAAAATTATAAACAGGCGTGCTTATCATGATTATCAGATTTTGGAGACCTTTGAAGCAGGTATACATCTTTTGGGAGCTGAAGTGAAATCAGTTAAAGGAGGCAAGATGTCTCTTGAAGGATCATTTGTCAGAGTGGTGGGAAGCGAAATATACCTGGTAAATGCTGAGATATACCCTTATCCTTATGCACGTCCTGAGGGTTATGAGTCTAGAAGGACAAGAAAACTTCTTTTACATAAAAAAGAAATCATTTCTCTCAAGACAAAACTAGCTGGGGCTAAATTGACCCTTGTGCCTTTGGAGTGCTATAATACACATGGTTTAGTGAAGCTGAAAATTGGTCTTGCCAGGGGTAGAAGGGAGTATGAGAAGAGGGAAAAGATAAAGAAAAGGGATACGGAAAGAGATATTTCAAGAATGATGAGGGGAAAGATAAGATAATGGGGATGATTGGTTCGACGGGAAAGCACCTTAAAAACTGCAAGCCTGAGAGATTGTCTCAGTTAAAACAATCAAAAAACAACTGTCAATAAAAGCGACAGAATTGAAGCACTTAAGAGAGAGCGGGATGCAATTCTTGCTCAGCTCGGCGAGCTGTTTCAACCGAAGTTCGCGCGATTATACGCGTAATTTCGGCATCTGCAGAGCTCTTTTTCCGGTGGGAGTCTGCAGGTGTAAATACAGCCGGGATGCATTTTCTATCCTGACAACGTAGGAAATAAAGACTTTGTCTTACTTTTTCTGATTATTGTCTGCTGAGATATCGGGGAAAGGAAATTTTTCCGGGGCGAAAGCCACGGAAAAAAACAACAGACTAAGCTTGTAGAAGTTTTTATGATGTTTTTTCGGACTCCGCGTCACCCGCGGACATCTCCACATATAAAATCTCCACTTTTTTATGGTGGAGATTTTTGTGTTTTTGCGTACATACTTTACCGAGAGAAAAAATTAGAATAATTGGCAGTGAATATTTTTGATCTAATATTTCCCAAAAGGTGTGTTTCTTGCGGAATATTGGGAAAATATTTCTGCACGAGATGTATTTCTAAGATTGAGTTTATTGACAGACAGATTTGTCCGGTGTGTACTAAACCTGCAATTGACGGAGCTACGCATCCCGTTTGTAAAACCAAATACGGGATTGACGGCATGTATGCAGCAGCTCATTTCCGCGGACCTGTAAAACGCGCCATTCACCTTTTGAAATATCAACTAGTTAGTGATATGGCACAACCATTGGTCCATTTATTATTTGGTAAGTATCCCTCTTTTTTGACAAATTTTGATTATCTTATTCCCGTTCCGTTGCATAATAAAAGAGAGAAAGAACGGGGATTTAATCAAAGTTATATCATCTCACGGTTGCTTTCCACTAAATTAAACTTAAAGATATTGAATAATGCATTGAGAAGGGTGATTTATACGCTGCCTCAAGCGGAATTAAAAGAAAAGGAAAGATTTCAGAATATCAAAGGGGCATTTTATTGCGATGAATATAAAAAATTAAAAGGGAAAGCTGTTATAGTAGTCGATGACGTGTCGACTACCAGATCTACTCTTTTAGAATGTGCAAAAGTACTAAAACATGCTGGAGTAAAAATTGTTTGGGGAATAGTTCTGGCACATGGATAAGTGAATAAAACGATCATATTTGTTATAATCTGGTGAACCAACAGGAGGGATCGCATAGTTGGTCCATTGCGAGGGTTTGCTAAACCCTTGAGTCGAAAGACTCGCGTGGGTTCGAATCCCACTCCCTCCGCCACGTAAAAATTGCTTCGCAATTTCAACGTTCCTGGGACGTTGAAATTTTCCTAAGAAAACTTTTTACGTTCCGGTTCAGGAAGAGCATTTTTGAAAAGACACATTTTTACTCATTCCTTCAGAATTTAGCCAGAAATTTCAGAGTTTTTTAGTGGGTTTATTCAAAACGTCATAGGTGAGATTGAATTAAGAATTGTAATGCTCTTTATATCAATAATTTTGGTTAGTGAGAAGAGCTGTATTAAATCAGAAAATAATAATAGGAATTAAAGAATTAATGGTGGATTTACGAGATTTTTCCCGGAGTTGTTGGAATACTTTGAGGCGGAGTCATCGCTAATTGTTTAACAATTAAATCCATTGATCTTTGCGCGCCAATCAAAGATGGGAATAAATCTTTTCTTTTCACCATTCTCTCCATTGATCTTGTGGTTGCTGCATCTCTCGAGTTAGGAGTTTGATCAACAAAATGTATTGCTGTATCTTGTATATCATCAAGAATAACATTATGATCCTGCGACATGGTGATAGTTGCTACTTGTTTGGCTAAAGAACCATCTTTACGTGCGCTTAATACTCTGGATGCAATTACATAAATTGCACGATCTCGTATTATTTCCTGACTTGAAGTTAAATCAACTTTAAATTCATTATTTAATGCTAAATCAGATATGAGATGAGCGATCTGTTCCGATTCAGTAAGTTGACTAATATCCTGAACTTGGTCTTTCCTTTTTAAGTGAATAAAAGTTTCTAAAACTTTTAGTTGTTCAGCAGACAGTTCGTTATTTGCCATATATAGCTATCTAATTATACATTGGTTTTAATTTAAAAGATAATTAATGATATTAAGTCAATACTATATTTTTTACACTAGGAACTTAAAACTTGTGTAATCGATAAATTCTGTTATAGAGGTTGTTCGAAATCTGTTCCATTCTACCCGCCCAAGTTATTGGATTCATGTAAAATCTCCCTTTTAACTCCTGGTATAATTTAAGAGCTATATGGTAATAAAGAAATTCAGTATTAGACGAGCGACGATAGATGATTTAGATGATGTTTTAGTTGTGGAAAAGAGTGCTTTTCCTCCACATAGGCAGGGAACTAGAGAAACATTTGAAACTAGATTGTCATTATATCCAAAAGGGTTTTTTGTTGTTGAGGTCGACGGAATAATTAGAGGATTTTCAACGGCATTGATTATCAATAATATTATCTCTGTAGATAAATTAGATATTCCTGATAATAAATTACATAATTTACAAGGTGACGTTTATGAATTAAGAAGTTTAGCTATAGTTAAAGAATTTCAACTTAGGGGATTAGGAAAACAATTAGTCAACAAACAGCTTCAAAATGCAATCTATTTTAAAAAGAAATATTGTAGATTTACCGCTTCACAGGACGTTTCACGATTTTATGAGAAATTAGGATTTAAACAAATAACTCCATATATTAACTTCCATCACGCTAAACAGGCTTTATGGGAGAGAATACTTTAATAATGTTTTGCGCTAAGAGTCTCTTGTGGTAAGTTCCGACATGGTCAACCAGCCGCCAGATTTAATATAGAACTCTACGAGTTTATAAATACCTACTTGTAATATATCTCACAAACAGATAATCTACATACTTGTAAGGAGCAATAAAAGTATGCCCAAAAAGCGAGGTAAAAAAATTATTGACGTTACCGTCCGGCCGACAAACGCCGCCGATTTGGACACTGCTGACAAAGTTATCCGTCTGGCTTTTGGGACTCTCTTTGGGATGCCAGACCCCATGCAGTTTTTAGGCGATGGAGATCTCGCTCACACCCGTTTTAAGACTGACCCAGCGGGCATACTCTCTGCAGAAATTGACGGTCAACTAGTCGGAACCAGTTTTGCGACCCGTTGGGGCAGCGTCGCTTTCATTGGTCCCCTCACAATCCATCCGGACTACTGGAACAGGGGTATCGGTCAGAAGCTGATGGATCAAACAATGGAGATTTTAAGGAAATGGAATGTTTCTCTGGCGGGATTGTTTACTCTTCCTGACAGCCCCATGCACATACATCTTTATGAGAAGTACGGTTTCCGAAAACAAGAGTTGTCACCCCTTGTTTCAAAAGCAGTCACTTCCCACGAAAATAAATCGGAATATAAGTCCTACTCCCGACTATCTCCTGGTGAACAAAAAAAGATACTCACTCAATGTAAAGAATTGACTGACAGAATATATCCCGGACTGGATCTGACAAAAGAGATCATTTCTGTAAACTCACAAAAAATTGGAGACATGGTACTTGTTTCAGAAAATGAGAAGCTTATGGGTATGGCTGTTTGCCATTTCGGGGCTGGTAGTGAGGGCGGAAGCGGTGTGAATTATATTAAGTTCGCAGCTATAAGACCGGATCCTAAAGCTGCTGAGTATTTTGAGAAGCTGCTTGATGCGATTGAATCTTTTGCGTCAGGGAAAAATCTCGTGAGCATCATGTTTGGAATTAACACGATTAATAAAGATGCCTTTGAAAGAGTGCAGAAACGCGGCTATACCCACGACTTTGCCGGAGTCATTATGCAATTGCATAATGTTCGTGGTTACAGGAGTTCGGATCTTTTTGTTTTGGATGACTGGAGGTAAGGGAAGATGTTTCTAAAGGTAAGAGTGATGTTAGTTTAAGGAAGCAAAACAGGTTTTAACACTGTAAACGGTGCCCCGCAATCGAAAATTATCCTCGGAATTAAATAGAGAAGATACCATCTTTGGATTTTAGTATAATAAGCCTAATGAATGTCCGGTTTGCCATGCCAAAAGACAAAGCTAAAATCCTTAATCTATTTGATGAGTTTAGTATTTTTATGGACGCTACAGATATACCCTCAAAAGTTGGCGGGGAAATATTTGATGAAATTATTAATAGAGGGGACATATTGAGGACCTTTTCATCACAAGTAACTCACGTGGTCGTGGTGTAGGAACATTTCTCTTAAATTCGATTAAGGACTGCTGTCGAAAAAATGATATAAAGGTTATAAAATTAGATAGCGGAAATAACCTTGTAAGTGCCCATCATTTTTATGAGAAGAATGGTGGAAAGACTACGGAAAGGTTTTTCAGATTTGATATTGATTAAAGGTTAATATACTTTTTGCAGATATAGACTAATCGGCATGATTTACATATAATGATGGCAGTAGATATAATTGATATTAATATTACTTATGACTACTCCTGCCGACCAGAAAAAAATTTCTCTTGACCAGCCTGACCTGAATGAAATCCTCCTTTCCTGGAAAAGTCCCTCACACCCGTTTAAGAAGCGAAACAGGATATTTTACCAAACTGTTGCGGCAATTACTTTCCTTTTAGTGGTAATAGTATTTTTCCTTCACGAATTTATGCTCATGGGAGTTATACTTTCCATTGCTTTTCTGGTTTATGTACTGTCGACAGTGCCACCAATAGAAGTAGAACACAAAGTGACACCGATAGGTTTTGAAAATGCCGGCAGGCTCTTCCGCTGGATTGAGCTTGCGGCCTTTTGGTTTGAGGAAAAATGGGGATACAGGACTCTAGTAGTACAAACTAGAATTCCATTTCCTGTTCAGGTGCGCGCAGTAATGGGAAAAGATTTGTCAAAAGATAAAATTAAGGAAGTTATAGGGAAATACCTTTTGTATATGGAAAAACCGCAAAAGACCTGGACTGATAATTTTTCCGACTGGCTCAACCAAAAAATCCCTCTGGAAAACTCTTGATCTGCCTTAAAATTTCTCAATTCACAATTTTTATATAAAGAGTAATTAATGATATAATTTATCGCTCGGAGAAAAGATATATTGATGATTTTGGGATATTTCTAAAGAGAGAATATAATAGTTTTAGACCTTTGTCCCCGTAGCTTAACGGATAGAGCGCGGCCCTGCGGAGGCTGATATATGAGTTCAATTCTCATCGGGGACGCAGAACAAAATTTGATGATTTTTTCTGCATAATCGTACTATTATTTTGATTTATCCGGAAAATTTCATGAGAAATTATTAGGGAGTTATGGAGGAAGCGGTTAACTAGTGGGTCTCGAACCAAGTAATTGGCGGTGGGGTGTCAGAGAGGTCTATTGGCCAGGTCTCGAAAACCTTGGGGGTCGTAAGGCCCACGCGAGTTCGAATCTCGCCCCCACCGCCAATTATTGGACGAATCTCGCCCCCACCGCCAAAAATAATTTTCAAAACAATTATGACCAGAGAATTTTCAGCCGGGGGAATAGTCTTCAAAAAACAAAGAATAATAAACAATAAACAAAAGCTTGTTTGGCTGGTTGCACAGCATAGTCAGCATAAGGGTTGGGTTTTTCCAAAAGGACTAATTGGTGATCATATAAAAGGTGAGTCCAGCAGCGATACTGCTTTGAGGGAAGTAGAGGAGGAAACAGGAGTAAAGGGTAGGATTTTGGAAAAGCTGAAAAAACCCGCTACTTATTTTTATATCTGGCAGGGGGATAAAAGATTCAAGACTGTATATTATTTCCTGATGGAATATGAGAGTGGAGATATAGAGAAACACGATTTTGAGATGTCGGCTGTCGAGTGGTTGCTGACTGAGGAAGTGGAAAAACGCCTGAGTTACAAATCTGATAAACTGGCTTTTCAGGAAGCATTGAAGATAATGAAGAATTATGAATAATGAATTAATGAGGAAGACTTCCTGATTCAAGTTTTGCTCTTGTAGCTTAACGGATAGAGCGCGGCCCTCCGGAGGCTGATATGCGAGTTCAATTCTCGCCAAGAGCGCAGTAAAATTGCTCACGATTTTACTGCGTAAACACCGACAATGTATGAAAAATAAAATTTCTGATTTTATTTTTGAAGCTTCTACCTTAAAAAGTCTTAAGAGAACCGGCTGGCAGATATTGGGAGGAAATAAGGAATCTATTGCTGAGCATTCATTTATGGCTGCTGTGATAGCTTATACTCTTGCAGCACAAATCGGAGCAAATAAAGAGAAAACGGTTCTAATGGCTCTTTTCCATGATTTAGGTGAAGCGCGGACAGGAGATGTGTACAAGCTGGCCGATTTATATGTCTCAGCAGACAATGTAAAAGCCACGAAAGACGCTTTGGCAAAATTGCCTGATTCTGGTACAATTGAAAAACTTTTTTCCGAATACGAAGAAGAGAAAACCCTGGAATCAAAAATCGTCCATGATGCGGATACTCTGGCCCTTGTTGTCGAGCTGAAAAAGATGATGGAGAATGGTAACGAAAATGCAAAGGAGTGGTTTGAGGCAAACTATAAATGTTTACGCTTGGATATTTCAAAAGAAGTGTTTAAGGAAATAAAAGAAGGCAATAGCCAGGATTGGTGGAAAAAGGAAAGAAAAAAGATTCACGACAGTTTTTGATTCTTGATGTTTTTAGGAAGGGTCGCATAGTTGGTCTAGTGCGAACGCTTGGAGAGCGTTTATATCCGCAAGGATATCGTGGGTTCGAATCCCACCCCTTCCGCAAGTATCCTATAGTTCTAAGAGACTCGCATAATATCTCGGATAGTTTTCATTGTGTTTCTATATGTCTTCAAAATCAGTATTTCCCTTTCTTTAAAAACCTGAAGATTTATTTTTCACCAAATGTTCATCTTTTATTAATAATATGCTATTGTTGGGAAAACTATGAGAATACTTATTGCCGAAGATAATCGGAAATTAGCCGGATATATTAAACAGGCTTTGGGACAACAAGGTTATACCGTAGATTCTGTCTACGATGGAGAAACTGCCGAAAATCGTATGTCTGATGAATATGATTTGGTAATTTTGGACATTATGTTACCTCAGAAAGATGGAATAACAGTCTGTAATAATGTTAGAGGCTACGGTTCTACAACACCGATTCTTATGCTTACTGCTAAGGGAGAACTGGATGATAAAGTTGATGGTTTGGATGCAGGAGCAGATGATTATCTTATAAAACCCTTTGAGATGAAGGAGTTACTGGCAAGAATACGTGCTTTACTCAGAAGACCAAAAGAGAAAAAGCCGGAAAAACTTATTGCCCAGAATATTACTCTTGATGGCGCCCGCCATATAGTATTAAAAGGAGAAGACGAACTTTCACTTACACTGAAGGAATACTCCGTTTTAGATTATATAATCAGGAATAAAAATAAAACGGTAACTCGGGAGCAGATACTTGATCACTGTTGGGATTTTTCCTACGATTCATTTTCCAATATTGTTGATGTATACATTAAACGTCTGCGTAAAAAGTTACAAGACAAAAATGAGCAATATATCAAAACAATTCGCGGCATTGGTTACCAATTTAAAGAATAAGCCTTTTTTTCAGGCAAAACTAAAACTTACCGCCTATTATACTTTAGGGATTATTCTTATCCTCATTGTTGTAAATATACTTATCTATAGTCTTTTTGTCAGTGATCTGCAGGGGTCATATGAAGGAGAACAGTCTGACTTAGCTGCAGTGCATATTCAAGGGGCATTGAAGACAATAATTTTTACCGTAAATGGTCTGGGACTAATATTGATATTTGGAGTTAGTTTTTATGTTGCTGGTAGAACACTTCTACCAATTGAAGAATCGTATAGACGTCAGAAAAAGTTTATTGCCGATGCCGCACACGAATTACGGACGCCCATAGCGGTGATGAAAGCCGGAGCAGAAACAATTCTGAGTAGTAACAGCAGCAAAAGTGACTATAAACAATTAACTCGGGATTCACTGGAAGAACTAAATCTTTTGTCTTCTGAAGTAAACGATCTACTTTTTTTGGCACGCAATGATGACATCAGAAATTATCAATTCACAAAAATTGATTTGGGTAAACTTGTTTTTCAGCAGATTAAACTTATGAAATCTTATGCCCAACGCCGAAAAGTCAATCTCAATTATCACTTCCAAGATAATATTTATATTCAGGGTAACCAAGGATATGTCAGCCGAATGGTTGTTAACTTACTTAAAAATGGTGTTGTATATAACAAGCCAAATGGAAAAGTCACAGTTTCTTTATATAAAAAAGAAAAACAAATTATTCTGTCTGTAAAAGATACGGGAATTGGTATTTCTTCAAAAGACTTGCCGTATATATTTGATAGATTTTATAAAGCCGACAGTGCCCGTCATAGCGAGGGAGCAGGTCTTGGTCTTTCTATTGTTTACGACATTGTTAAAATCCATAATGGAAATATCCATATTCAGAGCCAATTGAATAAAGGGACATTTGTTGAAGTAATTTTTCCTCAAAGCGCCTGATACTGTTCACGGAATGTTCATCCTCATTTGATAGTATACTTCCAAGAAAGGAGGTGACGATAAATGAAAAGCAATACAAATAGATTTCTAGTTCCACTTGCGGTTTTAGCAATTGTCGGACTGGGCGGAAGTCTATATACCCTGCAAAAAGCTGGACCAACTGCTGTTGAAGCCCAAACGGTTTCATCGGCAGTTAATGTGACTTCCTCAAATCAGGCAGAAAATACTTCTGAGAAGCCGGATGTAACCGAAATGGACAACAAGACACCGAGTTATACCTCAAATGTAACAGTGTCGGAAAGTCTGGAGACAAATACTTCTGAGGAAGTAAAAAAACTGTCCTCACTTGCCAAAATAAGCGCTGATCAGGCAAAAGTTGCAGCCGAAAAGGCAACAGGTGGAACAGCTTCAAGTGTGAAGTTAGAGGATGAGAACGGAAATGTCGTTTATGCGGTAACTGTTGGTTCAAAAGAAGTCAAAGTAGATGCGGGTAATGGAAAAATACTCCATACCGAGTTGGCAGATTCCGGTAATGAAGCAAAAGTATCAGAGACGGAGGCAAAGTAGATCTGTCTGATCCAACATAAGCAGAAACGGGGATAATAAGTCCCTGTTTCTGCACAGATTCAAAATATATGAGGTTAATTTATAGTTAACAGTTAAAAGTAAGAGAGGAAATATGTTTAAAGATGAACCAATTATTGAAACAATAGATTTAAGTCATAGATATAACACACATAATGCGCTTGATAATCTGAATTTAACAATATATTCGGGTGAGATTTTCGGTTTTCTGGGACATAATGGTGCGGGTAAAACTACTACAGTTAATATACTGACTACACTTCTTAAACAAACATCAGGTACAGCAAAAATCGCCGGTCTTGATACGGTAAAGGAAAGTATTGAAGTTCGTCGTCATATCGGTTATTTACCTGAGAATGTGACATTTTATAACAATCTTACGGCTTTTGAGAATTTGGCCTATTTTGCAAAATTATCAGGAGTCAAAAACGTCGAGGCAAAAGTAATTGAAGTCTTAACTTATCTAAATTTTAGCGAAGTTAAGGATAAGAAACTGGGGGGATTTTCAAAGGGGATGCGCCAGCGCATCGGTATTGCTCAGGCAATTATTCATGAACCGGAGATACTTTTTCTTGATGAACCGACATCAGGATTGGATCCACTTGGAATTAAAAACCTGAGGGAAATTATTATTCGTCTGAATCATGAAAAACAAATTACTATTTTTATGAATACACACCTTCTGTCGGAAGTTGCAAAAACATGTACAACAATTGGAGTGTTAAACCATGGAAGACTTATTTACAAAGATAGTCTTAAAAATACTCTTAAAAGATTTCCGACTGAGGTTTCGCTTGAAGAAATTTATGTCCAGATGGAAACAAATGGAAATAACTAACAATTGAGACTAAGTATGTTTGAGCAATTATCAACAGTAGCAATAAATGAAATAAGAGTTTTGGTCAGAGAAAAAACTTTTTTGCTTTTACTCCTTATTTTTTTTCTTCTGACTCTTTTCTCTGCCTATATTGGTTGGTCGACTAAAACAACAATTCTTGCAGTATATCGCCAATCAGTTATCACGTTAAAACAGGCGGGAACAGCCAACATACCGTCCAATCCATTTACCGGAATAGCCCACCTCTCAATTTTTAGGAATATGATTATTTATATTTTTTTGGTTGGTTCACTTATGGCTATAGTTGTAGGGCATAGGGCATTTATTAGGGAGAGAAAGTCAGGTGTAACGCAACTGATATTTTCCAAGCCTTTAAGCAGAAGTAGTTTTATATTGGGTAAGATATTGGGGATTACAATTGTACTTTTAATGTTAATAATAGCTACTTTTCTTGTAAGCATCATTTCAAGTGCATTAATCCCGAACCAGCAATTGACAATGCTTGAGGCAGCCAAACTTTTTTCTTTTTATATCGTTTCTTTTCTTTATATGTTTATCTTTTCAATGTTAGGCCTTATTTTTTCCATTATTCTTCCTACAGAGTCTCTTACACTTTTAGTACCGATGATTTTTTGGGTTGCAGTTACTTTTATTATTCCGGAACTTACTACCGGTCAAAATCCTGTAGCACTGCTTAATCCTACAAATATCATTCAAACCACTTCACAAGGTCCATTTTTTAATTTTATGCATACTGTTCTTTCTCCTTTCTCAGTAGAACAACATTATACTACCATATCCCAACCACTTCTTGAGACACAGAAACAATTTCGTTCACTTGGAATTTTGGAGATTATTAAACAAAACGGTGGTTCATTCTTATCTCTCATGCTATATTTTTTCATATCCGTGTTTCTGACTTTTTATTCATTTGGCAGATACAAAGTTACAAACGACAAAATTTATGAATAATAATCCGATCTTCATAATTGCCAAGAAAGAATATACTGATGCAATAAAAAATGTTTTATTTCTGACATTGCTCCTGTTTTTATTTATTCTTGTTAGTATTTCACTTTTGGTTACTGCATTTAACTTCCAGTCTCAAGTAGCGCAATATAATACTGCCATAGCACAACTGAAGAGTATGGGACAGATAGGTGCAATTCTTGAGAAACCGCAATATTTCCCGCTCCAGATGCTAAGAGGAACGATTGAGTATCTTGAGATTATTGGTGCAATTATAGGGATTATATTGGGCTACATATGTATTGCCAAAGAAAAAGGGAATAATACAATGCTGCTGCTTCTTAGCAGACCTGTCACGAAAACATCATTTATTGGAGGAAAGATATTAGGGAATAGCTTACTTATTTTATCTCTGCTTGGACTTATTTTGATATTTATTATTAGTTCCATATCAGGGATAGGTCATGTTTTTTTTTCTTCGATAGAACTTTTAAAGCTCTTTCTTGCCTTTCTGTTTTCTTATATTTATCTGATGTTTTTCTTCTGCTTATCTGCTCTTTTGTCGATTTTTTTCAAAAATATACCAAACGCACTTATTGTAAGTTTTGCCATTTGGTTACTGATTGTTCTTATTATTCCCCAAATTGGTGACACAATGGATCCGGACAATCAGATTCCCGGAGGTTTTTTTAACAGCATGCACATGACAAAGATACAACAGAATGAAGTGATATCAAAGTTTAGGACTTATGAAACTTTTAGAAATGCTCTTGAAGAAAGTTCTGTTGAGAAACACTATGAAAGGTTGGTCTTTGCAACACTGGGAATTAAAGATATTTATAACGGTAAAAGTTTAAATGTGATATTTAAGGATAAATGGGGGGATTTCATTTGGATTAGTAGCTATTATGTCGGCAGTATACTTCTTGCATTTGCGCTTTTTAAAAATAAAAGGGTTTTGGAGAAAATGTCTTAATTTTTAATAATATTTTAGAAAGGTAGGCTAAATATGAGTAAAAGCATAATCCTATCAGTTATCGTTATAATTTTGGTTACAGTAGGAATCTTTTTTTTCCTGACTAATGGGCAAAATAATCAGACCACTGTTAATTCCAATAATATTGTACAAATATCTCAAACCAGTGTTAATACAAATAATAATACTCAGGATCCCCAGGATGTGGTACCGGGTCTCTATCCGGATCCGATAAAAAATAACTCAGCCGTTCAAGGATTTAAAATAGCTTCTCTTATGGTTGAAAACAACACTGATGCTGCTGGAAATCCCGTTAGTGACCATTTACAGCTGACTTTAAAGAATTTGACAAACAAAGACCTATCAAATTTTGAGGTCTATTACACCATTATGGATACTGTTTCCAACAAAAAAGAGGGATATTATAAAAAACTTGGCAGTTATGTACTAAAAGCCGGAGCAACACAGATAATTAATTTTGATAATAAGCAAGGTATAGGACATTTTACGGTTAACACACGCAGTCTGTACTTCACATCAAGCAATAAACTTTCATTTAATGTTTTTGTGAGTACTCTAGGCTATAAAGTGGAAACCGCAAGTGTAGAAAAAGCTGCCGGAGGAGCGGAAACAAAAGACTAATTATGTCTTTGTTAATTAAGTATCAAAAAAGGTATATTATTGCAATATAAATCTGTTTGAAATTTCTATTCTTGACTCAATTGAAGATTTTTTTGTTTCTCTTTTAGGAAAACAAATTTATCTTGCACCAATACTGACTCTTATATTTGAAGAAGCCGGCATTCCAATTCCGGTACCTGGTGATATTGTTATTGCCTATATTGGTTATGAAATCTCAAGAGGAATCATTTCATATTGGATTGCTTTCTTTATGATATTATTTTCCGTTCTGATCGGTGCAACAATCTTATATTTTCTATCGCTAAGATTCGGTCAAAGTATTCTTCTCAGATTTGGAATGTTTATTCATCTTAATAAAGAGAGACTTATTACTGTTGAAAAGCAGTTTAAGAAATACGGCCCGCTTGTTATTATTTTTGGTAGGCATATTCCGGGATTTAGAGTTCCAATAACCATATTTTCTGGTATATCAAAAGTTCCTTATAGAACATTTATTATTAGTACTTTTATTTCTGTTGTATTTTGGATTGCATTTTATCTTGAGATTGGAAGACAGCTTGGTTCTCAAACCATAAAATTACTCAAGGCTCACAATATTTATTATTTGTTTTTAGTTATTATAATAGTATCCTTTATCGTATACATTCTGTTGAAAAGAATGAAAAATAAACACGGTAAGAAAAGTCATTAATGTATGTTTTATTAGCCTATCTTTCAATAAAATTCTATTACTGCAATTTTATATCCCGTTAATAAGTCTTTTCCATATTTTGCTATCAGATGTTACCCCTTAAACAATGAATGGTATGGTGGATAAATGGTACAATTTGAGAGATGAAATTGCTTTTTCTTCTTTTTGTTGCGGCTGGTATAGCATTTATAGTATATATCTCTACGTATTTATTATCCTTAAAAACAACGGGTAAAAAGAAAAAATTCTACAAGAACCTATTAATAATTTCATTTTCAGTTTTTGTTGTCCTTTTAGGAATCATCGTTTTTGGAGTTTATAGTTCTTCCGTTCAATCGGATCTACAATGTTCATCAACTCATAAAACCACCACTAGGCCTCCACTAAGTCTTAAGACAGCACAAGATTATTTTCTTTTGGGAAACTATGATTATGATAGAGGAAATTGCAGACAGGCAGTCTTAGATTATTCAAAATCAATCGAGATAGATTCAAGTTTTACCCAGTCATACAATAACAGAGCTTATACCAGTATGAGACTCAGAAATTTTAAAGATGCCTTACCCGATCTTGATAAAGCAATTCAATTAAATCCCAATTATATTAATGCCCTTATGAACAGAGGGGATATCCATAATTACTATTACCAAATAGACAGACAATCGGCAATTGCAGATTATAGAAGAGTGATTGCATTAACTGATTCAGACACTAGACAACAAACAAGCGTTTGTGGACATCTCTTTTTGGCAGAACATAACGGTTGGAATCTAGGCGCATTCATTGGTTTTTTCCAAGGTGAATTTATTACCTGTAAATAAATTGAGTAAAAAGTGAATCAAGGACGGTTTAAAGATAAAATTAGGCAACGTATTCAAAGAATCTCCTTTAGAAAGTGAATAAAGGAATTTGAGATGATTAAGAATGCTGTCTTTGGTTTTTTATATCTTTATGGGTTTTTGCCAGGTAACCGACAAAAATAATTATCAGAGTTGTTAAAACTATACTCGTCTTTCCGGTGCCAAATCCGATTCCTCCCAGATCAGGAGTTTTCCCGAACCAGTCAGCAAATGAGGCTCCAAGAGGTCTCGTGACGATGTATGCAGCCCAAAAGGTCAGAACTTCATCAGCACCAAACAGTTTGTAAACCACAAGCGGAATGGCAAAAAGGGCAGCAAACAGGATACCTGAAGCAAGATAGCCCCAGCCTAGAGTTATGGCAGTCATATCGCCTGCTGCAGTGCCCAGAGCAAACGTGGTAACAACGGTAGCCCAATAAAATAATTCCCTTCGAGAAGTAATAATGCTATGTATTGAAAGCGTATTCTCAATTTTATACCAAAGTATAAAAATGATTGTTAAAGCAACGGCAAAAAAGATTGTTGATGTAAGATAGGGCACACCCAGAACAATATGTACAACATCAGCAGCCATTGTTCCAAATATAGCTACCATGACAACTGCTAGCCAATAAATCCAGGTTTTGTATTTTCTGGTAAACAGCTGAAGCAGAATCGTTACTGTAAATGCAATTGCCCCGCCAATCACCGCAATCACCGGATCATAGTGGTGAACCAGATAATCTGAAACAGACTCTCCTAAAGCAGTAGAGAGTAATTTAATAATCCAGAAAATAACCGTTACTTCAGGGACTTTTCTGGCGATCTGTTTGATGAGCGTACTGGTAAAAAAATTATTTACAGCCGAAGGGAGAGAAAAACGTGCTTTTCGTGTCATTTTTATAATAATACTCTTTCAAGATGAGTTTCTCTAGAGAAATATATGCCAAAATGATACTTATTGCAGATTTCTCTAGATCTCAGGTGGTAAATGGGTTTATTTTAATAGTTTAAATTTATTGAGGAAATACCAAATAATAAATGTTGATGTGATAGAGATTACAATGCTACCAATAATATCTATTGGATGGTGAACATTTGAAAGAACCCGGGCAATTCCTATACAAACAGAAAGTACTCCTAATAATATTCCTATCTTCTTGTGATAAATGAAAATAACTGAAGCTATTGCCATAGTCAGTAGTGTATGGTCTGATGGGAAACCGTTATCTGTTGAGGCATGAATTAACGGTTGAATGTGCTGGACAATATATGGCCGAGGGTCAATTATCATGACCGCTAGTATTTTACTTATCAGATATGCGAGGGGGAAAGTACCTAAAATAAGTTTGACGTAATTTCTCTGTATGCGTTTTGTCGAAGTAAATACTGTTATAGTTCCAAGTGTAATAACAACCAGATATAGATACTGAGCGCTAAAAATAATTAGAGGAATCATAATCTATTTTATCATGTGATGAGAGAGATGTTCGTTTTAAGAGTAATATAAAGTAATGATTTTATAAATTATTCATTAACTGATCTTGAATTATCTGTCTACAAGATGATGAATATATCAAACTACATCATTAACACCTTGAAACACCCTTTTTATACTGTCTCATTTGTCTAATTTAGTCTCAGACTGGTACTAGTAGGAGTTATAAGGATGTCTGGCTTCCAGACGCAGTTGCTCCGCATCGAAAATTTCATTCCGCGTTTATTTATATTGGGTATACCACCCCGGATCCACTTTTTCCTTCTTTGAAAAATAAACTTGTGTATCGGTAATTTCCGTTTCGGTATAATTTGGATCCATCTTCAATCTCTCAAAAAGAGTCTTGTATTCTCCCTCCGGTAGCGGCCAGAAGTTGTTGGGATTTTGTCCCGGGCGAAGATCAAGCGCGATAGTCTGGGGCAGATACTGCCAGTATTTATCCCGTAAAAGCATTACGTTATGAGTATGTGTCAGTTGCGGTGCCAGATTATTTAGTGTCATGACCAGTCCTTTGTCCGGTATTTTTGTCAAGAAAGTCCTCAGGAAGTTCAAATCTTTGGTATGCGCATAAAATGCAGGGTTATATGCTAGCCCCAAGGGCCCATGCAGTTTCAAATGGAGAAAAATCGCCAAAAATATAATTCCTATAGCATGAAAAGTAGCAATTTTTCTGTAGACTTTCATTTCCATCAGTTTTTTTATACCCAAAATGCTTCCGTAAACCAGAAGAAAGGCAGCGATAGCGTTGTAATGGAGGCCCAGGTCAAGCCGGGCACTGGTGCCGGAGATGACAAACCTGATAAAGTAATCCTGGAGAATAACCGGCAGGAACAATGGGCTAAATAAGGGTAGGAAGGAGAAGGAAAGAAATGAAAGAGCAAGAGTGCCTGTTTTCACTAAAGGATAGAAAAACTGGGTTACCATAGTGGAAATCGAATACTGGTTGGGAATATAGGCAAAAGGCCTACTGGCCAGATACGGCATTATTATTTTTACCGATATGAAGTAATAGGCAAGAGAATAGGTAAAAGTAAGAATTCCCTGTTTATAGTTTTTCCTCAAAATAAGATATATACCAAGGACAGTTCCAAAAATGACAAATGTTTCCTTTGTACCCAAAGTCAATATAAAAAATAGCCAATACCAATGCCATTTTTTTCTCTCGAGTGCAAGAAAAGTTAATCCCAGAGTCAGAAGTGCGATAAATTCACTATGGAAATTGGAGATGACTGCATTTTGCAGTCCGACAAAAAGAGTGTACGTAATAATGGTGGAGAATAACAGCAGTTTGTTTTTTATCTCTCGGCCGAGAAAAATTAACATACCTGCGCTTGCCGTTATGATTGCATTTTGTACGACAAGAATTGCGGTATAGGAAGAGGTAAGCCAATAAAGGGGTATAAGAAGTAGAATGGTTGGATCAAAGTGGTCACCGAATTGGTTGAGAAGATGATTTTCCACGTGATCAATAAGAGGGGCCCTGAAATGCGCCAGGTTCCATAGTGCCTGGTCATATATTCCGTGATCAAAATAATAAGCTTCAAACTGCCAGAAGCGGTTCAGGACTACAAGGTTTAAGACTATGAAATAAACAGTGAGATAAATGATGATAAACCACCAGTCTTTGAAAAAAACGGATAACGTCCTGGAAAATGATTTTGCAGACATAATTATTGGAAATATAGATTAATTGTAGCCTAAGATGCAGTCTGTTGCATGTGTAGATATTATTTGTGTTACCGGGTAAAATTGGTATAATTCCCTTTACCAACTGGAGATGTGTTGAAGTTTATGAATAATAGGAGTCAGTCTTGAAGCGCTAATTGGAATAAGCAGTAATAACTGCAGGAGAGGTGCTGGAGTGGTTGAACAGGCTAGTCTTGAAAACTAGTATATCCGCAAGGATATCGTGGGTTCGAATCCCACCCTCTCCGCAGGATCAAAACATCAATTGAAGCAGGATTGACAGGGGCTGAGATTATAACCTAAGTGTTGTCTTTTTTAAATTCCATGATGATGAACTAGAAGAGAAATATTTTAAGTAGACAATTGATACTTTTCTTCATTTGTTTACAATCTTTCTTAATCCTTCCTGTAGAGTTTTACTGATCAGATCTTCCAGTAATGACAAGTTTCCTTTATCTGCCTGTTGCATCGCAGTGATATATTGTTTTCTGTCAGATTTTTCATCTGTTTTTATCTCAATTCCAGGTAAATCTAACTTTAGTAATATTAAAATTGTCAGCATTCTTGCAATTCTACCGTTATAATCCTGAAAAGGATGAATAAATACAAATCTATGCTGGAACCAGGTTAATAATTTGACTGCCTCAATAATAAACTCGCTAGATTTTGGGTTGGGTAAATATTTTAATCTTTCTTCCAAATCATTGCAAAGGTTTATCATTAGTTCCGGTATTAGGAAAAATTGCGGTGTTTCTTTTCCTGAAATAGTTACTTGTATCTTTCTGTACTTCCCAGCCCAATCAGGAAATATCCACTGGAAAGAAATTTCATGCAGTTTGCAGATTAACAGAGGTGTAATTTTTACGTCCTTATCACTACTTATCAGATCATAAATATAATCAAGCCCTCTTTTTGTTCCTTCAATTTCAAGTTTAAGAAGTTTTGATCGGGGAATAATACCAAAAGCTGTTTCTTTATATGAAGTTGCACCTTTTGGTTTTGTTGAAGCTTTTTTCATTTATCATTTGAGTACTGATGAAACCATCTTACGTGTAACAGGTTCTCCTTCAAGCTTGGTTGTCCGAAATATAATTTCAGGAATCAAAGCACGGAAAAATCCCAACACTGGTTTACCCTTTTTTGCAGTACGGTATTTAGAATATGCTTGTAATAGTTTGTTTTCATTCTTTTTGCTCATATTTAAAGTATATAACTTTCCAGAAGCTAAATAAAGGTCTATATACAGCCGTAAGACTATTACATCAATAAAAAACACTAGAATATAGGTTGTTCAATTAATAATTTGTTGGTATAGTTGAGTTATGGATAAATTCAGAAAGAACAATTTATCGGATATTCCAATTGAAGAAGCTCATGGAGGTTCTGGTTCTCGTCAGGTATTAGTAAAGCCCGAACAAGTTACAAGTAAATACTTTGAAGCCATGACAAAGGGATTTCTTAAATCTGGAGGGGTATTTGACTGGCATACGCATAATGATACAGATGAAGTGTTTATTGTATTAAAAGGACATGGCAAATTTTATTGTGAAGAAAAAATAACAGAATATGATGAGGGAGACATTGTAATTATTCCTGCAAATCTTAAGCATAAAATTGAAGCTAGTGGAGATATAACCAATGAATACTATTTTGTCAGAGTAAGAGCAAAGTAGGTTCTAACACTGTATATGGTGCCCCGCCTTCGGTCGCCGAAGCTTCACGCGGAGGCGACCTTTATCCTGGTAAAGACACTAATTCTAAGGGAGAAACTGCTACTCTTGGGCGACCTACATAGACAAAGTCCCCTTGAGAGAATAAATTGATGTGTTTTTCTTGAGTACATCTTGTAATGGTTTGTTATAATAATCACCCTATGACTGTTTCAGACGGTGTGGTGCATAAAGTTCCAGTGGATTTACGGGAAGCTTTAACTTCTGATCTAAAAGCGCTCGCCTTATGGGAAAACCTTACGCCGCTTGCACGCAATGAATGGATATGCTGGGCAACCTTCCCTAAAAAGTTGGAAACCAGAAAACAACATGTTGAAAGAGTCATCACGGAACTTAAAGAAGGAATGCGCAGACCTTGTTGTTGGATTGGTTGTATACACCGTAAGGATAAATCAATAAGCCCTTCGGTGCAGTATATACTTAATAAACGATTTAAAAGTAGATCTAAGTAGTCACGATCAAGAAAAGGTGAGTTGTTGATAGGTAAATTGATTTATCGAAGAAGAAGCAAAGTAGGTTATAACACTGAAATGGTTCTCCGCAATTTCTGGCAAGGACAAATAATATAGGTTGTTCTACGGCCTTAAAACTCATTTTAGGTTCTAACACTGTAACGGGTTGTGTCTTCGAAACCTTTTTAATTACTTTTTAAATAAAATGTATGGAAATGAGTAATCATTGTGAAGACAAGATTATTTATATAAAATATCAATATATGGAAGAAAAATCTGACGAAAGTCAACCGTCGCACTTACCTTCCCCGTAATCCTTCGGGCTCTTTTACCCGTAAGGAACGGGTAGAAAGAAGCCATGATTAAAATTCTAAGCATCATCATATTTCTTGTTGGTTATATCGTTATCTCGCAGGAACATTTACTGAAGGTAAGTAAAACTTCTATCAGTCTGATTATCGATGTAGTCTTATGGTTCTTAGTGATTGCCAGCGGTAACAATAATATCGGATTAGCATTATCAGAAGCTGGTAGTGAGATTTTCGGATTGGTTATATTTCTTCTCTCAGCAATGACACTGGTTGAAATTCTGACCCATTATGGACTGTTTGATTATATCTATAACTGTTTGATTATATCTATATAAGATTAGTGAAACTGCATCTTGGAGATAAAACCCAGTTTTTTATCATTGCTCTCCTTACTTTTCTTTTCTCAGCTTTCCTTGACAACTTAACCACTACTATAGTTTTTTTACAGATATAAAGTAGATTCTTCAGTGGTAAAAACCTGATGAAATCAGCGGCAGTAATAGTGATTGCCGCCAATGCGGGTGGCGCCTTTTCTCCCATCGGGGATGTTACAACAACCATGTTGTGGCTTGCCAATAAGTTTACAACACAAACACTTTTTACTCAGGCTTTTCTTCCATCTCTAACTGTATTTTTGGTGAGTACTCTTTTAATAGGTAGATCAATCACAACCGACACGAAGGATAAAATCGAAAAAGCAGTAAGATTGGGGAAAACAGAGTGGTTGATTATTAGCCTTTGTCTTCTTTCTTTCCTTTTGCCGTTATTTATGACTGTTCTTCACTTACCGCCGTATATAGGTTTACTGTTTGGATTGGGGATCATCTGGTTGGTGGTTGATTTGGCAAAACACCGTACACCTCATAGTTCCATTCTTTCCATGTCAATTGAAAAGTTTTTCCAAAAGACTGATATAGCCAGTCTCTACTTTTTTATTGGTATTCTGATGGCGATTGCTGCACTTAGATACATAGGAATATTAGACGAGATATCACAAAAAGTTTTTACCGAAACACCATCAACAGTCAGGATTATTACTGGAAATATCGCTATCGGGGGGTTATCCGCAATCTTTGACAATATACCTCTTACAGCAGCTGCAATTGATATAGTCAAGACCACTGATGCAAACCTGGGCTCTTTTGGCTTTAACGGTTGGAATAGGCGGCTCACTGCTTCTTATCGGTTCTGCACCCGATATTGTAGCGATGGCAATAATTAAGGAACTTAGCTTTACCGCATATTTAAGGATCGCTACGATTCCTGCATTGATAGCCTATTGTCTTGGTATTACCGTGTGGATTTTACAGTATAATCTATTTAAATAATATGAGTTATTGGAAGCATTGGAAATATAAACATCTTACCTTCTTTATCATAAGCATCATTTTTGTTGCTCTGCTTACCAAACTAGAAATATTCCATCAAACCCTTATTCACCTTGGAAATTTCGGATATATTGGAGCATTTTTTGCCGGTATATTGTTTGTTTCTACCTATACTGTCAGTATCGGAGCATTACTTCTACTGATTCTGGCGGAATACTTAAATCCTATCGAAATTGCCTTAATAGCCGGATTGGGTGCGGTATTTGGCGATTATGTAATATTCAGACTGGTTAAGGACAATTTAGTTTATGAACTGGCAGATATCTATAATCACTTTGGCGGTAAACATCTGTCACATCTTCTGCATACCCGTTATTTCAGCTGGTCTCTGCCTGTAATCGGAGCTTTAATAATTGCTTCACCTCTACCTGATGAGATGGGGGTAGGACTGTTGGGTATAAGCAAGATGAGTACCTATTCCTTATTCTGTCTTTTATACTTAACTCAATTGGAATATTTATTGTCGTATCAGCTTCCGTATTGGTTAAGCCTTAACAAAAGCGGGATTCTGAATATACGAAGGAAACCCGAAATAGGTTATAATACTGTAAATGGTTCTCCGCCTTCGCCTCGCTGAAGTCCCGATTACATCGGGACGAAAGCGGGCTTCGCCCGTTCAGCTCGGCTTCGGCGAGATAAAATCCGCTTTCAGATCGACGTAGCTTCATGCGAAGTCGTCTTTTACCTCGACGTAACTTTAGTGAAGTTGGGTATAATTAACTCATGTTTTGGTATGTTTATATCCTTAGGTGTAAGGATGAAAGATTTTACATCGGTTGTGCAGATAATCTGAAAGATCGAATAGAAAGACACCAAAAATGCCAAGTCCCAGCCACAAAAGATCGCCTTCCCATAAAACTTATTTCTTACTTCGCATTCTCCAATAAATACACCACATTCAATTTCGAGAAATATCTCAAATCCGGTTCAGGAAGAGCGTTTGTAAAGCAACACAAATTCGTATAATATAGTAAGTAATAGTATCAATTTATGAACATCCGGAATTGCAATGTAAATGATATTGATGGAATTAGACAATTTTTGTCCAGAAATAAGCCCTTAGGTGCACATTCACCTGCCACTTATTGGGTTTTATTTACATACTTTAATAATTCATATTTCGTAGCTGAAGAAAATAATAAAATAATTGGTTTTACTGGAGGATTGGAAAGCACCTCTCAACCTGGAGTATTTCATCTTTGGCAAATTGGAGTAGATAAAGAGTATAGGAGAAAAGGATATGCAGAAAAACTTCTTTATACTGTTCTTAAGGAAATAATAACAATGAAATGTACAAAATTACAGATTTCTATGGTCCCTGAAAATATAGCCAGTTTCAGATTGTTTACCAAATTTGCAAAAAAGTATAGAAAAGAAATGGTACGATTATCGTTGATTGATTATTATGACAGTCTAAGTAATTTCAAGGAAAATGAAATTCTTTATGAGATAGATATTTCGGATATTAAGATTGAAACACTGGCACAAAATTAAAAGCAAAATAGGTTATAACACTGTACACGGTGCCCCGCAGGATCCAAACATCATGTTTTCGCCTAGTAACAAGTTTCGTAACAATCCAGAGTAAGATAGGTATATCACTATCAATTGAGCTTCGTTATTTACCTCTATGGACTTTTTTTGATCCGTATTTTCGAAAAGTACCTCAATTTCCTCCTTGACTAACCAATTGTAAAAATATATCTTTGTTTATATAATTAAAATGTAGTGGGTTATTAAAGAAGGAGACAGCTATGGATAATGAAGAAGAAAAAAAAGAAGAGAAGAAACACGAAGGCGACAGCCAGAGTCAGGGCCAAAATAAATACTTTTGGATAGTCGGAGCTGTAATACTTCTTCTAGTTGGTTGGTTTGCCTGGAAAGTCATTTTCGGAGCTGCAGATTATAAAGTCACATTGGTAAACGTGCCAAAAGAAGTAACTGAGGGGGGGAATATTACATTCACATGGCGCGTGGATGGTCCACCTACCACCATAAACCATACATCAGTCTATTTTGGCCAGACATCAAATCCCGGAGTGTTGGGGGCAGATGTAAAGCCGGCCGATACCAAATATACAGACTGGGTCAAAGATTTTGATAATGGCAACTATGGTATACCTCTGCAGTTTGTCGGGAACAGTCCGATAGGTGCTCCGGGTACATATTTTTTCAGAGTGAATGCACTTATAAACGGGAAAAATTATTGGAGTGATGAGAATACTTTTACAGTCAAGCCCGCTGGTGATTATAAAGTATCTGTTTTGAATACCGCCAAATCCATAGTGAAAGACCAAACAATTACGTTTACATGGAGAATTGACGGTAAACCTACTACCATAACGCATACAGCCGTATACTTCGGGCTGGAGTCGACTCCGGGTACACTGGCAAAGGACGTGACGCCTGAAAACACAAAATATACAAACATGCTGAAAGATTTCAATAGCGGTACGTATAACATTCCTCTGCAGTTTGTCGGAAGCGAGAAAATAGCTACAGCTGGAGCTTACTTTTTCCGTGCCCAGGCTTTTATAAACGGACAAAATTACTGGAGCAATGAAGGTACGTTTGAAGTGAAGTAAGTCTTCCTTTGACTTCTATTTGCAATTGTTGTCATCATATTTTTCCGTGTGAAAGTGGATTATATTTCACTCCCCAATTTCCCAGATTGACGAGAAAGACTGGTTTGACATAGCATAGGTATATGGTGGATGAAAATAACCAATCGGAACTTTCCAACTCGGATAAAGAATCAAAAAAACCTGAATCTTCCCAAAGAATTGTAACCTTTTTGTTTATTGCCACTGCAATTTTCTCATTCGGAATTTTATTGTTTTTGGCCAACTATTTCGGAAAACATCAGGATATTCGTTCCAATGCTTCTACCAATATTACGGTAAATACTCCCGGTAAGGTCTTGAACCTGAAATTCGCATATGAGAAGGACGCAAGTGGTGATGTAGTGCTTGATTTTGACGATGTGAAGATCATGAACGGCTTTACTCCTGTATCTTCCAAAGGAAATATCGGAAACAGCAGTTTTACAGCTATCATAATGGGAAAGCAACAAAATATACTAGGTACGCAAAATTTTTCCGTCCCGCTTATAGTGTCCATAGATGGTTTGGATAATACTTCTGGCGGCGAACGAGGTGAGACAGATGAGGTAAAGGCAAACAGTTATACCGTTACACTGCCATATTATAATGGCGCTTCTTATGTGAAGGTGGATAATGTTCAAGGAGAAACAATCGCGCTTTTATCTATTGAGGGAGCTCAATATGAAAATAACTATGTAAATCCAAAACCACAAAATGGTGACAATTATAAGCCTAAAAATAATCAGCATGATTCGTATATTCATTTTGCGGATAAGGCTTATGCATCCGGAGGTACCTTTAACATAGCCATAATTGGTGACAATTATAACGGTGACTTGTCCACTTTTCAAAAGGATGTCAATGATATTGCCAGTGGTCTAATGTCAATAGAGCCTTTTGCTTCAAATAAAAGCAATATTGTTTTTTATCCCCAGTTGTCTACGGTATCAATCTGTTCTCCGGTTTCCGGATGGCCATCCATAAAATGTGATGATGCCACAGCGCTCTCACAGGCTTCTTCCCTTCCATACGATAAGGTATATGTCTTATATAACGGTTCGTATACCGGTTATGCCTATGTTGGGGGAATACTTTCCTATGGTACCAGTTCTACCGGTCAGAATCTTGCGGTCAAACAGGGGTTATTTATTCATGAGATGGCAGGTCATTCACTGGGAGGACTAATGGATGAATATTCTTATGGCGCTACAGGTATTGCTTATGGGCCAAACTGTTCCGCTAACTCATCTTGTACCCAGTGGTCCGGTATTACTGGTTTGGGTTGTTTTTCTACTTGTGGGTATACAAATCTCTATCGGGCTACTGATGATTCATCTGTTATGAATACGTCGTATTTTCGAGGTATTATCAGTTTTGATAATTATTCCACACAACTGGTGCAACAGAAATTGGCAAATTTTCTTTCCGCTCCAGCACCATCACCGACAAATGCGTTGACTCCCACCTCATCATTGACTCTTCCTCCAGCAATTCTATCTGTAACTCCAACAATTTCAGCATTAATCTCAACTACAATAGCACCGAGTCTTTCAGCAACAGTGTCAGCCACTTTACCTTTTCCCTCCACCACGGTCACTGTTACACCGACTTTAACTATAGCGCCAACTTCTACAGCATGTAGTTTTCCCAATTTTTGCACTCAACAGAAATATTGTACCAGCGGTAAATTTATTTCAGGTTCATGTGGGGTATCAGACAGAATATGCTGTGAAGTGCAGACGGATCTTACTGTAGCAAATCCGACGGTAACAGTTCAAGACAGTAATTCGAAAGTTTCTACTTTTACCCAAGTTTTTACCAGTCTGCCTGTATCTTCTCCTTCCCCTACAAAGTATTTTGTGCAGTCACCCACCGCCACCCCTGTTGTCGTCCCTACGATAGTGACGCCGACGTTGGTACCTGCGGCGTCTGACACAGAAAATGTATCCTCTGGGAAGGTAAACTTACCGACTTTAGTACCTTCTCCAACTTCTGTATTAAGTCCTACAATAGAGATTTATCCGACTATCACTCCAACAAGTTTCCCGACATATTTTTATGTTTCACCGACGCTATTTAATCCAGACAATATAAATTACGCCAAAGTTACACCTTCGCCTAAGCAATCTTCTTTGACTCTTTCTACAGTAGGTTTTTTTGAGGCAATATTTTCTTCAGTCCTAAAAAGCTTATTACCAGGAATTTTCCGATAATATTTTTATTTTTAGTTTGGGAAGAGTTTTTATTGTGATTGAGTTGGGATAGGACTGATTACTCCCCAGTCTCGGCAGATTTGTGTTTTGAGAGCATCCATTTGAGATTGAGTCAGACGGGTAACCTCCTGTTCTATGGTGTTAGTGATACTCTTTTGTATCTCTGTCACTTTTTGCGTCACAGTTTGGGACAGAGCATCTTTGGCGTTTTGAGCATTTGATTGCAATATGTTATTTATATTATTGAATATTGGTGTTGGGGTAAGTTCTGACGTGTTTTCTCCTAATACGTTTGATAAGTTTTTCTGATTAGTTGATGGATTCTTTTTCAGAAATCCAGTCAGCATGACTGCTCCTATTGCAAGAAGAGAAAGCATTACTAGAAAAAGCAGTATTTTGCCTTTTTGTTTTTCCATACATTGAGTAATCGTTGTTATTTATGATCATATCACGATATTTTTCCTCTGGCGAGCTAAAAATGAGAACTTTCTCTACTCGCCAATTTCTTCAGTCTTGTATCAATATGAAGAAGTGATAAGGATAATATTTTACTGTTATCGTAGCCGTTGAGTATTTTTTTTAGGTAGCTCGTGGACTCATTTTTCATTTTTTTCACCTGAGAAATAAGAATCGGCATCACTCTGACTATATTGTCGACAATTGTAATATCTGCTTTTTGGGCAGTGCGCGACATTGGATTTAGATCAACAGTGATGACCTTTTTGCCCATTTTTTTAAGAGCCCCCGTTCTGTCTCCGTCTTCAAGAGGGACAAAGATGACGTCAGCTTTTGCCTGGCCAAGGTTATTTATCATTCTGCGGTTACTTTCAATTCCGGGAATTTTTCCTGAGTCAGGCAGTAAAATTTTTTTAGCACCATACTTTTTCAAATAGTCAGCAATATTTTTTTCCCGTTTCTTTCCGGCATGAAATATATTTACTTCAATATGTGCTCCAAGAAGATTTGCCAGTTCTACATATTCTTTAGGAATAAGTATAGCGGTATTGCCGTTTACCGAAAGTATGGGATGCTTTGCTAAAATAAGGAGCGCTGCAGAAGATTCAATCGCTTTTCTCGCAAAAGATTCAGTTCTTTCGCCAATAAGATAATCAAAAGTCTCTCCTCGTCCGTGAGCAGTAAGTCCCTGCAAGGAGGTAATATTTCTTTTGACTCCTTCGCTTAATAAATCACGGTAGTAAAGGGACAGGAAACGCGGATGCGATTTAGGAGTAGAAAGTTTCATAACTTATAAAACCATGTTGTTGTTTGATATTTTCAACTTCTGCACAGCAAAACCTGTGAGTTTTGTCGGGTCAATTGTACTTACCACAGTTTGTCCTACCATTGCCATAGTAGCATGCCCGCCATGTTGTTTTATTTTGCCTATAACGTTGGCAACTGCTTGGTTTGACACAAGGCTACTTTCTATTGCATAAGAATAAGCTATATCGATAATACCTTCAAGGGAAGGTTTGATCAATTTTTTGATTTTCTCTAAAGCTTTTTCCGCGGCAAGATTTATTTTTGCTGTTTTATTTTTATTATTTAATACCGATTCTGTGGGCAATCGCTTTATTACTACAGCATATATATTCTGTCCCACAAAGGGAAAGGATACTGCCCGTACCGGCAGACCTGCTGCAGTTTTGAGAAGAAATCCTCCTAAAATTTGCGTGCCGACTGTTCCCAAACCAGTCCGGTTTACTATCTCTGCTGTATGGGCAATTTGGACTAATTCTTCTTTAGACTTTCCTAATTTGTATAAATTGCTTATGGCACTTGCTGTAGTAAGAGCTGCTGCTCCGCTTATCCCAAATCCAAATCCAAGAGGTAAGGGAGAAGAGATTTCTACTTTGACGTGTTCCTTTGGTACTAGCGTATCTAAGACTGTTTGAACTGTGGAAAAGATAATTTTTTTCCCGTTAAAAACTATTGATGTTTGTTGCGCTCGCTGAATTCGTACTTCTATCTTTTTATTGACTGTAAAACCTATTCCTACAGACCCTGTTTGAAGAGGATCCTTTTTGTATACCGCCCCGAACATGAGGCTTATACTGGCAGGGCAAAAGGTTTGAGCAATTCTTTTCATAGAGGTTTAGTCGCAGCTTATGTGTTTCCCATTCTTATGTTAAAATTCATAAATATCTCCCTATAAAGTTTTGAGTGGAAAATGAGGACTAAAGTTTTATTTGCGCTTTTCTTTCTTATTTGTGTTTTTCTTTTCCTCAGATTCTATCATATCGGATCGTCCTTTAATTTCGGAGCGGATCAGGGTTTGGGCCTTCTGGAGGATTATAAGATCTATCAGACAAAAAAAATATCCCTCATCGGTGAAACAGGAAATTCCTGGTCTTCTGGCGGCAGATATTTTTTCAACAGTTCGCTGTTAAGTTATATGATGATCCCCATATTATTGTTGTCTCATTGGGATCCGTTTGTCACGGCTTATTTCCTTATTTCTTTACAGTTTTTGGGGCTAGTTGCGGTTTACTGGATACTGGCAGTAAATCAAAGGAGATTTATCACCGCCTTTATATTTGCCGTCCTTTATACATTTTTTCCTCTTATGGTAGAACACTCACGTTTCTTCTGGTCACCTTCATTTCTCATACCAGTATCAACCGCAGTTCTAGCCATAAATTTGCTGGTAGGTAAAAAGGGAGATAAAAAGATAATTTTTCTTCTGGGGTTTTTATGGGGAGTAGGATTGCAAATGCATTATTCTTTTATACTGGCTTTAGCTGTCAGTTTTGCATGGGTGTTTTCCAAAATTAGGGCAAAAAAAGAAATTTTCATATTTGCCCTTGCGGGATTTATCATAGGTTTTTCACCTATAATTATTTTTGAGTTAAGGCATAGTTTCTATAACCTAAGGACCCTATTACTAGTCTTATCAGTAAATGCTTCAGGAGAGAGCGGACAGACAATACGTCTTAATTATCATTACGTTTTAAGCCTTCTTCCGTTTGCTTTTTATTTATTGGCTCTTATCATCGTAAAAATAACACAAAGATACATGTGGACGGGATTTGCTCTAATCATAATTTTTATTTACTGTTCACTTCTTTTAATATTGCCGACACCCACTCACGGTTTTACCATGGTAGAAGGGTGGAATTATGCAGGTGTAAGTAAAACTGAGAAAATTATTGCGGATGAGAATAAGGAAGATTTCAATCTTGTAGATCTTCTGACGGGGGATACAAGAGCTATGGCTCTACGGTATCTTTTGACTGTAAATAATCATCCCCCTCTTTCCATTTCTGACTATAAAATCGCCAAATTTCTTTATGTTTATTCCCGGGTCCCCATCAAGCAAATTCTTGGCGGCAGCCTTTGGGAGATAGATAGCGCCCGGCCATTAAAACTGGAGAAAAGCTGGCATATCCAAAACGGTATACAGCTTTATCTTTTAGGAAAATCCTCTTCGCCGACACGTTGAGATTTCTGCTGTATGTTAAAATTAGTGCGCATTTATGACAGATGCAGAACAGATTAAACAGAAACTAGTACCTTTCGGACTGATGCTTAGCAAATTAAATAATTCACATATTTATGACAGATGCAGAACAGATTAAACAGAAACTGGACATAGTAGATTTTCTATCCGAGTATATACAGTTGAAGAAAGCGGGCCGGAATTTCAAAGCTCTTTGTCCTTTCCACAGCGAAAAGACGCCTTCTTTTGTCGTCTCACCCGAGAGGCAATCATGGCACTGTTTTGGAGCCTGCGGTGAGGGAGGTGATGCCATTTCCTTCCTTCAGAAATGGGAAGGAATTGAGTTTGTCGAGGCGCTAAAGATATTGGCCCAGAGAACCGGAGTAAAACTGAGCAGTTATGCCCCGACTGAAACATCAAGACTCAAGGAGAGGCTATACGAGATAAACCATCTGGCCGCTGAGTTTTTCCATTATCTATTGACCGGGCACGATATGGGAGGACGGGCGCGGGAGTATCTGAAGGAAAGAGGCATAAAGGAAGCAATAATGAAGACATTTCTTTTGGGATATGCACCAAACAGTTGGGATAGTCTTTTATCGTATCTATTGAAAAAAGGTTATAGTAAGGCAGACATCTATACCGCAGGCCTCACAGTACATACTGACCGCGGTAGTGAGTACGACCGTTTTAGGGGGAGGCTCATGTTTACGCTGCGGGATCACCGGGGAAACATTGTCGGATTTGCCGGCAGAAAGCTACCGCCGCAGTCGGAGAAGGAAGCCAAATATGTCAATACTCCCGAAACTCCAGTTTATATCAAAGGCAATATACTTTATGGTCTTGATGTGAACCGCGAGGCGATAAAAAAAGAAAAGAATGCAGTGGTAGTAGAGGGTGAATTTGACCTTTTGTCCGCCTTCCAAAGTGGAGTAACAAACGTGGTGGCGATAAAAGGATCCGCATTGACTGATGGGCAGGTACTTCTACTCAAAAGATACGCTGAAAGCGTTGATCTTTCCCTTGACAGCGATATAGCTGGAAATGAAGCTGCCCGTCGCGGTATTGAGGTGGCTGAGAATGCCGGTTTGACTGTAAAAATCGTTCGGTTGCCTTATGGTAAGGATCCGGCTGAGTGTATAGGGAAAGACCCGCATCTTTTTGCCAAAGCCATAAAATCTTCTATTCCTGTTTATGACTTTGTGATAGAAAATGCTTTTGATAAATACGGAAGCGAAGGAGTGGTGGGTAAAAAGAAAATAGCTGAAGAGGTTATACCCTTTTTATCAAAGATTGAAAACGCCATAGTCCTCTCACACTATATAAAGTATCTTTCTGAAAAGCTGGGAGTAAGCCAGGAGTCGGTGGAAATTGCCATAGGCCAGTTTGAGAGAAAAAAGAAGACTGCCAATATTCTTCCTGAAGAACAAAAAACGGGCACCGTAAGGGGGGTACTTCTTGAGGAATATCTGCTATCACTTGTAGTGCAAAGTCATGAGGTGGATAAGACTTTGGAAAAGGTGCTTGAGTCGTTGAATTTTTCTGATTTTGACCAACCGCCTGTACGTAAGATTATAGAAGAGATGAAAGCTTATATTTCCGCACATAAAAAGTTTTATGTCAGAGATTTTGGTTCACGCCTTTCGGCTGAAATATCTCCCACTTTTGATAAAGTGCTTATGGTCGACCGCGAAAAT
The DNA here is from genome assembly GCA_023379265.1 of Patescibacteria group bacterium. GTDB lineage: Bacteria > Patescibacteriota > Microgenomatia > 2-02-FULL-39-11 > 2-02-FULL-39-11 > JAMCUI01. Next base: position 154,025 of record JAMCUI010000007.1, read on the forward strand.
ATACTCAAGGATGAGGAAAAATTTGGGAAGGAATTGGCAATGGTAGCACGTGAGGTAAAGAAACAGTCGCTCAGAAGGGAAGTAAATAATCTTTCGACTAAAATACGGCAGTTGGAAGAAAGCGGGGAATCTGATAAAATTAAGCCTTTGAATGAAAAATTGAGGGAACTGATAAAAGGGTTAAACCAAAGTGAAACCGGTAAAAGTTTATGAAAGTAAAATTGATAAGTCGGGCTGATGACTTTACAATATAAACTATAGTTATGACGAAAAACAAATCTCCAAAAACAATCAAAGAACTGCTCAGACAGGGTAAGGATAACGGTTTTGTCACGCAAGAAGAGATTCTGACTCTTTATCCCAAACCCGAGGATCACCTGAGGGAAGTGGATGATCTTTATTCACAGCTTATAAAATCTGGAGTTGACATATTTGAGACGCTTTCTGAGGAGGAGGAAAAGGAAGCCCAGAAGACAGTGACGGAACTGGAGAAGGAACTGGAGTCGCTGGCAATTTTGCATGAGGGAGGTATATCAGACCCAGTCAGGATGTACCTGAAGGAGATTGGCCGCATACCGCTTTTGAAATTTGAGGATGAGATAAACTTGGCCAAACATTACGAAAAAGGGGAAAGGTGGGCCAAACAAAAGCTGATTGAGTCAAACTTGAGATTGGTAGTTTCAATAGCCAAGAAATATATCGGCCGGGGTCTTTCACTTCTTGACCTTATCCAGGAGGGAAACCAAGGTCTTATAAGGGCGGTGGAGAAATATGATTGGAGAAAGGGATACAAGTTTTCTACCTATGCCACCTGGTGGATACGCCAAGCCATCACACGCGCCATAGCAGACCAGGCGCGTACTATAAGGATTCCTGTACACATGGTGGAAACAATAAATAGATATTTGAAAATTTCCAGAAAACTGATGCAGGAGTTGGGTCGTGAGCCGGTGCCTGAAGAAGTGGCAGAAGCCATGGAAGTGGATGTGGCAAAAATAAGGGAGATTATGAAAGTTTCCCAGGAGCCTACGTCTCTGGCTACTCCAGTGGGTGATGATGAAGATTCGCTTTTGGGTGATTTCATCCAGGATACTACCCAGCCGTCACCTTATGATGCAGCATCCCGTGAACTTCTGAAAGAACATCTGGATGAGGTTCTCCATACTCTTTCCGACCGTGAGAAGAGAGTGCTCATACTGCGTTTTGGTCTGGAAGACGGCCGTCCCCGGACGCTTGAGGAGGTAGGGGTAGAATTTGGTGTTACTCGTGAGAGAATCAGACAAATTGAAGCAAAGGCGCTGAGGAAACTTCGCCATCCGTCCCGCTCCAAGAAGCTGAAGGATTACCTCGAGTAACTACGAATTATCCATTTGCGAATTGATATAATTATGTATGAAGGGAATTGGAAGTTGTGTGGTAGACATGGTTGCAAGAGAGCGAAGAATTAGCTAAAATACTCGTCACCATTTCAAAAAAATTTAGTTATAAATAAGCACCTAAACAATTTAATCGAATATTTCATTTTTGAAATTATCAATTGTGTAATTTGATAATTCTCAATTAGTGAATTTATTCCCCTGTAGCTCAACGGTAGAGCGGCTTCCTGTTAAGAAGATGGTTGGAGGTTCGAATCCTCCCGGGGGAGCAGAAAAAAGAGTCTTTTGTATTCATCTAAAATTCTTTCTGCCCACAGTAATCTTTCCTTATCGTCTCTGAAAATGGTGGAATTACATACAATTGGATCTAGAGCATACAATTTATCTTTACCGATTTTTTTGACTGCGGTTTGCAGAAAAAGGATAGACGATTTTTGGTCTCCTTTTGCCAGATAAAGGGCAGCCCGGTAAAGATAACCAACCCCGTCTGCAAAGTCGCTTTGTTTTATTTCTCCCATAGTTTAGAAAAAACTTTTTTTACTGTTGCCAGGAATTTTTTCCTTCTTTTCTCATCCAACAGCTCTATACTATTGTTGTTTAGCCTTGGCCGAAGGTTTAGTATGGCTGTCGCGTCTATCTCGCCAGTCGCAAAATTTATACCTCCGCCCCATATATCATCCTGTCGTGATCCTTTTTCAAGGAGAATTCTCTCACCGTCGGCGTGCAATATACAACCAGCGACTAATTGCTCCTTTTTTATATCCGCGGTTATTTTAACATAATCACCAAATTCATTTCTCAGTTTTTTAACCTCTTCTTTTGTCAGCACATGGTCGATGTATTTCATGGATACAATTTTACATGGTCTAAAGTATAAATGGAAGGAAGGGGGTAATTTATACTTTTTTGGGAAATTAGAATTATTGTTTCGTCAAATAAACAGAAATAAAAGAGGCGGAATAATGATATTTATCAAACCCGAGGTTATCTGAGAATCGTCCCCAAATACATCCAAATACAATGACAATTGGTACAACACTTCTTGTAAAAGTTATTGGAAGATTTCTTTGAAATTGATTAAGACGAAAAGAACACAGGCAATAATAAGCAGAATTAAAATTATATCCCACCAACCGAACATTAACGGCATTAACGCAACCATAAAAGGAGCATAACTGACCTCATTTATTTCAATATTTCTATGTGTACTCATATTAGATAAATTATAATATTTTCATAGAAGGTCAGCAAAAACATATAAAAAAGATCGGAATACTCCAAATAATTAGTAGAGTGGTTTATAAAGATGTTCTAACTTCGTTAGCTACGATGAGCAACTTATATTTACAACACTTCAGAACTCCTTAAAGTATTTATTATACCTTCAAAAACGGATGATATAATATAATGAAAGAAGTGAAATCTCCATCGCAAGAAATAGATGACATTATCAGAAAGTTGGGCGACTGGCGGGGCAAAAAATTGTCACAGCTTCGAGTCATAATAAAGAAAGCTGATCTTGAAGTAATAGAAGAAGTGAAATGGAAAAAGCCTTCAAAACCCGAAGGAGTTCCTGTGTGGTACCATGATGGAATTCTCTGTGTTGTAGATAACCTCAAAAATGCAGTGAGATTGACTTTTCCTAAGGGAGTTCAAATAAAGGATCCAAAGAGACTGTTTAATACCCGTTTGGATAGTAAAACTGTTCGTGCAATAGATTTCTTTGAAGACAATGCTATCAATGAGGTAGCGCTAAAAGCACTTATCCAAGAGACAGTGAAGGTGAATATGCAAAAAACGAAAACAAAATGAAACGACCAAAGTTTTTAACAATATGGCTAATTTTACTGCTTATATTTTCTGTGGCTATAACAATTGACTCCCTAACATACCTTTCTTTTATACTGCTTACTAAAAACTACATAAGTCTTGTTGGAATTATTGCTGGCTTCGTGCAAATATGGGCAGTAGTTCAGCTACTTAGATGGAAAAAGATAGGAGTCACACTTTTTATATCCTCAGCGATTGCAGTATTTATGATAACAGCTATCAATGAATTTAACATTGTGTCCAAGGTAAACCAAATAATCGTAAGTTTGTTAGCAGTTTTAGTAGTTAACATTGTTATACTCGGGATTTTGTATTTGGCGATAAGGCCAGTCTGGAAAAATTTCAAGTAGGAAGCGATTGTAATTTTTTTATTTCTTCCATCTTTGCCTTAATTCCCCAATATTCCTTACATCCTGAAATGCCTGAATAATTGAGCTAAAATCTATCCGTATAGTAATTTGAGGGCTCGGGAGACATCAAATTGGGAGTATTACAACGCTCCCTTTTTTGTTGTATAATAGATTTATATGCAAAGTAATCCGTCAATCCATTTTATGATTACTGGCGGCACTATTGATTCCTATTATGACGGGACAAAAGATACGGCAGTTCCAAATGATAACTCAATTATCCCCCGATATATTAAAAGCCTGAAATTGTATAACCAGACTGAATTTACAGTTATCTGTATGAAAGATAGCAGAGCTATTAATAAGGATGATTTGCATAAATTAATAAGAGAAATTGAAAAAAGCAGACATAAACATATTATCATCACCCATGGAACATATACCATGCCAGATACCGCCCGTTTTCTTGAAGCAAACCTCAAGAGGAAAGATCAAACCATAATACTTATCGCAGCCATGCTTCCCATGACTGAATTTACAATGTCTGACGGGCCGTTTAATCTGGGTTTCGCCATTGCAAAAGCGCAGGAATTACCACATGGTATTTATGTCTGTATGAATGGTAAGTCATTTTCGGCAGATGAAGTAGTCAAAGTAATAAGTGAAGGAAGGTTTGCATCGGTATTTGGAGAGAAGTAGTAGTTCCCCGCATAGTCCACTAGGGAAACAAACTCATTTTTGGTACCCTGAAAAGTTCTTATTATAACTTCATGCTATAATTTTTATGTCCTACTTAATTATTTTTTGGAGTACCTATAACGGAATTGACGAAGGATTTAGTGGAACGATATACTAGAAAATTTCTTATGTAAGTTTGCTTATACTTTTAGCTTCAACAGTTATCTTATTCTTAGAAAATAATGACTATGAAAGCAGCAAAAAATGTTTATGATTATATAGACAGTGCTCCAAAAGAAATACAGGCGAAGTTGAAGGAACTCCGTAAAATAATTAAAGAAGTTGTTCCAGATGCAAAGGAGAGTATAAGTTATGGTATGGCTTTTTATGCCTATAAAGGACGATTAGTATATTTCGGACTTCAAAAAAAACATATCGGACTTTATATTCCTCCACCTATTATAGAAAACCACAAATATGATTTAAGAGATTATAAAACTACTAAATCTGCTATTCATCTATCTCTAAGTCAAAAACTTCCAGTAGCTTTAATAAAAAAACTGATTAAAGCTAGAGTAAAACATAACGAAGCTAATAAACTCAAAACTAGTGATAAAAAAATACATACCTGCAGCAGAGGACATAAATATCAGAGTAGCGGTCCTTGTCCTATTTGTTGGCCGGGAAATACAAAGAAAAAAAGATCTCTGCAACTTCTTGATCTCCTTCCATCTTTGCCTTAGCTTCCCAATATACCTTATATCCTGAAAAGCCTGAATGATTAGAGTGAAATCTACCTGAATACTAATTCTAGGCCCGGGAGCCATCAAATTGAGAGCATTGCAATGCTCCCTTTTTGGTGACCTTGATTGTAAGTTAGAACTTAATTTATTGACAATAGATTCCCTTTCAGATAATATATGAACATGGGTTCATATTCATGCTGCACTCCCAGCAAAAAAGAAGGAAAAAATGTGTCCCAATTATCTTCATTGTTAAAGTTGTTAGCGGAAGAAAACAGGTTAAAACTTCTTTGTATATTATGCCAAGGTAGACATTGTGTTTGTGAGCTAGAATCGCATGGCAACATGTCTCAAAGCCTAATATCCCATCATTTGAAGGATCTCAAGGAAGCAGGATTAGTACTTACTGAAAAAAAGGGTCAATGGGTATATTACTCATTGACTGATTTAGGAAAAAGAGCAACGGATTTACTATTTCAAATTAATAAATAATTATTGAAAGGAGAAAGTCATAAAAATACAAGTTTTCGGTTCCGGTTGTGCAAGTTGCAAAAAACTGCATGAGTTAACTCAAAAAGCAGTATCAGAATTGGGCATTAATGCAAATGTGGAATATATTACGGATGTTGCCAAAATGATGGAAATGGGATTTATGACAAGCCCAGTTCTTGCTATAGACGGGAAAGCAGCTATTACTGGTTTTGTTCCAGGTATGGATAAAATCAAGAATGCCATTCAGAGAAATTGTTCACCAAAGAGTGAATGCTGCAGGAATGGAAAATGCTCATGTGGGAGTAAATCCTAATGGATATTTTCTATCCTGTTCAGATTTTTGCTAACGCCATTACCTATTCCTTTTTACCCTTACGAAGGAAAACTATATTAGGAGATAGTGTAAATTTCTTTATTTACGACAGTGTTAAGATACTTATCCTCCTGTTTGTGGTTATATTTGTGGTTTCTCTTATCCGCTCCTATCTACCGCCTGAAAAGATAAAGAAGCTTTTAACAAACAGGTTTGAATTTATCGGTAATATTCTGGCTGCCCTTATTGGTATCATTACTCCCTTTTGCACTTGCTCTGCAGTGCCTCTTTTTATTGGTTTAGTAGAAAGCGGCGTGCCGCTGGGGGTAACATTCTCTTACCTTATATCAGCCCCGATGGTCAATGAGGTAGCAGCAATATTACTTTTAGGACTATTCGGTCCGGCAATTGCAGCTTTGTATATCATATCAGGGGTTACTATTGCGGTAATCATAGGTTTCATAATGGGAAAGATGAGACTGGAATCTCTGGTGGAAGATTATGTTTGGAAGATAAAAATAGGTAAAACCATAATCGATACCAAAATCTCTTTCAATGATAGATTTTTGCAAGCTTATTCATACACAATTTCCTTAATCAAAAAAGTCTATCCTTATGTTTTAATCGGTGTTGGCGCCGGAGCATTAATTCATGGTTATGCTCCAGAAAATTTACTTACCCAAATTGCAGGTAAAAATAATCCTCTTGCAGTTCCTTTCGCAGTTTTAATCGGTGTGCCTCTTTATTCCAATGCTGCTGGTACAATTCCCATTGTTAAGTCATTGATAGAAAAAGGTCTACCTGTAGGTACTTCTCTTGCCTTTATGATGGCAGTTACAGCCCTGTCTTTTCCTGAAATGATTATTCTCCGCAAGGTGTTGAAACGGAAATTACTGGCAATATATTTCGGCATATTGACTATTGGTATAATATTCACCGGATATTTGTTTAACGCTGTATTATAAAACCGTATTGATAATATAAGAAGTCGGGATGAAATTGATGAAGAATTAGCAGGATGGGTAGGTGAGGCATACAGTCTCAAAGAGAATAAATAGGTTCTGACTTCGTCTTTCAAATAGAGTAAAATTAGAGAGATAAATATCGTATTATCAATTTGACTTAGGTCCAGTTTCCATTTTATATTATATTAATAAATAATTCTCTTTTCCCATTTATGACCAATTTTTCACACGCATTTTCCGCCAATAACCAGGAAGACTTTGAATTTGAGCTTATTCCTCTCATTATCTCTTTGTTAGACAGCCAAAAAATATCCTACCCACAGTCTCAATATATAATAGATAATTATATTGATTTTGCCAAAAATAATCAGTTTGACAAATCCAAGTACCAGATAAAGGTAAATAGTTTAATAGAAAGCCAGGCAGCAGGATTAGATTAGTAATTATGTCTAGAAATATATGAATGATAGAGTGTCTGAAGTGGATAAAATGGCTGAAAGAATGGGAACAGATTTCAAATCGCGGGCTACCGTTGCCTTGACAAGAGCTGTCTACACGTTTGTCGGCTGGTTGGATACTGATCCATTCTTTAGTCCACAATTGACCCGTGACCGGGATAGTAAGGGACGCGCGACGGCTTTTGATGATATGGATAAGGCCAGGCTAGATAGTGCCCAGGCGCGGCAACGGGATAGACTACCCAAACAGACAGCTATTTTTAATGCAGTTACCGCAATGAGAGATGGTGCGCCGCCCCGAACAGTACTTGAATTTATGGGGGGGCACAGAAGGCTTAGAACTCCGGCTCCCGCAGCATAAGAATTAATTCATCTACAGATAAAAGATTGTCTGTAGGAAATCTTTTATAACGGGCACTAATGAATCATAAAAATAAAGAATCATACATCGGTGCAGACGACCCACTCTTACCCCAAGTCTTTGACTATCTCAACAAATTTGATTTCCCGGTTGCATACTTAATTCAAAGAAAATTCAAAATCGGGTTTTCCAGGGCCGAGAAAATTTTGAGGCAGATTGAAGCGAGAAGAACAATCACTAAGTAAAAAGTCTCCCATTGGAAGTATTTTTACTAGATATTTTTTCGATTTAATTCAACGGAGTGATATTGCCTCTGACTACAAATCGTTTCGGGACTAAAAGTCTAGTCTGATAGGGGTTTAAGTCTATCCCAATTCTACCGTTTGTATCGCTTCTAAACTCATCACTGCTGTACAAATCATACCAGAGTGAATTTTTGGGATACCGACTCTTGATGAAAAGTTGTCTGTTTTGCCCTATTTCAGACGTATTTATTAATACTAAAAATTCTTCCTCCAATCCCGGATGCCTTCTCATATAACTCAACACGGTATCGTCTCTACAAGTAATGTCGATAATTCCACGCGTGAGGACGGGATGATTTCTTCTTAGGAAAGTTAAGTAAGTAAAAAATCTGGTAAAACCTTTATCAAGTGATGTAAACAACATGTCTTTTCTCACTTCAGAATCTGAAAAAGGTGTAACAGTTCCCTCCAGGGCGTTCTCGGAACCGTAATAGACTACAGGTAGAGGTAAGGCGGTAAAAAGGAGGGTAAACGCCATTCCGTTTTTCCATAAATTATTGCCTAGTATGTTTCTTATTCTGGTGGTATCTTGGTTATCAAGGAATAAATATCTTAGAGAAGGTTCATAGAACAATTCTGATCCTAGGGAGTTTGCGACGTCTTTCATATTTCCACCGTTTAGGGCTTTAATTAGTTTATAATATAAGGGATAGTCAAGGACGCCCATTGGTCCGAATTCCTGATAAGCAGCCAATCTTTTTTCATCATGAGTAGCAAATTCCCCGATTAACTGAATATTCCTATCGAAATCATCGGCTAATTTAGTCATCAGTTTCTGTAAAAAAAGAGGATTTATGTGCAAAGCAGCATCGATGCGGAAACCGTCAATACCTGTTTTTCTTACCCAATCAGAAACAGTTCCGATCAGATAATCAGCAACTTCTTTTTTGGCATGATTGAAAGAAGGCAAACCAAAAAGGGGTCTTGTGACAAGTTCATATGGACCGATATCTACAGTGGAATGGAGAGGTTCACCTTTTTTGAACCAGTCAGGTCTTTCCTCTTCCCAGCGATGTCCATATCCCAAACCATTTATCGGAAAATCTAAAATGATTCGCATCCCTCTTGCATGTACTTGTCTTACCAGTTCTCTAAATTGCTCCATTGTGCCGAAACGTGGGTCTACTTCTTGGTGATTCTTCACCCAATATCCATGATAAGAATAAATAGTTTTTCCATCAGGGAAAGTAAATTTTTCAATATTCTCCATCGGTGGACTTAAACACAAAGTTGTGATTCCTAAACTTTTGATATAGTCCAACTTCTCCTTAATTCCCAAAAAATTGCCACCATGGAAAGTATACGGATTACTTAAAGAAAAAAGGGTTCCATCTTCTCTTTCAGTATCCCGATGGAAGCGGTCAATCATTACATAATATATTATTTCTGGATACTGTCCTTCATCCACTATAATTTCCTTGCCGTCAGGAGAAAGTATTTTTCTACTTTTTGTATCGTAAAAATTCAAAAGATGCGCATTGAATGGTTGACCAACTTCGCGTGCCTTTATAAATGATTCCGCATCCGCTTTTTTCTTCTTTCGTGTATCCAATGTATCAGTCAGAAATTCACCTTCAGGGTATGAGGTGTACAATTGCAGTGTTAAAGGATTTGAGTCTTTCCAGCCTGTACTTCTGAGTAAACTTTTATTTAGAAGAAACAGAATTTGGCCTGATTCGGGGAATACATATGCTTTATTATCCCGCTTTGCACGTGCCGCCTGACAGGTAGTACGACAATCGACTATACCATTAACCATTTTCAGACATATTGACCACGCTTTTGTGTTTATAAGCGGTTTATTTGGGATAAAATTTTTGGAACTGTTTTGATTATTAAATCCCAACAAAACTCCCAGTTCACATCTATCAAATCTTCCCTTGTCCAAATAGGATAAACCGACCATAATCGCCAGGGGTTCATCCTTACTTCCGATATCTATACTACAATCAACGATATCCCGGGCGGTATCGGAACCATCAAAAAGTCTGAATTGATCCCCAAATCCCGTACTGGCTTTTTTGTTTTCCAATACAAGCATTCTCCGGAGTAGCGTTTTTTCCATTCTTCCTAATTTATAGGGATATAAGTCAACGAGTTGGGTGGGTATGGAAAACAAATTCTCATGGTCAGGTATCATATGAGGCTGGTTTCCGTCTCTCATTTCAAGGCTAATTGGCATATTAGGGTGGAATTATAACAAACTATAGGTTTTTTACAAACTTCAATTGATCTTTCCTTTCTCATGAAAGTGGGAATCAAATAAGTGGACTACGGTAAGGAGGTATGACGCAATAAGGTAATCTTCAACAAAAGGGATTTGGTTAACAGTCTCAAAGTGTCCAGTAAGGGTGTGGAATTGTTAAGAGAGAATTATTTGTCTGCTAAAGCTTTCCTATAGACAGGATCATTTTCCAACTCTTTAATTAAAGGTGCTCCTTCTATATTGAAAAACCCATGCCTATCTATGTCATCAAAAACCTTCTGCGAAGACTTACTGATTATTCTATAAGCTGTAGCATTTAGAGAGTCATGAATTTCCATAGCATCAGCAAGAGTCTCTTTTCTTGTTTTTCTCGTAACTGAGTAGGCGATAAGCTCGTCAACAATCCTTACAATGTCTACCTCCTCCAGACTTTCGCCATTCCATAGCATCTCCTTGCGTAAGTACTTATAACCGCGTTCTTCCCACGATAGATTAAACTGTGCATGGTATGGATCAAAGTAGTCTAGAGGGTATTCCTTCTCATTTCGCATTAGTCTGTAGAACGATTCCAGTTGATCCCGATGGTTATATCAAAAATAAGGTCGACAAGCCTGGTTTGGTCAGCTTGCGAGAGGTGAGAAAATACGGCGTGTGAATTTTCATGCCTTAATACTGCTGCCATAATCACGTCTGATGATCCTAGATAATCATCTCCAACAATGATCACATTTCGTTTCACCCTGAATCCAGTAACGGTGTTTGGTTCGTAAACGACTGAAGTACCAGTTTTTCTGGGTAGAATATCAACACCATCTTGAGAAGGCGGCATGCGTGCACCGTCACTATATAATTGTCTAAACCTGATGAAGTCGGGTAAAGGCGCAATAATAAACGGTTCATCAGCATTTATTTGATTTCCTAGTTCACGATGGTTGTCAGACATAGGATAAGTAATATTTTATTAATAAGTTGTAAGAATTATCTGAAACAAATTATATTCCATTTTTAACGATTAATCCCAGTACGAAATTAACTAATATGTGATCTATTGTACATATTTTTTACGAGCGAAGATGTATATTCATAGTTAGAGATACATAATGAAAAAAATACTTCTGAGAGGACTGGTTGCAGGATTATCCATGCTTATCGTGTGGTCAAGTAATAAGTTTTTTCTTCCCATCACTCGCAAATGAATACGCTAATCCTAAATTATTCAGGGCATGGTCAGATCCGTTAATGTCATTATATTTTGTTTATCCGTTTATACTAGGAGTGGTATTGTCTTTCGTTTGGAGTAAAACAAAAAATCTGTTTCAGGGAAAAAGTGTAGCCGGGAAAGCTGCAAATTTCGGGTTTACTTTTTGGTTTTTGACATCAATTCCAGGAATGTGGATTACATATAGCAGTTTTCCAGTATCGTTCCTTATGATTGCCAGTTGGAGTTTCAGTTCTTTGGTGCAGGTGTTAGTTGGTGGCCTGGTAATTTCTAGAATGGGTATTATTTAAGACTTTTTTTGTCCTTTCGTAGTTAATAAGTGCTAACTTCCATTCCTTTTCTGATAATAAAGGATCCTTTATATTATTTTCTTTGAATGCTTCAATTCTTTCAATGCAAGTACCACACTTCAGACATGGTTTTTCCCCGCCATTATAACAACTCCAAGTCTTGTCGAAAGGTACGTTTAATTTTAGACCTATTTTTACCAGGTCCGATTTTGTCTTACTTATAAAAGGGGCGATTATTGTAACCCTCCCAAAGCTCTTATTGCCTAGTCTTAAGGCATGATTTAGGGTTTTAACAAATGGCAGCCGGCAATCCGGATAAATGAAATGGTCGCCAGTATGGGCGCCATATATCAAGTAGTCTGACTTATTGGAAATAGCATAACCATAGGCTATTGATAGCATGATGGCATTTCTGTTTGGTACTACAGTCAACCTCATGTTTTTTTGTGCGTAATGACCTTCAGGAATTTTTTCTCCTTTTTGGGTAAGTGAAGAATTGAGGAGCTTACCGATGGAAGAGATATTAATAATAGTATTCTCAATACCAAGTGCTTTACTCAATTTTTGGGCATAAATTAATTCCTTAACATGTTTTTGGCCGTAATTAAAGGATAGAGTATGGATATTTTGGGATGAAGTTGTTGAACTGGTATAATAAAGTAAAACAGTGCTATCTAAGCCGCCGGATATAATTAAGGTGCATTTTTTATTTTTTGTCATAATGTCATTTCCCTTTTATTATTTATCTTTCCTTCTAACCTTCCCAAAACTTGAATTTGTAATAATTTCTGGTTGATTATTTGTGGCTTGTGCTATCTTACAGAAATGTCTTGCCTTAATTCTAACATTGATACCCGAAACGCCAAGCTCTTTGAATATAGTTTCAGCTATCTGTAATGTTAATTGTTTTTGTTTTTGTAGCCTGTGAGAATAGGTCTCAACTAGTCTAAATATTGTATCGTTGTTAACATTTTTACCATTTGTGACATAAACTATTGAAACCGTACCAGTAAAGGGCAGTAAGTGGCAAGTACAAAATGAATAAAACTTAATTTCATTTAAATTTACCGTTTCATTGCAGCTCTTGAAAATGTTATTTTTTATAGTGATGAGGGGATCTTTCTTATACCCATGGAAAAATTGCTTATATAACCGAGTGATCTGTGCGGGGGTTTCCAGAAGGTCTTTTCTTTTGGGATTTTCGCCTATATATTCGATAATCCGTATAATATTATCGCCTATTTCTGCGGATGGTTTTACAGTTTCCCATGGGAAGGTTACCCACTCAGTAGCTTGCGCTTTGATGACATAAGGTATGCCAGTCGCTTTCTTTGTGACAAGAACACATTTGGTAAAATCTTTATACCTAGCGATTGTCTTCCCAGTATCCAGTATATCGTCTACCACTAGAGTGTTTCTACCGGGAGATTCCACGAGTGGAAGTTTTAATCGCTCTGATATTAAAGCTGCAGGAATCAATCCGCCGTTTGGGATACCGAAGACTGATTTGAGAAGTTTATTTTTTTGATATCTTTTCACTAGCACGTCAACAGCCATGTCTATATTTGAATAATTTAATTTCATAGCATTCTATTTGGTTGATATGGATAGTAGATATTGTTAAAATACGGTAGTAAAAAACCCTGTTTCAGTGTGTACATATTAAAATATTTGATAATAAAATATCAATATTTGATAAAAGTGGAACAATAATATTTATACACCTCAAATATTTTGATGACAATTTCAAAGACTTTAGAAATATCTGTTGGCCACAGGCTACATCTTTATGTCGGTCCCTGCTCCAATTTTCATGGGCATAATTATAAGGTAAACATACATATCGATTACTCCCAAGAAGAAAATTTTATTAGAAAAGAAGGATTTTACATTGATTTTGCAAAACTTAAAAAAATAATCGTTGAAGCATATGACCATAAATTTCTTATGAGTATGGATGACCAATATGTGACAGATATAAAAAAACTGAATTTACCTGGATTCAAGTTTGTACCTTATTCGCCTACAGCTGAAAACATTGCCATTGATATGGCTGGTTTATTGTACAATTTAATAAAGAAAAAAAATGGAAACTTGGAGTCTGTAAAGATTGAGATTTTCGAAACTTCAAATTCCTCTGTCATTTTCGCGATTCATAATAACAGGTGATTTTTCATATTTATGTTTATATCAAGAAGAGGTACAAAGAGGAATGCAGTCTACTCTCCGCAGTCAATTGACGTAAATAGACTGAAGTCTTCTGCCGATGCATTCAAAATGTCCGGAGATGGAGTCTTCCATACAATTCAGGGTGAAGGTCCGAGGCTTGGTTATCCGATAACTTTCATAAGACTGCATTATTGCAATTTGTCATGTGTCTGGTGTGATACTTCTTATACATGGGATAAAACATTAAAGGAGTACTGGGGAGAACCGTGGGATTTACCGATTACCGGATTGAATAGGGAAATACAAAAAGCCCAAAAGAAATTCGGAATTCCGAAAAAAAATATTATTCGTAGAATATGTTTTACGGGAGGCGAGCCTTTATTACAGCAGGATAAGATTGTTAAGTTTCTCAAACAAAACCCTGATTATTATACGGAAATAGAAACAAATGGTACGATTATGCCAGATCAATATTTACTCGAAAGGAATAAAAAAGGGTTGTTTTTCTTCAACTGTAGCCCCAAGTTGTCCAATTCACTAAACCATTACAAATTGAGGTTTAATCCAGGCGTTGTCAAGGCAATATCAAAGACAAATAATCCCGTATTCAAGTTTGTTTGTAAAAGTAGTAAAGATATCAAAGAAGCTTTGACCGTTTATGGTCAAATTATTCCGCGCAATCTGATTTCGATCATGCCAGAAGGAGTTACAGTAAAGGAGAATATGAAAGTGTATAAAAAAATAATTAGAACCGTTGTGCAATATGGTCTGGCGACTCATCCTAGATTGCAGAATATTGCTTTTGGTGGAGCAAAGCGAGGAGTATAGTATATGGACTTAAAGAAAACAGAAAGAATTATCCATCAACTGTTGGTTCAGATTAGTGATGATCCAAACAGTAAAATACTTAAGGAAACACCAAGGCGTGTGTCACAGATGTATAAAGAATCTTTCTCTGGATACGACAAGGATGCTGTTGCAGTAATGAAGACGTTTCCAAACGAAAGCAATTCATCTTTAGTGGTGGTAGAAGATATAGACTACTATAGCTATTGTGAACACCATCTGGTGCCATTTTTCGGAAAAGTCCATATTGGTTATGTTCCGAATAAAAAACTTGCTGGTTTGTCAAAATTTGGGAAAGTAGTAGAAATATTTAGCAAACGGTTGCAGATGCAGGAGCGGATGACAAAACAAATTGCTGACATTATCGAATCTACGCTGCAGCCTAAGGGTGTCATAGTTGTGGTGGAGGGAATTCATCTTTGTATGGTGATGCGCGGAATAAAGAAAATTAATTCAAAAACAACAACGACAGAAACAAGAGGCGTCTTTGCCAAAAGAGGTTCACGTGTAAAAGAGGATTTTTACTACATTTTAAGTCAAAAGATAAAAAGAAAATGATTAATATATGTCATATACTTCCGACTGCATACCTGGATAAAATTACTTACTTAAAACAGACTAAATTCCACCTGATACTTGCTCATCAAGTTCTTAGAGACAAGGAATATGTCAATTTTTATAGACGACAAAAAGACGCATTTATTATCATGGATAATTCCGCATATGAGTATGGAGAAGCACTCGATGATACTGTTTTAGAGAAAGCAATAAAGATTGTTGTGCCCAATGAATTTGTCGTACCTGATGTCCTTTTTGATAAGAACAAAACTATCAGTAGATATTATCGATTTATAAACAAATTTCCGATTAGAAATAGATTTCGGTTGATGGCTGTCCCCCAAGGGAAAACATTCTCCGAATGGCTGGCTTGTTATAATTTTTTCAATGATAAGCCTGAAATTTCCACACTGGGTATTGGTCAGATATATAGCTTCTTAGATCTTTTTGGTAAGAGAATACCAACTGAGTACGTTAGTGGTAGGGAATATATATTTCATTATTTGCATAGCAAAAATCTAATAAATAGCAAAAAAGACTACCATTTACTTGGTTTAAGCAGTATTTCACCCATAAAGGAATTGAGAAGGTTGAAAAAATACACTCGTATTCGAAGTGCTGATACGTCGCACGCCTACTTATTTTCTACAAAAAAATATTTATTTCACCCTCCACAAGCTAATTATCTTAATGACAATCATTTTTCTTGGCGAAAATTATCTCACATGCAAATGAAATCTTTTTTAAAATATTTTATTTTTCCCCAACACCAAGCTAAACCCAGGTTCGTATTGGATTTTGACGAGCGCTATCAACCTCAGCTAAGTCACGAGATCAAAAAAAACATTCTTCTTTTAAGTAAAGCCGGAAAAATAAAATAGGAGAAATGAGAAAAGATTGTCGATAATAATATTTATCGGCTGTAGACAAGATATAATCCCAACAGTATGAAAAAAATGGAAACCAGTTTGTGGGTTACAACTTCTCTACGGATATTTTCTTTTATAATATGGGGAAAGAAGAGAGTCAAGAAAATACCTTCGATAAGCATCAGAATCGGCTGGATACTTTCCACCACGTTTACTAGGGGAACGGCAGCAAGAGATATAGCCGCTCCTTCAGACATTTGCGCCAGAATCCCCAGACCTTTATCCGCAGCCAAAGGACTAAGGGAATTTTTGATCGATTCCATATCATTTTTCAAACTTTTTCTTACGTTGGGAAGGGAGAAAAGAAGCAGGCCAGCTATGCCAGTCCCCATATATTCATAGGAGAGTGTGGACCAGTAGCCCGCATTTTTTACAGTGAAGCGAAAGAGTATGCCGACAGTGCCGTATGTGAGACTGGATAGAATCATAAAATAGAATGATTTCCGTGGTCGGAAAACACTTCCTTCCAGTCTTTCCATGGAGATTAGTATAGCTCCGCCAACTACCACAAATAATCCCAAGATTTGTCTATTAGTGAGAGTTTCTTTGAGAAAAACAGCGGAAAGGATAAGAGTGATAACTGGTATAAACTGGAAAAGCGGTATCACTCTTGAAGCGTCATCAATTTTCATAGCTTCAAAATAAGGAATAAGATAGACTAGAAGAAGCATGCCGCCAAACATGATTAGAGCGGTGTCGGGAAAGCCAATGGATTTGAATCCGGTAATGAAACCGATTAGTAAACCGACACAGCCTGAGACAATGCCAAAAAGGGATGTCAGCGCAAAGGGATCTTTAATTCTTTTATCGATAAGAAACTTATCAATAAATACAGCAATACTGTAACAAAGGGGGGCTGCAGCGGCAAACAGATACCATGGCATAAACAGATTATATGAGAGAAAAATGACAGAGACAATAATGAGGAATGTAAATCAAAACCTTAGACAAATGGCCATGATATAATTTTAGAAATAGAAAAAGGTTATCAGTATGTCTATAAAGTATACCCATACAAATATTATCAGCAAAGATTGGAAGAAGCTGGCTGATTTTTATGTTGGTGTTTTTGATTGTAAGCCGGTTGGAAATGAGACTCATCTGATAGGAAATTGGGTGGAGAAAGGGTCGGGCGTCGCAGGAGCAGATATTGTTGGAATCCATCTTCTTATGCCCGGATTTGACAAGGACGGGCCAACTCTTGAGATATTTCAGTATTCCCAGAATTTGGGAAAACAATTTCCAGAAGTTGCCAACCGGGAAGGATTTGGTCACATTGCTTTTCAAGTGGACGATGTTAATTCTGTTTTGGAGAAAGTTATAGCCTCTGGAGGTAATAAAGTCGGTGAGGTGGCGGTGAAAGAATTCAAAAGCGGAGTATTAACATTTGTCTATGTTTCCGATCCTGAAGGAAACATATTGGAGCTGACAAAATGGGAGAAAAAATAACTTCAGACTATTCTTTTAATATTTCGTATATATTTCAGAATAATATATACAGTCACTCTTTATTCACTGCATAAATAACCTCTTGACTTCGGTAATTCTTCGGTAGTATAACAATATTGCGTATGATGATGAAAGTTAGTGCTCCGGTCACAGTCAGCCTCATATATAACCACAGGACAAACTCCGTTTCCCCGCAGGTAATTCTTTGGGAAGGAAGAAAATATATAGTCAGCAAAGTTGGTTTACATCACGTGGTTCGCCGTGGCCGGACTCTTTACCATGTTTTTTCTGTGGAAACAGCGGATCTTTTTTTCAGGTTGGTCCTGGATACCGATAATTTGCATTGGATAGTTGAAGAAATTGCAAACGGCGAGCCGGGTTGATTTTCTTAATATTGGTTTGGAAATTATTTATATTGTTATGGATAGTGGAGGAAGTTGCGCGTCGTGAACCAAATTGATTTACAGTTTAATCCGAAGCCGTCCACACTACTGCACGTGGATATCAATTCTTGTTTTGCCACAATAGAGCAACAGGCAAATCCCAAATTGAGAGGCAAACCTATTGCTGTGGCTGCATATACGACCCCCTCAGGTTGCATTTTAGCTCCCTCCGTAGAAGCAAAAAAGCTAGGAATAAAAGTGGGGATGAGGGTAAAAGACGGTCGGATGATTGATCCAGATCTTATCGTGTTGCCGCCGGATCCCTGGAAATACAGATATGTTCATCAGAGACTTAAAAATTTTTTCCTTTCTTATACCGACCGGGTAGTCCCAAGATCCATCGATGAGTTTGTCCTCGATATTGAAAGTTACCCTGCTTATAAAAAAGGAATTTATAATGTTGGCCGGCAGATAAAAGAGAGGATAAAGTCAGAGATTGGAGAGTGGTTGACTGTCTCAGTGGGTATAGGTCCCAACAGATTTCTGGCGAAAACAGCTGCGGGACTTCATAAACCAGACGGGTTGGATATCATAGACAAAGATAATTATATGGAAATTTATAGAAAACTACGTTTGCCGGATCTTTGCGGCATAAAAATACAAAATACACTCAGGTTGAACAATATGGGAATATATACTGTACAGGATTTCTATCATGCTTCGGTATGGGAGCTCTCGGCAGCTTTTAAGTCAATAGTTGGTTATTACTGGTATATACGGTTACACGGTTGGGAGATCGATGACGTGGAATTTGCCAGAAAAAGTTTCGGTAACTCATATGCCTTGCCTAAGCCCTTTTCTGATCATTCAGATTTAGCGCCGCTTCTGCGTAAGCTTGTGGAGAAAACGGGGATAAGGATGAGAAAAGCCGGGTATCGGGCCAGGGGGATACACGTGGCTGAAATTTTCAGGGACGGCAGTTTTTGGCATAAAGGCATGACATTGGGGTATGAAATTTTTGATTCTAGGGATATATATGAAATTGCCTTTCATATTCTACTTATGTCTCCTTACAAAAAGCCGGTGAGAGAACTTTCAATATCATGTTTTAATCTGGTTTCCGCAAATGACACACAAATGAGTCTTCTGACAGACCTGGAAAAAAAGGAGAAGTTGGTTGCGGCTATAGATGAAATCAACGAGCGTTGGGGAGATTTTGTCATCACTCCGGCTACCATGCTTGGTATGGAAGATACGATAATCGATCGCATCTCTTTCGGCAATGTCAGAGAATTGCAGAGTCTTATGACAGGATAAAATTAGCGGAAATTTTGTTATACTTTAAGAATATATGAGCACAAAAAAGCTTTTGTTTATTCATCATTCAACTGGCGCTAATCTCATAAGACAAGGGAATCTTAGGCAAATACTGAAAAAAAAGATTCCAACTCTGCAGTTTTGGGATCACAGTTATAATCTGTTACCTTTGTGGCAAGTGACAGCCAGAATTGTACCTTACCAGACTGGATTATCTGACAAAGACGGTCATTTGACCGGAATAGATTTTAGGATTGAAATTGCCAATACTGATCCGCAGGGTTATGCTAATCTTTTCAGCCAACCGGTCAATGTACCTGCCGACAACGCCTTTTCCAAAATTGTTACCAACTTTGACATTGTTATGTTCAAATCCTGCTTCCCTGTGACGAAAATAGAATCGAACAGGCAACTAGAGCATTATAAAAATTGTTATATTAAGATAAGAGACAATATTGACAGATTGCCAGATAAATATTTTATTCTGTTTACTCCTCCACCGCTCAGACGGGAAATGACTAAATCAGAATATGCGGTAAGAGCCAGGAAGTATGCCGACTGGATGAAATCGGTAGAATATATTGGCAAAAGAGAAAATATGGCGGTTTTTGATTTCTTCGATATCCTGTCTGATAATGAAGGGGAAAATGCCAATCTGCTGAAAAGAAGTTATTGTCCTTTTCTCTTTTTTGATTCACATCCCAACAAAAAGGCCAATAACGTAGCGGCTTTGAAATTGATAGGATTTTTATTGCAACACCTCAAGAAGGTAGAAGGTTAAAAACTGTATTTTTTGAGAAAAATCTTTTTTAGTGTCTCTACCAGGAAAAGATAGGATAAGACAAGGAAGATGAGAATAATAAAGTAGAGTGGCGGAGGTGTAACAAATCCAAGAGGAAAAGAAAGAGGTGTGAAAGGCAATACGATTCCAGTTGCTACTATACCCAGGCATGTAAAAGCCAGCCACTTGCTGGGCTTACTGAGAAAAAATGGAGTTTTGGAAGTCCTTATGACGAATACGACCAGAATTTCAGTGGCAATGGATTCGATGAACCAACCTGTTTGGAATAATGCACCCTGGGCATGGAAGATAAAAATCATAATGCCGAATATAAGGAAATCGTATAAAGAACTTATCGGTCCGAAAAAAAGCATATAGTCTTTGATGAAATTGATATTCCAATGTCTGGGTTTGATCAGAGACTCCCGGTCAACATTGTCTGTCGGTAAGCTAAGTTGGGACATGTCATAGAGTCCGTTCGTCAGAAGTATTTGGAGTGGAGTCATTGGTAAAAATGGCAGAAAAAATGACGCCCCGGCAGCAGAAAACATATTGCCGAAATTAGAGCTTGTACCCATAAGAATATATTTTATGGTGTTGGTAAAAGTACGTCTTCCTTCCATGATGCCTTCGGCAATGACATCAAGGCTTTTATGAAGGAGTACTATTGATGAGGCTTCTTTTGCTACATCAATAGCAGTATTGACGGATATTCCTACATCCGAATTGCGAAGTGATGGTATATCGTTTATGCCGTCTCCTAGGAATCCAACTGTATGACCTTTCCTTTTTGCAGCACTTATAATCGCCAATTTCTGGTCGGGAGTGACTCTGGCAAAGACATCTGTCTTTTCCACAATCTCTTCCATCATGGTATCAGTTATACCTTCAAGTTTATCTCCAGTCACAATATCGGAAAAGTTCATTCCGACCTCACGGCATATTTTTTCCGTCACGATTTCATTGTCTCCGGTGATAACTTTTATCCGGACGTTTAGATGCTGGAGTTTTTGCAGCGCCTCTTTTGCCGTAATTTTTGGCGTATCCCTGAAGGTGATATATCCGGAGAAAGCCATGTTTTTAACATCATCCCATGAATATGAATCTTTCTTTGCAATCTTTTTTTCACCAATGGCAATTGTGCGCAACCCGTTTCGGCTGAGAGACAAAAGTTTTTCTTTCAGTTTGCTTTTATTTATGCCATTATTGCAAAGTTGTAGAATTGATTCGGGCATACCTTTGACAAGAAGCAGAGTTTCTCCTCCAATTGTTATAACAGAGAACATCATTTTTCGGCGAAAATCAAAAGGTTCCTCATCAACACGATTAGCGTTTTGTGGTAAGTTTATATTATTCTTTTGTGCATATTTCCAGATGGCAGCGTCAATTCCCATACCAATAACCTTATGATGGATGAAGGCGCTATTGCAAAGAAGCGCTTTTTGCAGCAAAGATTGATCCTTTTTACCTTCCTCACTATAAATATCTGTCAATTCGATATTTCCCTCAGTCAGAGTGCCGGTTTTATCGGTGCAAAGTATATCCATGTTGCCCAAGTTCTCTATGGAGATCAGTTGTTTTGCGATTACCTTCTTTTTGGCGAGTTTACCTGCTCCATGGGAAAGGCTGACAGTGACGATAACTGGTAAAAGTTCAGGTGTAAGACCGACGGCAATAGCCAGTGCAAAAAGTAGTGACTCCAGAAAAGCTCTACCAACCATGATGGAGTTTATGATAAAGATTGCTATTGTCATAATGAGTATTACTTTGACAAGCAGTCTGCCGAAATTAGCTAGGCCCAGCTGGAAGTCGGTTTCAGGCTTGATATAAAGAGTGCTTTTAGCGATTTTGCCAAATTCGGTATTTTTACCTATTCCAATCACTACCCCTTTGCCGGATCCAGTATCGACAGACGTGCCCATAAAAGCAATGTTGGACATTGCGCTTATGCCAGAAGGAGACGATTTGAGTGGATTGCTATTCTTATAGACGGTTGCTGATTCTCCTGTGAGGACCGACTCGTTTATCTCCAAATTCTTGGTTTCGATAAGTGAAAGGTCAGCCGGTATAATATTCCCTTCAGTCAAAAGCACAATGTCACCGATTGTCAGCTGGGAAAGGGGAATTTCCATTTTTTCGTCATGGCGGACGACAAGCGCAGTTCTGGAAATTTTTTTCAGTAGGCTGTCTACTGTTTTTTCTGCGCTGTATTCATTCCACAAGCCTAAAAATACGCTAAGGAGTATCATGGCGAAAATATAATATGAACTCACTTGTTGTCCTAGAGCATATGAGACAGAGGTAGCGATAATTAAAATAATAAGAAGAGGATTGTCTTTGAACTGACGTAGAAGCATGGAAAGAAGATTTATATTCCTTTTATGAATGACGTTTAATCCATATAGTTTTTCTCTTTTTGTTACCTCATTGGGATCAAGACCACCAATTCTGGTCTTGAATTTTTCAAGTAATTCTTCTGACTTCAAAGTGCAAATTTGTTGATAGTCAGTTGGGAGAATAGGTACCGTATCCATATAATTTAGTATATACTAAAAAAACTGAAGTTTTTTATAGTTTACTTCAAAGAATTCCCAATTGTTATTTACGAGTTTGATAATCTTTTTGGCATTATCTATAAATTATGCTTTATCATCCGGTAGTTGAAAAGATAAAAAATATATTGGTAAAAAATAACCTTTGGTTTGAAACATTTGAACATGAACCAGTCATGACAAGCGAGGAAGCGGCAAAAGTGAGACTGGAATATACATTACACCAGGGTGCAAAAGCTATAATAATTAGAGTGAAGATAACTGAAAGCAATAAAAGATTTGTTATGCTGGTTTTTCCTGCTGATATGAGGTTTGATAATAAGAAAGTTAAAGAAATATTTAATGCCAAAGATATCCGATTTGCCACACCTGAAGAAATACGAAAAATTTCAGGCGGGGTGGAAACTGGTGGTATACCTCCTTTCGGAAATCTGTTTGGATTGGAAGTTTTGGTTGATAATGGTTTATTTGAAAATGAGAAGATAATTTTTAATGCAGGAGACAGAAGGTATTCGATTGCGATGAAATCGGCTGATTATAAATCTTTGGTAAATCCACTAATTTTTCGGTAGTGGGTCAATTTGAAAATGTTAAATAAATAAGGTCTTCAATCGTCCACGCTTTATTCGCCACACCAGCAACCATAGCAGGAGTTATCCCTAATGCTCTCTTGAGATTAAGAGATTTATGTGGTCGGCAAAAGTTGTAATACATAAAATGCAGTCCAACCGCATATTCCAAGTTATCTACTTTTTTTGAGAAAGCATTAGTCAATCTGGTAAATCGCCGCATATTCATTCTCATAGTAAGATTTTGCCGCTCCACGTAGCTTGTAGAGATTTTGGTAGGGTCGGGATTGCCTTGCATTATGTGGTTTTCTGTAGCAACACACTTTGTAGGACTATATCGCTTTTCTCCCTCTGATTCTTGTCCGTATAGCTTTATTAACATGGCATAATCTATATCTGCCCCAAAAACCCGTTCTACCATATCAAGATATACCTTGTGACCATCAGAAGTAAGTTGCACTCTATTTGCTAGTCGGCTTTTTAGGTCTGATAAAAATCTATAGGCATAAATTGCATTACGCAATCCTACACACCAAGAGGGTACTAGTTTGGTATCAGCATCTATAGCTACCCATGTCCACACATCACCATACCCAAACTCTCCCTTATGTTCTTCTGGTACGTTTTTATCTTTAGCATAGCAGAATGACCATATTTCATCCACTTGAATACGTTTGCAGGAGAGATTACGGAAAACTTTATCTTGATATTTAGCACAGACTTTACCGACACTGGAAAGAAGACGTGTAACTGTACCCTTCGCAACGCCAGTCATTCGGCATGTTGCCCGAATAGAATTACCTTCTACTAGAGCGGCGATGACTTTTGTTTTTTCTTCAAGTGTAAGTGTGTTCATGAATATATTATACTTGAGCGGTCAAGCATTGTCAAGGGGTATTGCTTTTTGTGGTATAATAAAAACAGAAAAGAAGGAAATTAAATATGGCAGATACTAACAATCCAAACCCAAACTATCCCCCTAATGTTAAAGTATTAGTAGATAAAGCTAGAGAAATCTATGATTCTCTAAAACCCACATTAGAACCTGCAAATAACGGTAAATATGTGGTTATTGAAGTTACTTCTGGCAGACATTTTATTGGTGATACAAAAGATGAAGCAATGGCAGAAGCAAGAAAAGTATTTCCTGATATTCTGCTTTTTATAAGAAGGATCGGAGAATTGGAGAAGATTTCACATCATTCTTCCTCATTTTTCCCCAGAACGTATGCTAGCTTTCTTTGATGGCAAAGATAATAGTCCAAAAGTTGTATTAAAGGTTTATGGAACAAATAAGAAAGAAAAAGAAATAATTGCATTAGTAGATACTGGTCATAATGGAAGTCTGTCTTTACCAGTCCTCGTGTTAATAGAAATTGGAGCAACGCTATCAAGTATAGAACCAATCCAATTAGCTGATAATAGTATAGTTATTGGATATAATTTTTCTGTTAATGTTATTCTTGATGGCAAAAAGAAAAAAGTTGAAGCAACATTGATACCAGATCCAGAAGAAACCGAAGCAATTGCAGGTTTACAATTATTTACTCCTTACATAGCATTTATTGATTTTAAGAATAAAATAATTGATATTAAAACTGAAAAGCAGATTAGGGAAAAATTAGCAATAAATAATTCTAAATGAAAAATTGGTTAGTTGAATTTGTTACCTTTCTTATTATACTCGCTATTGGTTATGTTTTAGGATTTCGAGATTTTGGTCTTATTATTTGGATAATAGTCGGTTTATTTGTAGACTGGTTATGGTGGGATGGTATCGTTCCTGGTTTAGAATTTAAAAGAAAGACAAAGGAATTAACAGAAAATGCCAAGAAAAAAGGATAATCAATATACTTTCTGTCAAACCTTATCTTTTTATTCTCCAACGGGCTTTTGCAGCTTTCCTCGCTATCTCCTCTTTCCTTTCTTTAGATAATTTTGCCGCCCGTGCCTTACCGCCTATCAAACCGCCTAAATGTCCCAAAGCTACAGCCGCAGGATTTTTTTCTTTTGTGGCCTTACTAATTATTGAGTGTGCTAATTGGTTAATATCTGGCATGACTATATCCTAACATGCCTATCCATGAGCAGTCAAGCATCCTATAATTCAAATTGACCCACTACCAATTTTTCCTTTGGTTTGAACAAATTCTCTCTAGTAGTCTTGCGTAAATAGAACATCATGGTATAATTTATATATCCCCCCTGGGGGGATACTTAATTAAATAATATGATGACGAGTATAACATGAGTACTCCAAAAAAAATCTATGTTTGCCCCATGCATCCGGACGTAGTCAGTGAGATACCTGATACCTGTCCCAAATGCGGCATGGCACTTGCGGAAAAATCAAAAGTATACGTCTGTTCCATGCATCCGGAAATAGTTAGAAATTCTCCTGATACCTGTCCAAAATGCGGCATGGCGCTGTCAGAGAGGGAAACATCGATGTCTTTGCATTCAGATGGTATGCATGCAAACCATAACATGGAAAGTGATGCCGCCCGTGATTTTTTACGACGTTTTGCAATTGTGACAGTACTTCTTATCCCTCTTGTCTTATTGAACAAAGGAGTATTGTCTTTTCTTGGCATTCCTGATTTCCCCCAGAGGAAATTCTTGCAGTTTGCCATTGCTTCACTGATTTTTTTCTATGCTCTAATTTTCTTTGAGCATGCAAAACATGAAATGAAAGCTCGTAAATACGGTATGATGACATTGGTATCTTTGGCTGTTGGAGCAGGATATATATTTTCGGCAGCGTCAACATTCATCCCCCAACTGAATGTAGAATTTTATCTCGAGATATCGACTCTTATTTGGATTTTACTTTTCGGACATTATCTTGAAGCCAGATCAAGCACCGCAGCAGGAGATGCTTTGCAGGAGGTGGCCAAACTTTTACCTAAAAAAGCCCATTTGAAAAAAGGAGATGATGTTGTCGACGTTGAAATTTCACAGCTGAGAGAAAGTGATATGGTACTGGTTAAACCTGGAGAGAAAATTCCTGCTGATGGAATTGTTTTTTTAGGAAGCGCCAATACAGATGAAGCCCTCATAAGCGGTGAGTCAAAACCTGTTGCCAAAAAAAAAGGAAGTCTGGTGGTTGCTGGATCAATTTGTCTGGATGGGTCTTTGACCATAAAACTAAGCCGTGTAGGGGGACATTCTACAATTGGTCAGATAGAAGAGCTGATCAAAAAGGCCCAACAGACAAAACCTACTGTACAAAAAATAGCCGACAGGGCAGCTGGATTTTTGACCATCAGTGCGTTATTAGTGGCAATTTTTTGTCTCATATTTTGGACAATGGTAGCCGGTCAACCATTTGTTTTTGCCATAACGCTCGCCATCACAGTGTTGGTTATTGCTTGTCCACACGCTCTGGGATTGGCTATTCCGACAGTATCGACAATTGCTACTTCTCTGGCTACAAAAAATGGAGTATTTCTCAAAGATATGGGGAAATTGGAGGTTATAAGAAGAATTGATTATGTTGTATTTGACAAGACTGGAACTTTAACTAAAGGAGAATTTGGCGTGACTGATATTTTTGGTTTGAAAAAAGAGCAGAGAGGTACAATATTAAAGATTGCCGCATCTCTGGAGCAGAATTCGTCACACGTTATAGGTACTGCAATAGTTGATTTTGCCCGGAGAAATAAAGTCAATCTCTTAACTCCTGAAAGATTTAAGAATGTTGCCGGCCACGGGATAACTGGGGAAGTTCTTGGGAAAGTGTATTTTTTGGGTAATAAGGATTTTATGGAAAGAAAGAACGTATGGGGAGAAGAGGTAGAGAGTATTTATAAAAAACTTTCGGGCGAATCAAAAACTGTAATAATTTTAGCTGACAATAAAGATGTATTGGGAGTTCTGGCTCTTTCTGACGTGATAAAATCTCAATCATACTTAACTGTAGAGAGATTGCACAAGATGGGGATCAGAGTGGCAATGATGACTGGGGATAATAAGAGTGTCGCTTCATCTGTTGCAAAAAAGTTGCATATAGACACTTTTTTTGCCGGGGTGAAACCAGATGATAAATATTTACATATAAAAGAACTGCAGGAAAAAGGAAGCAAAATAATGATGGTGGGTGACGGCGTAAATGACGCGCCGGCTCTCACCCAAGCTGATGTCGGGGTGGCAGTTGGTGCTGGTACTGATGTAGCGGTAGAGGCTGGAGATATAGTCCTGACTCGCAGTAATCCTGAGGATATAGCAAAACTTATTGTTTTGTCAAAAAAAGTTTACCGTAAAATGCAGGAAAACCTTGTCTGGGCCGCAGGTTATAATATTGTAACAATCCCGGCAGCGGCGGGTGTATTTGCCCCGTGGGGATTTTTTCTGCGTCCTGAGATTGGCGCCATACTCATGGCCATGTCTTCTGTAATTGTAGTGATAAATGCATTACTTCTGAAAAATGCAAATTTAGAATGAGTTGGAATGTAATAATGTATATATTAAACTTGAAATGTATTCATGAATACGTTAGATGCAATTCACAGCAGAAGAGCAGTACGCAATTATACGGACAAAGAGATACCAAATGAGGTATTAGCTCAGATTCTAGAAGCAGGCAGATATTCTCCCAGTCCTCTAAACTCCCAACCCTGGCATATGATTGTGTTACAAGATAGAGACACAATCGGTAAATTATCAAAAAATGCCCATCATGGGCCTTTCCTTTCTCAAGCAAGAGTAGTTGTAATTGTAGTCGTAGATAACAACGCAAAGACTGATCAATGGTTAGCACAGCATAAGCAGCATATATATAGCGGTGTTTGTGCGATGGAAAATATGTGGCTGGCCGCATGGGATTTTGGAGTGGGATGTTGTTGGGTGACAGTGGATGAAAAATATACTAGAGAAATTCTTGAGATTCCAATTAATCAAATCTTGCTCGGTAGTTTGGTGTTTGGTTTTCCAAAGGGGGAAGTAAGGAAACATATTGAAACAGATAGGAAACCCATCGATCAAATAGTATTTTATGAGAAATACGGGAATATAAAACAATAAAAAAAGCTATTAGCCAAAAGTAAAAGCAAAGACTTTAATACCTTTATTTTCAAACTGCAACTTCAGGATATGCGATTCATTTTTATGTTTCAAATCAACCAGGCCATATAGTCTGTCCAGATCCAAAGTTACCGAACCATCCTTTACATCCTGGCCTGAAAGTGTCTGAGGTATTGGTTTTCCGTCAAGAAAAACTTTTATCATATCGCCTTTTTCAGCCGGTGTTATAACCAGAAAAACCTTTTGTGCATAAAATGAAAACGCAAGTGACGAATTTTCTCCGGCAGTCTGGGCGTATTCTGTCTGTATATTCCAGAGTCCGCCGTAAGCAAAGTTGTTGTCTGGAAGGTTTTGGGGAATGGTAAAAGTCTGTTTACCTTCCTTGACGTTCTCCGGAGAAGCAAAACGTTCCATTCGTCCTTCTCCAAGATAGGTTTCAGGAGTAAGAATGCCTTCTGGAGTCTGGTCTTTTATGATTGAGAGCGGCAAAGATATTTTCTGGCCGTTTGACTCAAGAATGTCCCTTATGGCTGTTTCGGTCTGGTCATACTCTCCTTCGCCAAAGTGCACTCTTCTTATATTTCCTTCCCTATCTATAAGATATTCTGCGGGCCAATAATTGTTGTTGTAGTTATTCCAAGTATCGTAATTGTTGTCTTGGGCTACGGGATACTTTATATCGTATTGCTTTATGGCATTTTCCACATTCTTCGTATCTTTCTCAAATTCAAATTCCGGTGTATGTACCCCGACTACGATAAAGCCCTGGTTTTGATATTTGTTATACCAGTTTGTGACAAAGGGAAGCGTCCGAATGCAATTGATACAGGTATAGGTCCAAAAATCCACAAGCACGACCTTTCCCTTGAGGGAGGCGACGGTCAGCGGCTTGTCAATGTTTAACCATTTGGTAATCCCGACAAAGTCAGGCGCTGGGCCCAGGTTGGGAAGCGAAAGTGAGGGATTTTGGGATAGACTTTTCTGATAATTTTCCACAGGATTGACAGCTTCTGAGACAGGTTGGATGTTGATGGTCTGTTTCTTTTTTATTTGTTTCAGGCCTGAGATAACAAATTGGTTTTCCTCAAGTTGGTTAACAAAAGAAGAAAATATAGGGAAGGCGGTCAAAAGCTTTTCCTGGAGAATGACATTATAGTTGGTGTATATTGCAATTGCAGTGAGAATGATGATAATGCCAAATACCCGTTGGACTCTGCCAGTATATTTAGTCAATAACCTGCTTTTTGAATAAAAACGGTTACTGGCACTGGCAAAAATAAAAAGGGGTATACCGACTCCCATGAGGTAAAAGAATGTCAGAAATACCAGTTGTATGCTGATTTTTTGGGTTATGGATAAGGCGATAATGGTAGCCAGTATGGGACCGGCGCAAGGGGTCCAGACTACACCTAGGGATATTCCAGTCAGAAAACCTTCCCAGAAGCCGCCTCTGGTTATGGTTACAGATTTGGATAGCAAACTACTTATTTTGGCAATTACCGTTTCGGTCAGGGTTGAAAGTTTGGGTATGACGAGAGATAAACCGAAGTAGAGTAGTATTATAACTGCTGAAAGTCTCAATATCTGAGGGTCCAGATGAAGAAATCGGACCATATAGGAAATAGAAAGAGTGAGAAATCCGAAACTGATTATAATTCCTAGTGATAGACCCAATGGTTTTTTCTTACTACCAGATGCAGATGAAGAAAGTATGACCGGTAGAAGAGGCCATATACATGGAGCAAATATGGTTACTAAGCCGGAGATGAAAGCAAAAACAAAAAGTAAAATCATTTGTAATCTATATTACATTATATCAGGTGCAGAAAATGGTTTGTTTCAACGTAAAGGATAAAAAGTTAAAATAATAAATATGCCTTTTGACGGTTTTTTAAAAAAAAGAATTGTTACCATAAATTCTAATATCAACGGTGAGATAAAGTTCTATTCATGGTTCGGTAAAAAGACTTTATATGTGAATAGTGTGGCGCAAAGCGGCGGAGAGTATGTCAGGATGTGGAATAAGTCAATTGATGGTCTGAAAAAATTGAATATCGAAAAAAGTCTGGTATTGGGTGTTGGTGGAGCTACAGTGATAGAAAAAATAAGGGACAAATATCCTGAAGCAATAATAACTGGTGTGGAGTTGGATCATCAGATCATAAAAATTGCGCAGAGATTTTTCAGGCTTAAAACGGACGCTAAAACAAAAATTGTTGTAAGTAATGCCGAAACTTGGATAAAAAAATCAAAAGATAAAGATCAATACGATCTTATTGTAGTTGATCTTTTTCTTACTAAATATAATCCTGAGTTTTCCAGAAAAGAGAACTTTTTGAAGAAATTGAAAATTTTGCTGCGGGAAAATGGCGAAATACTCTACAATTCTCATTTTCGACCGGATTCCCCCGAGGAGTTTGGTGAATTTGAGGAAATGTGTAGGAAGATATTCTCGTTTGTGAAAGTTATCTTTTCGTACAGATATAACCGAGTAATGTTGTTTAAATAATTACTTTATTAGATAGTGAAGAAGAGAGTTTATAATCGAGAGGATCAGGCTGAACAAAAGTGCCCACCAGAAATTTAGTACATGAAATCCTGCTACAAGACTACTGGCAATAAGGATAATGAAAGCATTAATGACAAAAGTAAAAAGACCCAACGTGAGAATGTTAATAGGTAGTGTAAATATGAGAAGAATCGGTTTAATAATTGCGTTGAGTATTCCCAATACTATAGCTACCATAACTGCAGTCAGATATCCGTCCACTCTCACCCCCGGCAGAAGATAGGCACTGATGACGACTGCTAAACCGTTAGTAAGAAGATTAATAATTATCCCCATAATTTATTTTCAGAGTACAGATTCATGCAGGAAAAGTCAAATGAGAAGGATGTGTTAATATATTTTTATGGCTACAGAAAGCAACAAAAATAAAAAATTGATAAGAAAAAGAAACAGAACAAGCTTTCTTATAGTTTCAACTCTCGCCTTTTTGGGAATAATCGTATCGTTATTGATGATAAAAAACTCCTCTTTAGAAAGTCGGCCTAAGTTACAAGGTTTGCTTAACGTTAATAGTTTTGACTGGTATACGGGAAATAAGACAGCTAATGTAATACTTATGGAATACAGCGATTTTATCTGTCAGGACTGTTACCGGTATTATAGTTATATTGAACAGGCAAGAAGAGATTTTATGGGTAAAATATTGTTTGTTTTCAGGCAATATCCGACCAAAAACCGTAATTCTATGTTGGCGGCTCAGGCGGTAGAGGCAGCTGGTCAACAGAATCAATTTTGGTCGATGTATTCACTACTTTTTGAAAATCAGAAAGTATGGTCTCAGTTAACTGATCCGAGAATAGTTTTTGGGACTTATGCAAAGAGTATTTCTCTTAATTTGAATAAGTTTATCATAGATTTTGAGTCAGCAGCTGTCAGCGGGAAAATAGAGGCAGATTTACAAAACGGGAGAATCTTAGGAATAAAAAATTCACCGGCATTATTTATAAACGGTAAGAGTATAGTCCTGAAAGATTATTCTTCATTGAGACAAGGAATTCTAAGGGCTATGGCTGGTGATTGAGAAAGATATGAATATATATTAACCTTGTGTAAGGAATAGAAATAATTGCCATGTTTGTTGATATCGCTGTATATATAATATCTTTTATAGTCATCTGGTTTGGGGCCGGTCTTATTGTTGATGGAGTGGGAAATCTGTCACACAAGCTAAATATTTCCTCTTTTGCGACCTCATTTTTTGTCTTAGGAATTCTCACATCAATACCTGAAGCATCAGTGGGAATAAATAGTATCATAAACCATACTCCGGATATTTTTGTCGGTGATCTTATAGGCGCATCGTTGGTGCTTTTTATTCTGGCTATACCAATTTTGGCGATATTTGGAAATGGTATTAAACTTTCCCATCAGATGACGCCGCATAAACTTATACTTTCACTTTTTGTTGTCGCTGCGCCTGTATTTCTTATTTTAGACAAAACAATTTCTTCAACTGAAGGATTGTTTCTTATATTCCTTTACCTCGCCCTTTTTTATTCTGTGGAGAAGAAAAAAGGAATCTTGGAAAATATAAAAGACAGGATTTTGGATGGTAAGACACATTTTCTGGAAGATGTTATGAAGCTAACCGGAGGCGCATTGCTTGTTTTTGTATCAAGCAAGATTCTGGTAGACAAAACAATTTATTTTTCCGGCGTATTGGGAATTGCTCCCTTTCTTATCAGTTTACTCGTGCTTTCCATTGGTACTAATTTGCCTGAATTGTCATTGGCTATTAGGTCTGTTATTTTGGGGAAGAAAGAAGTAGCATTAGGAGATTATGTGGGATCAGCAGCGGCTAATACACTCATTTTTGGCGTCTTGACACTTATAAACGGTGGTGAAGTGGTGGTATCCAACCATTATTTACAGACTTTAATATTTATGGTGTTAGGTCTGGGTTTCTTTTATTACTTCAGCCGGTCCAAAAACGACATTTCCCGCAAGGAAGGAATAGTTTTGCTTTCTTTGTATTTTCTTTTTATTTTTATGGAAATGGGTGGATAAAGAGAAAAAATGGTATCAGTTTGCCTTTGCGCGTCTCTTGTTATGCATTCTTCTTTTGAGTGAGTTCTCTCTGATAGTATTTAATCGATCGCTTTTTGCTTTCAGTTCACGGTCTACTATTTTCTGGCATTCCTTATCTGGACAGACATAGAGGGAAAAAGTGATTGAACCCTCAACCCAGGTTTTACTGACTTTTCTGGGTTTTCCGCAACGGATACAGATGTTGGTGGGATTTGTGATCAAAGCAAACTATTATACCACAGAATTGGCTAAATAGCCACCATAGTGTATTGTGCAGGCTGAGATACATCGGTAACACTTCTTTGTTAGAATAACGGTTCAAAACAGGGAGGTGTTTTTCATGCTTATACAAAACAGGGAAGACAGGAAATGGGTACTAAGGCAGAATTTCAAAGG
>JAMCUI010000008.1 GCA_023379265.1 Patescibacteria group bacterium
GGAAATATCTTACGGAGAAAAAAGTCACCGACATCCCCCTGAACAAAAACACTCTCTATATCAGCCAGCCGGTCACCAGCATTGACGGAAAACTTACCGCGATAAACGGCAACACCATTACCGTCACTCATCATTACGTACTTTCTGCAAGTGTAGGCGATATTCCCCGGGACCAGAAAAGCAAAGATGTCAGTTTCCAGTTTTCCGTGACGCCTCAGACCAAGATTTTCCGCCCGCCAACCTTTATCCCCTATCTTTTCAAAAAAGAGCAGGATACCAGTGACCAGATACTGCAACAAAACGAGCTGAAAACCGGCCAGTTTGTCATGGTGCAGACCAATGGAGATTTACAGGTTACCCAATCAATACCATATCGAGCAACCTCTATCCAGGTGACC
Source organism: Patescibacteria group bacterium (assembly GCA_023379265.1). GTDB lineage: Bacteria > Patescibacteriota > Microgenomatia > 2-02-FULL-39-11 > 2-02-FULL-39-11 > JAMCUI01. The sequence goes on from JAMCUI010000008.1 coordinate 399, forward strand.
CGTATCGCCAACAATGTCAGCGGTACGATATCTGCGGTTACGGGTACTACCATGACCATCAATGCACCTTTACCACCTTTGCCAGCTTCATTTCCACCGCAAACGCTGACTTCACCTCAAACATATACGGTCCGCGTCACCCCTGATACGGAAATATCGCAACGAGAATATAACGAAGGCGCACCACACCAATTAGACATGAGCTCCCTCACCAAGGGAGCACCGGTTGCCGCGTATACCACACAAGACACAGGAGTGGAACACACTATCACCGCTCTTCTTATTACCGTGTTTGACCGGCGTCCGGCTCCATCTCCCTCCGCAACATCAAGTATTCCAACTGTCCCAACAGCAAGTACCCAAAGTCCAACGGGTGCAGCCACCCAGCCGCCAACTTCCCGGTGACCGCCGATTATTCTACGCTCCCGGGGTAAATCAGATGCGATACTTATAACACAGCGATTACGTGTTTGCACCTTGTTCTAGAACTTCAAGTTCTAATTAAATGGACTATTCTATTCTTCTTGACTTTCAGATAATGTATGTATATCATATGTACAATGCTTGATCTGAGCAAATATAAGAGTTTTGAATGGGATAAAGGAAATTTTGACAAAAGTTATCACAAACACGGCATAAGTCCCAATGAATCAGAAGAAATATTTTTAGACGAAGAGCTCAAAATCTTAAAAGATATCAGACATTCACAAAAAGAAGAAAGGTTTATAGCTTTAGGTACAGTTTTTTCCGGTAAAAAATTATTTGTTGTTTTCACTTTACGGGGCGAGAAAATCAGAATCATCTCTGTCCGCCCGATGAACAAAAAGGAAAGGGAGAATTATGAAAAAACTTAAAAAAATTCCTTATTTTAAGTCAGAACAGGAGGAGAGAAAATTTTGGCAAAAAGTTGACTCAACCGGATATGTTGATTATTCCAGACTGGAAAAAGCGCGATTTCCGAATTTAAAACTAACCAGTAAACCTATTACCATCCGCCTGCCGGTTTCGCTTTTGGAAAGAGTGAAAATTAAAGCCAATCGTCTCGATATTCCATATCAATCTTATATCAAACAACTGATTGCCAGAGGTTTATAAAACACATAACTCAATTTCTCCCCATAACCGTTGATAAGGGTATCCTGAAATAGGGTCCTGTAAGAACAGCTTTACAAATTATCAGCAGGATGGTAAAATCTTTTTACCTGATATGAAATATTGTTAGGGAGGCGGGAGTAGGAGCCGGAACAAATCTTATTTAATCTGTTTTGTTTGCTCCTTTTCTTTCCTCGTTTATTTCTTAGTTCTTAATTTGTAATTTAGTCTATGCCAGCAAAAAAAGTAAAAACAGTGATAAAACTAAATCTTCCGGCAGGTACAGCAACTCCGGCGCCTCCTGTTGGTCCGGCTCTTGGTCAACACGGACTGCCTATAATGGATTTTGTCCGCGCCTATAATGACAAAACAGCCAAACAGAAAGGACAGATCATCCCGGCCGTCATCACTGTCTATACCGACCGTACTTTTTCCTTTATCACCAAACTGCCACCCGTTGCCGAAATGATAAAGAAAAAGCTGGGGCTGGAAAAAGGTTCCGGTAAAGCAGGCCGCGAACAGGCAGGGATGCTAACACGCCAAATCGCCGAAGAAATCGGAAAGGAAAAAATGGCAGACCTCAATTGTGATACGGTTGAGGCAGCCGCAAAAATAGTCATGGGAACAGCCAGAAGCATGGGAATTAAAGTTGAGTAAGTGAATTTCTAAATATGGGAAAAATCAAAGTTGCCACACTAGGTTCAGAAGACGAAAAAGCCCTCCGCGAAAAAAAGGAACGCCAGCGCGAAGAAAAAAAGAAGCGTGAGCAAGCCCGGAAGGTACATATTGCGGGACTTAAGGGCGGTCAAAGGATCAAATCTCTTGAGGGAGACGAAGCTGAAGTGGAAAAAATGGCCAAATTAGCAGAGGAAGTGGAAAAAGATCAGGCTGAAGGCATAAAATCTGAAGGGGAAGAAAAGAAAACAAAGAAAAAGGTACGCATCCGTGTCCGGTCACAAAAATACAAAGAGGCCCTCATGAAAATTGACCATGATAAACAATATTCCATCAGTGAAGCGGTTTCTCTTTTGCGAGAAGTCTCGTTTGCCAAATTCGGCGGATCCGTAGAGCTTCATATAAATACTTCTGAAAAAGGTCTTCGCGGAAATGTAAAATTGCCACATGGCACAGGGAAAGAGGTGCGGGTGGCCATCGCAAATGCCGAAACAATAGACAAACTGGTGGAACAGGTGGAAAAAGGCAAAATAGATTTTGACGCACTTGTAGCCCACCCGGCTGTCATGGGCAAATTGGCCAGGGTAGCCAAATTTTTGGGACCTAAGGGACTCATGCCCAACCCCAAAGCCGGCACCATCTCCCCTACTCCAGAAAAGATTGCGGAGAAATTCAAAGCAGGAGAGATAAACTGGAAAACGGAATCGGAATTCCCCATCATACACCAAGTGATTGGCAAGATGGCTTTCAAAGACAACCAGCTTACCGAGAACTTTGAGGCCTTCATAAAATCAGTCTCTCCCATGAAAATAAAAGCCATCACACTGAAATCTACAATGTCCCCGGCAATTAAGGTTAAGGTCGAATAACCGCATTCGAAACTGTCTGCCGGCAGGGAGATCCGCCATGTCCTCCGGGATTAAGGTACAAGTCGGACAAACTCCACTCTTCTATTGAAATCTTATAAATTCAAGCAACCCTTGACAACACACTTTTTCCTCAATATGATGGAGAAAATGGCAAAAACAAATTCATCATCTCCTCTGGCGCAGCTGGAAAATACTCTTGACCTTTATTGTGGCCAGAAAGCCCCGGCTCTTCCGACTAAATGGAAAGAGACGATAGTAAAAGTTGCTCCATGGATTACGCTTATATTCCTTCTTCTTAGCCTTCCAGCTGTACTGGCACTTCTTGGAATTGGAGCACTTCTTACTCCGGTAAGCTATCTGGGAGGACCTACGTTTGGAATAACCTATACTTTATCACTTGTCTTTTTGGCTATTACAATAGTACTGGAAGCACTATCTCTTCCCGGACTTTTCAAAAAATCCAAACAAGGTTGGAGTTTTGTTTACTACTCCACACTGGTTGGCGTCATTTCCAATATAGTTTACTTTAATCCAGGCGGCATCATACTTGGCACCGTCATCCCTCTCTACTTCCTCTTCCAGATAAAATCGTATTACAAATAACGCTTTTTTAGAACTTACACCTTGGGTACACGTAAGCGTCATTCCCGACCAGCTTCGCCGAAGCTCCCGCTTCGTCTAGAACTCATCTCGATATTCTATTTTTAGCTTCGCTTATTGCTAATGTTCATGCTTGAGAATGAGGTTTTGAGATGACTTCTAGTCGAAGACGAGGCGAGTCAGTGAGACAAGCCTGATCGGGAATCCGGATTATCTCCTTCCTGCCTCGCCGGCAAGGCGGGCTTGAGAATGACACGTGGCGTGAAGGTAGAAATGCCGCTTTTTCCACTTGCGCGTTTTTCCACTTTATGGTATAAATTAGAGGTCCAAAGACAGTAGGCGGTTTAGTTGTTAGTTATTGGTTATAAGTGACAACTAAATAGAAGACCTACCGAGGAAAATAAAGAATTAAGAATCAGGAATCAAGAATGAAGGACAAAAAATCCCTTTATTCCTTATTCATAATTCCCGCTTCCCCGGTAGAGCCGGGGATTTTTTATTAAGCAAAGGAAAAGGAGAAAATTATGTCAAAACAAGCCAAAAAAATCACGGGTAAGTCAAGAAAGACTGATACAGTCAAAGCTCTTTCTGAAAAACTTGCCAAAACCAAATCGTTATTCCTGACTGATTATAGAGGTCTTACCCATAAACAGATGGAAGAGTTGCGCCGCGCTCTAAAAAAAGCTGAAGCTGACTTTTTGGTAGCCAAAAATACGCTTCTGAAAATTGCCTTAAAAGACTGGAACAGCGAGGCTGAGAAAGAATTGGATTCATTACTGAATAACCCCACTGCCACATTTTTTACCTATGGTGATGAGGTAACCGCCATAAAAATTCTTGCACAGTTTATGAAGGCTAACCAGCTGCCCAAAATAAAAGCAGGAGTGTTTGGCGGCAAACAGGTTTCAGAAGCAGATTTCCAGAAACTAGCAAGTCTCCCGTCACGCGAAATCCTTTTGGCTACACTTGCCGCAAGACTGCAGTCCCCCGTATCGGGGTTGCACAATGCCCTCAGTTGGAATTTGCGGAAATTTGTCACGGTTTTAGATAACATCAAAAACAAAAAGCCTCAGACAGCGGCTAATTGAAATTAAAAATATTGCTTCAAAATCTTTTTTATTCACAGGAAGGATGGTGATATAAATGGCAAAACTTACAAAGGAAGAAATACTCAAAGCGGTGGAAGAAATGTCAGTTCTGGAACTAGCAGATCTGGTCAAATCTTTGGAAGAGAAATTCGGAGTTTCAGCAGCACCGGTAGCTGTGGCAGCACCCGCAGCAGCAGCCGGAGCAGCAGCTACAGATGCGGCATCAGAACAGACTACGTTTAACGTAGTCCTTACAAATGCCGGAGCCAACAAGATAAGTGCGATTAAGGTGGTACGCGAGTTAGTACCCACACTTGGTCTTCAGGAAGCAAAAGCACTGGTCGAGTCAGCTCCTAAGGATGTCCTTACAGGTGTCAACAAAAAGACAGCTGAGGAAGCCAAGGCAAAACTGACTGCCGCTGGAGCTACAGTTGAACTGAAATAATTTCTAAATTGAATTTTAAGTCTCAATTTGACATTTGAGCTTTGAAATTATAAAACGTATTCCCCTCCCATAAAGAGGGGTTTTACGTACCCGGAAACTACTTGACATTCTCTTTACTACTGTGATACATTAAGCGAGAGATTGAGATTCAAAAGATTATAAGTAATTATTAAGTCTCAATCTGTTCTTGATTTTCCACTGCCTCAATTATTATTAACGTTCTTGAGGTAGTTAATTAGTTAAAGTTATTAGTCTATCTCCGTTTCTAAATAACTAACAACTTACAACTAATAACTAATATCTATTATGGCGCTAGGCGATGAATGGCCAGATTTGTTAACTGTCCGGGAAGTTGCAAAAATTTTAAGAGTCTCCCCTCTCACAATCAAAAGATGGGGTAAGCGCGGAAAACTCCCTGCTATAAGAATTAATTCCCGCGGTGACAGAAGGTATAAAAAAGAGGCTGTCCTGTGGCTTTTGGGCTTGCAACAAAAAGGTCAGACTGTTTAAGAGTCAAGCGCGTATCGGTACTGAAAATAATTTCTTCACGCTTAACGCTTTCTGCTAGATATCAATTCCCATCAATTCTTTTGCTGCATCAGTAGGATCAGCCACGTTGACTGACAAACCGGTACCAAGCTCAAATCCGGCACGATGTACAAGACGGGGAATAATACGGATAAACCAATCTTTTCCGTGGTGGATATAGTAATTGTAGGCAAATGGTAAAGTACCGTGATTTTTCTTTGTCGCTATTTCCTCATATTTCTTATATAATCTTCTAATTGCCCTTTGTAATAATCCTGACAATATCTTCAACTCTTCATCTGTCGTCTCGGCAAAATTTGTCCCTTCTTTTTTAGGAGCAATCCATACCTCATAAGGCCATTGGGAAAAATCAGGACAATAAGTATAAAACAAATCATTTTCCTCAAGGATATTCATCACCGGCTCACGCACCAAGGCATCCAGATTTATCTGGTGGGGTATAACTACCACCTGGGAATGAGGATGGGCAAGGGAGGCCCCGGCATGTTCGCCATGATTGGAAAATACGATGACATGACCGTCAGTCATATGCGTCTGGAACCTGGACCTATATACAGACAGCAATAATTGAATATGAGCCAAGTCAAAATCCTGAATATCTTTATCATGTTTGTCACTGTGCACTATAACCTCATGAATGTCGGTGATGGGAAATTTGTTGGGAAATACCCGTATCTTCCATCCCGGCTTTTCCTTCTCTCCTTCCCCCAACCTCATAATCTCCGGAGGCGTTTCGCATTCATTGCCCGGACAAAAAGGGCAGACATGAGATTTTTCTGCAGAAACAACATGAGTATCCGCCGGTCTGGCTGTCCGTGCCGGAGCAATCACTATCCATCTTTGCGTCTTTACATCGGGTACAAATTTAGCCATATATTTAAGAATAATAAATTATAAATCTGGAATCAAGAATAAACAATGAGAAGTACCAACAAAGATTTGTATACTGGATATCTGTAAGGTAGAATACATTAATAATATATTATTAATAAAATAAGTCCGGTAATATATCCGGAACAAACCACAAGAGTGAAAAAAAGGATGACGCAGGATGTTCAAAAATTGGAAAGGTATTTCCGGCAGCACCGGAAACTGGCTTATTCCCTGATAATTCTTGTCGTGCTTATGATGGCGGGCACCATCGTGCTGTCTTTAAACATCCAAAATCACCAGGCCTACGTGACAACTCCTGAAGCGCACAACCGGGCGGCAAACCCGCCTGAACTGAATTTTAACGGAAACGGAATTGAGGGAATCGGACTCAACGGCAGCAGTCTTTTCCGCATGTACGCGGGATTGGGTCCGGTATTCAGCAGGAATCCTTCTCTCACGAGACAATTGGCCCGCAAATCCCTGGAGGATGCCGGAAAAGAAGGATTTTCCTATATGAGAATCAATGCCGGGGGTTTTTACGGGAGCGAGTTCCAACAGTGGAAATCAAATCCTGCCAGTTGGTGGCAGTCCTTTGACCAGATGGTTGCTGATGCCTCCTCTTACCATATTAAACTAATTCCCTCGATTGCCTGGTGTCTCTATGCTTTTCCCAATGAAGCCGGAGAGTCGATAACAAGCTTTTTTACGCCCGGATCGACGAGTAATAATGATCTTAAGGAATATGCGAAACAGCTCATAAATAGATATAAAAATAATCCCGGCATCCTTTTTTGGGAACTCGGTAATGAATATAACCTCAAAGCTGACCACGCGAACAGCCAGGATACCGCTTGTAAAGCTGGCGTCGGTAACGGGCAATTTTCCAGCACCCAATTAGGAAACTTTGTAACCGATTATGCCACCTATATCAAAGATCTCGATCCCAACCACCTGATTTCTTCGGGCTACAGTCGACCCCGACCTTATGCTTATCACCTTTGGCAAAGTTATCTCCAGGGTAAAAAACCCGATTATCAGCCGGACAGTTTCTCCCAACTGACCATTTACCTCAGAACGGTCTATCCTTCCACGGTTAATTTGATGTCGGTCCACCTTTATCCGGCAGCACAGAATAAAATCGCCGACTGGACTGTCAGTGACCTGATCAGTTCAGCGGATATTTTAGGCAAAAAACTTTTTATCGGTGAATTTGGTGATCTGGGAAATAACGGTCAGTGGAAAAAAAACAGTTCCTTTATTGATAATATACTCAAATATGTTTCTGCCGGAAAAATCGCCTACTCTGCGCCCTGGACATGGGAAAGTTACAAAACCATATCTCCCGCCGGTCTGGAGGATTACAGTCTGATCCCCGGAAGACAGCCTGATCAAAAATGGATCGATAAATTCAGACAGATTAACGGCCGGCTGAAATCTCAACCCGCACATGACTGATTTTGAAAGAAACTTAGCGCCCAAACCTGAACTGGAGGTTTTTACTGAAATAAACAGTTGCAAACCGGATATATTGAAGTGCCTACTGAACTATTGTAAGCTATAATACATAAACAGAATAGAAAAACATTGACATACCCGGCAAAATATATAAAATTTGTCCATAAATAGTGAAAAAAAGGATGGCACAGGATGTTCAAAAATTGGAAAGGTATTTCCGGCAGCACCGGAAACTGGCGTATGCCCTGATAATTATCGTTGTGCTTATGGTGGCAGGCACCATCGTGCTGTCTCTAAAAATCCAAAATCACCAAGCCTACGTGACAACTCCTGAGGCACACGACCAGACTGTAAACTCTACTCTTCAGACTCTAAATGTCGGCGAGCTGAAAAAGCACCTGACAAAAAAAGAAAAAAAGTGTATCGTCAGTACTCTGGGAAAAAAGGTGGCAAAACGCATATTTCTTGATCTGAAAGATTCGGATAAAATCGGCAAAAAAACACTGGATAAAATTGCGTCCTGTCTGCCCGGTGACATAAGCGGAGGAAACAATAATCCCAAAGGCAACGGCGGCGGTTCAAAGGGGAAAATAGCTTTAACTCCGCCTCCGTATAATGGAAGGATCAGTCCTTCTTTATTCCTCGCTGAACCGCCGGCCCAATCCAACGGATTTGCGGCGTACGCGCAGCCGCTGGAATTCGGAGCGCAAATCAACTCGTATGAAATTACGACTGCATGTCAGTTTGCCCCCAAAATGGGAGTACATGCCACCACCGTCTGGACTGACTGGGGATCGCTTGAACCTCAACCGGAAACTTTCACTTTCAGCGGACTGGACAGCAAACTTTCTCAACTTTCTTCATGCGGAGTCACGGATATCGGATTGCATATCATGTTAAAAAACAACTGGGGGACAACAGAACCGGGAATTGAATCCCCGCCGGCCGATCCCAACAAGCTCTATACTGCACTCACGGCAATAGCCGCGCATTATAAATCTTTAAACCTGCCCAACGGCGGAAGAGTGACCAGATTTGCCCTTGGCAATGAATATGAAAGTGCAAACCACTGGCCATCCAGCATTTCCAGCTATACCAGTCTTCTGCAGGGAGCATACCAGGCTGTAAAAGCCGGAGATCCGCAGGCCCAGCCTGAAGAAAGCGGAACCGGCGGATCGTGTTTCGGTGTTGCGGTTGGAAATCAGCTTTTACAATCAGGCTATGACCAGGAAGCAATTGATTATGTCAACAGTTATTATGGCGTGAGACCGGCATTTAATTATGCCGGCCAGATAACGTATATCTCGCAATTACAGAACTTTCTTTTAAATGCGGACGCGAAAAGCCGGTTTGCCTGCCGCTTCAATACATGGTTTTCCTCTCTATATTCAGTCAACCTGGGATACAGTACCAGTCAGATTCACTATTATGCACCGTGGGATGATCTGACGACTGTTTTTCATTTTGTCCGCAACGGACTTCAGCTGGGAGGCAAACCTGCGTCTTTTCCGATTGAGGTATGGGAGCTTGGTTACGGATGGCCTGACAGGACAACTTATAATCAGCAAAACCACTCGCAGACAGTAGTTAAGCTTCTGGCAACAGCAGCGGGAGAAGGAGCTGACAGGATTATATACTGGAAACTTCTTGACGAGATGTTTAAACATCAGGGTTCCGGAGGCACAAGTCCCAGCAGGGATGTCGGACTGGTACAGGAAGACCAGGCGGGAAATTACGCCATGGATCCTCCGGCAACCGCGTATCAGGTTACCGTATCCAAACTCTCCGGAGCAACCGGCGCAAAAAGTGTCGATACGGGCAATCCCTCGGTATGGGTATACGGGTTCAATTTCAGCGACGGTCACACTGTCTATGTGGCCTGGACAGCGGATAATGCGGCGTCTGACACGATCAGTCTGCCGATAGCAACGTCAACGGTTTCAGTAACTGATATCACGGGGGCGGTATCACAGGCCAACCCATCCTCAATTCCCGTCGGACCATCACCTGTTTTTATACAGTAAAACATTCTTTACAAGTTTGCGGTGGATTAAGCCCGGGTTTATCGCTATCTTTACCAGTTGAATAAAGAATTTATCATAAATATTTCATTTATTTTAAATTCTTTCCAGTGTAATCAGCTTTGCGTTGAAATCGAAACGTTGGCGGTCTGCGCTTACTGAAAAAATCTTCTTTTCCATATCCTCAACCTCATGGGTATTCCCTGATATATTGACAAAATATTCCACTACTGATTTACTTAAATTAATACATATGCAGAAAAAAAATCCTCAAGGTGGAATTTTATATTTTTGGCATAAACAAAACAGAAGCCAGAAATTGACCCTCGTCTTGATTCTGCTGCTTTTACCCTTTGTCCTCCTAGCGGCCCTAAACAAGGTAAACATCTTTCCTAAAGCAGCCATATACACACCTTCCGCTTCTATCTTTCCTACTGTTACTCCTCCACCGGTTGCTCTGCCAGATATCTTGAATAGTAAAGGACCGTTTTTGCCCCAGGAACAAGTTGCCGCAAAAGTCGGTCAAGAAAATATTTATAATAAAGATCTGAATTATGCCGTTTATTCCAGATATTACTCTGAGCTGATAAAACCCAGCACCAGCTCCGCCAATCTGAAAAATAAAGTGCTCTCGGAATTAATTGATGACTCAATACTTCTTCAAGCCAGCCAGCTATATCCGCAGATTTTCGGCAATGTCAACCTCAATCAGTCAATCTTTGATAATATCGACAAAGATTATCAGCAGAGAGATAAAACACTAGAACAGCTAAAGGATTCTTTCAAAAATAAGCTTGAGGAAAAAATATCTGGAGGTAGAATCTCCATATGGTACCACAACGTAAATCCTCCTGCCAAATACTCAATTGAAGAAGCACGAACTATAGCTCAAAACAAAATTCAGGCTATTTACCAGAACTTAATTTCCGGAAAAATCACATTTTCAGAAGCAGGTAACCAGATAAAAAACGACGATTCGCTTATAGACCTCGATCCAAATTACAAAGGTAATGCTATCTATCTTTTTGACAATGTATCACCGGATACAATTGCCTTTCCTTCACAACAGGTAAAAGATATGGTTTTACGTTTGAAGCCCGGTCAAATATCTACTGTTACTGAACAACAAAGCCCAAAACCATCTAGTATTGGAGAGGAATTTTTCGCAATCTGGACCATTACCAATATTACAAACAGCGGTGAAGGTGACCTACCCAACTGGATAGACAAACAGAAAAGTAGTTTCAATATCACTACATTCAACTGAAGTGAAAAATAGATTTTTCAGAATATCATTTCTACTTTTTCTGGGAAGCACTCTAATAATATTAGAATCTTCTCAAGCAAAACCAGCCTACGCTATTGCCGGCGCATTCGGACACGTCACCTGGTGTGGTACAAATATCGGTCTTAATGGGGTTTATATCCGCATGCGTCAACTCACCAACAATACAGACCCTGGACATGGAAAACAACCCAGAGATTGGACGGTAAAAACCACTAATGGCCCGCTTACATATATGCTTGATGGAAGCTGTAAAGATAGCAATGGGACGCCGGCGGGTGCAGGTTGGTACGCCGTGTTGGGTGGACCGGCATACTGCTATGTTCCCGGATTTGACTGTGCCGGTGGAATTGGTGGTTATTACCAGAATCTTATCGGACCAGCATCGGTGGATGCTGCCGGACAATCTCTATGGCCTCCTGAAGTACCAAGAACAGGTTATTTTATACCCACTTCTGCTTATTCTTTTGATGCCGGCTTTGGCAATGATCAACCGCTTCCAGAACACGATTTCTGCTGGTACGGCTTAACTACTCCGACTCCCACCCCTTCACCTACAATTACTCCAACTGCTACACCAACTATAACACCCAGTCTTACTCCCACTCTTACCCCAACCTTAACACCTACTTTAACGCCTACACCCACTCTTACTCCTACACCCCCTAACACACCAACTCCTACACCAAACACCTGCAACAGCTGTCAATATCAGGCTGACCTTTACTGGGGCCAAACTCTTATGTCATTTGCCGGAGGAACCCGCTACAGTTTTTACAAAAGGCTTATTGCTACGGCCTCAAACCTCACTTATGACGGGTGCACTCTTGCTCCTGTTACTCCCTCACCTACCACTATACCGGCTCTATCCGCCGGTTGCGACGATCCGGTAGGCAATCACTATCTGACAGGATCAATTGACGACAATATGGCAGGCTTACCTTTTGGATATATAAGAGGCACTATTAACAATACCTCAACCTGTACGTATGACGTGGGACTGGCTTCATATAAAGCCAACGGCACTAACATAGATATCCAAAATATCAATGATTATCAAACTACGTCTATCGGTCCCGGTCAAACGGTTATCCTCTACGTAAAATCACCAATGAACAATGATGCTCCCAGCTGCCACATTAATCCGCCCACGACTCCCACAACTACTCCTATCAACACCCTCACACCAACACAACCATCAAATGCTTGTGAAGTGAATTTTAACATACCTGACACTGCGGTCTGTTGGCCAGATTTCATTAGCTCTGTACCTGTAGACGGTACAATAGTCTCTCTGCCTGAAGGGGATTATTACCTTCAAAAAGCCTGGACTGTAATTGTACACCCAACTGATAAAAGTATAGATTATGGTGCAATCTGTGAAGGGTTAAAGACCGATTCAAATAAAGTTTACTGGTCCGGCGAGACTTGTTATACCACAGATTATTCTACCCCGTTAAAAGTTGGTGATAAATTCACAGTTTCTGTTCCCTGGCCTGGAATAAAACCGACTGATTCTTCTGTTGAAACTCACGTAGGTGTAAATATAGTCGATGTAAACGGAAATCCTATCAGCCCAAATTGTACCGCCGGACAGGATTACTATACGCCTTACGGATGTATTGACTCGATTTTTACTACCCCGAGCCAAGAACCAAATACACTCACACCTACTTCAAATGATCAATCAAATAATTTGCAATCCTCAGCTACCGCAACTCCAACCGGAAATGACTGCCCCAGGAAAAAAGAGGGGGATGCCAATTGTGACGGATCAGTAGACCTTATCGATTACTCCATTTGGTTAAATAGCCAATGTAACAAAACAGCCAGCGGAAACAATTGCAGCGATACCAGAGCAGACTTTAACGGAGACGGGAGTGTAGACGACTCTGACTTAACAATCTGGAAATCAAATACCTGAAAACTATTTTTGAATCTTTTCAATACTGCTGTAAGATCTGTAATAGATAGATATTATGTCCAAGTATGTACAGATTTGTAGTTCACGAGCATCACGCCACCAGGCTACACTGGGATTTCAGGCTGGAAATGACCGAAAACCCTGATGGCAGCGGAAAGCTTGTCCTCAAAAGTTGGGCAGTGCCCAAAGGCCCGCCCCTCTCTCCCAAAGAAAAAAGGTTAGCCATGGCCACTCCTGACCATGAAGTCAGTTATATCGATTTTGAAGGAAACATTCCGGAAGGATATTATGGTGCCGGAGAAGTGATTATCTGGGACAATGGCACTTATACACTGGAAGAAAGAAGCGAAACGGAGTATAAATTTATATTGGAAGGGAAAAAACTCAAAGGAAGCTTTGCACTCTTTCATCCGAAAACTTTCGGCAAAGACCAGTTTCTATTTATCAAACACGAATTATGAATAACTCACTAACTTCAAAAAAATGTATACCATGTGAAGGAGGAGCGGCTCCGCTGATTGCTGAGGAAATAGAAAAATACATGCCCCTGATACCACAATGGATGCTTGAAGAAGGAAAACTGGTAAGACGCTTTCAGTTTAAGGATTTTAGGGAGGCTATCGCTTTTGTCAATAAAGTGGCAGACTTGGCTGAGCGCGAAGGACACCATCCTAATATTTCTGTTTATGGCTGGAACAAGGTCAAACTCACCTGCTTCACTCACGCTATCCAAGGTCTGCATTTGAACGATTTTATCCTTGCTGCCAAAACCGACCAAATCTATCTCCGATCAACCCTATCAAGGTAATACTATCGTAAGAAACTGTATAATTGATTCCTTTGTCCTTTGCAGAAAATCTCCCAAATTATTTCCTATGATTTTTATGACAGGTACGCTAGTCGGAGTAGGAATAAGCGTAGCTGTTGGTGGAGGCACATACACTGTTGGCAATACAAATGTTGTCGGATACACTTGAGATGGATTGGTAGGATAGACTATGGTGGGAATTGATGTAGGCATTACCGTCGCTAAAGGAGTTTGTGTAGGAACAGAAGTGGGCGAAATAACCACGGTAGGAATTGCTGTAGGTAAAGGAGTCGGAAGAGGAAGGGACGTAGGAGTAGGTGGTGCGATCGTCGAACCGTCTGGTCCGTACTTCGGCCTCATAGAGGCCTCAGTATCCCCTATCATACATCCATAACCATCCGGTGTATTGGTACCCAAGTGATATGAATTACCATTGGCGTCATGAAAAATCCAATACCAGCCACACTCGCCCCTATATTTTTTCCCTGCCGGCAACTGGTTACAAATCGACATCTGGCAGTATCCCCTTATTGGCCAATCGCAAGCGTGATAGGGCTGCTCACCATCAGGCAGGTCAGTAATATCTCCTTTAGCATTTAACTGAGTGATTATGTCATTACAGCAGGAAGGCTGGTTTACGCAGTATTTCTGGTCGTCTTCTATGCTGGCGCGGGTCCTGATATCCCCGGAAGGATTATTTAAGAAGTGGCTGGAAACAAAAATAGTACCAGTCAAAACAACAAGCCCCAAACCCAAAAGAATCCTTCTATCTAAAAATCTCAATTTTCGGACATTCTTTTTTTTCTTTGTCCTTTTCATGATAACAATAGTAGGAGTTTAGAGATAACAAGTCAATAACTGAAGGAGTAGTCGCTAAAAATTTGAGAAACAGCAAAAAATGATAATCTGGCTGTCCGGTTCTATCTAAAGTCAAATATCATTTCTTTTCAAAATAGAGCGTAACAGTGGATGTAACCGTCTGTGTTCCCGGCTCAATTTGAGGACCGCCTCCACCAAGCCCTGCCGCACGGGGCAAAGCAGAAGACAATCCGTAATCATAATTTATCGGCTGACTAGGATTGGACTCGACAATATTAGTCACTTTTCCCAACGATATCCCCAGATTTTGAGCCAGTTTGACTGCCTGGTCTTTGGCATTCTGGATAGCTTTGTCCCGCGCCTCTTCCCTGAATTTTTCAGGATTATCGACAGTAAAACGAGTACCGGTAACCTCGTTGGCTCCGGCGCCGGTTGCCTCATTTATCACTTTTGTAGCCAATTTTATGTCTTTAATCTTTATTTCTACGGTAGCGTTGCCGTTGTAACCTGTAATCCGGTTACCTTCTTCAGGCTTATAGCTATAAGCAGGCGTAATGTTATAACTTGAGGTTTTAATATTTTCTTTGGCTATTCCCAATGCTTTCATCGCATCTATCAGCTTGTTATTCACCTCATCAATCTTTGATTGTACTTCATCTGCAGTTGGTAAATTATTTACAGTAATCCCGGCGTCGACATAAACAGTGTCAGGAGTAACATCCACTTTTCCCTCTCCTACTATGGCTAGCTCGGTAGACTTAGTTGTATTGGTAACCGTAATATCAAGAGGATAAGAAATGTTAAAAACTTTTATGGCAAAAAGGAAAGCAAGGGTAATAAGAACTAAAACCAAGTACTTAAAAACAAGATCAAATTTCATATTTCCATTTTACAACGGATTTTTCCCAAAAATCAATTTTTGTAATCAAATTCACAAATCAACATCTTATACTGTGATATAATATCTCTTTTATGCCAGAAACCGTTTCCCATAAACACGAATGCCAGGCAATTGTAGTTTCTTGTATGGACCATAGACTAAGATCTTTTCTGAGAAAATGGACTATTGCAAATATTAGCGAAGGATTCGATAGGGTCGCAATCGCCGGAGGAGTAAAAAATTTACCGTTTGTGGTAGAGCAGATTGATCTCTCGGTCAAACTACACAATATCAAAGAAGCATACCTCATAAACCATGGGGATTGTGGAGCATATGGCGCAGAAGGTACGTTTGAAAAAAACAAGGAAGATTTGCTTTTTGCCAAGAAAATCCTGCAACACAAATTCCCCAGACTCAAGATTATCCTCTTCTACCTCAAGCTTAACGGTGAGTTTGTAAAGATTTTGTAGAACCCTAAAACGTTTGCTTCATCATTGTAGAAAACCACTATTGAACTGACTCCTCAATTTTAAGGCAATATCGTATGGATAAATATTACGGCAAGCCCGGGAAGTGATTGTATAAATCTGATTACTGGGCTCTCTACAATTTTTTGCGATAAAGGTTTTTCGGGAGTAGGTGTGGGAGGAACGGGTGTGACGCTAGATGAAGGCACAACATTGTTTACTGGTGGGGTTGGCCACTGATTTATCGGGTTTGACACTACCGGCCGGGAAACAATTAGGGTAGGAGTCGTAAATACGGGAGGATTAGTCGCAACCACTTGAGGTGTCGGAGTGTTAGAAGGAGGTTGACTAATAGACTGTGTGGGTTGTACCACTGGTTGGGTCAGCTGACCCGGGGGCTGAGTCGGTTGAACCACCGATTGAGTGGGGGGGACAACTGGAGCGGTTGGCAGATCGCCAAATCCCTGCCACCAGTCTTTCCGGCTTCGCGGATCCATCCAATCACCTGAATCTCTAATGGCCACCCTGAAATCCCCGCCATTACCATATCCGAAAACCTGACCTGTTCTTATAACCGGCAACGACCCTCTACCATTTGAATCCTCCTTTTCATATGAAGCGTAGAGGTTGGAATCAAGGCAAAAATTGTCCATATGAATAAAATATCCATCGCCTGGATTATCACCTAAACCATGCACAAAAGTAGCAGAAGTGGAAGTAGCGTAAACCAACATTAAAACATGCCCTCCACCTATGTCTCTACCTGCTTTAGGCCCAACCAGCTGCTCCCCAGCATAAGTTGATAAACCTATAAGATTCACAGGCCAATGCTGTTCCAGATTTGGACTGGGAGCATTTTTTGACCAATCCCATTGATGCACGGCATAAGTCTTTACGATACTTGGTAATACCGGAAACATTGTTCCGAGGTTTGGCGGCATCACCGGATCAGTATCACCTCCATAGCTTACCAACTGTTTATCTCCTGGTACCTCCGCATACCCCCTCAGGTTCATATTGATTTCAGGATTTTGGCCAACGTTTGAAGGTCTTTGATAATCACTTTGCACTCTTAATGTGTCATAACTTTGTGAAGATGTTGTAGGACAACCACCCGAAGCGCTTTGAAATTTACTGGTGGTATAATTTTGACTCACTAGGTTGCTGGCATGAGAAAGAATGGTAAAAACTATCTTTGCCTGCAGAATAAAGGAAACAATAAAAACTGATAATCCTATAAAGAAATATATACCAAACTTCACATAATCGGTCTTTTTGGCCTGACGTTTCAACTTTCTCATCTAAAATATAATAGCATAAAACCAGCTTGTATATAAAAATACGGAGTAGAACTGGTGGCAAAAGTTAAAACCAAACCTATCGAAATCAGTTTGAGAAACAATCTACTTCTGAAGGTGAAAAAGATGATACTGTCTAACTAAATAATTTATTCCAGTCATCCCAAAAGGTCTGGATGCCCTTGGCGGTAAGTTCGTGGGATAAATCGTAGTCGGTAAAAGCGCTCCCCAAAAGGATATCTTCTCTATAGGGGATTTCCGTAAGTTCCGGCTTATTATAGACATAATCTGCTCCAGGCTCTGGAAATCCACCCTCTCCCCATAAATTGAAAACCTTAAATGGAACGGTAACAATATCGGATTTCAGCTGTAGTGCATACATGAGGTGATCAAGATTCCGTATGCTGGCGGTCAAAACCTCCACGTGCCCATCCCCACCCTCATACATCTTCTTAATATTTTTTACTACCTGCATGCCATTTTGACCCAAATCATCAAGCCTGCCGACAAAAGGAGAGATAAAAACAGGATATTTTGCACCTTTTGTAGCCTCATATACTGCTGCGGCCTGGCTCTGGGAGAAAACCAATGTGATATTTACCGGCGTCTCCTGGCAGGCAACGTTTACAGCCTTTAAGCCTTCGGTTGTGCAAGGGAATTTGATCGAATGATTGGGAATCCAGTCATATCGCAATCTTCCTTGGGAAAGCATATCCTGCGCTTTTGTATCCGCATTGGCAAAAACCTGAATCGAAATGGAGCCTTCAGGAATAATTTTATTCATTTCCTGCACTATTCTTTTATATTCATTTAATGCATCCTCTTGAGTAATTTTTTTTTGTTCTTTGTTCTTTGTTCTTTGTTCTTTACCCAGAAGATTTTTGGCAATAAGCGTAGGATTAGTAGTCTGGCCGTCTAGAAAACCCAAGAGTCTTTTTGCCTGAGCTGTCTCTTCAGGCACTCCACCGTCTATAAAAATCTTGGAAGAAAAATGTTTATCAAGCACTTAAAACCTCCCTTACTTTTTTAGTTATTTCTTGAGCTGATATACCCTCAAAATCCAGAAGTTCTGCCGGCTTGCCGGAGTGAGGCAGTTTGGTCACGGCTAACTTGTAAACTTTGACGAAAGGAGTCTGGGCAAAGACGTTTAACACTGCATCTCCAAGCCCGCCTTCAAACCAGTGATCCTCGACGGTAATAATATTAGTTATGGATTGGGCAAGAGAAACTAAAGTCTTTTGGTCTATTGGCTTGACTGAATAACAATCTACAACAACTGCCTCAATTCCCTCTTTTGCCAGTTCCTCCTGCGCTTTTAGCGCTTCATAAAGAGTTATTCCCGTAGCTGTAATAATAACTTTGTTATTTGTTTTTTGTTTGCCCTGAGCCCCTTCTTGTGCCGGGGCGAAAGGTTCTTTGTTCTTTAAATAATGCACTTTGCTCCCACCTATTTCAAATTTTTCATCGTTACCATATACAATTGCCGTCCCAGGCCTGGCTACTCTAATATAGGCGATACCCGGCTTCTCAATCATCTCCTGCATAAGTTTTGTCGCCGATACTGCATCTGCCGGCTGCAAGACCACACTTCCCAAAAGAGTCCTGAAAAGGGACATATCCTCAAGCCCCATTTGTGAAGCCCCGTCGGCTCCAATGGATACCCCGGCATGGGAGCCGATAAATTTGATATTTGCCGCAGCCAGTGCAGCCATCCTAATCTGATCGTAAGCGCGCGTCATGAAAGCTGAAAACGTGGTCATAAAAGGTATAAAACCACGACGGGAAAGACCAATTGCCATATCCACCATGTTCTGCTCAGCGATAAACATCTCAAAATAGCGGTCGGGGTGCTCCTTCATCGTGTTTTCTGTATAAAGGGAATTTTTGACGTCGCCATCCAAAACGACAATTTTGGGATTGCCATACATTAAGGCTGTCAATGCATTACCCGTGGCTTTCCTTGTAGCAACAGATTCATCACTTTTATATGTCGGCAACTGATGGCCGGCAACTGATGGTTGATTCTTTTTTACATTTGCCACCGGCTTACTTACTTCTCCCTTAATTCTAAAATCAACTTCTCCCAATTCTCTAACCGCCACCTCAAACATATCCAGTGGAAGTGGTTTACCATGCCATCCGTCTTTATCCTCGAGCGCTTTTACGCCACGGCCTTTGAATGTTTTAGCTAAAATAATTACGGGTTTGCCTTTTCCCGTCTGTGAAATTGCTTCTTTATAAACTTTTTCAATTTCGGTAAAATCATGCCCATCAACTGTCAGCGTGTACCACCCGAAGGCTTCAAACCTTTGTTTATAAACCTCAAGATGATGCTCATACATGGTCGCCTGGCTTTGACCCTGACGGTTTACGTCAACTATAGCCACAAGATTGTCTATTTTGTGATATGATGCGGCGGCAGCCGCTTCCCAAACTGAACCTTCCGCTATCTCCCCGTCGCCCAAAAGCACAAAGACACGCGGTATACCGATGCTTTCATCAGAAAAAATCAGTTTCTTTAGCGCCAATGCTTCACCCAAACCTATAGATAAACCCTGTCCCAAGGAGCCTGTTGGAGCCTCAGTATAACGGAATTCCAATGTTGGATGGCCTTCAAGAGGGCTATCAAACTTTCTATACTTTAGAAGCTCATCATGGGTCACCTCTCCAGCTGCGGCATAAAGTGAATAGAAAAGCGGGCTGGCATGACCTTTGCTGAATATGAGCCTGTCGTTTGACTCATTTTCCGGACTATCAAGATCAGCCCGGAAGATTCCTCCAAACATAAGGGCGGTCATCATCTCTACCGCCGAAAGAGACGAGGTGGTATGTCCGCTACCAGCAGTGGTTGTAGCAAGAAGAATGTAATACCTTATAAGCCGAGCCAGTTTTTGCAGTTTTTCTATATCCATATAAATTTTAGAGAGGCTTTTCACCTAACATTTTTAACTTATCTATTGCCATCTTAACATCCTCAGAATGAAAAATAAATGAATTGGAATTTATCCTTGTCGCTCCAGCCGCAACTACCTTGGCCGCATTTATATCATCCATGGCACCATCAACTGCGATAGGTATATCCGCGTCCAACATGCGCAAATCCTTGATTCTTTCTGCCGTCTCCTCCCGATAGGGCTGGCCGGAAAAACCGGCTTTTATTGCCATTACCAATACCACATCAAGCTTATCCATATAACCCTTTATCTTTTCAAGAGGAGTGGGACCGTCTATGGCCAAACCTACCTCAACGCCAAGTTGACGGCATTTTTCTATAAATTCATCTGTATAATCTGCTTCCACATGGGCAAAGAAACGCTTAAAACCCGCCTTGGCAAAATTCTCCACAAAACGCAACGGGTCCTTTACCATAAGATGCGCTTCAAGTTTTATGGAAGTGGAAAGGAGAGCAAAAGGGGCGGGGTCAAGAAAAGTGGCATTAGGAACCAATGTATCGTTTGCACAATCTATCTGAACCCAATTTACCAGACCTTCTACCAACCTAATCTTTTTCTCAATCTCGGCAAAATCTTTCTCCAGGATGGCAGGAATTACCTCTAGTACTTTATTCTTTTGAATTTGATAGCGTTTATTATACTTGACCCGATCGTTTGGATTTACAGAATCTAGTGCTATCACTCTTCAAATATAACTCATGACATATTGAAAATCAATATAAAAATTGGCAAAATACCGATAAATAACATATATAATGTATTTATAGTATGAAAAATAAAAAAAAGTTAATTACAGTAATAATAGGACTTGCTATCCTTATAGCAGGAATAATTTCCGCGGGTATTTACTTGGAAACAAAACAACAAAAAAAGACTAACCTCTCAAATGCCACATCAGACCAAACTCAAACGACCCAAAATATAGTGGAAAAAGTAGGTAAACTTGCCTATCTGCCGCAGGATGAGATTCCGGTTATTGCCATCGTTTCTGACCTCTCTAAATTGAAAGGTCAACCATTTTTCTCAAATGCCAAAGCTGGTGATATAGTGCTTTTTTACAACAATGCCAAAAAGGCTATACTTTATGATCCAAATGACAACAAAATTGTCGAGATGAGACCGATGCTTTTTTCCGCCCCACCGCGCATAAGCACCGATTCAGGAACCCTTTTTACCTCGCCTTTAGGAGAAATTAAATCATTTGGCAATACGATATCTACCCCATCTGCAAAAAAATAATAAATCAGAAAATTATAGAAATATACCACAACCATTGCATATTCCGTCTGGAATATGATATTTTGATTATTGAAGGCCAAATCTGAAAAAGTTCTGATTACGTTTTTCGTGAGAACAATTATAATAAATATATGGCTGCCCAAAGGTCCCAACTTTTATCTGTCATAACAATCATCCTTTTTGGGGGCTTTTTTGCCTTTTTTCTTCCTCCTTTTCATAAAACACATGCCCAACAGCTTTCCACTTTTAGCATAGCCACAACTTACCCAATAAGCGATAAGAATATAAAAGATGGGGATATCGTATCTCTGGTGGATGGCAGCGACAAGCTAAAACTATCAAAGACAGCCTACGACGATAAAATGTACGGCGTCTATGTGGCTTCACCCAAAATTGTATACCGGGCTCCCAACGGTTCAAACTTTCCCATCATCAGAGACGGAATAGCCTCAGTCAATGTGACCACTTTGGGAGGCCCGATAAAGATTGGCGACTATCTGACCTCCTCCCCTATTGCCGGGGAAGGGCAAAAGGCAACGGAAATTTCTGGCTATGTTTTGGGGATTGCCCTACAGAATTTTTCCGATAAGGACGGCGCAAAAATAGATTATAACAAGCAGAAAGTAACATCAGGCAAAATACTGGCAATATTGGGAATTGGCCCAGCTTCTCCTGTACAGATAAAATCCGCAGGCGGCTTTTTCGGGACTCTAAAAGTACTCCTGACAAACTTTATTTATAGCATCACTTCCACCAAAGAAGGTATTTCACTGGTCAGATTTGCTATGGCAGCAATGGTAGCTGTGGCCACAATTTACATAAACTTCCGGACTTTTGGTAAAAATGTCACCCAAGGAATTGAAGCAATAGGCAGAAATCCGCTGGCAAAAGCTTCTATACAATCCATGATTATTCTAAATATTGCCTTAATCGCTCTTGTAAGCATTGGCGGCATTGTACTGAGTTTGGCAATTATTACGATATAGATTAAGCTGAATTTTAACAACTATTCAAAATTAATTTTTTAACTATATAATCAATTATGGCTCTTGGCGTAAATCTGTATACCCTTCTTTATTTCTCACTGGGACTAAATATATTCCTAGTCCTTTATTTCCTCATGCGTCTTTTATCAGGGGGCAACATCTCATCCGCCACTGAGAAAACACAACATGACTCGTCTGAAATAGTCACAAAAACAAAAACAGAGTCAGCAGACATTCTCTCTAAAGCCATCAGACAGGCAAACAAAATATTGGTAAATTCCGAACTTAAGGGCTTAAGAATCGTGGCAAAGGAAAAGCTGGACAGCAAAAAAATAGCCGATGAGTACCAGGAGCATATAAAATCCCTTGAACAGAAACTGGAAAAACAATATGCCCAACAGTTGGAAGATACCCAAGAAGGCTATAACATCTTTCTTTCTACAGTCGAAAAAAGCCTCCAGGAAAGGATTGACCAGAACCAGAAAATGCTTGAAGCCAGAGCTTTGGCCTTTATTGACCATTCTGAAAGATTGATGGAACAGTTTACCGAAAGTATGCAAAATCAGGTTAGAGAGAAAGTTGAAAAAGAGTTGCAACAGGCAAAGGCCGAAATCGAGACTTATAAACAACGCCGGATGCAAATACTGGATGAAAATATCATTGAAATCCTGGAGAAAACATTACATGTTGCTCTGGGCAAAAAGCTTTCTCTTGCTGATCAGAGCGACTTGATATACCAGGCCTTGGAAGATGCCAAAAAGGAACACGCGCTTGATTGAATTCCCAACATCTCTTTTCAGGCACAAAAATAAACTGTGTGCGCGGCTTAAAACAAATTTATAAGGCGAATTCAAATATGAGTTGAGTCACCAATGGATGATATCTCTTTACTACTCAAACCTATATTGCAAAATTCATTTTCAAAGACAGACATTCTGCGGCGGCTGCATCTTATCAGAGAATTCCTGGAGGCTTCTTTTTTCTCAGGCAGCAGGGAAAGTTTAGATTCATTTTGCCGGAGAAAAAACCTTTCTCCCCTGGACAGCCAATTTCTCTTCTCGCTAGGTAAAAATTTTTTCCAGTCTTTTTCCTCCAAAAATATGTATAAGATTCTTGATAGAATTGACAAGGAAGTAAAAAATGTTCCCGCGGTCATCATGTATCTTCCCTATATTCCTGATGAAAACGAAATTTATAAATTGGGATTGTGGTTTAAGGAAAATCTAAAAAAAGACATGCTTATCGAAATAAAAAACGACAGGGAAAAAATAGGTGGTTGTGCCCTATCCAAGGAAGGCTACTACAACGATTATTCCCTTCATCATTTTATCTCCAAAAGAAAATCGGAAATTCTCTCCCTTCTAGATGAATATGACAAAAACCGTCCGGCACAGGCTAAACAGTAATCTGATTTATAATAAAAATTATTCACAATGATTCAAGACAATAGTGAAGAAAAAAAAGAAGTAGGATATGTTGTTGGAGCTCAAGATTACCTGGTGTATCTTGAAGGTCTTCCTTCAGCCAGAATAAACGATATAGTTATCAGCCAAAAGAGCGGACGGGCTATAGTCACAGCGCTTGAAAGGGAAAAGATTGAAGTACAGATGCTAGATTCGGAAAAGCCCACGCCTGGAGACTCTTTCCAACTGACGGGAAAAGGGCTCACTCTACCCCTAAAAGCCAATCTTTTGGGCCGGGCAATTGATCCCCTTGGAGTTCCAATTGACGGAAAAGGCAAGTTACCTCCCATAAAAAATGTGGAAATAGATTTGGATATTGTCGCACCCGGTATAGACGCCAGAGAAGTCATATTGGACCAATTCACAACCGGCCTTCTTGTTATCGATACTCTTCTTCCTATTGGAAAGGGACAGAGGGAATTGCTTTTCGGGGAACCCAGGAGTGGAAAAACATCGCTTCTTCTGGATATTATCCTGAGCCAAAAAGACACTGGACGCATCTGTGTCTACAATGCTATAGGCAAATCTGAAGTGGATATACTCCGTTTCCTTTCTGCTTTGGAAAAATTTGAGGCGATTGGATATACGACAGTTGTCGCCGCCGACTCTAATATGTCTGCTCCTATTATAAACATCTCCCCTGCTGTCTCTCTATCTTTGGCTGAATACTACCGGGATCAAGGACGGGATGTACTACTTATATTGGATGATCTGTCAACTCATGCCAAATATCTGCGTGAAGCATCGCTTCTTGCTGGACGCATACCAGGCCGTGAATCATACCCAGCAGATATCTTCTACCAACACAGCCATCTGGTGGAGCGGGCTGGATATTTTAACGATAAGTACCACAAAGGCTCAATTACCCTACTACCTATGATTGAAACGAATATAGAAAACCTGACAAGCGTCATCCCCACAAGTGTCATGTCTATGACTGATGGGCATATACTTTTCTCTTCAGCCCTGCGCGCTCAGGGAAAATACCCTGCTATTGAGGTGGACAAATCCGTCACCCGTGTAGGACGACAGACCCAAAAGCTGATTCATAAAAAAATATCAGACAGGATAAGATCGCTCCTCTCACACTACCATGAGGTGGAAAGACTAAGCAGATTCGGTTCAGAGCTGACCGCAGAAACCCAACTGGTACTAAAACGTGGCGTCATAACAGAAGGACTCATTAGACAAGAACCTCTCAAACCAATACCGGTTCAAATCCAAATTCTTTTACTTACTCTAGTCTTTGCCACTTTTTTTGATAACAAGGATCTTGACTTCCTGAAAAAATACAAACAGAAAATAATTGACACTCTTTCCCAGGAAAAAACCTACAAGGATATTGCTGCCCAACTGGACAAATTGAAATACAAAGAACTAGTAGAGTTGCTCCAGAAAAATCTCCAACCTCTGGAAAATGCCTGCAGGGAAGACGAAACGTCGCAAACTACCACGGCAACTATTACCACTGTCGCACAGAAACCACCACAAGAGACAAACGGTACAGCGTTAAACAATAAACAACCTCTGCCTATTAACAACACGACATCTATTCCTAAACAGACTCAGCAAACAAATGGTACAACTAGTACTGGGAATCAAATACAACAAACATCCGGTTCAAATATGACAAATGTTCAAGCGAGGCCGGCAACAATACTGAAATAAATATTAAAACGCAAACTGCAATTGTAAATAGTTTATAATTTATATTATTTGTCAAAAAAAAGCGAAAAATGTCTACAATAATTGAGCTTAAGGAAGAACTGGATGATGTACAAACACTAAACTTTATTAGTCAAGCCTTCACGGAAGCAAGTGCTGCCAAACTACAAAAAATCCGGGGTGATTTTGAAAAAAACAAACAGTTCTACGAAGAGATAAGCCATGTCTACCATCTGGTAAAAACAAGCGCGGTCAAAGCCAAAAAGCTACATGATAAAGCGGAAAAAACTCAGGTTGATGAAAAAACTCTTCATGTTGCCCTGACCTCCAACCAACATTTTTACGGCAACATAAACTCGGAGCTGATGCGCAAATTCACTAGTGACGCCGCAAGCACCAAAGCCGACCTTATGGTTATCGGAAAGACGGGAAACGATTTTATGCGCTCGGCCAGGCTGGGAAAACCATATAAGACTTTGCAATTTACCAAAGACTCCCCCACCCGGGAAGAACTGGTCACTTTTCTGGACAGTGTTAAAGAATACCTTAAGGTATTTGTCTATTATCCCAAATTTGTCACCCTTTTGACACAAACTGTTGCGGTAACCGATATTACCCAATTTTCCAATCCTGACGCAAAAGAATTAAATGAAGAAATACACATGATATTTGAACCGGAATTGCATCAGATGCTGGACTTTTTTGAACGCACTGTTCATACAGTCCTTTTTTTGCGCGTCATACTTGAAACTGACCTTTCAAGGACTGCAGCAAGACTTATCGCCATGAGCTCGGCTGATGAAAGATCAAAAGAAATGATAAGTGAGAAAAAACAGGAAATCAGAAAACTTGAGATGTCTCTGATGAATGCGCAGATGCTTGAGACTTTTTCCGGGATGAGTAAATGGAAAAAATAGTTACAACTCACGTAACGCAGGTTTGCAACTGAGTTACTCAGTATATACCCATCTACTCTGCTTTTTCAGCTCTACGAGCTTCAAACCAGAGTAAGATGTGTATAAAATATGTTACAAGATATAAAATCAGGTCAAAATACACAAAACATTCAGGGTACAATGAGTGTCAAACCTTTTGCCGGCCGGGTAAAATCGGTGCATGGTCAGATAGTAGAGGTAGAATTTGACGATAATTCCAATTTGCCCAAGCTATACGACATCCTTACTTCTCCGGAAAATTCTAAAATCCGCCTGGAAGTCTATGCTTTCCCTACTGACCAGACGCTCAACTGCCTTTCCCTGACAAAAAGGCATCTTTTATACCGCAATATGCCAATTGAGTCTACCGGTAACCCGCTAACAATACCAGTCGGGAAAAATATTTTAGGCAGAGTCTTTAACATCTATGGCGAACCCCAGGATAATAAAGGCCCCATAAACGATGATATACGTCTCCCAATTTTTGCCAAAGAAAAGGGTGCAAGCAAAATCCGGACACAATCCGAAATCATCGAAAGCGGAATAAAAGTCTTGGACTTTTTCGTGCCTTTCATTAAAGGAGGAAAAATTGGTTTTGTCGGCGGCGCAGGTGTGGGTAAAACCGTCCTAATGACAGAGCTTATCAGAAACATCACTTACCAACATGAAGGGGTGGCTCTTTTTGCCGGTATCGGCGAACGTATCAGAGAAGGACACGAACTGATGAAAGCGCTCGAGGAATCAAAAGTCATTTCGAGGGTAGCGCTCCTTTTTGGACAAATGAACGAAAATTCCATCATCAGGTTCCGTATCGCCTGGGCGGCGGCAACTATTGCCGAATACTTCAGGGACGTGGATAAAAAGGATGTACTTTTGTTTGCTGACAACATCTACCGTTTTATACAGGCCGGCAGCGAAGTCTCAGCAATTCTTGGAGCAATTCCTTCAGAACTTGGTTACCAAGCTACTTTGGAAACCGAAATATCCAATTTTGAAAACCGACTAATAGGTACAGAATCCGGCTCAATCACCTCCTGTCAAAACATATATGTCCCGGCAGATGAATTGACTGATATAGCAGTTGTAGCAATCATTTCTCATCTCGACGGGGCAGTAATCCTTTCAAGAGCTGTCGCTTCGAAAGGTTACTACCCCTCAGTAGACATACTTCTTTCATCAGCCAGCACTCTCAATCCCACTGTGGTTGGAGATTTCCACTATAAAACTGCTACTCAAGCTATCGAAACACTACACAACTATCAAAGATTAGCTCGTATAGTAGCAATTATTGGCGAATCGGAACTTTCACCCCTTGACCAACTTATTTACAGGCGCGCAAAAAAAGTGGTCAACTACATGACGCAACCGTTTTTCACCACACAGGCACAATCTGGTAAACAGGGAGTATCAGTACCCCGCGAACAAACTATCCATGACGTAGACATTATTTTATCAGGAAAACTGGATGACGTAGTGGCTGAAGAGCTGATGAATATAGGTGGATTACAAGAAAGCGGACTACTAGGTCAAACCACATCAATGAATACTGGTATAAATCGAAATCAACCCCCCACTACTATACAACCACAGGCAAATACCGCTGCTACACCTATACCGAATTCTCCCCATCCAAACCAAACTTCTCCTACCACAACAGTCCAACCACAGGCAAACTCAGTAAAACCAATTCCACCAGAATCATCAACTACCCAAACCCAAACAAATACCGCAATTCTCAAACCAAACCAGACATCAACATTAAACTAAGAATATTGAATTCTATCCGTAGACTTGGATATATAACTATCTTTATATATCTAAAAGTATCAACTAATCCTAATATACGTAAAAAAAGATCGTATAAAACACATACCCTATAATTCGAACGATATTAAAAAGAAACATATGCCTTATAGTATTAATTACAACAATTATAAATCTTTATTTCCCCTTCATATTTTTCAAAAAATGTTGGTAATTAATTCTAAATAAAAGTCAAAAATATGTTGATTTATATATAACAAACTATTAAAATAATAATCATTCTCTCTCAAGTATTCTATGAAAAACTTATTGACTATCCGTATTTCAAGCCCAGAAAATCTAGTGTGGGAAGGAAAAGGTGAATGGGTATCCTCAATCAACTCAAAAGGGCCTTTTGACATACTACCTATGCATGCAAATTTCATCACAGTTGTCGAAAAACATCCTATTAAAGTCAAGGATGAGACTGGAAAAGTAAACGAATACTCATTTGATCGGGCTGTACTATATATCCACGACAACCAAGTATCTATCTACGTAGGTATCTAGAACTCATCTCAATATACTCACGTAACTCAGGTTTGCAACTAAGTTACTCAGTATATACCCATCTAATCTGCTTTTTACCCTTCGTTGGGACTTAGGACTGCAAACCGGAGTAAGATGGGTATATCCTGTTTTTAGCTTCGGATTATATTATTCCCTCAGGCTTGAAAATGAGATTTTGAGATAGCCTCTAATTCGAATTTCCTTTATTTCCAATCATTTAAGTGTTTTTTACTCTATCTATATTTTCCTAAAATATCTCTTTTTTGTTTAAAATTTTCTATCAAAAAAATCACAAAATTTAACGGAAAACTTACTTTTTTTATGGAAAAATTTCTAAAAATTTGTATTTTTATAGGTCCTTCAATTTTATAAAAATTATAATTTCTTATAACAAATTTTTTGTCAATTTTAAGTATCCTCTCCTCTTTTTTCAAAAACGATTTTCCCAAAAAAAACATTTTCACAAAATTGAAGATTTTTCCCAGTTTTTGATATTTCTTTTCCAGATTAAAAATTTGAAAAAAAGCGGGAAAAATTTTAAGTATTTGTGAAATCGTTGTACGACCTCTTGACTTCTCCGTGAAAACATGTTGTTATTATAATTGTTACTAGTAACATTTGTGTAACTACTTGATATATCAATCAGTTATACAAGTCAATAAGTGATAGACCTGCTCAAAGAATTTACCAACTTCCTCAGTCTGCAAGGCTTAAGCAAAAGCTCTGTCCGCAACTATGTAGCAGACTTGACCAAATTTATCTCATGGTTTGAGATCAAAACAGGCACCAAATTCGACCCTAATCTTATAACTCCCGCTACCATCAACTCCTACCAACAATCGCTCGTCCAACAATCAATTCCTGAATCTACAGCCAAAAGATATGTCGCTTCGCTGAAGCAATTTTTAAGCTGGATACGCCCTGGAGGAGATTTGAATACATTTTTCCCAATTAGAAAACAGATTTTGGAGCCACATACCAACTTACAAGATATAACCAATTCTCTCCCTCTGACTCCGAACCAACCGGATAATTTCATAAAGGGTTTCACAACGTTCTTAACCGAGCAGGGATTGAATAAAAACTCAGTCAGAAATTATATAGCCGATTTGGGTAAATTTATCCGTTGGTTTGAAGCAAATACAGGCACGAAATTTGAGCTTGAAAAATTCCAACCGATATACCTTGATCAATACAAGAACTTTATCAGACAAAACAACATACCTGAATCCACCAGTAAGCGCTATTTGGCAACCTTAAAGCAATTTTCTAGATGGATAAATCCAAACGTAGCCATACCAACCAATCCAAGACCATTTGAACTTACTCCCCCTCCAAAAAAACCGCGTTTTAGCCGATTGAGAAATCAGTTTTTTCAAATCTTAAAATATCAAAAATATAAATTTATTATTATCCCTACAGTTATTATATTGACATTTGCTATAGGACTTAGCTCCTTATTAATAAGGTATTCTAATTTTTCTATATTTTCTAAATTTATAGGAAACAATAATTCCTCGCTGGAAACAATTGCACCAATTGAAGATAATGCAACACACGGCACGGTACTTTCCAGCGAAACAGATAAGGGACTGTTGGAAATAAATTCTGATGTGGGAATAAAAGCCGGATTAAGCGTTGCTGACACTGCTTCCATTTCTGGACTACTTAGTGCGCTTGGTGGAGTGAATACAACTACACTAAATGCTAACTCAATCAAGTCAAATACTATTGAAGCCACTCAAAATATATCAGTTGGTAATGGAGCTTTTCAAGTCAATTCCTCTGGTACCATAACAGCCGCTACTGGTATTACCTCATCAGGAGACATCATATTCACTGGCTTGACATCAGGCACTGGCACCAATCTTTGCTTAAGTTCTGATAACAAAATAGTAACTTGTACTGGAACAGCTGCCGGGGGCACACCCACACCTACTCCTATATCCGGCAGTGGTACAGGAACAGGTAGTGGTAGCGGAACGGCAGGAGGAGCTGGTCCTTCAGGTAGTGTAGGGCCAACAGGCGAAACTGGGCCAACAGGCGAAACTGGGCCAACAGGAGCTACAGGTGTAACTGGCGCAACTGGTTCTACCGGTTCTACTGGTGCTTCAGGGCCGACTGGGTCGACTGGTTCTACTGGTGCTTCAGGGCCGACTGGGTCGACTGGTTCTACTGGTGCTTCAGGGCCGACTGGGGCTACCGGAGCTACTGGGCAAACTGGGCCGACCGGAAGTACCGGTGCCACAGGAATAGAAGGACCAACTGGATCAACAGGAGCGACAGGTGCTTCCGGGCCAAGTGGAAGCACTGGTTCTACTGGTGCTTCCGGGCCAAGTGGAAGCACTGGTTCTACTGGTGCTTCCGGACCAACTGGGTCGACAGGAGCTACTGGAGCTTCAGGGCCGACTGGAAGTACAGGAGGAACTGGTGCTTCCGGGCCAACCGGAAGTACAGGAGGAACTGGACAAACTGGGCCGACTGGAAGTACTGGTGCAACTGGAGTTTCCGGGCCGACTGGGTCGACTGGTTCTACTGGTGCTTCCGGACCAACTGGGTCGACAGGAGCTACTGGAGAAATTGGGCCGACTGGAGCTACTGGAGCTACAGGAGAAACTGGGCCTACTGGTACAGCAGGCACATCTGGACCAACTGGAACAACTGGCGCAACAGGTGCTTCAGGGCCTACGGGATCGACTGGATCAACTGGAGCATCAGGACCTACTGGGTCAACTGGTTCGACTGGAGCATCAGGACCTACTGGAAGCACTGGTGCTTCCGGGCCGACTGGTTCTACCGGTTCTACAGGTGCTTCCGGACCAACTGGTTCTACCGGGTCTACTGGTGCTTCCGGGCCGACTGGTGCAACTGGAGCTTCAGGTGAACAAGGACCAACTGGATCAACAGGATCGACTGGTGCTTCCGGGCCGACTGGTGCAACTGGAGCTTCCGGTTATATGGGGCCGACTGGTTCTACCGGATCTACTGGTGTTTCAGGGCCGACTGGAAGTACAGGGTCTTCCGGTCCAACTGGGTCTACTGGAGCTACAGGAGGAACTGGGGAAATTGGACCTACAGGAAGCACAGGATCCACGGGTGTTTCTGGCCCTTCTGGATCAACAGGAGCGACTGGACAAACAGGACCTACGGGTTCTACCGGATCTACCGGAGCTTCCGGGCCGACTGGTGCAACTGGTGCTACAGGTGAGGCCGGTCCAACAGGAGCAACTGGAACAACAGGAACTACTGGAACAGTTGGTCCTACAGGAGGAACTGGAGCAACTGGAACTTCCGGGCCGACTGGTGCAACTGGTGTTACTGGAGAAACTGGACCTACAGGTAGTACTGGTGCTTCCGGTCCATCTGGATCGACTGGATCAACAGGTGTTTCCGGTCCATCTGGATCGACTGGATCAACAGGTGTTTCCGGTCCATCTGGATCGACTGGAGCTACAGGAGAAACTGGGCCGACTGGAGCTACAG
>JAMCUI010000009.1 GCA_023379265.1 Patescibacteria group bacterium
TGATATTGCCAACCGGGATTTAACAGATTGGCTTGTGGAATACAATAGCGTGAGACCGCACAATAGTCTTGATAATATGACCCCAATTGAGTATGCTACGAAAATGTTCGAAGTGTCACCGATGTGGGCGTCCGGCACATCTTTTTGACACTCGGGTCTATAATATATCCAATGCCCGAGGGATGTGAGGAAAAAGATATTTCTTACAATCGGCGCATTTTTGTTTCTTGCGGCAGTTTTTGGTTCTCCTTCGCAGAATCTTTCAACGAGCCAAAATTTAGAGTCTCCGACACCGGAAAATAGCGTCAAAGGTGTCCAGACGACAGGGTTTATCCCGGTTCTTTCTCCGATTCCGACAATTATCCCTACTGCTACTTATACTCCTTCGTCTACACCGCAGCCGGTAGTCACAGTGGAGGTGACGGTGATTTATTATCCTACCGCGACTCCCGTTCCGGCTCGGATAGTTTATCCGACTCAGGTTGTCTCGTACCCCACTGCCGTCCCTACCACTTCTTCGGGATTGAGTGGCGACAACTATTATACGAATGTGGAGGGAAACGAGGTTCACTCTCCGGCGTATTCCGATACCGTACCGCAGGGGGCAACCGCCAGATGCGGCGACGGGACATACAGCTTTTCCCAGCACCGGCAAGGGACATGTTCCCACCACGGTGGAGTAGCTCAGTGGTTATAAGCGGTTTTGTTGGAAAGATTATAGAGCTTGACAAACAGCAAAGCAGTTTCTATTCTTTTACTATATGGTGGATGATGAGACACAAGTAGATGAGGAAGCTACAAGGATTGGGCATGAATTGCGTTATCCTTCAAGAGTGGTTGAAATACCGCATCCCGATGGAGTAGAACGGATGGCTGCTACTCCGGTGGAGTTGGACGAGGGAGATTTTTTTGAGGCTATTTCCACACAAGGGAAAGAACAAATCCATAAGGGGGTTTATATTGTGGATGAAGGAGGAGGAAACGTGACGCAATATTTTGTCCTATCAAACGATACGGTATTAAAGGTTGAAGGTCGTAGTTCTAAAGCTATGGATGAGGCTGCTTTTTTTGATCTTCCTGTAGCAGGCGAGAAAGTATCTGCAGAATTACGGATAGGTGCTAATATAAAGAAGATGGTTAAGGCAGATGGAAACCCTGGAATGCAGACGGTATTGCAGTTTACAGAAATGAAACCTGTAGTTTCCATGCCAGCCGCCCCACCTCCTCCACAGGCACCACGATAATCTTGTAACATTTTGTATTTAGGATTTTTTCCGTCTAGCTCTGGGAAGTATAGATTTTTTATTTTTGCTCCAGTTTGAGAGATATGCGAAGATTCCCCCCCATGTCAAAACGTCCAGAATTTTGTGAAAGAGGTAAATGTGGAGAATTTGAGACTTATTGCCGGCTAAACGAGTGGGTAAAGAGAGACAGTTTTTGCTGATTGCATTATGGTATATTAGAAGTATAATGGTTAGTCTATGAGAGATTTTGACAGAAACGACAGAGGCCGCGGCGGCAGCAGGTTTGGCGATAGGTCAGGCAGGAGGGGTTTTGGTGCAGGAGACCGGATGATGCACAAGGCCATCTGTGCCAGTTGCGGCAGGGAGTGCGAAGTGCCTTTCCGCCCCAGTGGAGACCGTCCCGTATACTGCAGTGACTGTTTTGAGAAGAAGAGAAATGACGGAGAATATCAGGACAATCGTGGCGGACGGGATTTTGGCGAAAGGCCAAGGTTTGAAGAGAGACGTCAGAAGTCTTTTGACAGGGGCGACAGGGGAAACCGAGGACAGGATTTTTCGCAAATGACAGATCAGCTCAAAAGCCTGAATGTCAAGCTGGACAAGATTATTAGCCTTCTGTCGCCAAAGACAGAGACTGCTCTTCTGGTAAAGGATGAGGTGACAGCGATTGTCCCTGAGCCCAAAAAAGTAAAAGCCAAAGCGGCAAAGAAAAAAACAAAAGAAGAAAACCTCAAAAAAGAGGAAAGCGTATAATATTTAGTATCCCCCCTATTCTCCATAAAGGGCAAATTGCCCGGCAATATCCGCCAATTTTTGGTAACATTGAGTGATGAAAATAAATCTTTTGGTAAAAACAAAGGCAAAGGAAAACAGGGTACAAAAGATTGATGGTGCAAACCTTAAGGTTTTTGTGAAAGCGCCGCCACTTGCGGGGAAAGCAAATGCTCAGATTGTCGAGGTATTGGCTAAATATTTCAATTGCAGGAAGTCAGATATAAATATTGTCTCCGGATTAAAATCCAAAAAGAAGATAGTGGAGATTCTTTGATCCTATACTGGAAATTTGGTCGGGGATACCCGATTTGAACGGGTGACCTCACGCACCCCATGCGCGCGCTCTAGCCAACTGAGCTAATCCCCGGTTTTTGGTTTTGATAAATCTCGAAGCTGGTCCACTCCCTTTTTCTCTTTTATGTTTGATACGAATAGTTATCTTTGAGACTCCTTGTATTCTAGCATATGGTGTGGCAAAATGGGAAGGAATTTTCTGCCAAAAGAAAGGAAATTATATTATGGCAATCAGTCCCAAATTACAAGCAGTCAGGTTGGCCATGGAACAGATAGAAAAACAGTACGGTCGAGGTTCCATCATGAAGCTTGGAGACCAGGCCAATAATAAATTGGGGATAGAGATTATCCCTACAGGTTCGCTTGCCCTTGATATAGCGTTGGGGGTCGGAGGGGTACCCAAGGGAAGGATTATTGAGATCTTTGGCCCTGAAGCTTCAGGCAAGACTACCGTTGCCCTTTCAGTCATTGCCGAGACGCAAAAAGTAGGAGGGGTGGCGGCATTTATAGACGCTGAGCATGCGCTTGATCCAGTTTGGGCGGAAAAGCTGGGAGTCAAATTGGACGATCTTTTGGTTTCCCAACCGGATACCGGAGAACAGGCGCTTGAGATAGCCGAGACTTTGATCCGTTCTGGGGGAGTTGACGTGATAGTTATAGACTCTGTGGCGGCGCTTGTCCCCAGGGCTGAAATTGAGGGGGAAATGGGAGATTCCATGGTAGGGATGCAGGCCAGACTTATGTCACAAGCTCTGCGCAAACTTACAGGGGTTATTTCCAAGTCAAAAACCACTGCCATATTTACCAACCAGTTGCGGCAGAAGATTGGGGTGATGTTTGGTAATCCTGAGACTACTCCGGGCGGGCTGGCGCTCAAATTTTACGCTTCCATCAGGATGGATACTAGAAAAATTGAGACTTTGAAGG
Source organism: Patescibacteria group bacterium (assembly GCA_023379265.1). GTDB lineage: Bacteria > Patescibacteriota > Microgenomatia > 2-02-FULL-39-11 > 2-02-FULL-39-11 > JAMCUI01. The sequence goes on from JAMCUI010000009.1 coordinate 3,240, forward strand.
ATGGGGATAAAGTTGTGGGCAGCCGCCACCGGATAAGGATAGTGAAAAACAAAGTGGCGCCGCCTTTTAGGATTGCCGAGTTTGAGGTGACTGCAGACGGATTTTCCAAAGAGGGGGGAATTATAGATGTCGGTTTGGAGTTTGAGGTGCTTACCAAAAGCGGCGCTTTTATCAGGTTTGGAGAGAAAATGCTTGGGCAAGGCAGGGAAGCAGCCAAGATATCCCTCAAGGAAAACCCCAAAATGTCCAAAGAGATACTTGATGCCATCTGGAAAATGTATAAATCTACTGGCCAGGTCAAAGAGAAAGTTGTAGGAAAAGAGGAAGAGTAGATTTCATAAGTTTAGTAGATAGACTTTACTTCTGGCCAGGTCAAAGAGAAAGTTGTAGGAAAAGAGGAAGAGTAGATTTCATAAGTTTAGTAGATAGACTTTACTTCTGGCCAGGTCAAAGAGAAAGTTGTAGGAAAAGAGGAGGATTGATGGATGACGATACATACCAAAAAGTCCGCGATTATGCCCTGAAACTTCTGTCGCTCCGGCCACGGGGGACTTTGGAGATGAGCCAGAAGGTATCCTTCTATTGCCGCAAAAGGAAAATCCCTCCCGAGGCTGTCACACGGCTCTTGCAAGATTTTACAAACAGCGGATTTCTTAATGATGAGGAGTTTGTCCGCTGGTGGATTTTGCAGCGCCGGGGTCAATCCAAACCCAAAGGCACCAAATTTATCCTTCGTGAGCTTCTTGGTAAAGGTATCTCCCGTGACATTTTGGAAAAAGTATTTTATGAAGAAGATCATGGGATTGATACTGACTTTGATAGAGCCAGGGCACTGGCGGCCAAAAGGAAAAATGTCATGGGAAAAATGCCGGTCCAGGAAATGCGGATGAAGTTGGGAAATTATTTAGGGAGACGCGGTTTTGACTGGGAAATAGTAGATAAAGTACTGGATGAGGTGGTTGCCAAAGGCCGTTGACTACAGTGTAAAAAAGACTTAAAATAAGGCATTCATGAGTAGTGATAAGGGGATAAAAAGACTTAAAATCATGACAGACAAAAGTTTTATAAAGTGTCATCAGATTTTTCAACAGCAGCCCTACAAGAGGGAGCGGGTATAATCCCGTGGCTTTTCTTTTCCCCCGAAATTCACTTCCATTGATAAATTAAGAATCATTATCAGAGCCGTTTATAAAGGCCAAGGTGAGTCAGCTTTTTTAGGCTGGCTTGTAAGGAGGAGTTATGTTACCCATATTAAAGACAATTTTATCTAGACTAGAGAAGATAGAAAAACAATTGGAGGAAAAAGAAGTCGTTCAAAGCCGGGAAGCTACAAGTGTGTTTGCCAATCCCGGTGGAGCTGATAAAAAGAAATCTTTTCCTCCACAACAGCAGGTTCCCGCGACAGTGCCCGGTGCCGCTTCCCGTATTTCCATATCCGAGTTGCAGCAAGAGGCGAAGGCTCTTATTCTGGAGGCAAAAGACGAAGCATTCAGGATAAAGAAGAATGCCGAGGACGAGGCAAGCAAAGTCCGTCAGGAAGCCCTGTCTATCGAACAGCGACTGGTTGCCAAAGAAGAAACTATTGACCAGAGGATTGCCCAGCTTGAAAGGAAAGAAAAAGACCTGGTGCAAAATGAGCAGTCGATAAATAAAAGGCTTGCGGAAGTGGATAAGCAGCGGCTAGACCTTATCGCCAAGCTTGAGAAAGCCGCGCACCTGACACGGGATGAAGCAAAAAGTCTCATTTTGACATCAGTTGAGGAAAGGCTGAAAGAAGATATTGCCAAAAGGATAAGGGAGGCTGAGACTTTGGCCAAGCAGGAGTCGGAGCAGAAAGCCCGGGAGATCCTTATCGATGCCATGCGTCACGGAGCTACTGATTACGTGTCAGAGTTTACCGTCTCTACCATCAAGATTCCGGATGAGGATTTCAAAGGTCGGATTATTGGGAAAGAAGGTAGGAATGTCCGTGCTTTTGAGATGGCCACGGGAGTGGATGTTGATCTGGATGAAGAGGGAGTCATCAGGCTTTCCTCCTTTGATCCGGTCAGGCGAGAGGTAGCGCGCGTGACTCTTGAGAAGCTTATTCGTGACGGGCGTGTACAACCGGTCCGTATAGAAGAACTGGTCAAACAGACGGAGAAAGAAGTGGAAAAGATCATGTTTGCCGAAGGGGAGAAGCTCTGTCGGGCAGTAGGTGTCTACAATATGCCGGCAGACAAAATTGCCCTTTTGGGAAGGTTCAAATACAGGTTTTCCTACGGCCAAAACATGATAGCCCATACTCTTGAGGAGACAAAGATAGGTATAGCTCTTGCCCATGAGTTGGGGGCAGATGTGAATATCGTCAGGCTTGGATGTCTTTTGCACGACATAGGTAAAGTGATTACTGATAAGGAAGGTTCACATGTCCAGTTGGGTGTGGACCTTTTGCGCAAGAACGGCATGCCTCAGGCAGTTATTGACTGTGTGGCCGCCCATCACGAGGATATACCTTTCCCATCGATGGAAGCGGTCATTGTCTACGTGGCTGATGCCATATCCGGATCCAGGCCTGGAGCCCGTTATGAGGATATAGAGGAATATGTCAAAAGGCTCAAGACCTTGGAGGATATCGCCGCCTCATTTCCTGGAATTGAAAAGGCTTATGCACTCCAGGCTGGACGTGAACTGCGTGTTATTGTCGATCCGGGGAAGCTTGATGATGCGGCAGTGACCGTGACTTCAAAGAAAATTGCCGAGGAGATAGAGAAAAAATTCCCGACTTATCCTGGACAGATAAAGATAACGGTAATCAGGGAACTTAGAGTGATTGAAACCGTACATTAAATATGCGACCAGAAAAATGCCGGACGGATTAAAACCACAGTCAAAACTGTACATTAATCTATGGGTCCTGTCACTCACGTTTCCCAAATCTCGCTTCAATTGCATCGCGAAATAAAGTTTGTTCTGTAAGAATAGTTGGTACTCGCTCGCGAGGACTAAGTACTTAGAAATCAATTATCCACTCCCAATTTTAAGTTTCTCTTTCTACATACTACATATTAAAAGGTTGACTCAGTTTGTATTATTATGACAACCTTTTTATTATTTAATTTTTGATTGGGGCTTGACAACAATAAAAAAATTTACTACATTGAACTCTGGAAAGTCAGAACAACCTGCAAAAAATTCTGTCCGTTCCGATACCCTATCGGAATTAAAAAAAGGAGGTGAATAAAAATATATGACAAAAGCTGATTTAGTAGCTTACGTCGCAAAGAAAGCCAATCTTACCGCCAAAGCAGCCAAGGATGCAGTCAATGCGGTTTTTGGTGCAGTCTCAGATACCCTTAAAAAAGGTGATAAAGTGGTCGTCACAGGTTTTGGTACCTTTATGGTCAGGTCAAGAGCAGCAAGAAAAGGCAGAAACCCGCAGACAGGTGCACCAATCAATATTCCAGCCAGGAAAACACCGGGATTCACCGCTGGGAAAGCGCTCAAGAAAGTCATCAGATAAATTTGTAAACGTTTATAAAATATAGAAGAACTCTCCACCAAAAAGGAGGGAGTTCTTCTATTTTTTATGCTGAAAATAGATTCCGATGCGGGAAAAAGCTTATTTTTTGTGGTACTATTATCCACATGAATGCCATCATACGAAGTGAGAAATCGGAATTAAATTTATGAAAATTATTACCGTCCAAAAATTGAAAAAACATTTCAAAGTCTACAAGAGGGGAGCAGGTCTGCGCGCCACGCTCAGGTCTTTTCTTTCTCGTCCCGAGGAGACGGTAAAGGCGGTAGACGGAATATCCTTTGAGATAGAAAAAGGAGAGCTTTTGGGATTTATAGGTCCCAACGGAGCCGGGAAAACTACTACTCTCAAATGTCTCTCCGGACTTTTATATCCTACGTCAGGACAGGTGAAGGTTTTGGGATTTACCCCTTTTGACAGGAAACCAGAATACCTGAAAAAGATAAGCCTTGTCATGGGGCAGAAAAACCAATTATGGTGGGATCTGCCGGCAATTGATACTTTCAGGTTGAATAAGGAAATATATGATATAGAGGACAGTGACTATGAGAGAAACCTGGCGGAGTTGTCCCAGCTTCTTGAGGTTTCCCATCTAGTTAGTATTCCCGTTCGCAAGCTATCTTTGGGTCAGAGGATGAAGATGGAGCTTATCGCCGCCCTCATTCACCGTCCTGAGGTGCTTTTTTTGGATGAACCTACCATTGGTCTTGATGTGGTGATGCAGAAAAACATGAGGGATTTTATCGCCCAGTATAACAGGCGCTACCAGTCAACAATCCTTCTTACCAGCCATTATATGTCAGACGTAAAGGAATTGTGTAAAAGGGTGATCATTATCGATAACGGTAAAATTATCTATGACGGTCAGCTTGACAGGTTGGGCAGAAAATATGCCGATTATAAGACAGTAACCGTAATATTTGAAAAACCCGTTGATGGGAAAAAATTCCCAGAGATGGGGGAAGTGGTTTCCTTTAAGTTCCCCAAACTGGTATTAAGTGTCCCGAGGAAAATGTCCAAGCATATAGCAGCCAAAATATTGGAAAATTATCCGGTAGAAGATTTCAATATTGAAGATCCTGAAGTTGAGGATATAGTAAGGAGAGTTTTCAGCGAGAAAAAGGTATGAATCTCAAAAAATATTGGCTGGTTGCCAGCAATTCACTACAGGAATATTTTGTCTACAGGCTGAATTTTATCCTTTGGCGGGTGAGGGTTGTAGTCTCGATGCTTATCACTTATTTCTTGTGGTTTGCGGTGTTTAGTTCCTCAAAGCAGGTATTTGGATATAGCGAAAACCAGATGTTGACATACGTTTTGCTTTTGTCCTTTATGAACAGTTTGGTACTTTCTACCCAGACTTTCAGAATCGCTGAGGAAATAAATATGGGGACGCTCAGTATGTATCTTATAAGACCGGTCAATTATTTTTCCTATAATCTTGCCCGCGACTTATCAGACAAAGCGCTGAATGTCATCTTTTCAGTAATAGAATTTATTATCCTTATACTTATCCTGAAGCCTGCAATTATCATACAGAGCCAGCCTTCTTTCATTTTTTTATTTTTAGGCGCGACAACTTTAGGCGCCATACTTTATTTTGAGATAGGCATCATATTGTCTTCTATTGCATTCTGGTCATATGAGACTTGGGCGCCTCGGTTCATATTTTTTATTCTTGTCAGTTTTCTAGCCGGCAATTATTTCCCGCTGGATATATTACCCGGCCCACTATTTCATGCACTTTCCTATCTGCCTTTCAGCTACCTCATATTTTTTCCTCTAAAGCTTTATCTTGGGGAGGCTTCAGGCGGTTTTATCATTCAAGGTTTTACCGTGGTAGCTTTATGGATTGTCGGTTTATATTTTTTTATAAATTATCTCTGGGCAAAAGGTTTGAGGGCGTATACATCAGAGGGTCAGTAGTAAATGAAAAAATATTTCAGGTTGTGGCTAGTTCTTAGCGTCCGGTCTTTTGAAACTTTTTTTGTCTCCAGGATTGGCGCTGCACTTTTTCTCACCGGAAAAATTTTGCGGTTCATATTTTATTTGGGTTTTCTTGTGCTTTTGGTGTCAAAGACCAAGCTTCTGGCGGGATACAATCTTTGGCAGGTGGTGCTTTTTTATCTGACATTCAATTTTATAGACTCAGTGACGCAGATGTTTTTTAGGGATGTATATCGTTTCAGACAGCAGATTATTACAGGTAATTTTGATCTTCTCCTGGTGAAGCCTGTCAACAGCCTTTTCAGGGTGCTTTTCGGCGGAACTGATTTTTTGGATTTTATCACTTTATTTCCCTTTGTCATTTTCCTTGTTTATGCTATCGCCCATCTGTCACATGTGACTCCTTTTGGAATTGTCGCTTATATCATTCTATTGGCAAATGCTTTTGTTATTGCATTATCATTCCATATTATGGTGATGGGACTAGCTATACTTACACAGGAGATAGATCATGCCATTATGATTTACAGAGACTTTACCGGTATGGGAAAGTTGCCGGTTGATATTTATCGGGAGCCATTGAGATCTGCAGTCACATTTATAATACCGGTTGGCATCATGATGACTTTTCCGGTAAAATCACTAGTTGGGCTTTTAAGCTTGTGGGGGATTATAACGGCTATTTTGATAGGGTTAATATTTTTTTTGGGTAGCGTGGTTTTTTGGCGGTATGCCCTAAGCCAATATACTTCGGCATCAAGTTGAATATGTGAATTATGAATTTAAGAAAAATGAATTATGGAAAAAGGAAAGAGATTAAATATAGTAATAGGTGTTAGTTCCGGGATTGCCGGTTATAAGGTGGTGGATCTAATCAATATATTAACGAAAGGAAGAAATATTGAGGTGCATGTATTGATGACAGATAATGCAGTAAAGATGTTTGGGGCGGCGATGTTTGAGAGGGCAACGGGAAATAAAGTCTTCTCAGACATCATTTCTTCTGGTTTTGATTACAGAAAAATTCTGGAAGAAAGAAGAGTTGAACATATAAGGTTGGCTGACATGGCTGATGTTTTTGTTGTAGCACCGGCAACAGCCAATGTCATCGGTAAGATGGCGGGCGGTATCGCTGATGATTTTCTCACGACCACGCTTTTGGCTACAACCGCACCGGTCTTGGTTTGTCCGTCAATGAATCCCCACATGTTGGCACATAAGTCAGTAAGGGGAAACTTGAGAAAACTTCAGGATTTAGGCTATATCATCGTGTCTCCAGACAGGGGTCCATTGGCCTGCGGTTATGAGGGGGCAGGCAGGTTTCCCAGAGTGGAAAAAATAGCCGAGGAAATTTTTGGCATATTAAAATACAGGCAAAAACTTGCAGGAAAAAAAATAGTAGTGACTGCAGGAGGGACAGCTGAATACATTGATACAGTCCGGGTTATCACAAACCGTGGCAGCGGCAAAATGGGTGCGGCAATTGCCGGTGTCTGCCGGATACAGGGGGCAGATGTTCTTCTTTTGCGGGCGGGAAATTCCGTGTTGCCCGGCATACCCGTTCCAGAAAGATTATTTGAGACTGCCAAAGATCTGGAAAACCTCCTGAGAAAATATTCCAGTAAATATGATGTCCTATTTCATACGGCTGCCGTATCGGATTTTATTCCCGAAAAAAAAGTCGGTTATAAACTTGACAGCAATAAGCCTTTAACTTTGAAAATGGAACCTTCGCCAAAGATACTCCATATGATAAAAAAATGGAACCCATATATTCTTCTTGTGGGGTTTAAGGCAGTATACGGGATGACAGATGAAGAGATGGTTAAGGAAGGAAAAAAGAAACTTGCACAGTCTGGTTCAGATTTTATAGCCGTGAATGACGTAGGCAGAAAAGGAGTAGGATTTGGGACAGATACAAACGAAATTATATTGGTTTCGAAAAGGGGTAAAGTAGTAAAAATTCAAAAAGCAGAAAAAAGTGAGGTTGCCCAAAGACTGGTGAGTGAAATTTTTAGTGACAATGGGGCCAGGCGTATACCCCGTCAGCCGCTAGCTTGAACGCCGCAGTTTTTATCGCCTCCTCAGCATTAAAGCGCAAATTTGGATCAGGGTTGAGATTCATTCTTATTCTCGTTGTTTCCCAGGAGCCGGCTGAGAATTGGTAGAGTCCACCATAGATCCCGTTGTCTGCTTTCGGATTAAGCCCTGATTCGCACACGGCGATTTTTATAAGAAGATTGCGGTCAATGCTTTCTATATTGCTGTATTTGCTGAAAAGTGAATTGATATCTGCAGGGAAAGGGTAGATGATGGGAGTGGGTGTGGGGGTAGGGGTAAGCGTAGGCAGTGGAGTGGGTGTGGGGGTCGGAGTCTCAGTGATGACTATATAGTCTAAATATTTCGCTGAGACTGATGACTGAGGATCTTTTGCGATACCGAGGATTTCGGGAGGAGAGACATGGCCGGAAATATATCTTTCCGATAAAGCCAAGACAAATAATAATATAAATATTGTCGCCAAAAAAAAGAAAGAAAAAGGGAATGTTAATTTCAGTTTTTTGCCAGACATAAAGATGGTGTGATTATACTATACGTGAGCAAAAATGCATTATAATTTTACTTATGTTTCCAAAATTTGAAGCTATAGAAGGAGATATTACAGAAGTAAAGACTGATGCAATCGTAAATGCCGCCAACACTACACTTTTTGGTGGAGGTGGAGTAGATGGGGCGATACACGCTGCAGCCGGTCCGGGACTTCTGGAGGAATGTAAAACTCTCGGCGGCTGTCCGACAGGCGATGCAAAGATTACAAAGGGTTACAAACTACCGGCAAGATTTGTCATACATACCGTCGGCCCAGTTTGGAAAGGCGGAGTCAGTCAAGAAGCGGAGCTACTCAAAAGCTGCTATATCAATTCTCTTTCACTTGCCGATAGGTATGGGATAAAGAGCATAGCTTTTCCTGCAATTGCCACAGGAGCTTTTGGTTTCCCCAAGGAGGAAGCGGCACAAATCGCTGTAGGTGCTGTTAGGGAATATTTGCCTAATTCCCACATAGGAAAAGTCGTTTTTGTACTCCATGGTCATGAGGATTATATTATTTATAGCAGGTTGATATCGGATATAGGCGATATATGACCGGTCATCCAAAATTCATAAACCTGTAGTATATAATGAGCTTATGGAGAAGACTAGGGAGAACCGTAAAATCGCGATAAAGATTAGTCATCTTACGAAAAAATTCGGCAGTCTAGCTGCGGTAGTGGATGTAAATCTGGAGATAAAAAGCGGAGAAATTTTTTCCCTTATCGGACCAAACGGTGCGGGCAAAACTACACTTATGAAATGTCTTGTAGGACTTCTTTCTCCTGATGGGGGCATGTGTAATATATTGGGTGTTGATGTGTATAGAGACTCACTTGAGGCAAAAAAACTTTTTGCTTACGTACCAGACGATCCGGTCGCATACGGATATCTTAGCGGAATGGAGTTTTTGGCGCTGTCAGGAAATCTGCGCGGGATATCTCCTCCCAGTAAACTGAAAAAAAGAATAGATGAGCTTATAAAGTATTTCCCACTGGAAGATATTATCTTAAGACCCATGTCGTCATATTCTCGTGGCAACAGGCAAAAATTGGCATTTCTTTCAGCAATTCTTTCTTCACCCCCGGTACTTTTTATAGACGAGCCAATTGCCGGTTTGGATCCGGAAAGCATTTTGACTTTCGGCCGGGTTCTGAAAAATTATTCATCCGCAGGCAATACCGTATTTTTTATCAGCCACTCCCTGTCTTTTGCTAAAGATTTTGCCGATAAAGTCTCTCTTATGAAGGAAGGCGGTATTGTCAAGACCTCATTCATGAAGGATGTCAGATCTCTTGAGGATTTTTCCGGAATCAGGTGACAAAAAACATGAATTTATTTTATTTTCTAGAGTCGGATTTAGCAAAGATAAGACGGTGGTTTGCGACTGAGACTGCAAGCAAGTTTATAGTACTTTCAGGATTCTTGCTTTTATTTTTTTCCATTGCCTTTTTCCTTTATAAATTCAGCCTTCTTTTTTTTAATGACCTTTTCTCATACGGACCTTACGGGATAGCAACAGTACATTATATTTTCCATGCTTCTTTTATTCTCCTTTTGTGGTTTGCGGCAGGCAGCAGTCTTGCGGCTACAGGCGCGTTTCTTATATCCTCCAATCCGGACAGGGATTTCCTTCTCACAAGTCCTATTTCTTCCGGCCTTATTACCACCTGGTATTTTATCCGTACGACATTGATGAATATGATTCTATTGGCATTTATACTGGTTCCGGTAGCATTGTCATTTACCCAGGTTTTCGCTTCCGGTGCTAAGTGGATATATGCATTCAGGTTTGCAGTCGTGCTTTTTTCTCTGGTTTTTATATCAGGAGCGGTAGGGAGCCTGGGAGCATATTTCCTGGCGGCAAAAATAAAAGGGAAAGAGTCTTTTATTGGAGTTTTGTGGATTGTGTTGTTTCTTCTAATATCATATATTTTAGCCCAGCTTATTTTTCCCCAGACTTTGCACTTGTTGTATGAATCCAGCCCGTCGCAGTTTGAGAGTGTTTACAATAGTTTGCCGTTGGTTTCGATGCCTTTACCTACACGGTTATTTGCCGATGTGTTTGTCAATGGCAGTATATCCTCATCCTTACTTCTGATTTTGCTTTCAATTTTTGGTGCAGCCGGGACAGTATATTTTGAGTCATCCGTAGTAGAGACGCTCCTTAGGGTGATCAGGGGCAAATCAAATATTTCCGGTTTCTTAGGAAACGGAGAAAATTCCCATATAGGATTTATGTCGTCAAAATACCCTCTTGTGCTAAAAGACTGGTATTCCGTCATACGGGTGCCTTCAGAATCAGGATATGCAGTTTTCCTTTTTGCCGTTATGGCATTTTTCTTTATACTCCTAAATCGGGCAACATCAGCAGGTTTTATAAATAGGCGATTTACGGTAGACCTTATTCTTTTTACTTTTGCCTGGCTTATCTTTTTCTCATCGACCTATTTTCTGCGTCTTGTCTTTCCTCTTATGGCCAGGGAAGGTGATGCGCGCTGGTTTTTGTTTACCGCCCCCGTGTCATTAAGGAAAATTCTTCATTCAAAGCTTGCCTTTGGAATAATATTGTCTTTGCCGCTTATTCTTATCTCAGCCGTTCTTTGGTTGACTTTCCCATATGCACAGGGAAATGTTATTCTCTTATCGGTTTTCAGTTCTTTATGCATTTTTATCCTGTTAAAGGTCCAGGTGCTGTTGGGTAGTATATTACCCAACTTTTCAGAAGGGAATGATCCAGAGAAGGTGAGTACAAGCATGATGGGGATTGTGACGCTTTTTGTCTCAATTGCCGCGGCATTTGCGATGGTTTATTTATTGTCAGGGATATTAAAGGGGAATATTGTTGTGTATACCAAATTTTTATTTTTACTAGTTGCAGTTGTCATCTTGTTTATTTCTTTTCTATATGTCCTTTCTCTAAGACTGCTTTCCCGTTCTTAGGGAAGATGTGGCTATTTTTCCCCGAATAAATTATTGGGAATTACTGCTTTGATAAGATTTTTTTCGATACTGTTTACGTAAATATTGTCGGGATTGGTAGAAGCAAAAGATGCTGTGGCGGATTTTATGAAAAGTTGTGCCACCTGCGCGTCCTCCTGACTTTTTGTGAAATACAAAAATATATACGTCTGGCTGCTTTTGTCGATAGCTACTACTTTTAACCCCAACTCTTTTGCTTCTTTGCGGTTTTCCATAAAATCAATATACTCCCGTATTTGCTTATGCTTGTGATGACGCAGATTTCCCTGAAATAATAGCGAAAAAGGGAAAAAGCGCGTGATAAACGGTATAAGTTTTATGAAAAGGAGGATTAAGGAAAGTCCGAGTACAAGGAAAAACTCTTCCCAGAAAAAGCTGTACATTTTTTTCTTGTCCTTTTTCTTTTCTTCCTGTATTTCTCTTAATCTTTTGGCTAGTGACTGAAATGATAAGAAAGGGTCCATATGATAAGTATATATGTTATTTGTACCAAAACTACATACACACGCAAATGGTCTTATTAACTACATCACTATTTAAGTTATAATTGCAATATCTTTATGCAAAAGAGAATTTATTCGCTTGATGGCCTAAGGGGTCTGGCAATTCTTGCAGTAATCTTTACTCATATTCCTTTGGGAGTCTGGTACTCCTCAATTCCCTCATTTTTAGCTCCGGTTCTGGATATTATTCTTGGTAGCGGCGGGGTAGGGGTAATTATATTTTTTATCCTTACAGGCTTTCTTATGGGGTTGCTGCATCCTAATCCCGGAAATAAATTTTCCTTCTGGTCTTTGAGGTATGCCAGGATCTTTCCGGCATTTTTGGTTATGGTATTTACGTGGACGGCAATTAGTCTTTTAGGGAAAGAGATGCCGGGAATTCCCATTGTCCTTCTTATCCTGTTTGTATTAGTGGTAATTGAAAGATTGGTTTGGGAGGTGGTCAGCCGTCTGATTGCTTCCCATATTCCTGCAGGAAAAATACTCATGGTATCCTGGTTATTTATACAAGGGGCAGTTGCTTTTGGTTATTCTTTTTTTCTCTTGCGTGTCCCAGCCAGCGTTTTTTACCAGGTTTGGAGTGATAGACTTCGTTTGCTTATTTCCGGACTTATAAACGCCACAATGACGCTTCCATTCGGGCAATACGTGGCACAGATGGACGGTGTGTATTGGGCCATAATTGCTGAGGTTCTTTTTTATCTCTTATACCCCCTTTTTTTTGTTCCTATATTTCAATATTTGGGTAAGGAGAAAGATATTAAGCTAAAAGCAATTCTGGCGCTTTCCCTCCTGCCCTTTTCTTATGGACTTTATCTTATAAGCCAAAGGGTCTTAGGATTTGAGATAGTAAAGATTCATCTTATGATCTATTTTATTGCCGGGACGGCGATTGGTATGAATCTTGTGTGGTTTAAGGAAAGACTGTCTCCATTTCTATCCGTTATCCGACACCCTTTATGGTTTCTACTGCTCCTTTTTCTCATATTTGGACATCTTCCGCTAAACAAATATGTTCCTGGAGCTTTTGGCCCCATAATCCAAATATTACTGGTGTTTCCGGTCAGCCTTCTTCTTCTGACTTTGACTATTGATAAATCCGCCGCGGCAAAATTTTTCAACAACAGAGTTCTTATATCTCTCGGCAAATACAGCTATTTATTATTTCTTATTCATACGCTTGTCATTCATATTTCCCAAAAATATATACCTGTCGTCAATAGTTTATCCGGTATAGAGCTGGCAGTGGTATCCGTGATTGGATCTATAGCGCTTTCTTGCCTGCTTTATCCTTTCCTGGAAAAGCCTTATTTTTTGCAAAGGAAAAAATCGGCTCCTGTTAAATCTACAAGGGTAGCCATTCATAATGTCAGATATACGGCTTTATCCGCCCGTAAAAGTATTGCTGGAATATGTACAGTTTCGTTGGTTTTATTGTATATCGCTTACCGTCCACCATTATCACTTTTTACATTTGCAGTGAGGCATGACGCATCTTTCTTGCCTTATTTGTCAGGTAAAAAGATTTTTTTGACGTTGAAGCCTGATCCGATAAAAAGAAGTTTTACGGCGGCTGATAATAATTTAGGTATGGTTACAGTACATGTCTTGAATAAAGGCGTCGATAATCCGCCCGGCGGCGCTTCACCAGTGGCAACAAATCTTAAAATAAGCCTTCTGGATAGTAAAAGAAAAGTAATCGCGCAAACTTCCTATGCTACAGGTGAGATAATAGACAGTTACTACCACCCTTTTGGATTTCCAGTTATAACCAATTCAAAAGACAGAAAATATACTCTTGAATTGCAGCTTGATAAGCTTGACCCTACGCAGAATACAGACCTTATTACATCAGAAGGAGATTTTATTACTGTCTACTTTCCTGATAAAAAATCGCTTTTAAGGGATCCCCTAAATTTTGCTAAATTTTTTACAGCAAAAATTTCCGAACCGGTGAGAAATCCTATATTTTGGTTTAACTTTCTATATATAGTTCCATTTATGATTTTTCTTGTTATTTCGCTCAAAACATATTCTACCGTCAAAAGGAGGTGAAGCTTATGGGTTCAGATGACAACAAAAGCCAAAGTCAGTCTGTAGCGGTAAATGTCAATCTTGATACCACTCCTATTTTATACACAGACAATATATTTATGAGTACGAATGAGTACGGTCTTGTTTTTGATGTTTGCCAGAAAATAGGTAATACCAATCAGCTGAGGATTGTATCACGAATCGGTATGAGCCGCGAACACGCCAAGGTGTTTCTGAGGGAAATGGGTAAACTTTTAGCGATGACTGAAGGACAGATGCAAACTGGAAGTAAAAAGGAAAGGAACTGAAATCTGGTAACATGTGTAGTATAGTTAAATAAATGGTTCTGCTTCTTGCCGATTTGGTACGCAGTATTGTCGGCTTATGCTATAAGATAAGTGAGGAAGGTGGAGCCTATCTCTCAGATGAGGATTATATCGAATCGGTAAGATATGAACTTGAAGCACGGGGATTTTTCTTCCGGCAAAATGAGGTTATAGAGCTTGAATATTTAGGGAAAGTAGTTGACAGACATATCGTTGAATTTATTATTGAAGACAAAATACTTCTGGACCTTAAGGGGAGAGTGTTATTGCGCCATCGTATATTTTATAAGCAACTTGCTTTCTATTTATTGAAAAAAAACCTCCCTTTAGCCTTTGTAGTAGATTTCCATTCCCACCGTTTGAAGATAAGAAAAGTGGTAAATCCGAATTTCAATTATCAGTTGTAAATTTGTATGTGGTTATATTGGGGGATTTGTATTTGCCGTCATTTGGAACATGATGGTAGTAAAGAAGTAAAGCTTTCCCACTGATGTCTCATGTATTGCATTTACTATTAAGAAAATGCAGAAGATGGTTTATTGTCTAGTGCATACTATTAAACATGACTGTAATATATTCTTCTAAATTCCTGGACTTTGGTGAAGTAGGACATCCTGAATCTCCACAAAGGTTAGAACTTATCTATCATGAGTTAAGAGATGCTGGCCTGTTTCATTTTGAAACTCCATCTGCCGCAACATTATCTGATTTACTTCGTGTGCATAACATGTCGTTGGTTGAGCAGGTGAAAAGGAATGAGTTTTATAATCCTGATACTCCCAATATAGAAAATATATATTCATTTGCTCTTCTTTCTGCCGGAGCGGCTTTGAAAGCAATTTCTCTTCTTGAGGATGGCAGAGAAAAACGTTTTACTTACGCCTTGGCCCGTCCGCCAGGCCATCATGCGACAAGGAAAGAATTGGGAGGATTCTGTTATTTCAATAATATTGCAGTGGCATCTGCCAGGCTTCTGGCAGACGGGAAAAAGGTAGCCATACTGGATATTGATGTCCATCATGGTAACGGTACAGAAGATATTTTCCGTGGCAAAAAAAATATCATTTATGTGTCACTGCACCAGTCGCCACTTTATCCCGGTACAGGTCTTGCGCAGCATGACAATTGTTTTAACTTCCCTTTGCCTCCAGGTACAAGTATGGATTCATACATAGAGGCCTTGTCTCTTGGATTAAGACAAATAAAAAAATTCTCTCCAGATATATTAGGAGTATCTTTGGGTTTTGATACCTATGCACAGGATCCTCTAGCTGAGATGAGGCTTTACAGGTCTGATTACCGGATAGTAGCTGGAATGATAAAAAGATTATTGTTGCCGACTTTTTTTGTACAGGAGGGAGGGTATTCCCAAGATATAGGCAAACTGGCAAAGACTTTTTTTTCTGAGCTAATTTAGACCGGTTTTTTCCCTTACTTCCATCTGCATTGTTGATGTCTCTTTTGTCTTCCAGTTGTATCTTATCGCATGGCCAAGGTTATATACCGCCGCATATTTTGCTCTTTCATCTACCGGTTGGTCGGATAGTAGCATAAACTGTTCGATAGCAGAGAAATTTGTGGATAGATGGAGGGGGAGTGTTGCATGCAAGTGCCAGGTGCCGTTGTTGTCAAAATATGTAGGAGTAATTAGGAGCCGATAGAATTCCGGGTACAATGCTACAGGGGCGAATATCTTTATCCTTTCATTATCACCAAAATGCATTGTGGGTTTTGTCCAGAACTCCCTTCTGAGAGGATATTGTACGGCAAAAGAAATAGGAATGAGTATGCATATATCGTTTATGGAAAAATCACCTTTCTTATTAGCTTCATGGACGGTTTTTTGCATGGAGTAAGTGACATCATCAAAAGTGCGATAAATCGATGGCATCGGGTACATGCCAAGCATATTATAATTTTCCGACAAAAGGAGAAAAGTGATGAAAGCCTCCTTGGGAAAATCCGGTTCCAGGGAACAGAACTCATTGTTTTTTTTCTTGACCATAATCATATTATAGCTCCTAAATTATTTTTTTGATGGTGGAAAATCGAAATGAAAATAGAATAAGGTAAATAGAGAGAGCCCCGTGCTTTAACCCGGGTGGACTCCACTGCGTAGGAATTTTAGATATTTAGATGTTTTTTGAATGTTTTTTTTCAGTTTTAATAGACTTTTTTCTGATTTATCCTCGATGTCTACCTTGACTTTACCCCCGTCCCTTTTTATACCAGAAAAGATCTTTTTCTGCTTGGTAAACAGATATTTGAATATATCTTTTTCCACAATAAAACCAATGAGTTTCTCCCTTTTGTCGATGACTGGCAAAATCCGCTTATTATAAGCCAGCATACGTGATAATGCCTTAAAAACGTCGTGGTTTCCGTAAACCGTATAGACTGTTCTATTCATTACATCCTTAGCAGTCAAATCTATATTGTCGGCCAATTTCTTTTCAACATCATCAAGGGTGGGTGAGGTAGGGTAGAAATCCGTAAAAAACTCTCTGTAGTTCGGAACAAGATTTATCAGTAGGTCTTCAGCTGTTATGATTCCTTGTATTTCGTTTTCTTTATCCAGAACAGGAACCATATGTATCTGTTCGTGGGAAATAAGATCCCATATCCTTTCAACAGGAGCATCGAGGTATACCGTTTTAGGTTTCAATCGCATCAGGTTTTTGACCTTCATAGATGAAACCCTCTATTAATTTATATTTTAATCGTCTTATTGTCAAGAGAAGTGGAAAGGTTTTACGGTTGGGGCATATGTTACAATAAAATTGTACATGACTCTTGTTTCCTCAAAAATGGTTTCTTTGGGTACAAAAGCTCCTGACTTTCATCTCCCTGATGTTACTTCAGGGAAGATCATTTCATTACAGGACTTTGTAGAAAAAAAAGCGCTTTTATTGGTTTTCTTATGCGGGCATTGTCCTTATGTTATCCATGTGAAGGCTGGATTAGCAAAGTTAGGGCGTGATTATGGTGATAAAGATTTGGCAATGGTTGCGATAAGCAGTAATGACCCTTCAAAGCATAGTGAAGATTCTCCAGAATCATTAGCGCAGATGGCCAAGGAAGAAAGTTTTACCTTTCCGGTCCTTTACGATGAGACTCAAGAAGCGGCCAAAGCTTACAGTGCCGCATGTACTCCCGACCCGTTCCTGTTTGATGAAAATAGAAGCTTGGTATATCGTGGACAGCTTGATGATAGTAGGCCTGGAAATGGTATCCCCGTTACGGGGAAAGATATCAGAAATGCTATTGATGCAGTATTGTCCGGTAGAGAGGTCCCAACCATGCAAAAACCAAGTATAGGATGCAGTATCAAATGGAAACCGGGTAACGAGCCGGATTATTTCAAATAGATTCCTGATTTTCGTATTTTGCCGCGTCTTCGGGTTTTAGCCAGAAGTTGTGGATGAAGGTGAGAGGATTATATTATTCCTGATTTTCGTATTTTGCCGCGTCTTCGGGTTTTAGCCATTGTACATATGTGCAGCCTGTGGCTTCCCGCTTTATTTTATCCCAGCCGGCTGTCGAACATTTTTTCATCTTTTTACCTTTGGCGGTAGTATAAAGGACCAGTTTTGCGCCGCACTCTGGACATTTTTCGTCAAGTTCTATGGATGTTCCTGTAATCCATTGTACATAGTCGCAACCAGTGGGTTTGCGGTTTTCATTATCCCATCCTGCTGTTGAGCATTTCTTCAACTTTTTGCCGAATCTGGTAACCGCAAGCAAGAGCGGCGCTCCACACTTGGGACATTTCTCCTCAAGTGTTTTTGGTTCAATCGGGAACCATTTGACAAATGTGCATCCTTCCGTCTTCCTGGTTTGCGGATCGTATTTGCCGGCGCTGCACCTTTGCAATTTGCGGCCAGTAGGCGTGGTCACAATTTCTCCCAGAGGTTCGCCGCATTTGGGACAGATATCTTCAGGACTGGGTGTGTCACTCATATGTATGTATTATACTTCCCGTTTGTGAGAATACGGTCAGTATATATATTTTGTTTGAAAAAAAGCTGAAAGTAAAGAGCGAGTTTTTTATAGTATAATGTCTGCATTATGAATGACCAGATAATCTGTCCTTACTGTAAACATACAATTCCTCTTACCGAAGCTTTATCCCACCAGATTCAGGAGAAATATCAGAAGTTTTACCGCCAGAGGCTGGCTGAAGAAAAGACAAAAATTGAAGAAGCATTAAAAGAAGAAATAGGCAGGAAGCTGAAAAGTGAAGTGGAGCTTGAGTTGAAGGATAAAGGTAATGAAGTGGAAGAGCTGAGAAAACAGAATAAAAGCTTATCTGATCAGCTTTTGGAAATAAATAAACTCATGAGGACATTAAAGTCGGAGAATGAGCAAAGTAGACTGGAGATGGAAAAAAGGATTGCCAACCAAGAAGAAAAGATAAGGCTTGAGGAAAATAAAAGGGCAAATGAAGAGTATAAACTCAAAATCCTAGAAAAAGATAAGAAACTTGATGATGCCCTGAAGATGGTGGAGGAATATAAACGAAAGTTAGAACAGGGTTCACAACAACTACAGGGTGAAGTATTGGAGTTGGAGCTTGAAAATATATTAAAGCGCGAATATCCATACGACGAGATTTTACCCGTTGCAAAAGGAGTAAGGGGAGCAGATGTGCTCCAAAAAGTGAGAGCCAACAATGGCAGGGACTGTGGAGCAATTGTCTGGGAGTCCAAAAGGACAAAGGCCTGGAACAATGATTGGATAGTCAAACTGAAAGAAGATCAGAGGGAAGCCAAGGCTGAAATAGCCGTTATTATCACTCAGATATTGCCGGATGGCATAAACAATTTTGGGATAATAAATAATGTATGGGTTGGTAATTTTGAATCTGTTTACGGGTTATCCCTTGTACTCCGCCGGTCGCTTCTCGAGATTACCTCCGCAAAATACGCCAATATTAATAGGCAAAGCAAGATGGATATACTCTACAAATATTTCACCGGAGTGGAATTCAAGCAGAGACTCGAAGCAGTTTTGGAATCATATGATGCGATGAAGGATGACCTTGAAAAAGAAAAGCGTTGGTTCACACTCAAGTGGGCCAAACAGGACAAGAATATACGCAAAGTTTTTGATAATCTTTCCGGAATGTACGGCGATCTGCAGGGTATGTTGGGTCGGTCACTGCCGGATGTCAAAGGTCTTGATATGCTGCCTTCACCTGACGAGAAAAGCGCAGACCAAACAAATCTTGATTTTTAATTTCCCATCATGCTTTAATGTTTGTGTGATAAAATACATTCATGAAATTGAAAGTTGACCAAAAAGCGCCTGATTTCAATCTTTCTGACAGAGATGGTGAGATACATAAACTTTCTGATTATAAAGGCGAGTGGTTGCTTATTTATTTTTATCCCAAAGATGACACTCCCGGTTGTACAATAGAAGCGTGTGAATTGCGCGATAACCTGCCGGAATTTAATAAACTTGGTGTTAGGGTGATAGGGATAAGCACTGATTCGGTAGCTAGTCATGCAAAATTCTCAGAGAAGTATAAGTTGCCATTTACTCTTCTTTCCGATTCAGAAAAAAAGACTGTCAGAGATTATGATGTCTGGGGACCCAAAAAATTTATGGGAAGAGAGTTTTTGGGTACGAAAAGAACTTCTTTTTTAGTAAATCCTGACGGGAAAATAGCGAAAATCTACGTAAATGTCCAACCTAAAGTTCATGTCAGTGAAGTACTCAAGGATATCACACCCTTGAAAAATAAAAAGTAACCTGCTGGTTTTTTATAGTAATTTCCTCCGAATGGTAAAATATACCCTTAATATGACAAAAAAGTTTTTTATAAAGACTTTTGGATGTGCGCAAAATGAGTCCGATTCGGAAAGGATAGCTTCCATGCTTCAGGCAAGGGGTATGGAAGAGACTAAAAATATTTCACGGGCTCATCACGTAGTCATAAATACATGCATGATAAGAGAGATGGCGGAGAACAGAGTATACGGCACAGTATACAACCTGACAAAGAAAAAATTGGCAAGTGGAATGCCAGAAAAAATTATAGTGACAGGCTGCATGGTGGGGATGGCGGCAAGGGATAAAACCGGTAAATTTATGCATCTTGTAAGAAAGCGGATGCCCAACGTGGATGAATTTCTGCCTATTGAAGAAGTAGGTTTTGACAATTCGCCGTTGCGGCAGGATTCAAAGAACGCTTGGGTGCCGATTTCAAACGGTTGTAACAATTTCTGTACGTTTTGCGTTGTGCCTTTTACCAGGGGGAGGGAGATAAGCAGGCCCTATCAGGATATTCTTGATGAATGTCGGAAATTGGCAAGTGAAGGTTATACCCAAATTACTCTTTTGGGAATGAATGTGAATTCTTACGGGGCAGATCTTGTGGTAGGCGAAGATAATGTCCAGGTTATGCGCGATATCGATAAAAAATATTTCCAAGGAAGAAAAGCTGTCTCTGCCTCAAAAGGGTATGAGTTGCCTGATGGCAGAATAGTAAAGCCGGTAATGGTGAAGCATCTCAACCGTTTGCGTATCCCCACGCTTTTTCCATATCTTCTAGAGGATATTTGTAAGATTACAGGGATAGAAAAAATAGATTTTATCTCTTCAAATCCATGGGATTTTTCCGGCGAGCTTATCGATGTTATCGCCAGAAATAAGAAAATTACAAGGAATATACATCTACCGGTCCAGTCAGGGAGCAATACAGTGCTTAAAAGAATGAATCGTTGGTATGATAAAGATAAATATTTGGGACTGATAAAAAGGATGAAAAAGAAGATCTCAGATGTCAGATTTTCCACAGATATCATAGTAGGATTTTGCGGAGAAACTGAAAAGGAATTTCTAGAAACAGTAGACCTGGCAAAAAAAGTAGGTTTTTACAAAGCATACCTTGCCATGTATTCCGACAGACCCATGACGGCAGCACACAAGGTTTTCGAGGATGATATTCCACACGAGATAAAGAAAAAGAGATGGCAGATATTGGAGGAACTTATAAACAAACCCAACCTTTCCAAAAGATACAGGAATTGAAGCCAATTCTTATTTCATTTGACCAGGCAGTATATTTTCCGGTGTCTTTTCTATTATTACTTCTTCTTTGACTAGCGGCGAGTTTAAGTCTATCTGTACTGATTGTACTTCAGGTATATCGCTAGTGACCGCTTTTTTTACATGGTCAAGCACATTTTCTATTTGTGTCGTGTTCAGGTTTTTGCTGATGTCCAAATCAAGGTCTACCAGGACTTTTTCTGTACCGGTGTAGATAGCAGCAAGATGATTTATGGTGATAACCTCTGGAATTTTGGTGACGGATTCCCTGATTTTGACGATTATTGCTTTGGGGACGGCCATTCCTGCAATCAGGTTTCTGGTCTGGTAAGTAAGTATCAGGGCAAAAACTACCATGAGTATACCTATAAAAATTGCACCTAATCCGTCAAAAAAAAGTATCCCAGTTAAGTCGTACATTGCAATTGCAGCCAGTCCGATAAGAGCAGATAATGTTCCGAGAAGGTCCTTTATGAGAGTAGTTTTGACCAATTGTTTACCTGAGACCTTAAAGACGTGTATTAGGTTTGTGCCTGGAATATGGAGTTTTTTTACACTCTGCATGAGTGAATAGCTGTTGGTGATGACAGAAAAGAAAAGAATTCCCAGTGCCAGCCATTTACCGTGAATTATTTCAGGGGCTCTAGTTTGCGAATATCCACGCCAAAGAGATAAACCGCTTCCCAAGAAAAGCATCACCATAGATGAAAGGAGCGACCAAAAAAATACTTCCCTTGTATAGCCGAAAGGATGGGAAGGGTCTTTGGGTTTGTTAGACCTGCGGTATCCGATTATTAGAAGGTATGAGCCTAAGGTGTCGGTGACTCCTTGTACCATTTCTGCAAAAATGACCGCGCTTCCAGTAATTACCGCAACAACAATATTTGTAACGACGTCCAGAATGTCAACAAAGAAAGAAATGAAGAGTACTCTTTTGGTAGTGATTTTGGTTTGCATCGGTAGTTTTTTCCAATGAAACTTTACATTAGAATATAAGCATACCAAGAGGAGAGTCTTGAAGCAATAAATGTTATGAGAAAAGATAAAGTTCTTATTATTTGTGGATCGACAGCGACAGGTAAGACTGATCTTGCGGTTAGGTTATGTAAAAAATACTCTGGGGAGATTGTATCAGCGGACTCCCGTCAGGTTTACCGTGGATTGGATATATTGACAGGGAAAGATATAGACAAAAACTCAAAACTTAAATGCCCCTTCGACCAAACGGTAAGAAGGATTCATGATGATTACAACTCAAAATTAAATGAGTCTAGTTGTGCAGTGAGAATTGGTTACAGATTGAAAGAGGAAATCCCTATCTGGTTGACTGATATGGTTGAACCTGACTACGGTTTCAATGTGAAGGAATATAAGGATGTTGCTATGAAAGTGATAAATTTCATAAATCTGCATGGTAAACTGCCAGTGGTTGTAGGGGGAACTGGGTTTTATATAAAATCTCTACTTTATCCAACTGAAACATTTAGTGTTTATCCTGATATCAAATTGAGGAATCAATTGGATAAACTTCCACTTGTACGCTTACAACAGAGGTTAGTTATAGAAGACAGAAATAAATGGGAAAACATGAACTACTCTGACAAGCAAAATCCCCGAAGGCTGATAAGGGCAATCGAGGTGGCAAAATCT
The DNA here is from genome assembly GCA_023379265.1 of Patescibacteria group bacterium. Lineage (GTDB taxonomy): Bacteria > Patescibacteriota > Microgenomatia > 2-02-FULL-39-11 > 2-02-FULL-39-11 > JAMCUI01. The sequence continues at coordinate 25,847 of JAMCUI010000009.1, forward strand.
AGGGTTCAGTTAGATAGTAAAAAAGATAATGGGTATCTCACACAAAAATCTGATGTTTTAATTCTTGGGCTAAAAGCTCCCTATCCAGTGTTGTATGAAAGAATTGATAAGAGAGTAGAGGAAAGATTTGCCGACGGGGCCATAGACGAGGTGGAGAAAATTCTGGAAAAAGGATACAGTTGGGATTTGCCGTCACTGACGTCAACAGGAGCAATCCATCTCAAAGAGATTATTCAGGGTACAAAACACTCTTCCGAAGCTTTAATGGCATGGAAGTGGGATGAGCATGCGTTTGCCCGCAGGCAAATGGTTTTTTTCAAGAAACTAAAGAATATATTGTGGTTTGATATCAGTAGAAAAAGTTATATGGGAGAGATAGATGATGCAGTGGGAAAATGGTACAATCAGAATTAGTCACGAATTGTTAGGTATGTGGTTAAAATGAAAGAAACGTATGCCATCAAAGATTGAGATATCACACAAGACTATAATTTTTACCGTAATTTTCCTTCTTACGTTATGGTTTTTGCTGCAGCTGAAAGAAATCATTTTTCTCATCTTCATTTCCTTTATACTCATGGCTGCGTTCAAACCATTGGCTGATTATTCAGATACAATTCATGTACCCAGGATTCTTTCTATAATTCTAATTTATATTCTTATTATTGCCTTTCTCTTTTTTGCAGGAAGTTCAATATTACCGGTTTTAGCTGCCCAATCCATTCATCTAGCAGAAAAAATGCCAGAGTATCTTAATTCCGTCATACCTTTTGTTAAGATTGATTCTTCAGTTATTTCCCAGCAACTCACTCCAATCGGTCAGAATCTCCTAAACGTCACCATTGGTATATTTGCCAATATTGTGACTTTATTTACGATAGTAGTCATATCATTTTATTTGCTTTTGGAAAGAAAACATCTTGATAAGCAGTTGGCTGTTTTTATGGGAGTGGAAGGCGCCAAAAAAGTAGTAAAGATTATTATAAGGATTGAGGAACGGCTTGGAGCATGGGTTAGAGGGCAACTTTTACTCGGAGTCACTATTGGTTTGGCTACGTTTGTGGGAATATCAATTTTGGGACTTCCTTACGCTCTGGCGTTGGCAATATTTGCGGGGATTTTGGAGATTGTACCCATCATCGGACCCATAATCTCTGCCATTCCGGCCGTTCTTATCGCACTTACCACTTCGCCTCTTTTGGCACTTCTGACTGTGGCAGTATATTTTATTATACAGCAGCTTGAAGCCCAGCTTATTGTGCCTGTGGTTATGGAGAAGGCAGTAGGAATTCCGCCTCTTGTCACAATTATTGCTCTTATGATGGGGGCAAAACTGGATGGTATTGCCGGAGCCCTTTTGGCTGTGCCTACTTTTGTGACTGTTGAAACGATAATTTCAGAGTACCTCAAGTTGAGAGAAACCCACTGACGCAAGCCAGGTATCCTTCTGGCGTGGCGTTTATCACTCAAATAGTCAAATACAATCCGGAACAATGGCTGTGGCTTGATATCATATTTAGAGTTCCATCTCTTCTGAACCGACACGACGAGAGAAAGGTGGCGGGATTTGGGAAAGCGTGTAAATAACTTAGACTTTGTGGGAAATTTGTGATATAGATTAAAGATTTACATCCATTTTATTTTCAAAAAGTGTGAAGCGCAGCTCATACAAGGATCGTAGGCTCTGACTATTTTTTCAATCTCAAGACTGATTTTTTCTTTTTCCTCCAAATTATTTATATTGTCATTTAGGAATTTACTGATACTGCCTTCAATGCCTATCTGGTTCTGGCCGGTGGGTACGACAATTTGGCCCGATTTTATTTTCCCGGCATTGTCCACTTCCAGCCGGTAGTACAAAGTGCCTCTGGGTGCCTCAATTACTCCTATTCCCGTGCCCTCGTGTCGTGGAGCTATTACTGGTTTCTCCTCTTTCACTTCAAACTTTTTTATAATATCTATGGAGGAATCAATTGCATGGAGTATTTCAATTGCTTGAGCTAGATTATTGTGAAAGATATTGGTAGAAGGAAAGAGATTTAGATATTTGGACGCACTTTTTTGGGTAGCCGGGTGGAGTTTTTCTTTGGCCAGATTGAGTCTGGCAAGAGCGCCAACCATATAGACATTTCCTGCGAATTTATAGCCGGAGGCATGAGAATAGGGTATGGCTTTATGTTCTAGAAATTCACCGTATTTTTCCGAAGGTACAGTCTCCCCGTCACTCCTTTTCAGATCACCATAAAGGAAGGAATATTCATCGTCGGACAGTCCGGCAAAAACAATATCATCTCTGTTCAATTTTTTGTCTTTTTGGGCTAATATTTCCATAAGGTTCAATATTTTTTCTCTTATTGCTTGAAGTTCAGGGATGCTTTTTTGTAAATCTTGTGTCGTTGGCAGTTTAGTAAAACCGCCAACAGTTAGAAACGGAGCATGGACAGATCTGCCTCCTACTCTTTTTGAGAGGTTGTTTCCTACCGATTTGACAGAAAAAGTGTCATCCAGGAGTTTATGTTCTTCCGGGATTTTTTCGTCAAAGTCCAAAATGGAATCATGTCCAAAAAGATCAGGTAGGACAAACACATATAGGTGTAACGCATGGTCCCTTATGATAAGCCCGTAATTTAAGAGTTTACGAAGTGTGATTGTCTGTTCTGTTGGTGTCAAGCCAATTGCGTTTTCCACTGCTTTTAGGGCACAAAGAAGATGTGCATTGGAACACGTTCCACAAATACGGGCTGTCAGCTGTGGGAGAGCAATGATGTCTTTTCCTCTTATTGCTTGTGTATAAAATCTTTTATATTCGGCAATTGAGAACTTCACATCCTGTACATTACCGTTTCTGACCTTTACATTGCAGGCGGCTTTTCCTTCTATCTTTGATATGTCTGCTAAGGATAAATCCAGATCGTGCATTTTTGATGTAATAAAATTTAGATTATTCCAAACTCCTTCAGATATTTATTTACTACGTTTAGAAATATATTTTCGTCCATTGGGCATCCCGGTACCTGATCATCGACAGTTACCACTTCCGATAGCCTTTTTACCTTATCGGCATACTGGAACCTGATAAGTATATTTTTTATTTCCTCTCTAGTCATCTGGTCAAACAGATTCCTTTGAGAAGAAGGCATGCCTACACAAGCACAGGCGCCTATAGCTACTAGTCTTTTTGACTCTTTTCTGATCTCCAAAAGTTTCTTTTCCTGTTTTTGGGAAGTGATGGCACCTTCGACAAAGGCCACATCCAGGTCTTTTATTTCACTCTTTTTTTGCAGTACCAGCGCAGATTTTATATCCAGAAGGTTTTTCCATTCCATGTAATGATCGTTTAGGATTTCAGTAAAAATGATTGTGGAGTCTTCACAACAAGAAAAGGAAAACCAGCCGATTTTAAGTTTTTTGGGCATGTCTATAAGATACTGCCGGACAGATTTTCAGTCAATAAGAAATTTTGACACTTATATCTTAAAAACAAGTAACATGTTTCCTACTAGGTTGTGAATCGATTTTCACCTTCCTGCCTCGCCGGCAAGGCGGGCGCAAGAATGACACTTGTTTTGATGGGATAGCCTCAGAAATTTTGATAAAAGAGGGTAAAATGATATAATTCATATGATCTGCGGAGGCCGGATAACCGCCCAGTAAAATTCCTCAGAATTTTACTGGGAGGAAAGTCCAGACTGCTGAAGGCAGGGGACGGGTGGTAACACCCGATACCGAAGTTATATCGGGACTGGTGATCCAGATGCGAAAGCTGACGGATACGATTCCGGAAGCAACCGGATGAGAGAGCCACAGAGACGACCCTTCGACTTCGCTCAGGGTAAAGCAATTTATCCGGGCATGTTGGAGGTATGAAACGATAAAGGCAATCCCACCTGCAGCAATTTCCGAACGGTCCGAAAAAGACGGATGTCTTCCCGAATTTGCCCAGTAAAAAATCTGACGATTTTTACTAGGGTAAAGCGGACCAAAGTACGAAAGCACCCCGTAAATACGGGGCGGTAGGGTGATAATTATCATCAACCGAGAGAAATGGTTATCTTAAAACAGAATCTGGCTTACGAGCTTCCGCAGATCAATTTTAATATATCCTCCACTTCCTTTTCCGTTTCGGCAACTCTCTTTTTATCACGGGGAATACCAATAAGCAGTATTTTTTTAATCTTTCCCAATTTTGTCAGGATACCTATATCAATTGGTAAGTCATAATCATGTACAGTTACTCTCGGTGATAAGCTGAAATTATCAAGATTGTGAAAAACGGTTACCCTTTTTATACCATACACAGTATCAATAAGAGTAAACCCATCTTTCAGATGAAAAGGATTAATCTCTTCAGTCGGATCAAGATGAATAAATTTTACATGAGGAAATTTCTTTTTAAGTAGGGGAATGAAGAGAAATACCGTATTGTCATTCTTATAAGTCTGATTTCCTAAATAATAGACTGCTTTGTGATGCATTTAGTTTTAACTGTTAGCGTATTTAATTGCCTGATGGGTATAATATGAAAGATTTTTTAACTGTCTGCCGGAAAGCTTCTGGCAAAATCTTCCCCAATGGTATGAGACAAAGTCTCCTTCATTCAGGTTTTTCCGACGGATATCCTTTTCCCCCTGCGTCGAAATGGTACGCAAAAGATTTCTATCAAGTGATATTCTACCTCCCTTTTCTGACAATCCCTGTGTTTTTACGATCAGCTTATCTGGGAGTATTTTTTCGACTTTCCCCCAATTTATGATGCAGGCGTCCATGGTAGACAGCGTGTGTGCTATATCCAAATGGCCAGTACGCCGGTATACATTCATGACATGAAAAGCATGGTGGGGAAGCGCTCCTTTATCTATTTTCTCCATAAGTATGCTCACCGCCTCTTTTTTAATTTTCCTTTTAAGATCTAAAGTTTCAGTAAGATGTCTGGCAAATGGTTTGGCATAAACTTTGGTTAGGAGACTGTTACCCAACCAGTATGCTTCAACGACACGCGGATCAAAAGGATCCTTTATCCCGTTCTCATAGGATATGAGTTGAAGATAATTGTAAAGAGTATGAAACTGCTCTAAAATTTCACCAGTTCCGCGATCCACGTTGCCGGTTTGGGTATACCAGGAAAGGTCAATATTTTTCTCAGGTGGGCCGCACAACGCAAGAGAATTTGGAGGATTTGAGTATCGGCAACAGAGAGCCAATCCTTGTGGATTCATCAGAAATTATTTGGAAAGCAAGTCCGGAATAAACTCTGTTTTTCTTTTGTTTGACATTAGAAATGTGATGAATGTTACCCCCAAAAAAGTCAATAAAGTACTTATCATTTGTTGTGATATGACAAATGATTGGTGATTGGCGACTAATGACAAAATGTTAGTAATCGGTGTGGCAAGTACAAGAATTGACGAGACTATCGTTGCTGGTGCATATTTGAGCGCTTTATACCAGGTGAGTACATAACCCGTAAGGAAGAGTGTGCTTACGGTCAAAGGGATTATATAGGCAGTGGGAAGATTAAATAACAATCCGAATTTCTGCATGGGAATTGAGAAAGCAATAAGTATAATTGTCCCAAAAAACATTCTTCCCCAGGCGACTATATCTGCATCAACTCCGGAAAGTGTAATTTTAGCAATGATGTTTTCTGCCGACCAAAGGAGAGTGGCAGAAAATATGAGCAGTTCTCCTGTGCTTGCCTGAAATCCATGAAATCCTCCGATAAAAAGATTACTGAGAAGTAAAAAGGTGTAGCCTGCAGTTTGCCATATGTTGAGCCTTTCTCCCAAAATAGGTATAGCCATAAGAGCCACCCAGACAAAAAGAGTTTTGTGTATTAGGTTGGCATTTATTGCTGCAACCGTGCGCAATCCCTCAAAATAAAGCATAAAGGGTAGACTTCCTCCAACAAGCCCGATTAAAAAAAGTTTTTTCCAGCTAGACACGCTAAGTCCCGTCAGGATTTTTTTTCTTCCCGAAGCAAGTATGACAAGAGATAGTATTAGAGTAACCCCGCCATTATGAGTGATGTTGAAAACAAAAGGGTCAATTCCTGATACTATCACCTGTTTGTTGTAAAAGATTGAAAAGCCTGATATGCAGGCAGTCAGTATAGCAAAAATTATCCCTTTTTTCATAAATTCAGTTTCCGTCAAGTGACTTTATCAGTTTTCTTATTTTTAATCCTTCCAGTTTTGAGAGTGAACCAACCGCTACATTCCCGGCAATTCTGAGGTATTCACCCGGATATACTTTTAGTCCATTTCCAACTTTGACAGTTTGTCCGCCCTCTACAATTGCTTTATCTTTTTCCACTCTCAACACTTTATACGGTATGGAAAAGCACATATGTACTTTATAACACAGCGACAAATTTTTGTCACCCGTTATTAGTGTGATATAGATTACATAATAATGAGTACAAAGTCACCTATAATTCAAACAGTATGTGGTGGCGCAGAATTTTTATTGTATCTGTCATTTTATTGCTGATTTCTGGCGTAATTTTCAGAATCTATGATTTTACTCATACCCCAGCATTTCATGTGGATGAATTGGCTTTTGGGTACAGTTCATTTGCCTTAGGCAAAACAGGAGCAGATGAGTTTGGTCAAAAGTTTCCCCTAATACTTGAATCTTTCGGAGATTACAAGCTGGCTTTATACTCCTATTTCCTTTTGCCCTTTATGGCTGTATTGGGATTATCTGATTGGGCTGTCAGGTTGCCCTCAATAATTTTTGGTTTTCTGACGATTGTCCTGGTTTATTTTTTCATCAAGGAATATTTAGGAGACAAAAAGATAGCAACACTTTCAGCATTTCTTCTTCTTATTTCTCCCTGGCATATCATCTTTTCACGGACGGCAAATGAGGTTTCGATGCAAGTGTTTCTTATCATGCTCCTTTTTTATTTTTGGGTAAGGCATCTAAATACCGGAAGGAATATTTTTCGTGTAGCATCTTTAGTTACGCTAATACTTGCTACCATATCCTATTATTCGTCTTTTGTTTTTATACCGCTTATCACTCTTTCCTTTATTTTTATATACAAGAAGAAATCAGTGAGAAATCTGATTACTCCTTTTGTTGTGACGATAGTTCTGCTTATTTTGCTTTTCTTTACGCAACCTTTACAACGTGTTAGCCAAACCAGTCTTTTCCAGCACGGGCAAATTCAGGCGCTTATCACGGAGGCACTTCAGGAAGAAGGCCACGCCGGAAATTTATTCGTAGCTAGGTTATTCCACAATAAAATATATATGAGTTTTCTTTTGATAGTCAAAAACTATTTTGACCATTTTACTCCCGATTTTCTTTTCCTTCAGGGAGATACCAACTATGGTAGGTACTCCATTCCTTTTTCCGGCCCTCTTTACCTTTGGGAATTACCGTTTATCCTGACCGGATTATATTTGGTTTTTGTTAAGGTAATCCATAAAAAAGATACGAAGTATTTGCTTTTTCCTGTTTGGATTTTGCTAGCCATGATTCCGGACGCGCTATCTTTTATGGGAACAAATACCCAAAGGACGGTAATTGCCGTACCCATGTTTGAAGTTCTGACTGCCATGGGACTTTGGCAGTGGTACGTTTTCCTGAAAACTAAAAATATCCTTTTGAGAGGCGGTATATATTTGCTTTTTTTATCATATGCTCTATATCAATATCTTTCATTTATGCATAATTACTTTGTCCATCAAAACGTTCACCAGCCATGGTATAGGGAAAGCTATGGGAAAGAGACGGTTCAAACAATAAACGAGGTGTCTGGAAAGTATAAAAAAACCGTCATCACTGGTACTTCGCCAATGCTTTTTCTATTTTACGGTAGGATAGATCCACAGGAAGCAAGGAGAATACTTAGCAATAGGACTGTTGATGGTATGGGTTTCAATCATTTGGCTAAATTTGAAAATTACATGTTTATGCCCATAGATTGTCCCACGCAAGGAAAGACAGGAGTGCTTTATGTATGCCAAGGGAACAAAGTCGCCTATAATACAAATATTATCAAAGTTATACGGTATGGTGACGGCCAACCCGCCAGAATTTTTCTGACTTTTGCCGATCCGACAGAAAAAATTTCTCATCAATTGTCTGACAGAATTGGATATTTCGAGGAAACAATCAAAGATCCCAGAATTATTTCTTCATCCGAGGATAGGTATTGGTAGAGCGCTTTTAAGAATCAATATCGTCATTTCTTAATGTATAAAAAGACATTTTCCTTTTCCGCCGCCGGCGGCCAGGTGGGAAGATCGAAATAATTGCAGAGTATCCGGCAGCCTGGTTTTGCCTCTTTTTGCAGTTTATCCTCGAGCCTACCCATAATTCTTCGCAGTCCCCAGATAGTTATGATATCGTATTTCCCAAAATCTTCCTGCCAGAAGTCTCCCTTTATTATTCTTGCTTTTTTCTCCAACCTCTTTTTCCTTACGTTATGATTGGCAATATCAAAGAGTATGTTGTCAATTTCGACTCCACTGGCAGACGCGCCTTTTTGGGCAAAAGCGATGACTATCCTGCCGTCACCGGCTCCAAGGTCGAGGCTTTTTTCTCCTGGTTGGACTCCGGATAATTCTATCATTGCCTTTATTCTTTCTTTTCTGCTTGGGACAAATGGCAGATCGCTTTTATCATGTTTTTTGTAATACTGGCGTAGTTTGAAGTAAGAATAAAGCACTTTAACTTAGTATATACTTTCCGCAATTGAGAATGCGATTAGTGTATACCCCTCTATGTTGATTTGATGCAATTACAAATCCGGATTATTCACAAAATCAACTAAGACGGGTGTATAAAAATTGAGATGGGGAAAATTCCGCTCGTTCCCATTTTCCAATCAGTATATTCTCAGATAAAGGTGGTAAAAAGAAAAATATTGAGTGATTAGAGGTTGAATATAGAAGGAATATATACTATTATATACATTAAGAATAAGTGATATGAGTCCGTTATTTTTCCTTGTTTTGAGCTATATAGTTTTGATGGCAGTAGTATAACCGGTAGAATTGTAGATTTATAGAAGCGATATAAACTCCTTTTTCCCCGGAATATAATCTTTTTGTTCCAAAATACTATATCTTAAAACGTAATTATACATAAAACTATAATCCGTACGCTGAAAGAGACGCGTTTCCTATTCTTGTTCGATGAAGATCGTATATAAAACTGTCACACTGCAAAAATCCTCCTTTTGTAGAGAAAGCCGCTATAAATCCGTCGTTTCGTAAAAGATTTATTATCCTATTGTCGGTTGAGCCGTAAGGATAAGTAAAAATATTGACTGTGCCGCCCAGATGTTGTTCCAGTTGAGTCTTGGCAGTCATGATCTCCATTTGGTCTTTAGTGTCGTTTCCCGCCGGCATGGAATAATGTGACCATGAATGGTCATAGGCAAATACCACGCCTGAATTGACCATATTTTTTAGATTGTCCCAACTCATGTAACCTGGGTTATTCAAAAGTCCTGTGGGAATCATCAGGTTGAGTAGGACATGATATTTTTGTGCCACCGGGAATGCGTATGTAGGTATATCGCTATACCCGTCATCTATAGTCACTGCAATTGGTTTTGATGGAAGTATTTTTTGATGAAGAAGCGCTTGGGCTAAATCTTCTGCTGTAATGGTATGGTAACCATGTGAAACCAGATATTGCATTTGTCGGTCAAAAAAACCCGCGTCCACAGTGAGAGAAGCGTGTCCTTCCGTTTTTGCCTGAGCATATGGTTCTATATGATGGTAGAAAAGCACGGGTACATTCAGGCAAAAACCTGCAGGTTTATCAGTCGGGGTTGCTGAAGGAGTTGACGCTTTAGTGACTACAGTTTGTTTGGCCAGAACTTTTTGAATTTGGGGTGGAGGAGACTTGGACGATATTTGAATTGTACTTTTTTTTATACCTGATTTACTCATAAAGTAAATTGATCCGAACAAAAATAAGGCCAGAGCCAATCCGGAAATTTTTAATGCTTTGTGAAATATTTTTGAGTATTCCATAGGAAATGGATCTTACCCTTATACTATACACAAATGGGAAATAAATGAGTATTAATGTATTCCAGCGTACATCTTATTTCTTTTCTAACTGTTAACATGGAAAATGTTTTATATATTCCTTTAATTTTTTGTGCTAGCAAAAGTCATCTCCGGTGCCACTTTGGGTTTGGAAAGTGTTCCTGTCACTGTGGAAGTTGACATTTCCACCCATTCTCTTCCTTCATTTACGATTGTCGGTCTCCCTTCAAAATCAGTTGAGGAGTCAAAAGAGAGGGTGCGCGCGGCTATAAAAAATTCTGGGGCTGAGTTTCCTGCGCATCGGATTACGATAAATCTTGCTCCCGCTGATCTGCCCAAAGAAGGCCCGGCGTATGATTTGCCAATGGCTTTAGGGATACTTATTGCTTCCGGACAAATAAATACGGATCTGTCAAAAAGCATTGTTTTTGGAGAATTATCACTTGATGGCAGTTTGCGTCATACCAAAGGGATATTGCCGGTTTCACTTATGGCAAAAGAGAAAGGTCAGCATTCTCTTTTTCTTCCTGAAACGAATGCAAAGGAAGCGGCGGTCGTGGACAAAATTGATATATACCCCGTCAAAAATCTGATTGCTCTTTTTCATCATCTTGCAGGAACAGTAAAGATTGAACCTTATAAACACACGCCTTTTTCCAATATGCAAAGGGAGAGGTTGGCGGAGTTTGATCTTTCAGATATTAGAGGTCAGGAGCAAGGGAAACGCGCTTTAGAGATTTCTGCTGCAGGGGGACATAATTTGCTTTTAAGGGGAGTTCCGGGAGCTGGGAAAACAATGCTTGCCCGGGCGCTTCCAGGCATACTTCCTGATTTGGTAGAAAGTGAAGCTTTGGAGGTAACAAAGATATATTCAGTTACGGGCAATATTCCCGAAGGTGATTCTGTTATAAAAGTAAGACCATTCCGTTGCCCGCATCATACTACTTCACAAATAGGACTTATCGGCGGCGGTGCACATCCCATGCCTGGAGAGATCTCTCTGGCTCACAGAGGGGTACTGTTTCTGGACGAGTTTCCTGAGTTTTCCAGGCATGTATTGGAGGCACTTCGCCAGCCGATTGAAGACGGGATAGTCACTATATCACGGGCTGCAGGAACAGTCAGTTATCCGGCTAAATTTGTCCTTATTGCCGCAAGCAATCCCTGTCCTTGTGGATTTTGGGGAGATCCGGTGCACAACTGTAAATGTCTACCAGGTCAAATTTCCCTGTACCAAAAAAGAATTTCCGGTCCCATAGTAGACAGGATAGACCTTCATGTTGAACTTCCTCCGGTACGTGTGGAGAAATTGACCAATGATGAGATAGAAGGTGAATTATCAGAAAAAGTAAAAAAGAGAGTACAGGCGGCACGAAATATGCAAACAAAAAGGTATAAGAAAACTTCAATGGTATGTAATAGTGATTTGAGTACCAAAGCGATAAGAGAAATGATAGTTTTGGATAAAGATTGTATAAATATTCTTCGTCAGGCCGTATCAAGTATGCATTTTTCAGCTAGAACTTATTACCGGACAATAAAAGTCGCCAGGACAATAGCGGATCTTGAAGGGGAAAAAGAAATTGCCGTTTCCCACATCACTGAAGCGTTACAATTCAGGCCAAAAGAAAATATTTAATTTCATCCAATATTAAAACGGCCCACTCCGTACCACATAGTGTAAAAGGCGTTCTTGACAAGCTATATATGTTGGTATATATTAAGTTATCGTGTTAAGCTTCCCAACTTTATCAGTTGTTATCCTCTCAATTATTGTCCTTGTCATCGGACAGGGATTTTCTTGGGAGGCTGGATTTAGAAATTAAAAATCAGAAATTAAAAATCAGAAAAGCCTCTCAAGAAAGAGAGGTTTTTTTTTGAGAGTAGATGATACGAATTGAGTTGTGTTCTCACATATAGTGGGAATTTCCTAAGAAATTTCTATCTATGAACGACTTAATGATTAATGGTTAAATAATTAAGTATGTCTCAAAATAAATTGAAAAACAGAAGTTATATGATGACCGGGATTCCCGGAGGTAAAGATTGGGCAAAGAGAGCGGCGGCCCGGGCAATGTTGCGGGCGGTCAATTTTAACGACCGCGATTTTGAGAAACCCATAATTACTGTAGCTTGTCCTTACACAAACGCTACCCCCTGTAATGCGCAAGTACAGGAATTGGGAGAAATAGTAAAAGATGAGATAGAAAAGGGTGGAGGAAAAGCTTTTATTTTTGGTACTCCTGTAGTCAGCGATGGTGAATCGATGGGTACTTCCGGGATGAAGTATTCTCTCGTTTCCCGTGAACTTATCGCAGATAGCATAGAGACAATGCACGAGTCATATATGGCTGACGGCATCATCACTCTTTCTGGGTGTGATAAGACTATTCCCGGGGCGCTTATGCCACTTGCGCGTAACAACAGTATTGGTTTGACTCTTTACGGAGGAAGTATTTTGCCAGGAAGGTATAATGGGAAAGACTTGACAATTGTTAGTACTTTTGAGGCAATTGGGACTCACGCTGCGGGGAAAATGAGCGATTATGAATTTAGGCAGATAGAATGTCATTCCTGCCCGGGTGCTGGAGCCTGTGGCGGGATGTTTACTGCCAATACGATGTCAAGCGCTATTGAAGCCCTAGGTATGAGTCTGCCAGGCTCAGCTACAAATCTGGCAGTAGACCGCAAAAACAAAGTTTCTTCTGATAAAAAGGCTGACTGTAGAAATTCAGTCAGGGCACTTTTCAGTCTTATGGAAAAAGGAATAAGAGCAAGGGATATTATGACCAAAAAATCCTTTGAAAACGCGATTACAGTTGTTCTATCTCTGGGCGGTTCAACCAACGCATATCTACATCTTTTAGCCTTGGCTCATGAAGCAGATGTTGATTTGACTCTTTCTGATTTTGACAGAATCGGAAAGAAAGTGCCGCTTTTGGGTAATTTCAAACCTTTTGGTGATTATGTTATGGAGAATTTGCATACCATTGGCGGAGTACAAATGGTTTTGAAAATGCTTTATGAAGCAGGACTTATTCACGGTGAATGTATGACAGTAACAGGAAAAACGGTAGAGGAAAATATCAGGTCGGCCCGGAAGCGACCCTCAAATCAGAAGATTGTTTATAGTGTTGATAAACCTTTGGCGCCGCCTGACCATCACATTGTTGTCATGTATGGCAATATGGCGAAAGAGGGTGCAGTGATGAAACTTTCCGGCAAGGAGATGGAAATGCATCGGGGTCCTGCCAGAGTTTTTGAGAGGGAAGAGGATGCTCTTGATGCCATCCTCGCCGGTAAGATAAAAAAAGGAGACGTAATGGTGATAAGATATGAAGGTCCAAAAGGCGGACCAGGCATGCGGGAGATGCTTTCTCCGTCTTCCGCTCTTATGGGAAGAGGTTTGGGAAAAGATGTTGCCCTTATCACAGATGGACGTTTCTCAGGCGGTACTCACGGAATTATGATAGGACATGTATCACCAGAAGCAAAAGTCGGAGGGATAATTGCTTTGGTGAAAGAAGGGGATATGATAACTATAAACCTGAAAAAAAGGACCGTAGATTTGGATATAAGTAAAGATGAGATCGAGAAAAGAAGGAAGAATTGGAAAACTCCGGCAGATAAATATAAAAGGGGAGTTTTGGCAAAATACGCAAAGCTGGTGGGAAGCGCGTCATTTGGAGCTGTTACAAGTTGACCTTAAATACATATGAATACAAAATTTCATAGATTAAAAGAGGGTGATAAAGTCCAGGGGGCAGAGATAGTCTGCGAGTGTCTGGTGCGCCAAGGGATAAAAATAATTTTCGGCTATCCCGGAGGAGCCAATATACCCATATATGATGCCCTTTACAGATACCCGTCACTTCATCATGTGCTGGTACGTCATGAGCAGGGTGCAGCGCACGCGGCTGAGGGTTATGCCTGGGCAACGGGAAATGTCGGAGTATGTTTTACGACAAGCGGCCCCGGCGCAACAAATCTCGTGACTGGACTAGCTGATGCGATGCTTGATAGCGTTCCTTTAGTCTGTATTACCGGTCAGGTGCCATCAGGTCTAATTGGAACTGACGCTTTCCAGGAGACAGATGTAGTTGGAGTAACGCTTCCAGTGACAAAGCATAATTATCTTATTACCCGTCCGGAGGAAATAGTATCAGTTATTCATGAAGCTTTTTATATTGCCAGTCACGGCAGGCCCGGTCCGGTACTTATTGATATTGCCAAAGATGCACAGACAGGATATGCGGTTTTTCACTATCCCAGGCAACAGGATTATCTCAAAGAGAAAGTAAAAATGAAAGCAACAGATGATGAGGTGGTAAAGATTACCAATTTATTAAATAGTGCCCAGAAACCTCTTATCGTTGCAGGACACGGTATGCTTCTTTCAGGAGATGGGAAGACGCTCCTTGCTATTGCTGAAAAGCAGGATATTCCAGTTACATTGACACAACTCGGACTCTCTACTATACCGACAAACCACAGGCTTTATATGGGTATGCCGGGTATGCACGGAAATGTGGCAGCAAATAGAGCGCCAAACCAATGTGATGTGCTTTTAGCTGTGGGAATGCGCTTTCATGACCGGGTTACGGGTGAGGTTGCAAATTATGCTCCACAGGCAAAAATTATCCATATTGACATTGATCCCTCCGAAATTGGCAAAAATGTAAAACCTTACCTGGGTGTTGTTGGCGATGCTAAAACAGTTTTGGAACAGATACTTCCGCGACTCAAATCAAAGAAAAATCAGGAATGGCTTTCGCAGTTTACAGCCTGGAAAAATGAAGAAAAGGTCAAAGTTTTTGATAAAGAATTAAAATCAAAGAAATTAAAATCAGCTCAGGTAGTGGAAATGTTATCCGAGGAAACAAATAATAGCGCAACAATTGTAGCAGATGTCGGTCAAAACCAGATGTATGCAGCTAGGTATTATTCATATAGGAGTTATAACAGTCATTTTACTTCAGGTGGATTGGGGACGATGGGTTTTGCTCTTCCTGCTGGTATGGGTGCCAAATCAGGGGATCCTGAACGGGAAGTGTGGATTGTGATAGGGGATGGCGGAATACAGATGACTCTTCAGGAACTGGCGACAATTGTCCAGGAAAAGCTCGATTTGAAAATAGCGCTTTTGAATAACAACTATTTGGGTATGGTACGCCAGTGGCAGGAACTTTTTTATAAAGGGAATTATTCAGAAGTGAAGCTGAAAAATCCCAATTTCCAGAAACTGTGTGAAGGTTTTGGCATCCCATCCCTCAAAGTGACAAATCAAAATGATGTGAGGAAAGCAATTCGGAAGGCCAGAAAAACAAAAGGGCCATATCTTGTGGAATTTATAGTTGAAGCCGAGGAGAATGTTTTCCCGATGATTCCAGCAGGTGCTGGACTGGATGGAATGATCGTGTGTAAAGAAGACATGAAGAAATAGTATTACAGATTGTGGGTGCAGGTGCTGGACTGGATGGAATGATCGTGTGTAAAGAAGACATGAAGAAATAGTATTACAGATTGTGGGTGCAGGTGCTGGACTGGATGGAATGATCGTGTGTAAAGAAGACATGAAGAAATAGTCTAGAATTGATAATTATTATTGACAATTAGTTAAAACTATATGAGTAGAGATTTATCAAATATAATCATTTGGTCCAAAAACAAGCCGGGAGTTTTTTTCCGTATTCTTTGGCTTTTTAGGCGCAAGAGATTCAATATTGAATCAGCTACAGTAGGACATACCGAAGTACCTGGTATCACCCGTTTTACCATAACCGTTACAGGAGACAAAGACCAGGTGAGGAATATGTGCAAGCAGGTGCACAAGCTTATTGATATAGTCCGAGTGGAGGATGTGCCGGATGAAAAACTGGTTTCCCGCGAGCTTGCCATGATGAAAGTCGGGGTGAAGGATAAGGAGGAAAAAGCGGAAATTCTGCGCGTACTTGAACATTTCCGGGCAAGAGTGATGAATATGACTAAGGATTCCCTGGTAATCGAGGTGACGGGAAGCGAAGAAAAGATAGACGCTTTTTATGAAAATATGAAGGATTTTCAAATTATTGAGTTTGTGCGGGCCGGAAGAACCGCATTATATAAATAAGGAGTTTTCTATGGCAAAGATGAAATTTGGTGATGTTACCGAAAGTGTAGTGACGAGGCAGGAGTTTCCGCTAGCCCGCGCCCGCCAAGTATTGAAAAATGAAACAGTCGCGGTACTTGGTTATGGCGTTCAGGGTCCGGCACAAGCGATGAATTTGCGAGATAACGGCATAAATGTGATTATCGGTCAACGGTCACCTTCATCTTCATGGGATAAGGCTATAAAGGATGGGTGGAAAAAAGGGAAAACCATCTTTTCTATTGAGGAAGCGGCAGAAAAAGGTACAATATTAGCCTATTTGCTTTCTGATGCCGGCCAGGTGGCACTGTGGCCGACAGTGAAAAAGTATCTGACTGCCGGCAAAGCACTCTATTTTTCCCACGGATTTGGTATCACCTACAGGAAATATACAAAGATTATTCCTCCAAAAGATACAGACGTTATCCTTATAGCGCCTAAAGGAGCTGGAAGATCTGTAAGGCAGAATTTCCTTGCCGGAAGCGGAATAAATAGCAGTTTTGCCGTTTTCCAAGATGCCACAGGCCGGGCAAAAGAGAGAGTTATGGCAATGGGTATCGGTGTGGGATCAGGTTTTCTTTTTGAAACCACGTTTGAGAAAGAAGTCTATAGCGACTTGACTGGTGAACGTGGAGTACTTATGGGAGCGCTTGAAGGGATAATGGAGGCGCAGTTTAATGAATTCAGAAGACGAGGACACACGCCGTCTGAAGCTTTTAACGAAACTGTGGAAGAGTTGACTCAAAGTCTTATCAGAATGGTTGCGGAAAACGGGATGGACTGGATGTATGCCAACTGTTCAACTACCGCTCAAAGAGGTGCTCTTGATTGGAAAGGAGAGTTTAGAGACGCTGTAGCTCCGGTTTTCAAGAGGCTCTATTCTTCTGTCAAAATCGGAAAAGAAGCACAACGAGTATTGAAGGCAAATTCAGCAAAAGATTATAGGAAAAAACTTGAAAAAGAATTGTCAGAAATGAGAAATATGGAGATGTGGAGGGCAGGCGCTACTGTAAGGTCTCTCCGTCCTGAAAATTGGAAGAAAAAATGATATCAGATGACCACTTCTATCATATAGAATGTTTCCTCTGTCATAAAAAGGTTAACGAAAAAGAAAATACTACCGTTTGCAGAAGTTGCGGCGGGCCTCTTGACGTTGTCTACGATTATTCAAAGCTAAAAGATGGAATGAATTTCTATGTGATGCAAAATACCCCTCCTAAAACAATAAAATATCTTGATTTTTACCCTATAATTGATAGGAATAATTTAAGCTCGCTTGGTGAGGGGGGGACACAGCTCCATAATTTGCCAAAACTTGGCAGTAAGTTAGGACTTTCCAGACTTTATCTGAAAAATGAAGGTCTCAATCCCACTGGAGCTTTTAAGGATAGAGGGAGTTTTGTAGAAATAAATAAGGCAAAAGAATTGGGTTTTAAGAGTGTTTGTGTTGCTTCAACCGGGAATATGGCAGCGTCTGTAGCGGCATATTCTGCTCAGGCAGGCTTGGAATGTTATGTGTTTGTGCCTGAAAATACTCCTCGCGGCAAATTAGCTCAGGCCATTTCTTATGGAGCGAGGGTAATCCAGGTGCGCGGTACTTACTCTGATGCTTTTAATCTTACAGTAAAAGTTGCGGCTGAATTCGGTTATTACCTGGCTGGAGATTATGCTTTCAGAGGTGAAGGTCAGAAATCACTGGCATTTGAAGTCTGCGAGCAGATGTGGTTTGGTAAAATTGATTGGGTAATAGTGCCTGTGGGAATGGGAACAAACTTATCTTATATTTGGAAAGGATTTAAGGAATATTTTGAGTTTGGTCTTATTTCCCAACTCCCGAAAATGGTGGCTGTTCAGGCGGAGGGAGCATCAACAATAGTAACAGCTTTTAGAACTCACTCTGAGATAAAGCCATTGGATAAACCCCAAACTATATGTTCTGCTATTGCCTGCGGAATGCCAATTGATTATCCCAAGGTACTCAAAGCTCTGAAAGAATCACACGGGACAGCTATAGCAGTATCAGATGATGAAACGCTTTCCGCTCAACAGACTCTTGCTAAGATGGAAGCGCTATATATAGAGCCTTCATCAGCTACTTCGATTGTAGCGCTTCAAAGACTGGTAAAACAGAAGATTATAAAAGAAAATGATGTAGTGGTTTGTGTGGCAACTGGAGCAGGTTTGAAAGATCCTGCTACAACTCTCAAAGTCTTGGCTGATCCCCCCACTATCGAGCCGACACTTTCTGAAGCCTTAAAAGTGATAAAAAGCGGCATTCTGTCCCTTCGGGCAGGAGGAGTAGGTGATAAAGAAAAAGTTTTGTTTACCAGAGTACCCGGGGAGATCGAGTTGAAAAAAGTCATAAAGCATGAATTCAGACTGGAATTGGATATAGAATCGCTAAAAATAATCAAAAAAGTGATCAGTAAGTTTATTACCGTAAAAGGGAAAAATATCGTAAAAGCTGATCTTCAGTCAATAATAGAGACTATCATGCAGGACGAGAGAAGAAAAAAGACACTGGACGTTTTGGATTTCAGAATCGAGACTTCCAAAAGAAATAAACCCAGGGCATATGTCAAAATTAGTCTGGACGGCCACGAATTTGAAAACGAAAGCGAAGGAGTAGGACCAGTAGACGCAGCAATAAACGCAATATCCTCAATTATCAAACGCAAAAATGGAGGGGAATTCCGTCTTACCGATTTTAACGTAGAGATACCCACAACAGGAAGCGATGCTACTGTAGAAGCAAGTATGGTCTTACAGCATGAGAATGGAACTCAAGTAATTGAGAAAGGTACATCTCCTGATATTATCGTGGCATCGATAGAAGCGTTTGAAAAAGGTTATAATGAGCTAGCATATCAGTTGAAAGAGCAATCTAAAAATAGCGCGAAGAAATCTTGATGGTGAATATAAACTTTATTATAAGAAGGTACCATTATAAAAATTGAAGTTGATACCAAGAAGGCTCCAGAATTAACGTTTTATCAAATAAACTTTTAAGGAGGAAAGTGCTATGAAAATTGAAGTTGATACCAAGAAGGCTCCGGCGGCAATAGGACCATATTCACAAGCCATCAAGCTGGGTAATCTGGTTTTTTGTGCTGGAAATATAGGAGTGGATCCAAAAACAAACATATTAAGCGATAAAGGGATAAAAGAACAGACGAAACTTGCTTTAGAGAATATAAAGAACATTCTTTCTTCAGCCGGTTCTGGTATGGAAAACGTGTTGAAGACAACTGTTTATCTGAAAAGCATGGATGATTTTGCCTCTATGAATGAAGTTTATGCCACTTTTTTTTCCAAGCCGTATCCGGCACGTGCAACTATTGCTGTGGCTAAATTGCCAAAGGATGCTTTAGTTGAGATAGAATGTATAGCTTTTACAAAAGATAAGAAAGGAGAATGTTGCGGCGAGGGCGATTGCGGCTGCTGCGACTAAAATAATATGGCTGAGTCAAAAACTTTCCCTTTTGCTTTTTTTGAGGGGAAAATAATTCCTACTGAGCTTGCACGGGTTAACATCATGACCAATGCTCTTCAGTACGGCAACGGTATTTTTGGCGGTATAAGGGGGTATGTGGCCGAGGGTAAAAAATCTGTAAATATTTTTAGAGTGAACGACCACTATAAAAGATTTTTAAGTTCCCTGAAAATTTTAAATAAGTCTATTCGATATAGCCAGAGATACCTTATTGACATCACAGTAGAACTGGCAAAAAAAAACAATCCTAGAACCGATTGTTACTTCCGTCCATTTGCTTATGCCAAGAATTTTGAGATTTCACCTGATTTAAGTAAGCTGGAATTTGATTTTGCCATGTATATGATTCCTCTGGGAGAGTATTTACCAGTGAGTAAGGGTTTGAAGTTGGCTATCTCCAATTGGGTCAGGATAAATGACAATATGATTCCTTCCCGGGCTAAAGTGACGGGAGGGTATATCAATTCTTCCCTAGCTAAAGGAGATGCAGCAAAACTGGGTTGTGATGACGCTCTTATGCTTTCTTCCGACGGTCATTTGGCTGAGGGAAGTGGGGCAAATTTCTTTATGATAAGGGACGGGGTACTTATAACAAGCCCAAAATATAATGATGTCCTTGAAGGTATAACCAGAAGAACTATTTTAGAGTTGGCGGGTGAATTAAAGATTTCTATAGAGGAAAGAGAAATAGACAGGACTGAAGTTTATATAGCTGATGAAGCTTTCCTCTCAGGGACCGGAGCTCAAGTCGCTTGGATTACAGAGGTTGACGGACGGACAATAGGGGAAGGGAAAATGGGGCCAATTACGGGGAAAATTCAAAAACTTTTTTTTGATATTGTCCGTGGTAAGGATAAGAAATATGCCGGTTGGCTGACAAAAATATAAAATTGTTTACAAAGAATTGTTGGAGGGAGAATATGACAAAATACCAAAAATATTTTCGGGAAATGTTGGATAAGAATGAATATCTTTTTACCGAGTTTAAGCGCATACATGACAGTTATACGCTTGATCCCGTCAAGTATGAAAATGAATTCAATAAACTAGGTAAAGAAGTGGTTGATGAGGTTAGGGAATGGGAGAGAAAGTTGTGCAGTCAAAGCGAACGGGGGCAATACGGAGTGTTTTCGGCGGGATTGGCTGATAAATTTTGGAAGGAGGTCAGGATTTATTTTCCAAAGATTGATTTTGTAGGAGTCAAAATATCGTAAACATCATTCTTCGGAATTATTAGATATATGAGACTATTTTATCACCTGTCTCTTTTGTGCCCAAGATTTTATTTTCAGGCGTATTTTTGTCTTTTATATCGGGAGTGCGGTAGCCTGATTTGATAAATTTCTCAATAGCTTTTTCTACGATTTTTGCCTCGTCTCCCATCCGGAAACTAATCCTTAACATCATTACTATAGAAAGGATGGTAGCCAGGGGGTTTGCAGTATTTTTTCCTGCCGCTTTATTGTAGGCACCATGGATTGGTTCAAATAGGGAATATTTTTTTCCTATTGAAGCTGACGGAAGAAGGCCGATAGATCCGCTTATAACCGATGCTTCGTCAGTAAGGATATCCCCAAACATATTTTCTGTCAAAATGACATCAAATTGTGCCGGATTTTTAATAATTTGCATGGCGGCATTATCGACAAACATATGATTTAGTATTACTGATGGAAAACTTCGGGCAACTTTTTCCACAGTTTCCCGCCACAATCTTGATGTCTCAAGTACATTGGCTTTATCAACGCTCGTGACTCTTTTTTGGCGTTTTTGTGCAAGATTAAAGGCTACATTAGCAATATTTATGACTTCTTCTTTTGAATAAATTGACGTGTCAACGGCAATATTCCCCTTATTTTTTCGCAACCTTGGTTGGCCGAAATAGATACCTCCAGTAAGTTCCCTAACAACAACCATATCAACTCCTTCTACTCTTTCTTTTTTGAGCGGTGAGATTTCTGATAAGTTTTTAAATAGTATAATTGGACGGATGTTAGCAAAAAGTTCAAGAGATTTGCGCAATTTCAAAAGTCCCTGTTCGGGTCTTATTTTTGCTTCAGGGTTGTTGTCATATTTTGGATCTCCAATTGCGCCAAAAAGCACAGCATCGGAACTTTTACAGAGTTTCAGAGTTTCAGATGGGAGCGGGCCGCCAGTCTTATCTATGGCAATACTACCTATAAGGCCTTCCTGAAAGATAAACTGGTGATTGAATTTCTCTCCGACTTTTTTCAAGACTTTTACCGCTTCCCAGGTTACCTCCGGGCCTACACCGTCTCCAGCTAATAATGCAATTTTCTTTTTCATAGGTAAATTCTGGGATCAACTATCTTACCCGCGATTGCAGCAGCGGTGACTGTGACCGGTGAGGCCAGAAAAATCTTGGCTTCGCGGGAACCCATTCTGCCGATATAATTTCTGTTTGACGAAGATATCATTTGCGCTCCGGCTCCGACAACTCCCATGTGTTTACCAAAACATGGTCCACAGTTGGATGATTCGATATTGGCTCCGGCATCGGCAAAAAGCGTCAGTATGCCGTCTTTTAGCAGTCTGTTATAAACTTTTCTTGAGGCAGGTATTACTACAAAGTTTACCTGAGGATTTACCTTCCTGTCTTTTATTACCTTTGCCGCCACCACAAAATCTTCATACCGGCCATTTGTGCAGGCTCCCAAAAAAGCATCTGTTATGTGAAGAGAATTGACTCCGGCAAAATCCACATTTTTTGATTTTTGGGATTTACGCATATACTGATCTAGTTTACTTACAGGTGTGACATTTCCCGGTTTATGGGGGAATGCCACCATCGGTTCAAGAGAGGATAAATCAATATTGATAATTTTTTCATAATTGCAGTTCCTATCAGGCATATAAGCTTTATAGGGATATTTGGCTCTTTTATCAATATATTTTTTTAATATTTTGTCACACTCAAAAATTGCCGTCCTTGCCCCCATTTCAACAGCCATATTTGCTACAGTGGTTCTGGCATCCATGGAGAGAGAGGAGAGCGCTGGGCCACCAAACTCGACTATTCTTCTTGATGCTCCATCCACTCCCAATTTACCTATTAAATAAAGAATAATATCTTTGGAAAATGTACCCTTGCCAAGTTTCCCGTGAAGATTTACCCTGATTGTTTTTGGTACTTCAAAATCGTAGAGATATCCTGTGGGTAGAGCGAAACTTGCATCAGTGGTGCCGACACCAAAAGCCAAGGTGTTTAGGGCTCCGCTGGTGTCAGTGTGCGAGTCCGTGCCCAGAATAATTTCTCCGGGAACGATTTGGCCATCTTCTATAAGGACGACATGTTCTATCCCATCTCCCTCCTTGTAGCATTTGATCCCCTGATTTTTGGCAAACTTCTCCATAAAATCTATTCCTTCAGAAACTGCAACTGATGAGGAGGGGACAGTATGGTCTGGGATAAGAAATACTCTTTTTTTATCAAATACATGGAATTTCTTTTTGTTTTTTGCATATATGTCGGAGAAATTGGATAAACTGTCATTTAGTGCTGGAGGTGCAATGACTTCATTGAAAAAAAGGATATCTATGGATAATTTTTCCAGCTTATCGCCTGCAGAAGCATCATATCCCAGATGGTCTGAAATTATTTTTTCGGCAATAGTCTTCGGTTTGGACGATTTTATATTTGTTCTGACAAAATCAATCTTCTTCCTGTCGGCTTTTTTCAATAATTCGGATAGATGATTTCTGATTCTTCCGATTTTTCCTCCAAGAATAAATGTTTTGGCTACCTCTTCATCCATTTTGAATCCAACTTTTTTTCTGCCGTTTATCTTTATTTCCTTTTTCTCAAGATTAATCGCAAGCCGATCCGATTTGTGAAATTGGATAATATCGTCCATTGTGATTAAGACAAGTCCGTTATTCAGACAGTTACGGAAAAATATATCAGGATACGATTTGGCAATGATTGCTTTTACACCGTTTTCCTGCAACGCATAGACTGCCTGTTCTCGGGATGAGCCGCACCCAAAATTTTCACCGGCTACAATTATGTTATTGTTCTCTTTATTGTTGAGGTTTACAAAATCTTTGTCATAATTGGCAAAAGCATATTTGGCAAAAAAAGACCGCTTTGTAGATTCCTGAAGTGTCCAAGCAGGAATTATATCATCAGTATTTATGTCGTCAGGAAAGATGGAAGTAATTTTCCCGGAAATATCGGTAATCATATCAGTGAATCTTATTAACAGCATCTATATAAGCCATTGCTGCAGCGACTATGGTGTCGGTGTGAATTCCTGAACCGAAAGATTCCTTTTTGCCGTTTTGCACTCCCACGTATACTTTAGCCATGGCGTTTGATCCTATTGTGGCGGCCTGGATAAGAAATTGCGTCAGTTTGTGATTTTGACCGAGACAAGTGTCTATGGCATTAAAACTGGCATCTATTGGGCCGTCACCGGTACCTGTAGCTTCCTTATTTTTTCCATCGACTGACAACCTTACGGTTGAAGTGGGAATATTTTTATTCCCTGAAATTGTTTGGATGAGCACGAGTTTTATTTTTTTGTGGTTTGTTTCATCTTTTTGGCCCATAAGATAATATAGATCCTCGTCATAAATTTCTTTTTTGATGTCAGCAAGTTTCAAAAATTCCTTATAGACAGAGTTCAATTTATCCTGTGTCAGATCAAAACCTATTTTTTCCAGCTTGTGACGAAGTGCTGCACGGCCTGATCGGGCTGTGAGAATAATTTTTGAAGAAGTCAATCCTACAGCCCTTGGGTCAATTATTTCGTAATTTTCCCTTCTTTTCAGTACTCCGTCTTGGTGTATTCCTGATGAATGGGAAAAAGCGTTGGCTCCGATTATGGCCTTATTCGGTTGGACAGGAATGCCCATAATCTGCGAAACCATCTGGCTGGTTTTGTAAATTTCGCCGGTCTTAATTCTTGTTGTATAAGACAGATAATCGCGTCGTGTGTAAAGCGCCATGATTACTTCCTCAAGTGAGGTATTTCCTGCTCTTTCGCCAATTCCGTTCATTGTTACCTCTACCTGTCTTGCTCCGTTAAAAACACCAAACAAAGTGTTGGCTGTAGCTACACCCAGATCATTATGACAATGTACAGAAATGATGGCTTTATCAATATTGGGTACATTTTTGGTGATATATTTTATTTTTTGGCCAAATTCTTCGGGAAAACAATAACCAGTGGTATCGGGAATATTGACGACTGTTGCTCCTGCAGTTATTACCTTCATAATCATTTCCGAAAGAAATTTATTATCTGCGCGTCCGGCATCTTCAGCATAAAATTCCACGTCAGAAACAAATTTTTTGGCATACCGGACAGCCTCAATCGCCCTTTCTAGTATATCTTTTCGGTTTGATTTGAATTTGTACTTTATATGGACATCTGAGACACCGATTCCGGTATGTATCCGGGGACTTTGTGCGTATTTAAGCGCTTTGGCGGCGCATTCTATATCTTCTTTTATGGCACGAGTCAGGCCGCAGACGGTACAGTTTCTGACTATTTTTGAGACAGCCACGATTGATTCAAAATCCCCAGGTGAAGAGATAGGAAATCCTGCTTCAATTATGTCCACTCCCAACTTTTCTAATTGTCTGGCCAATTCAACTTTTTGGGAAGTGTTCAATTTAGCCCCAGGTGACTGTTCGCCGTCACGCAGTGTTGTGTCAAAGACAAAGATTTTATTTTTCATGAAGTTTATCAATAATAAAAAAACTCTCTTTGTTGAGAGAGTTTATATTTGTCTGTTTGTAAATAGTTTATTCGCTAATTTTCTACCCTCTCAAACCATTAGAAATCTCCTCTGAAGGAGGAGATCAAGGCTTGAAAGAGTCAGATTTCGCATAAGAATAGTTTAATATACGACATTTTGATTTTAGTGTCAACATTTGTTATACTCTATAAAAGCCGCTTTATGCGACTAACCCACCTACATCTTTTTGATTACCTTTATCGCGCGTATAACGCGTGGCCTCGGATTTATGACGGAATTACCCAACTGTTTTCCATCGGTCAATGGGAAAAATGGCAGAATCGGGTATTTGATGATTTAGAAGGCAAAAAAATACTGGAAATCGGTGTTGGCCCGGGACATCTGCTTTTAAAGATGGTTCAGAAAGGGTATCGAGTAACTGGTCTGGAACTTCGAAAAGGTATGGCCTATGAGGCGAGGAGAAAGGTAAAGAAAGCGGGTTTGGATATTGATATTTTACAGCAGTCAGTATACCGCCTTCCGTTTAAGAGTGAAACGTTTGATTGTATCGTGATGACGTTTGTCTTAGCTGAGATTGTAAATTTAGATAAAGCAATAATCGAGATGAAAAGAGTATTGAAAAAAGGCGGAAAAGTGATTGTTATAGCTGGAGGTATTCCTCAGGACAGAAATATTATCGCCAAATTATTATTTAAGTTCATTGGCAGTCAGACTACGCTCAGAATTGAGAGAGATAATAAGGGTTATTTTGAAAGATACGGATTTGCCGTGACTCGCACTGATTTTGGCCCCTTTAACGTGGTTAATAAGATTGTCTCCATAAAGAAATGAAGATTTTATATGTCCCCTGTAAAGATTTACATGAAGCAAAACTAATCGCACGATCAATGATTGAAGCGAAGTTGGCAGCGTGTGTGAATATAATTCCTTCAATTTTTTCTGTATACCGATGGAAAGGTAAAATCGAAGAGCAAAAAGAAGCGTTAATTATAATAAAGACGAGTTCAAATCTTGTTGACAAGGCAGTTTCTCATATCCAAAGGATTCATTCATATAATACTCCCGAAATCATTATTTTTGATAAAACCGATACGACGAAAGCGATAGATAAATGGCTTGGAGAAGAATTGACGGGTTAATAAAAGGGAATCTTGAATTATTTCTGTCAATAAAAACCCCTCTAAAAAGAGGGGTTTTTGGTAATTACCGATTTGAAAATTTCAAATAAGTTTAATGTTGTACCCAAACTTATAATCCACTTCCACAATTCAACTTTCATATTGAATCAGAAATATTCATTTGAGTACGGGAAGGTAAAACATTAAATTTACCAAATTACCTATTTCAGCCGCCAATTTTGTACATTCCTGTACCGCAGACTGGGCATTTACCTTTCATAGCGGGTTTGCCGTTTTTCATGGTAACTTTGGTAGCGTTTGGATCGTCTCTTTTTGCGCGGCATTTTACACAATACATCTGTGCCATTAATATTCACCTCCCTTCATTATGTCAAATCTAAATCAATGCTATAAAAAGATTCTTTCTGACAGAAAACTGATTTATTGTTTTAAGCCCTATGTAGCAGAAAATATAGCACACCTTGAAGCAGGAATGCAAACACGGTGAATATAGTAATTTTTATCAAGTCGTGCCTGACATAAGAATAATCAGTCATTAATGAGGACGATTTGGGCTTTGGGATAGTCTGAATATTTGATGTACCACTAAAGCTATCCCGTATGGAATAGCTTGTTTTGTCAGTTGTTAATTGGCTCTTGACAGAAGT
Source organism: Patescibacteria group bacterium (assembly GCA_023379265.1). GTDB lineage: Bacteria > Patescibacteriota > Microgenomatia > 2-02-FULL-39-11 > 2-02-FULL-39-11 > JAMCUI01. The sequence goes on from JAMCUI010000009.1 coordinate 52,996, forward strand.
GTCAGTAAGACTGATAGAGATACTACTGCTATTACGGCGGGGAAAACGCGTTTCATCATTTTTTTTAGAAATATGCGATTGAGGTTGAATTACAGAATGAATATCGGCAACTGCCATTTTGCGGTGTAGTTCAGCCAAGAGTTTCTGCTTTTTTGTTTTCTTAGGCATGGGGCCAAGATATCATATTGACATAAAGTTGTAAAGTAAGTACAATCTGAATACTTCGTTTACTCATTCGGAGAATAGTTGTTGAAATTCCGATTAATTTTTTGGTTGGAAACATAAAAGTGGTTGAAAATATTACTCTCATAATTTTAGCTTTTATCCTTATATGGTTAGGCGTATTGAGTTTTTATCTTTATAAATCATTGGCTCATTATGGTAAGCTGACAAGACTGACTGGTAAGGAACAATTGGGTGATATTTTAGATGGTATTGTTGATAAATTAAAAGGAAACAGTAATGAACTTGAACTTTTAAGGAAGGAACTGGAGAAAGTCATAAATGAAAATAAATATCATATACAGAGAGTAGGTATTCTTCGGTTTAATCCTTTTTCTGATGTTGGGGGAGAACAGAGTTTTGTCTTGGCCGTTCTTGATAGTTGTGATACGGGTATTGTCTTGACGTCTCTTCACAATAGAGGTGCAACCCGTTGGTATGTGAAAAGTGTCAAGGAAGGGAAGGGATTAGATTTTCAATTGTCAGAAGAGGAAAAAAAGGTTATTGCCATTGCTGGAAATCTATCAAAGGAGAGAAAGGAAAAGACGACAATAAGACAAAATGGTCAAACTGGTTCACAAACGGGTTATTTGAGAAGCGGCCGTGTTACGATAAGGAAGATAGGTTCGGATTAGAAGAGATTATTCCAACCAGATATTTATTCAGAAAGCTTGACAGACATAAATATATATCTTAAAAAAAAGGATTAATTAGTTGACGTAATCGCCGGAAAAATGTAGGATTGTAATTATTTTGTAATTTATTCTTATGACTAAGCAGAAATTAGTTTATATTCTTTCAGGACTTGGGCTTTATTTTATTGTCACCGGTTTGTCATTTGCAGGTTTTAGCTTTTTTGCAAAAGGAAACTCTTCGGCTCAAGTAGTGACTTCTCCAGTTGGTGTTTCCCCTGGGGTAAAACCCAAATATAAAGTAGATCCTTCAGTCCCAAGAGACCAAGTTTGTCCGTTGGATGGAGAAATGTATACTAAACAGGAAAAAGATATTTGGGATACAAGGCGTCCGCTTGCTGTCATGATTGAAAATTCAGAGGAGGCAAGACCACAATCTGGTATCTCCCGAGCAGATATAGTATATGAGGCATTAGCTGAAGGATGGATTACTAGATTTATGGCTGTTTTTTACTGTAATACTCCAATGGAAAATATTACTGTTGCTCCGGTCAGATCAGCTAGAACCTATTTTGTCGATTGGGTGTCAGAATACGATGCTTTATACAATCATGTTGGCGGAGCGGGGATGTGTGATGATGATACTGTAGATACACGTGCCAAAGCTCTTTGTCAGATCCGCCAATTCGGCATAAAAGATATGGATCAGTTTGGCATAGGGTTTCCAGATTGTTATAGAAATCCGGATAGGCTTGACCATCCTGTTGCAACAGAGCATACGATGGTCTGTTTTTCCGAAAATCTTTATAAGATAGCTTCAAACCGAGGATGGACGAATGTGGATGAAAACGGTGTATCATGGGATAAAAATTTTACGGAATGGTCATTTAAGGACGATCCTTCTGCAGCTGATCTTGGTACGGTGACAAAAGTGAAATTAGTTTTTGCTCCAGGTTATGACAAATATGATGTGATGTGGCAATACGATAAAGCGACAAACAGCTATAAGAGGTTTAACGGAGGAGTACCACATATCGATTTGGAAAATAAACAGCAACTAACAGCAAAAAATGTAGTGGTGCAACTGACTAAACTTACCGGTCCGGTTGATGAGCACGGCCATCTATTATATACAACAATCGGCAGCGGTAAAGCCCTAATTTTCCAGGATGGGAAAGTGGTGGTAGGTACATGGTCAAAGAAGTCTAGGGTATCCAGGACAATGTTTTACGGGCCAAACGGAAAACAAGTAAGTTTCACTAGAGGCCCAATTTGGATAGAAGTATTGCCAAGTGAACAGCAGGTAACATATTAGATACTTTTGACCAATTGCGGTAAACCTGCCCCGTCGTCACGTCTTATGACGGATCTCGGGGGAAATCAAGTTTTCAAATCTTGATGCCCGGCGGATCAACTATAAAGAAAGGAGAAAAAATATATGTTGTCAGACCTTATAGTTTCCCGGGTACGGGTAAAGGTACTTGAACTATTTTTTCTAAATTTGGGAAATATTTATCACGTCAGAGAAATAGTCAGGAGGACAAGTGAGGAAATAAATGCAGTCAGACGTGAGTTGTCCCATCTGGAGAAAGCTGGGCTTTTATCCAAAGAAAGACGGGCAAATCGGCTTTTTTATAATCTTCGCAAAGACTATCCACTCTACTTTGATATTCTCGCTCTAGTCATAAAAAACTCAGGTCTCGGTGGAGATATGCTGAAAAATAAAGTAAAACTCGGGAAAGTAAAGTATGCCATGATTTCAGGAAGATACGCCCGTGGAATGCAAAGGGCGGCAAATACAGTAGATCTTCTTGTTGTTGGTAAGGTTGTGTTGCCTGAGTTGTCCCAAATAGTCAGACAAGAGGAAGTGAGGAGGGAAAGAGAGATAAATTATACCGTGATGAGTGAGGAAGAATTTGATTTCAGGAAAAAGAGGAGGGATCCGTTTGTTCTTGAAATCCTAAAGGGTTCAAGAATTATGCTTATTGGTGATGAAGAAGAACTGGTCTCATAGTTGTTTTATAAATTAAGCATAAAAAATCTGTTAAAATGAGACAAAAGATTATTAGGGTAGGCAGGTCGAGTCTAGCAGTAATCATTCCTGCAAATTTTGTCCATTCACTCGGGATAAGATCAGGCGACAGCGTACTGGTAAAGACAATGATTGATAAGGGAGTTATAAATCTTCATTTCTCCGGTGCCGTCCAATTGCGTCTTCCTTCCGGGAATAAACCCAAACTAAAAAAATAAAATGAAACACATAAGATTACTTCTGTGGTTTATCGCTTTTTTGACTGTTGTATCGGTGGTTATTGACTTGCCGAGAAGTTACGGATTGAAATTTTCTTTGGGTTCGATAAAAGTCGATAGGGTAATACGTGGTCCGGATATCAATTTTCAACTTGGTCCGATATTAGTCATGAAAAATCTGGCAGGACACTATGGTCTTGATTTGTCAGGTGGTACTCATCTTACGCTTGAGGCAGATATGAGTAAGATCGCTTCTACCGACAGAGATAACGCCTTCAGTGCTGCAAAGGATGTAGTGGAAAGAAGAATAAATCTTTACGGTCTTACGGAACCGGTAATCCAACAGTCAAAAGTGGGTCAGTCATACAGGTTAATTGTGGAAATACCTGGGGTGTCGGATGTGTCAAGCGCAATTGATCTCATTGGAAAAACTGCACAGCTGACATTTTACGCCGAAGGAACCCAATCTGCTAAGATTGCCACCACGTCGTCTTCTATAGCAGACATATGGACCAAGCCGACAGGATTGACTGGAAAAGACCTGAAAAGCTCATCGGTCACTTTCGATCCAAATACCGGTAAACCTGAGGTATCGTTAGTATTCAATTCTGCCGGGGCTAACCTTTTTGAAAAGATTACAAGAGAAAATGTAGGTAAGACTATCGCTATATTTTTGGATAATCAGTTAATAACAGCTCCTCGTGTAAACGAGCCTATATCTGGAGGAAATGCTGTAATACAGGGATCGTTTACATTGGATGAAGCCAAGCGGCTTTCAATAGATTTGAACGCTGGAGCATTGCCTGTTCCTCTCAAAGTGATTGAGGAAAGGAATATAGGCGCTACGTTGGGATTTCAATCAATCGAAAAAAGTATGGTAGCTGGTGCGGTCGGGTTGACATTGGTTGCCCTTTTTATGCTTTTCAATTATGGGACATTGGGGCTTTTGGCTGATATTGCATTGATTATCTATTCTCTTATTGTTTTTGCCCTCTTTAAGCTTATTCCGGTGACGTTAACGCTAGCTGGAATTGCCGGTTTTATACTGTCTATAGGGATGGCTGTAGATGCCAATATACTTATATTTGAGAGGATGAAAGAAGAATTAAGGTGGGGTAAAGATCATATGACCGCCATAAGACTCGGTTTTGACAGAGCTTTCCCTTCGATCCGCGATTCCAACATTTCGTCACTAATTACTTGCGGTATACTTTACTGGTTTGGTACGGGAATAATAAGGGGTTTTGCTATCACGTTGGCAATAGGAATAGTGGTATCATTATTTTCCGCAATTACAGTGACTAGGACTTTTTTGAGAATGCTTTACCGGCATTCTTAAAAGCTTAAATTAGTTTGCATATCAATATGAAATCGCCAGACATAATAGGCAAAAAGATATTGTATTTCATCCTTTCTGGGGTGGTTATTGTTCCGGGAATAATCTCTTTGGCATTATGGGGTATAAGACCGGCTATAGATTTTACCGGAGGGACAACGATGGAAATACGGGTTGAAAACCCGCCAAAAAATACAAATGACCCAATATTGATAAAAGACATTGAGGGAATTGTCCAGTCAGACAAGATTGGGCTTGCCTCAGTACAGGTAACAAATACAAAGACTTATCTTTTAAGGATGAAGCCAATAGATAAAAGTCAGACACAAAGATTGGAGTCTGATATGAATATAAAGCTTGGACAAATTTCCGTTTTGAGTTTGCAGACAGTCGGGCCAACAATTGGTGCTGAGACTACTTTGAATGCGGTCAAATCAGTTCTTATCGCTTCGCTTGCAATAATTATTTTTATCGCATTGGCTTTCAGGAAAATTCCCAAACCATACTCTTCATGGAAATTCGGTATTTGCGCTGTCATTGCTTTAATTCATGATGTGTTAGTGGTTGTTGGAATTTTTTCCATCATGGGCCATTTTTTCAATGTGGAGGTGGATAGTCTTTTTATTACTGCGCTTCTGACCATCATGGGATTTTCGGTACACGATACAATCGTGGTTTTTGACAGAATTAGGGAAAACCTGCATAAAATGCCTAGCCTTTCTTTTGCCGATGTTACCAATGAGTCGATAGTTCAGACATTAGCCAGATCTCTCTCTACATCACTGACGGTACTTTTTACCCTTTTTGCCCTGCTTCTTTTCGGTGGGGAAACAATAAGATGGTTTATAGTAGCGCTTCTTATAGGAATTGCCTCAGGAACTTATTCTTCTATTTTCAACGCTTCTCCTCTTCTTGTATTATGGGAGGAATGGGGACAAAATAGGAAAAATTAAATTAATTAGACAGGATTTTTTTACTTTTTAGTTCTTTCAGTTTTGTGAGAAGAATTTCTCTTTCGTTTGGCAGTTTCCCTTCAACAACGTCGTTAAAAAGCATGTCCAGCACCTTTCCTACTAATGGACCTGGTCTGGTGTCAAAAATCTTCATTACGTCGTAGCCGTCTATTTTCAGATCAGCCGCGGTAAAAGGCTGTTTTTGGACCTCTAGTAACCTTTTTTTGAATAGCTCAAGTCTCCACGAAGTTTCCCTAGCACCACCGCCAAGTCTGTCGCCGGTACGAAGATGAAGCATATGAGTCAAGTATTCAGGCGTGACATTTCTTATAAAGCGCCTGACTGAAGTATCGGTTTGTCTCTCATCCACCGTAAACTGATGATAGCGGACAAGAGTCAAAAGCAAATTCGAATCTTTTTTTGACAAATGTAGTCGTTGAGCGATATTTCTGACGATTGAAGTACCGATTATCTCGTGGTTATAAAAAGTGATTATTCCTTCAGAGGTTTTGTTAAAAGTAGCAGGTTTACCGATATCATGTAGGAGTGTTGCCAGTCTGACAATAGGATTTGATGATGGGCAGTTTTTTAATGACATAAGAAGATGTGTACCCACATCAAAAATGTGGTGGCGTTTGGGGCTTTTTTGTTCTACGCCAAAACATTTTTCTAGCTCAGGCAATATAAAAGGCAGAAGGCCTGCATTTTTCAAAAGCATTATGCCGTCTGCTGGAAAGTCGGAGGCAAGAACTTTTAGTAACTCATCCCTTACTCTCTCGGTTGAGATTTTGGCAAGTAGCGATGCGTTTTTTTTAATAGCCATAAATGTTTTTTCTTCAATAAGAAATTGGAGTTCTGTAGCGATACGGATAGCCCGCATCATGCGTAGCGCGTCTTCCGTGAAGCGTAGATTTGCATCTCCTACAGCTTTGATGAGTTTTTGTGAAATGTCTTTCTGTCCGCCATAAAGATCAATAATCTTTTCCCCGTTTGTGGCCATCGCGTTTATGGTAAAATCTCTTCTTTCCAGGTCTTCCTCAAGAGTTTTACCCCAGATGATTTTGTCAGGATGACGATGGTCCGAATAACCCATTTCACTTCTGAATGTAGTAATTTCATATATATCAGATGTATCCAATTTCTTGCCATTTGATGTTTTTACCTCGACGCCGACAGTGCCAAATTTATTGTCATAGAAACTGTCAGGAAACAGTTTTATAATTTCTTCCGGAGTAGCATCAGTGGTGAAATCCCAGTCTTTTGTGGGTTTTAGAAGGATAATATCTCTCACACAACCGCCTACGGCATATGCTTGAAATCCTGCTTTTTCCAGTATCAATAGTGTAGTATTTACCTCTTTCGGAAGTGCAATCTTCATAGTAATATTATTTGGCATATTGTTCCAACTCTAGAGCCAGTCTCATAAATTTTGACTCTTGTACCAGTTTAGAAAAACGGATAAAAATCAAATGAACAAAGTTTTAGTTTTATTATATCCCATCATGAATTTATGAAGAAGTGGATAATACTTGAAAAATCAGCATCCGGTCATAAAAAAGACATTCTGGGAATTCTTCTGGAAAATAGAAATATTTTCAGTGAGAAAGAAAAAAAGGAGTTTCTTCATCCAGAACTTTCCGATCTGACTCTGGAAAGCGTTAATCTTAAGGCCAAAGAATTGGAGAATGCTGCAAAACGGATAAAACTGGCGATTGAAAGAAAGGAATCGGTTACTGTTTATACGGATTATGACGCTGATGGGGTATGTGGGGGGGCGATAGTTTGGGAAACGCTTTACAAATTGGGAGTGAAGACAATGCCTTATGTTCCGCATAGGGTGAATGAAGGTTATGGTTTGTCAAGAAAAGGGATTGACAAAATTATCGAACAATTTGGCACAAAACTTATTGTGACAGTTGATCACGGGGTTACAGCGGTAAAAGAAGTCGCCTATGCCAAGGAAAAAGGCATTGACACGATTATACTGGATCATCATATACTCCCCAAAAAATTGCCGGATTCGGTAGCATTGATACACACGACTTCTCTTGCTTCAGGCGGACTTGCCTACTTTTTTTCCAATTTCCTTTCAAAACATCTCTATTTCAGAAAAAATGACTTGAGTAAATCTGGTCAGATGGATAAAAGCAAACTTGATTTGGCAGCAATAGCCACAGTCGCTGATCTTGTTCCGCTTTTGGGCGCAAACAGGGTAATAGTGAAATACGGTATAGATGAGATTAAAAATACGCGCCGTGTAGGTTTGAGGTCTCTTATAAAGCAATCGGGTCTTGAAAATGGGGATGTGTCTACATATGAGATAGGGCACATTCTTGCTCCAAGGATAAATGCCATGGGCAGGTTGATGCACGCAATGGATGCGCTCAGGCTTTTATGCACTAAAGATATAGATAGGGCAGAGTCTTTGGCCAGAAAACTTTCTTCGACAAATAGGGAAAGACAAATACTTACGGAAAAAGCTTCTCTTCTGGCAATGGATATCGTCAGAAACGAAAGGATTTATAAAAGCGAAAAAGGTAACAATCTGATTTTCGTGTCGCATAGTCAGTTCCAGGAAGGAATAATCGGACTTGTTGCGGGTAAACTGACAGAGACTTATTATCGTCCTTCAATAGTCGTGTCAGAGGGAAAGGAATATTCAAAAGCTTCAGCCAGATCAGTAATCGGATTGAATATTGTGGAAGTGATAAGGGAAGCGGGGGATTTGCTTGAGGATGCCGGGGGACACGCGATGGCGGCGGGTTTTACGGTAGCGACGAAAAATATAAATACGCTTAAAAAAAGATTAAATTCGGTTGTAGAGGAAAAACTTTCTGGAATAAAATTGGAAAGAACTCTTAAAATAGATGCGATTTTGACTCTTGATGAGATAACAGAGGATTTTTATGAGAAAATAAACACACTTTCTCCATTTGGTGTGGGCAATCCTGAACCAGTATTTGCCGTAAAAAACGCAGAAATTGTTGGTTTGTCGTTGGTTGGTAGGGAACAGAAACATATAAAAATGTTCATGAGACAAAACGATGGAGGAATAATACATCAGGCTGTGGGTTTTGGGATGGGTGAGTTTTTTAATAAGCTTTATCCGCACAAATTGGTGGATATCGCTTTTTCAATAAACATAGACAGCTGGAATGGAAGTAAACGTTTGCAATTAAAACTTAAAGATGTTATCATCACGAGCAAATCGGAAATTGACTAAAAGCTGTAATGGCGACGACACGTCATAGTTAGATTTCTCTAACAAGCTGCAGGAAGAAATCCATATAGACGGAAATTAGATCCTTGCCGGGTATGCCCGTGACAGCTGGAATAAGTAGTTGTGAGTCGTGTTATGAAATGTAATTTTTAATAACTCATCACACACCACTCATAACCAAAATAAGGTGGTATCGTGATAATCTCACCCTTAGAAAAAGGTGAGATTTTTTATGGGTAAAATCTTAGACTATATGGTTATACAACATTCAGAAGATTTAGAGCTGGTGTTACCATGGCCACTATAAACCGTAAAATCTCAGCTTGCATGGCCACGCAGCATCCGGATAATGCTGCGAGGCCTTACTGGAATCCAAGGCCTTTTATATCAACAAGCGCTGAGATAAAAGAAAGTTACCTGAATTTTTCTGATCTTTCTATAGATGAGTATAATTGGGATTGGGAAGGGAAATTTGTGGATGAGGCGGTCATAGATAAGCTTCTGCACCGTTATTTCAATTACTTCCAAAAACACCCGATAGGGAAGGACAAACTTCTTACATTCAGGATTCCAAATCCCAGAGTGGAAAAGCAATTTAGGTTGGCTAGGGCTTTTATGGTAATTATCACGAGCAGCCAGCTGGCTCGGAGTCTGGGTTTTTCTTCACCACCAATTTTTGAAACAATTCTTCCTTTGACGGAAACCGCAGAAGAAATCGCAGAGATTCAGGAAGCTTTCAAAGACTTGATTAGTGTAAATCACAGGCTTTTGAACATGAAGGACTCGTTGCAATATTTGGAAATAATCCCTCTTTTTGAACAAGTGGGTAAGATTGCCGGGTCTGCCGGAATTCTGAAAAAATATATAGCATTGCACAAAAAGATGTTTGGGTACAAACCCAAATATATAAGGCCTTATTGTGCAAGGAGCGACCCGGCGCTAAACTCTGGGCTTATACCGACGATATTATCTCTAAAAGTAGCATTATCCTCCTACTTGAAGCTGGAAGAGGATACTGATGTGAGGCTTTTTCCTATGTTGGGAACAGGTTCGTTGCCGTTTAGAGGAGGACTTAGTCCTGACAGATTGGATATTGCATTATCTGAATATGCTGGAGTACGCACGTTGACTATACAAAGCGCTTTCAGATACGACTATCCCAAACACGATGTGAAACTTGCCATTGAGAGGCTGAATAACGAATTGCATCATAGAAAAGCAAAGCGACTGGATAAGACAAGTGTAGACGTCATACAAAGAACCATTCCTCTTTTTGAGAAGCCCTACAGGAATTCGATAGAACAGGCAGCAGGAATGATAAATGTTTTAAGCAGGCAAGTAGCCAAAAGAAGAGAAAGGATGCTTCATATAGGACTCTTCGGATACTCAAGAGGCGTTGGTCATGTTAGTTTGCCGAGAGCTATTCCGTTTACAGCGTCCTTATATTCATTGGGTGTGCCTCCTGAATTGATAGGGACAGGAAGAGGTATAAAAGAGGCAAAGAAAAAAGGCTTATGGGAAAAATCTTCACAGTATTATCTTCATATTAAAGAAGACTTGCTTCATGCAGGTAATTTCCTGAATAAGCAGAATTTATCCCGTCTTGCAAAGCACAGTTCCTTCTGGTATGACGTAGAAGAAGATGTTAAAGAGATCGAAAAAGAATTGGGAATAGTACTTGGTCCTGGTAATTCCACACAGCTAGAACATTACAATCTTGTGGAAAAAATTTATAAGAAGATTATGGAAGGTAATGATGTTTCAAAACTGATTACTTACGGCGGTTTATTGAGGCAAAGTTTGGGTTGAGATAAATTATGGCTTGGGTGTAGGAGTAGTTTCGTATATAATTGGTAGAGATTATCAAAGACCTGCTTTTTATAAAATAAAAGGAGGAATAAATATGAAAAAAGTCTCTGTCTCAAAAAGGGCAGCAAATACGCCCGCTTCTGCCATAAGAAAACTGGTGCCTTTGGCTGACGCAGCAAAAAAAAGAGGCATTAAAGTTTACCATGTGAATATAGGCCAACCTGACCTACCAACCCCTGATCCAATACTTTCGGCAATAAGGCATTTTAAGGAATCTACTATAGAATATGCTCCATCAACTGGTGTATATGAGACTATGGAGGCATGGAAAAAGTTTTATAGTGATAAGGGAATAAAATTTGATGCCTCTGACATACTGGTGACAAGTGGAGGTTCGGAAGGTCTGATTTTCGCCTTTCTTACAGTGGCAGATCCGGGGGATGAATTAATAGTCTTTGAGCCTTTTTATACGAGCTACGCCATAATTGCTGCAATGGGCAATATAAAGTTGAAAGCAGTTAGGACAAAGGTGGAAGACGGTTTTCATCTTCCGCCTAAAGCAGCAATTGAGAAAGCAATTACATCAAGAACTAAAGGGATTGTAGTGTGCAATCCGAATAATCCTACCGGTACTCTCTATACGGATGCGGAAGTGAAAATGATTGCAGAGTTGGCTCTTAAACACAATCTTTTTATCATTTCTGACGAAACCTATCAGGAGTTAGTCTTTGATGGGAAAAAAGTATTGCCGTTTGCCTCATTTCCCAAACTTGCAAACCAGTTGGTTGTGACGGATAGCGTTTCTAAACGTTTTAATAGCTGTGGAGTGAGGATAGGTTGTGTCGTGAGTAAGAATAAGGAAGTAATGCAGTCAATTTTAAGGTTTGCCCAGGGAAGATTGTCTGTAGCCACAGTCGAGCAGATGGCTCTTATCCCTATGCTGTTAAATCATAAGCCTTATGTCGCCAAGATAAGGAAACTTTATGAGAGTAGAAGGGATACGGTGGTGCGTGAGCTGAAAAGAATTCCAGGCGTGACAGCCGTCGCGCCCGAAGGAGCTTTTTATATAATTCCCAAGCTTCCTATAAAAGATAGTGATGACTTTGCATCATACCTTCTTAGTGATTTTTCTGATCGGAAAGAGACGGTTATGGTGGCGCCAGCAACAGGTTTCTATGCTACACCTGGGTTGGGTAGCAACGAGATTAGAATTGCCTATGTGTTAGAGGAAAAGAAGCTTGAAAGGGCAATAGAGTTATTGGGTTTGGCAATCAAAAAATACAACCGTTAAACTTTCTCTAATTTCAAAATATCTATTTATCAGGTTTTAGTATTAGTGGTTTTTTTAATTTACTATTTATTTTTATGTTGAGGGTACTTATAAAAGATACGGTCGGCAAAATTGGTGAAGAAGTGACTTTATACGGCTGGGTGAATGCCGTGAGAGATCACGGTAAAATCACTTTTATCGATTTGAGAGACAGTTCGGGTATAGTACAGGCTGTAGATGCTAAAGGACTGGCTAAAGTGTCAGCAGAAAGTGTGGTAAGGATTGTAGGATTAATCAAGGCACGTCCTGAAAAAATGGTGAACCCAAATATAGAAACGGGGAAAGTTGAGATTGAGATAAAATCTTTTGATGTTTTGTCCAAATCACAGGAGTTACCTTTTCCTATTGATGGTGATGGTTATGATATCAACGAGGAGGTAAGACTGAAGTATAGATATTTGGATTTGAGACGGAAAAGATTGAATAGGAATATAAGATTGCGCTCACAATTTGTCCAAAATATAAGAAATTTCCTATTCTCAAATAACTTTTTAGAGGTCGAGACTCCCCTTTTGTCGCAGTCAACACCTGAAGGTTCAAGAGATTTCCTTGTTCCATCTAGACTTCAGCCTGGCAATTTTTATGCTTTACCCCAATCTCCGCAACAATATAAGCAGCTTCTGATGGTTGCGGGAATGGAAAGATATTTTCAGATTGCCAGATGTATGAGAGATGAGGATTTGCGTGCCGACCGAGGGTTTGAGCATACGCAGATTGATATCGAGATGAGTTTTGTGGAAAGAGAAGATGTGATGAATATACTGGAGAAAATGATTACAGAAGTGATGGAAAAAATGGGACAAAAGATAAAGAAGAAACCTTTTCCAGTATTTACATATAAAGAAGCGATGGAAAAATTTAAGTCTGACAAATTTGATTTGAGAACAGAGGAGGAAAAGAAAGAAAGTGTGAAAGCTTTTGCCTGGGTGATTGATTTTCCTTTTTTTGAAAAGGATAAAGAGGGCAAATGGACGTTTACTCATAATCCTTTTTCCAATCCTATGCCGGAGTATGTTAGTGATTTATTGCAGAAGAAAAATATAGAAGGTATTCTGACAAGCCAATACGATCTTGTTTGTAACGGTTTTGAAGTGGGAGGCGGCAGTATTAGATCTCACGATCCCCAAATATTAGAATCCGTTTTTGAAGTAATGGGTTATAAAAAGGACGAGATAAAACAAAAGTTTGGACATATGCTGACAGCTTTCAGCTACGGAACTCCTCCTCATGGAGGATGCGCTTTTGGTGTTGACCGTCTTATGATGATTTTGACTGGTGAACAGTATTTGCGTGAAGTAGTAGCTTTTCCGATGACTTCAGGTGGAAGGACAGCTGTTATGGATGCACCATCTCCAGTGAGTCCTACTCAACTTAGGGAATTAGGATTATCCCTTCGCAAAAGTGAAAAGTAATCAAATTGAAGACTTTCAAGATAAGCCAGTAATGACAAAACTTTCTAGAAAAAAATCCCCTAAAAAAAATTTTTGGAGGATAATATATTTTACTCTTTTTACTTTAGTTTTGTTTCTTTTTCCTGCGCCAAATATTTATTTTCAGACTGTTGCTGATACAGGCGGTCTCTACTTGCCGCAAAATATAAAATTGCCTCCTCCACCAGCCTATCCGGTCATGGTTGGCAATCCTATACCCCCAGTAGTGACGGCCCAAGGGGTGTATATTGTGGATATACCCTCAAAAGTTGTACTTTACCAGAAAAATCCAGACGAAGAGTTTCTTCCAGCATCTACTACAAAAATAGCAACAGTTCTAGTTGCTCTGGATCATTACCGTTTGGATGATGTCTTGAAAGTGAACACAGTTATAACAGATGGTAGCGTAATGGGTTTAGTACATGACGAGCAGATTACTGTTGAGTCACTTCTTTATGGAGCGCTTGTGGAGTCCGGAAATGATGCTGCATACACACTCGCAGAGAATTATCCTGGAGGGGTATCGAATTTTGTAGACATGATGAATAAAAAGGCACAGGAATTACATCTTTCCCATACTCATTTTGCCAATCCCATTGGTTTTGACGATCCGCCAAATTACACAACTCCTTCCGATTTAGCCAAGTTGGCTATGGCAGCTCTTCATAATAAAACATTTACAAAGATTATCGGTATCAAAAATATTACCGTTTCAGATGTGACTTATACCTATTTCCATTCACTGACAAACGTAAACCAATTATTGGGGAAAATTCAGGGGGTAGCAGGGGTTAAAACCGGTTATACCCAAAATGCAGGTGAGATATTGGTTTCTGAGGTAAAAAAGAATGGACATTCGGTACTCTTTGTTATATTAAAAAGTGATGACAGGTTTGGTGAGACGACTCAACTGATAAATTGGATTTTTAACAATTTCGGATGGAAAAATATAGAATCAGTGGTTCCGACCGGTTCGTCTTAAGAGAAATGTGTGGAAAATCGTTTGTAAAAGAAGAAATTATTCCAACCAGTCAGAAATAATTGCAGGTTCATAAGCTACAAAACCGTTGTCACCTTCAAAGACAAAGATTGGCTGAAGATATGATTGTGGTTGGTCACTATCATAATAAGCCAGATATATTTTTCTTATTACAATATTTTCAGGACTGTTGTTGCCCATATCCACGATTAGTGCATATCCGTCAGTAAGGTCTTTCCAGGCCGCAGACCCGCTTTTAAGGGGATATGTTCCGAAATCATCAAAGGATATTGGCCAGAACGAATAAGACATTTCTAAAATTCTGGTGTTTGGCGTGGTTCCGGCATTAAAAAGGACGTGATTATAACTTTTATTAAATTGAGGAGGAAGGGTTCTCATTCCGTCCAGGTCGTTTCTGAAAAAATTTATTCTGAGAACATTTGCATCCGAGAGGCTTGATGCGGGAAAAAAGGTTTTTGTTTTAGTATTGTATGAGAGTAATTCATAAGTGATTTTACCCTTTAGTATGCTGTCGTCAAACAGGTTATTCAGCTGTATAAAAGTTTTCACTTCATTAAACGCATCATCTTTACTTGTAATTCCCCCTTTGACAAATATGTCAGAATTATTCTGATAATCATATTTCAGGAGAAAATTCATAGTGTTTATATCAAGGCTCAGAGTTCTGAGGTTGTCTCCTGGATCTGTAAACAGATAATTTGTAGGCGTGATAAGCTGTGGATCGTTGGTAAATCCAAGCTTTGTGGCAAAACTTTTTGCTCTGTCGGCAGCTAAAAGTGAAGGGAGTTTTTTGGGCATGAGATATACTTTTCCGGCGGTTGTAGTTTCCGGTGGTCCTCCCTCAACCGTTTCCAGAGTGAATTTCATTCCTGATGAGGATGTAGACACATGAGTAAAGACAGGATAGGGAATTTTGCCGTATTTGACGTCAGGAGGAGGGATGGGTATAGGATGGGTGGCTTTCCAGTATTGCACGCCCACTCCGACAAACACCTTAAGTATAAGGTAACAAATGAAAACTATTACCAGCCAAAACAAAAACTTTCTGGTGGCTATTGAGATTTCAGTAAGATTCATATTATAAATTGAGTATAAATGACCTCATAGGATATAATCAACTCATGACAGAAGTGCGTACTCGTATTGCTCCTTCTCCCACCGGGGAGAATTTACATATAGGCAATGCCTATACTGCTCTTATAAACTATGTTTTTGCCAAAAAAAACAAGGGCAAATTTATAGTCAGGATAGAGGATACTGACAGGATAAGATTTATCGATGGATCAGAAAAAAGGATACTGTCGTCGCTAAAATGGTTGGGGATAGAATATGATGAGGGGCCGGATAAAAAAGGGCCGTATGCACCATACCGACAATCTGAACGTCTTTCCATATATCAGGAAAAGGTAAAAGAATTATTGAGTAAAGGTCACGCTTACTACTGTTTCTGTACACCTGAACGTTTGGCCGAAATGAGGAAAAGCCAGCAGGAAAAGGGTATACCGACATTGTATGATGGGCGTTGCAAGAATTTATCAGTGGAGATTGCTTCGAGTAAAGCGGAAAAAGAAAAGTATGTAATCAGATTAAATGTTCCGGATGAAGGAGAGACACAATTCTACGATATTATAAGAGGCAAAATTTCATTTGAAAATAAACTGATAGACGATCAGGTACTCCTCAAGTCCGACGGTTATCCGACTTACCATTTGGGGGTGGTGGTTGATGATTATCTTATGAAGATATCCCATATTATAAGAGGTGAGGAATGGATATCCTCTGCGCCCAAACACGTCTTGCTTTACAAGGCTTTCGGATGGGAATTGCCCAAGTTTGCCCATTTACCCCTCTTGCGCAATCCCGATAAAAGCAAGCTTTCTAAAAGAAAAAACCCCGTTTGGGTGTCTTGGTATAAGGATGAGGGGATATTGCCCGAGTCGCTTCTAAATTATTTAGCGCTTATGGGGTGGTCCATGCCTGCCTCGCCGGCAGGCGAGCCTGAAGGACGGGATAAATTTAGTGTCCCAGAAATGATAAAAGAATTCAGACTAGAGGATATCAAAACGACTGCACCTATATTTGATATAGAGAAATTAAAATGGCTGAATAAAAAATATATTCTAGAGATGTCTCTTCGGGATAAAGAGAAGTATTTAAGCTATGTCAAAATATATAGCAGATATACTTCAAATGCTGATTTTGGCTCAATTGTAAAGGATACCGCAGAACTTATTGCCCCAAGAATTAGTACTTTCAAAGAGTTTGACAAGCTTTCATCATTTTTCTTTGAAAAACCAACTAGTTTCGAAAAAAAACTACATGTTGATTGGATTAAGTTATTCATGAGTATAGGGGATAAAATTCTAGCTGATAAAGCCGTTTTTGAGAAGGAAATAAATGGTTTAGCCAAGGAAAAAAATATTAAGCCGAAAGATTTGTTTATGGAATTGCGAGTGGCAGTGACAGGAAAAACAGTGGGCCCTCCGCTTTTTGAATCGCTTCAGGAATTGGAAAAAATTCACAAAGGTGAAATGAAGGAAAGGTTGGAAAGTGTGATTAAATCCCCATGAAACCCCTTCATCTTAAAGGCTATATGCAGTTGGTATTATCCGGATTGATATTCGGATTTAACGGAGTTTTTCAAAGATGGATAGATATGCCGGCTCCTGTACTCTTGGCTTTCCGTTTTTTATTTGGAGCGTTTGCTCTTTATATTTATTTCCTGCTGACAAAAGAAAAGATCAGTCTTTCCGGTTTTAAGGATAAAAATGTTTTAGCCGTTGCGATTTTTAACACATTGACTGCTGTTTTGTTTTTCTATGCGCTGTCCATGACAACAATTGCTAATGCTGAGATACTCCTTTACACTGCACCTGTTTTTTTAGTTGTTTTATCGCCCGCAATTTTTCATGAAAAGCTTGAGAAGATGACTATAATCAATCTTTTAATCGCTTTTTTGGGTGTGATCCTTATTTTTTCGAATACAAAAATAGCTCTTTCAAATTATACCTTGAAAGGCATAATGTTAGGTCTGTCAGCGGGTTTTGTATTTTCTCTCACTTTTATTTTCGGAAAACTGGCGAGAACAGAATTTTCCGGAATGAAATTGAATTTCTATCAAGTGTTAATAAGCGCCTTAATTCTCCTTCCTACGATATTTTTCGTCTCTTATCATATGACAGTGGACAAATTTGTCTTATTGATAATTATGGGAGTTATTATGACGACCATATCGATGTCATTATTTCTCGGAGGGCTTAAAAGTGTCAAAGCTCAGCATGCTGGAATCATTTCCTACTTTGAACCATTGTCTGCAGTAATCTATGCAGCCTTGCTTTTTGGAGAGATCCCTACTTTTTCTACGCTTATCGGAGGCGCTCTGATAATTTATGCTGGTTATAGCGTCATAAAAAAAGAAGAGTAAGGATGGTATTATGTCTAAACTTCTGATTGCCTCCAAAAATCCTGGTAAAGTGCGGGAAATAAAAGAAATATTCTCCGGCCTTCCTTTTGATATTTTGTCTCTTTCGGATTTCGGAGATGACACTAACGTGAAAGAAACAGGTAAAACGTTTGAGGAAAATGCCGTACTTAAGGCCAGAACAATAGGGAAAAAGACGGGACTAATGACTTTGGCAGATGATTCTGGTTTGGAAGTGGATGCCCTTGGTGGAAAGCCGGGAATTTATTCTGCTAGGTATACGGTGGGAACTGATGAAGATAGGGTTGAAAAGGTCTTAAAGGAAATGTCAGGAGTCCCGAAAAAGAAAAGGACGGCCAGATTTGTGGCCGTTGTTGCTCTTTATGATCCTCAAGCAGACAAGGCTTTTACATTCAGAGGAGAAAGTGAAGGGTATCTTACACAAAAGCCAAGTGGCAGGAATGGTTTCGGGTATGATCCGATTTTCTATAACTTTGATTTGGATAAAGTTAATGCTGAAGCGTCACCTGCTGAAAAAAACAACGTGAGCCACAGAGCCCGCGCGCTATTGAAATGTCGGAACAAGCTTTTGAGCTTATACTGACTTCAATAAGAAAGTCAAATTTCCATTAACGTACTCATTGGGAAGTACCGGTATAAACTGTTGAGTTTAAGTTAACTGGTCAATCCAGTGAGGATTTGTTTCTACCTGAATATCGATATAAACTTTCTGGTTAGTAGCCGTTTCCAACTCTTTTCTTGCAGCCATACCGATTTCCTTAATCATCCGGCCATTTTCTCCAATAATCATTTTTTTATACCTATCTGCTGAAGTAATAATTCGGGTCTTTATATAGACAATATTGTTATTACGGTGAGTTATCTCATCTACGAGACACGTCAGAGAATAGGGCACTTCTTTGCGTAAAAAAAGAAAGGCTTTTTCTCTCACAATTTCTGCAATGTATATTTTACTGTCAATATTAAGAGCTGGAGTCGGTCTATCGGTAGCATCTACTATTTTTTTCCCTTCTGGTAAAAGTTCAAAAATTGCATCAAGCAGGTAATTCAAGTTGTTTTTGTAAAGTCCGGATATCATTACAGTTTTGTCAAATTCTTCTTCCATGAATTTATAGTGGGGTAGATATGTGGGTTTTTTAATATCAATCTTATTTATTGCCAAAATTTTAGGAGTATTGATATTTCGTACCAAACCCAACGATTTATTTTCTTCCATGTCGCGGTCTCTAGTGTGATCAGCAAGATATACTACCACGTCTGGTCCTTGTGATAATGTCTCTTGGGCCATGGGATTAATGGATTTAGACAACGGGTCATGGACTTTTCCGAAGATTCCCGGAGTGTCGATGAAGATTATTTGTCCTCTAACGTCTTCATAGACAGCCTGAATGGGAAATCTTGTAGTTTGCGGTTTTGGCGAGGTGATAGAGACCTTATGACCTAAAATGTTATTCAGCAAAGTTGATTTGCCGCTGTTTGGCCGGCCGACAATCGCTACATAACCTGACTTCATAGTTATTTCTTATAGTTGTAACTTCTTGACAATTATACATTGTTAGAATAGGATATTGATAGTATGCAAAAGTGGTGGAATGATTTTTATAAAAATAATAGATCTATAGTCTGGGCGGCTGTAGCCGGGGTAGTTTTGAGTCTAGGAGTTTTGTGGAAAGTGCCCGATGAGGTGACTAGATTTACGCTCATTATGCCTATTTTTGCCGGATTTATACTTTTTGCCATTTTGACTACTGCTGATGAGGAATTGGATGGTAATTTATCTGAAGAAAAACCGGAAAAGAAGGCAAAAACAAAAAAATCCTCAAAGAAATAATCTATTCTTAGCCGATTTTAGGGAGTAATTAAATCACCTAGTTTTTTAATTGTTTGGATACTTGCCATTTTCTCATTAGAGATTCTATTTAGCCAAATTATATTGAAGCGTTTTGTAGAATTCAGTTTTTCAACGACACCTGGGTGATTATCCACAATTACACTACTCTCGGGCATCGATTTGGTAAGAGAGGGCCTCAGCTTTCTTCTGGAAATAAAGATGTATTCTTTTTGGAAAAAATCCAAAATACCTGATTGAGACAATTTGTGTAATTGAAACTTTCTAAATCCCTGCGAATATATACCTAATTTATTATTTGTCACCAGTTGGCATAATGTTTTTGTTACCTCTGGATAAAGTGCTTTTTTATAGTTTTCCTCATTTTCCCAAAAAATTTTCCAGAGTACTGCATTTTTTATTGCAAGTTTACCTGCTAAAAATTTAATAAAAGCCTGTGGGTGAAAATCGGTACCTGACTCCAGATTTTCAAAATATTTTGAGGACACGTTTTCTACCTCTACCAGGTCTATTTTAAATGTTTTGGTAAACTGTGTCCTTACTCTTTCCCCGAAAAATCTGGAATCAAACAATGTTCCGTCAATATCAAATAGAACGATTTTTTTCCTTATTGGTAACATGTTTCGAATTATACTACTTTAATTCGCCTAGTTTTGCGTGTGATAATTGACATATGTTATCCGGCAGAACGACAATTTTTATACTTGGTGGATCAGGGACAGGTAAATCAATACTGGCTAAAGCATTGTCAAAGGATTTGGGCTTGTCCCTTTTTCAGACTGATACATATCGGGTCAAACTGCAAAACAAATCAAAACATAACCATTCTCCTATTTGCCGTCTTCTTGATGAAAATAGCTATATGAAATTTTCCCAAAAAGAGCTTCTCGAAATACATCAAGAAGTTAGCCGACTCACTTGGGTAGAGTTTATGAAGGATTTTCAAAAGTTAAAAAGGAAGGAAAAAGGATTTATTATTGAAGGAGACGATTTACTGCCAAATTTTATTAAAAGGCTTAATAAATTATCTTTGCCAATCCGATCAGTTTGTCTTTATGAAGGAAAGAAAGAGATGATTGAAGAAAATATAAGGAGGCGTGATCACTCGTTTGGTGAGAAAAGTGTTATTTTCAAAAATCAAATTCTTCACGCTTATTTGAACGGAACAGAGATTTATCACGAGGCTGTAAAATATCATATTCCTTGTGTAACTTCACGACCTTTTCCAACACTAACTAAACGGGTTATGAAGATATTAAATCTGAAATAGTCTTTTTTTTGTAGTGTTTGTGTTGAGGATTGAACCAATTTCTAATGTTTGCCCCTTTTCAATTGTAATTTTATTTGTTGAGTCATTATAAAATAGAGTAACTTTCCCAAGACCTTCAACCGATAATTTCCTATGAGGAAAATCAATGAGGAGAGCGGAATGTTCGTCAATGCCGATAATTAGCGCTTCAGAAGGGAGAATTTCTTTGAGTCTCATAAATCTTTCTTTTCCCATATAACAATACCGGGTATCAAGATGTTTTCCTCCCTCTTTATTATTCCAGTGGGTTATGATTGTCGTATTCGTAAAACCAGTTTCCCTGAATATATCCAATCCATCCTCCCAGTAGAGATCAAAGCCGGCCTTATAAATCTCATATACCGGAAGAGTGAATTTTCCCACTGCTAAAGCCCCTGCGCTTGAGAAGCATAACGTTTTTCCTTTTTTCCAGGCAGAGTGGATATATTTCAAGGCAAGAGAACCCTTCATTTGTCTTACAGTATATGTCGGGCTGCCGGGGCCCATGAATATAAAATCAGCGGTTAATAGAGGTTCAAGTATGTTTTTGTTATTTGGGCTAAGAATGCTTTTTTTATTTCTTGCAGGAATGACGGAAACACTATTAATGAATTCTCTGAGGCTGAAGTCGAATATATTTTTTATTTCTCCAGCAACGTATTCTGTATTTGGCTGAAAACCTGCAGGAGTTTCCAATATGGCAACTTTATATCTTTTTCTTTCCTGTTGCATGATTCTACGCAGTATTTTCTTGCCGGAAGGCGCAGTCTCACCTGAACCCAGCAGAGCGATCTTCCCAAAATTTAGAGACATATTTTGATATTTTATTGTACTATTTGAATTTAGCGCAAGAAATTAATTTTATTTAATTTTTCGTGACTATTTTAGTTATAAAGTTGCAGAAAAAAAGTGAGAGAAGTAAAGGGTCTAAAAAAGAGATGTGTAGGGGATAAAGTAGAATAAAAATAATCATAACCAAAAATCCAAAAATGTACTTCCATACTCCAGAAGCAATTGAAGTCATGGGTTCCGGTAGCATGATAAAGGAGAAAAGAAAAATGGAACCATCCAAAGTCAGAGTGATTGCGGTATGGATATTTTGGAAGAAAAGTTGAAAAAGAAAATAACCAAAAAGAAAAAGAAACGGCATTTGTACTCTTTTTAGTCTGAAAAGAATAAGGAGAGATAATAATAAAATTATTAGTGAAGGACCTCCCTGCGCCACAGACCACCATGACGCAACAGAATGTAGTTTTAAGAGTGAAATTGACAGAATACCAAAGGCTGCAGGATTAAATATATGTCTGCTTCTCAGTTTTATAAAATGTTTAGATAGGAATGCCGCAAGGACGACTAATATTATGGTTATTATTCCTTCTTTTGGACTTATTATAAGTCCAATAAGAAGTCCAGATACCAGCGACGAAAAGGGATAAAACAATTTCTTTTTTGTTAGAAATATAAATGCCAGATCAAGAAGTACGAAAATAATGACTGAGAGAATAGGAAATACAATATTTTCCCACTTGGGATTTCTTAATACTGCGGTAATCAAGAGAAGAACAAGAATGGAAAATATTTCAACTCTAGTATCTCTTGTAATTAACTGAAGATATCTTTTCATTACTTGAATTATATAATAAATCACTCTATATATTCTGTTTAGCCGGTTGCATTATTATTTCAGGTGTTATTAAATTATTACAGAAGGAGTTTAAGTTATGCATTATATTTTTGCGGTTATATTATCAATTGTTGAAGGTATTTCGGAGTTTCTTCCTATATCATCGACAGGGCACCTGATATTGGCCAGTGATATATTGAGGATTCCTCAGACTGACTTTCAGAAGAGCTTCGAGATCTTTATACAGTTGGGGGCTATCTTATCCGTGGTTTTATTATATCGTGATACGCTTCTTCATAGCATAAAAGTCTGGGAGAGGGTATTAATCGCTTTTATACCTACCGGTATTTTGGGCTTGACTTTGTTTAAGCTGATAAAGAATTATCTTCTTGGAAATACATCAGTAGTTTTAACATCTCTTTTTTTGGGAGGAATAGCCCTGATTATTTTGGAAAAATTACATAAGGAAAAAGATTTCCATATAGAGGAAATGGAAAAAATTACATATAAGCAGGCTTTTCTTATCGGGCTTTTCCAGTCGATAGCGATGGTTCCAGGAGTGTCTAGGTCTGCTGCTACTATATTCGGAGGTTTATATCTAGGACTCAAGAGAAAAACTGCAGTGGAGTTTTCTTTTCTCTTGGCTGTACCTACCATGGTGGCTGCTACAGGACTTGATTTGGTGAAAAGTCATGCATACTTTACCAGTCAGGAATTTATTCTTTTATCCATCGGATTTATCGGATCGTTTATCACAGCCTATATGACGATTAAATACTTCCTGAAGTATATTAAAACACATAATTTCATCCAGTTTGGAGTATATAGGATCGTCATGTCACTTGCTTTCTGGTTTTTGGTAGTTAGATAAATTAATGATTGTGTTAAAGGCTAAATACCTGAAAAATTCCTTACAGAAAACGGTGGGACTTATTGGTGAAAAAAATCCTCAAACCGTATACTTTAATACCCGTTTTGGCATTCATACCTTTGGTGTGGGATTTTCCATAGATGTTCTTGTGCTTTCGAGAGAAAATACTATTGTTAAAGTCAAGGAAAATATGCATCCGAATAACGTTTTTTTTTGGAATCCTATTTATGACAAGGTAGTTGAAATGCCTGCAGGTGGTGTAAAAAAGAATAAAATTAAAAAGGGAGAATTAGTGAAATTGGTACTAGATCATTCACTAGGAGGATAATAAACAGTCTTAGATAACTCTAAGTTGTTTCTCAGCTTTATACTGATATAATTTCCCAAATGAGAATTCTTGTTGTTGAGGATGAACATAAGATCGCCAATTCCATAAAGAAAGGGCTTGAGCAGGAGTCGTATGCCGTGGATGTTGCTTATGACGGTACTGATGGTTATGATCTAGCAGCAAGTGAGGATTATGATGTAATTATTCTAGATCTTATGCTTCCCGGGATAGACGGTTGGGAAATTTGTCGCAGGCTGCGTGAAAGTAACAATCATACCCCGGTTCTGATGTTGACTGCCAGAGGACAGCTTGAGGAAAAATTAAAAGGTTTCCGTCTTGGTGCAGATGATTATCTTACAAAACCATTTGCATTTCTGGAACTTTTAGCAAGAGTGAAAGCTCTAAACAGAAGGCCCAAAAATACAATAAGTACGATACTTTCAACTGGTGGGTTAACTTTGGATACCAATACATTTGAGGTAAAAAGGGATAGGATAATAATCAATCTTTCCAGAAAAGAATTTGCTCTTTTGGAATACCTGTTACGGCATCAGGGGAAAATTTTGACAAAAGACCAGATTATTGGAAATGTTTGGAATTATGACGCGGATATATTACCAAATACAGTTGAGGTCTATATAGGTTATCTGCGCAATAAAATAGATAAGCCTTTTAAGAAAAAGAAAGAATTAATTCAAACAATTCGAGGATTTGGATACAAAATCAGTACAAGATAAAAATCAAATGGCGGAAAACTAGAATTTATTAATGTAAAAGAATTACTGCGATAGATAGAAATTAAATATATGCAAATGTTTCATTCAGCCAGATTAAAACTGACACTTTTTTATGTCTTTGTCATATTTTTGATAAGCAGTGTTTTCAGTGTGGCAATATATAGGGTTTTGAGTCATGAGCTTGATAGGGGCTTGAGATTACAGAGACTTAGAATTGAAAGACCTGATCGAGTTTTGAATCCCGATTTGCCGCTTTTTTTATATCCTGCAGATACGCAAATTCTTAGAGATGAGCTCACAAGGATAAGGCTAAATCTTATTCTTATAGATGCAGCTATTGTTTTGGTAAGTGGAATAGCTGGTTATTTTTTGGCTGGTAGAACGCTGGCTCCGATTGAAGAAATGGTAGACGAGCAAAAGAGATTTATAGCTGACGCTTCACACGAACTGCGTACTCCTCTTACTGTTTTGAAGACTGAGTCGGAAGTAGCTTTGCGGGATACAAAATTGGATCTTTCTCAAGCTAAAAACCAAATAAAGAGCAATTTAGAAGAAGTGGCAAAATTGCAGTCGTTATCTGACCATCTTTTGACATTATCCAGATACGAGGATATAAGTCTGAGTCTGGATATGAGGAAAATAAAGCTACAAGAGATTCTGGAAAAGGCAAAAGGGAATGTTTTGCTTCTTGCCAAAAAGAAAAGAATCCAAATTAAGATAGAGAGTACACGAGTTGAGGTTTCAGGAGAAGAAGTCAGCTTAATTGAATTATTTACCATATTTATGGATAACGCCGTCAAATACAGTCCTTTAGGAAGCAATGTTTTAGTTAAAGTAAAAACTGAAGGAAAAAAAGCAACAGTGCAGATAAAAGACAATGGCATTGGTATTAAAGCCAGTGATCTCCCGTATATATTTAACCGTTTTTACAGGGCTGACATGTCCAGGGAAAAAAACAAAGTAGGTGGGTATGGTCTGGGATTGCCGATTGCAAAAAGTATTGTGGAATATTATCACGGAAAAATTGATGTTATAAGTTCACCAGGAAAAGGAACGATATTTACCATATCTCTTCCTTTTTAATCCTTCGCAGAAATCATCGGGCTTTAGCCCGTGTGATGAATGCAAATTAATTCTTCGTAGGAATTATCAGGTTTAAGTCTGTAGAGTGAGAGCAAATTTTATCCTATCTAGGATAGAACTCCCTTTATACTTTGCTATTGCTTTTATTTTATGTCATGATGTGACATTATTTATACATAAACGATTTTTGTAGAAAGTAAGGAAGTGCTATACACCTACTACAATTTTATTTTAAGCTAATTCTCAGCTAAGTCTTTTAATATCCTTTTTATGAAGAAAACAAAAGAATTGTTTTCCAGATTTTTCAAAAATCGACTGAGAGCTGGAGTCGTTATAGTACTTATTTTGACAGTCATATTTTTCGGATGGCAAAAAGTAAAAGGTTCCCAACAGACAGTCCAATACCAGACAACAAAGGTCGCTAAAGGAACAATTGTTTCTTCGATTTCTGTTTCCGGACAGATTGCTACGGCAGGAAAAATGACAGTTACTTCACAAGCTTCGGGAGTTGTGAAAGATATATTGGTCAAAAACGGTGATCATGTCAGTCAAGGACAGACATTAATGACCGTTACACCCGATTCCGTGGGATTACAGCGTCAGCAGCAGGCATATGCAAGCTATCTTTCAGCACAAAACAGTTTGGCATCAGACAATGCTAAACTTTACAGCCTTCAGTCAACCATGATGGGTAATTGGAAAACGTATATGGATACAGCGCAGAACTCGACTTACCAGAATTCTGACGAGACGCCCAATACCGCCAACAGGGCGTTACCCCAATTTTACGAAGTTTATGACAACTGGCTCAATTCAGAGGCCCAGTATAAAAATCAGCAGGGCGTGATAACTCAAGATCAGGCAGCATTGTCAAATTCTTGGTTGAATTATCAGGCTGCTTCTTCCATAATTACCGCTCCTGCTGCGGGGATAGTACAAGATATTACATTGGTTCCCGGTATGACTTTGGCTGCGCAATCAAACAGTCAAAGCAGTGCCGCTGTTTCCCAAAAGATTGCCACGATCACTACAGGTAATACTATTGCAGGGCAGTTTAGCGTCGCTGAAATTGACGTAGGTACCATAAAAGAAGGAGAAAAAACCACTCTCACTCTGGATGCATTTCCAGACAAGACATTTACAGGTACAGTTACCGGAGTAGACAGGACAGGTGCAGTCAGTTCTGGGGTTACAAATTATCCTCTCACGATTACCTTTGATCCGACAACGGCAAATATATTGCCCAATATGTCGGCAACAGCCAATATAATTACAGCAACAAAAGATAGGGTTCTTTTAGTACCTTCATCTGCAGTACAAACAAGTGGTACACAGTCTTATGTCAGAGTATTGCAAAACGGAAATCCGGTAAGTATGCCCGTTCAAACAGGCATATCTTCTGATACGCAGATTGAAATTGTCTCAGGAATATCCGAAGGTGATGACGTAATTACAGGGACGTTAAGCGGAAGCGCGCAGACTTCAAGTGGTAGCCGATCAGTATTTAGTAGTGGTTTCGGAGGTGGTGGTGGGGGCGGAGCATTGAGAGTGGGCGGTTTTGGAGGCCGGTAAGACATTAAATTGAAATTTTACATCATTTTTATGTCAGGAATTATATATGATCAAAGTCACACATTTGTCAAAAATCTACAAGATGGATGGGGTACAGACCGTAGCCCTTTCAGACATCAATTTCGAGATAGATAAAGGTGAATATGTAGCCATCATGGGTCCTTCCGGATCAGGAAAATCCACACTAATGCATATGTTGGGAGCTCTTGATACTCCTACATCCGGTAAGTATATACTGGATGGGCAGGAAGTCGGTAACCTTTCGGATGATGAGTTGGCTGAGATCAGGAACAAAAAAATAGGATTTGTCTTCCAAGCTTTTAATCTTCTCCCTCGCACTTCCGCCCTCAAAAACGTCATATTGCCTTTATCTTACGCAAGTTACCCTAAAGAAAATAGGGAAAAAAGAGCTACCGAACTTTTGACGATGGTAGGACTTGGTGACAGATTACATCATAACTCCAACCAGCTTTCCGGAGGTCAACAGCAGAGGGTAGCCATAGCCCGTGCCCTAGCCATGGATCCCGCCCTACTTTTAGCTGATGAGCCCACAGGAAATCTGGCAACCAGTCAGAGCGAGGAGATAATGACAATTTTTTCGGATTTGAACAAAAAGGGGCATACTATCATTATGATTACTCATGAACCTTTGATCGCTAAATTCGCCAAGAGAATAATTACCGTGAGGGACGGTAAAATTATAAAGGACGAGAAAAATGGTAAGCATTTAAAGATTAAAGTATAAATTGTATGGATTTTTTTGAACTTTTAGCAGAAAGTTTGAATGCATTGACTCTAAATAAGATGCGTACCGCTTTAGCCACATTGGGTATAGTCATCGGTATTGGAGCTGTAATCGCTCTTATCTCTTTAGGGCAGGCAGGTCAGAAAGCGGTACAGTCGCAGATAGAATCTTTAGGTTCAAATCTTCTTACGGTTATGCCCGGTGCCGCAACAACAGGAGGAGTCAGGGGTGCTGCCGGAGGCGATACGACATTGACTTATGATGATGCCAAAGCTATTTCAACTTCTCCGGAAATTACAGCAATAAGTAATGTTTCTCCTGAGTTGTCCAGAAGAGCACAGGTGACGGCGGGAAGAAATAATTCCAACACACAAGTGGTGGGAGTGATACCGTCTTATGCTGCTGTAAGAAATGTGACTATGTCTGCAGGAACTTTTATTACCTCGAATAATGTTGACAGTGAGGAAAAAGTAGCTGTGTTGGGTCCACAGGTAGTTAGTGATCTTTTCGGCGACGGAGCAGATCCAGTTGGACAATCAATCAGGATAAACAAACAAGCTTTCAGGATTGTTGGAATAACAGTTTCTAAAGGAGGTACAGGGTTTCTCAATCAGGACGATATTGTGTTTGTGCCATTGACGACAGCCCAAAACCAGCTTTTTGGCGTGGATTATGTTAGTACCATTTCTCTTGCAGCCAAAAGCGCCGATGTCATGACTGAAGCAGAGAACCAGGTAGTTTATCTGCTTTTGTCACGGCACAAAATAAAAGATCCAGCAAATGCTGATTTCAGGATTTTTTCACAGGCTGACGTTTTGGGAGCTGCATCTCAAGTAACTGGAACATTCAGCGCTCTTCTTTCAGGAATTGCCGCCATTTCACTTCTAGTTGGGGGTATAGGGATAATGAATATAATGCTAGTGACAGTGACTGAGAGGACAAGAGAGATAGGTTTGCGCAAGGCTCTTGGAGCCAAGAAGAAAACGGTTATAGCTCAGTTTTTGGCCGAATCTATAATTCTAACATTTGTCGGTGGAGTCATAGGTATGATTTTGGGGGCAGGGTTGTCACTTGTGATATCACATTTTATCAGTCTGCCGTTTACTCTTTCATTCTCAGCGATTGTTTTGGCAATAGGCGTATCAGCAGGAATAGGAATCGTGTTTGGATTGTATCCTGCAAGGAAAGCTGCAGACTTATCACCGATAGAAGCGTTGAGATACGAATAATCATCGGATTGAATATTTAATCCTCCATTATATTAGTACTTGAAATATATGATTATAAATAAAAAATTACTCAGCCTAACAGTTTTTTGTTTGATTGTTCTTGTTGCATACGGCTTGTATCGGAAGAATGTACTCACAACTTTATCAGCGGGTCCGGATGCATCCGGGTCAGCAAGTTTGCAAACTACAGCAGATTTAAACCCTTTGACTATTGCAGCCATGAGGCAAAGAAGCTATCAGGGCAGCACTATCAAGATAGAGGAAACTCTTTCTCCAGGTAGCAATTACAACCGTTATATCGCTTCCTATATTTCCGATGGGCTTAAAATATATGGATTGTTGACAGTGCCTGACGGTCAGAAACCCAAAGGCGGCTGGCCGGCAATAATTTTTAACCATGGCTATATTCCTCCCGAGCAATATAGAACAACAGAAAGATACGTCGCTTATGTGGATGAATTTGCCAGAAACGGTTATGTAGTTTTTAAGCCTGATTATAGGGGTAACGGCAGTTCTGAAGGTAAGCCTGAAGGAGCGTACTATTCACCTGCATATACAGTGGATGTATTAAATGCGTTGTCTTCTGTAAAAAAGTATAGTGGAGTTGATCCCAACAGAATCGGTATGTGGGGGCATTCCATGGGCGGCAACATCACTCTTCGGGCGATGGTGGTATCCAAAGATATAAAAGTGGGGGTGATCTGGGGTGGCGTAGTAGGAACTTATGATCAATTGATGAACCATTGGCATAGGACTACACCTTGGGCTCCATCTGAAAAAGAGATAGCAGCCCACGTGACATCAATAAGGCAAAATTTAGCGGTTAAGTATGGCTCATTGCAACAAAACCCGGATTTTTGGCACAGTATTGACCCCCGGTATTATTTATCCGATATTTCAGGCCCCTTGCAACTTGACCAGGGATTGGCTGATGAGGAGGTTCCTCCTGAGTTTTCTCAAAGTCTTTATGATGATTTGAAGAAAATTGGTAAAACAGTTGAGTTGTATACATATCCCGGGGCAGATCATAATATTTCCGATCCATCATTTACGATAGCAATGCAGCATTCACTTGATTTTTTTGATAAATACTTGAAAGGGGGTGACACAGTAAAATGAATAATAAGATTATAATCGTTATTTTAGTAATAGTGGTTGCGGTAGCTTCTTTTTATGGAGGTACTATGTATTCGGGGAGCCGCAGGAGTAATAATTTTGGTTCTGGAGGTGTAAACGGTGGACAATTCAGACAAAGATTCGGTGGTAATGGCGGAAGTTCGAATAATATCCCAGTTAGAGGTAAAGTGACAAGTATTGATAAAAATAGTATGACTATACAGATGAATGACGGTAGCAGTAAAATAGTCATTCTGTCCAATGATACCAGAATAAGCCAGGCACAATCTGCCAAAATATCCGATATCAAAAATGGAAATGAAGTAATGGCATTTGGCGTGTCTAATTCGGATGGAAGTGTTACAGCTCAAGATGTACAGTTGAATCCGGCCAATTTCCGTTTTGGAGCTGGTACGGGTGCCAGTCCTAGTCCTTCAGGAATGTAATTGAGAAAGTTGTTTATAATTTGACTCATAAAACTCATAGGGTATAAGGTATGATATCTGCCTTATACCTGAGAGTTAAACTATATTTTATTAAACAATCAGAATTAGAAGAGGGAGAAGTCCTTTATCGGAGTATAATAAAGTTATTCTATAATATTGAACTCGGGAATTATTTATTTACCTCTAACTTTAGGTTAGAGTTTGTATTTATAGGACTGGGAAACAGAATTCATGGATAATAATAACCATATTATTGAAGTAAAAAATTTGACCAAAAGATTTAGCAGTTTTACCGCCGTTGACGATATTTCTTTTAATGTTGAAAAAGGGGATATTTTTGCCTTTCTGGGTCCGAATGGTGCAGGAAAAACTACAACCATTAAGATGCTTACTACTCTTCTTTTTCCTACAGAAGGGAAAATCAGTCTCAATGGTTATAACCCGATGAGCCAAAAGGATGAAGCAAGAAGGTCTTTTGGTATAGTGTTTCAGGATCCCAGTCTTGATGATGAATTAACAGCTAGGGAGAATCTTGAATTTCACGGAGTGCTTTATAAGGTTCCTGGGAGGTTAATGAATTCTAGAATAGAAGAGTTGATGAAGTTTGTGGAACTATGGGAAAGGAGAGATCACTTGGTCAAAACTTTTTCCGGAGGGATGAAGAGGCGACTTGAAATAGCTAGAGGACTTCTTCACCACCCGAAGATTTTTTTCCTGGACGAACCTACACAGGGGCTTGACCCTCAGACAAGAAACCACATGTGGGAGTACATAGAGAATCTAAACAAAAAAGAGCACATTACTGTATTTTTTACCACACATTATATTGAGGAGGCCGAAAAAGTAGCCAGGAGGGTCGCTATAATGGATCACGGAAAGATTGTAGCTCAGGGAACGCCTGATGGACTGAAAGAAAAAACAGGCAAGCAAACACTCGAAGATGCATTCTTATCCTTAACTGGACACGGCATAAGGGATGAGGAGGCTTCAGGTGTAGATCGGATGCGGCAACACCGTGCAATGTGGCGAAGAGGTAGATAAAAATATGAGTACTGTATATATACTTTGGTTAAGACAGATAAAAAGATATTTCAGGTCACGGTCTCGAATCGTTGGTTCTCTTGGTCAACCAATACTTTTTTTAGTTGCGTTGGGATTTGGTTTCGGACCTGTTTTCAGACGCGCTGGGCAGGGGAGCTATATACAATTTCTTGTGCCTGGAATAATCGCCATGAGTATACTTTTTACGTCAATTTTTTCAGGTATAGAGATCATTTGGGATAGACAATTCGGCTTTCTGAAAGAAACACTTGTTGCGCCTGTCTCAAGGCTGGAAATAATGGTTGGTAGGACACTTGGGGGAGCAACTGTTGCCATATTTCAGGGTGTAATAGTTTTTTTCATTTCGCTTTTTGCGGGTTTCAGGCTTCCTGGAGTACACGCCTTGATACCTACATTTGTGTTTATGCTTCTTATAGCAGTTCTTTTTACAGCTCTGGGTACTGCCATTGCCTCAAAACTTGAAGATATGCAGGGATTCCAGCTTATAATGAATTTTCTTATTATGCCGCTTTTCTTTCTCTCTGGAGCTCTATTTCCTCTTGATGGAGTACCGACTGTTCTGGCAACTATTGTAAGGTTTGACCCCCTTTCTTATGGTGTTGACGGATTGCGTAGCGCTCTTGTGGGAACGTCGCATTTCGGATTTACTGTAGACCTGACGATACTTTCCGTCCTCACATTTTTCCTTCTTATACTGGGAAGCTACCTTTTCTCAAAAATAGAGATATAATTTGAAGTTTTTCTGAAAGACCAAACGTAGCCGATTTTAGCGTGTTTATAGAAAATTGTGCATTAATATCCTAAGTTTTGGTATGGAGCCATTTGTTTGTTTAATGCTTGGTTGATTGAGTTTACCAGGCTTTGTGTGGCCCATAGTGAAAGTATTATAGAAACAGTCGTTAGAATAATTGCGGCGATACCGATCTTTTTAGCAATTGTACCTTCCTGCCGTAAATATTTATAACCCCATATGTATCCTAGTGGTGGTAGAAGAATACTCACTAAATAAACGGTTATTTGCTTGCCAATAGATACGGAAAGAGGTTTCTGTTTTAACTTGCTGCCGCAGTTCTGGCAAAAAAAATAATCCTGCAGTGTTCTTGTGTGGCAGAACGGACAGATTTGTTGGCTTTTCGAATCAAAAGCCTTTTGTTGTGGTAAAGCGTTTTGTTCGGTTTGAGACGAAGATATTGTTTGAGGAGAAATAATGATATTTTCCTGTTTTTGGGTGTCAGAGGTATTCATGAAGTAGCAAGAATAACGACTTTTCCAACAACCAAACTTTCCTTGTAAAGGAAAAAGGATTAGTTCAGTTGTTTATTGAATGATTACGGTGTATAAAATTTTACCACGTAAATCAACAGTGCAGCTGCAGTGACCAGAAAAAATACAATACCCGTCTGTATGATCGGGCTTTTCATAGGGTCTTGAGCTGATTTTTTTGCCGTTTGCCTGGAGACTCTTTTTGACTTTTTCATAAAATTTTTTGGTTTTACCTCCTTAAATCCAGCATAAGTTGGACTAAATTTTTTGTCAAGAGATAACAAGATTTGTCGTCGTTTTATTTAGTGCGTTTGGGTAATTTTGTCTGCATAAAGCGTAGTTCCTGAATATTGTCCTGATATTTCCACTTTTTGCCCTACATATTTGTCTAGATCAATATTATTTGAGGCTATTCCTGTAATTTCGTTATTATTTACCAATATGTGCGAATAGTCGTTATTGGATTGAGGTACTTTTTGCAGAGTGCCAGCAAGTTTTACCTCTACGTTTGTAATTTGCGCAGAATTATTTTGGTTATTAACTGGTGTTTTTGTTCCGCCAAGAGCAGTAAATCCGAATATTCCGATTAAAACAATAATCGCAAAAATAAATATATATTTCATGACACCCTTTCTTATAAACTTAAATAATTTAATCCTGCTTATGATTATAATAGATTCATCAGTCTTAACCATCTTAAAATATTGGCTGTGATAAGGAAATTATCGTTGATAAAATTATGTGCAGCAATACCCATATGTCTTTCCATCTGATGATCGTCAATAAGTTTGGCGACATTTATTGCTGCCTCTTCATAATTTCTTGGTGATACTAGAAAGCCAGTTTTTCCATGCTGTATTTGCGGAATAATACCGCCAATGTTTGAGGCTACCACGGGTTTGCCGCACCAGGAGGCTTCAGCCACCATCATGCCGAAACCTTCTAAATTGGAAAGCTGTATGATATAGGTGTTTGTCGCCTGCCAAACGGCCGCCAACTCGTGGTAATGGAATGGTCGAGGATGAGCAGTTTGAGTGTGTAGGAAGAAGTAATCTTTATTTTCAGCAAAGCCCATCTGGTCTGCTTTTGTTCGCATCTGTTTTAAAACCATTGATGAAACTGGATTGTCGTTGGCAAACGGTCCGGTATAGATAAGTTGAAGACCATTGTATTTCTGGCGCATAATTTTGAATACCTCAAGTATTCCAAGAGGATTTTTGTCAGGATCAAACCGGGAAACCTGGACAAGTATAGGTCTTTGAGGATCAACTCCGAATTCCGAAAGTATTTTATCTGCTTCTTCTTTTGACATAGGCTGCAGTTTTTTATGGAAAGGGTCAACAAAAGGATAGTTGGTTTCCCATCTGATTTTGGTTTTAAGGTCGGAAGGGAAATACTGAGGTATGGTACAAACTGATGCGTCGTGTTTTAATATGTACGGTTCTATAAATTTCCATGATGGCGAAGCTGGATCGCCATATGGGTGGAAGCGCCAAAACCATTTCTGTCCGTCTCTCTTTGCCTTATCTATGACAGCTACGCATTGTGGATCATCAGCGATGAAGATACAACCATTTTGGGTATTTTGTTGATAATCCTGAAGCATTTTGCCGAATGTTGAGTTTACCTCTAAGTATAAATTTTCATCTTTTTCAGTAACAGGTCTGGGGTGGATTTTACCGTCACCGTTTTCAAAAACAAACCACATTTTACTGGAGTCCTGAAGGGAATAGTGCAAACCGGCAGTAATACCGAAGAAATCCGGAGGCGGATTGTAACCTTTTTCACTGCCGTAGGGCGAGGTCATGGTCATCCAATGGGTTTTTATGCCCAAATCATTCATCAGTGCCGCAAAAGATGGTATAAGTTCGGCTACACCTCCTCCAAAAGAAGTTGAATTAAACCTCAAAATGGTTTTGCATTTAAGATTTTCAGCTTCCGTCTGTATTTCTGATAAAGTTTCAGGAGAGACATATCTGGCGTAATCTACAAGTCTTCTGGGGGGGAATAGGTGGTCTGCTAGATTGAAATCAAAAAATGAGGCGTCTTGGCCTTTATCTTTTACGTCTGAGTGCATCAAAGAATACTTGTTTTATTAAGCAACGATTACATTATAGAAACGATTTTTTTCTCTGTAAAGTCTAGAACTAGTCTCAAAACCTGCAAATTAATCCCGAAAGAAAACTTTGATATGGGATTAAAATAACATTTAGAAATAAATTCTAGGGATAAAGAAGAATAGATAATCTATTTTACTATTTCTTTCTTAAGAATAAGGAACTGAAGAAATAAAAAAGCAGAATTTCCAAGGCTGAAGATATAAGAGTGGGTAATAGGTTCCTAGTATTGGGGATACCGCTAATTTTCTGCGTTAACATCGGCAGCATAAAAATAAGACTGAAGACAAAAACGTATATAGTTGATAATAGTGCTACCCTGTCAGGTTTTTCTATTTCATATTTGCTTTTTATCATCTTTGACGCAATAAAGGTATCAAGGAGGACAATGACTAAGGGGAAAATTACCTGGTCAGCTTTTCCAAGGAGTGGAATTGATCTATATACTGATGGATTTAGGAGATAGACTACTATTACACTGTATATAAATGATATGATAATTCCAATAAGAATATAGCTTATGAAATAGACGGCCGAAATTTTACCGCTCTTATCCAACTTTGTTTGTTTGGCCATACCTCAATTATTATATATCATTTTTTCCTTTTCAATAGGGAATTTTAGTGGTATACATTTTTTACCTAGACAATGATATGATCTCAAATGTAATAAGTATTTAAGGTTTGGAAACAATATGGCACAAGAGTATAGAAAAACTTCTAAAAGAATAGATAATAACGTCTTTTCTATAGGAATGTTAAGCTTTTTCGGCGGTGTAAGCCAGGATATTTTTCTACCAATTCTTCCTCTTTACCTAGCAAATATTCTCCATTTTAATAAAGAATTTATAGGGCTTATTGAAGGTTTGGTCACAAGTAGTGCCAGTGTATTCAAAATAGTCGCTGGTTACCTGACGGATAAATTTAGAGTAAAAAAATCTCTTGTTTTTATAGGTTATTTCCTTTCATTGGTTAGTAGGCCACTTCTTTCTATGTTGACATCCGGTATCGGTGTACTGGGGCTGCGTTTTATTGATGGAGTTGGGAAAGGGATGAAAGATACTCCCAAAGACGCTCTTATCGCCGATTCTTCAAAAGTTGAAACAAGAGGCAAGGGTTTTGGAATAGTGAGGGCTCTTGATACATTCGGTTCTGTAATAGGGCCGATATTACTTTTTGTCATGCTCTATTTTTTGGGTAGCAATCAACTGAAATATCATTATATATTTTTCTTTTCAGCAGTTCCCCTTCTTATAACCCTTCTTATACTTGTTTTTTTTGTTAAGGAAAAACATCTGTCTGCAGAAATTAAACATGACGATAGACCTTACAATCTTTCCAGAGACTTTTATATTTTTCTTTTGATTGTGGTCTTATTTTCTTTGGGAAATTCTTCAGATACTTTTCTGATACTGCGTGCTCAGAATGTTGGAGTGACGCTTTTAGGAATTCCATTGGTTTATGCGCTTTTCAATTTTTTCTATGCCACCGCATCAATACCTTTGGGTAGTCTGTCTGATAAAATCGGCAGGGAAAAAGTAATTTTTTTGGGATGGTTGGCTTATGCCCTTGCTTATTTAGGTTTCGCACTTGCAGGTAAAAGTTATCAGATATGGTTTCTTTTTGCTTTTTACGGAGTTTACTATGCTACTACAGAGGGTGTAGCAAAAGCCTTTGTTGCTGATATGACTTCACCCGAACATCGAGGTAAAGCTTATGGCATATATAACGCTGTGGTTGGAGCAGTGACTTTACCTGCCAGTCTTATTGCCGGATTCCTTTGGGATAAATTTAATCCCTCAATGCCTTTTTTCTTTGCCAGTGCAATTGCAGCAGTCTCAAGCTTATTACTTTTGGGATTTACAAGGTATAGAAGTTTAGAGTATTCAAAGGACAAATAGATAATGTTGTCAGATTTTCTTGCTGCTATTGCAGCTGTAGTCTCTTGAGTTTGGCGCTCTTCCTTGAAAAGCGAAAAATGGGTCTTGTCTAAGCATCTGCCACCCGGCAAAAATAAAAATTATCAATGTTGCTAGTACTAAACCTACCCATTTTCTTTCCGCCTTTTTTAGCGAATCATCCAATATCTTCGGGCATATATCTTTATGACAATTTTTGTTTTTCAGATTTCTAATCGCCATAATTACAGAAAGAAGTATAAGTCCAAACGATAGTGTTTTTATTTCAAGTCCCTGAAAAGGCAATGAGGATAATCCTCCGATTACTCCAAGGCCAGAAAGGATGGTAGAACCGCAGACCGGACAAGACGAGGCAAGGATACCAATGAGAGCTCCGGCACCTCCTCCTGATGTATGAAAAAGATTGGCAATACCGTATTTCCTGTAATGATAAAGGAAAAGGGAGACGCTGATACCGAAAAGTATAGCAGTGCCCGATGTCAGCACTATATAAGAGATGAAGTATGTTAGCGAATTATGTACATATAGGCTGTGAAGATCGGAGTTTATAAGAAGTATCCGGTAATACAGGAGAAGAAGTCCAAGGGCAGATGTAGCGCCGAAAATATAATAATAGAATATTGTGAGCAGGTGTTTTTTTATCATGGGCTGTCCTTCTCTAGTATAATTTCTTATTTGGACTTTTTCCATTCTTTATAAATTTCATCAGGCAAGAGTTCATTATGACTGTTAAACCGTGAGCTTGTGCATACTTTTGCGCTTTATCATCTGCGACTCCTTCCTGCATCCATACAGTTTTTACATCTCCACGTCTAACTGCTTCTTTTACGTGGGGAAAAACGAATTCATTTTTTCGGAAAATGTCAGCAATGTCCACTTTTACGCTCTTGGGTATAGACAAAAGATTTGGAAAGGCTTTTTCACCCAGAGTTTCGGAAATATTTGGATTAACTGGAATTATTTTATATCCCTGAGATTGCAAAAAAGCTCCAACCTTGTGGCTATATTTTTCACCGTCGTTTGAAAGACCGATTATAGCTATGGTTTTTGTCTCTTCTAATATTTTATTTTGATCCATTTTTAGGGTATTTTAGTATATCATGATATATTAAAAAGGTCTTGTATTATGGAGGAATAATAAATAAAATATACGAACAAAATATGTCAGGCGAGAAAAGATTTATTATAGGCACAATTATTGTCACTGTGTTGGTTATTGTGGCTGCGGTGATGTTTTCTTCTTCAGGAAATAAATCTTCAAACAACACTGATCTTTCCGGACCCAAGGTGAATTCTAATCTTTTAGTCAGAGCCGACAGCGAGAAAATATCTTCTCCATCAGCCCAGGCTACACTTGTGGAATTTGGAGATTTCCAGTGTCCGGCTTGTGGAGCGTATCATTCGCTTGTCCAGCAAGTACTAGACCAATTCAAGGGAAAATTAAATTTTGTCTTCCGTAATTTTCCTCTTACTTCAATTCATCAGAATGCCCAAATAGCAGCACAGACTGCAGTGGCGGCGGGTCTACAGGGGAAATTTTTTGATATGTATAATCTCCTATATGAAAACCAATCTGAATGGTCTGATTTAGGTAACCCTCGAGACACTTTTGACAAATATGCTCAATCACTTCACCTAGATATCAATAAATTTAATTCCGATATAGACTCAAAGAAAGTACAGGATCTTATACAAGAAGATGTGAACGATGCCAATTCTTTGGGGGTGGATGCTACTCCAACTTTTTACCTTAACGGAGTCAAACTGAATAATCCTTCAGGTTTTGATGAATTCAGTAATTTGGTTAAAACTGCCATAAAAGATATCCCGATCACCCAGTCGCCTGCAGCGGAGGCTTATCACGTCCATGTTGATTTTAAGGTCTATTTGAACGATATACCTGTAGATTTTTCTTTAGCAAAGTACCAATCGGTTGAAGGTAAGGAACTTGATCCGTACGTGCATCTCCATGACGGCAACGGGAAAATAATCCATTTCCACAAAAAGGATGTTACTTTTGGAGAGTTTTTCAAATCTTTGAAAATGCAGTTAAGCAATGATTGTTTTGTCATGGATAGTGGTAAAAAGTATTGTAATATTAACGGCACAACTTTGAAAATGTACGTGAATGGGAAAGAGAATAATCAATTTGATAAGTACGTACCAAACGATTTAGACAGGATTCTTATCACTTACGGAAATGATAACCAAGTTGTTATCACTAAACAAATAGGTTCAGTCACAAATGACGCGTGTATCTATTCCCTCAAGTGCCCTGAGAGAGGCAAACCTCCCACAGAGAACTGCGTAGGCGGTTTGGGTACAAAT
Organism: Patescibacteria group bacterium; assembly: GCA_023379265.1. Taxonomy (GTDB): domain Bacteria; phylum Patescibacteriota; class Microgenomatia; order 2-02-FULL-39-11; family 2-02-FULL-39-11; genus JAMCUI01. The sequence goes on from JAMCUI010000009.1 coordinate 92,196, forward strand.
TGTACAGAATAAGCGGATTTGACTTCACGCAATTGTTGTTTAACGATATTTATATCCTCTTTTCCTTAGTTGCATTTTTACTTTCCAAAAAGATATACTGGATAAGTATCAGTTATTTTTTCAATAGGAGGTAAATTTTATGGCTGTCCAATTAAATTATATTGCGGGGGAAGGCTGGCAACCTGAGAATCCCGATGAGAATTATGTGTTGGTTCAGTTCAAGATGGAGCTTGCTGATAACGTTGACCCTTCAAATTTCAGGAATGCCGCAGCCTCTGTGGCGGCAGAATCATCCACAGGTACATGGACAAAAGTAGAGGATCGTCCAGACTCAGGTATAAAGGTGGCGGATGATTACAAAGCTATAGTATACGACCTGGATGAAATCAACCACATGTTTAAGGTGGCCTATAAAGTGGATTTGTTTGAATATGACAATATGTCAGGTTATTTGGCGGGGCCTGCCGGAAACATTGGTGGGATGAAAATGGTCAAGGGGCTTCGAATTTTTGACATGAGATTTCCAAAGAAAATGGTGGATGCATTTCCTGGACCCAGATATGGTATTGATGGAGTCAGGGATATGCTTGCCCAAGATGAAAACCAAAGGAGGATGCCGATATTGGGAACTGTGCCAAAACCAAAAGTGGGAAGGACAGCTCAGGAACAGGCAGATTTAGCAAGAAGACTTTGGACTGCGGGAGACGGGACTTATGATTTCATTAAAGATGATGAAAATCTGACCAGTCTGCCTTTCAATAAGTTTGACGATAGAGCAAAACTTGTTCTTGCAGTACAAAGGGAGCTTGAGGAAAAAGGCGGCAAGAAAAAACTTTATCTGTGTAACCTGACGCATTCCAATCTTGATACCATGATTTATAGAGCAAACTTGATAAAGGAAAATGGCGGCAGGTGCATGATGATAGATGTGGTGACGACCGGTATGGCAGCAGTCCATACTATGAGGCTTAAGAATCCAGAACTTATTATTCATGCGCATCGGGCTATGCATGCCTTTATGACTCGTGAAAGCGGTAGCGGAATAACTGGTGTGGGTAACCTGCAAGGTTTTAGTATTTCCATGATTGTACTCGCCAAAATATACAGACTTTTGGGAGTTGATAGCCTTCACAGCGGTTCTCCCAAAGCCAAAATGGAAGATTATGGGGAGAGTGAGGAGATTATGCGTATTCTTACAAAAGATATGACAGAGCCGAATACAAAATTCCATACGTTGGGACAGAACTGGTTTGGGAAAAAGACGGTTTGGCCTACCGCTTCTGGCGGTTTACATCCGGGAGTAATGGATATGGTCATGAGAAAGATGGGTAAAGACTGTTACATTCAGATGGGAGGTGGAGTTTTAGGACATCCCAAAGGAGCAGAGAGGGGAGTTGAGGCTGCCATTGAGGCGAGAAAGGCAATCACAGAAGGCCAATCTGTAAAGGAATACGTAGCCGCACATCCTGAAAGTGCACTGGCTGAAGCAGTGCAATTGTGGGGTACCGAACCTAAAATAGTATATTGAGTCGAAATATTGCTGATAACATTTTTTCGGAAACGTTCTGAAAAAACGCTTCAAAAAAGAAGCATTTAGTTTATCAACTGGAGAAGTTCATTGGGATAGTCGATTAGTTTTTTGGCTCCACCTTCTTGGATCTGTGTTATTGATTGGTATCCCCAAGAAGCTCCTACTGGATACATTCCTGATGATTGTGCTGTTTTCATATCAATATCCGAGTCACCTAAGTATATCCAATTTCCTGGGTTAATTTTCATATTTCGGCAAATATTTAACACTTCTGTCGGATCGGGTTTTTCAGGAGTAACACCGGGGATGATACCTGAGACTTCGCTAAAATAATCATTTCCAAGAAGGCCTTTAACTAAAGATTGTGTGAAACTGTTTTCCTTGTTAGAAAATACTGCCATTTTCATATCAATTTTTTTTAACTCATTCAATAAGGGAAGAACACCCGTAAAGATTCTTGTCTCAGGTAAACATCTTTTACCGTACTCTTTTTGTGCTTCTTTATAGACAGCATCAATAACTTCACTCATTTGTTTTCCAGTTGGTAGAGATTGCATTACTAGATTTCTGAAGCCCTTACCGATAATTTTTTTATAGAAAGCGATATCGTGTACCGGAAGGTTATGTAATGATAATACACTGTTCATGGTGGCAGCCAATCCGCCTGCTGTATCAAGGAGGGTTCCGTCAAGATCAAAAAGTACTGCTTGGAATTTCATCGTTCACTGCTTCCCGAGTTCGTTATATTTCCAGTTCACCTGTTCCAAAAATCTCCATGCGATAATAAGTTGTGCAAATTTAGTGGCTGAGACATTTTCATTACTCTCTTTAGGATCAAGTAAGTCACCTTTCATGGCTTCCTTAATTGGTATGCCTGTGCAGCTGACAATAAAATTTTCCAGACTGGCAATTGTTTGTTCAGGAAGTAAGCCATCAATGGTAACATCCATAACTTTTCTTCCCCAATATAGACTGGGAACAGCTGCCAGAAGAAAAGGAGGTTGGTTATTATCTAGTATTGACCCCATATTAAGAGGAAGCATAAGACTGGGCAAAGGTTTTTGTGAGGGTTGGATAATTAATTCCACTTTGTAGGACATCTCCGGCATGGCATAGACCAGTTCATATCGGGCATAGTTTGCCATTTGGGTAAGATTTACTTTAATGACGATATTGGCGCTTGTTTTTTGGAAATCTATCCATCTTTTATAAGCTGCTTCACGTTTTAGCATTTCCTCTATCAGTTTTTCTGCAGCATGGCCTCTTTTTTCCATATCCCGTCTGTATTTCCATTTCCATTTTACTTCCCTAGAGGGATCAACATAGATACTCAGATCCAGAAGAGGTAGAAATTCCGGATAAAGAGCATGAAGTCCTTCAATTATAATAATTGGAGCAGGGGCAAACGGTCTTGGATTATCAAAATCACCTGTGGCATGATTATATACAGGGATCTCTATTGCCTTTCCCTTTTTCAGATCTGTCAGGTGCTGATGTAATAGATCAAGTTTGTTTATAGATGGATCTAAGGGCAAATGGCCAGTTTTTAGGCGTTCGGCCCGGTTTTCCTTGTGATAACCGTCCATTTCAATCGTTTTGACCACGCTTTCACCCAATAGCCTTCTGATTCCATCGCTAAAGACAGTTTTGCCGCTTCCGCTGTCTCCGGAAATGCCGATAATGAACGGTTCTTTAATCCTGTCCAACATAGAACGCAGAAATAAACAAGTAGGGTGCGATTCAAAAGAGCCGAATTGGAAATGTTTATTCTGATAATTTAATGATTGGCTCATAACGTTGGAAACAAATATATAAATTAAGCATATGGTGAATAATTTTAGATGTCAATATAACTATTTTAAAAGATTGACTAGGACAAAAAGCTATGGAACAATTAGATTGTTATGTTAGGTAGTACACTCAGGGATAAGAAATTCGGGGAGTTATTTGCAGATTTGGCAAAAGGAGCATGCATGTCTTTACGAGACAGGAGAGTTTTAGAGAAAAGGTATGGTTTTAATGGAGAAAAACCGTTGACTTTTTTTCAAATATCCAAGCAAACGGGTCTCCCTTTACAAAAAATAAAAAAAATTTCCAGATCTGCCATAATTCTCATAAGATCAAAAATGACAGCGGATATGAAAAATATAGATGAAGATAGTGCATCACAGAGAATTTCTTCATACCTCAAAAACAGATTTGGTGATACAGGTAAAAAGGATAAAAGACTGGCCGGACGTATATCAAGATACGTAAAAAGATATTTTTCCTATTTGCCGGCAAGATATGGAATAGAAAATCTGATTCTACTTCTGGCTTATCCTTCATTTTCCCGACATAAAATACTTATTAAAAAAGTCAGGAGATTGATGAATAAATCCGGAAAGACTTCACCTCTTTACCTAAACAATAAGCAATCTTTGGTTTTTAGGAAATTGCTTTCCGAGGTTGAGTGGTTTGGACAGTCGGAGGAAACGAATGACTTATCTTTACCAGATATAAATGAAATCAGTCTGGAAAGTAAAAGAAGGATAAGAAATGTACCTTTCGATTACCAGAAAAATTCAGGATCTTTTTACAGCCACAAACTTAAAAGAGAAGTACAATTTGAATCAGGGCGCGAAAGAGAGATGTTTATTTATATGGAGAAACATGATGATGTGGTTTGGTATAAAGAACAACCCTTAAAATTATCATATCGGTTACAAGGTAAGGATAGGTATGTATATCCTGATTGTCTGTTTGAGCTTTCCAGCGGAAAACGGGTCGTGGTAGATATACGTCCAGTTTTTAAGATGGCGCTTTCGGAAAATGTATTCAAATGGAGCCTGATGCAAAAGTATTGCAGGAGGAAAGGTTATGGGTTGCTAATAACAGATGGGAAAAAATCAATCAGCCATTTTCTACGTCATGAGGTTAACAAGGAATTTGCTCAGGCGGTATTGGATAAGCTCCGGAAGATAAGGCCTAGATCATTGTGGTGGCAGGAATATAAGTCGTTATTGAGGAAACACAAAGCAATCATTGAGGATGACGTGGGACTTATACTGCAGTGCAGGTTGGTTTGGACGCTGAATCCTTTCAGTCTAAGAGGGAGAGGATTGTCAAGTTATAAATTATAAATAAGCATAATCCACAATCAAGTCGGCTGCTTTTTTATATCCTCCGGCATCTTTCAGAGTCTTTTCTATTTTATGGGCATTTTCCTTATAAGTTTTATTTGTCAGTAATTCATTTACTGCCGTCATAAAACTGTCCTTTTCGACCGGTTTTTTATCCCATGATATACCTGCTCCTAACTCTTGTACTCTGGCTGCGTTGGCTCGTTGCTCCTGTATAAAAGGGAAAAATAGCATAGGCACGCCATAATAAAGACTTTCGTTGACGCTGTTCATTCCACCGTGGCTGATGAAAAGAGAAGCTTTTTTCAGAATGGAGAGTTGAGGTAGATAGTTGCCTATGGTGATGTTTTCCGGTATCTCTCCCAAAGCCTGTGGTTTGATATAGCTGCCAAAAGAAAGATATATGCGAAAGGGAGTATTTGCAAATATTTTTACAAATGTTCTATACAGCAAGGTATTATCGTTATAGACTGTACCAAGTGCTATATAGATTATTGGTTTGTCGGATGTATTTATAGGGAGTGGGGTTTCCGGTCTTTCGTAAATGATGGGTCCAACAAACTTAAATTGTCGACTAAGTCTGTCTGAGCATGGTTGGAAGTATTTTGACGTAAAGACAAGGTTCAGTTTTTCACTATTTATAAACATGTCGGTAATAAAGGGCACCCGCCTGCCGACCTTTTTATATAAGTTGCGGTAATCCTTAAATATCTGGAAAGTATCTTTCGTATGTTTTATCAGCCTGAAATAATCCGGTAGGAGAAATTTGGTGTATTTTAGAAGAACTGCCGGATGGAGAACCATGCTGGTTACAAGTGAAACAGACGGGGTTTTGGATCTTATACCTGCTAGTTTACCCCACAAATTCATTGCGTCGTGAAGTACGCAGTCAGGTTTCTCGATTTCTATCATCCTTTCAAGATTAGGAAGTATTTGTTTTGTTACTTGAAGGTTTAGTTTGGCTATAATTTCCGCATTTTGCATGACGCGCAAATCCGGAATTTTGACTTTTATAGGAGGAGGGCGAAATTCTGCTCCCGTTTTTTCTATTTTTACCCTAAAATCTTCAGTATTGTAGACAATAACTTTGTGCCTTCGTCTTACTAATTCTTTTGCTACTCCAAGCGTAGGATTGAGGTGTCCATACGCCGGGAGAGTAAGGAAAATGAATTTCATAAGCGAATTATAGCAGTAATCGGAGGCTAAAAAAAATTATCGGATGCTTCTTATGAAATCGTCAATTTTAGAGTATGTTTCGAAAAAGTACAATAAAGACTTTCGGTTTCCTTTTTATCCCCTATAAGGGTGCATTTTTTGACTTCTCCGCTTCCCTGGCGTTTTTAAGAGCGCGTGTCCACCAGGCAAGTTGCGAAAGAAAATCTCCTGCTTGCTGACGAAAAGCCAAAAAATGATCTATTTTGTCACCTTCCTTTTTGTTAAATATTTCCATCATTACCTGAAATGGAATATGTATTCCGGTTCTAATTGGTGCCATTTGTAGTTCTATAGTCACTTCTCTCAGTTGTTCTACGGATCTTGCTCCACCTACGCTGCCATAGGCAACGAAGCCTACAGCCTTTTTATTCCAAGGATAGTAAACGTGATCCAATGCGTTTTTCAGTGCTGCCGGATATCCATGGTTATATTCGGGAGTGACAATGATATACCCGTCGGCTTCTCCAATTTTATCCGCCCATTTTTGGACAACTGGATTGTCATACTTTCCTGTGGTAATCCTTGAAGGTGAAATAGGTTCGTTAAATAAGGGTAAAGGATAATCCATAAGATCAATAATTTCTACATTCATATCATCTCTTTTTTTTGTCTCCTCAAATATGAATTGAGCCGCCTTGTCCCCGAATCTACTTTTGCGGATGCTGCCTATTATTATCTTTATTTTTAACTTGTCATTGTTTGCCATAAAAGCCTCCTTTATTTTTATAAAAGTATAATGTATAATAATACTATATAATATATAGTGCTATAATAATTATAGTACCAATCATAAAATAGTCAAGAGGGGGAAAATAGGCTAAGATTATGATTATGCAAAAGACGGATCAGAAACAGTGCGGTAAACTGCTTAAAGTTATAGGAGACTTTTGGACATTGTCTATTATTATGGAGCTTAGGGACGGAGAACTGAGATTTTGTCAATTGCAGAGGGCATTGGGAAATCTGAATCCAGTCACCCTTACAAACAGGCTGAAGAAGCTGGAAAAGGCAAAATTCATATACAGAAGAGAAAATCCGAATGAAAAACTAGCAGTCAGCTATACTTTGAGTAAAAGAGGTCAGGGTATGCTGCCTGTTTTGACTGAAGTCCAGAAATTTGCGGCTAAATATCGTAGCTGAATAATTCCTTTCGTTACCTTCGGAAAAATTTATCTTAGTTCTTAACTTCTTTTGTGACATCGCGAAAATCATAGAAGTGCTTGTTGTCAAGATAAATATAGTTCCTATCAGGCAAAAGCGGCATGTTGGCGTCAAAATATAAGTTGAATATTGACCTAAACGAGTTTACCGGAGTTATGGTCTGGTAAAGTTTATCTTTTGAAACTCCAGGCAGAAAATAAGCAGAGAGAATAGGGAATTTCATTTTCAACTCTTTGGTTGTAGCATTTTGCCAGCTCTCTTCCGGTTGGAGCATACCCGCGATGAACTTGGCACCCTCATCAGACTGAAGGAGTATGACGGGAGGTTTTTGTGAAGCTTTTAATATTGCGTTAATAATTGTTTCCAGTTTTTTGTTTAAGCAATTCACCTGGTCGGTATAATTTTGTGTTTCCGGCCGAAACCAGTTTTGGGCATAGGATGTTATACCGCAATTTTTATCAAAGACATATGGTCCATGTGGGGAGATGATATGTATAAAGACAAATTTCGGACTTGGCAGTGTTGCTACTTTGGGAAGAGCGTCAAACTGGTAAATGACTATTTCTCTTTTGTCTTCGTCCGATTCACCAATAACCTTTTCAGGAATCATACCATCAAGGAATGGTTTTAGCGCTGTTGACTCAAGGATGGCATAGGGAAAGATGCTTATACCAAGATGGTTTTCCTTTTGTATATTGTAGTTGTCATCAGCTAAGGGGTTGTAGCCTGTAGGCCACCACCAGGAACCCATCTGGTAATACCTGTATCCTAGTGTGCGGAAAAGTTGTAAAACATTGTTGTTTTGTATCAGAGGAGCGGCAACCGATATATCTGAGGAATTGTGGTGGGATGAGAGATAATCTATATATTCCATATTTAGAGTGGATGAAAGTGATAGAACTGTGGTGGGGTAATTTGACGTGCTGCCGCTGGCTACATAAAAGCCTTTATTTTTGAGATAAGATGTAAAGTCGGCATCGTCAAAGGAAAAGTATTTTGAAAGGTTGGCGGGTGCAGAATAACTGTCGGGGACAATATAGTAGACATCCGGTAGACCGGCTGGAGTTTCTTTTACGTTTGGCAGTGTCAGGTGGCTTGTTTCTGTAGGATACATCCTTTGGGCCAGTTGGTAATTTACTATGCCAAAAGAAGTAAAAACTACCATAAGAAGACCAATAAGAAGAAACGATTTATTCAGTGCCAACAGTTTTTTTTGTGTCCGTCTGAGAAGAATAAATATTACAATATATGTTAACGTCAATACTAGGATTAATACATGATTCTTACCGATAACAGCTGGTCCCAAAATGAAAGAGAATTCCCCGAAAGCGTTCCAGATAGCACCGTATGTGAAAAAGAGAATCATAAACACAGAAGCAAAAATATCTCCTTTTCTTCTTTCCTTCATGACAAATCTGGCCGGGTAAGATAGTAGAAGAGCAAAAAGGATGCATACTCCAAGTGGAATAAATAGGCGGTTAAGAGTGAGTTCGCCTATGTTGTGAAGGAAAAGTGAGAGCACTGCAGAAGCCGCAAAAAATACAGGCGAAAAAGGAAAATAAGAAATTGCCAATCGGCACACCCTTTTTGCGTTTAGGATGGGATTTTTCAAAGTCATGTCGAAAAGTGAAATTTGAAAAATTTTATGATAACTCCTTGAGAAAAAGCTGAAAAGAGATATTTATATTATAAAAGAAAATTTGTCTAGGGTTCTGATCAATTCCAGATTGTAAGAAGATGTAATTATACACATTTTTTGGTAAAATCCATATATATTGCGGGATCGTATAACGGTAGTACGCATCCCTCTGGAGGATGTTATCTTGGTTCGAATCCAAGTCCCGCAGCAAGATTGGACACCCAGCGACCGTAAGCTCTAAAAAAGCCCGATTCTGCTTGCTAAGTGTTATTTTATTTTAGGAAGTCTTGGACCGTACCCTTGTTATTTAGCAGTCATTTTTACCCTCGAAGATATGATCTTTAGATCGTGAATGTGGTTTATTTGAGAAACTGGGATGGTTTAATTGTTTTTATCCTTTGAAATAGGATGGAACTGATTATAAAAAGAATAGTGATAAAACCGGCCGAACAAAGTAACGCTAGATACCAGTTATAGGTAACAGGGATAGTACTGGAAATAACCCGATTGATATTATTTTCCATGGGGAGAAAATGAGGCTTTGCCGACAATTCCCAAGGAATTTCCATTGACACCTTCTGATGACTAAGAATCATTACTTCCACAAGTGCCAAAAGATTTCCAAATATCAAAGCTGATATTGTCAACACGAAGTTTTCAGCCAAGAACTGTTTTCTTAAATCGCTTATTTTCCATCCGAGCATTCGCAAAATTGCAATCTCTTTTTCTCTGGTCTTCATGATAAAAACGATGATTAAGCCGTAAGCAATTGTTAAAACGACGCCAAGGATAATAAGGGCGGTTTGCCCAAAAGAAGAAACTAATTTTATTTGATCGGTTAGGGTTTGAGAAAATGTTTTTTCACTAAAAACGAGGTAGTCTTTGCTTATACCTGTAATTGTTTTAGGAATATCCCCTTTCCATTGAGGTTTTGTTTTAAGCAGCACTACATTTACGAAGTTTTTATCCTGATCGGGAAAAAGTTTCTTCATCTCCTCTGAATTTTGGGCAATTTTCAAAGCTGATGGATAATTCATATAAATATCGGCCGGAATGATATTGCCGGTGAGGTTGGTGTTGACGATTCCGGCTATTTGATATTCGTTCTTACCTAATGCAATAGCTCCACCAACCCGCAGAGAGTTTTTCTGGGCAAAACCCTTGGTGATCAAAACATTGTTGCCATCAAGGGTAAAGCTCCCCTCCGACACATTTGCTTTGAGAACGTTGGCAAATAAATTCCCCTTAGTCTGTACTCCAAAAACATCCTTAAAATAATCATTATCAAAATACCAAAAGTATAGGCCCGTATCGGATTCTTGTACAAAATCCAGTTTGGTAAGTCTGTCAACCTCGTTTTGATAAATGGGTCCGTTAGAGTGAGGATAAATTGCTCCGACCATCTGATCGGGAATTTTGCCGGTTTTTTGCACCACAGTATCTACTCCGATAGCTTTAAACGGTAATGAAGCGATTTGCTCAAGGTTTTGACTGATAGTTAGGGTAACTAAAAGGAGGGAAAAGTAGATCGCGATACTACATACCAAAAGAATGGTTTTCCCGATATTCTTCTTAACCGATGAAATAAAGTAATTTAATATCATAGTTTAATATTGTAATTAATCATTGGTGCTGATTTAACAATTGTTGGAAGCTGCCATTGAAGAAGTAAGGTAAGAAGAGAAGCAAAAATTACGGCACTCGCAAAAATAAATAAGGTATCTATAGCTATCCATTGTCTTACTTTCATCTTTGGCCAACCTAAAATATTTAATATTTCGGTTTGATATGCGTATTCAAGATGATGAAGTCTTAATACTGAAAATGCCAAGAGTAAAGAAATCCCAATCATGATAGTACTGAAATATGTTCCAAAACGATAAAACATTTGACTGAGACCCGATAAATTTTTCAACAGGTTGTCTTTACTGATAATCGAGAATGAAGGGTACAGCGTTGTTAATTCTTCTTTAACTTTAGGAAGGTTAGAGGAAGATTGTAGGGAAATAAAAGCTTGATTAACTAAGGCGTCCTTTTCGCCCACAAGTTTTAAGGCTGTTTGATAGGGTAAGAATCCTTGGGCATTAGCCAGATTGCTTTGCTCCTGAAAATCAACCAAGCCGATAATTTTATAGTTATTTGTGCCAATTTGATAATCTCCTCCCATTTTGTATTTAAATAGAGTAGCGAAATGTCTTTCCAGGATTATCTCCTGTGAATCGTTATTGGAAAAAAACTTACTCCCTGGCATGAGCATGGGCTCGATATTTCTCAAACCTACTTTTGGATCGTCTACATCCAAAGCGACCAGTGTTCGATTGTTTTTAATATCAAACTGCCATAGAACCAGGACTGTCGAAACATTTTTGACACCGGAGATTTTAGATATTTTTTCTGATGTCTGAGTTTTGGGAAACGACTCAAGGTTAAAAGGCACGATAACTCCGCTCGTCTTTACGTTCTGAGGGTTTTTATTGGCACTGTCCTTTTGGAGGATTATTTCCGTCTGTAGTGACTTAAGCGGGCTGTCGACAAGACCTTTAATGTAGTTGGTAAAAATAGTCGAGCTTATACCCAAAAAAAGGATTACTCCAGCCAAACAAACCGTTATGACAGTTTTTCTCCAATAATAGAAGATATTTTTTAAGACAATTCGTATCATCATGCATGTTAATTGAGAGATTTTAGTATCTCTCTCAAATCTTCATAACTCCAACCACCTTCAAAAGACGGAGCAAAGGCGTCACCTTCGGGAAAGTTCTTCAGCTCAACTGATTTACCATCTACAGTAAACGTATCTTTGCCACCGATGAAAATAACAATCGGCATATGTTCGGTGAGATTGTATTTGTCAATTACGCTTTTGGCTTGAGGATCATCAAAACTGAATTCTTTTACCGTAAATTTCGGAAATTCTGTAATGATTGGCTCAACCTTTCTGACAATCGCTACTGCCGGAGGATGAGGAAGATAGAAAATTTCGATAGTTTGAGGAGTCATCTGATACGAAGTATTACTGCTTACAGATTGATTCTTTTGTTTAAAGACAAACAAGTAAGAAGCCGCTCCAATGATAAGAATCAACACCAAAACAATACCTAAAATTCTTTTACTCATTTTTATCTCCTTTCATTTGAGATAACATTCCTTTTGACAACTGGTAAACCTTTTGAGTTTTTTTGGCGATATCTTTTTCGTGGGTCACAACAATGAAAGTAGTGGAATATTTCTTATGCAGACTTTCAAATAAACTCATTATTTTATCCGAAGTAGCTTCATCAAGGTTGCCAGTTGGTTCATCAGCTAAAACTAGTTTCGGTCGGTTGACTAAGCTTCGAGCAATTGCTACTCGTTGTTTTTCTCCGCCACTCAGGTTATCTACGCACTTGTTTTCTTTTCCCGAAAGCCCTACTTGATCAATTAGATCTAGAATTCGTTTGTTCTTCTCGTCCTTGTCAATGTCTTTGCGAGGATAAATAGCTAAATAAATATTGTCATAAACAGATAATGAGGGGATGAGTTTAAAGTCCTGGAAGACAATACCTATATTTTTGAGACGAAACTCAGCTAGTTGTTCTTCAGAGTAGTGAGTTATATCTGAGTTGGAAAAGACAACCTTGCCACTATCAGAAGAAACTAAACCCGCCATGATAGATAAAAGAGTTGTTTTACCTACTCCAGATTTACCGATAATGCTGACGAATTCTTTCTCTTCCAGATCAAAGCTGATTTGTTCTAAGACTTCTTGGTTGCCATAAGTTTTTGAGATCTGCTTTAAAGTCAACATAGTTATTTTTTATAAAGATTAATAACTTGGGACAATTTTTCCTTTTGTTCTTTGGAAAGCCCTTCTCCACCATTTAATATTTGATGGACGATACTGCCTTCCAAAGTTTTGCTTCTTAAAGCATCGAATGATTTGGCAATTGAGGTAACTAACATAGCAATTCCCATGCAATCGGCATCATCTGCTATATATCTTTTAAGTGTTTCAATCTGACCTTGTATGCGGTTAAGGTGATCTAAAGTCCGTTCCCGTCTGTTTTTAATTTTCGTATTAATTTTCATATGTATATACCCCCACCCCTATATAATATACTCTTTTTTCTGAGTAAATGCTGAAACGAGTAAAGGAGGCAAATTCGCTTGCTTAAATTTGTTACAATATGGATAGTCAAACTATGAAACTTGCCATTATTCTTTCAACTAACAACGCAGAAAAAAACTGGAACGCATTTAGACTAGGCAACTTAGCTTTAAAAAGTGGTGATAACGTAAGCGTATTCCTTATCGGTGAGGGTGTTGAATACTTACAATTTACTAGTGACAAATTTGACATCCAAAAACAGGTTGATGCATTTCTTAAATCAAGAAATGGAGAAATTTTAGCCTGTGAGACGTGTATGGATCTTCGGCATCAAGAAGGTAATAAAACCTGTCCGGTAAGCGGAATGAAAGAACTGTATAATTTGATAAAAGAGAGTGATAAGGTAGTTACTTTTTAATCGTATGAAAAAGCTACTGTTTGGCCTAAGCACATTATTGATCTTAGGGATTGTCTTTTCTTCTTCTGTATCAGCCCAAGGGATGATGAACTGGGGTAATACTTCCAGCGCAACTCCCTCCTCAGTGACTTCAACTGCTCAGGATGAAAGTAAAGGAAGACAACTATGGGATCAACTGCAAGCAAAACAAGTGACTTGTGAGAGTTTAAAAGATGACGATTTTGAAGTATTAGGTGAATACTTTATGGGTCAGTCTGTCGGTAATACGGAAAGACATGCCGTTATGAACCAAATGATGCAGAATATGATGGGTCAAAACGGAGAAGAGCAAATGCACATATCGCTTGGTAAAAGATCAAGTAGTTGTGATACCAATGTTTCGTTTCCTTCAGGATACGGATTACCTATGATGTGGTGGATGATGGGAGGAGGTGGAAATCCTATGATGGGATATGGCGGCTGGAATAACTGGGGTAATATGATGGGTTGGGGAGGTTTTGGCTTCGGCTGGATATTTATGATTATCTTTTGGACTCTTATTATTCTAGGTGTCGTTGCTTTAGTCCGATACTTAGGAGGTACCAGACAAAACAATACAATAGATAGAGCTAATCCGCCTTTGGACATTCTCAAAGAGCGTTATGCCAAAGGAGAAATCAACAAGAAAGAGTTTGAGGAAATGAAAAAGGACTTGAGATAGGGTAAACTTGAAAAGAAATGAAAACCAGAGAAAGCGGTATGCCAGATGAAAAGATGTGGGATACTTTTTTTGATCCGGATACCATTTTGGATAGTTTAGGCATAAAAAATCTCACAGGAAATATAGCTGATTTTGGTTGCGGATACGGAACATTTACTATTCCGGCAGCAAAAAGAACAAAAGGTAAGGTATATGCACTTGATATTGAAAAAGAGATGGTACAAATAACACAGGAGAAGGCAAAGCAATCAGGTTTAAATAATGTAGTAGCAATTCAAAAGGATTTTATGACCGGTGGTACAGGACTCGCCGACTCATCCTGTGACATAGTTTTGCTTTTTAATATTCTTCATGCAGAAAATCCGTTAAATATATTGGTTGAATCAAAAAGAATTCTCACTTCAGGAGGAGCAGTAGCTATAATTCACTGGATTCCTGATCCTACAACTCCCCGCGGACCACCGATGAGCATTCGTCCGCATCCTGAAGAAATTCAAAATTGGTTGAAAGAAGCAGGTTATAAATTAAAAAACACGATAATTCCACTTCCTCCATATCATTATGGTTTATTGGGGAAAAAGACTGATTAAGTGATAGAATAAGTAACTTTTTAATAGTCGTATTGAAATAAACTAGGTTATCTCATTTAAATTTCCATGCCAGAAAAACTTCATAAAAAAGCACTGTTGCTTTCTTATTTTACCGTTGTTTATAACATTATAGAGGGAATCCTCTCCATATTTGTTGGAGCAAGTACAGGGAGCATTTCCCTGGTTGGATTTGGTCTGGACAGTTTCATAGAAAGTCTATCGGGCAGTATCTTAATATGGAGATTTACTAAAAGCAGTCATATATCAAACAGTCACACTGATGAAACTGAACAAAAAGCCATACGGCTTATCTCATATACCTTTTTTATCCTAGGAGGGTATGTTTTATATGAGTCTATTACCAAACTCCTTAGACAGGAATCTCCAACACAAAGCGTCTTTGGCATAATTATTGCTGTCGTTTCAATCATGGTAATGATTGGTCTATATAAAAATAAAATCAACTTTGGCATGAAAAATCATATTAGAAGTATAGTTGCTGATTCCAGGCAAACTCTTGCTTGCATATGGATGTCAATCACAATGCTTTTCGGTCTTGGTCTTCATTATATGTTTGGAATTTGGTGGAGTGATGCTGTTGCAGGAATAGTAATCTCGATGTTTCTGTTTAAGGAAGGATATAATACTTATCGAGAAAAGAAGTTATGCAGTTGTTGATGATGATTATGCTGGATATGATATTCTTTCTTACGCTGACGATGGACTAGTTCAAACTATATCAGCTGTAAATGAAACATTCCTTTTTTAAGGTGTCTCATTTGTCTCATTTAGCCTCAGGTATGATACACTATAAGGATAGAAGTTATAACGATTGTAAGGGTCTTGACCGGCACGCTCAGCCATTCGACTCACTTTATTCGCTCATGGCTATAGCCAGTGAGTTGAATGTCATGAGTGAGCACAGCGAATTGAAGGGTTCTGACTGTCTCGCTCAGCCAAATTGGGCGCAGAAGAAATACAACTATTTTACTTTGTTCACTCGCTGTTATAATTGCCACATTAGATATTCAAAATCTCAATCCTTAGAATCGTTTTTATCAATTAATTCCAGATAAGTTAAGCTTTATATACCCACTGGGAATTGTTTTCCAACGTACTACATCTTTTATATTTGTTAATGTCACTGATCCAAATACAGCAGCAATAACAGCGGCAATTCCTCCGATTCCCAATCCCCATCTAGGTCCAATATGTTGGCCGATCCAACCAATCAAAGGTCCTCCGATAGAGGTTGACCCCAAAAAGGCCATAGTCCAGTATGCCATTATTCTGCCCCTCATCTCAGGAATGCACTCCAATTGTAAAATCGTATTTCCCAGTGATTGGAACGAAATATAGAAAAATCCTACAAACAGGATGGCAACAATTGTAAGAGTAACCGTGGGCATCATTGCAGAAATGAGAGTGGATATTCCGAAGAACAGTGCTGATATTACCATCATCCAACTTTCCATCCGTCTTTGACCAGCCAAATATATTCCTCCAATTATTGCTCCTATCCCTTGTGCTGCAGTCAGCGAGGCATAAGTGCTTGCACTTCCGTGAAATGTAAAGTCGACAATTAACGGGAGACTAACCTGGAACTCATAGGTGAGCGTTCCAATAATTGCCATCATGATAATCGAATTGCGTATAATAGGATTTGCTATTATATATCGCATTCCATCAAATAACTGGTTTTTTACTTCTCTGGCTGATTTTGCCGCTTGAACAAAGTATACTTTCTCAACCTTAATAAATATAAGTGCCAACAGTATTCCTGTATAGGAAAATGCATTTACAATAAAGCACACACCTATGCCTTTTGTCGCTATCAAGATTCCAGCAAGGGCAGGACCTACGACACGTGATATGTTGACTAGAATACTAAATAACGATAGGGCGTTTTTAAGTTTTTCCTTTCCAACCATTTCACCTACAAACACTTGTCTGGTAGGGTTATCGATCATATTCACCACCCCATATGAGAAAGCAAGTACGGCAACTATCCACACTTTGACTGATCCGGTTAAAACTAAATATCCTAATAGTAACGACTGGAGTGCGAAAATTGACTGTGTTATAAAGATCAGTTTACGCTTGTCATAGCGATCTGAAATCAATCCTCCAAAGGGAGCAAAAAGAAGTATTGGTACAAACTGCATGGCTGTCGTTATTCCCAAAGCAATGCCTGAATGGGTCAGCTTCAGTATCAACCATGCTTGAGCAACAGTTTGCATGTATGTTCCGGGAGTGGATATCAGTTGCCCCAAATAATATAAACGGTAATTTCTATTTGAGAGCGAAGTCAAAAACCATCGGAAATATCCTCTGAATGGAATCATTACTTTGTACATATCCCTGTATATTATCGGTATCAGATGAAGTAATTATGAAGGTGTGGAAGTCGGAAAGGACCTAAATTTCAGCAGACTATATCCCCTAAATTCAAAAAATAATAGCGGCCGTGCTTAAAACCTTTTCAAAATGAATTTAATATTTTACTTTATAAACAAAAGTGAACATTATATTATAGGGTAATGATGGATTCTCAACCTGATTTAAAAAATCCTGGTAATCCACCCGAGAATGGCTCACAATTTTCAACAGTGGCATCAGTAAAACCTACCGTTCCATCAGAGACAGATCATCTTGCTGATTTAAAGCGTATCAGAGGATGGCGTACTCCGGATAGTACTCCATTTGCAATTAAAGTATCACTTCTCCCACAAGACAAAGAAGCCATGCAAGAAGGTGAAGAAGCTGTCGATGGAAACAGAAATGTTCAGCAAACTTTCGTAAGGATGTCAAAACAGATGTGTGACATAGCAGGTGATGTGATAGCTGAATATCCCGGAACATATGAACAACTGAAAGCAGCGTTTCCTAAATATACATATGAACAACTATTACCCCTTTTGGAATCTTTCAAGAGAAAAGAAAGTCCTGCTAATTACCCCGATATAAATGTGGTTAGGAACCATAATCTTAAAAGTCTATTACATAAACTACACGATTACCCTATTTATCGCCAGACATACGGGTCGCCAGAGTATTTTATATTTGAGGATCCCGAAGAAGTTGTCCCAAATTTGGCAGATTCTCTTGATGTAGGGCATGCGCCGGTAGGGCCTCTGATGGTAGTAAGTTATCCCATTACCGCTTTGGAATATGGTTGGGTGAGAGGAAAAAAGTATCCTCCACTTAAAGGGCATATTTATCAATATATTTATATGAATGCTGGGGAAAAAAGATCAAAGACCGGAACCGTGTACCCAGATGTGGTGAAAGCCGTACGTACAGTCAGGTTATGGGATGATGGGTCAGAAGTAGAACTTGAGAAATTAGAAGCTGATGTTGAAAAACGCAGTGGATATCGTCGTCCAAAACCTCGAGAACATATTCCATTGATTACAGATGCTGATGCATGGGCTGCCCAATCCAATAGAGAAGGCCTTTTCCAAGCCCCTTTCCGTTCATATTTGATTCCTGATGTGTCACTTCAGGGTCCGCACCGTATGGATTATCGAAGAGAATCGTTAAACCTTGCAAAGGGTTCCGCATTCGAACAATTAGTTCTAATTACGATAGCATATAATAATGCATTTTCTCCAGTAGATTCTCGCGTTTATCCACAATATCAACTTGCAGACAGATTTCAAGGTGCTTCAGCACAATCTGTACGCGCTGATGGTTATTGGATTGATGCTTCCGGTCAGGAAAATGTCGTAGAAGTGAAATACGGTCGTGCTGTAGAAAAGACTATTAAATCCGTTGAAAGAGAGAAAAAACAGCTTCAAAGAGAACCAAACGCCAAAATCAAGTATCACCTGGTGACGCTTAATGCTGGACCGGGGCATATTCCGGAAGAATATAAACCGTTCCATGAACCATACAGAAAGTTGATAGAAATAATAGACGATTCAGATGTAAAAAGAAATCTCGGGATACTTTCTGATTGGATTATAAAAATATCCGTAAGTAAAGATCCGTCATTCGGGACGATATTAAAGAGAGTGCGTACATTTTTGTTCAACGTTTTGGATCAGGCTAATCATCTTACTGCTGCGGTCCGTCAGGAATATATAAAAAGGACATTAACAAAATGTATGGAATTGTATGAAAAAAGAGATTATAAGGGCTGGCAAGAATTTATGGCCCAATTTTCTCTGGTATCTTTCAAAGATAATGAGTATGAAGAGACATATCGCGGACATGATGGTGAAATGCATCGAGGTATGCTAAAAAAAGAATCGATTAAGGAAGAAGTCGATAACAATGGGAATGATAACAATGAATATCAACCATCCATTGAGCAAGTTGAATCTATAACTTTAGATGATAAACTATAAGGATTGACGTTACAACGCTTGAAAGGGTCAAGGCAGAGACGTGCAGCTTAGACGAGGTAAATGCGAATTTTGGAAAAAAGGTTATCCCGTGTCTTTCAAAGATAGAGTAGGAATCTGAATCATACGCATTGGTACGAATAGTGGATTGTAGGAACACATTATGAAAATATTTCCACGGGTGAGACCAAACCTTCGTACATTTTTTGTTACTTCCGGTCTAATCATATCAGGAATTATTCTGTTTGCACTACTTAAAATATACGGCCAGTTCTTAGTCTTCTGGATATTCGGAAAGCCCAAATGTGACAAATGTAATATTATTGTCATTGAAGCAGATGTTCTTGGGTCTAATCATCTTCCGTGTTATGGATACTATAGAAATACCGCACCTAATCTTTGTACTTTTGCCAAAGAGAACGTATTCTTTTCACATTCATATTCTCAAGGACCACAAACAACCTCCAGTACCTTTTCTCTTTTTACCTCACTTTACCCAGTCAATCATGGGATTAATATACCATACGAGAAAAGTATCCTTAACGATAAATATCTCACTCTAACACAAGCACTTAAAGCCCAAGGGTACAATACTATCTATGTGGGACCTTCTATCCCACAGGTTCCGCTTGACCGCGGAATAGAGCGAGGTTTTGACGATATAATCATTACCCCGTCCAATATCAGTGACAATCCTGACATTATGACTTGGTGGAAAAAAGGATTGCAGAAAGTAGTGGAAAATACGCAAAATGGTAAAAAAACCTTTCTTTTTATATATACAGACTATTTGCACGATCCTTATTTAGTAGGAAATAAAAAATTGCTTTACGCATCTAACCGTTATTCTAATTTCGCCATAACCGATAAAGAACTTAATACATTAACACCGGAAATTCTAAATTACTACCTGACCTCTGTGAGTGAACGGATAAACGGAGGAACAAAAGAAGGTTACACAAGCGGCGACCTAAATTTGTATAAGCAGTTAAAGGAAGCAAAAAATTTTGACCAGGCAAAAAAGATATTCTTCAGCTATCCAACGATTGAAAGAAATCATGCGCTTCTCTATTTTAATTATTATTTACGAATAAATCCCAAAGATAACAATGTCGTTAAGTATTTAGCCGCGCTTTATGATGAAAAAATAAACATGTTTGATAAAGATATGGGGTCCTTTTTTAAGTATCTTGGAGAAAATGATTTGAAAAGGAAATCGATCTTTATATTAACCTCAGCTCACGCAGAGGAGTTTATGGAACATGGAGATTGGGGTCATAAAAATAAATTATTTAATACTAATTTGACTATACCTTTTATAATGTCTATTCCTACAATAAGTAACCGACATATCAATGATCTTATCCAAAATATCGACCTATACCCAACACTGCTTGGATTAATTGGTGTTGAAAAGCCAAGTTATCTTCAGGGAATAGATTTAAGCGATTTAATATATGGATTACCCGATGCCAAGAAGGAAAATTATGTTATCAGCCAAATTCCTTATGCTGATCCACCTTTGGCTTCAATTTCTGATGGTCAATGGAAATTAATTGTGAACACCAAGATAAATAAAGCTATTAGTCTCTTTAATCTGGTAACTGACGCTAAAGAACAGAAAAATGTCGCCGACAACAATCCAGAAATTACTGACCGACTACTTCAGGAATTGGACAAAATTATGAATAATAAAAATACGAAACCAATTAAAAAATTCAACTTTCCTGACTGGATCAATGATGAAGAGAGAAGAAAGATAATTAAAGAAGGCTATTTTTAATATTTAATGACGCTTCACGTAATACAGTTCCCACTTGTTTTACTCACTATTTATAAATAACCCACAGGGTGATATGACCGGGATGTCCAGAGGATTTTTACCCAGTATCCTCACTCAGACCTGTCCTCTAAACTGGCTATTATAGAGATCGGCGTAGAAGCCATTTTTTGCTAAAAGTCCTTTATGGGTGCCTTTCTCGATGATTGTTCCGTGGTTCATGACAAGGATAAGGTCCGCGTCGCGGATAGTAGAGAGTCTGTGGGCAATTACGAAATTCGTTCGGCCCTTCATGAGCTTGTTCATGGCATTTTGGATAAGAAGCTCGGTTCTGGTATCCACACTGCTGGTTGCCTCATCCAAAATAAGAATTTCCGGATCAGCCAGGAACGCGCGTGCTATGGTTAAAAGCTGCTTCTGGCCTTGAGAGATATTTGTTGCATCCTCGTTGAGAACCATGTTGTAGCCTTCCGGTAGCGTCCTTATAAAGTGGTCGGCATATGCCGCTTGTGCTGCTCGTACAATTTCTTCTTCTATCGCGTTTTCGCGGCCATATGCAATATTATCGCGGAGTGTTCCATGGAAAAGCCATGTATCCTGCAATACCATGCCGAACATGCGGCGCAGGTCGCCGCGTTTGAGCTTTGTAATGTCAATGCCGTCAATTAGTATATTGCCGCTGTTTACTTCATAGAAGCGCATCAGTAGATTGACAAGAGTTGTCTTACCGGCCCCGGTTGGACCGACAATTGCTATCATTTGGCCGGGTTTCACAACAAAATTCATATTCTCCATAAGAATCTTATCTTTACTATATCCAAAACGGACATGCCGGAATTCGACTGCACCTTTGGGAGTATTAATTGTCAAAGGTTTTACCGTTTCAGGCACTTGTTCCTCTTCGTCTAAAAGTTCAAATATGCGTTCTGCTGAGGCTATGGCTGACTGGATCACGTTTGCAATATTTGCAAGCATGGTGATTGGTTGGCTAAACTGGGCTGAATATTGGATAAATGCCTGAACGTCACCGATGGAAATTGCGCCTTGTGTTGTCATAATTCCTCCCACTACTGCCACTAATACATAACCTATATTCCCGACGAACCGCATGAGCGGCATGAGAATGCCTGAGACATATTGTGCCTTCCAACCGGCATCATAAAGTTTGTCGTTGAGGTAGTCAAACCGTTCGATAGCTTTTCTCTCGTGTCCAAATGCTTTGACGATCTTGTGTCCCGTATACATCTCTTCGATGTGGCCATTGAGATCACCAAGGCTGCTTTGCTGCTTTCTGAAATAATCTTGTGAACGTTTAGCAATACCCGTAACAATAAACAGACTCATTGGAATGGTTGCCAACACAATCAGGGTCAACACCACGCTTATTGAAAGCATCATTACCAGTACGCCTACAAGAGTGACTGCGGAGGTAATGAGTTGCGTTACGCTCTGTTGAAGGGTGGAGCTGATATTATCCATGTCATTGACCGCGCGACTGAGGATCTCGCCGTGTGTGCGTCCGTCGAAATATTTCAGGGGTAACCGTGAAAGTTTTTCGTCTACTTCTTTTCGGAGTTTATAGATAGTTCTTTGTGCTACACCGGCCATCAGGTACTGTTGTATAAATATGAAAATCGCGCTGACAATATACAGCCCAAGCAAAATTACCATAACTCTGCCTATATAACCGAATTCGATACCGGGTACCGGGGCAATTTGTATAGAGAGTGTTGGGTTTTGCAGTAATTCTTTTCTTATAATTTGATTTCTTGCTTGTACGATGAAACTTGCAATCAGGTTGTCAAAAAGCTTGGTTGTTGCCAGACCCAGAATCTTCGGGCCAACGATATTAAACACCGTTCCCAAGACTGCTGCCGCTACCACGATTGACAAAAGGAATTTTTCCGGAACAAAATACTGAAGCAGCCTCCTGAGTGTACCTCGGAAGTCCTTGGCTTTCTCGACGGGTCTGCCCATGGCTCCCCAGCCACCCCGACCCATTGGGCCATGGCCCATACCGCTTTGACTAGTTTGGTTTTTAGCGTTATTACTTGGACTCATACAGTTTCTTTCTCAATTTCCGTCGCTGACAGTTGTGAAGTCACAATTGCGCGATAGACATCGCAGGTTTTCATAAGTTTCGTGTGAGTACCGATACCTACAACTCGTCCCTCATCAAGGACAATAATCTGATTGGCGTCAATCACTGTGCTGACCCGCTGGGCGACAATGATTACTGTAGCATTGCGAGTCTCTCCTTTGAGAGCGGCACGCAATTTAGCGTCAGTCTTAAAGTCAAGCGCCGAGAAAGTATCGTCAAATACGTAAATTTCCGGTTTTCTCACCAGGGCTCTGGCAATTGAGATACGTTGCATCTGCCCACCAGAAACATTTGTCCCACCTTGGGCAATCATCGAATTAAAACCTTCAGGCATTTTGGTAATAAATTCACTGGCCTGTGCCACATCAGCCGCGTGTTTTATTTCTGCTTCTGTTGCATTTTCGTGGCCAAAACGAAGATTCTCGTTCACAGTTCCTGCGAACAATACAGCCTTTTGAGGAACAAAACCGATTTTTTCACGTAAATAGTCCTGTGACATTTGTCTAATCTCAACTCCATCAACGAGTATCCGGCCGCTGTTTACATCATAAAAACGCGGAATAAGGTTAACTAGGGTAGACTTGCCAGCACCGGTGCCGCCTATGATGGCGGTTACATTACCGGGAGAGGCACGAAATGAGATGTTATAAAGTGCCGGTTTTTCCGCTCCATGATAACTAAAAGTGACATTTTGAAATTCGACAAAGCCGCGAAGTTTATCGGCTTTCTTCACTTCTTTAAGGTCGTTGATTTCAGGTTCCATGGCCAAAACTTCGTTGATTCTGGTGGCAGAGGCTTCCGCACGCGGGATCATAATAAACATAAGCGCTACCATCAGGAGTGAAAAGAGAATCTGGAAAGCATATTGCAGGAAAGCAAACATCGCACCGATTTCCAAATGCCCGCCAGTGACGCGCAGACTGCCAAACCATATTATGGCCACACTGGAAAGATTTATAAGAAGCATCATTACTGGCATCATTGTCGCCAACATCTGGTTGACTTTAATTGCGATACTTGTTACGTCGCGGTTGGCTTCATCAAAACGCTGTTCTTCATGCTTGATCCGATTAAAAGCCCTCACCACTCGGACTCCAGTTAAGTTTTCATCCAAAATAAGGTTTAGTTTATCCAGTTTTACCTGCATGATAGAGAAAAGAGGTACTGCCTTGACAAGGAGTATCAGAATAACAATAACGAGGATTGGCATGACCGCAACCAGAATCCATGAGAGCCCTACATCCTGGTTTAGGGCAAGAATAATGCCAACAATCAGCGTGATTGGAGCAGTGATTAACATATTCAGGATCATAACCATCACCTGTTGGATCTGTACCGTATCATTGGAGGTACGGGTGATAAGAGATGCAGTGCTGACTATGTCAAACTCATGCAGCGAAAACTGTTGAATCCTGTAGAAAATCTCAGCGCGGATAACTTTCACCATACCCGTCGCAACCTGGGATGAAAAATATATGCCTACCACAGCGCATAGTGTGCCTGCAATTGCCACTATGGCCATAAGTCCTCCGGTTCTCCAAATGTAGTCGGTGTCGAATGTTGAAATACCTTTATTTACGATATCTGCCATCAAGTTTGGCAAATACAGGTTTGCCACAGACTGTCCGACAGCAAGTGCAAGGATAAGCGCTAGGAGAATCCGGTAGGGTTTTAAGAAACGTAATAGTTTAATCATTGCAAATTGACACAACCAGAGAAATATATTATACTCTATAATAGTTAGATAGTCTAATCAATTATGCAGGAAGATAAAACAAATGAACTGGTAGAGATGATGTTCAAGGTTTCCCGTCTGATGAAAGAAGAGATGTCTTATACAAATAATTTGATACATTTAAGTATATTACAAATTCAAACTCTTATTTTTCTAAGTCAAAACAAAAAAGTGTCGATGGGTGATATCGCAGGGTATTTCCGGATTGAGCTGTCTTCAGCAACTAGCCTTCTTAATAAATTATGCGATCAGGGGTTAGTACAACGCCATGAAGACAAAGAGGATAGAAGATTGGTAATGATAACCTTAACCGATAAAGGAAAGACGCTTCTCAAACAAGCAATCAGTCATCGAAGAATTAAGCTGGAAAAGATGCTGTCATATCTGTCGCAAAGAGAAAAATCCGAATTATTAAATATCTTAAAAACACTTAACAACAGATTGCAAAGACAAGATGAAAAATAAAAAAATATTCATAATAATTTCCCTAGTTGCACTCCTTGTTGTAGCAGGAATCGTTATCGGCAACAGAAATTCATTATTATCATCTGCGCGTTCAAATTCCGGGCCGACCACTACTACGTCTGTACGTTTTGTAAATTCGACGATTACCGCTGACGGATCTGTGACAGCTCAAAATCAGGCTACACTTAATTTCCAAACATCAGGAAAATTGACTTATCTTCCCTTTAAGGAAGGCGATAAGGTGGCGCAGGGTCAAACTATCGCACAACTTGATACCTACCAATTACAACGGGAACTTACCACATCCTTGAATAACTACAAGATCGCCCGCGATAATTTTGACCAGACTCAGGAAAATGCCAATACCGGCGTGTTGCAAGGTTCTCAAAAATACAGTTTACAGGTGTTAAATAAGGGAGGATTTGAAGCGTCTGATGTAGTTGGCAATATAGTAAAAAGAGTTTTGGAACAAAACCAGTCCACTTTGGACAATTCAGTAATTAATGTAGAGCTGGCCAATTACGCTCTGCAACTTTCCAAACTTACATCCCCTCTGGATGGTATTATTACTCACGAAGATGTTGTTGTTCCTGGTATAAACATCACTACGGGAACTACTTTTACCATTGCGGATCCGGATTCAATGGTTTTTCGGGCAAATGTACCAACGGAAAATATTTACTACATATCCGATGGTAGTGTAGTAACCTTGGCAATAGACGGCATAAAAAACAAGATAAACGGCACAGTTGTGAAAATATATCCGTCAAAAGTCGTTCTGGCGGACGGGCAAGCAGTTTACCAAGTTGATATTGAAAGTGATGACTTAAAAAAACAGGCAAAATTAGACGAGAGCGGTCGGGCAATAATCAGTACTAATTCCAAAAATGTAGCACTTGTTCCGGCATGGACAGTGCTTGCAGGCAAATATATATGGGTTAATAATAACGGAATCCCGGAACTTAGACAGGTAACTATCGGGAAAACTCACGGGAATGAAATCGAAATTACGGATGGATTATCTACACATGACAAAATAATAACTGACCCAAAATATATATCGTCCCTGAAATATCAACTGTTGTGAGAAAAATATTTTCTTTATTCAAAAATCGAAAACTTCTAAAAATTATTGGTGGAGTATTTCTCCTAGTCCTTCTCATTTGTTTATATTTTTTTTATTTGGAAACAACCGGTAGAGTATATATTGATAAATCACTTATACAAGCACCGGTTATTGTCATTTCTCCATCCATATCAGGTAAAGTACAGGAAATTGATGTCAAAGAAGGACAAAATGTACAAAATGGTGATACATTGGCCGTCGTCGGTTCTGAAACGCTTCGTGCCGATACAGATGGTCTTATTATATCGGCAAGCGATTTGACTGGAGGAACAGTAAATCCGCAGACACAACTTATCCAAATGATAAGACCTGTGAATCTTCGGGTTGCAGGTACAATCGATGAGAATAAAGGATTAAATGATATTCGTGTTGGACAGGTAGTCTCATTTACAATCGATGCGCTTCCGGGAAAGACATTTTGGGGGTACGTCGATGAGATCTCTCCCAGTGCGGTAGCTCCTTTATTTTCTTTTTCCACGTCGACGGAACGTCCCACGCAACAGTTTACTGTTTATGCCAGATTTGATTCAACTATGTATCCTGCCATAAAAAACGGTATGTCCGCAAAAATGATAGTTTATACTAGGACGCGATAATTACACTTCTTTCTTGTCTCACTTTTATTCAAATTTTTTTATTTCTGGATGAAATGATAATTATAATATTGGAATATGCCTGCTCTTACTTCTTTTATTAAGGAAACATTTTCCTCACTAGAGGTTCGCAATTACCGACTTTATTTTATCGGTCAGGCAATCTCAGTTTCGGGCACTTTCATGCAGTCGGTAGCCCAGGCATGGCTTGTCCTCAAAATTACTAATTCCGGTACGGCGCTTGGTCTGGTCACCGCTTTGCAGTTTTTACCGATTCTCATATTCGGGCCATGGGGAGGGGTGGTAGCTGACCGGTACGATAAACGTAAGCTGCTTCTTATTACACAAATAATTTTCGGCGTACAGGCTTTGATTTTGGGATTTCTGGTAATTACCGGATTAGTACAGCTGTGGATGGTAGGGGTTTTGGCGTTTATTTACGGAATAATAAACGTTGTCGACAATCCGGTACGCCAGACGTTTGTTCCGGAGATGGTAGGCAATGAAAGGCTCAGGAATGCTGTTACACTTTACAGCAGTCTGGTGAATCTGGCGCGGGTGATCGGACCTATTTTAGCCGCGGTATTTATTGCAAGCGTGGGGCTGGGTATGTGCTTTATCATAAACGGTATTTCCTACACGGCCATTATCATATTTTTGCTTGCCATGGATGTGACGAAACTTCATGTTACCAACCAGTTGGTAAAGAAAGGCGGCCAGATGATTGAAGGATTGCGTTATATCTTAAAAACAGCGCATCTTAGGAATACTCTTTTGATGATGGCGCTGATCGGTACGTTGACATATGAATTCCAGGTGAGTCTGCCTCTTTTGGCTGAGTTTACTTTTCATGGGGATGCGGGAACATACGCATTTCTCATGTCCGCACAGGGAGTAGGCTCAATTATCGGCGGGGTGCTTTTGGCCGGGCAAAAAAATATATCCGTCAAAGCCCTGACTTTTGCAGCTCTTTTTTTTGGTGTTTCCACACTCTTTGCGTCATTTATGCCGGGATTAGTATTGACGGCTATTTTTATTTTCATAGTTGGTTTCTTTTCCATTTACTTCCTGTCCCTGGGAAATACAATTCTCCAATTGGGAAGCGATCCGGCGATGAGAGGCAGGGTGATGGCATACTGGTCGATGGCCTTTTTGGGCTCGACAGCCATAGGCGGACCCATTGTTGGCTGGGTAGGAGAGTATGCAGGTCCCCGTTGGGGATTGGGGATTGGGGGACTGGCAGCAATTGCCGCATCATTTATAGGATTTATTGCCATAAAAGATATGCACAGAAAAATATCGGAAGAAGCTATGACTCAGGCTGAATTGGCAGAAGGGGAAGAGAAAAGAGTCATGTGAACAGAGTATAATATCCTAGATATGGAACTTTATAAATTTGATATGATAAATTATCCCGATTATGCCTGATGAAGAATTCAGCCACACTGTATCAGAGGCTTTCCAAAAAGGAAAAAAAGATCCGTATTCAGGGTTGCGTAAACGGATAACAGAAGAAGGAGCAAAACTCTGGCTGGATACTCTAAACAAACAAAAAGCAGGGGAGATTCCTCCGAACCGATATGGACCGGATCCGAAAAAAGTAAAATGACTCCATCCACTACTTTGGTATAATTAGACTGTGAATTATTCTCCAAAAGAAAATAATACTTTTAGGTTGCGCGATGGCAGGGTATTGGGATATGCACAGTATGGGGATCCGAAGGGGAAACCTGTTTTCTTCTTTCATGGTTGGCCAGGATCCCGTTTCTCAGGAAAAGAAACAGATGATGCTGGGAAAAAAATCGGCGCAAGAATTATTTCCACTGACAGGCCTGGAATAGGGTTATCTACTTACAAAAAAGACAGGAAACTACTGGACTGGCCGGATGATGTAGTAGAGTTAGCAGATCACATGAAAATAAAAAAGTTTTCCCTGGTGGGAGTCTCAGGCGGCGGACCTTATGTTGCCGTATGTGCATATAAAATTCCAGAAAGGATAATAAAAGCAGGAATTGTGGTGGGGTTGGCACCGGTGGATGTGAAGGGAAATCTTGACGGGATGGCTTTACAAAGCCAGTTAGGGTTTGGTAACTATCATAAGTTTCCTCTTCTTCGTACTCTGGCTGCATTTGGGGCGGCGCTACAGTTTGCATATTTTCCTCTTCTTGGACAATTAGCTTTTCCTACCAAAGAAGACAAACAGTTATTTAACAAGTCTGTCAGAGAGGGAAGAGGAGAAGGAGACGGGATAAAAGGAGCATTCCGTCAGGGCATAAGAGGCCCGGAACTGGAGCTGAAAATATATACTGATGATTGGGGATTTAAAGTAAAGGATATAAAAGCAAAAGTCTATCTCTGGTATGGAGCGAAAGACAAATGCGTCTCCATAAATATGGGCAAGTATTACAATTTACATATAAAAGGAAGTAAGTTATTTATAGATCCTGATGGAGTACATCTGTCCAGGTATAAATTTGAAGAAAAAATACTGAAAAAGTTGATTGATTAATTTTGTTTTCCTTCAATAAGAAAAAGAAGTTTTTTGACTGTGTTGAAATTTCTGATAGTGATTTTTTTGTAAATTTTTTTACTGACGAGCTTTGAGAAGCCGCTTTTTGTTATACCTTCTAGTTTTGTCGTCATATAAAGTACTCCCTCGCTGGTTTTGAGAAAATCCACTCCTTCTTTTAACGTAATTTCCTTCTCCACATCTTTTTCAGATGTTGGTTCTTTGACAAAAGCGATGTAACAACGTATACCGTTTGTCTTTTTCCAATCAGTTGGTACGTTATTTACGATTTCCTTCAGTTGTAAATGACTTTTGACGACAACAGATACAGGAATATTAAATGAAAGGATAAGTTCTTTTTCAATCTTTTGTACAATCGTTGTTATATTTTTTTCCTTCGAGTCGAAAATGATATTACCGCTTTGGATATAAGTACTTACATTTTGAAATCCTGCTTTTTCCATAACAGCTTTAAGAATGGGCATTCTGATAATGCTTTTTCCACCGACATTTATTCCCCGAAGAAGTGCAATATATCTCACAAATTTGTGTTTATAGTGAATATTATTTTTAGAAGATTTATTTGTTTTTATATACTCCCCAGCCAAATGCGAGGAGTGTGATGATAAAACAAACAGCCATGATAAATGAATAAGTATCAGACTGTGAAGGCACAAATACTGCTCCGGCGACTTCCGCAATAAGTATAGCCAATGTTCCCACAACCGATACTTTTATCCAATTCGCATCTTTATATCTGACTGATCTAACTACCAGAACCGTCAAGCCCAAAAGCAGACCGGTTCCTACAAGAATATGCAATGCCAAAGGCGGTTGACTCCAAGCAAATTCCCACATTTGTCTTTCGCCTGTATTCTGAGGGAATTGAACAAACAGGTTGGTAAACATACCGAGGAGATACTGAATGACAAGAAAGACGATAAGGAAAACGTCATGCGGTATAAGCTTATTTTTCTCTTTAATATATTTCATTATACTAAATTATTGTGAAATAATTCACAATTTTACATAAATAAGATCCGATTTTAAGACCAATTTTATTTATCCTATAGCTTTTTGGCGCTGAAATGATACACTTAGGAGACTATATGCGGGAATTTACCCATCAATCTAGATTTATGCTCACAGGTCTTGTTCCCAAAGGGACAGATGATGAATCGCTCATTGCTGGGATGGAGGAACTTGAATCTCTCATAAAAACATACGGAGGCTTGGTTTGTGCCGCAACAGTACAGAAAGCGGATTATCCACATAGGGAGACTTTTGTCGGGGCAGGAAAAGCGCAAGAAATAGCAGATACTATTGCGGCTGAAAGGATAGATGTAGTTGTCATAAATAATATAGTTAAACCAGGGCAGCTTTATACTCTTGAAAAGATTTTTTATCGGTCAAATCCAAATATAAAGGTATGGGATAGGGTAAACCTTATACTGCAGATTTTTTCTCTTCACGCGCGTACAAAGGAAGCAAAACTTCAGATAGATCTGGCAAACCTGAGACATATGGGTTCGCGACTCTTTGGCATGGGTTATATTTTGTCCCGGCAGGGAGGAGGAATAGGTACAGTGGGGGTGGGAGAAACCAATACCGAGCTTATGAAACGCCATTGGAGAAATGAAATGAGAAATATCGGAAAAGAATTGTCAAAGCTTTCTAAAGGTCGGGAAAACCAGATAGAAAAAAGGAAGAGGGCAGGGTATCTCACAGCTGCCATTGTCGGTTATACCAATGCAGGCAAAACAATGCTTTTCAACAGGCTGACTGGTAAAGTTAATCTGGTTGCGGACGCGCTTTTTGCCACACTGGACAGCAGTGTTGGTAAGATGGTTATTCCAGGCATCAGAGATGATGTCATAGTTTCAGATACCATAGGATTTATAAGGAATTTACCTACAGGGTTGGTGGACGCCTTCAAGTCTACGCTTTTAGAATCCATCCATGCAGACCTGCTTTTAATAGTTGTTGACAGTTCGGATCCAGAGTACGGAGATAAAGTCCGGACTGTTGATAACGTTCTCTTGGAATTAGGACTTGATGAGAAGAAGAGGTTTTATGTTTTCAATAAAATAGATAAAGTAGTCGCACCGGAAAAGGTCGGTTCGGCAAAGCAATACGCTCCTATGCCTGCTGTTTTCATCTCGGCAAAAACAGGTCAGGGGATGGAAGGGCTTACCAAACTCATTTTACAAAGTTTGCATGGATAGGAATAGGGAAACCCTGCTGGAAAAAATCTGGTCGTATGTCTCCTGAAGATTAAAATTAGTTTATGTAATTGACTTTACCCGGATTTACTGTTAAGGTAGCTTACGATGTCTTTTAAAAAACATGGTACCAGGAAGAAACCGCATTCATTTCTTATAAGAAAAAAAATCCATGGACGGGTGAAAGCTCTTCTTCGGAAAAGAAGAGTCAGATAGCCTTACATATATCCTATAGTCATATTGACTTCATCTTCGGGTTAGTGTATAATATATTCATCGGTAAACAGATTTAATCAATAAATCTGTTTAGATCAGATTTTGTTTTAAGCAGTTCTATAGATAAAGATACCCTAACTTTTTTTCCGTATCTTTTCCCCTTCTTAACTCACTTCTCATTTAGACAGTTTTCTTGGTTTAACCCGCTTTAGCGAAATTCCCCGACCCGCTTCGTCCAACCTTAAGCGAGGCAAGTCGTAAGATCGAGGGATGCAGAGACCTTTTTTCGCTTCGGCGAGGTTTACACTCTGATGAAGCGCGTTATTAAGATTACCAGACCGTTAGGTTGTGGGAGCTTCAACTGTTCCGGTGAATTACTGTTTCAGATTAATTAGAAGGAAAAATGTATAAACATAATTTCCAAAAGAGATACGGCAGGTTAGGTTTTGGCGGATTCCACCGCAGACACGGTTTTAACCGACGCGGAAGTAGCGCCGGTCGAAGGATAAATGCCGTAAGCCGCAGGTCAGATATTGGCCCATCGGTGTATATAAGAAAGCGAAATAATACAGGTCTAAGGGAAAATGCCGTAAGCCGCAGAACTATTGTTGATCCCTCAAGATACATCAGTAGTGAAAATACCCAGCCTATCCAGGAAAAATATACTTCACAGCACAGTTTTGATGATTTTCCTATAGACAACAGGTTAATACAAAATATATATGCCCGCGGTTATGAAAAGCCAACACCAATTCAGGATCAGGCGATTTTTCCCATACTGGAAGGAAGAGATGTAGTTGGTATTGCCAATACTGGCACCGGCAAAACAGCAGCATTTCTCATCCCGGTCATAAACAAGATTTTGAATGAAAGCGCAAATAAGGTACTTATCGTCATCCCTACAAGGGAGCTGGCAGTACAGATAGATGATGAGTTCCGGGCGATATCAAAAGGTTTAGCTATCACATCACTTCTTTGTATCGGGGGAGTCAGCATCAATCGTCAGATTTTCAGCCTACAGCAAAATCCCAGTATTATAATAGGTACTCCAGGCAGGCTAAAGGATCTTTCCCAGAGGAGATTTCTGGACCTTTCTAATTTCAAGACTATTATACTTGATGAGGTCGACAGGATGGTGGATATAGGCTTTATACAGGATATAAAGTATATTGTT
This sequence comes from Patescibacteria group bacterium, assembly GCA_023379265.1. Classification (GTDB taxonomy): domain Bacteria; phylum Patescibacteriota; class Microgenomatia; order 2-02-FULL-39-11; family 2-02-FULL-39-11; genus JAMCUI01. The sequence goes on from JAMCUI010000009.1 coordinate 124,929, forward strand.
TCCCTCCTTTCACGACCGCGGCAGTCACTTTTCTTTTCCGCGACAATCTCTCCCGACGTTGGTAGTATTATACAGTCGTTTCTTACAAATCCTGTCACGATAAAAGTAAAAGTGCAAGAAACTTTGCCCCAGATAGAACAGGATGTGATAAGGGTAAGGGATAAGAATGAAAAGCTTCAGAAATTGGACGAAATGCTTCGTCAGGAGGAGTTCAAAAAAGTGCTTATATTCGGTAGGACCAAGTGGGGAGTGGAAAGACTGTCTAGGTCGCTGCAACAGAAAGGCTTCAATGCAGCATCCATTCACGGGAATAAGTCACTAAATCAGCGTCTGCGGGTACTAACGCAGTTTAAGCTGAACCAGCTGCATATTCTGGTGGCAACAGATGTAGCGGCAAGAGGACTTGACATAGAGAATGTGTCACATGTGATAAATTTTGACGAGCCTTCTTCTTATACAGATTATGTGCATAGGATTGGCAGAACCGGTAGGGCGCAGAAATCTGGGAAGGCGCTGACGTTTGTGGGTTAGATAGAAGAAGCTTTTCAAATTGAATCCGTTTATTATCAGTATTTGTTGACGGCTTCCAGGTAGGAATTTCAAAATAGTTCTTGACCAGATTTTTCCTTATGAATACTGCTTTTCATTTTCAAGACGAGTCATTATGGGAAGAATTTGCTGCACTGAAAAAATCCGCAGACATAAAAAGGAACGATGCTCTTAAAAAAAGAATTACCTATCAGCCCCGCGCTACGGATTTGGAGTTTTTACTTGGTGCATTTATGGAGATGTATGAGTTTCATTTGCACGGTATAATCCATAAACTTATTGCAAAGGGATATGCAGTTGATGCTTCATCCGGCTTCGGCGGAAAAAATTCTGAATTCCAGATGTTAACAGGAGAGTTTTCTATAGATTTTGTCACCAAAAATAAGCTGGAAAAGATGGGTGTGAAATTCCGGGAGTTTAACGGCATGAAATCGCTTGTCTTTTGGCCTCAGAAAGCGACGATTGATGATATAAAGGGAGACTGGATGAAGGTCGTAAATGCGCTTCCAGATAAAGGGAAATTGGTTTTCCCGTCTTCAAGCGCTGAGGCCGTTTCTTTCCGGAGAAAATATGTTCCCAAGGATTCAAATCTGCAGAAAGAAAGACTTTTTGAGAAATTAAAGTTCAGTATTCAGCAAAGAGTATATTCCGAGACTAAAAAGAGGCAAAAGGAAAGCCCGCGTCCCGATAAAATAGAAATAATGCTTGGCTTTTTTATAGAGGAGATAGAACCTCAGGTAAGGCAGGCGGTTATTAGCATGAATAAAAAGGGTTATTCTACTGACAGATCAGGATTTTCTGATAATCCGTGTGAACAAATAGTGGAAGGTGATTTTCGAGTTGGTGAAGAAACAGTAAAAATGTTGGAGGATGTAGGAGTACAATTGGAAACAAATCCCAGCGGTTACACCAGAATGAAATTCTTACCGTTGGAGGCGGATATACCCAAAATCAAGAAGCAATGGGATAAAATAGTTTCTCTATTACCGAATAAAAATCAGACTGCATCATTCTCCATGACCAGAAAAGCCAGGGAATTCAGGTTGTCATATCAGTGAATATTATAGTGTGAGGTTTAATAAAGTAGATATAAGTTTAGTTTGTGGTGGATTTTCCCTATTTTCCGTAACGGATAATTTTCACTTTTTCCTCATCAACTGACGATATTATAATCGGTTTTGAGGCATTTAGCCATACCGTGATAGTTTGCTATACTTATGAAATGGTCAGCCGCAAGTAACCAAATAGAATATGGAAAAAAAGGATAATCAACTGGACAATTATTCGCTTAAAGAACTTATTTTGTATTTCTTCAAGATAGGCATGATAGGTTTCGGGGGTTCTGTAGCTTTGGCTAGAATGATGCAAGATGATTTGGTTAAAAAGAAAAGATGGATAAGCGAAAGAAGATATTTGCGCGGTCTAGCGCTATCACAGCTGGCTCCTGGTCCGCTTTCAACCCAATTGGCTATATACATTGGATATAGAAAAGGGAAAGTAAAAGGGGCGACGCTAGCAGGGATATTTTTTATGTTACCCTCATTTCTTATAGTGCTTCTTATCAGTTATTTCTATTCATTTTCAAAAAATATTAGCTTTATTCAAGCAATGCTTTATGGTTTTGGAGCATCGATAATTGGTATTGTGGCATCTTCCACAATAAATCTGTCCCGTCCGATCGTAAAAAAAAGATTTTCATGGCTGATAGTTCTTGTCATGTTTATATTGACAGGTATCACAAAACAGGAAAATGTATTTTATTTTCTTCTGGCTGGAATTGCAACGATATTGATTTATGCACCTTCGGATAAATTTTCCCTGAAGAAACTACAGATGGTAATTCCGAGTATTTCGTTATTTTCTTACAACAATGTTAATAACATAAAGACGTTACTTCTCGTAGCGCTTTTTTTCCTGCAGGTTGGTACACTTGCCTTTGGTGGTGGATATGCCATTTTGCCACTTCTTGAGACAGGCGCAGTCAATCATTACCACTGGATTACCAATAAGGAATTTCTGGATGCAGTGGCTGTAGCCATGATTACGCCGGGTCCGACGGTTATTGCTGCAACTTTTATCGGTTATCTCACGGCTGGATTTTTTGGAGCTTTGATAGCAACAGTGGCTATCCTTTTACCAATATATCTTATCGTTATCATATTGTCTCCATTTTTCGACCGTCATTCAGAAAATCCTCAGCTTTCTGCTTTTGTGGAAGGGGTGACCGCGGCAGCAATTGGAGCTATAGCCGGTTCAGTGTTGCTTTTGGGAAAGGATTCAATTGTTGACCAAGCAACAATAGTTATTGCGGCAGTATCATTTATTCTTACGCAGCGTTTTAAGGTTCCTGAGATAATTACTGTTCTACTTTCAGGGTTTGTAGGATTACTTTTTTATCATTCACATTTCCGTTTGTAATTTTTTGTTATCGCAAGGTTTATACTCATTAAATAATTTCCTGCTGATCGACTTGACGGATTTAAATCTGCTAACATATCAACATGGTGAAATTTTTCCATCCCAACAACCGTATAGTTTTTATTCTTCTGACAATGTTTCTGAATTTTCTGGGATTTTCTATCCTTTTTCCCATTATACCGTTTATGGTTGGAAACTATATTTCCGATTCCCATGCTTTGGCTCTTTATGTAGGTCTTCTTCTTTCCATCTATGCTTTGTGCCAGTTTTTCGCGGCTCCCGCCTTGGGTGCTTTAAGCGATAGGTTCGGACGCAAGCCGATTCTCCTGATCAGCCTTTTTGGGTCATTTGTAGGGTATCTCATTTTGGGATTTGCGGGAGCTTTATGGATGTTGTTTTTAGGCAGGATAATAGATGGTTTGACGGGAGGCAATATCAGTACTATTTATGCCTATATGGCAGATATCACTAAGCCTCAGGAAAGGGGAAAATATTTTGGGCTTTTGGGAGCTGCAGGAGGTGCCGGGATGATCTTCGGCCCGGCGATAGGAGGTTATTTAGGGACTTTTCATCTTTCAGTTCCGCTTTTTATTGCTGCGGCAGTGACGCTTCTTGATATACTTTTTGGATATTTTGTCCTGCCGGAGAGTCTTTCTGCAGAACATAAAATTGATCATTTTGATTTGACTCATCTGAACCCTTTCCAACAATTTTCACATGTATTTTCTCTTTCAATTTTGAAGAGGTTATTTTTAGTAGGTTTTATTTTCTTTGTTGCCATGAATGGGATGTATGGCACAAACGCGGTATTTCTGAAAGACGTCTTTGTCTGGAATACTGCACAGATTGGAACGATACTTTTTATGATCGGTTTTGTGGATATATTCAGCCAGGGGTTCCTCATAAATAAACTTTTGCCCAAATTCGGGGAAACTAAAGTAGCAATTTTGGGATTAGTGATGACATTGATAGGGTTTTTTATGGCATCGGCTACCTCTTTTCTTACTCTTCCTTTTCTTATCTATTTTGCACTTATAATTCTCAATATAGGCGATGGTCTGTTTGAACCAAGTCAAAATGGATTGATGTCAAACTCTGTTGGTCCCAGGATGCAGGGACGGGTCCAAGGAGCAAATCAAGGCATGCAGTCCATAGCAAGAATTGTTGGTCCGTTTATTGCCGCCTACATATACCGTTACTGGAGGGGACTGCCTTTTTTCTCAGAAGGAATATTTGTGGTAATTGCACTGATAATATTATTTTTTTCCATTTCCACCATAATGTCACATAAGATTACAGAAGAAGTTAATACTGTATAATCGATGCAAAATTGCCTCTTCAATTTTAATTATCTAAGAATTCAATTAATAACATGACTAAGAAGTGGAAAATCTGCAACAAGGGACATAAATTCCAGGGGTACGGGTTTTGTCCAGTCAAAGTTTGGATAATTCAATCTTTGCTTTCATTTCCTCTCCAGATGAAATGAATTTATTTTTTTCCATCTCCGACAGGACTATTTCCGCTCGGGTTATGGCGTCGTCTTTATTTGCACTAAGATAGCTGGGAGCGTTTATGAGCGCAAGAAGATATGTGGCTTGGGGGAGAGTGACTTTGTCCGGTGTGGTATGAAAATAAGTTTCGGAAGCATTGTATATGCCATATGCATGTTTTCCGTAATAGATGGCATTGAGATATATAGTAATAATCTGATTCTTGGAGTATTTTCTGGTTATAAACAACGCAAGAATTTTTGACTTGATATCGGTTTGCCAGTTGTCGGTGTTGTCAAAATAAAGGTTTTTAGCGAGTTGTTCGGTTATGGTACTTGCTCCCTGTCTTTTTCCAGAGGTGAATGTAAAGAAAAGAGCTCGGATGGAACCGATAAGATCGATGCCCGAGTCAGAATAAAAGCGTTTATCCTGAGAAGCTAGAGCAGAATCTTTGATTTTTTGGCTAATTTTATCCGATTGGACATAGCGTATATGGAATTTCTTAATTTGTATTTGGAATCTTTGAGGAAGTTCATTTGTCAGCATGTTTGCCGGAGGAATAACAAATTTGAATAAAGTCAGAGAGGTAATAATAATTATCAGAATAAATACGCTCAAAATCCGTAAATAAGATATTTTTTCTTTCATATAAATAATGATGTATTATAACAATTAAGCATGAAGAGCCCTATGAAAAAGTATTTTCTTTTATTTGCTTCAGTTTTTATAGGATTTTGTGCGTTTTGGTTTTATAAAAATAATTCCAGCCGATTTCTAAAGTTACCGTCAACATGGCAGATTTCTGGGGGAAAGGGAGTTTTTTCAGGAAAGATAATGGGTAACAGTTTTGATCATATTGCCGTTATAGTTATGGAGAATAAATCTTTCAAGGATATTGTAGGGAATAGATCCGCTCCATATATTAATTCCCTAATTCCGGAATATAGTCTTTTAGGTAATTACCATGCGGTAGCTCATCCCAGTTTACCCAATTATATTGCCCTTGTGGGTGGAAGTACTTTTGGAATAGAGAGTGACTGTACGGATTGTTTCATAAAGGGAAATAACCTAGCGAATCAATTGGAACAGTATCACAAAACTTGGAAAGCATACATGGAGTCAATGCCATCTATATGCTTTATAGGAGGTAGTGGACTATATGTCCAGAAACATAATCCATTTATTTATTTTAACGATATACGGAATAATAAAGAAAGATGTGATAATATTGTACCTTTTAGTAAATTAGAATCTGATTTGAAATCAAATGTTCCCAATTTTATCTTTATAAGTCCAAATTTATGCAATGATATGCATGAATGCTCTACAGCAATAGGAGACAAATGGTTGTCTGTCCAAATTCCGATGATTTTGAATTCATCTGCTTTCAACAAACAAAAATCATTGCTTATTCTGACTTGGGATGAGGATGACGGTTTAGAAGACAACAAGGTAGCTGCTATATTCATTGGAAGTGGAATCAAAAAGGGGTATGTTTCTCAGATTTATTACACTCATTATTCCTTACTTCATACAATTGAAAACCTATGGGGATTGTCTCCGCTTACAGAAAATGTCTCCCAAAGCGCAGTAATTTCGGATGTGTTTTGAAACGACCCTCGGAATATTTAGGGAGTAATGGTTGCAGGAGATCCGGTTGCCGTGGAGGTAGGGGTTTTCGTAATAATTACAGAAGGAGTTTGTACAGTTGCTGACGAAGAAGAAACTGGTTGTCCAGCAATGATAAGTTCGTGGAATAGAGTTCTCATCTGGGAGAAGTCAGAGCGGATTTTGGCAAAACCTGCCCGTACTACTTGGGCAATATCCTGTCTCACCTGAGCAAATGTTGTTTCTGCGCCTGACGTACCTGAATTGACAGAAACATTTTGGACAGTTGTTATGTCGTTTGTGAGCGTTGTATTAATAGTTTGCAGTTGAGAAGACGCATCGTTTAACAGGCTTTGTAATTGCGATACGTTTTTTCCCTGAGACTGAAAAGTGTTGATAAGATTCTGAATCTGGGGAACAAGAACCTGGATATTTGCCGTGACTGTTTGTAGGTTGTTGATGACAATAAGAAGACGAATTTTTGGTTCAAAAACCGCATAGATATAATAGCCAGTAATTATTTGTTTAGCATCTGTTCTTGCTGTCGCAAAATCGGTGTCAGCATCAATTTTTGCCTTCAGAGTGGTGAGGCCGTTAATGTCTGTCTGAATTTCTGCCGAAAGACTGCTTTTTTCACTGGAAGTTAATTTAGAATCGTTTTGTACGCGGTTGTTGAGATTGGTAAGTGATGTCAGGCGGTTGGTAATAAGTGTGTCTGCCCGCTGAATAATATTTTGTAATTGGTTTTCCTGGCGCTGTGCCGTCTTTGTCGCCTGGTTTTCTAATCTATTTACGTCCCGTATGAGCCCGTTACCGAAGTTTTGAGCAAAAACAGGTAAAGCGCTTGAGGCAATAAATGTTCCGGCAAAAGCTGTAGCGGCAATAAATTGTTTAAGTCTCATAATCCGTTTGTACTATCTTGAGATTTATCGATGTTATTAATACTGTTTAGATCGGTATCTGTTTGATTGATGGCTTGTTGCATAGTAGTGTCTGTGTTATTTAGCGTCTGATCAACATTTGAGGAAGTTATTGGGGTAACAGCTGGGGTAGTAATAGCAGTCGGATAAACTGCCACTGGTAAACTTGTTGGTTGCGGATTCACGGTTGTCTGCGTTTTTTTACCACTCATCATCAAAGTGTAACTTCCGGCAACAAAAAGAATAAGGACAATAAGAGCTAAAATGATATAAATATGCTTTTGATTCCTAGGTTTTGCAGGATTTTGTGCAGTTGCAACCGGCGTTTCTTGAGGAGGATTTGATGGAGCATCTTGTGGGATGTTTGGTGTGGGTGAAGGGTTGGCAGATTGTGTTTCCATAATTTACTGATAGTGGAAATTATATCCCCTTAAAAACTAGTTGACAATATATCGAATAGTGATATAATTTGGATTATGAGCAAAAACAAAACCTTTGCCAACCCCAATGTCTCACTCACTCCCCAGATTTTTTATATCTTATTGTCTTTGGCTACAAAAGATCGCCACGGATATGACATCATGAAACAGGTAGCCATTGATTCCCAAAATAAAATAAGGCTGGGTCCAGGTACGCTTTATGGTGCAATAAAAAGGATGTTGGAAGAGAAATTAATCACAGCGGTTAGATCAGATGACAAAAGACGCAAATATTACCGGCTTACTGGGAAAGGCAGGACGATCTTTTCCGGAGAGTTAAACAGATACAATAATGCCGTCATTCTGGCAAGAAACAGAAGATTATTTAGTGGATTTTCAACTGTCCTCTTAAATCCAATATATGAATAAAGCGAGAGATTGGATTTTATCTTTGCCAGTTTATACATTTTATAGCATGTTGCTTTTGTTTTATCCTCCAGATTACCGCAGAAAATTCGGGCAGGAGATGTTTCTTACTTTCCAGGATATGTACCGTGAGGAGATGATGGAGAAAGGAAAAGCGAGTACCGGTTTCTGGTTGGAGGTAATTGGTGATGCTTTTTCCAGTGCAGTGGGTCAGCATTTACAGATGATTCAAAAACAAGGTGTAAGAAAGTATTCACGCAAAACACTCAATTTGAATAAATACAATATTATTGGCGGAATTTTACTTTTACCGGCATTTGGTATATTTGCCCTAGACATAGTTTCGCGCGTCCTTCAGGGGGATATTGTCCATTACAACCGGGCGTTATATGCGTTTCTATCTCATACCCCTTTGTATAGGACTCCTATCCTTTTTTCCTGGGTGATACTTTTTCCATTATTGGCAGTGCTGATAAATCTTGTTCCGGTGATAAATTATTTCAGACGAAAACATACGGTGAAAATAAGCGTTTTATTTATAGAGAGAAATCTTATCAGCATTGCAATTTTGGGAGTAGGATTGTTTTTCCTTGCTATTGTCAAGCTGCATGATTTTGCCCCCTGCATGCTTCACGGATTGTTAAAGTTCGGGGGAAGTCAAATGCTGAAAATAATTTCAGTTTGCAGCAAGGCTTGATATGAAAAAAAAGATATTGATTATTACCGGAGTTTTAGTTTTATTAGTTTTTATTTTTGTCATTTATCAGATTAGAACCCTTCAAAAAGCCCACAGTACTTTTGAAAATTATTATGTTTTCAGAGGGTGTATAAAATTGGTAAAGAAGACAGATGATTGGGGACTTTGTCAATTACCCTCCGGTCGGATTATCAAACTTGTCAAGTTTCAAGACAAATGGTATCTGGATGGAGATTTACCAATTTACCGTTTTAATTTCCTCTAATAAACACTTCTGGTTGCCTCCCTATTTAAGTCTTGACTTAACAAAAATCTATTGTAAGATAGATTACAAATGGATATTTTTTCAGCTTTGGCTGAACCAAGACGGAGGGAGATTATTGAACTTTTGGCTCATAATGGTCAAATGACCGCTTCCGACATTAGCGATAATTTCCATATCAGTTCTCCGGCTGTTTCCCAACATCTGAAAGTGCTCCGCCTGACGGATTTGGTGGAAGTGGAAAAACAATCGCAGAAAAGAATTTATAGACTAAACCTGCAAAAAGTAGATGAGCTCGAAACGTGGGTTCTACAGTTACAAAAGAGCTGGGAGGATAAATTTGATAAGCTGGATAAAATAATTGAAGATGAAAAAGCAAAATTACAAACATTAAAAACTACCACAAAAGCAAAAAGGAGAAAATATGCCAGATGAATCCAAAAAGGAACTGGTAATGACCCGGGTTTTTGATGCTCCGCGGGAGCTGGTTTTCAAAGCTTGGACGGATCCGCATTTGATAACAAAATGGTGGGGGCCAAGAGGGGTCTTTATACCGGTTTGTGAGGTAGACGCAAAACCAGGCGGAAATATCAATATTGTTATGGAGGCGGATGAAACCTTGGGAAAGTTCAAGGGGACGAAGTGGCCGATGGAGGGAAAATTTGAAGAAATTGAAAAACCTTCAAAAATTGTGTTTACCGCAAATGCGGTAAATGAAGGTAGAGTGATTCTTGAGCACAAGACTACAGTGACTTTTGAGGAGGAAAACGGAAAGACAACGATGAAAGTACACGTTGTTGTCACAAAAGCACTTCCTGGTTCAGAATTTGCAATAAAGGGTATGGAACAGGGATGGAGAGAGCAGTTTGATAAACTGGTAGAATTTATCAGACAGGGAGGCAAAGAAGGTGAGTATAGATGAACAAGTATATAGTTGATTTTATAAATGTTTCTACGGTTGGTTTAGAGTCTTCACCTGTTGCAAAAGCTCTTGCAGGACTGCGTGCCAATGAAGCCCGTTACTTTATGAATAAATACAATCATAAATTTACGGTTGTACCAGCTATCGAAAGCAAGGAGACTCTTGATTATGTAAATAAAATTTTGAAGGAAGAACGTGATATTGAATTTGTGGCCAAACCTTTAGAGACGTCTCGTTTTCAAGTAAAAAATATTAAATGGACTTACGTCTTTTATGAGGACGGTCTTGGAGTAAACATCTTGTATACGGTTGATGATCCCAAGAAGAGGGCAGTTGGTTTTAAACTTTCTGAGGGTATGGAAATACCAAAAGAGTTAGGGAAGTTTAAGTTTGCGAAGCAGAAGTCTAAACTAGCTGGGACAATTCGAGGTTCGTATTTTGTAATTAAAGGTGAATATTAAAAAGCAACGGGAATAGTTGGTAGTTAGTTGTTGGTGGTTGGTGGATAGTTTTTTGTGAGATTTCTCACAGAATTCCCGTGATAGGAGATTAAACTTTTCCATAAAAGAAAGGAGGTGATTTTAAATGTCACGACTTCATCCTTATTTAAATTTTAACGGCCAGGGTTTTGCAGCAATGAATTTTTATCATTCGATTTTCGGCGGAGAGCTGAAAACCCAAAGTTACGGTGAATCCGGTCAGGCAAGAAAGGAATCCGAAAAAAAATTACTCATGCATGCGGAGCTTAAAACGGACAATTTCACTATTTTAGCAAGTGACGGAAACGAGGAGCACAAAGTGACAATGGGTAACAGTGTCAATATGTGCCTTGTGGGAAATGAAGCCAAACAGTTGACGGATTATTTTAACAAGCTGGCAGAGGGAGGGAAAATCACTATGCCTCTGGCAAAGCAATTTTGGGGTGATACGTATGGAATGCTAACTGATAAATTCGGAATCCACTGGATGGTAAATATATCAGCAAAATGAACTGAATAAATAAAGTTCATCCATTCATTCAAGACTTATTAACAGGATAGGCTTAAGAATAAGGGTAAATTTATTATTGGAAATTAATTGAAGGGAGGTGAAAAGAAATGTTGAGTTTGAATTCTTTAATGATTTTTTCAGAGGACCCCAAAAAATTGAATGAATTTTACAAGAAAGTATTCCAGAAAGAAAATGACATGGAGGATGGCGGATATTATGGATTTGTAGCGGGAAATACTTTCCTGGGTTTTGGACCTCATAATAAGGTCAAAGGGATGAGTAAAAATCCGGAGCGTATGATGCTCAACTTTGATACAAAAGACGTAAAGGGAGAATTTGTGAGGATAAAAAAGCTTGGAGCAAAAGTGATCGCAGAGCCTTATCAGATGCTCGGTTCTGATATGTGGATTGCGACATTTGCCGATCCTGACGGAAATTATTTCCAATTGACTACGCCCTGGGAAGGAGATAAGAAATGAGAGAAATAAGTATGTTTACGATGGTTTCCCTTGACGGCTTTTTTGAGGGTAAAGGTCATGATTTGAGTTGGCATAAAGTGGATAGCGAGTTTAACAATTTTGCTATCAGACAACTGAAAGAAGCTGATACGCTTATTATGGGAAGTAAAACGTATCAGCTTATGGAAGGTTTTTGGCCGACGAAGGCAGGACTTAGGGAAAACCCTGTTGTTGCCCGGATGATGAATACAATGCAAAAAATCGTATTTTCAAAAACTCTTGGAAAAGTGAAAGAAACTGAATACTGGAAAAACGTTAGGCTTGTGAAAAATAATGTCGCAGGAGAATTAAAAAAGCTTAAAAAACTTCCCGGGAAGGATTTGCTGATTCTGGCAAGCAGTAATTTATGCACCACTTTATTGGAGATGGATCTTTTGGATGAGTTGCGGATTATGATAAATCCTGTGGTTATAGGAAATGGTACCAGATTGTTCGAAGGTTTCAAATTTAAATTAAGTCTTAGTCTTTTTAACACAAAAACATTCGGCAACGGTAACGTGCTTTTGTATTACAGAGTTTCTCCTCAATAAATATATACATTAATCTTCTCAAGCGATCTTCAATTTTCAGTGACAAAGAATTCAGACATGACGGGACTTTTTTGAGTCTGTACAGTAAGAGGAGGTATGTTCCAGGCTTTTTCTATAGTATGGAGTAGTGAATAATGATTGTAATATGTCTGTGATAAGTAATTCTTTTTGACATCTTTCCCTATAAAAATTGTAGGAATATGGTTTTTTCCAGATGTTTCCGCTTCGTCCCATGTCAATATTAAAAGAGAATTCTGATCATCAAACATAGGTGAATTCAGGATTTTATGTATCTGTATAGATAGCCATTTGTCTCCTTTATCTACGCCGCAGTAGTGCATGTCATTGCAGAGGTTTGGGCTTATCCATATAAAGTCGGGCGCGTTTTGGGGGTTTGCCAAATCATTTGATAACGAAGCATACGGTACTATCTTGTCACATCTTTTTATATTTCTGAAGATGTCATAAAAATATACAAATGAGTTGTATTTGCGGGTATAGGGATATGAACTTTTCAAAAAGCAGGAATTTGGAAGAGACTCAAAATATGCTTTCCATGTCTTATTGGCTTTTTCCAGCTGATCTATAAGATTGGTTTTGGATATAAAACAATTGACACAGTCGGTCGTTATTCCAAACGTGGATCCGCCCAAAATAGCTAGATAGTTTGGTAGGCTAGGGTGAGAGATGGCATAATAATTTCCTGCAAGGCTTCCAGATTTTATGAGGTTGTTTATAAACGGGGCATTTTTACTTCCTACGATTTCATCATAGGATTTGTTTTCCATTACGATAAGAACTATATGGTCAAAGTGAGGAATGGTTGCTGTTGTTTCCTGTAGTTTATCAACTTTACTTTCACCGGCAAGATCAGAAAATGTATCAGCTGACAGCTTTAAGTTAATTATGAGAGCGGCAAAAATAAGTGTTGAGATAATAAAGTACAATAATTTTCTAGGCATATCTTAGAATACCGAATTCAATAAATAAATTAAATGGTTGTATACAATTTTATTATAATCGCAAATCCGTCTTTCTCAATCGTTGACAGTTGAGAAAACTGATAGTATATTGGTATCAGTTGATTAAAGACTATGTTCACTACGGCAATTATCGCGTTCAGGGAGTTTCTTGAAGCATTTTTGATAGTAGGTGTTTTTTTGGGAATATCAAAAAAACTGAAACTAAAAAGAGAGATGGAGATAGTGCTGGCAACACTTTTTGGCGTAGTACTTTCTCTTTTTCTTGCCAGTGTTACCTATATGGTGGGTGATAAGGCGAGGACAGTATTTACCGAGGAAAATGCCGATATTTTGGAAAGCTATCTTCTTGTCTTTTCCGGATTGTTTATAGCCTATGTAGTTTTTTCCTTACATAATGTAGTCAGGAGAGGTAGGAGACTTACGCTTCTAAAAGCGCATAATGAACTTTCGCAAGATGCGTTTGATGTATCACTTTTTTTTACCATAGTATTTCTAGTTCTTAGGGAAGGTTTTGAGACAGCCCTTTTTACCGCCAGTGTTTCTCTCTTTTCGGCATTTAGCCAAAATTTCATTGGGCTTTTACTGGGTTTTGCGGGTGCCACTATATGCGGGTTGGCCACCCTTGCAGCTTATATCAGATTTCCAATAGGCAAAGTATTCAAAGTTACAGAATATATGATAATCCTTTTGGGCGCATCTCTAACCCAGCATGGTTTAACACAAATGTTGGCGAAATATTTTCATTTAGATCTTTCAATAATTTTTTCCTTTAATTTGCAGTTTTTGCCAGGCGAGGATACGTTTATCGGGCATTTGCTTCAGGGATTTTTGGGGGTAGACAGGGGATTTAGCCTTCCCCGGCTTATCATTATGTTTGTATATTTTGCTGTAATTTATACACTTTTCGTCAGACAGAGGAAAAAAGTTACCAAGGTTTACCACTGATTCTTATTGGACCAATTTCAAGATCCCGGTGTTTTACGGTAAGTGAAAAAAGGAAAAGTGAGGCAAGTGCTAATACTGCCAGGATAGTTGTGTGAGTGGCGACAAGAGTCAGAAGTTTTGTCTGCTGAGTAATTATTACAAGTGGATAAGCACAATAGGCCATCTGTAAAGTCATGGAAATCATGTGCCAATATCCTCCAGCGTTGAATCGCCATGGTGAGGGCATAATCCACTCTTTCCAATGGGTAATAGACATGACGATATGAGTAGTGACCATAATAACAAAACCTAAAACAAATGCCTGAATAATGTATTCCATAAGAGGTTTGGCGGATACGATAAAAAGGTATTTTAGAATAATTGTATCAATCATTCCGGCAAGTACAACATCCATTACAATTCCCCAGAAATTGCATCCCACAAATCCTGCTGTTCTTTTTTTGAAAAGCCCGAATTTGCCGGCATATATAAGAAGCGGAATAAGCCAGTTGAGTATTCCGGATAAAATAACAATAACTAGATACGGAAGAAGTCGGGTTGTCATAAAAGAATATTAAAATATAATAAAAGATTTTTATCAACGGTTTGTTTTTTCCCCTTTTTATAGAACTCATCTTGATACTCTGTTTTTAGCTTCAATTATATTATTCCTTCAAGCCTGAGAATGAGATTTTGAGATAGCTTCTAGCAGTCCGTCTGAAAGCCATATGACGCGGTGGACATACTTTTTATCTTCTGGCTCATGGGTGACCATGACAATTGTCTGTTTTAAGTCTTTGTTTAAGCGTTTGAAAAGCGATAGTACTGTTTTGGCTGAAGTCGAGTCAAGATTGGCCGTTGGTTCGTCAGCAAGAAGTGCAATAGGGTTATTTATAAGCGCCCGGGCGATAGCCACTCTCTGTTGTTCACCTCCTGAGAGCTCTGAAGGATAATGGTCCAGCCTGTCTCCCAGACCTACTAGTCGTAAAAGTTCGGCCGCCCTTTCCTTATCAGGTATCCCTTTTAGGGCCATTGATGGCAGATAAACATTTTCCAGAGCAGAAAACTCCGCAATCAGCGCGTATTCCTGGAACACATATCCGAGCTGACTTAGACGGAATTTTGTTTTTTCTTCATCTGAGAGAGCTATAACATCTTTTTTATTTATGAAAAGCTTCCCGCCTGTGGGCCGGTCCAAAAGTCCAAGTTGGTGAAGAAGTGTGGATTTGCCTGAACCGCTTCTGCCCATGACGGCTACAAATTCACCTCTTTGTATTTCAAAAGTTACGCCCTTTAGGGCAGGGGTCGGGACTTTTCCCGGATATGTCTTTTTCAGATTTTCGGCTTTAATCATGATTTTACCCCCAAATTGCTTTTAATATATCTTTTTTGGCTACTATGCGGGACGGCACAAATCCGGCAAGAATACCTGCAGCTATAAGGCTTATTGTTCCGGCTATTACTTCTACAGACCGGTGGTTAAGGGACAGATAGCCAAAATCCACATTTATCGGGTAGCGGGCCAAAAGTGGTGTCAGAATGCCAAAGACAAGAAAAGCTCCGGCAAGAGTCCCGCATATGGCAAAAAAGAAAGATTGAAAAACATAGGAAAGAATGATAATTCTTTGTCTTATACCTATGGCTTTGAGTATGCCTATTTGCCTGCTTTTGTTTATAGCGTTTATATAGACAATTACAAAGATGGTGATTGAGGCGACAAGGACGGAAATGGCACTGACAATAAAGGATATGAGGTTTAACGCATTCATAAATGCAGCGACAGTACCTAAAATATCCAGATAATTCTGGACTTTAAGTGTCGGTAGAAGAGCTTTGATATCGTTTTCATAACCAGCTAGAGTGCCGCGTGAAAGATCGACTTTGACTAGAATCTGTGAAGCGTTGTTAAATACATTCAGGACTGATTCTGCTTCACGGGCGGAAATAAAAGTTTCAAATATACCCAAAGTATCATCATATATGCCTTTGACCGTATATGTTTTTATAATCCCGTTTGAATAGGTAATTTGCACTTTGTCTCCTACTCTTACCCCTCCCAAATCGCTTGGTGCGGGGATACCATAGCCTCCGGCAAGAGCTGAGGAGAGAACTATCTGGTCTGTATCCTCAGGTGAGAGAAACTGTCCATCTTTGAGGAGTTTATTTACCGTAAGTACTTCTTTTTCCTGGTTGGGGTCTATACCTACGATGGTGCCTGATACGCTTTTGACTACACCGTTTTTATCCTTATCGAATGTGATGGAACCAGCCAGATTGTAATGGCGGGCGGTGGCGATAACTCCGGGTACGGATTGTATTTCCTGTCTTACCTGATCCTGGTTTACAATGAATTGTTTTGGTTGAGGTTCTTGTTCAGGTCCAACTGTAATGTGTGAAGTGAGAACATCAATCATGGTGGTTTCAAACATTTTTTGGAGACCTGAAAGAATGCCTGAGATAAACATCATATTCAGGTATGAAAGCGCCAGTATGAAAACCAAAAGTGCAAGAGTGGATTTACTGCCTCTTACAACCGATTTATAAGCTATAAACAATGCAGTTTTGATATCTCTCATGGAGATTGTTGATATGAGGCGGGACCCTATCATTCACTTCTCCCAAATTTCGCTTCAAAATCCACTAAAAAATTTAGCGTAATTTTAGTATCAAGACCATGAAACTATGTTTGGGATCCGTCGCTTATGCCACCCCACTTCGTAATATTAATTCTTTTTATATATCATTGTGGTACGACTATTTGGTCTCCGGCGGACAGACCATATGTGACTTCACTTTTTGTCAGTCCTCTGAGGCCCAGTTTTACCTCTATCAGTTTGTTACCATGGTTTGCTTTTTCCACGTACGTTTTTTCGTCATTTGTGGTAATTGCGTTATTGGGTACAGTAAGGATATTTGATTTGTCGGCTATAATTATGGTTACAGAGGCAGTCATATTAGGTTTGACATCTGGGGAAAGCTTATCCGCCGATATGCGTATGTTGTACGTTACTGATCCCTGTATTTTTGTTCCAACAGTATCAATTCCAGTTACGGTTCCGGTAAATTTCTGGTCGGGAAGCGCATCAAAAACTATTTCTGCCAGCTGTCCGATTTTTATCTTGGGTATGTTGACTTCATTGAGTGAAGCATATAGGTATGGATTTTCCAGATTGGCAATTACAAGGACTGGTGAAGTAGCCAATGATGAAATTTGATCACCATTTTTCACCAGTAAGTTGGTGACTGAACCGGAAATCGGAGCATTTACCGTGACACTTTGCGTCTCATTGTACGTCTGTAGGCTGGATGAGAGGGCCGCCTGATCTTTTGCCAGGACACTTTGCTGATTTTTGTAATTGGCTTCCGCGGCTAACCAATCATCCTGAGCAGTGGTAAACTCAGGGAGTACTCTATTGATTGATTTGGGAGAACCGTCGGAATTCTGGTAAGTGGAGTTTTCCGCTAAATCAGTAAATTTCTTCCAGGCGGCATACATAGTTGACTGTAGAGTATAAAGCTCAGCAGTATCAGCATCCAATGTGGATTTGTCAGCTAAATATGCGGCATACGCGGCTTTTTTTTCTTTGTCAGTAGCCGTGCTTTCCACATTAAATAGTGGGTTACCTTTTTTCACGTTCTGATTATTATCCACGTAAAGCCCGGTAATAATGCCGTTGGTTGGAGAAGAGATAGATGTTTGTGAAGAAATGGTATATGTAGCATTTGCCAGTACGCTGGTTTGGAGATTTTCTCGTTTTAAGGTATAGACTGAATCAGTTTGAGCAGGTCGTAAAAGAATTACCATTACAATGATAAAGAGGAGGACAAAAATTCCCAAAATTAGATACCATTTTTTTGACTTTAGAAAAGAGACGGTTCTGGCCATATTTATTATCTTAACATGAATATTATTATATTGAATTAGATCTAAGTGAAAAAGCGTGGTTTCAATACTATCCTTTGTTGTTTTATGTTGCAGAATATGATATAATGCGTCTATAAACAGATTTAAGCCAATAGATCTGTTTAGATCAGAATTTGTTTTAAGCAAGCCAAAGATAAAGATACTCAATTCATATTTCTTTTTTTCGTATCTTTTCCTCTTCTTATTTCATCTCTCATTTAAACAGCTATATTTGCTTAAGTCGCGGAAGTAATATCATAATCAGTATTCGGCTGAAAGAATAAATAGGCGAATAGATACCTGTAGAGTCACTTTTTTACAGACTTACAATTGGTTTCAGTTTTAGTACCGTTTTTCTTTTGGTTGTTTGATATAATTTTGCTTCTGAAATTATTAATTATTTCTTATCCTTTTTAAGGATAAGAGTAAAAGGAGTTATCAAAATGGCAAAGAACCTTTTTGTAGGAAGTCTTCCCTTCTCAGTTACTGAAGACGCGGTCGGACAACTGTTTGCAAAATACGGACAGGTACAGTCAGTCAATGTAATAAAGGACAAATATACCGGTAAAAGCCGTGGATTTGGCTTTGTGGAAATGAGTACGGAGGAGGAAGCACAAAAAGCCATACAAGGCCTCAATAACTATAACCTTGAGGGCAGAAATATAATCGTCAAGGAAGCCTTACCAAAGCCGACTTATACGGATGGCAGAGGAAGTGATAGTAGAGGTAGACGAAGTTTCGGCTTTGGCGGCAGACCTCAGAGAAGGTATTAAACCTTGTCAATAGAGTAGGGGATTTTATGAAGTCAGGAAATAGCGGAATTTGCGCCTCATCAGGAATTTGGATAGGAAGCTCATTTTTCTTATTTCATTTACTACCATTGTCGATTCTTTTCTGAATTCATAATCTTTTTCCACTATTTCAGGGTTTACTTGTAGAGCAATATTGTTAAACCCTAATAGTCTTATGCCTGAGAGAGACCGTACTCGGGACAGAGCTACATAGCCCATACCCAGTAGGAAGGATTTTGTGAGGTCTATCTCAGCTGCGGAAAGCGTCATTCCCTGGCTTTTATGGACTGTTATGGCCCATGCCAATCTCAGAGGGATTTGGGATACCTCAGCTCGTGTTTTGTTATTCTCGGTTATTGTCCATTTGGCATATTCCACATTTATCTTTTTACCGTCAGCAGTCTTGACGATAGGATTTCTGTCACTATCAAACCCTTCGACTTTTCCTAAAGTTCCATTTACGTATCCTTTTTCGAAATTATTACGGACAAACATGATAAGCGCACCCTTTTTTAAGACCAGATTTTCCGGTGCAAGGCATGATCTTTTGATCATTGCTACAAGCCCTTCTTCACCCATACTGTACATAGTATATGACTGGGATTCCTCTGGGATCTTCTCAAGTTCAGAATTGTTTATGGCGTCTACGTCAATATTGTGGGTATAAAGCTTAGTTGGGGTAATACTTCTATCAATTTCGCCTGTTTGCACTTTGTTTTCAAGGATGGATAAAATTTCCGGCGTGATATCGTTTTCCCTTATGGCATTTAGTATTTTCAGAAGAGCTGTATCTTTCTGCCTATATGATACGCCAAGGTAGCAGATTTTTAGATCCATTTTTGACCAGACGCGGGATTTGAATATAAAATCTGCTTCTACTCTGTTTTGACTGTATGGAGGAAGCTGGAAAAAATCTCCTGAAAGGACTATTTGTATACCGCCAAACGGAGCGTCAGTCTTTCGCGCGCTTTTAAGTATCGTGTCAAGCATGTCTAGTTTTGCGGCATGGAGCATTGAAACTTCATCAATAATGAGAACTTTGGTCGTGGTAAATCGGTCACGAAGGTAACGCTTGCTGAGGATCTCTTGTAGGTCTTTATCTGTAAGATGATCCTTGAGGCCGATGCCGGACCACGAATCGATGGTAATGCCGTCCATGTGTGTTGCGGCGATGCCTGTAGAGGCAGTGATGCCAACGGATGCGTTTTTTGACTGAAGAAATTTTATGTATTTGTTAAGAAGATGCGTTTTTCCTGATCCTGCAGGTCCTGTGATATAGATGTTGTATCCCAGTTTTAATAAGTCAAAAGCTTCGTTTTGAGTCATATAACCTTCTTATTATATGTTTATTGTACTTAAAATCATATATTTACTCTTCCTACTGCATCCCGTTTTTTCGGGATAAGTGTAGAAGGGTATATGCTAATTGCAGTTTCAAACGTAAGAAGTATAATTAATTTCCATGAGCAAACATATAGTGGTTTTTGCTGCCAATGAATGCAAAAAAGAGAAGGAAAACCTTTATTATTCCATGGCTTATGAAACCGGAAAACTTTTAGCACAGGAAGGGTTTATTACGGTGACTGGTGGAGGGCCGGGGCTTATGAATGAGACTATGCGCGGAGCTTTTGAAAATGGCGGCAGAACAATCGGATTTTGCCTGAATGTAAAAGGACGGGAACACAGTATCTATTTGTCCGAAAAGAGAATGTATTATGATTTGCGTAAGAGACAGAGGGAGTTGATGGATATAGGGGACGGGTTTCTGGCTCTTCCCGGCGGTTTGGGTACAATTTATGAAATATCTGGGGTGCTGGCGCTAAAAAGGAAAGGCGAGATTTCACCTGATAGACCCATGATACTTATTGACACTATCTACAAAAATCTGGAAAAGCTGTTTCATAGTCTGCAGGAAGAAGGATTGATAGGACATGATTTATCGTCTCTTTACCGTATGGTTCAAAATCCAATGCAAGCTATAGAGTTATTGAAAGGGAGTTTCTCATGAATTATAAGGCGGTTATTGCAGATGTAGACGGCACTCTATTTCCTCCTTCGGAAGTTCCTTCTCCAAAACCGTCAGAAAGCCTAATTGAAGCTGTAAAAAAAGTTCAGGATAGAGGAGTATCTTTTAGTATCGCTTCAGGTCGGTCTCTTCCATGGGTGCGTGAAATAATAAACGGGTTTAATTTACATTCACCGATAATCCTGGACAACGGTGCAAAAATTTATGATTGTTCTAAAAAAGAATATGTTTGGGAGTCGTATATATCCAAAAATACTGCACAAAAGATAGTACATGAGTTGATCGCAGACAAATCGCTAAATGTCATTGTGGCAGACGGTGAGGAAAGGGTGACTGATCCTCTAAAGATAATAAACTGGAAAATAAGTAAAATATTGGTTTTAGGTGTGACGCCACAAAAAGCTGAGGATCTATGTCAAAGTCTGAAGAAGTTTACAGATATTCACGTGACAAAAAGTATTTCAGGGACAGGAGAGAGGAGTCAGTCAATACATGTGACTAATTTTGATGCTACAAAACAGACTGCTGTTGCTAAGCTTTTGGATTTCCTGCATATTACTCAAGACGAAGTAGTTGGGATTGGTGACAGTTATAACGATTTTCCTCTTCTTATGGCTTGTGGACTGAAAGTGGCAATGGGAAATGCGGTGGAGGATCTCAAAGCGATAGCCGATTATATTGCTCCGACTTATGCAGAAGATGGAGTGGCTAAAGTATTGAAAAAATTTATTTTAAAGTAATTAACAGGTTTTAGGCAATGAAACGTAATTCAGAATGTCATACCGAATCGGTTTCGGCATCCCCTCCTAAATATAACGGGATCCTGAAATCACCGCCATCAGGCGGTATCCTCTCTGAGGCGGGGCAAGTTCAAGATGACAGAGAGATACTTAAATTAGTAAATATATGAGAATAAGTAGTTTTCACGATTTAAATGGTGAGAGGAAAAACCAAATTCTGGTGGTGGTTGATAGGGCGGGTAGACCGTTGGGACTAGCTAGTCGGCAACAGTGTCATAGCGGTACTGGTAAGCCCCATTTGGCTTTTATGGCATTAATACTTGATAAAGGAGGTAATATTGTTTTGACAAGAAGAAGTAAAGGAAAATCACTTTGGGGAGGTTTCTGGGATGGTTCTGTAGTCAGTCATGTATTGCCAGGTGAGACACCTGAGAAGGCGGCGCAAAGAAGAGGAAGGGAGGAGATGGGCGTGGACATCAAATTTACCGATATTGGAGCTTTTTATTACTTTGCCAAGTTTAAGGATGGGGCAGAAAACGAATTCTGTCATGTTCTTCTTGGTAAATCAGATATAGAGATTCAACCAAATCCTGTGGAAATAGAGGATACGAAAAAGATCTTACCAGCTGATTTGAGAAAAGATATTCAAAAAAATCCCGACAGTTACACGCCATGGTTAAAACTGGCATTTGAAAAGATTAATATCAAACCCGTATGACTCAAGAGACGAAAGCAGTATTTGCACTTTTAGGCACAGTAATTCTTTGGTCACTGATGGTGGTGATTACACGGATAGCGGTAACAGAAGTGCATCCTTTTACGCTGTTATTTTTGCGACTGGCAATCGCATCTGTTTTCTTTGCTCCTTTTGTCTGGAGGAAGAAACCATGGAAGAATAAAAAGTTTTCTTATCTGATTAAGATATCGCCGCTTTTGATGACAAACGTCACCTTTTTTATATTGGGCATACAATATACGACTGCCTCCGCAAGCCAACTCATTTATGCGATAATGCCAATACTTGTTCTTATCGCCAGTGCATTATTTTTGCGGCAGAAATATCACTGGGGTAAAAATGTTGGGGTAGTTGTCGGTCTGATGGGGGTTGTTGCGCTTGTATTTCTGTCGGCAGAGGGTAAAGGCACGACTATAGCAGGCAGTCTTTCCGGAAATCTGCTTATTGTTATAGCTATGTTGGGACAGGTAAGTTATATAATCCTGTCAAAAAATATTTCGAGAGTTTTTTCTGCTGTGGAAATCAGCGGTGTGGCGATAATTATTTCCCTTCTGCTTTCGATACCTTTAGTCACCGCTGAAATTATTTATTATCACGGAACAATTCTCATGCCGCAAAATGGTCTTCTTGCGGCTTTCTATTTAGGTTTTTGCGGGACTTTTCTGACGTATATATTGCAGCAGTATGCAATAAAGCGCCTTTCTACCCTGACTGTCAGTTTGACTTCTTATATACAGCCTATAACTACAGCTGCGTTTGAAATAATGCTTTTGGATGAGAAAATGACAACAGGTTTTCTTGTGGGTGGAGGGTTAGTCTTTTTAGGTCTTTTCTTGTCAACTACAATAGAAGTTTTGCATCACCGTATGAAAAGGGTGGAGGTGTTCGTGGAGTAAATATATGTTGATAAAACCGGTTGTTTTGGATCTTGAGACGCAATTTACGTTTCAGGAAGTAGGGTATGACCCAAAGAAACTGAAAGTATCTGTTGTGGGTTTATATGATTACGCCACTGATAAATATGAGGCGTACAAAGAAGAAAGTTTTCCCCAGCTTTTTTCCGTACTTGAACATGCTTCTGAAATAATAGGTTTTAATATTGATAAATTTGATCTGCCGGTTTTATCTCCTTACTATGTAGGCAATATTAGCCAGTTTGCAACTCTTGATTTACTTTCCGAGGTAGAGAGGTCGCTTGGGTTTCGTGTAGCTCTAGATGATTTGGCGCGGTCAACCCTGGGAGAGAAGAAAAACGGACACGGATTTATGGCAATAGATTTTTTTCGCAACGGGGAGTGGGATAAACTGATAAAATACTGTCTTCATGATGTGGAAATCACAAAAGCTCTTTATGAGTACGGTAAAAAGGAGGGAAAAGTATATTTCCAGTCAGTAGGAGGAAAAAGGGGAATACCGGTTTCCTTTTCCGCCAGAAAAAACTCTCAATCCACAGTATCACTGTCTTTGCCCTTTTGATAAATTTTAACTCACAATCTTGACACTTTCCCATTTTTTGTTAAACTGTAACTGATACAAATCTACGTCTAGTTTATACTGAGCTTATTGAAGTATGAAAATAGCCAAGAGAGAGGATTTCGCCCTTATTTTCATGAGTGAACTTTCCAAACATTACCCTGGTGAATACGTATCATTGGGATTTATTGCCCATCAGACGAATTTATCTCCTCTTTTTTTGAAACATATTGCTTCAGTTCTTCTTGAAAAAAATCTTATTGAAAGTAAAGAGGGGATAAGCGGAGGTTACAGGTTGCATAAACCACCGCAAAAAATTACCGTTTCAGAGATTATTAAAGCCATTTCCAAGGGGATTGTAGCACCATCCTGTGTACATGGGGGAGTCTGCCGGTTAAAACGGACATCTTGTAGCTGTTTAGCGCTTTGGGATAAGGTGAATAGGCAGTTATACTCTTATTTGGACAATATCAGTCTGGAAGATTTCGGAAGATTATAAAAATTTGATTATATTATAGGTTGAAAAAAGCTTGCAGTGGAAATTTTTTAGCTAGCAAAATGTCAATATTCCGAAACTGAGTCATTAAACAGTAGTTGGTTTTATGAATATAGATAGTGTAAGCGTCTCGTATGCGACCTGCGAAAACTTCCACGAGCTTCACTTTTCATACTTATATATGAAAAGCAGAGATAAATTATGAGCCTTATAATAAAAAATTTATCGGTAAATTTGAGAGAAAGGCAAATCCTGAAAGAAATTTCTCTTGAGGTGGCACCGGGAACTCTTCATGCAATTATGGGTCCCAATGGGGGAGGAAAATCCACTCTTTCAGCTGCTCTTTTGGGTAATTCCGCTTATACGGTTACGGACAGGGTAAGAGGGAAAAACAAACCGCAAATATTAGTGGATAACAAGGATATAACTGGTTTGCCTACAGACATGAGAGCAAAACTAGGCCTTTTTTTGGCTTTTCAAAGCCCGATAAGCATACCAGGCGTAAATGTCGCAAATCTTTTGAAAACCGCATACCAGTTAAGCAAAGAGCAAAGAACAAAGAACCATTCGTCCCGACATAAGGAAGGACTCAGGGCAAGAAAAGATCAAAAAAAACTTCATAACCCAGCATTATCGGTTTGGGAGTTCAACGAAATGTTGGTAAAAGAGGCCAAAAAACTCTCTATACCCCAGGATTTTTTGAGGCGCAGCTTAAATGAGGCTTTCTCAGGCGGAGAGAAGAAGAAACTAGAGATGCTTCAGGCGGTCATCCTTTCTCCAAAATATGCGGTTTTTGACGAGATTGATACAGGTCTTGATGTGGATGCTCTAAAGATTGTCGCCACAGGTATTGAGCAATTGAAGAAGAAAAAAACCGGAGTCATTGTTATTACTCATTACCAAAGGATACTAAAGTATGCCAGACCGGATTTTGTCCATATACTTGTCGGAGGAAGGATAGTAGCTTCTGGAAATAGAAATCTGGCTAAAGAGGTGGAAGAAAACGGATACAGAAAGTGGGCAGATAATAATTAAATCCAAAATTCAAATGTCAAATGAAATCCAAATTGAAAATATTTAATTTTAACCATTTGAGATTTGTGTTTTGGAGTTGATTAATAATTTGGCTTTTATCATTTTTTCTAGATTATGTCTCAAGTTGCAATCCAACCAAACGATTATAAATACGGGTTCAAAAAGCCTGAAAATTATATCTTCAAGGCAAAAAAAGGGTTAAACAACAAAACTGTGGAAGAGATTTCTTGGCATAAGGAGGAGCCTTACTGGATGAGAGATTTTCGCCTCTCGGCCCTAAAGATTTTTGAAGAGAAAAAACTGCCCATGTGGGGAGGCGACCTGACGCATATAAATTTTGATGATATTTACTATTACATTAAACCAACGGAGAAAAAGGCCAAAAGCTGGGATGAACTACCGGAAGAGATAAGGGATACTTATGACAGGATTGGAATACCAGAGGCGGAAAAAAAATATCTTGGGGGTGTAAGTGCCCAGTATGAGAGCGAAGTGGTCTACAAAAGTATCCAGAAAACACTCGGGGAAAAAGGTGTTATCTTTTTGGATATGGATTCGGGACTGAGAGAATATCCAGATCTAGTGAAAGAGTATTTTGGAACTCTTATTCCACCAGCCGACAATAAATTTGCCGCGCTTAACAGTGCTACATGGTCGGGAGGATCTTTCATATATGTGCCGAAAGGCGTACATGTGGATTTGCCGCTGCAGGCATATTTCCGTATAAATGCCGCCAATATGGGCCAGTTTGAAAGGACTCTTATTATTGCTGACGAAGGTAGCTTTGTACATTATGTTGAGGGATGTACTGCTCCTATTTATACCACTGATTCTCTTCACAGCGCTGTTGTTGAGATATTTGTGAAAAAGGGTGCTCGGGTGCGCTATACAACTATTCAAAATTGGAGCAATAATGTGTATAACCTGGTGACAAAAAGGATGAGAATTGAAGAGGAAGGAGTAGGCGAATGGGTGGATGGAAATATTGGCAGCAAACTGACAATGAAATATCCCTCTGTTTACCTTATGGGCAAGGGGGCACGGGGAGAGGTTTTATCAGTAGCGTATGCCGGACCCGGACAGCATCAAGATGCAGGAGGTAAAGCAATACATTTTGCTCCGTATACCAGCTCAAAAATCACTTCAAAGTCTGTTTCTGCAGGTGGGGGGAGGACTTCCTACCGGGGATTGGTACAGGTGTTTCCTTTTTCCCAAAATGTCAAATCAAAGGTTGTTTGTGATGCTCTTCTTATTGATGAATCTTCGAGATCCGATACATATCCGACTATGGATATAAGGAATAACGATGTCCAAATAGAGCATGAGGCAACAGTGTCCAAAATCGGGGATGAACAGTTGTTTTATCTTATGAGCCGTGGGCTCAAAAAGGCTGATGCCGAAGCGATGATAGTCAACGGATTTATAGAGCCCATCGTTAAAGAATTACCTTTAGAGTATGCTGTGGAATTAAACCGACTTATTCAATTGGAGATGGAAGGGAGTGTAGGGTAGCACAATAATTTACAGGTTACGAATTAAAAGCTGCTCGTAGTGTAAATTTTCTAGATCGCAAGGATGGGAGATCTTTATCATTTTTTCAATCAAAGAGTTGGAGTATGAGTTACGTATGCAATCTTTGGAAATTTACACATACTTCGCATCTTTTAAAATCTTCGAGGATAATTATTTTAATTTATGAAGAAAAATTCTATTGTTATTATTGACAAATTGAGAAAGAATCAGCAGTTTATTGTGGATGATGAGAGGCAGAAAACATTTTTTATCCTGTTGGACTGCGGGAAGGATGAGAGTGGAGATGTGAATATAAACATAAAAAGTGAAAGCGCTAACGTACAGATATTAGGGATAGTGTTGGGATACGGGAAACAAAAGATAGAGATGTCTACATTGCAAAAACATCTTAAGCCTAAAGGCGTATCTGATCTTTTTATTAAATCCGTACTTTTTGATGAGTCAAAGTTTTATTACCGAGGTCTTATCAAGATAGAGAAGGATGCACAAAAATCAAACGCCTATCAGAAGAATCAAACACTCCTTATGTCGAGGAGATCTTGGGCTGATACCCGTCCCTATCTTGAGATTTTGGCAAATGATGTGCGCTGTACTCACGGGGCCACAGTCGGCAAGCTTGACGAAAACCAGTTGTATTATCTTAGCACCCGCGGGATAGAAAGAGGGATGGCGACCAAACTTTTAATCTCAGGATTTCTGCAGGACGTGGTTGACAGGATACCGCAGGAAGATGTAAGAAAGAGAGTAGAGGGAAAAATTGAGCAAAAGGTAAATCAATTACTAAATAAATCAGTCAAAGATTGAACTATGGGAAAAAAACTTGTTCCGGTGGCAAAAAAATCAGACATACCAGAAGGGAAAATAAAAGAGTACAAAATGGAGGGAAAGACTATCGCTGTTGTCAACACTGATGGAGAATATTTGGCGTTTGATGGGCTCTGCACTCATGCCCAATGCGCCCTTGCCGGAGGCATGTTGGATGGGCATACCGTGACGTGTTATTGTCATGGGGGACAGTTTGATATAAAGACCGGTGAAGTCCTTGCTCTTCCTCCACAATCTCCTATCAATGTTTATAACGTGAAGATCAAAGGCGAATATCTTTTTGTGGAGATCTGATAAATTAAAGATTCGTAATTTTAATCTATGGGTCCTACCGTTTAAGCGTTCCAATCTTTGTTTCAGAGCGCTCGCGAGAAATAGTTGAATAGTGTCCTTATAGTCTTAGTCGCTCGCTTAATGAAACTTAGCTTGGAAATCCTTCTTAAACGTCACCCATTTATGAAAATTAATGTATTTGATTGACATAGAGTAAAATTTCCACTTGCTTTGCTTTTTTAGAATATTAGGTTAGGCAAATATGTTTGATCTCAAAAAAGTAAAAAAGGATTTCCCTATTTTTGACAGGCTGATAAACGGCAAAAGGATTGTATATCTTGATTCTACAGCTTCGACCCTAAAGCCGCGCAAAGTGATAAGCGCCTTAAATGATTACTATACCCGCTATAGCGTCAACATATTTCGAGGGTTGTATACATTATCTGAAGAGGCTACAGCCGAATACGAAAAAGCCCGGCAGAAAATAGCCAGGTTTATCGGTTGCGGGAATCCCAAGGAAGTTATTTTTGTCCGCAATGCTACTGAGGGAGTCAATCTTGTGGCTCAAGCCTGGGGAGAGATAAATATTGGTAAGGGTGAGGAGATTGTTTCCACCGTGATGGAGCATCATGCCAATATCGTACCCTGGCAGGAATTGGTAAAGAAAAAGGGGGCAGTATTGAAATTTGTAGATTTTGATAATGAGGGATATCTGGATTTGAATGATCTAGAGAAAAAAATCAACAGAAAAACAAAACTATTTGCCGTGACGTATATGTCAAACGTTTTAGGGACAATAAATCCTGTTTCCAGGATCATTAAAACAGTCAGGAGGATAAATCCGCAGGCAAAAATTCTTATCGATGCCGCACAGGCAGTGCCACATCTGAAAGTTGATGTAGACAATCTCGGATGTGATTTTTTGGTTTTCTCAGGTCACAAAATGCTTGGACCGACCGGAATAGGAGTAGTCTGGGGTAAATATGAGCTTTTGGACGGAATGTTTCCATATCAGTTTGGAGGAGACATGATAAAGGAAGTTTACCTTGATAAGACTGTTTATAAAGAGCCTCCGCATAAATTCGAAGCGGGTACTCCACATATTGCAGGTGCTATAGGTTTAGGAGCTGCAGTTGACTATCTTTTTGAACTTGGTATGGATAATGTCAGGCTACATGAAATTAAATTGACCGAATACGGTTTAAGGAGCCTGAAAGGAATAGACGGCTTGACAGTTTACGGTCCGCAAAAAGCTCAAGAAAGGGGAGGAGTGTTGGCTTTTAACCTCAAAAAAGTGCATCCTCATGATGCAGCGCAGGTACTAAACGAGGATAATGTCTGTATCAGGAGTGGACACCATTGTGCAATGCCGGTACATACAAAGTTACACATACCTGCTTCTTGTCGTGCAAGTCTCTATATTTACAACACTGAAGAAGATATCGATCAACTTGTATTATCCCTGCAGAAAGCCGTTAAAATATTCACTTAAACAAAGTTTTGCCTCATGGATAATTTCTATAGAGATAACATACTGGATCATTATAAAAATCCCCGTAATTTCGGCAGACTGAAAAAGCCGGATGTCTCATACAGTGAGGAGAATGTGACGTGCGGGGATAAAATAGGAATGGAGGTAAAATTCAGAATTCAAAATTCAGAATTCAAAATTATTGAGGATGTGCGTTTTTGGGGAGAGGGGTGCGCCGTCTCCATGGCTTCCTCCTCTCTTTTGACGCAGAAGGTGAAAGGTATGGATGTATTGAAAGTAAAGAATTTGGGTAAGGAAGATATACTAAAACTTTTAGGAATTGAGTTGACTCCAACCAGACTTAAGTGTGCACTCCTGCCTCTTGAGGTGTTGCAAAAAGCTTTACAAGGAAAATAAAAGGGTCTTGCCATCATAGTGTATTTGTTTTATAACTAAAATACTGTTCTAAAATGACTTTATTAAAGTAAATTAATTTCTGGAAGGAGAGAGAGATGGATCAAACAAATAATTCTTCAGGTGCTTCGGGACCATCAGGCCCAAAAAAGGTAAACAATGTTACGGTTGTAGTAGACAGAAATCTTTGTATTGGTGCGGCTTCTTGTGTGGCTGTGGCGCCAAAGACTTTTGCCTTGGATAATGAGGCTAAAGCGATAATATTGGATACCGCAACCGAAGATAGTTTAGATACGATAATGGACGCGGCCAAGTCGTGTCCGGTAGCTGCTATAATAATTCATGACGATACAGGTAAACAGTTGTTCCCGTAAGTAGATGTGACTCACAGAAGTGTTGTAGCTGCGATTATTATTCACGATGAATCCGGCAAACAGTTGTTTCCTTAAAACCTGATATTTCATGCTAAATAATCTGTCCTCCACAATCTTAAGTTCGTCCGTAACTAAATTTGCCGCGGATGACGAAAGAAATTCAATTTCTTCTCGACTAAATCTACACGATTGTCCTTCATGCAATTTTGAGACGCTGATGGGTATGCCTGGCAGCGCAGATGCTATATGCAAGAACTGTGGTTTTAAGGAACCTTGTTGTGCTGATTAAAATTAATTTAACTTTAATATTCTGAATTTATACAAATATTGGCGGATTATTGGTAGTTAGTGATGAAATAGTGTTAATTTAGCTGACCATGATCAATTTAACTGTAAAAATTGGAGGAGAAGCCGGTTTTGGAATTATGACGACTGGTCTTTTTTTGGGCAAGATCGCCACCAGAAGCGGTTATCATGCGTTTGAATATACTGAGTATCCATCTCTTATACGCGGAAGCCATAATGTAGTAGGTGTAAGGATATCCGACGAAAAAACGTATTCACAGGAAGAGAAGGTGGACGTGCTTCTTTGTCTGAATGCAGATACTTACAAACGTCATATTTCCGAAATGAAACAGGGTGGGATGGTAGTCTATGACAGGGATAAAACGGATATAAACAGTATAAAAGATGAAAATCGGGCAGACTTAGTCTATGTTCATGTGCCTTTTGCCAAAATACTACAGGAGGGAGCCTTTCCTACTGTGATGCTCAATAATATTGCTATGGGGGCTCTTATGTATCTTATAGGAGCAGATTTCGGAATACTTAAAAATCTTATTTCCGAAAACTTTATCAAAAAAGGCGAAGAAGTGATAAATAAAAATGTCAACGCATCACAAATGGGATATGACAAAGCAAGAGAGAGCGATACTGAAGGTTATAAAGTAAAAATTCCAAAAAAGGAAAGTATCAGTTCCAGGATGTATCTGTCTGGAAATGAAGCGGTTGGTTTGGGAACTCTTGCTGCAGGATGCAAGTTTTATGTGGCGTATCCGATGACCCCTGCTTCAGCGCTTTTACACTACTTGGCTGCAAAAGCGGAAAAAAGCGGCATGGTGGTAAAACACGCTGAAGATGAGATATCAGTAATCAATATGGCTCTGGGAGCTTCTTGGGCTGGAGTACGCTCCATGGTAGGGACATCCGGTGGAGGATTTGCGCTCATGGTGGAGTCGGTATCACTGGCAGGCATAACAGAGACTCCAATTGTAATCGCCATGGTACAGCGTCCCGGTCCAGCTACGGGTATGCCTACATGGACTGAACAGGGTGATCTTTTATTTATTGTTCATGCAGGACATGGTGAATTCCCCAAGATCGTATTATCTCCAGGGGATGTGGGAGAGGCATATCAGTTAACAACAGAAGCTTTTAATCTCGCTGATAAGTACCAGACGCCTGTTTTTATACTTAGCGACAAGTATTTGCAGGAAGGAAAGCAGAGTATAGATAGAAAAGAAATAGAGGAATATAAATTTGATATAAACCGCGGTAAGCTTTTGACTGCCGAGAAACTTGAAGTGCTTCCAAAAGGCGGATATAAAAGGTATCTACTGACGGAAGACGGTATTTCTCCCCGAGCAATTCCGGGTTTGCCAAACAGTTTACAACAGGCTAATTCATATGAGCATATTGAAGATGGGCACACAACCGAGGATGCGCAAGAAAGGATAAAGCAGGTTGACAAAAGAAATAGAAAAATAAGGACATATCTTTCTGCCGATTTTAAGATGCCACAGCTTTTTGGTCCAAAAGATGCTGAGTTGACTATAGTTTCATGGGGATCAATGAAAGGACCGGTGTTGCAGGCCATGCAAGATTGCGGCAACAAATTTAATTATCTGCATTTTACTCATCTTTGGCCTCTGGATAAAGAAAAAGTTTCACAGGTGTTGAAAAGTCTTAGGAAGACATTGTTAGTGGAGAACAATTCTACGGCGCAATTGGGACAGTTATTGCAAATGGTGACTGGTGTGGAACTTGATAATAAACTTTTGAAATATTCAGGCCGTCCGGTTTTTCCGGAAGAAATATTAGCGAGGATAAAAGAGTTAGGAATTGGTTAAAAAGAATATGATGGAAACTACTAATCCAAATGTTTTTGCAGGCTATTTTCCGACGTGGTGTCCTGGATGTGGAGATTTTGGGATTTGGGCAAGTATAAAAGGTGCACTGGCAAAACTAGGTTATTCCCCGGAAGAGATGGCTGTTGTTTTTGGCATAGGTTGTTCAGGCAATATGAATGATTTTCTCTGGGTGGATAGTTTCCATGCTCTGCACGGTCGCGCAGTTCCAAATGCCGTAGGTATCAAAATAGCCAATCATAAACTGCCTGTTTTAGCCATTGCAGGAGACGGAGATTGTTATGGGGAAGGCGGAAATCATCTGATACACGCCTGTCGTGGAAATCACGATATTACCATACTGGTACACGATAATAGGGTTTACGGGTTGACTACAGGTCAAGTTGCACCAACAGGGTTGAAGGGTTTCAAAGCAAAATCTACACCTCAAGGGGTAATAGAAGTGCCTGTAAATCCGGTAGCGTTAGCTATCACCCAAGGCGCCACATATGTAGCGCAAGGATTTGCAGGTGACATAAACCATCTGACAGATCTTATTGTTGAAGGGGTTAAGCACAAAGGCTTGTCGCTTGTAAACGTATTTCAGCCATGTGTTACTTTTAATCATGTGACGACTTATGCCTGGTATAGGGAAAGACTTTACAAGCTGACTGTTCAGAACCATGACCCTAAAGATATGAAAAAAGCATTGGATAAGTCTTTGGAGTTGGATGCGCATATTCCAATTGGGTTAATATATAAAAGTGAGAGGCCGACCTATACCGATTGCCTACCACAGATTTCAAAAGAGACTTTGGTGGATGCGGGTTTGGGTTTTACGAAAGATGATTCCAGCGCTATGTTGCAGAAGTTCGTTCCTGAATTCCTTTAACCTAAAACTTACAGTCTCTTGACAATTAGCACTCTCTTTGTTAAACTGCTAGAAACCTAAAATTTTTGAAAATATGCAAACTACTGAGGATCAGAATACGAAAACTTTACCAGTCGTACCTATACGTGACGGAGTTGTTTTCCCAAATACAGAGATAGTCCTTACTTTTGGCAGGCCCAAGTCACTAGCTGCAATTGAAGCTTCAAATAATACCGACAGGATGGTTGTTCTTGTCATGCAGAAAACTCCGCATGTACACGATCCTTCCACAAATGATTTGTATAAAGTCTGCACCATCGCCAGAATAGAGAGACTTCTAAAGACAGAGGGAGAAATAAATGCCCTGGTAAAGGGGATAAACCGCGTACAGATATTATCTTACGAATCCACCGAACCCTATTTTCTGGCAAAAGTGGCAGAGTTACCTGATGAGGCAACAGGATCAGATGAGATAACAGCTTTGGTAAATCATATTACTGCCGAGTTGAAAAAAGCTGTCAATATGGGTAAATCGGTCGACTTCTTGTCATTTATGAATATCATGTCGGGACTGTCTCCGGCAGAATTTTCCAATCATGTTGGCGCTATTTTGGATATAAAGCCGGTTGAAAAACAGCAGCTTTTGGAAATGACAAATGTCAAAGACAGATTGGTGAAAATTGCCGAGTACTTGACGCATGAAGTTAAGATTCTTGAGATTGAGCGAAAGATTGCCAGTAAAACTCAGGAGAAATTCGATAAATCAGTCAAGGAGGCAGTGCTGCGCGAGAGACTAAAGACGATTGAAAAAGAATTAGGCGAAGAGGGTGAGACAAAAGAGATAAGAGAACTTGCAGATAAGATAAAAAAGGCACTTATGCCGTCGGAGGTTGAAGAAAGAGCCAGGAAGGAACTGAAACGTCTGGCACAAATGTCTTCCTATAATCCAGAGGCTTCATATGTGCGTACATATCTCGATTGGCTGATAGATCTTCCTTGGTCGGTGTCAAGTTCTAATAATGTTGATATAAAACAGGCGTCAAAAATACTTGATGAAGATCACTTCGGATTGCAGAAAATAAAGGAGAGAATTCTAGAGTATCTGGCCGTGATGAAACTTAAGGCCGGATTGAAGGTGGAAGACTCCGCTAAAACAAAAAAGGACGGCGATAAAGACGAAAAAAAGAATATCAAGATTGCCACACCGACAATTTTGTGTTTTGTCGGCCCTCCCGGAGTTGGTAAGACTTCAATCGGTCGTTCCATAGCCAGATCTCTTGGAAGAAAATTTATCAAAGTCTCGTTGGGAGGTATAAGGGATGAAGCTGAGGTGCGGGGTCACAGGAGGACGTACGTGGGAGCATTGCCCGGAAGAATCATACAGGGGATAAAACAAGCAGGCACAAAAAATCCTGTATTTATGCTGGACGAAATAGACAAAGTAGGTGCAGATTTCAGAGGAGACCCCTCAGCGGCACTTTTGGAGGCGCTAGATCCAGAGCAAAATCATGCCTTTTCCGACCATTACTTGGAAGTTCCTTTTGATTTGTCGGATGTCATGTTTATCACTACATGTAATGTTTTGGATACTATACCTCCGGCACTTCGCGACAGGCTTGAAGTGATACATTTCCCTGGGTATACTGAGGATGAGAAATATCATATAGCCCGTGATTACCTTATCGATAAGCAGCTTGAGGCGCATGGTCTGAAACATGACAATGTAGTGGTTACCGATAAAGCATTGCGGGAAATAATAAGGCGGTATACCAGGGAAGCAGGTGTCCGTAATTTGGAAAGAGAAGTCGCTAGGATTTTCAGAAAAGTGGCAAAGGATCTGGTTGAAGGCAATAATAAGAAACATCTTATTACCACATCCGTTCTGCATAAATATCTTGGTCCACAGAAATTTACTTCATACTTGGCAGAGAAAAAGGATGAAGTGGGAATGTCCACTGGTCTTGCCTGGACTGAAGCAGGAGGAGATATACTTTTTATAGAGGTAGCTCTTATGAAGGGAAAAGGGAATCTTCTTCTGACTGGTCAGCTTGGAGATGTGATGCAGGAATCCTGCAAGGCGGCATTATCATATGTCAGGGCGCGTGCAAAATACATTGGTATTTCAGAGAAGTTTTACCAGACGACAGATATACATGTTCATGTGCCTGAAGGGGCCGTACCCAAGGATGGACCTTCTGCCGGAGTGGCAATTACAACCGCCCTTGTTTCCGCACTTACAAATACCGCTGTCAAAAAGGATGTTGCCATGACAGGTGAAGTGACTTTGCGGGGTAGAGCTCTTGAGATCGGCGGTGTAAAAGAAAAGGTGATTGCGGCACATAGGGCAGGGATAAAGACAGTAATATTGCCCAAAGCCAACAAAAAGGACCTTGAAGATATTCCAAAGTATGTCTTAAAAGATCTGAAATTTGTGTTTGTTGACCATATGGACCAGGTGTTAAAAGTAGCTCTAGTACAACCGCTGAAAAATGAGGAAGAAGTGACTCCGCAAACTGTTCCTCAACCCCTCACTGCCAGATTACATTCTTAAATTGTAGTTTGAAGGTCTTAAATAGAGAGAAAATTACTCTGTTGTAGAATTTTTAGAACTAGTATACAATCTTAATTTTGGCTATTTTTCATGTAGTTATAAACCAATCCGGAAATATTTACCATAGTTTTTTTTGTTTTTTCCACATCAGTAGTGTCAGTAGTCATAATACCAAGGTAGTAAGGTCTCTCTGGTAGGTCAATAATACCCACATCATGAATCTTGCCTACATCGTCTCCTGTTTTATGATAGATTTTTATACCACTATTTTCTGGAATGCCTTCAGGAATCCGGTCGTCAAAGTCGCTCTTATCCATAAATCCAAGCATTTCAGCGGTAAGAGGTTTGGTGGTAATTTCTCCTTTGTACATTTTGGTAAGGAGTATAGACATATCTTTGACTGATGTTTGATTATCTATCATGTTGGTTTGATGCAATCCCCAAGAATCAACAAGTGACTGGATTTTATCTTGTGTTAAGACAAGATTTGCCAATATATACGCAGCTGTATTGTCTGACTGTTCCATCATGAGGCGGGCTAGAGTTTTGAGGGAGTAGGGAGTACCGGGTGTAGCATAACGCATGCTACCTGAGCCGTAATCCTGAATATCGTCAGGCTGTAAAATTATCACTTTATCCAGGTCAATTTCTCCCTGTCCAGCCAGTTGATAAAGAGCAGCGAGTATTGCGACTTTATTTACGGAGGCAGCAGTCATGACAGTATTCTCATCAATTCCAAAACCGTTTTTCTTATTTATATCGTATATATATACAGAAAAAGTTCCTCCATCCTCTTTTTCTTTTTTTGATATTGCAGAGAGAAGTTCATCTTTTGAAGCGATTGGGGTCATATAGAAATTATTTTTACTGATAAATTTTCTCAATATATTTTTCTCGTTACTAAAAATTATTATTGCAGTCAAGATGATCCCTATGCCTAAAAAAATTAATAATTTTTTTGGGAAACGCTTTTTTCTACTTTTTTTTCTTTTGTATTCGGCAAAAAGGAGTTTGGATAATTTTTTCTCAGTGAATCTGGTTTTAGATGAACAGAGTAGTCTCTCATTTTTATTATGTGGATATTTTAGCAGAATGTTGCCGTTTGCTGAAGAAATGTAAAATTTATTACAAATATTTTATCCGATAAAAAATTGCCACTTGAATTTTAAGTTTTGGGGTAACATAATGAAATTAAAGTTGCCCACAAGGAGTGGGTCTATTGATTGTTGGAGAATTAAAAAATCATGCCAGCCCGTCGTAAAACTCAAAAACTACAATCCATTCCAAAACTCTCACCGAACGCTGTTGTAGCATATCATAACAATGTCTATCTTCTTTACAGTCTGAAAACTGGCAAATTGAAGGATGTCAGGATCGACGAAAGTCGTGACGGTATTCGTTTTAATCCTGAAGAAGTAGGGAAGAAGGAAAATGCTTTAACCACTAGAAAAACTTCAGAAAAAAGCGATCTGGTAGATATCAGAATCGCTAGCATAGACTCCAATTTTTATATGACTTATAAGTCCCAGAAAGACGGTAAGAGCCATTTTTTTGGCAGTGTGTCTTCTGATTTGCGCCATTGGAAAGGAGCTGCTGAGCTTTCCCAGATAAACGAGACGGGAGTAGTCGTCTCTCAATTCAAATATAAAAATAAATATGTTATGTATTACGGCGACAGTATTATAAGATGTGCTTACTCAACTGATCTGAAAAGATGGGAAAAGGCAGGCGGGACTGTACTTGAACCACATAGAGATTTTTTTGGTGTTTCACCACTGAAAGTCGGAAACGCGTTTGTGACAAATGACGGTATCGTACTTCTTTACTATGTCCATGTGGCAGGCAAGGTACATAATAAATATTCTTTATTCCTTGCACTTTTGGACCGTGAAGATCCCACAAAGATTGTAAAGAGATACAACACTCCGCTTTGGGAAACCACCAGAGAATTGATGGACAAAGGTGTCTATCCTTTGGGAGTGGTGAGTCTTGGCGCCAAACTCATATCCTACTG
Source organism: Patescibacteria group bacterium (assembly GCA_023379265.1). Lineage (GTDB taxonomy): Bacteria > Patescibacteriota > Microgenomatia > 2-02-FULL-39-11 > 2-02-FULL-39-11 > JAMCUI01. The sequence goes on from JAMCUI010000009.1 coordinate 162,241, forward strand.
GTTGGGAAGGGACGGTGTGGCTTATGCCGTAAGCCATATTTTGTCGAAGAAACAGGTGCAGAAAGTACCTGAAGTTTCGGCAGGTTTACTGAAAAAGCTTAAAGATAATCCTATATTAAAGCCAATAAGCGACCACTTCTGGGAATCAAGGGCGACGTTTAATCCGGCGGCTCTCTACGAAAAGGGAAAAGTGCATATAGTCTATCGAGCTATAGGGGATCATGATATATCAGTATTGGGATACGCGTCCAGTTCAGATGGAAGAAATATAGACGAGAGACATCCTGAGCCTATATTTGTGCCAAAAAGTCATCTAGGAGCTCATACTCCTTACGTGCAGCAGGCGCCTAGTCTTTCGTCATATACTTCAGGTGGAGGGGGTTACGGAGGGTGTGAAGATCCAAGACTGACAAAAATTGGGGATAAGATCTATATGACTTATGTAGCTTATGATGGGCATAGCCCACCGCGTGTGGCACTGACATCAATAAAAGCAGATGATTTTTTTAATCATAATTGGGATTGGGAAAAGCCTGTTCTTATTTCTCCTCCTAACGTAGTTGATAAAAATGCCGTAATTTTCCCGGATAAGATAAATGGAAAATATGTCATCATGCACCGTATTTTTCCGAATATTCTTATAGACTATGTAGATAGTTTGGATTTTAATGGCAGTACGTTTCTTAAAGGCGAACACAAAATTCGACCAAGACTTGGCAAATGGGATAGTAGGAAAGTCGGGGCTGGAGCCCCTCCCATAAAAACTGATGAAGGATGGCTTCTTATCTATCACGCAGTTGGGGATAATGATAGTGCCAAATATAAGATGGGAGCTATGCTTTTGGATACAAAAGATCCCACAAAAGTACTATATAGGTCCAAAAGGCCCATTTTGGAACCTACAGAATCTTATGAAAACGAAGGTTATAAGGCTGGTGTGGCTTATCCGTGTGGCGCAGTTAAAAAAGATGACGAGCTTTTAGTTTATTATGGGGGAGCGGATATGGTGACTTGTGTGGCTTCAGCGAAATTATCCACATTTCTTTCACAGTTGAAATCTTCTGATGAGGCAGAAGTATATCCCCTCAATAGTCACGTGGCGATAAATTAAGATGGTAAGCATAGACAGATTTTCCGGAAACCCCTTGCTTTCACCTGACCCTAAAAAAAATTGGGAATCTGAGGCGGTGTTTAACGGTTGTGTGGTTGAGGAGAAAAATGCAGATGGAAGTTTTGTGCAACATATGCTTTATCGGGCAATGGGAAAAGCGCAAAACGTGGGTGGTATCAATTTAGAGCTTTCTACTATTGGTATTGCCGATTCCATAGACCGCATGCATTTCCAAAACAGGAGACAGCTAATTGTTCCGCAAAACGATTGGGAAAAATACGGTTGCGAGGATCCCCGCATCACCAAATTTGAAGGTAAGTATTATGTTTTCTATACTGCTTTATCAAAATTTCCTCCTGATGCAGACAGTATTAAGGTAGCTGTTGCGGTTACCACCAATTTGAGTAGGATTGAAGAAAAACACATTGTGACTCCTTTCAATGCCAAAGCCATGGCGCTTTTTCCGGAAAGAATAGATGGTAAGATTGCCGCCATACTGACAGTTCACACGGATCTTCCACCAGCCAAAATAGGCATTGCTCTTTTTGATGAAATTTCACAGATTTGGGACAGAAAGTATTGGGAAAGATGGTATGGAGATCTTGACCATCATGTGATTCCGCTTCTGCGTTCTATAAACGATCATGTTGAAGTTGGAGCTCCTCCCATAAAAACCAGTGAAGGGTGGCTTATCCTATACTGCTATATACGAAATTACATGACATATCATAAGATTTTTGGCATTGAAGGACTTCTTTTAGATCTTCATGATATACGTAAAAGACTGGGAAGGACAAGAAAACCATTACTTATTCCGGAAAAGGATTATGAACTTTACGGCAAAGTGGCTAATGTCATATTTCCTTCTGGAGCATTGGCAAGCAATAATCATCTAGGAATATATTACGGGGCAGCTGACAACACTTGTTGTCTGGCAACGTGCAATTTGGATACTCTTCTGTCTGATATAAGACCAAAAAGTCGCAGACGTCAGGCTTATCTAGGACTGAAGATTTTTGAACCTTACATGGGGAATCCTATATTAAAACCGATTCCCGAGCATGATTGGGAGTCAAAATATACTCTCAACCCGGCAGCAATTTTTCTTGACTGTAAGGTCCATATCCTATATCGGGCGATGGGAAAGGATGATACTTCTGTTTTGGGTTACGCTTCCAGCCGAAACGGTTTTATAATAGATGAAAGATTGTCAGAACCTGTATATGTGCCGCGTGAGAGTTTTGAGAAAAAGACGCATCCGGGTTTTTCCGGCTGTGAGGATCCGCGTCTCACCGAGATTGGAGATAGGATTTATATGTGCTATACGGCTTATGATGGAGTGATTGCAAGAATTGCTTTGACTTCCATAACCACGGAGGATTTTGTCAATCACCGCTGGAATTGGGAAAAACCTATACTTATATCTCCACCAGGCGAGTTTGATAAAGATGCTACCATTTTTCCGGAAAAAATAAACGGCAAGTATGCTTTTATACATCGGCTTCAGTCGTCCATCTGGATTGATTATGTAGATGATCTGAAATTCGGTCGCAATAGATTTTTGGGAGGTAAAGCGTTTATGCATCCTCGTCCGGACAAATGGGACAGCGATAAAATAGGATTGGGACCACAGATATTAAAGACACAATATGGATGGCTTATGATTTATCACGGTGTGGGTAAAAATGATAAGAAATACAGGATGGGCGCTGTCCTTTTGGATTTGCAAGATCCGTCAAAAATTATTGCCTGGATGGATGATCCGGTTTTGGAGCCTTTGACCAAGAGTGATTACCAGGGTCTGCGGCCGGGGACAGTGTTTGCCTGTGGGGCAGTGGTGGTGGATAACGAGCTTTTTATGTATTATGGAGCGGCCGACCAATATTCTAGTGTGGCAAAAATCAATTACCCCAAATTCCTTAACGAACTGAAAGCCGCAATATACCCCGCTTCTTAATTTTATTGCAAATTCCTTTCCGCGCGTTTGCGGTTCAACTTCGTCAGATGATACTTTCGCAATCTCAATGATTTGGGAGTAATTTCAAGTAACTCGTCATCAGACAAAAAATCCAGGCTTTGCTCCAATGTCAGTCTTGTGGGCGGGTCAAGCTGTATGGCTACATCAGAATTTTCCGTATGCATATTGGTAAGTTTTTTTGATTTGCAAACATTTATATCAATATCTTCCTCGCGTTTATTCAGGCCGATGATCATACCCTCATAAACTGGTTCACCGGGGCCAATGAAGGCTGTTCCCCGCATTTGTACCGTCTCCAAAGCATAAGCGGTTGATGTCCCAGATTCAAAGGCGATAAGCGCTCCGTTTCTGGTTTTGGGTACATAGTCTTTCACCTGTTTGTAACCTATAAAAAGTGATGCGAAAAGGCTGTTACCTCCGGTTCTTGACAGTAACAAACTGCGTAACCCCAAAAGGTTACGACTGGAGACGGAAAAAATGTATCGTGTTGTATTTTTCTCTGTTGATTTGACGTCCATTATGTTTGCTTTCCTGCGGCCGATTTCCTCAACTACGATGCCTACAAATTTGTTGTCTACTTCTACTGTGACTTCTTCAAACGGTTCGTGCTCTTTCCCGTCTATCTTTTGGAATATAATTTTTGGTCTTCCTACCTGCAATTCAAAACCCTCACGCCGTAAAGTCTCAAGAAGTATAGAGAGGTGTAGTTCCCCCCGTCCTGATATGTCAAAACCTCCGGAAGGATTGGAAGTTATAAGCAAACCTATATTGGTTTTCTTTTCTTTCAGAAGCCGCTGCTCCAGTTGTCTGGCTGACGTAAACTGGCCTTCTTTTCCGGAAAGAGGGGACGTGTTTGGTGAGACTGTAATTTTCATTGTCGGTTCTCCCAGTTTTATACTTGGGAAACCATTTGAATCTTTTGGGTCGGCAATGGTCTGTCCGATCGACACTTCAGGAATGCCGGTGACGGCAATGATATCTCCTGGTTGACTTTCTTTTACAGGTATGCGGGAAAGACCGCGGCTGGTATAAACCTCTTCTATTTTGTGTTCGCCCATCTTTTTGTTTTCAGACAGAAGGATTACATTTTGTTCTGGTTTTACAGACCCTGCTGCAACCTTGCCTATGGCATAAGTGCCTTTATAGCTGTCAAAATCAAGGGTGGTTACCTGCATCTTAAATGGTTTATCAGAGTCGGTAACTGGGGGTGGTACAACGGTAAGAATTTTTTCAAAGAGAGGAGAGAGGTCAGCGGGAGCATTTTTATCTTCAGGAAGACTATTCCAGGCCTTTCCTTCCCGTCCTATGGCATAAAGTACTGGGAAATCCAAATGAGAAGCGTCATTGGCCAGTCTCAATATCAAATCTTCTGTTTCTTTGAGGACTTCTTTTGCCCGTGCGTCTTTGCGGTCTATCTTGTTTATGACAACGATGATTTTCAGATTATGGAGGATTGCTTGTTCCAGGACAAACTGGGTTTGGGAAAGAGGTCCTTCGGCAGCATCAATGATGAGGAGTGCGCCATCGACCATGCTTATCGTCCTTTCCACTTCTCCACTGAAATCCGCATGCCCCGGAGTATCAATTATGTTTATTTTAGTATTCTTATATAAGACGGCCGTGTTTTTAGCCAGGATGGTAATGCCCTTTTCTCTCTCAAGTTCATTTGAGTCCAGTATGGTAGTCTGGTTCATTTCAGCCTCATTTTCCCTAAAAGTATGAGTCTGCTTTAACATGCCGTCCACAAGTGTAGTTTTGCCGTGGTCAACATGGGCGATGATAGCGATATTTCTGATATCCATAAAAAAAATAACCCGCATCCGTCTTGCGGGTAAAGTGAGCAGAAAAATAAGTGGTTTCATTATACACCCAAAACCTATTTAACGCCAGCAGCTTAATTTTGATTTAACCAGGACCAGTAATTACAGAAAGCGATGTTAATGAGGTAAGTGTATTGACTGTATTATTCTTCAAAATTATACTTTTCTTTTTTCCCAGAACTCTTTTATTTTTTTGAAGTAAATAATTCTTTCGTTTATTTTTGAAATTTCATTGGGATAGAACTGAAAGAGATTATCACATAGTTCAATCATCCATTTTTTTCTGCTATTTTGGGGGACTATCTTTACGTGGTTGGAGTTTGCTATTTGTATCTGTCCCCATCCTAAAGCCCCAATAGTTAAACAATCCCAAGATAAAAACTCAATGGGTACAAAGTTTACTTTTTTTATGACTGCCTTTGTTCTTGTAACTTCATAATCTATCTTTAAGACAACAAAGTAATTTAAGTCATCCTCATAAAATCTTGCAAGTCTTTCTACTGAAGTGAGATTGGGCATATTAAAAACAGTATCCAGACGGTGCGTCTTTACATCCACGACATAATAAAATCCGTCTTTATCGTTAAAAGCAAGATCAGCCATTGCTCTTCTGGCAAATTTTGCTGAATAATTTAATCCTTGGTCATCGATTATTTTTTCAAAATTTGCAGCCAAAATATCCTGAACTGCATCGCCTACTGCCCGGGGACTATTTGCTGTAGATGCAGAAAGAAAACCAGGTTGATTATTTAAGAAATTTTGAATTTTGAGTTCCAGGTTTTTGTAACTGTTGCTGTAAAAAATGTTGCTTTTCTTTGTCATAAAGTTTGATTGGTAAATAGATTTCCTTGATTTAATCCAGTATTGTTGTGAATTTCTGTTTTACTTCCATTTAACTGCTCGTTTAGAGTATTTCGTTCCCAAAAAATTCCGTCTTTGTAACCTTGGATGGTTTTGTCGTATTCTACAATATCTAGCCTTTTTTCAGCTAAGCAACAATAATACTTATCAATTTCCACTCCCACGTAGTGCCGTCTCAACTTTTTTGCCACTACAGAAGTTGTTCCCGATCCCAGAAACGGATCAAAAACAATATCCCCTGGTTTGGAGCTGGCAAGAATAATTTTGGCGATAAGCTTTTCAGGTTTTTGAGTGGGGTGCTCAGTATTTTCAGGCATAGACCAGAAGGGGATAGTGATATCGGTCCATAAATTGGATGGATGGGTAATTCTGTATTTTCCATCATTTTCCATCCTCCAGTCTTTTGCTTTTCCGGTCGAATCTCGGTAGGGTGCTATTACCTTGCGCTTCATTTTTACCGCCTCCACGTCAAAATAATAATCATTTGACATAGTACAGAACCAAATATCTTCGGAACAATTTTTCCAATTATGTTTAGCTCCTCTACCTTTTTCTCTTTCCCAAGTAATTCTGTTTTGTACCCGAAAATGTTTCCTAACCACGTTATTGATCGCACCTGAAGATTTCCAGTCACCGCAGATATAGATTGATGCTTTTGGTTTTAAGACCTTCTTTATCTTGGTAAGCCATGATGCAAGCCATTTTTCATAGTTTTCTGAATCCATTTCTTTGAAAGAAGTCTCATTAAACGATTTATTTAAGTTGTACGGAGGATCGATAAAGGCTAAATCTACAAACTTATCCGGCAAGTAATTGATGATTTCAAATAAATCTTGATTTATTGTCCTATCAAGAATTGTTTTTAGTTTAACCTTTGCAGTGAGCTTGACAAATCTATTTTGAAACTTTCCGATTTCTTCCGCGTTTAAGTGGATAGTTCTGTTACGTAGTGCACGAATTTTGGGAAGGGATTTTTTGTCCGGCATAGCTTTTTCATTATAGAATATTATTTACTTTATACAATCTTTCCTCAGGGGATAATTAGTATTACGCTTTGTTAACCGTTTAGATGAGATATGAATAATCACAATTATAATTACTCATAACTACATCTAAACGGCCATTTTGCTGAAAACTTTTTCCTTTCGGAAAAACAATGGCCGCTAGGCCAAGAGTCTCCCCAGAAATCAGGGAGACTCTTATCGGATTCCTTACGCTTGGTGGGGATGATACATCAAGTTGTAAACTTTCATTGCGACAGTCAGAAAAACCATCCCCAAAAGCATAATGAGAAATCCTTGCCCGTCGGCAGACTGGATTGTGACGATTGGATCGTTGTTGTTCATCGAAAACAACCCAATCCCCATGAGTGTCCAGAGCGCAATTGAGAAAACGCTCGTGATAGTTTTGAACCGGTCAGGTTTGAAAAAGCCGAGGTTGGCAATCATCTTGTCGACGCCCAAAGTCAACACTAGGATTGCCAGACCTTGATCAGTCTTGGAAATCACGTCAATGTTGACCAACCATAGCATTCCAAAGACCGAAACGATCACTCCTGCCCCAAACTTCGTACCTGCGGACACAATCTTGTACTCGGTTAAACCGAGCGCAAAAATTGCGATCGTGTCCATTGTCAGCGGAAACGCAAGGTTCGCTGCAACCTTTTGATCAACCATGGTAGATGGGTATAGTACAGCACCCACCCCAACAATAGCGAGAATCCATGGGATCAACGAGATCACTCTTCGAACAAACATTGTGTCCTCCTTCAGGATTTTGAGTCTACAAACTTTTTTGCCATCTCATGATAGCCCGAAAACTAAAGTCAATTAAATTAACTTTAAGTTACGAGCTATCAGATCATACCGGGTCTTTCAGCAAAATGTTAAAGAGCAATAAAACCGCCAAAATCGAGCAGCTATAAGCTCTATTTTGTGGAAAGGATTATAAAGGAAATAAAGAAAGATGTCAAATACTATAGGGTATATAATATTAAGAAAAAATCAGGATCACATATTTTTAGATGATATAATTTATTAATGAGAATACCGTATATATTGTTTACATCAAGTGGACTGGAAAAGATAAAAAAGGAAAAGGAAGAACTTCTTCTTAGGCGACCGACGGCTGTGGAAAACCTTCGTATTGCCCGGGAAATGGGAGATCTGTCGGAAAACGGGGCTTACAAGGCTGCACGCGCAGAATTATCTTCTCTAGACTCAAGATTGAGGCATCTAAATTATTTGCTATGTGTTGGTAGAGTTCAGACTGCACCTATAGTGAAAGGAAGGATAGGCATTGGTTCAAAGGTCAAACTATCTGATGGAAAAAAGGAAATGGAATATGAGATTGTCGGCAGTTTTGAATCAGATCCATCCCAAGGTAGAATTTCCCATATTTCACCTTTGGGGAAAAGTCTGATGGGAAAAGGACAGGGGGAAAATGTAACCATGCAAACTCCGGATAGTGTTGTTAACTATAAAGTATTACAGATCTTGTAGCGCGTACCGGATTCGAACCGGTGATTTGCTGGTTGAGAACCAGCCGTCCTAGGCCTCTAGACGAACGCGCCAAAAATATGCTTCGCCATTAACTTAATTATTCTTTTAGCCGTCTTTTAAGATTATTTGTATAGGGCCAGAATATATTTTATTACTGATTTTGCTTCTTAATAAATAGACATAATACAGGATAAATCTCTACCCTAAACCAAAGCTTAGTACGGTTTAGAGGACGATGGCGGCGATTTGTTTATAGATTATATCACAAGATTTGAGTTCACCCCTTTTTACCTATAGGATATTGACAATAGTCGTGAAAAAAGGTATATTATGATCTGTTAATTTGACCTCTTGAGCTTCATTTCGACTATTTCTAGCCCAGACTTGAGGAAGAGATAATCTAGAGAAGAAATGAATTGCTAGCCACAAATTCTCCTTCAGCTATTGCTTCAGGGGTATTATTGGTAAAAGAGGAGAAAAGTTTAGTAGAAGGAAAATAAATATGGATAAAAATCAAAAAGTAGTTCTGACGAGAGAAGGTCTTTCTGAGCTGAAAAAAGAATACGACGAACTCGTAAACGTCAAAAGGCCTGATCTTGTAGCAAGGCTTGCCACAGCCCGCGGTCAGGGAGATCTATCCGAAAACAGTGAATATGCCGCTGCACGTCAGGATTTGGCCTTTATTGATGGCCGCATTTCCGAACTTGAAGCGGTTATTGCTGAGGCAAAAGTAGTTGCCAGCCATCCTAAGAGCAAGATAGATGTTGGTTGTAAAGTGACTTTACATGTTAATGGCAAGAAGGAAGCATTTTTGATAGTCGGAGAATGGGAAGCAGATCCGGCACAGAAAAAAATCTCACATTCTTCACCTTTGGGCAAAGCCCTTTTGGGCAAAAAGGTAGGAGAAATGGTGGAAGTGGAAGCGCCTGTGGGTAAGTTGAAATACAAAATATTAAACATTGAATAAAATCATATTTGATCACAAAAGAGCCGGCGCAAGCCGGTTTTTTTGTATATATTACCTTGCAACATTAACTTTATTATTAGATAATAGGTATCAATTCATATGCCGACAATTGACGATTTACGACAAATCAGGATAGACAAACTGGAAAAGCTCAGGAAAATGGGGATAGATCCGTATCCGGCCAAAGTAGAAAGAGGGGAAAGTTTGGCTATTGCACGCGATAGGCTTGAAAAGCCGGTAAAAGTCATAGGTAGAATTGTGGCCATGCGTGGACATGGCGGGCTGATTTTTGCAGATATCGTTGACGAAAGCGGGAAAATTCAAGTAGCCTGTAAGGAAGATCAATTGGAGGAAAAAGCCTTTGAGCTGCTGCCCCTTCTAGATATAGGCGATTTTATTGCTGTCCAGGGGAACGTGGGAAAAACTGTAGCAGGAGAGGTTACTGTTTTTGCTGATAGATTGCAGATTATTACTAAATCTCTAAACCCGTTGCCTGATAGGTGGTACGGTCTTAAAGACATTGAAGAGCGTTACCGCAAGCGTTATGTGGACATGCTTTTGAACCGGGAGGTAAAAGATCGGCTGACAAAGCGAAGCCAGGTAATTGGAGCGATGAGGGAATTTCTTATAAAAAGAGGTTTTATTGAGGTTGAAACTCCCACATTGCAGCCTATTTATGGTGGAGGGTTTGCCAGGCCTTTTGTCACACATCACAACGTTTTGGATACTGATTTTTATCTTCGTATTTCTGATGAGATGTACTTAAAAAGGCTTATCGTAGGAGGTTTTGAGAAGGTTTTTGAAATTACAAAGGTTTTCCGCAACGAAGGAATCGATCACGACCATAATCCGGAATTTACCATGTTTGAGGCACAGATTGCTTATGAAGATTACAGTTTTGGGATGGATATTACAGAGGAAATTATTGAATACACTGCCAAAAAAATCCTAGGTAAAACCGCTTTTTCCTATCAGGGTACGGCAATGGAGGTGGCGCGTCCCTGGCAAAGATACAAACTTACTGAAGCAATTAGTCGTTTTACCGGTTTTGATCCGATGAAATGGCAGACATTGAGTGAAGCCCGTGAGGCTGTAAGACAAATGGATATTCCGGAAGATAAGCTTTCTCTTATGAAACAGGTGAGAACTTTGGGAGAAATGATAGCCTTTGCTTTTGAACACGCAGTGGAGAAAAAACTTATGCAGCCCACAATTATTTATGATTTTCCAATTGAGGTTTCTCCACTTGCAAAAAAATGCGACGATCCCCGGTTTACCCAACGGTTTGAAGTGTTTGCATTTGGTTCTGAATTGGGAAATAACTATACAGAACTCAATGACCCTTTGGATCTCTTAAAAAGATTTATAGAAGAGAAAAAAAGGGAAGCGGCAGGTTTTGCTGAAGCCCAACAGACAGATTACGATTATATTGAGGCTATAGAGCACGGGTTTCCTCCAACGTGCGGTTTAGGTATTGGTATTGATCGATTAGTGATGCTTTTGACTGACGCCAAAAACATAAAAGAAGTAATACCTTTTCCGACACTGCGTCCACAGCAGCCAAGCGGACACGAAAAAAAGGTTGAAGCGCAGGATAGTCAGGTTAAGATAGATAATGTCAATATTATTTCCAAACCTGATTATTTCAGCATTTCAGCTGATTTGGGGAAAGCATTTCCTTCATTGTCTGTTGGTATTGCTCTTATTAAAGGTGTAAATATAAAAAAAAGCGATCCGGCACTTGAACTTGAGAAAGAAAATTTCCTGGAACTCTTAACGGGATTGACTAATGACGTGATTAGCGGTTATAAGGAAGTATTAAGCTATAGGAAGCTCTATAAGGCTATGGGTGTCGATTGGCATTCCCGCCGTCCTTCTCCTGAAGCGCTTTTGCGCCGTGTATCCCAGGGGAAAGGACTTTATACAGTAAATACTTGTGTTGACGCTTATAACTTGGTTGTAATGAAGAACAGGGTCTCGGTTGGCGCTTTTGACGCAAAAAACGTACACTTTCCTACCGTATTGCGTTTTGCTGCAGGGGGAGATGAGATACTTCTTTTAGGAGATAAGGAGCCAACAAAATATACTGTTTGGGAGTTAGCCTATTATGACAAGTTGGGCGGGTTTAATATAGATTTCAATTATCGTGATGCACAAAGGACTATGGTGACAGAGGAAACAAAAGACATATGGATAAATGTTGATGGTATATTTGATATAATACCTTCTCAAGTTGAAGAAAGCCTTAAGTTATCTGTAAATTTAATAAGGAAATACTGCGGCGGCGATGTCGAATTTATGGGTGTCGTAGTATAGTGACAAATTATGAATATTGAAGAAGCCAGAAAACTATTACATCTTCATATGCAAAATACCAATCTTCGTAGGCACTGTTATTCGGTGGCTGCTGTCATGAGAGCATTGGCTTGCCATTTTAATGAAGATGAGGACGTGTGGGAAGTGGTAGGTCTTTTACATGATGGGGATTATGAAGAGGTAAAAAAAGACCCTTCGCAACATACACTTCTGATGCATAAATGGCTTGTTGAGGCAGGAGAGAAGGATGAAAGGATATTTTCTGCTATCCTTTCCCATAATTTTGTCCATACCGGAAAAAATCCGCCCAAAAATAAATTAGAATGGTCCCTTTACTGTTGTGATGAGTTGACAGGACTTATTGTAGCTGTTGCATTGGTCCGTCCTGACAAAAAACTATCCTCAGTGACGGTTGAATCAGTTCAGAAAAAGTGGGGGAAAAGCGAGTTTGCCGCTGGTGTTGATCGTAACCAGATAGCAAAATGTGAGGAAATATTGGGTATAAAGTTGCCTGAATTTATCGGAATTGCCCTTTCTTCCATGCAGTCAATTTCCTCAGAGCTGGGGTTGTAGCCAGAAGTTATTTTAATTTAAGGTTTCTGCTGTTAGAAAGCTGCTCGTAATGTAAATTTACTTGATCGCAAGGGTGGTAGATCTTAATATGAAAGTTGGAGTAAGAGTTCCGTATGCGATCTTCGAAAATTTACAATTACTTCGCATCTTCTTGATCGTTTAGGGTTGCTCATTCGATCAAAGATTTTCAGATTATATACTCATGTGACATTTGAGCTTTGAGCTTTGAAATTTTATAATTAGATACCTATGTTGAAATTTCTATCCAAATTTCTGGATGCCAATGAGAGGGAACTCACCAAAATACGTACTGTAGTTGATAAAATCAACTCCCAAGAGGAAACGATTAGGAGATTACCCGACAATAAATTCTCAGCCAAGACGGCGGAGTTTAAGGAGAGGCTTAGCCGCGGAGAAAATCTTGACGATCTTTTGCCAGAAGCATTTGCCTTGGTGCGTGAGGCTGCCAAAAGAAGGATAAGTGAAAGGCACTTTGATGTGCAGCTGATTGCTGCTATAGTGCTGCACCGCGGGGCTGTTGCCGAGCAAAAAACTGGAGAAGGAAAAACACTTTCCGCCATTCAGGCGTTATACTTGAATGCTTTAAGTGGAAGAGGAGTACACCTTGTGACAGTCAACGACTATTTAGCCAGAAGGGACGCTGGCTGGATGGGACCAATATTTGCCATGTTGGGGATGTCGGTGTCGGCAATCATTGGTGAACAGTCTTTTATTTTTGACCCGCAATATACAGACAAATCAGCCGTTGACTGGAGGCTAGGAAACCTTCGTCCCATATCGCGCAAAGAAGCATATCTAGCAGACGTCACCTATGGTATAAACAGCGAGTTCGGTTTTGACTATCTACGCGATAATATGATTTCTGAGGCCTCCCAGATGGTGCAGCGTGGCTTCCACTATGCCATTGTGGATGAAGTTGACTCAGTCTTAATTGATGAGGCTAGGACTCCTCATATTATTTCCGCTCCCGATACTGAACCCACCCAGAAATACTACGAGTATGCCAAGATGATAGACAAACTCAATAAGGAAACTGACTTTGAAATAGATGAAAAATTAAGGACTGCCCATCTGACCGAACATGGAGTGTTGAAGGTAGAAAAAATGATGGGAGTGGATAATCTTTATGAGAAAGATTTTGCTTCAGTCCATCATATTGAGGCGGCTTTGAAAGCAAGGACTCTATTTTTGCGGGATAAGGATTATGTGGTAAAGGATAATCAGGTAATTATAGTTGATGAGTTTACAGGCAGGCTTCTTGTTGGAAGGCGTTTCTCCGAAGGGTTGCATCAGGCCATAGAGGCAAAAGAAGGGGTACCTATACAGCAGGAGTCGAGGACTCTGGCAACAGTATCTTTACAGAATTATTTTAGAATGTATGAGAAATTGGCGGGAATGACTGGGACCGCAGCTACAGAAGCAGAGGAATTTCACAAGATATACAAACTGGATGTCGTTATTATCCCTACCAACAGACCTATGGTAAGGATAGACCATCCAGATGCTGTTTATAAAACAACGAGGGCCAAGCTAGCGGCAGTTGTAGCAGATATCGAAGATTGTCACAAAAGAGGACAACCGGTCCTTGTAGGTACCACATCGATTGAGAAAAACGAGATACTTTCAGAATTCCTTCGTCGCAAAGGCATACCTCATGAAGTGCTTAACGCAAAAAACCATGTGAGTGAGGCGACTATCATTTCAAATGCTGGTCGAGTTGAAGCTGTAACCGTTGCAACGAATATGGCTGGACGCGGAGTAGATATTATACTTGGCGGTCAGCCTCCTAGTGATAAGGAACTGTCAGAATTGGGTAAAAAGGGATATGACAAGCTGAAAGAGGAATGGAAGAAAAATCATGATAAGGTCTTAAAACTGGGTGGACTTCATGTTATAGGGACTGAAAGACATGAATCAAGAAGAATTGATAATCAACTTCGGGGTCGATCCGGCCGCCAGGGAGATCCGGGATCCAGCCGCTTTTTTGTCGCTTTGGATGATGAGATTATGCGTCTTTTTGGTGGAGACCAGGTAGCAAAGCTAATGACAGTCTTTAAGCTTCCAGAAGATGTACCTCTTGAGCATGCAATGGTGAGTCGGGCTATAGAGCAGGCCCAAGTGAAGGTGGAAGGATTTCATTTTGACAGCAGGAAACATCTTGTCGAGTATGATGACGTTTTAAATAAGCAAAGAGAAATTATATATAAACTCAGACGCCAGATTGTCGTAGGGCAAAATCTGAAAGAGATGATGCAGAAAAAACTTTCCGAACAAATAAGGACTTTAGTAAATTTGTACTCTGCGGATAATGCAGTAAATCAGGGCGATAAGGAAAAAATATTAAAAGAATTTGTTTCCATTGTACCTTTTGATCCCAACTCTGAGAAACAGATTCTAGTACAACTGGGAGAGCGTAAAACTCCGCAGGAGATTGAGGAATTTCTGGTAAAAGTGGTGGGCGATGTCTATGAGCAGAGAGAAAAGACATTGGGAAGCGAGATTATGCGCCAAATTGAGAAGTGGGCAGGGTTGTCGGTAGTGGACAACATGTGGATGGATCATCTTGACGCAATTGATGATTTGCGAGAAGGGATAGGGCTTCGCGGCTATGGACAGCTTGATCCGCTTGTCGAATATAAAAATGAGGCTTATTCCATGTTTGAACGGCTTGTTTTTTCAGTCGATTATGAGATTACTCATAGGATTTTTAAGATTCAGGTTCAACTTGCCCCAGACCAGATGGTGGCTCTCCAAAAGCAGCAACAAACCTCAATCCAAAAAGAGGCCCAAAAACGCTCTCAATCCATTACCCATAGCACACAATCCAAAAATAGACTGGGAAGAAATGATCCGTGCTGGTGTGGCAGCGGAAAAAAATGGAAGAAATGTCATTATCCTCAGGCAGGATAAATAAAAGATTTTCCCCAAATCGTCATTCTTGCGGACTTTTGGCAATTCATTTACACTAAATTCAGGCAATATTTATATGCGCTATGAATTTAGGTTGTGGTATGCTATTTCTTTTGCCTTACAACTGGGTTTTTTGATTGTTGTTCCTTTAGTAGGTTTCCTTTTTTTAGGTAAATGGCTGGATGATATTTTCCATACGGCACCATTATTACTTATTGCTGGGATTGTCGCTGGAATAACAACGAGTATTTTTGATGTATATCATCAGCTTGAGATTTTGACAAAAAACCATGATAAATATTAGTCTGCAACCGGAATATATATTGGGGATTGGAGGTATTTATTTCTCCAATACTTTTTTGACTTCATTTGTGGTTAGTCTGATATTGATTGTTTTCTCATTTATTTTCTACCGCAACAGAAATAGAAAAATTCTACCTCTTTCTATACTGAAAATTACCATCTATGAGCTTATGAGATTGACTGATAGGGTGACTGGAGATAGAAAAATGACAAAGACTATACTTCCAGTAATTTGTACGTTCTTTATATATATTGTTACAGCGAACCTGATTGCGCTCCTGCCGGGTTTTTTGGGGTCATTTTATATCTATTCTGGAGGACAGAAGATTGCACTTTTACGCTCTCCCAACAGCGACGTAAATACAACATTTGCACTGGCAATATTTTCCGTTTTGGCCACTCAATATTTTTCCTTTCAAAGACTTGGTACAAAAAAATATATAAGCCGGTTCTTAAATATCGCTTCTCCTCTATCATTATTATTGGGTTTTTTTGAGATATTGAGTGAAGCGGCTAAAGTACTCTCTTTTTCCTTCAGGCTTTTCGGCAATATATTTGCGGGAGAAATCCTGCTTCTTGTTATAGCATTTCTAGTGCCTTATATCATTCCCATACCATTTATGTTTATGGAGATATTTGTCGGCATAATCCAGGCGTTTATTTTTGCCGTTTTGACACTGACATTTATTAAAACTTCCACGATTACAACAGAAATATAGCGGAGGTTATTAAAAACGTTTTAAGAGGAAGGAGATCATATGCAAAATCCATCAGCATTTACCATGGCGATAGGCACGATCGGTCCGGCACTGGCTATAGGGATTGTAGGGGCAGCGGGGTTAATAGGAATGGCCAGAAACCCGCAGAACTCCGATAATATTCGTATTACCATGATAATAGCCATTGCTTTTGCGGAAGCTATTGCGATTTATGCGTTGGTCGTGGCATTAATTCTCAAATTTGTGGCATAAAAACAATGACCGGATTTTTGGGTAACATTGGTATAGATCTGAAACTTTTGGTAGCGCAAATAATAAATTTTACGCTACTTCTTTTGATACTTGGTAAATTTCTTTACAAACCGATGATAGAAAAAGTTGAGAAGGAGGAGAGAGAATTAAGTGAAGCCAGAAAAGAAAAAGATGACCTGGAAAAAGAAAAGAGGAGTTTTGATAAAGAGAAAGAAAGAGAACTTTCCAAGTTGAGAGAAGAATCACAGACGATATTGGCTGAAGCCCAAACAATAGCTCAGAAAATAAGAAAAGATGCGCAAAAAATGGGAGAAGAAGATGTATCAAAACTGACAGAGCAGGCTAAAGAACATTTGACTGGAGCAGAGAAACATCTACGGGAGGAGATAAAAGGTGATTTAATGGCAAAATTCATTGATGGTGTGATATCGGAAATGGTTGTTTCTTTGGATGAGGAGAGGAAAAAATCTCTACAGACGATGTATTTTATCAAATTACAGGAGTCAATAGGAAAATTATCACCTACGCTTCTGGCAGGAGATTATACCGGATTGACAGATCAAAAAAGTGACGAGGAGATCAAAGTGGGTAACCAGGAGATGGCAAATGGTCAAGCTTCAACTCTTGAATATGCAATACCTTTGGTAGAGGATGACGTTGGGAATTTGAGAAAGATGATAGAAGAGAAATTCAGGTTAAGAGGGATTCAGTTTACGGTCAGAGAAAAAAAAGATCTCGTTGCCGGTTTCAGATTGACGTTGGGAGGAATACTTATTGAAGAAAATTTTTTCCATGATATCAAAACTGCAGTAAAAAAATAACCATGCCGCCCGAAGAAAGTAATTTCACTGAAATAGGTTATATTGTATCCTGCTTTTCAGGAGTTGCCAAAGTCCATGGCATACCCCATGTTTTTTTGCATGAAGTTCTTCTTGACGATGCCGGAAAAGAAATCGGGATTGTAATTGGCTTTGACGAGAAAAGCGTCGAGGTTCTTTTGTTTGATGATGATATTTTGCTGGAGAATCCCCTATACCGCAGCCACCGTAGATTTTCCATACCTATCTCAGATGGAATAGTGGGTAGGGTAATTGATGGTTTGGGTCAACCGCTTGACGGAGAAACGGTTTTATCAGGTGATAAAATTCCGGTTTTCACAAGTGCTCCCGGGATAATCGACCGTCAGGAAGTGCACGAGCCTATTACTACAGGTATAAAGATAATAGATGCTACTTTGCCATTAGGAAAGGGACAACGGGAACTTATTATCGGTGACAGAAATTTGGGTAAAAGTACAATAGCTCTTGATACTGTGTTAAACCAGAAAAATGCTGATCCCACCGTATATTGCATTTATGTTCTATGCGGTAAAAAGACTAGATATATGAATCATTTAGTTTCTACGTTAAAAGAATATGGAGCCTTTTTATATACAACTGTTGTAGCGGCCACCAGTAACAGTACTTTTGCAGAAAAATATCTGTCGCCATTCGTCGGCGTGACCATTGGTGAGTATTTTAGAGACAGGGGTAAACATGCCCTTGTTGTCTATGATGATCTTTCAGAACATGCGAAGTGTTATCGTGATGTCTCTCTTCTTCTTGAGAGGGCTCCAGGCCGTGAGGCATATCCGGGAGATGTATTTTCCCTTCACGCTTCGCTTCTGGAACGAGCTGCCAAACTTTCAGACGATAAAGGGGGAGGTTCGCTTACAGCTCTTCCTATTGTTGAAACACAGGAAGGTGACGTCACATCTTTTATCCCGACCAATATTATTTCCATCACAGACGGTCAGATCTATCTGGAAAGGGGATTATACCAGAAAGGGTTCATACCGGCCATAAACGTCGGACTATCCGTTTCCCGTGTCGGCGGTAAGGCGCAACCTCCGCTTTTAAGACAGGTGACGGCGGGTTTAAGATTGGTTCTTTCCCAGCAAAACGAACTGCAAAAACTGACTCAACTTGAGACTGTTGTAAGCCAGGAATCAAAAAAGAAAATATACAGAGGAGAGTTGACTCTTGAGCTTTTGAAACAGGAGAAACATCAGAATGTATCTTGGAAGGAGCAAGTGGTGCTTTTCTATGCCGTAGAAGAAGGAATGTTGGATGATTTGAAGGAAGAGCAGTGGGTTAGGTTTAAGGGGGAACTATTGGAAATACTTAGGAATAAGTATCCCCATATTTTGGAAAAGATAGGGGATGGAGTGTTTGATGATGGTGTCAAGGGTAAGATAAAAGACATAATTGAAGATTTCAAAAAAGAGATTCTTTTGAAGGGATAAATATGAAAGGTGTTATCGAATATAGGAAAAAGATGGATGGCTTCACTGATGTTGGGGAGACAGTGAAAGCTGCGGAAAAGATTGCTGCTTCTTATATACGCTTTCTTTCCAACGATTTCACTTCGCTTGAAAAGTACAGTGAGACAATATCTTTAATAATGAGAAGGTTGCTTCAATATGAAGCTGGGAACCACCCTTTTATTTCCGGTCACAACGGAGGGAAAAATGCACTGATCATCTTTACTTCGGATAAGGGTTTAGTGGGAGATTTGTTCCACAATATAGTGGAGAAGTTTTTTCAGGAAAAAGCAGGGTATTCCTTTTTGATTACAGTAGGAGAGAAAGGCAAAAGTCTTATTACAGAGAGTAATGTAGCAATCGCGAAGTCCTTTCCGGGGATTCCTGATGAAGTGAACTCTGAGATGGTAAACGGAATAACTGACTATATTTTTTCACAATTTGAGTCAGAAATCTTCAGGAAAGTGGATATACTCTATCCGGGATTTACTTCACTTACGGTTCAGACGCCCAAGATCATATCTTTTTTACCTTTCGATTTCAAACCCCAGGAATTGGCCGACGGTTCCAGTGAGAATTTTTCATTGGGATTCCCAATCTTTGAACCTTCAAAACGAGAGATATTTACCATACTTTTGAAAAAATACATCCAGGTTGCTTTTTACAGGATTATTATAGAGGCAAAATTGTCAGAACTTTCTGGTCGGACTGTCACAATGGAGCATGCTCTTTCTCAGACTGAAAGTCTGATTAAGAAATTGAAGTTGTCTTATTTTAAGGAGAGACGTACCATTGCTACACAAAAACAACTAGAAAGTTTCGCAGTACACAAGACAATATGATAGAAGGGATAATTATCTCCATAAAAGGAGGTGTGATAGAAGTATATTTCCCACAGAAAATGCCTTCCATCCACTCTCTTTTATATAACAAAGATAAAAACAGATATTTTGAGGTGATAGAAGTAAAAAGCCCTAAAGTGGTACGAGCGATTGGGCTTTCTTCCCTGGAGGGTGTAGAAAGGGGTGAGATGGTGTATGGTACAGGAGAGGAATTGACGGTAGGCTTGAATAAGGATATTTTAGGACGGATGTTTAATGTCTTCGGTGATCCCATAGACGGAAAGCCTTTTTCCCCGGAAACGAAATTGTCCATATACGGCGATAAAAAAACTTTTCGTCATGAGCATGTCAATAACCAGCAGGAAAAGATTCTTGAAACAGGTATAAAAGCAATAGATCTTTTGACACCACTTCGCCAGGGAGATAGTATTGGGCTTTTTGGGGGAGCCGGTGTCGGCAAGACTATCCTAATATCTGAACTTATACATAATTTTTCCCTGAAAGATATCGGTTACTCTGTGTTTGCGGGGATTGGTGAAAGGATCAGGGAAGGCAATGATCTTTACCTTGCGCTTAAACGCCTGAATGTTTTAGATAAGACAGTACTTTATTTTGGTGAGATGGATAAAGCTCCGGGAGTCAGGGCAAGAGTGGGACTTTCTGCTATTACCGCAGCTGAATATCTGCGTGATACCTATGGTAAAAATATGCTTTTTTTTGTAGATAATATTTTCCGTTATGTCATGGCGGGTATGGAAATAGGAGCAATACTTGGCAAAGTACCTTCCGAGTTGGGATATCAGGCGACACTGTCTCTTGATCTTTCTGATCTGGAAGAAAGGATTCTGGCTACGACTAAAGGTTCAATCACTTCAGTTCAGGCTGTTTATGTACCGGCCGATGATCTGACTGATCCGGCGGTGGTTGCCATATTTTCCCATCTTGATACATCTCTCGTATTATCCCGTGAGCAGGCTGAAAAAGGGATTTATCCGGCAATTGATATACTTAGATCTTCATCTCTCAACCTAGACCAGGATATTGTCGGGGAAAAACATTACGCTGTAGCCTCCGAAGTAAAAAGGATATTCCAGCGATACCAGGATCTATCTCATATCATCGCCATCCTAGGAATGGGTGAGTTATCAAGGGATGACAGGATTATCGCTCAGCGTGCAGAAAGGTTGCAGCGTTTCCTTACCCAGCCATTTTTTGTCACTTCTTCATTTAACGATAAGAAAGGATCTTATGTACCATTGGCCAAGACGCTTGAAGGATGTGAGAAGATATTGGAGGGGGATTTCGACAATA
Organism: Patescibacteria group bacterium; assembly: GCA_023379265.1. Lineage (GTDB taxonomy): Bacteria > Patescibacteriota > Microgenomatia > 2-02-FULL-39-11 > 2-02-FULL-39-11 > JAMCUI01. Next base: position 183,028 of record JAMCUI010000009.1, read on the forward strand.
CTGAGTTATCACGTCTTTATATGATAGGGTCCACTGATGATTTTGGGGGAAGTCTATGAAATGTAAAATAGTATCTGCAAAGGAAAGCAGGGTATTTGATAATGTTTTAAGTATTGTTATTCCCAATACAGCCCAAGGACAAATCCAGATTTTACCACAGCACGCGGAATCATTTATTTTGCTAAATGAAGGAGAAATGACAATTGAAAAAGTTTCAGGAGAGAGTCAGGAATTTGAGATTAACCAGGGACTCTGCCATATAAGAGATGATACGGTTACTGTAGTATTCTGAGTTTACGCCACAATAACTTTTCTTCAGCAATTTTTCAGCTAAACGATATATATTTGTTTTGTTTCTGTCCAGATATAAAAGAAAGGCGGTGAGAAATATGTGGATGCATTATGGATATGGAGGGGGAATAGGCTGGGGTTTTCCTTCACTTTTTTGGATACTTTTTATAGTATTTCTAGCAGGATTTATACTCGTTCTTCTTGGTTCCCATGATGAAAGGGATAAATCAAGAAGTGAAGAAAATGATAGTAGAGAGCCGGAAGAGGATACAGCTATTGAGATTTTGCGTGAACGCTATGCAAAAGGAGAAATCACTAAAAGGCAATTTCAGGACATGAAACGGGATCTGTTATAAGGTGGAATTTCCGCTGAGATTTATGGCAGAATTGACGAATTTCTCTTCTGAATTACCCTTTTTCTCAAAAAAAAGGTAAGGCTCAGTAAGTTCAAGTTCCATTAATTGGAATTGACCACGTATATTCAGACCGTCAACACGGGCATATAAAAGTGGGGAATAGATGTTTTCCAGCACTTTTTGTGATTGGGAGATAAGAGATTGGGACGGATTGACCGCAATTTCCTTTCCGCCAAATTCCCTCTGGGAGCGGAATTCATTTTTTTGGGGAACCTTTAAGATGGCATGGCTATATTCTTTGTTGATGAAGATAAAAGAATATTCGCCCTCAGTTATAATTTCTTCCATGAATGGTTGTATCAATATGTTTTCGTTTGAAAAAAGATTAGAAAGAGTGGGATTACTTGTAGTAAATTCAGCAGTATTTATCCTAAATGTTTTATAGCTTGAAGCCCCATGAATTGGTTTGATGATAATATTCTTCCATCCGGCTAAAATTGCATTATTTCTGGTTTCATCAATAGAATCTTTTGTACATAAAAGCGTAGGCATGATAGGAATGCCGATTTTCTGCAGATTAAAGAGGTAACTTTTATCAGTGTTCCACCTAATTATTTCTGGAGGATTCCAAAGGTTTACCTTTTTCTCAATACACTGATCGATCCAACTGTAGAATTCCTTCAGCCTTGTGTGGTAGTCCCAGCACGAACGTAAAATCACGATATCAAAATCGGTCCAATCAATATCTTTCTTGTCCCACGGAATAGCTATAGGAACAAATCCTCTTTTCCGGAACGGTTCAATGAGTAGTTTGTCACCGTCAAACAGTTTTGGATAACCCTTCCAGGTGACAAGAGCAACGGATTTCATTTTAAACAATTCCAGTTATTGCTGGTAATTTCTCGTTACAAATTGCACTGATGTCATCTCCGCGAAGGCGGAGATCCAGAGAAATAGTATATGATTCCCGGTCAGATCGGGAATGACAATTTAATAAAAATAAGAGAACAGAAGTTGGTATTATCCATTTATTATTCTTACAGTTTTTTCTAATACAGTTAATATTTTCTCTATTTCCAACCGGTTTTCTGTACCAACTGAAATACGGATAAAAGGATCTCCATATTTAGTCCATAAAGAGGTAAGGTAAATTCTTGTGTGATTCAGGCCGAAACTTGTGCCATGGTGAAATTCCACTTTTGCCCTTTTGGCTTCTTCCATGACACTTTTAATAAATTGCTTATACAATTTGACATCAGGTTTAGTGAAGCCGATATTAAAAAAACTGCCTGTAAATGTAGGTTTTTGGACAGGGTATATTATCGAATTTACATATTTACCGCTTGTAGTGTCTATAAATTGTTGAAGCTTTTGGGTCAATATGCTAGTGTTTCTGGAAAATCTTTTGAGGCGTCTGTCCAACATTTTCCGGTTCGGAATAGGGAATTGATAAACTCCCATATCAGTGATGTTGGTACCGGAGTTTTTCCTCCAGTCATAAAGTTTACCAATGTCTTTTCCCCTGGCAACAATTATTCCTCCTGTGGTTCTATCCATGCCGAAATGGTGGTACTTCATAAGGCTTTCAAAGACAATGAGGCCGATATTTCTTTTTAGGGGTGAAAGCGTTCTAAAAGGTTGAAAGGATGTGGATAGGCAAGTGTTATCTATAACTAAAAAAATGTTCCAGTCGCACTCTTTTTCCATATATTTGATGAGACTTTTAAGATCTGGAAACGGCAAATCCGCAGTGTTGCAAAGAGAGTCGATAAATATAGCAGACGGTCTGACTTTTTTAACCAAATCCTTTAATTTCTCAAGGTCAATTTCATCAAATTCAATAATCCTGTCGTCCAGAGGATTAGACAATAAATTCTTGTATTGGAAATAGGATGACTTACCCAACAGCACTTTTCCCTCCAGTTTACCCTCTCCCATAAGGAAATTGAAAATAGTGGTAAAAGCAGCCATGCCGCTGGCAGTCATATAAGTTTTTATACCTACTTTTACCAGTGCATCAATATTTTGATTAAGAAACTTCTTTTCATATCCGGTTTCGTCCAGGTGCGCATCACGTTTGTAATCAATCAGGGTAGCCAAAATTTTGCCGGTTTGGCTTCCCGCTTGGGAGAAAAGCGTGTGGGAAGCGGTGGGAGATTGCCAGTCAAGACTCGTAACCGCTGCAGCGGTTTGGTTATAAAGGGCCCTTAATTTTTCAAAGTTGACTCTTTTATGAAAAGAAGCCTCAAGTATAGCTTTCTGACTTTTATTTGTTTCATTTAGGTCCTTTTTGGCGGTAGATAAACGTTGAAGGAGATTATTATATTGAGAAATAAGAAGATTAATATTATTCTTTATGTCAATTAGTATCTCGGGGATAATGGATTTTCTAACCCGTTCCAGGTTTAGTTCAAATCTATTTAGTTGAGTTATCCCAGACCGGGCGATATACTCCAATTCTTCAAAATCTTTCTGGAGGTCATAGACAGTTTCTTCCAGAATTAATTTTTCTTTTTCAGGATCAGGCATATATCTATTTTTAGTACACAACCCACCACGCACCACCAATCATTTTTTACTATTTTGTAATCAACTCATCTCCCTGATAATTTCTCAGTTTTGGAATAAGCAAGGCTAAAAGTCCGACTGCGGCCAGAGTTCCCACTCCTCCCAGGACAACAGAGAAAGGAGCGCCTAACATGGCAGCGGTTATCCCTGCTTCGGTTTCACCCAGCTGAGGCCCGCCCATAAAAAATATCATATTTATTGAGACCATTCTGCCTCGTATATGATCGGGTGTCGCCAGTTGTCTTATTGTATTTCTTATTATTGTACTGATGACGTCGCCTGCTCCGGTCAGAAAGAGGAATAGTATTGAGAGATAAAATGATTTCGATAAACCAAAGAAAATTGTGGCAAGGCCATAGATTGAAACTGCCGTAAGGAGTATTTTCCCCTGGTGTTTTATGTGGCCCAAAGAGGAAACAAAGAGGCCTGCGCTAACTGCTCCTATTGAAGCTGCAGCATAAAGTATACCCATCCCTTGGGGTCCGACTTTGAGTATATCTTTGGCAAATATGGGCAAAAGGACCGTGGCTGAGGCAAAAAATGTGGCAAAAAAGTCTAAAAGCATAGTGGAATAGATAATGGGAGTGTTTATGACGAATCTTATTCCGTCTCTCACAGTATCAAGATTAAAATCTACCTTAATTGGTCGAGGCGATTTCGGAGGCCGTATGGCAAACAGGGAAAAAATTACCGCCAGAAAAGAAAGGGCATTGAGAGTGTAAACCGCACCAACTCCATGCAAAGCGATAATAAATCCTGCAATGGTAGGGCCAATCACCATAGCAGATTGCCACATGATGGTATTGAGGCTGACAGCGTTGATGAAGTATTTTTCAGGCACGAGTGCAGGAACAAGTGACTGACGTGCGGGGGTTTCAAAAGATGTAGCAATAGAGTTTATCGCCAGAAGAATATAGATGAGGAGGGGACTGATATTATGGGTAAACGTGGTGATCGCGAAAATAAAAGCGGTGGCCATAGATATGGTTTGTGCAGCAATCATCAGTTTTTTTCGGTCAGCGATATCTGCTATCATTCCTCCCGCCAGTGAAAAAAAGATAATCGGTAAAAACCTTGATAATCCTATAAGTCCAAGGGAAAGAGCAGAACCAGTGATAAGATAAATTTGCCAGTTTAGAGCGACTACCTGCATTTCCGATCCAATTCTAGAGATAAGCATCCCCAACCATAAAAGTCGGAAATCTCTAAATTGTAAGGCTAAAAATGGATGATAACGAGGTTTCATATATCCGATAGTTTTGTAATCTTTACTATAATGATGAATATTATATTATTCTAAACTAATAACCAACAACTCACAATAAACAGTAAACATCCCATAGTACTTGACAACTACTTTTTTGCGTGATATAATCCCCCGCAACTTATTAATCTGCCCAAAAATAAAGGAGTTTTATGAAAAGTCTGAAACAGGCAGTATTTTTTTTGACCTTATTTTCTGTAACTTTATTTTTACCCCAGTCAGTTTTTGCTGACGGCGCATACGGTGGAGGATGTACTCCAGTTTACGGTGGAGGAGTACAGTGTCCACGAGTCGGACAAGTTCTAGTAAATAAGACTGTACAAAATCCAGCAACAGGAGTTTTTGTCGACAATCTTGGTCCGGCAGACCCCAAATATCGTCCCGAACAGGTAGTCACTTTCCATATCGATGTGCAAAATTCCGGTGACCAGACTTTGGATGCTGTCACTGTGAAGGATACGTTACCGGCATATGTGGATTTTATGTCTGGCCCTGGCAACTATGATGCTAATTCTCGTGTCTTGACCTTTACCGTCAATAATCTGGCGGGAGGAACTGACCAGCAATATGAGGTGAAGGCAAGAACAGTCCATCCGGCTGTTTTGCCGTCAAATAAAAATGTGGTCTGTCTGGTAAACATGGTGGATGCTACCAGTGGAGATCAGTCTGATCACGACGAAAGCCAATTTTGTATAGAAAAACAGATAACCGTGACCTCAGCGCCTTCTGCAGGTCCCCAGCATTGGATGTTGACACTAGCAGGCCTGGGATCAGCACTTGTATCTGGTTTGTATCTGAGAAAAAAAGCGATTATTGGTTAAAAAATTGGTAGTTAGCGGTTGATGGTCAATTATCCTCTTTTCTTGTTCTGCCCGGAACGGGATGGAGTAAAAGGTTTCCTCCCCTCCGACAGGCAAGAGGATATTTTTGTAAGAGTTTCCCGGCGCAGAAGGGATTATTCTTACAAATAGAGAGAAATTGTAAAGATTTCGAACTGTCTGTAAGAGCAGTATTAACAATTAAATAGAGATTAAATCCAGAATGGAGGGAAATTGATCGTGTGTAATGTGTGATGAGCATAGCCCACCACAATAATTTCTTTTCATCTTGGGTTTAATTTATCTCGCCGAAGCTTTAGCGTAGGCGGAACCTAAGTCAATCTGGAAGATAAGCAGTCTATTGCGATTGCAGACTCAGACAGATTGAAGAGTTGGAAGTTTTAGTTTTTGGCTTAGTTCAAACAGCAACTAATCACCAACAGCTAATAACCGATAACTATTCCGATATTTTATCGGAATTGCACTTTAAAAACCAGAAACGCAATAGGGAGTTTCTGTCCCGAGTTTTACGAAGGATAGAATTACTCTCAATTGTCCCGAGAGAAATCGAGGGACAATAAAAAATTGGTTGTTTTCAATTGACAGGCTCAGTTCTCAGGGGGCGACCCTTTGATGCCGGAAATTTGCGAATAATTGTTATGAGTAATGGGTTCAGTTTTCAAACACACAACACACCACGCGTAACACAAAACATATTATCCGCAGTTTTCCGGTATCTTGGGGTAGAAATATAGTCAATTCGATTGGGCTAGGAGGCTAAAAAAGAAGCCTGATCACAGAAAACAGCATCGCAGTCATTACCCTGAGATTGTCGAATCTGAACCTCTACGCCGGATAACGAGGTAGACGAGTTGAAGTTTAGCATGTTTCCAAAGACCTAAGGGAATTTGGGATAATCAGAACACCTTTGGAGGTGAACCATGGGTACCATCGGTACCATTCTCGTTACGTCCGTTTTGTGCTTGGTCGGTCTCGCCGTGCTGGGCGTCGCGTTCTTGGTGGGCGCATTCACGGCGAAGAAGCAAGGTGAAGAAGAAAGTGTGCCGACCTCGCGGCGTCTCGGACGCGGCTTTTCGTTTGCGTTGTGGACCGGTATGGCGATGCTCATCATTGGCGGACTGTGCATGTTCTCTATCGCGGCTGTGTCGGTGGCGTCTCAGTTTGCGTCGAACCCGCCTGCACTAGTCGCGCCCGCGAACCCGCCCGTCAATCCTGCGCCCGTCAACCCGGCGCCCGCGAACCCGCCCGTCAATCCTGCGCCCGTCAACCCGGCGCCCGTCGCGCCCGTCAATCCGCCCGCGAACACTGGGGCGTCTGATCCTTGGGGACTCTCCACCATGTCGGTGGCTGATGCCCAGCAATGGCTCTCGAAGAACATCGGCGGCTCCGCCGACAAGTGGACGCCGCGCAACGACGAACACACGATGTGGGGCTACTGGGACCAAGATCACAAGGTGACGTTTCGTCACCCGGGAAACAACTCGATGCTCACGTATTGGAACGGGTTTCCCGAACCGCAAAATGCGCGCGGCTGTTGGGTGCAAGTGCCCAAGAAAAGCGACCGCTGGGACGGTACGACGCGCACGGTGCAATGTCCGACCGCTGGGGCTACGTTTGAAGCAGATGGTGTGGGTTTCCACCCCGTCGCGCCGAACAACTAGTTCCGGCAATCGTGCGACGCGCACCAAAGGCGGCCCCCGATGGGGAATCAAGCGGGGCCGCCTTTACCGGCGACTCCGCTTCTCCCTGGGGGAGAAAAAAGGTTGAATAGTTCAACCTTTCTGGGACAATACCACCCGGATAAAGTGCCAAGGGCACAAAACTATATGGACAACCAAAAAGGAAGGGATGGATGGCGAAAGCTGTCTCAAGTCGTGACTTTTTGTCACACTTTTTCTCTTTCTTGCGTTTCTGGTTGTTCTTTTGATCTTAAGGATACTTGAGGTCAGAAGAATAAGTATTTTTATGTTGAGAATATAGCAGGTATGATGAAAAGATTAATACAGACTTATAACCATCAGGACACACTCCTCATGGTTTCGCTATACCCCAAAAAAGGGGAGCTTTACTCATCCGGCACATCCGGGCTGGCTTCTTATGCCAAAAACATAGTAACTCATATGAATCACAGGATAGTAGTGCTTGCGGATAGACACGGCAAGAAAGATGAAATATATGAAGAAAAAGGAGTACTGGTGTTGCGCTGCTTTGAGAGGAACAACCCTTTGCTTTGGTTTCAAATATTAAAAAAATTATTCTTATTTCCAGCAGCCAGAAGTATACTGATTCAATTTGATTTTGCCGTTTACGGAGGGAATTTACCCACTTTTTCCATAGTTTTTTTCCTGGGAATATTGAGATTTATGGGAAAACAAGTTTCAATTGTCATGCATCACGTGGTACTGGATGCTTTCAAACTTAAAGGTCATATCGGGCTTAAGGATAACTTTGCCGGCCTTATAAAAGGAAGTTTATACAACGCTATATTTCAACTATTTTACCGTCTATCATGCCACTTGTCAGATAAAACAGTAGTCCTTGAAGAAGCATTGAGACAGAATTTAGGAAAAATTGTTGATAAAGATAAGATAGTGACAATTCCCCATGGAGTTGATACGGAAATCCAAAATTTGGAAAAGGAAGAATCACGCAAAAAACTCAAGATTGGTAAAGACGAGTATGTAGTTATGTTTTTTGGTTATATCAATTGGTTTAAGGGAGCGGATTTCTTTGTGGAAGCATTTGGAAATGTGGAAAAGGTGTTAAATAAAAATACAAGATTTATTCTAGCCGGTGGAGAAAGTCCAACAATGATTGATAGGCCACACTACCGCGATTACTATGGAAAAATCATAGATAGCGCAGGGAAATCTCATAAAGTTGAGATTACCGGCTATATACCCCAGAAAGATTTAGCTGCCTATTTTTCGGCGGCTGATATTATAGTCTTGCCTTACCGCCATTTTATGACCGCTTCAGGCGTACTCTCGCTGGTCTTTTCCTACAGAAAACCATTTATAATTTCCGAAGAATTAAAGAGTATGTTTGATTCTGAGGATTTTCGGGATGCACTGTCATCTTCAGGTCTGAAGATATCTGATATGGTCTTTGAACTAGATCATAAATCATGCCTGTCAACAGCAGAAAATGTGTTGGTAAACGGTTTGAAAGCTAAGATGACCAGGATGGCAGGAATAATCAGAGAGAAAAGATCATATAGAAATACTGCAATGATATACGACAATATAATATCACCACATAATCATTACTCTCTTCATAAACTGCAGACTCTAGGTTATACTCAAAATTGAGACTATGTCTGCGAAAATTCCCTGGTTGATTCTTGGCGCATCGATTTTGATTTTAGGATTCTATTTTCTTTTTTTTGGGAAAATACAGATAGCTGGTGACATAGTGGAATACTACGGAATGACAGTGTCGATTTTGAATCACGGGGACGTTTCATTGCGAAATAGCGATAAGACGGATATTGAAAAATATTTGCCTGCAGCTTACTTTTCCGACCCCCAATATTATATGGTCGGGGCCAATCAAGTAAGATATCCGGTCCATTTCCCTTTTTATGCGTATCTTCTCATTCCATCAAGAATAATCCTTTCATTAATGGGAGCAAATCCGATGTTATCATTTCCATTGACAAATATTTTAATATTGGCATCAGTACTAATTTACGCCTTTAGAAAGTATATCAAAGAACCGGATAAAAGACTTTTTTTGTTGTTTCTTGTGTATTTCTCCCCATTAATTTTTTTCCTTGGTTGGCCGGGCCCGGAAATTTATTACACAGGATTGATTTTTATTAGTATATTGGCTTTCATTTCAGGTGAATATTTTCTTTCCGCGTTTTTCTCCGCTCTCGCTTCATGGCAGAGCCAGCCGCTAATCGTGGTTTCCTTTATAACGGTCATTTATATGGTGATCGATACTCTTGTTAAATTTAAGAAGAATAGAGTAGCAGAGAAAAACTCCAACAATTATTTATTGGTTATTAAATCATTATCAATATTGTTGCTGATGTTTATTCCCTACGTATTTAGTTATTTCCAATTTGGACTTTTGACTCCGTGGACAAATATTCGCAATGGCTGGACGGAAATAAACGGATTTGGTTTACAGAATATCAGCCTGAAAAAACTTTTTGAACAGTTTTTCGATTTGAATATGGGACTTTTTTGGTATGCGCCGTTTACTCTTGTGATCGGATTTTATTATTTGATTAAAAGGATTATTGTTGACAATAAAGCCGTATTTCTAAGCGCGATCTATCTGGTAACCGCCTTTTTTTATCAGACTAATCCTGCGTGGAATTATGGTACTGCAGGTTACGGCCCTACAAGACATATTGTTTACATTCTTCCCTTATTTATAGTTCTTGCTATTGATTTTCTTCATGAGAAAAAACTGAGTATTATTACTTCTATCATATTTTTTATCCTGTTGTGTCTGCAAACTATATCCATGAATATGAACGGGTGGGTAAATCCGGATTTCAGAAATTCGCTCAGGAATAATTACTACGCAATCTATATTTTGGACAATTTTCCTTCCTTATATAATCCAACCCCAGAGATATTTGTTGATAGGACTAATCAGACTGATCTGGATCACCCGACATCCGGGTTTTATAAATACAAAGGGTATTGTACAAAAGCATATGTTTTATCGGACGAACTTAATAATCTGGAAAATCAGTGCGGTTATATTCCAACTGAACAAAAAAAATCGATTATCGCTGGGTTGAAAACGTTAAATCCTTATCAAGGAATCTATGTCAATTATTAAGAATAAACATTTTTATTATTTATTCTTCCTCATATTAGCTGTTGTTGTCATTTGTTTTACCAACTATAAGCCGGGAACATGGTTGACTGGTTGGGATAATCTGCATCCTGAGTTTGATTTCCCCATGAATATAAACAGATCGATTTTTGCCGTCTGGCAGGAATATCAGGGATTGGGCCTTCTTGGCGGGATGGGTCATGCTGCCGACCTGCCAAGACAATTATTATTGTCAATTTTTTCAATAATTATTCCGGTAAGCTTGTTAAGATATTTTTATCAATATCTGATGCTTATTGTCGGCGTATTGGGAATCTATAAACTTGTAATATTCTTTCTTAGCGATAGATTAAAAGATTCGTCAGTAAGAAAGATAGCATTACTCTGCAGTTTATTCTATCTGTTAAATCTGGGAACCATACAGAATTTTTTCTTTCCTTTTGAACCTTTCAGTACTTTTTGGGGATTCTTTCCATGGGAGTTATGGGGATTATTTAATTATTTGAATAAACCAAACAAAAAAGCTTTTATATGGTTTGTCTTTATAAATATACTAGCGATTCCTCAAGCGTACGTGGAAACAATATTTCTAGTATATTTACTTTTTATTTCTATAATATTTCTGATTTATTTCTTCACAAATAAAAGCTTTTTGACTTTTAAGAAAATTTTTGTGATCTCCGGAACTATTTTCCTTATTAATTCCTTCTGGATTCTTCCCAATGCTTACTTTATTTTTACCAGTGTTTCAGTAACTCAGAATGCCATGAATAATAAAATGAACAATGACAGATTTGTTGAAATGAATCTTAAGAGAGGGCATCCAGGAGATTTGATATATCTGGAAGGATTCAATCTGGATACTCTGGATGATACTCAAACTCCCGGAAAGCCTGTTTATATGATGCAGGTATGGAGGGATTATTATTCACTTTTACCGATTAGAATAGAAGGAATAATATTTTTCATTCTTACTCTTTTGGGGATTTTGAAGGGGAGGAGGAAAAGTAAATATATTGCCGGAATGTCGATTTTGAGTGTAGTAGTGTTATTAAGCGATACTCCAATAATTTCAACAATAAATTTTCTATTACGGCAAATTCCACTCATTAACCAGGTAATCCGTAACCCCTTTACTAAATTTATCGTTCCCACAGCTGTAATCTATGCTGTTCTTTTTGGATTTGGTTTGTCGTTTATTTTTGAACACTTTGAAAAAAAAAGAGAAAGAGCAATAAAAGTAATATTCCTTTTACTTACATTAATGGTATTGATATACGGATTACCGGCGTTTACCGGACATCTGTTTTCTGACAGATTGAGGATTAAAATTCCTGATTATTATTTTCAAGTATTTAATTACTTTAAGACTAAAGATCCCAACGCGAGAATAATGAATCTTCCACAAGATACTTATTGGGGATGGGGTTCCTATAAATGGGGTCTTACTGGTTCAGGATTTTTATGGTACGGTATTGGACAACCTGTTATGGATAGAGCTTTTGATGTTTGGAGTAATTACCTTGAGCAGTATTATTGGGAGTTAATTTATGATTTGAGGATGAGAGATCAGAATCTTTTCAATAAAACGGTAAAAAAATACGACATCACTTATGTATTATATGATGAGAGTTATATTCCTTCCGATTACAATAGCTTAAAATGGATAATTCAGCAGAAAGAGTTGTTGGATAATAATCCGTTATTTACTAAAGTAGCAGATTTCGGCACTGTAAGCATATACAAAATTAACGATAATTCTGGCTCCGGTTCGATGAGTCTATTAAATAGTGTTCCACAAACTATAAAATACGAAAATTTCAGTAATACTGATGATTTGTTTAACTCTGTCGGAAATTATTATGAAGAGAATAATAAACCGGAACCTGATTATGTTTATCCTTTTGAATCATTATTTACAAATCGATTCCAGAATGAAGTAAAATTTTCGGTTTCAGACACAGCCAATGATATCAGCTTTACGAAAGAAATACCAAAAGGTAATTATAATTTGAATATTCCCTCTTTAATAAATGATGAAAAAATTTTACCTTTTGCTATTTACGCGAAGATCGAAGGTGGTAGCTTAATTTTAAGCTTTCAACTGAAAAGTCCGGAAGTGCACGTAGATAATGTGGTAGTTAATAATAATCCGATCTCCAAGCAATTTGCAATTCCTATTCCGGTACAATTTAGTGGGAACTATTATTTACTTAGTATAAATAATAGGGACTTTTTAAGCATAGTAAACCCTTCCGATAATTACGAGTATATTGGTGATGCATATTTAATTAACAGTCTAATTGGTAATTCCGTATCTCTATATTCGGGAAGCAATCCTGCGATTCAGGATTTGGAACCGAAAAAATTTAACGCCGCAGTTGACTGTAATTCGGGAAAGTCAACCAAGTCCAGCTTGACTGAGGTATCGGGAAACATACTGAAAATATTTGCACAAGGTAGTTCTACATGTGTACCATACAGTTCTCCATTGATCAACTTGCCAACCAGAGGATTGGACAGGATAAGTTTTGTTTATAAATCCAAATATGATGAATTTCCAAAATTCTGTTTTAGGAATTTATCTTCAGGTAATTGTATAAACCAATCAAATAATAACAAAATAAGCTTTTCCACAAATTATCTCAGGTATAATGAGTATTTTGAGGATAAAGGCGGGATAAATAATATAAATACTTTTTCGTTTATTCTTGAGCCGGGGTATGACAAATCTTTGTCTGGAGAAAAAAACATATCTTATCAGAATATTGAAGTATTCTCCTACCCTTTTATCGATTCATTTGACTTTGACACAACCTCTTTAAGTCATAATTCTGTAACAGAGTTTAAATTTAACATTAATAAAAGTTCCTTAATCGAAGTTAATGTACCTAAAATATCTGGAAGTTATGAGTGGAGTAACCTTATAAACGATAACCAGTATAAAAGGAACCCTCAAGAATATAATCCTGTTGAAGGGGATTTCTATATGTCAGAACATATTTATCCGGACAATGATAAAAGTCTACTATTATATTCTAAAAATTATTTGTTAAATTATTTGTTTGAACAAAATAATTTACCTTCTGACGTAGGATATTTATTATCAATGAGTACTAAGTTAGTTAACGGGTTTCCGCTAACTCTGAAGACTACTACTGTAAAAAACGATACCACTTATGTGTATACTCTTATGTCGAAAAGTACAAGTTTCGACACCTCAAGATATATTTTGCCACCTATTTATCAGTTTGATGATGGAATTAGAGTACAATTTACAGATAGCTCTTTCAACCAGATACCATCGGTAAATGAGATAAAAGATATTTCATTAGATCCAATACCTTATAAATACCTGACGAAAATTAGTTTGACCTCTTCTACCTCAGAAAAGAATAATGAAAATAAAATAGTTCTACCATTCACTAAGGATAATATTTCAGATTATTCTGTTAAAATTAATTCAAATACAGTAGAAAGAAACACGATCTTAGCTTTTTCACAGAGTTATGATAGCGGTTGGAAAGCATATTCAATAAACGAAGAACAAATATCAAACAGCAATTTGTTGACAGAATTATTTCCTTTCTGGTTTGGTACAGAACTAAAAGACCATGTGATGGTGAATAACTGGGAAAACGGTTGGAAGCTTGAACAACCAACTAACAACAAACAACTAATAAACATAATTGTCGTTTATCTGCCGCAATATCTGGAGTACGTTGGATTTATTCTGTTGGTGATAGGAATATTATCCGTAATATTTTATCCAGGAGATAAGCAACTGGACGGTAAAAGAGCAGAAAGCCAAGAACAAAGTAGGAATAACCCGGAAATGTCTGACACAAAACTATTGTAATTTTTACTTTCTAGTAATTAAGCTATTTTATTTGTCCTCTGGCGACTATTATAATATTCACTTTTTTCTATCTTTCTCCTATACTTAGACCATAGAAAATATGCTGCGTAAGGCTGTAACCACAATACTTTTTATAATTATCGTTGCGGCGATTTCAGTAAATGTTACTCCTTACGTCCGGCAACTGCTTTTACAGTCCGGGGCAATACAAGAAGAAGTGCTTATTGCCGGAACTGGATCAATGTATCCGACTTTCCCCAAAGGAAACGGCAAGACGGACGTAGTACGCGCTCAAGAAACGGTTGCCTGGCCAAAGATGAGAATTTATCCCTCAGGGATAAATATCTTCGGTTTTCACTTTTTTTCCTACAAACTCCAACATGGGGATATCGTGGAATTCGAGAATAAAAAGACAGACCAGATTTCAAAGGAGAAATACGGGGATACCGCCGGATTTGTAAAAAGGATTATCGCTTTACCCGGTGATACCATTGATTTGCGTGACGGTTTTGTTTACTTAAACGGTGAGAGGATTGACGAGCCTTATACAGCCAAACCCAGATCCACTTATGGCGGCAATTTTTTAGCCGACTGTACCAACCTGAAAATTCCGGTTGGCAGCGTGTTTGTCATGGGTGACAATAGAAAAGCGAGCTTGGATTCAAGGTATGAATTGGGATTGGTGGATATTTCCGATATCCATTTTGTCTTGCCATGGGATGATCAGGAGACTTACCATAAACTTTGGCGGGATACTGAAAATGATGCGCTTTTAGCAAATACTCCGACACTGGATGCTTCAGAGTTTATAAAACTTCTTGATGAAAAAAGACAAACAGCAAACGGTACATCACCTTTGAGATACAATGTCCTTTTGACAAATTCCAGCAAGATTAGGGGGGATGCCATGATAAATACTGATGATTTTTCGACAGAAGCGACAAGAAGTGGCATGACTTTGGCAAAATCTATAAAAGAATCCGGTTATGAGAATATCATTTTTGCCGAAGTTTATACCCGTGGTTATTATGATGCGCAAGAATTGGTAGACAATTTTCTTGAGTTTCCGGATACGAAGAAGATTCTATTTTCTGCAGAATATCAGGATATTGGTATCTCGCCCGTTTTAGGAGAAATAAATAGTTGTCCCTCACAGGTGATTGTGGTTCATCTTGGAGGATATGTTCCTCCCAGCTATACACAGAAGGAAATTGGCAGTTGGCAATCGCTTATCGAGAATATTGAAAAAGTATTGCCGTCGTGGGAAAGCGCAAAGGGTGCAGAAGGAATAAGCCAGTCAAAACTGGATCAGTTATTAAATATATTAAATACCAGACTCAGTAATGCTAAAATAATATATGCAAGGATGCAGGCTGATCAATGGTTGACAGACGCCCAGAAAAAAATGGTATCCGATGATCCGCAACTGGCAGCGCAGGCAAATGATTTAATAGATCAGTTAAATAAGAGATGAAGAAGAACACTTTTATTTTCAGACTTTTGCCACTTCTATTCCTCTTGCTGCTAATTCTTTTACAATTCGGACAAACTTTAATCCCATCTGAAGGAAAAATGATATACGGTGGAGATCTTCTTACCCAGTTTTATTTCTGGAAAGGGTATTTAGCTTCAAACGTTAGGAGCGGCGTTATTCCTTTTTGGAGTCCTTACAATTTTTCAGGCATGCCATTCTTAGCCCATCCGTCTACAGCTGCATTTTATCCCCTGACTTTGCTATTTGTTCTCTTGCCTCTAAATATAGCCTTTTCAATTAATTATGCCATTCATATTTTAATCGCCGGTTTGGGAATGTATTTACTATTGCGTTCGTATAAAACAGACGAATTATCCGCGCTTGCAGCTTCTGCCGCGTTTATGCTATCCGGGTTTATTGGAGCAAGGGTTTACGCTGGGCATGTGGATATTATCTCTACAGCTGTTTGGATTCCATGGGTGTTATGGTCGACTCGTCAACTACTCTCAGAACCGTCAAAGAAGAATTTCCTTCTTTTGGTTGCTAGTACCTCTTTGGAGATATTAGCATCGTATACTGCCATAGTGCTTTTTACTGTTGAGGTGGTAACAGCATATTTGGCTTTTACTTTTGTTATTGATTTATGGTTATATCGCCGGATTAAGATAAGTAAATTTTTACTCGTTTTCCTGTCGTTTACTATTGCAGCCGCCTTGACGGCAATCCAATGGTATCCTACGTTGCAGTTTATCAATCTATCAATAAGAGGTGGAGGATTGCCTTATTCTATGGTTTCATGGGGATCATTTCCTCCATCAGCTTTGAAGTTATTTGTAGACCCTTACAATGTATCGGAGTTGGCCAAATTTCCTTACACTTTTGCCGGATTTACTCTACCGGACTTTTTTGATTATTATCCCGGCCGGATAATGCTCCTAATCGCAGTTGTATTTATTATCTTAAAATTGTTGAAATTATTTACAGGAAATATATTTGGGAAAAAGATTCTCAGCGTTAACCATGATTTCTGGTTTTACCTTTTTATGATATGTATCTTTATATGGTTGGCTACTGGTGGGGAGTTGAAATATAGCCTGCATCATTTATTTTATACTCTAATTCCCTTTTACAGAAATATACGTATTCCTACACAGCATCTTATCATGGTTTCATTTCTCTTACCGCTCATATTTGGTATGGCAGTTTCTTCAGTGAGAAGTAAACTTTTTAGCTGGTTGATTATGATAATGATTGTTATGGAGCTTCTACCATTCAGCCGGCAATTTTTCATAAATACTAATATTCCCGAGATTAAATATGATCAGAATCTGGTAAAAACACTTAAATCCACTACTCAAATAACACGTTTCCTGCCAGATTTCGGAGTGATAAGTCCGACAGAAAAATTATTAAATTTCAATTCGGCCGAAGAATACGCAATCCAATCAACTACAGGTTATGACCCGATGATTTTGAGAAATTATTTCGATTTTATAGATATTGCCAATGGTAACAGAAGTTCGTCCCAAGAGTATTATAATGTGGAAGTTCCTCCTCTATCTCCATATTCTCCCGCTCTTGATTTTCTCAATATAGGATTTATTATGACTGAAGCGGACCGTAACTGGCAGGAAAGAGGCCGCCCGATAAAATTTTCCACCCTTCTATCCTCAGACAAATATATACTATACAAGAATAATAATGTTTTACCTCGTTTTTTTCTTGTATCACGATTTGTGGCTTTATCAAATACAGCGGCAGTCAAAGAAAAACTTCTTACTGCCCAACCGGATGATTTCCGCAGAAATGTATATATAACAAAAGATGAACAAAGCAAATTGCCGCAAAAGGCAGTGTATGACTGCGGTAATTATCCGAATGCTGGAATCTATGATGATGTGTATACTCCAGGCAAAATAGTTTTAACTATGGAAACAAATTGTAGCGGAATTCTAGCTACCAGTGAAATCTACTATCCCGGTTGGAAGGCAACCATTGACGGTAGAAAAGTGCCGATTTTGTTAATCAATACTGCTTTCAGAGCAATTTATTTGCCAGCAGGTAAACATACGGTCATATTTTATTACCAGCCTGATATTTACCTTTTCGGGGGGAAACTATCACTTTTAGGATGTGCGGCGATTGTTCTAATCCTGGCTGGTTGGAGTCTCATACCAATTAGTCTTAGAAAAACAAGAAAATAGGAAGGACCTACTCGAAAAATTTTGAATTTGGATAGCCCCATAAGTCTTGTCCTTTCTTTCCAACTTACAGGAATCTGTCCGATAGAAGCACCTGCAATAACAGGATAATATCCCAACTCAGCATTTATAGCAAAGTTTGGGCTGCGTAAAATTGGATAAAGCTTGTCAACAAGGTTTTTTCTATAAAGTTTGAAATTATTAGTCAAATCAGAGTGGGGAATACCGATAATCAGTTGAGATAGGAAGTGGAAGGACCGATTGGCAATCAGTTTTATGAATGGATAGTTTTTGAGAGAACCGCGGGTCATAAACCTGGAGCCCGTAACTCCATCAAATCCATCGATCTTTTTGATGAAATTGGCAATATCAGGAACGTTTGCCAAAAAATCACAATCCATAAAAAGGACATATTCCGATTTCGGAGAAAGGTTTTTTATTCCCTCTTTTATTGCTAGACCAACTCCTGGATTTCGTATTCTTCTGACTATTTTTATCTTTTTATATTGCTTCTTTAGCTCCCACGCACTTAAATATGTACCGTCTGTTGAGTTATCGTCCACTACGATAATTTCGAGTATGTGCTGATGGTATTTTTTGACTATAAGAGGAATAATTCTGGCTAAGTTATTTTCTTCATTCCTGGCAGGGATTATTATGGATAGGTTTTTGAGCATTTTCAAATATCAATATTTTATCGGTAAATCAGTTTTTGTAAATAGAGACAAGGGGGACATCTTGAACAGACAGGGTGTAAATTGGTTTATGAGTTTGGATATACGGATAAATCCCATACCATGAGAAGAATGATTCACGGTTTAATACGACGGTATAGTCGCTTTGGGAATACAAATAACTCGGGGCATCGGCCATATTGGCGGTGTTAAGTTTTGAGATGAGGTCGTCTCGGAGATAAAGCTTGGCTATATCAGGAGCCATCGGAATTATGATTCGAGCGTTTTTAGGCGCGTTTTTATTGATGTAGCCGAGTGCATGTTTGTATGCCGAGGCCCAAAATTCGATATCAAATTTATGTGAGGCTTTTTGTATTCCACCTATTAATTCTCCGAAATAACTCGTTTCATATGGGTGATATGTGATTATCTGATAGGAAAGATAAGCAGAGTAGATCAGGGATAGGCATATAAATATAGACATCTTATTTTTTATTGCGATTTTGTTTTTAAGCTTATTGGTAACAAAATAAAAAAAAGAGTAAACACCCAAACCAGTGATGGCTGCAAAAGGGAAAATGACTTCCATAAAATGTCTTATATCATCAATGACAATCATATGAGGTTTGAAATATCGGGAGACAGGTATGGCAAACCACAGAAGTATAAAAATTTTTTCTTCAAACAGGATTTTATTCCAAGAAAGTATAGCGAGAAGACCAATCAGAAAAAAAATAAGCATCACTGTCGGAGTGGTGACAGCTATAATACCGAATGGGTAATGCCAGGGGACATTCTGTCCCGAGAAAACGATATCACTAAAGTATAGAATGGGCATATTCATGGTGGAAGTGGTATAGGAGTGGCTTGCTTCAATCAATCGGGTAACGGGGTGAGTCCAGAAAGGAGCCCAGATTATGAAGGAAAAAACAGGCGAAAGAATAAAGTAAAGAATTACCATTTTTATTTTGGGTTTAAGGCTGAATTTACCATAGTATCTATCTCTGACAAAGACGCAAAAAAGAAAGGAAAAAGCGATTATGGGTATAAAAATTGCATTGACTTTGCTGTTAAACGAAAGCGCTACGGTAAAAGTTGAGAAAAACAATGTTTTCCAGTTTGTTTTTTTATAGAAAAGCCAAAAGCTAAATATGGCAAGGGTGAAAAATACCGCTTGAGGAATGTCTTTCATATTATTATGAAGATGGCCAAAATAACGAGGAAGAAGAGCCAAACTGATTACAGAGAAAAAAGCTGTTTGCCAGTTTAGAAGCTTTTTAACCATGAAATATAACAATCCGATACCAAGGGATCCTAATATAACTGAATACAAGTTGTAGGCACTGTCCCAAGGCAGTAAATGAAAAAGCCGTGAGAAAATTTCATACGAAACAACAGGGAAAGTATCAGACAAGGGAGGGGAGGGACCCATAACAAAGCCGGGATCAGTCTGTGGAAGATGTAAATGCCACAAACCGGCGTTAAAATGGTAAGTATAATCCCAAGTGACACCGTAGTGATTTATCACCATGAGGTTAACTGCAAGATATAAGAGAGTAACGGTTATCCCTAAGTAAAAAGGAAATTGATTTTTTATTTTGGTCATTTTCCGGAAGCAATTTTCAAGACTGATTTGGAATAATCGATAAACATGGGAAGGAATTGTGATTTGCTTAATCCTCTTGGACGATTCTTATAATATGAAGGAATTTCCTTAATATTAAATTTGAATTGATGCGCATTGTAAAGAAGTCTTATGAAATAATCTCCGTATCCGAAAAATATTTTATCATAATTCAAAAGAGACAGTTTTTGCTTATTTATAAGAAAAAAACCACTGAGGTTATCTGTAGTATTCAATTTTAGAATAATTCTCACTACCCGGTTATAAAGATAACTGAGAAAATATCTCAACCGATCATCCATTCCACCTCCATAGATATATCTTGAGCCGACTATTAGATCATATTTATCTTTATTTTCAAGAAATAATGGCAAATCTTTCGGATTGTGATTAAAATCAGTATCCATTACGATAATAAACTTGCCGGATGCTATTTCTAATCCGCTTCTTATTGCGCGGGCTAACCCTCTTTCATTTTTTTTGACCAGAATATGTACTCTTTTATCCCTTTTATATTTTTCCTTTACATTTTCTGCAGTACCATCAGGACTGTTGTCGTCTACAACCCATATTTCAAAAGGATTTGATTTAATTTGTGTTATGATTTGTGAAATCAGGGGAACGATATTTCCTGATTCATTGTATGTAGGTAAAATAATACTTAACAATGAGGCTTTTTTCATGATTGATATAAATTTTAGCGCTTTTCTGATATTATATGGTTTATATTTTTGACTTCAACTAGTAGTCAGTTACAAAATTTTATCCTCCGGATCAACATTGAGGAAAAGTCAAAATTCAAGGAAATAAAATACTGGTAAGTTATGAATATATGCATAATACCATATTGCTCTTGTCCAGAAGCATCGTCTTTCCGGGATAATTAATTTATAAATATCATGAATATCTGTATGATTTCCTACTGGTCTTGTCCTCTTACTCCCACAGGTGTTTTGACCGCAGGTGGAATGAATATATACGTGATAAATCTGGTAAATAACTTAGGTAAATTGGGTCACAACGTTGATGTCTATACCAGAGTACATTCTCAAAAAGATGAAAAAATACTTACAGGAAATAAAAATGTCAGAATTATTCATCTTGATTCGGGAAAGTTGGGAAATTATAAGCAGTTTGCCTTAAAAGTCGAAAAATTTATTAAAAAGGAAGACATAAATTACGACATTATACATGCGCATTATTATTTTTCGGGTTTGGTAGCGATTCAAATCAAGAACAAGTTGAAAATTCCTCTTATAACTACCTTTCACAGTCTGGAAATTGCAAAAGAGGTGTATGTTGGCAAAAAGAATAAGTCCAGGAAAAAAAACGAACGGAAAGTAGTAGAAAAAAGTGACGGAATTATTGCATCGACAGAGTTGGAAAAAGTAGATCTGATAAAAACTTATGGTGCATATAATCATAAAATATTTATTGTGTCACCAGGTGTAAATCATCACCTTTTTTTTCCCAGAAATAAAATATTTTCTCGGCTGAAATTAAAATTACCCCTTAAAAAGGAAATTATATTGTTTGTGGGAAGAATCGACCCCATCAAAGGTTTAAGTGTTCTAATTGAGGCGATTGGAAAATTGACTAGATTATACCCATCGTTTTCGAAAAAATTTCGAGTGCTTCTGATAGGAGGAGATATAGAAAATCGTAAATTTTGGGAAAATAGCGAAGTAAAAAAAATAAGACGATTGATTAAAGAGAAAGAATTGGAATGCTGCATTCATTTCATTGGTAGCAAACCGCATTCTAAACTACCCTATTATTATTCGGCTGCTGATATAACTGTTTTACCTTCTTTATACGAGTCATTTGGTCTTGTGATACTTGAAGCCATGGCATGTGGATGTGCAGTTATTGCTTCAAAAACAGGAGGTATGAAGTATATCATCAGAGATGGTGAAAGCGGAAGATTTTTCAGAAATAATGATATGGAAGAACTTTCATTAGTGCTTTGGGAGTTACTGCATGACAAAAAATACCTTTTAGAGTTGGGGAAAAATGCAATAGGGGAAAGCTTGAATTATTGCTGGGATAAGCAGTCGCAAAAAGTGGTTAAAGTCTATAAAAAATTTGGATCAAATTGAACTCTATATGAAAACTATAATTTATTTTATGAGACATGGTGAAGTTTACAACCCAAAAAGAATTTTATATGGGAGGATGTCTGGTTTTAGATTGTCAGAGTATGGTAGAGAAAGCGTTAAGCTTCAGGCTGAAAATCTGAAAAAGAGAAAGATTAATTTTATTTATGCCAGTCCAATGCTAAGGACAAGACAATCCGCAAAAATACTTTCAGAAGAATTGGGAATTAAAGTCAAGATTTCAAGTTTCTTAAACGAAGTAAAACTTATTTTTGAAGGGATGCCTCTTATGGAATATAAGTCAAAAATCCAGCCTAGTCTATATGAAAACAAATATTATCTTAAAGGTCAGGAAAGCGTGGAGTCAATCGCAGAGAGAATGACAAAATTCTTGAAAATGATTGAAAAAAGACACAATGGTCAGGAAACTCTTGTAGTTTCTCATGGTGATCCGATTGTAATATTAAAGGCAGAAATCAACAATATTCCTTTCACCTGGAAGTATAAAAAAGATAATTATCTAAAAACCGCTACTTTTACCACGCTGGAAATTAAAGATGGTCGCTATAATTGGAAATAAACTCCCCCATAACATAAAATAGAATAACGTTGTGAACTAAATATTGTAATTTTGATTAAATTATGACTGACAAGTTGAGATGGGTTTTTATCAGATTAGCATTAATCCTTATACTGTGCTTTTTCTTCCTAAGCATACTGGTAAACAGAGATATTTTCCGCACTTTTGATTACAATTTTCTTCTTGTTCTCCAAAATCACTTGAGTAGATTATTTGATATACCCTTTTCTTTGTTTTCACTAGCAGGCTCAACGGAAGCGACAATTTTAATTTTAATATTGTTGTATTTTTATTTCCTATTCAAAAGGCATCATATTTTTATAGGAATGGCTCTTTATTTTCTTATTTTTGTCGTTGAAGTTTTCGGCAAAATGTATATAAACCATCCTGTCACGCCTGAAGTGTTCCATAGATACGCCTTGAGTTTCAGCTTGCCGAGCGGTTCGATAATTGATACAAATTTTTCCTATCCTTCAGGGCATATGGCTAGAACTTCCTATATAGCTATTATTGCTTTTTTTATAGTTTTTACGTCCGGGTGGAGTAAAAGAATGAAGAAAATAATAGTTTTATTAATATTTTCTTTTATGATTATGATGTTTATCAGTAGGATTTATCTTGCTGAACACTGGATATCGGATGTATTGGGAGGGATGCTTTTAGGGGCAGGAATAGCTTTTGCTTCCCTCAGTTTCTGGTAAAAATATGAATGACTATTCTAGTTTAATCAGGCCTTTTTTGGACGAATATCTGAGGATGGAAATTAATGGAATAGAGATTGCATGTCCTTACTGGATGAATAAGATAAGAAAAGGAAAGGTGGTACTGAGGGGATTTGCCAACGGAAAGGGAACTGCAGGCGAAATAAAAAAAGAGATTCTAAGGAATATAAATTTGCAGGCATGTATGAACGATAAAAGCAGTTTATACAAGCTGGCTAAAAGGGAAAGGATCGGTATTGACTGTTCAGGATTGTCATACAGAATATTGGATAAGCTTTTGGATATGGGTTATGCAAAAGAAATAAAGCAGGGATTTTCCTTAAATGAAGTATTTTCCGGAGGAATTGATAGAACCAATGTAATAAGATTTACAAGTAGTGAATACGCCGTTCAAGTAGAGAAGATTTCAGAAGTTAAATTGGGTGATGTCATACGCATGATGAGAGGTAAGCATATGCTTGTCATACTTACAAAAAATAGCACGGAAATAAAATATATACATTCATCTAAATCAACCGAAATTTATGGTGTTCATGAAGGGATAATAAAAATAAAAGATTGGACAGAACCTCTTGAAAAGCAAGAATGGCAAGAAATTACTCGAAAAGGTGAAAACTTTGGAAGAAGATATTTCCATCCTGAGTCAAAAGATGGAATCTATCGTTTAAGAATTTTCTCCTGAATATGGCCGTAAAGGAATTTATTGATTCTCTACATAGTAAAAAAATACATATTGTTGGTGTTACCGGTTCTGAGGGTAGTGGAATACTTCGTTTTCTTCAGAAGAATGAGGTGCGAAACATTACGGCTCACGATTTTTCAACTTTTGAAACACTGGAAAAAAGTTACAAGCTTTGGCATAAGGGTGTCCCGAAGGATGAAAGAAAGAGAATGTTTAGTCAGTTCATGTCTGATCTTAATCTTGTTACAGGCAGATTCGGAAAAGATTATTTATCAGATATTTTGGAAGCCGATGTCATTTTTGTTCCTCAGTCCTGGAGACTTTATTCTCAAGAAAACGCTCCTTTATGGCAAGCAATAAAAAAAGGAATTCCTTTCTTTTCTCTCACCAGACTATATCTTGAATTGTCTCAGGCAACCGTTATAGGCGTGACGGGAACAGTTGGGAAAGGTAGTGTTGTAAATTTAATAGTTAACTTATTACAATCTGTGGGTAAAAGTGTCTATTTTGCGGGGAACGATACCTGGATGACTCAGATAGCCGAAAAGCTTGACGGTATGACAAATAAGGATTATCTTGTACTTGAAATTTCTCATCGTCAGCTTCAGGATGGGATAAGCCGTTGTCCTCATGTTGCGGTAATTACTAATCTATTTCCCAACCATCAAGATGAAGTGGGTTGGGGAAAATACAAACAGTTAAAACTATCTCTTTTATCGCGTCAAACAGAAAATGATTATGTCGTGTTGAACTATGACAATTTAGAATTGAGGAATATTACTGATCAAATTAAATCGCAAATCCTATATTACAGCGTTAAATCTATAGATAAGAACAATTTAAGTATTCAAAATATGTTTCATATACTAAAGAATATAAATAGTGATCAATATTTTGAGAATATATTGGCCGCATCAACTGTAGCAAATTTATTGAATATTCCAAATGAAGAGATATTAGAATCATTAGAAGGGATTCAATCGTTACCAGCCAGACTTCAATTGATTGATACAGTGTCTGGTATAAAAATCTATGATGATATCAAAAGCACTACTCCTTGGGCGACTATGGCTGCGTTGGAAAGAATTACAAACGGCATATTTCTAATTATTGGAGGTAATACAAAAGGTATAGATTATCTGACATTTTTTGAAAAGATTAAAAATATGAAAGGAAATATTAAAAAAATATACGCTCTGCCAAGCCAATTATCGGATTTTTTGAAAAATAAAGGATTAGAAGATGATTATTTGATAATTGACAATAATTTGGAATCCGCACTCAAAGATTGCTTCCTACAATCGCAAAATGGCGATTCAATTCTTGTCTCTCCGGCAGCAGCATTTTTCTATACAAAATTTATAAAAGGGAAAAAGTCACTAAGAGATATAGTTATTTCTCTTCCTCCAAAGGGGAGAGTTGCAGAGGCTCGAGGCTAACAATTTCGCTTTCCGTGCCGCAAGCAGGACATTCCACTACATGTCCGGCTTTTGTATCTTGAATAATTATGAGAGGCGTGTCACATTCAGGGCATTTTGCACTGATGCCTTTGTCCGAAGAGTCATCCATAATATAATTAAATCATATTTTCTATGGACAGACAAGTGAAAAAAGGGATTTGGGAATACCAAAAGTTACTTCCAAAAGTAGAGAGGAATTTCCAAAAAACGTTGGATGAGGGAAGTACATCTCTAAAAAGGGAAGAAAGCATTTATTTTAAGTGCGAGTACGAAAATCCTACAGGTTCAGTAAAGGATAGAAGTCTTGCCTACCAGACTGCAGTGTTGGAAGAAAAAGGCATAAATTCCGCAGTTATCTCATCATCTGGAAATGCAGCCATATCTGCAGCCTGTTATTGCAATCTTCATGGGATCAAGTTAACGGTTTTCGTTTCTCCTAATATAAACAAAAACAAATTGGAGGTATTGAAAAAATCAGGATGTAGGTTGGAGATAAGTGATAAACCAGTAAGTAATGCTTTTAAGTATGCAAAAGAGAATAATGTATATAATCTCAGACAATCCAAAGACGAAAATGCGCTTTTCGGATATGAAACTTTAGCGTATGAACTGTTTACAGAGGGTAGTTTTGGGGAAAAGCCGGACGCAGTATTTCTGCCTGTCAGCAGTGGTACGACTCTTGTGGGCTTTTCGTTGGGATGCGAGAAGTTGGGTTACCATCCTGCTATTCATTTTGTCCAGTCGCAATCTATTCATCCTTTGGCCAGATTATATGACAGAGATTTTATTGAGAGTAAAAAAAGTGTTGCGGATGCGATTGTCGCCCGTTTTACTCCACGACAACTTCAGATATCAGATATTGTAGAGAGAAGCAAAGGTTTTGGTTGGGTTATATCTGATGAAGAGGCGGAAAGAGAACATAGATACCTTTTAGGCAAAGGTTATGACTGTTCCGTAGAAGGCGGTCTTACTTTGGGGGCGGTGAAGAAAGCGGCAAAGAATGGTTATAAATACGAGCATCCTTTGTGCGTCCTGACGGGGAAAAATTACTAATATTCTGTTTATTATGAATAAATGGCAGGATAGTTTCTCAGATGAACAAATTTTTTACATCACTCCTGATGTAAAAAGGGGTATAGGATTAGACACTGTGTTGCCAGGTTATCACATAGTATGTTTGTATCCTGATCCTATAATTTCACCATTGAGAAAAAAAGGAGCCAATATATTTTGTCTTTCTGAAAAGGAAAGATTGGATAAGCTGGAATCTTATGCCACATCCGGAAGTCTTCTGACACATCCTTTAGTCTCCGAATATATTGAAATGCGAAGCAAACATCCAAATATTTTGGTTTTTAAGCCGTCAAAGAAAGTGGAATTTTTATGCAGCGAAAGGGGTTATAGACTTTTGGTGAATACAAGAGAACTAAACGATCGGTTTGAAGATAAGGTGCTTTTTTATGAATTGATTAGAGACAAGATAGTGGAAAATAGTGTTCCGGGATTAACGGGTAGGTTAAAGGATATGAAGTTTGAAATGATAGTCAAGGAATTGGATCTTCCTTTTGTCGTGCAGTTTGCCCACGGATGGGCCGGTAAGACGACGTTCTTTATCGACTCTGAAGATGGCCTTGAAAAGATAACAGACAAATTTCCTCATACGAAAGTTAAAGTAAATAAATACATCGAAGGCTTTACATTGTTGAATAATGTTTGTGTTTTGAGTGATGGAAATATTCTAATGAGTCCTGTTGCGTTGCAGATTGGCGGTATTCCCGAGCTGCGGGAAAAGAAAGGGGTGACCTGCGGCAGACAATGGCCGGTTGATTTTATTGAAGCTGATCAGAATAAGCTGATAACGGAAATAACTGAAAAAGTAGGAAAATTGATGTTTATAGATGGTTTCAAAGGTTTCTTTGGATTGGATTTTATAGTGGAAAAAAATAGCGGTAAAACATATATTTCGGAATGTAACGCCAGGTTTACCGCATCATCTGCTTTTTTTACCAGGCTTGAAGCTGATGCTGGTTTAGTGCCAATGGCCTCTTTTCATCTGGCGGCTTTTTTAGACAGAGATTATCCATTTCACTATTCACAAGATGAGAATTTATCCGCTTCACAGCTTATCCTTCGTAATTCCGCGGTTCAACCAAAATATATTTCAGGAAGAAATTTTGGAGTTTTTGGGATGGAAGGTAAGACGGCAGTGTATTTGCGGGATGAATATGAACCTTATTTACTTGAAAAAGGAGAATTCATCTATTCCCGCCGGAGCGAACATTTTGTCAGAAGTGAAGACGCAGAAATATCTCGAATAGAAACTAAAGATAGAGTAGTTGGAAAGCCGGGTCAGTTGGGAGAGTGGATAAAGAATCTGATTATTTGATATTAAGCCCTGATAAGGAAATAGATCATGAGTGCTGAAGCGATTGCCATAAAGGCAAAAGTAATCCAGGCAATAATTCTAGACCATTTTCTGCTTTTATATCTGCCTACAATTCTTTCGTCATCAGCTAATCTAATGATTATGGCAATAAGCGGTACGGCAATAATGCCATTTAATATTGCAGTATAGTAAAGTGCTTTAATGGCGTTTATACCAATAATATTCATAAGCGCTCCGATGACGGTTGCGAGACCGATAGTACCGTAAAATACTTTAGCTTCTGCTAGTTTTTTGGCCAGGCCTTCCTTGAAACCAAAAGCCTCAGAAAATGCATAAGCAACGCTGCCGGCTAATATAGGGACAGTTTGTAGCCCAATGCCGATGATTCCAAAAGCAAAAAGTATATAGGCGAAGTTTCCGGCAAGAGGTCTGAGCGCCAAAGCTGCCTGTTGGGGTGTTTGGATATCATGCATGCCGTGGTTATAAAGGGTGGCGGTTGTAGTGAGTATAATTGAAACTGTGATGAGGTTTGAAAAGATCATGCCGGCTATGGTATCTTTTCTCATTCGGTTTACCTCTGTTTCAATTACAGCTGGGGTTTCTTCAAATTCCTGTATCTTGCCTTCTTTTATTTCTTCTTCCACCTCTTCTGCCGCCTGCCAGAAAAAGAGATAAGGTGAGATGGTAGTGCCCAAAAATCCGACCATAGTCATAAGATAAGTCATGTTTAATTCTATGTGAGGTATAAGTGTAAATTTGATTACATCTAGCCAATTTTGTTTTACCAGGATTGCCGTAATACCGTATACAAGAAGAGTCAGTCCCATCCACTTGAGATATCGCGAGTATTTATCATAAGGGACAAAAACTTCCATTAGTATGGTGAAAATTGTTACCGTAAAAAGCCAGAATACAAAAGGAACTCCTAGAAGCATTTCAAGGGAAGCAGCCATAATACCAAGGTCTGCTCCGATATTTACAGTATTGGCTATAAAAAGAAGTATGATTGAAAAAAAAAGAAGTTTCTTGGAATAGTATTTTCTTATAGTTCCTGCCAGTCCCATACCAGAGACCATGCCGATCCTTCCGCACATTTCCTGAACTGCGATCATCATCGGAGTGAGGAAAAGGGAAAGAAAATTCAGGCGGTATCCAAATTGTGCTCCGGCGATAGAGTAGGTGGCAATTCCTGACGGATCGTCATCGGCAGCACCAGTGATAAAGCCAGGTCCCAGTTTGGTAAGTTTATTCTTGATTAAAAAAAGAAATTTTCTCATATCAATAATTATTTGAATCTTGTTATTCTAATAATTACTGATTGTTAATATATTTTCAGTCTACTCTCAGCTTTTTGCCTAATGCAATAGGAAGGTGTAATTATAACAGTTATTTTTTATACAAAACGTGTATATTTAACTCTTTTTCAGCCAGATTTCAAGATATGAGTTTACTATTTGAATTTTTTATGAGAAAATTGTGAGCTATGGAAGAGTTGGAAAAAAGACTTCAGGATGTCATTCTGAAAATGAATCTTGAAGAGAAAAAGAAGCAGATTGTAGAGATTGAAACGGCATCAGGAAACCCTGATTTTTGGAAGGATAGGGAAAACTCTACCAAGGAGATGAAGAGACTGGCCCATCTTACTAAGCAAGTAAAGGAGAT
The DNA here is from genome assembly GCA_023379265.1 of Patescibacteria group bacterium. GTDB lineage: Bacteria > Patescibacteriota > Microgenomatia > 2-02-FULL-39-11 > 2-02-FULL-39-11 > JAMCUI01. Next base: position 212,566 of record JAMCUI010000009.1, read on the forward strand.
TGACGAAGTACGCAAGTTGTTAAGTGGTGGCAAGCTAGATGAAGCTAATGAAAAATTGTCATCACTGGAGATGGAACTTTATTTCTCAGGGCTTCATGACGGAGAAGGAGCAATAGTGTCCATACATGCCGGGCAGGGAGGGACGGAGGCAATGGATTGGACTGAGATGCTTATGAGAATGTATATGCGCTTTATCGAATCCAAAGGCTGGAGTTACGAGGTTATTGATTCCGTAGCGGGAGATGAAGCTGGTATAAAAAGCGTGACTTTTTCGGTCGGTGAATATTTGGCGTACGGATTTCTAAAAGGAGAGGCGGGAGTACATAGACTTGTTAGACAATCTCCTTTTAACGCAGACAAATTGCGGCAGACTTCATTTGCACTCGTTGAGGTTATTCCCATACTCGAAAATACAGGAGAGGTGGAAATAAAGGATGATGAATTGGAATGGGAGTTTTTCCGAAGCGGTGGTAAAGGAGGGCAAAATGTAAATAAAGTTTCAACTGCTGTAAGATTGAAACATAAACCTACCGGTATTATTGTTGAATGCCAGGAGCAGCGTTATCAGGGACAAAATCGGGAAACTGCCCTTCGTATACTAAGGGGAAAACTATGGCAAATGATGGAGGAACAGAAAGTAAGACATCTATCTGAACTTAGGGGGAAATTCAAAATGGCTTCGTGGGGTAACCAGATTCGCTCATACGTGCTTCATCCCTACCACCTGGTGAAAGATCTGCGAACAGGGTATGAGACTTCTGATAGTAAAAGAGTGCTCGACGGACAAATCGAGGATTTTATAATAAACTACTTGAAAAAATTCGCCACTGTCGTATAGTATAGATTATATGAAAAGATTATTCGGTTCCAAAAGGATAAGTGTGAATGATATTCCCAGTAAGCCTTTGGTACATGAATTATCCAGTTCTGCAAACAAACCTTTTACCAAAAAATCTCTTGTAGTACTTTTAACTATTGTGGTTGCGGGTGGATTGACGGGTTATCTCTTGTCACGAGCGGTATCAAGGAGTGCTATGGTTGGGGGTTTGCAAGGAGGATCTGTCAGTGGGGGTAAAGTGGTAGTGGGAGCAAGTAATGCCAAAAACTTCAAGGATTCTGCAGAGGGTACGCTTGAAGCCGGTGGTGTAGATGGAGAAGGGACGCATCACCTGGTCAGGCCGGGCGGTCCCAGTCAGAACGTCTACCTGACTTCTTCTGTTCTTGATCTAAATCAGTTTGTAGGGAAGAAAGTGAAGGTGTGGGGTGAGACTTTTGCAGCGCAACAAGCCGGATGGTTTATGGATGTTGGTAAGGTAGAGGTAGAGAATTAAAATAGCGAACTCAGATTGTAAAAGCCGAATGATCTACGGCTACAGGAAAAGTAGTAGATTGATCAGAAAGTTTTGGTTGTAGAAAACTCGTTTTTTGGACTATATATATATTTTCCTCTTTTATGATTCTTTTTGACTCTGTCAGCAAAAAATATTCCAGGAGTACCACTGCTCTGGATGATATCAATTTGAAAGTTGAAGATGGTGAATATGTTTTTCTGGTCGGTCCATCCGGAGCTGGTAAGACTACCATATTGCGTCTATTGATACGGGATTTATTACCAAATCATGGGACTATTCTTTTGGATGATTGGGAGATAAATAAGTTGCCAGTGAGGAAATTACCATACCTGCGCCGAAAAGTTGGATTTGTCTTTCAGGATTTTAAGCTTTTGTCGGACAGGACTGTAGCGGAAAATATCGCCGTATCTTTGGAGATATTGGGCAAATCGCGAAGCGATATAGACAGAAGAATTGATGAGGTGCTTAAAATTGTCCATCTTGATAGTAAGGAAAACCATTTTATAGGGCAGTTATCATATGGAGAACAGCAAAGGGTAGCAATCGGCCGTGCAATAGCCGGGGAGGCAAAGATACTTCTGGCTGACGAGCCTACAGGTAACCTGGACCCAAAAACATCATGGGAAATTCTTAAAATCATAAGCGATATAAATAAAAGCGGCACGACTGTAGTGATGGCTACCCATAACGTGGATATAGTAAACAGTCTAAAAAAAAGAGTTGTCGTATTATCGTCTGGAAAGATAGTCCGTGATGAACACAAGGGAAAATATTCTTAATATGACCAAAAACCGTTCAGTATCATCTATTTCTTTCTTTCAAAGGTTGCGTCGCACGCCATATCAGTCTATTGCCGCAATATTTATGATTTTTATCACCCTTTTTGTGATGGGAGTGTTTCTATTTATTGCCGGAGGGCTTTCGGGTATATTGACTTATTTTGAATCAAAGCCGCAACTGACCGTATTTTTCAAAGATGAGAAAGATAAAGCTTCTATAGATACTTTGATCGATAAATTAAAAGCAACCGGTAGGGTTGCTACTTACAAATATATATCAAAAGACCAGGCGCTTGCCATATATCGTGAACAGAACAAAAACGATCCGCTTCTATTGGAGATGGTGACGGCGGACATACTTCCTGCATCACTTGAAATATCAGCTACCTCCCCTGAGTATTTATCAGGCCTTGCAGATATAGTAAAAAAAGAACCCGGTATTGATGAGGTAGTTTTCCAGAAGGATGTTGTTGATACATTAGTATCTTGGACTTCAACGGTTAGAAAGATTGGTATAGTCTTTATATTTTTTCTTTTTATATCCACATTCTTTATACTCTTTACCAGTATAGGTATGAAGATAGCACTGAAAAAAGAAGAGATAGAGATACTGAAACTTGTTGGGGCAACTCCTTGGTATATCAGAAAACCTTTCATCTATGAAGGTGTAACTTACGGACTTATGGGCGCTACAGGAGCATGGGTGATAGTTTCTGTCATAATGCTTTATTTATCTCCTTTTATTACTTCATTTTTGAAGGGTATCCCAGCATTGCCGCTTTTGGAAATGTCGGGATTTACCCTGCAAATCTGGCCGTTTTCTCCGGCAATTTTTTTACTTCTTTGGGTGGTACTGCTTTTGTCAGGTCTTATTATCGGACTTTTTAGCAGTTTGGTAGCAGTGTCCAGATATTTGAGATATTAATCAAGATTGGATATCGCGCAGTAATAATGTGATACATCTCCTTATGTATGAGGAAATTCTGGTTACCAATACTTCTTTGTCTTCCCCTTTTTCTTTTCCTGAATGTTAAAAGCTTAAAAGCTTCATCTTGTCCTCGAACAGATCCTTGTTCAATCAAGACTGATCCAAATGAAAGAGTATCCTGTTATACGGACGTGGTTAATGCCTGTGCCAGCCAAAGGGAGAGTATGGCATCGCAAATAGTTTACCTGACAACAAGAATTGAATTAACCAACGCCAAAATTGCCGCAACACAAGATAATATCAATCAGTTGGAACAGCAGATAGCTGATTTAGATAGTAAAATCAGCCAATTAGAGAATTCGTTGACTACTATATCATCCATGTTTATTGACCGGGTGGTGGCAACGTATAAATACGGTGGCTTTTCTTTCTTCAATCTACTTTTGGAAAGTAACCAATTTTCAGATTTCTTCAATAGGTATAAATATGTCCAGATAGTTCAAGCTCACGACAGAAGGCTTCTTTTTCAGTTGCAAAACAGCAAGATAAACTATCAGGATCAAAAACAGTTGCGGGAGGAAAAAAAGGTGGAATTGAACAGGGCTCAGGCCACATTACAGGCAGAACAGGCGACATTAGCGGTACAGAAAAAAGAAAAGGAACTTTTCCTTGAGACAACCCAAAACAACGAAAATATCTATAGAAGTGAACTTGAAGCTGCACAGAAGGAGGCTGAAAGCATCCAACAGGCAGCCTCAATACTGTCCCAAGCAGGCGTACCCAGGCATGTTTCCAAGGGAGATGTGATAGGTATAATGGGTAATACCGGTTTTTCTACGGGTCCGCATCTTCATTTTGCTGTGTATAATCTGAACGAGGCAGATTTGAATAAATTCAATTTTGAGAGCGGGTACGAAAACCCCTTTAACGATCTTGTTTCCAGACCGCTTATATTTGAGCCAAATTCCTGTGATGACGTGTCGGCAACTGGCAGAATTGTAAAGACCATAGGCAGCGGGTTATGGGATTGGCCTCTAAGCGACCCAATCATATCACAATGTTTTGGACATACACCTTATTCGTGGAGATACCAATCGGGCATTCATAGCGGAGTGGATATGTATGATGACTCAGATACGCTCATAAGGGCAGTGGATTCGGGAGACGCATATTATTATCACGGGGGCCAGACTGCCGGAAACGGAGTATTTATATTCCATCCAAATGGAAAAATGACATTATACTGGCATTTAGCCAATTGATAGATGGTGGCGGCATGTTTATTTTCAGGGTAATAATTTCTTTACTGTTTGTTTTTTCTGCCTGCCTTTTTTTGACGGGATGCAAAGTAATTTCTGCTAATATCATTATAGATAACTACGGCGATTCGGAAATTGAAGGGTATGAAGATGAATATGAAGTAGGAGTCAGAATAGATGTCAATTCGGCAGATGGTACTAAGTACTACTTAAGAGGTGTATTTTTCGAGCCGGATACTAGCCGGTACTGCGGTTACACCTGGAATGGTTCAGGTTGGTACAACGGTCCGTATACATCAGAGGAGGGTTGGACAAAACTGATGACAGTTACTATATCGTCTTCATCAGCCGCGGTCAATCTGAAAGCCAAACTTGACCGGGATGACTCCCGCTGCCAAAGGAATGGGGTCTATAATTTTAAGATCCAGCGGTATACCCAATCTGGTTCATCCAGTTTTGACAACCAGAACATGCTTTCCATAAATGTTAAAATTCCTCCTTCAGCCGTGCCGCCAAGTATTACCCCAACCAATGTCAAACCTTCAGTTACAAAGTCTATCCTCCGGCCGACAAATACTCCTTTGCCAAAGGCTACCGAAAGATCTATTCTTCCCACTTCGGAAATATTCAATAAAGATAGGGAGGTCTTATCCTTGGAAAATGAGGTCGTGGTTGAGACAGGTGATTTTACAAGCGCCTTATCGACATTGTCTTCAGGTTTTGTTTCTACCCAAAGCGGAAAAGAGGTCTCTGTAAGCGGTAAGATCGAGAAAATAAATGGTCTAAAGTCGGATGTAAATTTCCCCGCAATCTTTCTGGCCATTGGCGGACTTTTTATGGGAAGTGCGGCATTTGTAAGTCTGAAGAAAATTAAAAAACCGCAAGGGGAATAATCAAATCATTTTCCTCAGGAATTTCTTAAAAGGCATATAGCCATAAGACTCCCAGGCCCTTTTACCGATCGGATTTTTTTCCTCGACATAGAGTTCAACATACCGGACATTTTTTTCCTTAAACCATGCGTTTGCCATATTTTCTAAGGATTTGCCTACACCTTTTTTCCTGTATGCTGGGTTGATGATAAGGTATGAGATGTGTCCGACATTCTTTGTCTTAAACCATGGATAAAGAGCTTTCATAAAGCCAGAGATGAAACCGGAAATGACCGGTTGTCCTCCATTTTCTTCTTCCGATACAAATATGAATTGGTAAGGGGTACTAAGTTGCTGGTGTACCCACTGGGCAAACTGGACATCAAAGTCAGGCTCCAGTTGGTAATAGTCAAAGTCAAATACAGTGTGTAGTTCCAGAAGCTGGCGGCCCAGTTTGACTATGTGGGGAGTATCCTCGGCAGTTGCGGGGCGTATACGCATGATTTATGATTATACACTAATAATATATAAAAGAGTGGGATGTGAAAAAAGTGAAGTAATCAAAAATTTTGCGAAATATTCATATACAATAATGTTAATGATTAAATTATGACTATACAGACAAATAGTGAAGAGGAGACAAGAAAACTGGCGGCAGAATTTACCACGACACTTTCCGGTGGAGAAGTGGTGTGTCTTTATGGAGATTTGGGCGCGGGTAAGACGGTCTTTGCTTCAAGTGTAATCGATTATTTTCTTCCCAAACAACGAGTTCTCTCCCCTACTTTTATCATTGTGCGACATTATTATCCACAAAAAAGTCAAATAAAAGAGATCTTGCATATAGACCTATACCGGACAAACCATGAATCTGAGATAAAAGGATTGGGTTTGCCGGATATGTTAAAAAATAAAGATAAAGTCTATATTATCGAATGGGCCGACAGGCTGGGAGGACTTTTGCCCAAAAAAAGGATAGATATCCATATAGAGACAAAAGATGATAAAAGATTTTTTGAAATAAACGGATGGAAGAGATAAAAGAAGCAATAAAAATACTCCGGCAGGGCGGGATAGTAATCTATCCGACAGATACAGCTTATGGTATAGGTTGTAGGATAGATCTTCCTGATTCTGTTCAAAAACTGTTTAAGCTGCGGAAGCGTCCGCTGACACAAGCAACACCGGTCCTTGTTGATAGCATCAGGATGGCTCAAGACTACCTTTTCTACCCTATCTCAGATATTGTGCGACATATAATAAAAGATTATTGGCCGGGAGCGCTCACTATAGTCTTGCCTGGAAAAACTGATCTCATTCCCCCGCCGGTGCGGGGCAACGGGAAAAATATAGGCTTTAGAATACCGGATCACGAAATAGCGCTGAGACTCATTTCCGGAGTCGGGGTGCCTATACTGGGTCCTTCTGCCAATTTACACGGACAGGCTACTCCCTACCGCTTTGAAGATATTGATAAGTTATTGGTGAAAAAGGTTGATTATGTATTATTTGGGAAGTGCAAAGCGGGAAATGTTTCTACAGTCATAGATTGTTCAGGCGAAAAATGGAAAATACTCAGGCAAGGTGCGGTTCGTATTAGCGAAAAATATGCAAAACGATATACTATATATTGATACAAGCGATAACAAAGAAACGGTTGTTGGCCTTCTGACAAAAGGCAAGAAATACCAAATTTCGAAAAAGACTGAGAATACATGGATTTCCCAATCTCTTTTGCCTCTCATACGAAAGATTCTTACGTCACATCAAATGGCGTTTTCGGATATAAATGGGATTGAAGTTGTCCGTGGTCCGGGTTCATTTACCGGACTTAGAGTGGGTGTTGCTGTAGCCAATGCTCTGGGCAAATTGTTGGATATACCGGTCAATGGGAGTAAAGATTTTCAAGCAGAGCCGGTTTACGAGTGACAATCAGGTTATAACTTCAAATCAGTTTGACAAGAGTTTTGTGAGGTAGTACGCTTTAGAAAGCATGAGGAAACTGCCCCTATTCCTTTTTGCCTTTTTGTACTGTTTATTGGTTTTTCTTTTTTTTCCGGCAAAACTGACAGCTTTGGAATTGCCATCTCCTCCCAATCTGCACGGACAGACTGATTCTGTAATCATCAAATATAAAAGGAATTTATCTTTAGACGAGAGGCTTTCTGTCCACCGACTTATTAGAGTCCAAAGTATAAAAGGGAATATAGCCAGGCTTGGCGCCGAAGCGGTCAGGTTATCATCCGGTCAGACGCCGGAAAAAGCAATTGGATTATTGGACAAAGATCCCAGAGTCGCTTATGCAGAGCCAGATTATAAGGTTTATACAGCTGAGGATACCAATGATCCGGGGATTTTGCAGGGACTGCAGTGGGGGATGTATAAAATAAATGCCGCTGGAACGGGTATAAGCGCCTGGAATCTGGCAAAAAGTAGCCCTTCAGTGGAAATTGCCATAGTGGATACGGGTATCGATCAAAGCAATGAAGACCTGAAGGGAAAGATTGTCGCCAATCACAATTGCACTGACAGTCCTACAGCGGATGACCTTTTCGGACACGGAACGCATGTGGCAGGAATCGCTGCTTCCGAAACAAACAATGGCGTGGGCGTTGCGGGAGTTGGTTACAAGGCCTCTCTTATAAACGCCAAAGCTCTAGGAGATGATGGTTCAGGCTATTATTCGTGGTTGGCAAATTGCATCATCTGGTCTGCCGACAACGGAGCCAATGTGATAAATATGAGCCTGGGTGGGCCCTATTCTTCCCAGACTCTTGAGGATGCGGTAAATTATGCCTGGAATAAAGGGGTAGTAATTGTAGCTGCAGCGGGGAACAGTAATTCTCCTTATCCTTTCTATCCGGCATATTATTCCCATGTGATTGCTGTAGCTGCTACAGATATAAACGATTACCGTGCCTCTTTTTCCAATTATGGCCGTTGGATAGCAGTAGCTGCGCCAGGAGTATCCATATATTCGACTCTTCCGGACCATCCCAATGCCATAGGTGTGGAAAATTATGGATATCTATCGGGCACTTCCATGGCTTCTCCCCATGTAGCCGGACTGGCAGGGCTTCTTTTCGGCATAAACGGTATGACTAATACACAGGCTGTAAACGATATTGAAAACGGTGCAGACTATATACCCGGTACGGGATTTTATTGGCAATATGGCCGTATTGACGCCTTGGCCAGTGTACAAGAAGCATTAAACAATCAGATTTCTGTGCCAACTGTTACGCCTATTCCTACAGCTACTCCTACTCTTAAACCTTCTCCTACTCCGACACTGACTCCGACTCCAAAGCCGACTTCTACGCCTGTGCCTACTCCGACCTCTCCATCCGGTGTTACACCGACGCCTACACCCTATAATCCTTTTGCGCGTTGGTGCGCCAGATTTCCCATCTTTTGCAACGGAAAATTCTGAACTTATATTTTATTTGAAAAATAGTATATCAGGCTCCTTATTACGCAGAGCACAAGATTTTAACGGATTGGGCCAAATGTCTGTTTTATATCATTTCGAACAAATATTCCGGCGTACATATCCTGGAAAACTATTTTCCAGCGGCCCTCATTCACAAGTTTGAGCATCTGCTTATATATAGGTTTGGTTGGTGGCATATAGACTTCGTCATATTCGGAAGCGTCCACGCTTGCCATATTCTGCTCCAGCGGGTAATAGTGTGCAAAGGCGCTGTAGCCGTGGTCATCTTTCCAGAAAGGCATGCGTCCGTCCATTGACGGTTTTATATTGGGGTAATTCCAGATGAGCCATCCTCCCCAGTTGTAAAAAGTCAGCAGTTTTCCGGCGGGTTTGTGTTCCACAAGATATTGGGCCGACTTGGGTGAGCAGAATATATATACATTGCAGTAAAAATCCCAAGACATGGATCTTAAGAGCACCGACTGGTTGTGAATAAATATGGAATAAAAGTAATAAGCAGCCAAAAGGAATGTAGCAAAGATTGCCGATATTTTTTTGTTTGGCGGTTCTATGGCTTTGACAAAAACAGCGACTACAGGGATGGAGATAAGAAACATCGGCCAGGAGTATCTCCTCATCCAGAATGAAAATACAAAAAGTAGAATCATGAGGCAGATATAAGGTAAGAGTTTTTTCACCTGTCTCTTTTTGGCAATTACAATAAGGCTTATAGCAATCAGTATTCCCCAATAGACAAGGCGCCACCAGAGGGTCGAACCAGGATCAAAAGGAGTCCACTCGACAATATATTTTTGCAGAGGATTGTCAAAATGGTGTGTCGCTTCCAGGTAGACGCGCCAGGTGAAGGGATTGACGAAAGTTGCGGCAAAGGATAGGAAAAAAGCGGAAACAAGTATTCTCCACTCATGGAAATCAGTCTTTATCCTTAACCGGTATTTATCATAAAGAAGACGCAAAGTATATATCCCTATCCAGCCGGCAAAAACTCCCAGCCCTAGTATGAATTCCCCATGGAGGTTGCTCCAGACAAGAAACATGGGGATTATGCCAAAAAGCCATTTGTACTTTTTTTCTTGAAATTTGGAGATGAAAAAGTATACCAGTCCTATAAAGCCCAGAGTCATCAGCTGTGAGCGGAAAGAGATGATAGTAAGCGGTTCCTCTAGGAATAAAAGGATGGGAAAAAGTACTGCCTGTTGCCAAAAATTCAGCTTTGCCGCCTTTGCAAAAAAATACATAGTTGCGACTACTACCAGAGCCCCCAGGACGCTCAATCCGAAAAAGCCGAAATGGTGGTATGTAAAATAGGTGATGGCGTCAGTCCCCCATGAGTGGTTGACCCAGTCGTAATTTACCATCTCCGATGAGAAAAGATTTTTGGTCAATATGGCATGGTGCTGGAAAAAGTACTGTCCGTACCGCAGGTGCCATCCCAGGTCCGAGTCGGCCGGGTTGTAAAGTGACGCCACAAAGACGACAACCAGTGGGAACAGTCCGACGAAATATAAGGTAAAAAGTTGTTTTACCCAGTTTTTCATATCAATATGAGTAATAGAGTATATACCCTTCTTACTGTATTTTGAAACTTTTTCGCAAGAAAAATGTTACTAAATCAGTCTAGAAGGGTATATGCTGATTGCAATTTCAAGTGCAAGAAGTATAACACAACTTTTCAATAAAATCGGATGCAGCTCTCCGTTTTATACCTTTGGGAAGGTCCGCAGAAGATTATACGGAACAAAATATAAATAAAAAGAACACGCTGTATACCACCGGAAAATTGATATACTTTTTCATATTTTTCTCTATTATTTCACAGTTGACATTCATTTTTTTTACATTATGATTGGGGACGGTTTATTTCTTACCGACCGCCAGCGGAGGTAAACTTTCCCAAAATAAAGATGCGCTTGCCCGCCTCCAATCAAAACGTAAGTATTGTACAAAAAGCATATTTTAGCCACTCCTTTTGGAGTGGTATTTTTTTGCGGGAAGGGGGTGAAAAAAATAATGAGCAGGAAAATCGTAATTAGCGGACTTTCCATACTAGCTTCTCTGGCGCTTTTAGGAGTTGGAGTTTATGCTGCGTTAGTATCTACAGCAACAGCAACAAGTAATACATTTTCATCGACAAATCCAAGCCTATTAATCTCAACTAATAATACTACCTTTAATACCACAGTCGGAGGTGTTACCGAATCAGGTATTATTCCAGGTGGAACACCTGTTGTACACGATTTTTGGCTACAAAATACAGATACAGATCCTGGTGCAACGATGAATCTAACAGCAACAATAAATGTGACAGGTGGAAGTGGCGGATCTTATAATGATAATTTATCACTAACTTACACTTGTGGTTCAACTACAGCTGGACCATTCTCAATTACTGCATGGAATGGGCATGTCCCCCAAAGTTTGGGAACTTTAGCACCAGGTGGTGTTGTCCATTGTACCTTGTCAACTAGTTTACCAAGCGGAGATTCTGTAGATGCAGGGAAATCAGTAATATTTGATACGTCATTTGACGGATCAGTCGGTTCTTAAAAAATCTTAATTCCTAATAGTGTAGGGCTGCACGGGCAACTTACACTGTTAGGAATAGGTGTTGATTATGAAATATTTGAAAAAGATAGTCAAAGTTATATTGTCCATATTTACATTTATTGCAATTCCAGTAATCCTTTTTGTATTAATCACCTCTCACTTTTCCGTATTTGGCGGAATTCGGTCATTTGACGTACTCACCGGCAGCATGGAACCTACTATACACGTAGGTAGCATGATTTTTACAAGACCTGTATCAACGTATAAAGTCGGAGATATCATCACTTTCAAACGGGGAGACATCTCTGTGACACATAGAATTCATGCGTTGAAGAACGGGCAGTATCAGACTAAAGGTGATGCCAATATTTCACCTGATCCGCAGTTAGTCTCCTCATTCCAGATTATAGGAAAGGATATTTATATCTTTCCCAATGTTGGTAAATTAACCAACTTTATAAAGTCTTTTCCCGGGTTTATAAGTTTAATTGTAGTTCCTATCCTTTTATTTGTCGGATTTGAATTAAATACTATCAAGGAGGAATATAAGAAAGTTATAAGAAAAGATATTCTGGAAGAGATGAATGCGTATAGAAAAGTATGAAAAAGAATATATTTCTATTTACCGTATTGATGATCGAGTGTACTTTTTATTTTGTACCCGGTACATTTTCTCAATTTACCGCACAAGCCAAAATGATAGGTAATACCTTTTCTACGGCAGTCAGTTTTGTGACACCAACCCCTACTCCTTCCGTCACTCCTACCCAAACCCAGACACCAACTCCTATTCCAACACCATCTTCGTTGCCAAATCTTCCTCCCGGTTGCAGATATGTATGGACGACAATCACACCATCTCCTACTGTTTCACCGAGTGAAACACAATCTATACGGGATCTGCACTCTCTTCAAACTCTGCAGCAATTACCTACATTACCACCTTTACCAACGCTTAAGCCATTGCCCACATTACAACCGCTGCCTATAATTGTATGTGATTTTGCACCTTTACCAACTTTACCACCTTTATCACCCCTTCCAACCTTACAATCATTACCTACGTTACCACCTATTGAGTCGCCGACTCTAACTCCCACAAAAATACCTACACCATCCATAAGTCCAACGAATACTCCAACACCCACGATTTCGACTCCAACACCTACACCTTCCGTGTGATATTTATCACGTTTGTGTTTGCGTATGATAAGTTACTGACATTTATTTTTATTTTGTGTAAATTGGTGAAATGCTGCCCAAAATTAAAATAGGTTATTTTCTACTCGGTGCCTTTCTCGGTTTACTTACGCTTTTTAACCAGGTAAAAACCGCAAGCGCGCAATATTTCTGGCCCAGTTCCGTCTCTTCTTTTGCGCCACAAGATTATTATTTTAGTTATCTCAGGTCCTATCCTTTTCCCACTTTTTCGCCATTACCGACTCTTCGGGCGCTGCCTACACTTCTTCCTCTTCCTACTCTAGGAGCTCTTCCGCCGTTGCGCAGTACTACACCGACGCTTACTCCAACCAATACTCCCGAGCCGACAATTACTCCATCGACAACGCCATCCGAAACTCCGGAACCGACTTTAACTCCATTGCCAACTGAGACTTCCCAACCGACAATAACCCCATCTGTCACTCCGACTCCGACAGTGACGCCATCTACTACACCGACAGCTACAGCGACACCTTCACTGACTCCATCTCCGACTCCCACGCCGACGGTGACAAAAGAAGCACAACCGGGAGACGTGGTCATAAATGAGATAATGTGGGCCGGCAGCAGTAGTAGCAGTGCTGATGAGTGGGTGGAGCTGAAAAATACCACCACACATGGCATAGAGTTGAGCGGTTGGACAGTGGAAAATCTGGGGAATTCCACTATTCTTGATGCAATTTTGCCGGAGAGCACCATATCGGCTCAGGGTTATTTTCTCATCTCACATTGGAGGAAAGATAATTCGGTACTAAATATCGATCCAGATTTTACTTTTCCGTCTATGAATCTTTCCAATGGCGGGGAACAATTAGTGCTGAAAGATACAAAAGATACGGTAATTGACGCTGCCAACGATACAAATAGTTGGTTTGAAGGAGACTCGGTAAACCCGAAAAAATCCATGTCACGGACAGATCCACCGGGAGACGGGACACTCTTTGAAAACTGGTTTACATCAACCGGTTCGGCAAATCTTGACTCTGAAGCAATTGAACAGGCTACTCCCAAATCCGCGAATTATTAAATCGCATTCTTTGCTTGTCCTGCCAGTAAAACCGCCAGTAATGTAAATTCCATAACCAGCAAGGTTGGAAAATTTTGTTGGTGTGTTGACCAAAAAGTAATATTTGTATTTCACTTATCGCATTTCAGCCAAAAAGCTGGAATAAGCGTCCTATATGCGATCTTAGGGAATTTACACATACTTTGCAGTTTTATATGTAAGTTTTTAGTGATTACAAACCACCGACTACCCATGACAAACTAATCTTTGTCTTGAACTGAAGGTAAAATTCTGCAAAAATGGTAATTAATGCTGAAAAAATTCAGACAAATTGTCCATCATTATTTTATCCCTCATGAGAGCAACAATTTCCGGGCACGGCTCCTCCATCATAGGGTGATTGTCTACTACATCATGCTCCTTATCGTATTTCAGATGTTTATCGGTATGGCGGGAGGAAGCGGTGGTAATGTCCTGGGGTATGCAACAGATATAAATATTGACCGGGTACTCTACTATGTCAACCAGGAGCGTACCAGCCGGGGACTTTCATCCCTGAAACTGAGTTCTGAATTGAATGCAGCTGCGACACAAAAAGCAACAGACATGTTTGACAAAAATTATTGGGCCCATATTTCTCCTACGGGGACAACTCCTTGGACTTTTATTACAGCCTCAGGTTACCATTATGTCTATGCAGGTGAAAACTTGGCTAAGGATTTTAATACCTCCAAGGAAGTGGTGGATGCATGGATGAATTCTCCCTCACACAGAGAAAATATTCTAAAGCCCGAATATACTGATATCGGTATTGCCGTCATGAATGGCAGGCTTACAGGTGAGGATACTACTCTTGTGGTTGAGGAGTTTGGTTCCCAATCCCAGCCACAGACAGATAATGTTGCCTCAAATAATCCTTTGCCTGAACCGACAGCTACTCCAACAATCCAACCGGTAGCCTCAGCACAAACCAAACCGGAGAATCCACCGCCAGCAAGTGTTGCCAGCAACAAACCTTTGATCCTTTCTGCCTCTGTCTCCAAATCAGTGTCACTTGTTTTGGCAGAGATTCTTCTGATCGTACTTTTCCTGGATAGCCTTTATATGTGGAAATTTAAGCCAGCCAGGATTTCAGGTCATAGTCTAGCTCACATAATATTTCTGGCAGCTCTTATTGGAGCAATGGGTGCCACAGGTATCGGAGTTATTTTATAATTAACGGGAGTATTTTTATGAAAAACGCAAACGCACGTGTACATGTGATGCACTATATGATTTTGATTTTTATTCTGGTCATAGGCCTTTTGACTTTTTCCTTTTTTGCCGGGTATCCAGACCGCCAGTTTTTGGTTGCCATAGGCACAAGTATTTCTTACTTTATATGGGGGATCATACATCACCAGGCTGAAGGTGACCTGCATCCCAAAATTATGGTAGAATATCTACTCATCTCGCTATTGGCAATAATATTACTGAGAGGCGCGATTTATCATTAGCTCCCTGTTCTACGAATTTGATAACAGAATCAGTTTTGAGAAATGGATAAAAATTAAAGAAATAATGTACTAATTATGAAAGGTGTAGTATTAGCGGGTGGTTTAGGAACAAGGCTTTATCCTCTGACGTTTGCAACCAACAAACATCTTTTGCCGGTCTATGACCAGCCGATGGTTTTTTATCCCATAAGGACTTTGGTTGAAGCGGGTATCTCCGAAATAATCCTTGTCACGAGCGGTCCTCACTCAGGTGATTTTATAAGCGTCCTGAAAAACGGGAAAGAGTTGGGAGTAAGACATCTGGAATACGCTTATCAGGAAAGGCCGGATGGGGGAATAGCCGACGCTCTGCTTCTTGCAGAAGATTTTGCCGCCAACGGCAATATTACTGTAATTCTTGGGGATAATACGACTGATGCCAACATAAAGAAAGATGTGGACTCATTTAAGGAAGGTGCGCTCATCTTTCTTAAGAAAGTCGGGGATAAGAAGGAACTGGGACGTTTTGGAGTTCCCGTCTTTGATACCAAAGACGCCGGTAAAATTGCCGCAATTGAAGAAAAGCCCAAAGAACCCAAAAGCAATTATGTCATCCCCGGAGTCTATATATATGATAATAATGTATTTGATTATATTAGGGACTGTAAACCATCATGGAGAAATGAACTGGAGATTTCCGACGTAAATAACCAGTATATAAAACGGTCGACTTTAAGATGGGCAGAACTAGACGGTTTTTGGTCGGATGCAGGGACTTTTGATACTTTATACCAGGCAAATAAATATTGGGCTGAGAAAGGGAGAGCAAATGAAAAATAAAAAAATGATTGAAGGGGTAGTAATAAAGAAACTGGTAAGACACCGTGATGAAAGAGGTTATTTTGAGGAATTGATACGGGTGACCGACGATATGTTTGCCGAAGGATTCGGTCAGTTGTCCCATTCCTACATGCACAAAGGGGTAGTGAAAGCCTGGCATATACATAAAACCCAGGTTGACTGGTGGTACGTGGCCAAAGGCACTTTACATGTCGGCCTTTATGATAAGAGGGAAGGATCTCCGACATTTGGAGTACTAAATGAATTCATTCTTGGCGAAAAAGGGGAAAATGTTGTCTTAAAGATACCGCCAGGAGTAGCACATGGATGCAAGGTAATTTCTCCAGACTCAGAACTTTTTTATGCCACATCGGGTACGTACAGTCTTGATGAGGAGGGAAGGATACCGGAGGATGACAGAATAATCGGCTTTGACTGGAAAAAGATTTAAGCTCTCACTTTTATAAAATCAGCATAAATGATTTATGACTATTTTGGTTACAGGTGGATCCGGTTTTATAGGTAGCAACTTTATACTTTATTGGATGAAAAAATACCCGGCTGATGAAGTCATAAACCTTGATAAGCTGACTTATGCCGGAAACCCGGAAAACCTCAAAAGTGTCGAAAATGAGAAAAATTACAAATTCGTCAGGGGGGATATTTGCAATAGGGAATTGGTTGATAAACTGATGAAGGATGCGGATATTGTCTGTCATTTTGCCGCAGAAAGCCATGTGGACCGGTCGATAAAAAAACCTTCGGCTTTTATGGAGACAAATATTATCGGTACCCATGTACTTTTGGAGTCGGCCCTGAAAAATAAAGTCAAAAAATTCCACCATATCTCTACTGATGAAGTTTTCGGTTCGCTGGAGTTGGATGATAAAAGTAAATTTAGCGAAGAGACTGCATACAATCCCAGAAGTCCCTATGCAGCCAGCAAAGCAGCTTCAGACCATCTAGTACGGACATATTTTCATACATACGGTTTGCCTATCACTATCACTAATTGTTCCAATAATTTCGGCCCTTTCCAGTATCCCGAGAAACTTATTCCTCTTGTAGTGACAAACCTTCTTGAAGGAAAGAAGGTTCCGGTATACGGGGATGGGCAAAATATTCGCGATTGGTTGTATGTGGAAGACCATTGCAAAGCTATTGATTTGGTGCTGCATGAAGGCCAAATCGGAGAGACTTATTGCGTGGGAGGTCTGACTTGCGATATGTCAAATTTGGGAATTGTCAAGAAAATTCTTAGGATATTGGGTAAAGACGAAAGTTTTATCACTTTTGTGAAAGACCGTCCTGGACACGACAGGAAATATGCAGTGGATTGGTCTAAAATTAAAAACGAACTGGGTTGGGAGCCTGTGGCTGATTTTGATATCCTTTTGGAGAAAACTGTCAACTGGTACCAAAAAAATGAAGATTGGTGGAAAAGATTGAAGTCTGAGACATTTCAGAAATATTATAAAGAGCAGTATAGCGATATATAAAAATTATGAAAATTCCTATTTTGGGTACGGGACTGTCAGGATTGGTAGGGACTCGAGTTATGGAGCTTTTGGAATATAAATACGATTTTACCGATTTGAGCTTCAAGACTGGTGTCGATATTACCGATTACGACCAAGTTTTTAATGTCTGTGACGGCTCAGCAGCAAAAACTATACTTCACATGGCTGCAAAAACAGATGTAGACGGGTGTGAGGATGATAAAATGCTTGGAGAAGACGGTCCGGCGTACATGGTAAATGTGGAGGGGACAAAAAACATTGTCAATACCGCCAAAAAATTAAACCTCAGGGTAATTTATATATCGACTGATTTTGTTTTTGACGGAACAAAAGATTTTTACACGGAAGAAGATGAACCCAATCCCGTCAACTGGTATGGATATACCAAACGTGAAGGGGAAATGACTGTGGTTGGCGCAGATATATCCCATGCGGTAGTCAGGCTGTCTTATCCATATAGGTCTTCTTTTGACGAAAGGACTGATTTTGTCCGCCGGATTATGGAAAAGATGGCAAAAGGCGAAAAACTTCTTTCTCTTACTGATCATATTTTCACACCCACTTTTATCGATGATATTGCAGGGGCGTTGGATATGCTCATTGAAAGGGAATTTCAAAGTATTTTTCATGTAGTGGGCAGTCAAAACCTTACTCCTTATGAAGCCACCGGTATGATTGCGAAAACTTTCAATTTGAAAGGAAAATACGAAAAAGTAACGCGACAGGCATATTTTGCTGGTAGGGCATTTCGTCCTTGTCGGCTGGCTTTGAAAAATGATAAAATAACCAAATTAGGTGCTAAAATGCGCAGGTTTGACGAAGGTTTGATGGAAATGAAAAAGCAATTAGCATTGCTGTAAACAAAACAGTTCTCTTCTTTTTACAGAAATGACAACTTTCGCTCATAGTTGACCTTATGTCAGAGAAACCTCTGAAAAATCAAAAGATGGTATCTCTTTAGATAAACCTAGAAAAATATGAGAATTGCAGTTATAGGACATGGTTATGTGGGATTAGTTTCAGCGGCGGTCTTTGCCGATCTGGGCAATAATGTATGGGTAGTAGGTCGGACAAAAGAAAAAATTGAGAAGCTGAAAAAGGGTATTATGCCTTTTTTTGAGCCGGGGCTTGCTGAGATGGTCAAGCGCAATATTGCCGCGGGTAGACTACATTTTACCCTAGAATATAAGGAAGCAGTTCCCTCCTCAAAGATAGTTTTTATCTGTGTTGGTACGCCACCCAAGACAAATGGCGAAGCGGATCTCTCAAGCGTCTTTGCAGCTTCTCGTGAAATTGCCAAAAGCCTAGGCGGTTATACCGTGGTTGTCACTAAAAGCACTGTACCTGTGGGAACCAACAGAGAAGTAGCCAAAATTCTGGAAAAGTTTGCCCCCCAAAAATCCAATTATGACATTGCATCGTGTCCTGAATTTTTGCGTGAAGGGACAGCCTTGCAGGATACGCTTAACCCGGATAGGATAGTGATTGGTGCAGACAGCAGAAAAGCCAAAGATTTACTTCTGGATCTCCATAAACCAATAGATGGAGAAAGAATCGTGAATTCTATTGAATCTGCCGAGATGATCAAATACGCTTCAAATTCGCTCCTTTCAACTAAAATTTCATTTGCCAATGCAATGGCCTTTATCTGTGATCATGTAGGGGCGGATGTGGAAGTAGTCCTGACGGGTGTGGGATTAGATAAAAGACTGGGAAGGAGTTTTCTTTACCCAGGAGTGGGTTTCGGTGGAAGCTGTTTTCCAAAAGATGTGAAGGCGCTTATTGCCATTTCCCAGAATAAAGGTTATGATTTTGAGCTTCTGAGGGCAGTGTATAAAGTAAACCAAGAAGCAAAAAAAAGGTTTATTGAAAAAGTGATAAAGACCCTGAAGGGAGTAAAAGGTAAGACTATTGCGGTATTGGGTTTAGCTTTCAAGCCAAATACTGATGATATGAGGGAAGCTCCCTCAATTGACGTCATAAAAAAACTGAAACAGGAAGGTGCCAATATAAAGACTTTTGATCCTGTAGCTATGGATAAAGCCCGTGAAGTGTTGCCAGAAGATATCACTTATGCTAAAAGCGCTATGGATGCAGTGTCGGGCACTGATGCTGTACTAGTATTGACTGAATGGAATGAATTTAAGCAGTTAGATCTTTCTGCACTGAAGTCAGTGATGAGACGCGCTTATCTTTTTGACGGGCGCAATATTTACGACCCGCAGAAAGTCAAAAGTCTTGGATTTACTTATAAAGGCGTTGGAAGGGAATAAAAAGGAGGAATTTATGAAAAAGTCAGCTAAAAAGGTTGCGCTAATTACCGGAATCACTGGTTTTGCTGGTAGCCATCTGGCGGAACTGTTGCTTTCCGAGGGAGTAGAAGTGCATGGGGTGCAACGTTGGAGATCAAAAAGCGACAATATTGACCATATTAAAAATAAGGTCAAATTACATGAAGCAGATCTACTGGATGCACACTCTCTTTATACGGTAGTTGATGAGATAAAGCCTAACTATATTTTCCATCTTGCCGCTCAATCTTATGTCCAGTCATCCTGGCAGTCACCCGCAAACACTTTGGAAGTTAACATTACGGGGACTGTACATCTTTTTGAGGCTGTAAGAAAAAGTCAGCTTGATATACCTATTCAAATCGCCTGTTCATCTGAGGAATACGGACGTGTCTTTGCAAACGAATTGCCCATAAGAGAGACAAATCCGCTCAGGCCACTATCACCTTATGCAGTATCCAAGCTGGCAATGGACTATTTGGGTTATCAGTATTGGGAGAGCTATAAGTTGCGAGTGATACGCACCAGAGGTTTTAATCACACCGGTCCCAGAAGGGGAAATGTTTTTGCCGAGTCCACTTTTGCCAAGCAGATAGCTGAGATAGAAAAGGGTAAAGCTGAGCCGATAGTATATGTTGGTAATCTTGAAGCAAAAAGGGATTATACTGACGTGCGGGATATGGTCAAAGCTTATTATCTTTCAGTGCAAAAGTGTGATCCGGGAGAAGTCTACAATATAGCCTCAGGAAAAACAATAAAAATAAGAGATGTGCTCGATCTTCTTTTATCAATGTCTAAAAAGAAAATCAGAGTTATGCAGGATAAAAGCAGGATGCGTCCATCAGATGTAGAGGTACTCAAGGGAGACGCATCCAAATTCATGAAGAAAACCGGCTGGAAACCGCAAATCCCTTTTGAAAAGACAATGGAAGACCTTTTGAATTATTGGAGGGCAAGAGTATAAGAGTAATTTTATTGAATAGTCGGAGGATAAAAAAAGGAAATTATCAGCAAATGTCAAATAATGAAGAATTCAAACAAATGCATTGTTACAGGTGGAGCGGGATTTATAGGATCAAATTTATGTGATAGACTCCTGGAGCAGAGATTTGAAGTATATTGTATTGATAACTTTCTGACCGGAAACCAGAAGAACATCAGCCACCTCTCAAAAAATCCATCTTTTCATTTTATCAAACACGATATCATTTCTCCTTTATCTCAAGAAGTTCAAAAAGAACTTGATGGGACAAAGTGTATATATCATCTTGCTTCTCCCGCCAGCCCACCCCAGTACCGGAGATATTCAATAGAAACACTTAGAGTCAATTCTGAAGGTACTTTTAATATACTTCAGATAGCCCGCCAAAACGGGTCTAAATTTCTTTTAGCATCCACTTCAGAAGTATACGGCAATCCCCATGTACACCCACAAAAGGAGACATATTACGGTAATGTAAACACAGTCGGAACACGTTCATGTTATGACGAGGCGAAACGTTTTGCCGAGTCGCTTACCATGGAGTTTTTCAGAAAGTTTCAATTGTCGATAAGGATAGTAAGAATTTTTAATACTTATGGACCACGAATGCAACCCGATGATGGCCGCGTTGTCTCCAATTTTATCAACCAGGCCCTATCGGACAAGCCCTTGACAATATATGGAGATGGTTCTCAGACGAGATCTTTTTGTTATGTTAGTGATATGGTTGAAGGACTGCTAATTGCAGGACAGAAAGAAGGATTGGATGGAGAAGTAATCAACATGGGTAATCCTGATGAAAAAACCATAAAAGAAATTGGAGAATATATACTAAAACTTACAGGATCGAAATCACATCTAATGAATGTGAAGGATAAGGAGATAGACGATCCGGACAGGCGTAAGCCCGACATCACAAAAGCAAAACGACTTCTTCAGTGGCAGCCGCAGATTCCCCTTTCGGAAGGTTTGATAAGAACAGTAGACTATTTTAAGAAAGTATGAGAATTGTTCATATAATTCCCACATACAACGAGAAAGAAAATATCGGCAAAATGATCGATATGATAAACAGTGTTGGGAAAAAATACCCTAAATGGGAAAATATGATACTTGTTGTTGACGATCATTCACCTGACGGTACAGCGAATGTAGCGAAGAAATATATGGAGAAAAATAAGAACGTAATATTATTGCTGAAAAAAAAGGAAGGATTGGGTAAGGCGCTTATCCTTGGATATAAATATGCCATGACGAAATTGGGGGCTGATATAGTCATTCCCAACGATGCCGATTTCCAATGGGATCCGGCTGATTATCCCAAACTTGTCAAGAAAATTGATGAAGGATATGACGTGGCGGTTGCTTCCCGTCATGTTTCCGGTGGCAAAGTGTTGGGTTGGAATTGGTTTAGGAAGTTAAATCATGATGTGTCAAATACTCTTCTTGCCTGGTTTGTGGCAGGTGTCCGTGAAGTCAAGGATCACGCTGGTAATTTTAAGGCGATCAGGGTAAAAAAGATTCTTGATAAGGTGGATTTGGATAGGATGAAGAATGCCGGTTTTTCTTTCCAGCTGCAAATACTTTATGAACTGTCAAAAACCGAAGCTAAGTTTTGCGAGGTGCCAGTGGTATTTAAGGAAAGAAGGTTTGGAAAGTCAAAGATAGGATTTAACCGTTATTATTTTCGTGACATTGTTGAATATGTCAATAACAGTATTTCTATCAGATTGGAACGTTCGGCCAGTTTTTTCAAATATGTTATAGTCGGAGGTATAGGATTTCTTATTCAGACATTTGTTTCCAAAATTCTTATATTGTCATCTTTGAATCCAGGTGTTTCCGTATCGGTAGGCGCAGAGGGTGCAATAATCTCCAATTTCATACTGAATAACTTATGGACCTTTTCTCATAAGAAAATAAACAGTAAACGTATTGTTTCAAAATTCATACAGTTTAATCTTGTTTCAGTCGTTGCGATTCTAATGCAAGGAGTTGTTGTTGGAGTGGGAACTCATTTCTTTGGAGTAGGCAGCTGGTTTATATTTATGGTACTTTCAATAGTTTTCCTTGTTATACCTTACAGTTATTTTGCGTACAGCCGTTTTATATGGAAAACCCATATTAAAGGCTAGAAACCGGTTTATGGCTAAATCAAAAAAATCAGCCAATTGGAAAATATATATACCCCTCTTGCTTTTTTTTGGCATACTCATTTTGGGTGCATTCCTTAGGCTTTACAGGATAAATGAATATATGACATTTTTGGGAGATGAGGGGCGGGAT
The DNA here is from genome assembly GCA_023379265.1 of Patescibacteria group bacterium. Lineage (GTDB taxonomy): Bacteria > Patescibacteriota > Microgenomatia > 2-02-FULL-39-11 > 2-02-FULL-39-11 > JAMCUI01. Next base: position 235,378 of record JAMCUI010000009.1, read on the forward strand.
GTGTTGGTGGTCAAAAGGATGATAGTAGATCATAAGTTGACTCTTTTGGGTCCAATCACCAGTGTTGGCGCCATGTATATGGGGCCAATATATTACTATATGATGGCCCCTTTTCTTTTCTTGTGGGGGTTAAACCCAGTCGGCCCGGCCGTCATGGTGGCTCTTTTTAGCATTGCTACGATTTATCTCTTATTCAGAACAGGCAATGATTTTTTTAATCCGTTTACAGGAGTGGTAGCGTCTTTTCTTTATGCAATATCTCCATTGACGATAACGTACGGTAGGTCATCTTGGAATCCCAACGTCGTGCCATTTTTTGCTCTTCTAATCATTTACGGGCTCCTAAAAATTATCATAAAACGAGAAAACCGATGGTTAACAGTTGTAGCTTTGTCGTTGGGGATACTTTTGCAGCTTCATTATGTGACATTCATGTTTTTACCAATCATATTAGCGTGTCTCTTTCTTATCAGATTCCGGATCCCATTGAAGTATTATATCTATTCTGTTTTAGGATTTTTACTTACGTATTCCCCATTCGTTCTATTTGAACTTCGGCATAGTTTTGTAAATACCAAAGCTGTCTTTAGGTTTTTGGTAGAGGAGCAACATGTGCATAACGTGCCCTTTATAATTTCTTTTTGGAATACTGTTTCAGACGTATTTGTCAGACTTTTCTGGAGGTTGGTTGTTATTTCCGATGCTGACTTGACCAAAATTTTTATACTTTTTTTAGCAGTTCTAATTTATTTTTACTGGAATCATGTGAGGATGAAAAAAGAACAAAAGGCGTCCATCTCGGTCATAGGAATCTGGTTTATTACGGGAATTATCGCTTTTGGGATATATAGGGGAGTAATATATGATTATTATTTCGGTTCTCTTTTTGCTGTCCCGTTTCTTATAACCGGTATTGCATTTTCTATCATATGGCAGCAAAGGTATATTGGCAAAATTGCGGTTGTATTGGTAATTATTGCCTTGTCCTTTTTTAATTTCCAGAAAAATCCACTTCTTATTCCTCCAAATAATATGCTCAAAAATACTGAAGATGTTTCCAGGTTTGTTTATAAAATTGCAGACGGGAAACCTTATAATTTCGCCCTTATCGCGCTGAGGAATTCTGACCAGGCTTACAGATATTTTCTGGAGGTGTGGGGACGCCCACCAAAGGTGATTGAAACTCCGTCGGTTGATCCCGCACGTAAGACCGTTACGAATTCACTAATTGTGGTATGTGAAGATAAAGTATGTAATCCTTTAGGTAATCCTCTCTGGGAAATAGCCGGATTCGGGAGAGCAGAAATCGTGAAAGAATGGAAAGTTGTTACAGTTAGAGTTTTTTTGTTAAAACATTATCAGGGTTGAACTAGCATGCAAGAAGAAATTTTTTTATCAGTCATTATTCCCTGTTATAACGAAGAAAGAAACATTAGGTTGGGTGCGCTAGAAAGCGTCTCGCATTTTCTGAGAAAAAGGAATCTATCATACGAAGTGATACTGGTAGATGATGGTAGTACTGATGATAGTATTTCACTTATAAAGAGTTTCATCAAAGACCATAAAAAGTTCAGTATGTTAAGAAAAAAACATCAAGGGAAAGCAGCAGCTGTCACTGCAGGCGTTTTGTATGCTAAAGGCAAAATAATTCTATTTTCTGATCTGGATCAGGCAACTCCTATTAGTCAGATAAATAGCCTTTTACCGTATTTTGAAAAAAAATTTGACATCGTCATCGGTTCCCGCAAAGACAAAAGAAAAGGAGCTCCTATTTTCCGTTTGGCCATGGCAAGAGGATTTGTTTTTTTACGCAATTTTATACTTAATCTGGGAATTTCTGATACCCAATGTGGCTTTAAGGCTTTCAGCCGGCAGGCAGCTTTGGATATTTTTCCTCGGCTGCAGGTTTTTAGTCTAAAGCGTCGGGTCAGCGGGTCCACAGTTACTGCAGGATTTGATGTAGAAGTGCTCTATCTGGCAAAGCTTTTGGGATATAAGATTATTGAAGTTCCAGTTGAATGGCATTATCAGGAGACGCGACACATTAATCCAATAAAGGATTCCATTGAAAGTTTTTTGGATCTTTTAAGAATCAGGTGGAATAGTATAAATGGCACTTACATTGAAAAGAAAGATTATGAGCCGAGCTAAATTTTTATTTTTCCTTGCACTTTACATTTCTGTTTTTCTTCTTTTGTCGGTTTATTCATATTCTCAGATAGACTTAAACCTAACACTTTCCTCAAACCATTTCTACCAGTTTCTCCAAAAACAACTAATATATCTGGGTTATTACCAAAGGCCAATATCAGTGTCAGTTTATTGTGTAATATTGAGTAGTCTATATATCTTGTATTCTTTGACGTTGTTTTTGATAGGAAAAAAAAAGATAAATTTCCGGCAGATAATAACCATAATTACTTTAGCATGCGTTTTTCTTTTCTTTTCATACCCGGCATTTTCGTATGATATATTCAATTATATGTTTGACGCCAGAATTATTACACTCTATCATGCCAATCCCTATAGCCACTCGGCACTCAACTATCCCAATGACCTTTGGACCAGATTTATGCATTGGACACACAGGACCTACCCGTACGGACCGGTATGGATACTTGTGACATTACCTTTTTCTTTTTTGGGATTTGGCAAGTTTGTTCCGACACTTCTAAATTTCAAGCTGATGTTTTTACTATCATATCTTCTAAACGTATTTTTAATTTATAAAATAGCCAAAAAGATAACTCCGACAAATATTACCGCATCTGTAGCTTTTTTTGCACTTAACCCTCTTGTCATAATTGAGTCAATAGTCAGTCCCCATAACGAGGTGTTAATGCTAACTTTTCTTCTTGCGGCTATTTATCTTTTTTTCCCTAAAAAAAAGGAAATCTCAGGCTTTTTGGCAGTTTTACTATCTGCGGGCATAAAATATGTCACGCTTTTACTGTTACCGATTTTTATTTTTCATAAATTCAGAAAAGTGGGACTGAGCAGATGGGGTTTATACATTTTGTATCTTTTAACTCTTTTGGGAATAGGAGCTGAAATAATTTATAGGGAGCCATACCCATGGTATTTCATACCTCTTGTGGGGATAACAGCTCTTGTTCATAAAAATTTCAGTCTGAAGCTATTTACGGTTTTTCTAACTTTGGGGGCAATGTTGCGGTATTCTCCTTTTATCTTTATGGGAGACTATTCAGGCAACGTACTTCCCATGGAGAATTTACTGTTTGTACTACCTGTTTTGACAGTTTTTATACTTGTACTTCTTCGTCGGCTTATGTTTCCCAAAACCGTAAAGTCAATCTGACAAATGTCTTTTTAATGAGTAATAAATGCTATAATGATTGGAGATTGTTATGGAAGTGTTATTAGTTATTGGTATTGCTATTGTGACATTTGTCACAAGAGTAGTAAACCTCTTAAATATACCTATTTTTACCGATGAGGCAATATATATCCGTTGGGCCCAAATCGGACTGGCAGATCCTGCTCAAAGATATATTGCCCTTACCGACGGCAAACAACCCCTGTTAACATGGTTTATGTATCCCATGTTTAAGTTTTTCCATGACCCACTTTTTGCCGGCAGGTTTGTCTCGGTGCTTTCTGGAGTGGTAGCGGTAGTGGGTATATATCTTGTGGCAAGAATGCTTTTTGGCAAGAAAGCTGCTGTTGCGAGCTCGATATTATATATAATAGCACCTTTTAATCTTCTGTATGATAGGTTGGCGCTTATGGACAGTCTTTTGGCAACGATAGGAATATGGAGTCTTTATTTTGAAATTCTTCTAGTTAAAAAAATCAGACTTGATGTTGCTCTCCTTTTGGGAATGACTGTAGGATTGGGACTTCTGACCAAGTCTTCCGCACTTTTTTATATTCTGCTTTTGCCTTTCAGCTTAGTCTTATTTGATTTTAAGACAAAGAAAAAAATCAGAAGGCTTCTAAAATGGGTTGGTCTAAGCCTGATAAGTACCTTAATCGCTGAGGTAATGTATAACTCTCTGAGATTATCTCCATGGTTTTATCTTATAAAGCAAAAGAATTATTCCTTCATATATACCGTGCCGGAATTTCTTCATTCACCGTTTTCTGTATTTCTGCCGAATCTACACGGATTGCTTCAGTTTTTAATTCCATATATGACTGTTCCTGTTGGTGTTACGCTTATTGTTGTTTTTATATTTGCAATTATTAAAAAAGATAATAGATTAATTCTTTTATACTTTTGGTTTTTTGTGCCTTTTCTGGCACTGGCCGCCTTTGGTAAAGTGCTTTTTCCAAGATTTCTTCTTTTTATGACAATGTCGCTTCTTGTTATAGTTGGTTATACTCTTACCGTTTTTGGTTCTTTTTCGTTTAAAAAAATGAAGGCATTTCTTATTGTAATTCCGATTATAGTGGTCTTTCCTTTTTATCAATCATTCCTTTTGCTCACAAGTCCTGTAAATGCAGCCATACCTGTCACTGACAGGAATCAATTATTCAACAATTGGCCTTCTGGTTACGGAGTGAATGAGGTAATAACTTATCTTAAAGATAAATCATCATATGGTAAAATCGTATTGGGGACCGAAGGTACCTTCGGGCTTTTCCCTGCGGTTTTTCAGATATATTTGGGTAATGACAAAAATATAGAAATACACGGTTACTGGCCAGTAGGGAATATTCCATCCCTGCTTTTGGAAAGCGCAAAAAAGTATCCGACATACTTGGTGTTTAAGGAAACCCAGCGTGTACCTTCCAACTGGCCGTTAAAACTTATCGGAAAATACAGGAGAGGTAATAGTGATACATTTTTACTTTTTTACCAGGTGTTGATACAACCAGGTAATAATAAATAAAAGATAAATGAGAAGATTTCTGCCTTTTGTAGTCATATTAATAGTCGTACTTTTATATACAAAGCCATATTTCAGAACAGGCTTTTTTGCCACACAGGACGGTGAATGGTCGATAGTGCGCCTGGCTGAAATGCAACGTGAAATAAAAGACTTGCAGGTTCCTCCGCGCTGGTCAGATTATCTTAACCATGGGTACGGTTACCCTCTTTTTTCATTTACCTATCCAGCACCTTTCTACATAGGAATACTGTTCCGCCTGGCGCATATAGGTCTTACTGATTCTATAAAAATTATATTTGTTGCAAGCGTTTGTTTTTCTGCTATTTTTATGTTTCTTCTTGGGAGAGAGTTGGCAGGCGATTATGCTGGGTTTCTATCAGCTGTGTTTTATACTGTGGCTCCATTCAGACTGGTTGATTTGTACGTTAGGGGATCTATAGGCGAATCGCTCAGTCTGGCTATTTTTCCGCTTTTATTTTATCTGTCTTTGAAGTATATATTAAAACCTACTTCGGTAAGGATGGTACTGTGTTCATTTGTTTTGGCGTTTATGATTTTAGCTCATAACATCATGGCTTTGGTATTTTTTCCATTTTGGATAGTATTTCTTTATGTTTCCGTAATTTCTTATTTTGAAGATATAAAATTCTACTCTTGGCGGTATTTTCTTCCGATGATTTTATTGGGATTGGGACTGGCGGCATATTTTTATATGCCTGCTCTTTTGGAAAAAAATTACCTCATTCTTTCTCAAATAAAGCTTGCTGACGTTTCCAAGAATTTTATCAGGTTACCTGACTATCTTCTTTCGCCTTGGAGTTGGGGAGACAAGCCCTCATTCCAGTTGGGTTGGGCGCATATATTGGCTGGCATTGTGGGTTTTATAAGCCTAATGGTTTCATCTGAGATTGACCGTAAAAAATATATGCCACTTGCGATTTTTATCATTTCTTCGATTGCGGTTTTAATCTTTTTCGCCCATCCATTTTCCGCTGATTTCTGGAATGCTCCGCCCCTTTCATGGCTTGATTTTCCCTGGAGGCTTCTGACGCCTTTAGCTTTCTTCCTCGCTATGTCATCAATTTTCCTTTCCACTCATAAGAATACTAGAATAATAGGAGGAATATTGGTGGTTGTTACAGTGATATTCAGTCTGAATTTCGCCCATCCGGATGTATATATCAACAAACCTGATGTTTATTACGCGACCAATGATGCTACTACTACATCCAAAGATGAACTGATGCCTATATGGGTAAAAGAGAAACCGGAAAACCGCTATACTGGACCAAAAGCTGTTCTTGCTAAAGCCAAATCTACCTTGTACAACTTGCAGTATAATTCCCATGAAATTTCATTCAGAACCATTACGGAACAATCCAATACAGTGACGATAAACACTATATATTTTCCGGGATGGAAATTTTATGTTGGTGGAGTTGAAGTACCTATAGATTACCTATCCAGTCCCCAAGGGTTAATTACAATTAATATTCCTGTCGGTAACAAACTGGTGGAGGGCAAATTTACAGAAACCCCGGTCAGATTCTGGTCTGACATGATATCCCTGTTTAGTTTGCTGGCGGCAGTAGTTTTGCTTTTAAGATCTCTTGTTCTTCGATTAATTAAACGCCCTTCTGCCTAACCTTTCTATGAGACGATTTTTTGTGCAAGTCGTCTGCATTGTTGTAGTTTTCCTGCTATCATATTTGGCTGTCAGGCCGCTTTTTGTCCGCGGTTTTTTCCCTGTACATGACGATACTCAACCATCCCGTGTGTATGAAATGGCCAAAGCTTTGACACAAGGGCAGTTTCCTGTAAGGATAGTTCAGGACTTGGGCTATGGATACGGTTATCCCATTTTCAATTTTTATGCGCCTTTGCCTTATTATATCGGTGCCGCTTTTAACATCGTCGGAATGGACGCGATATCTGCAGCTAAGATGATGTATGCAACCGGGATCCTTTTGGCTTTAGTATCTATGTATTTTTTAGGCAGAGAAATTGCCGGAAATATGGCCGGTATTGTGTCTGCAGTCATTTTTACATATGTTCCTTATCATGCAGTAGATATATACGTTAGGGGAGCTGTGGGTGAGTATTACGCTTTGGGATTTTTGCCATTATTCTTTTTGGGCCTCTTTTTAATCCAAAAAAGCGAAAATAAAAAAGATGATAAAAAGGGTAAAGTCAAAAGGTTAGGTCTCCTTTTGTCTTCTGCCGGCCTTGCCGGGATTCTTTTATCACACAATATATTAGGAATGGTCACTCTGTATTTTATTTCCTGCGGGCTGTTGTTTCTCTTCATTTATAGTCTAATAAAAAAGAGAGGTTTCAGTCTGTTGTTTTCATTTATTCTTACTATTGCATTGGGAGTCGGTCTTTCAGCCTTTTTTACCATACCGGCTGTAGTTGAAAAAGGATACACCAGGGTGGAAAGTCTTACAAAAGGTGGAAGCAATTTTTCGTCAAATTTTGTCTATCCAGACCAACTGTGGAATTCCCAGTGGGGGTACGGTGGCTCAGCTCCGGGTAGAACAGACGGATTATCTTTTAAGATAGGGAAGTATAATCTTTTTTTGGGGTTGTTGTCAGTCGTGGTTTTATTCGTCCTATACTTCCGCAAAAAGTTGTCGGATGGCATATTTAGGTTCATTCTGTTGATATTTGCAATCTTTCCCGTATCAGTTTATTTTATGCTAGAGCAATCATCACTATTTTGGCGAATTCTTCCAGGATTTTCCTTTATACAGTATCCCTGGCGTTTTCTGACATTTGCCGTCTTTAGCCTTTCGGCCCTATCCGCCGTCATATTTTTGCCGCTGAAAAGAAAATTTGTAATTCCACTTGCTATAATACTTGTTATTCCCGCTGTTTTTCTGAATTATAAATATTTCCAGCCTAAAGAATATATCCAGTTTCAGCAATCTTACTACACAGGTTCTGATAATTTGAGATTTAAAATTTCCAAAATATCTGATGAGTATTTGCCTCCGGGAATTTTTATCCCAAAAAGGCAGTCAGAAGTTGTCTACCATAATTTGATATCGGGCAACAATTTGAAAATATTGAGTATTTTGGCGGAGTCAGCCACACAGAAAAAATATAGTATATATGTCTCACAAAAAGGAAATTTTTCTACCCAAATAGCCTATTTTCCCGGCTGGCAGGCCAAAATCGACGGAAAAAATGAGAATATAGGTGATAAAAAAGGGCTAATAAATATAGAAATTCCTTCCGGTAACCATACTTTGGAATTCAGTTTTGACAATACATTTGTGAGAACATTATCAAATGCCATTTCCATTTTAGGCCTAATTTTGTTACTATATGTATCATTATTTTGGGACACAAAATTAAGATGGCCAAAAAGAAAAAATCAGTAGAGATAGTAATACCGATATATAACGAGGAAGAGGAGCTTGAAACAAATGTATTAAAGTTGCGGACGTTTCTCATAAAAAATCTTACTCTTTATAACTGGAAAATTACTATTGCAGACAATGCTTCGACCGACGGAAGTCTTGATATTGCGAAAAAGCTAGCTAAAAAATTCAAGAGAGTGGGATATTTCCATCTGGACCAGAAAGGACGCGGCAGGGCGGTAAAAAAGGTATGGCAAGAGAGTCACGCAGACGTGTCTGTGTATATGGATGTTGACTTGTCAACCGATTTGCGTAATCTTGAGCCAGTGGTGAAATCTCTGTTGGAAGGTTATGACATTGCGATTGGTTCAAGACTCCTTTCGCAATCAAAAGTAAAGCGCAGACCTATAAAGCGAGAAGTGCTTTCAAGAGGGTATAATATACTAATAAAGCTCTTCTTTCAGACAAACTTTTCCGATGCACAATGTGGATTTAAGGCGGTAACCAGAAGGACAGTGAAAGATCTTATCCCCCTTATAGCGGATAATGCTTGGTTTTTTGATAGTGAAATGTTGATTTTGGGCGAGAAATTGGGATATAGGATATATGAACAGCCTGTTCTTTGGGTAGATAATCCTGGTTCAACAGTTAGGGTATTAAAAACGGTGTATGGTGATCTTGAAGGTCTGTGGAGACTGTTTTTGACAAGACCATGGAATAAGTTAAAACACAGACGGGATTAATAATGTAGAAATTAATTAATATAATAAGTTAATAATATGAAAACTAAATTATTGATCACGGGGGGTGCGGGTTTTATCGGTTCAAACCTTTCAGCAAGATTCCTAAAAAAAGGTTTTGATGTTACAATTTTTGATAATTTTGAAAGATTGGGTACACGCGAGAATGCTAAATGGTTGAAGTCTGAGTATCCAAATATGAATATTATTACTGGTGATATCCGGAAATATAAGGAGTTGGAAAAAGCGGTAAAGGGCAAGGATATCATATTCCATCTTGCCGCACAGGTGGCAGTAACCACCTCAGTTCTTGATCCCCGCACTGATTTTGACATAAATGCATTTGGTACTTTTAATCTTCTAGAAGCTACGCGGACTACAAAATCTAAACCTCTTATTATTTTTACATCCACCAACAAAGTATATGGCGAGATGGAAGATGTGGTCATAAAGGAAAAAAAAGATACGTATGCATACCGGGATTATCCGGAGGGAATCTCTGAAAAGATGAATCTGGATTTCCACTCACCTTACGGTTGTTCGAAAGGTGCCGCAGACCAATATATACGCGATTACGGCAGGATTTACGGGATTCCGACAGTAGTCTTTCGACAATCATGCATATACGGACCGAGACAGTTTGGCATAGAGGATCAGGGATGGATAGCCTGGTTTATAATTGCCACGGTTTTGGGAAAGAAAATCACAATTTACGGTGATGGCAAGCAAGTGAGAGACGTGCTTTATATTGATGATCTGGTAAGGCTTTTTGAGATAGCTGTATCCAAAAAGAAGAAAGTTGCAGGGAAGATCTATAATGTCGGTGGAGGGAAAGACAACATTCTATCGGTCTGGAGTCAGTTTGGACCGATATTAGAGAGACTTTTTGGTAAGACGCTTACGCCTGCATTTGCAGATTGGCGGCCGGGAGACCAGAAAGTATATGTCAGCGATATTAGGTTCGTGGGTAAGGATTTGGGCTGGAAGCCAGAAATAAAAGTGGAGAAGGGTATAGAAAAACTGTATGCGTGGGTGATGGAAAACAAAAAATTGTTTGAAATATTCAGATAATAAATTATAAAGATAGGATTTATTATGCTTAAATATAATAAAATTTTAGTTACCGGAGGTGCAGGATTTATCGGTTCACATCTTTTAGACGGGCTTATAGGGAAGGGCTATAAAGTCCGGGTTTTGGACAATCTTTACAGACAAATACACCCGACAGGCAAACTCCCTGAATATTTCAATAAAAAAGCCGAGTTTATGAAGGGTGATGTCACAAGACGTACCGACTGGAAGAAGGCTCTAGCCGGAGTGGATGCAGTGATACATTTGGCTGCGGCAGTTGGTGTGGGACAGAGCATGTATGAGATAGAGCATTATGTCAAAGTAAACAGCCTTGGTACAGCACTTCTTCTTGATATATTGGCTAACGAAAGACATACAGTGAAAAAAATAATTGTCGCCGCGTCAATGAGTTCTTATGGCGAAGGTACATACCGGTGTTCCAAATGCGGTTTGATTCGTCCGCCACTAAGAAGCGAGGAACAATTGGCAAAAAAAGATTTCAATGTTTATTGTCCCAATTGTAAACAGATGGTTTCCTCCGTTCCCACAAATGAAGATGCTAAGCAGAATTCCAATTCCATATATGCTATAGGGAAAAAGGAGCAGGAAGAGATGGTTTTGACTTTTGGCAAAGCCTATGGTTTACCCTCTGTAGCCTTGAGATATTTCAATGTCTACGGTCCCAGACAAAGCCTTTCCAATCCCTACAACGGGGTGGCGGCAATTTTCATGAGCCGGGTGAAAAACGGGAAGGCGCCTATCATAAATGAAGATGGCATGCAGACTCGAGATTTTGTTCATGTGTCGGATGTGACCGCCGCCAATATTGCCGTACTGGAAAAAGATGAAGCCAACTACCAGGTCTTCAACGTCGGGTCCGGCAAGCCAGTTTCCATAAAAGAAGTGGCAGAAATAATAATAAAACTTTACAAAAGTGATCTGGAACAGGATGTCACTTATAAAGTACGCAAGCTTGATGTGCGCCACTGCTATGCTGATACAGCCAAAATTCAGGAATTATTGGGCTGGAGCGCCAACGTGGATTTTACAGAAGGTATATCTCAGCTCATTGATTGGGGTAGGAATGAAAAAGCAGTAGACAAGATGGATTTTGCCCTCAGAGAATTAGAAAAACGTGGCCTGCGATGAAAATATCCTTTGTTATTCCCTTCCATAACGAAAACAAAAATTGTCTTCCCATGATTGAAAGGGTAGTTTCCTATGGAAAAAAAGAAAAGTTAAATTTTGAGGTAATACCGGTTGACGATAGAAGTACAGACGGGACAGGCGAAATTCTGAAGAAGACCGTCAAAAAGTACAAAAATGTGCATCCTGTATACAGGAAATCCGATAAAGTAGAAAAAGGTAACACTATGGGTAAATCACTTATTGCAGGTACAAAAGCCGCAAAAGGGGAAATAATCATATGGACGATGGGGGATAGATCTGATGATGTGGAAACGTATGGAAAGATGATAAAGAAAATTCAGAAAGGTTACGACATAGTTTTCGGATCCCGTTATATGCCAGGCGGCTCCCGCGGAAATCTTGATCTTCTGAAAGCCTTTTTGAGCTCCTGGGGAACAAGGCTGGCTGGGTTGCTTTTTGCCGTTCCCGTGCACGATATCACAAATGCCTTTAGGGCTTTTAAAAAAGAAGTATTTGACGTAATCGGACTAGAATCGGTGGGCTTTAGTATTTCCCCGGAATTTGCCATAAAAGCGCAACTTTCGGGATTCAGGTTGGGGGAAGTGCCTACAATTTACACCAACAGGGTCGAAGGTGTTTCTAGTTTCAAGATTTATAAGATGACAAAAAGTTATCTGTTTTTATATATGAAACTCTTTTATGACTTCAGGCTCAGGCCGCAATTTTCACGCGTCTCCAAGGGTGCAGGGTCAAAAAGCTGACTTTTTACTGTATAATCATATCTATGAAAAGCGACACAACTGAAAGAGTCTACGATATTGTGGCAAAAATACCCCAAGGCAAAGTGATGACTTATAAAGCCGTTGCGGTAAAAGCCGGTAGAATAAATCCAAGGCTGGTTGGGGTAATTCTTCATCAAAATTCTGACCCTCAAAAAGTACCTTGTCATAGGGTGGTTAGGAGTGACGGGAAAATAGCAAATGGCTATGCTTTCGGAGGGAAAGTTGCACAATTAACCAGGTTGAGAAAAGAGGGAGTAGTGTTTAGTAATGCCGGTACAGTAGACTTGGTCAAATCGTCTTGGAATGTAGCATAATGACGGATTCATTTGCTCTATTTAATGTGGCGAATCTTATGCTAATTTTATGAAACCTCAAATAATAAGAGGAAACATGTTGAAGTTTATTCCCGCCGGACATGAAGACCCCAAAAATCCTTCAGTCCTGAAAAAAGTTTTGATAAGTTTTGGTGAACAGAGAATAAAAGGCAGGATACAGATGATAAACTGGGCCAAGCTTCTTGCAGGCAAAAATTTTACTCCTCATTATCACGAGGATATGGATGAGATATTTATCATTCTGTCTGGTCGTAATATTCGCGTCAAAGTAGGCAGTTTGTCGGATGTTTTATATCAAGGTGATGCAATTTTTATACCCAGAAAAACTGTCCACCGCATGGATAATAATAGCAATAAAGATATGGACTATATCGCCCTGGGTGTCTCTTCGGGAAACGCGGTAAAACTGTAAACGTAGAAAGGTATGACTAAAAAATTATTCAGCGGCACCACTCTTCTTTTTCTGCTTCTATCGATTCTCTCAAGTGCCTTTTTGTACCGCAATTCTTTTGGCGCCTTTTATTTTCAGGATGACTGGTTTTCTTTGAAAATCAGCCAGGCCAAAAACATATCGGACATTGCCGGTTTTTTTATTCCCAGACAGGACGTCATCTATTACCGGCCTTTAGGGATGCAGTTACCTTTTTATCTTATGCAGACACTTTTTGGCATAAATCCACTCCCATTTCATATCCTCACTTTCCTTACTCACGCGCTGAATATTATCCTAGTTTATATTCTAGTTTTCTTGCTTTTACAGAATAAGAAGGCTGCACTTGCGGCCTCATTCCTTTATGCAGTCTCAAGTGTCTGTTTTATTCCCATGTATTGGTCTGCGACTTACGCTTTTATTCTTTGCCCAACTCTTTTTTTTGCATCCTTCTTGTTTTTTCTTTTCTATATAACAAATAAAAGCTTAACCGATTATGTCCTCTCATTTATTTTTTTTGCCACAGGACTCCTAGTAAATGAAATAATAGTTATCTTGCCTGCTATCCTTTTTTTATATCTTCTGTTTTTCAAAAAAGCAAAGCAACTTTTGGCGACCCTTATCTATTTCGTAACAGGATTATTGCTTTTCCTTTTGCGTTTCACGCTTTTTTCTCCTCCAACTTCGGGAAATTATCATCTTGGAGTCGGTTGGAACATAGTCTCCAACATAAAGACTTATCTTTTCTGGAGTCTGAACTGGTCGGAGATATTAACCGAGCAGATGACTAGGATACTTTTCTTCAACCGCCTTATTACAGCCAATTATCCCTGGTATGCATATGTAAGCGATTTTCTTTTTATCGCACTTTTAGTACTAATCGTTATCGGTTTACTAAACTTCGTCAGGGTAAAGGAAAACGTAGGCAATCTGGGGAAGTACACAGCTTTTCCTCTTTTATGGTTTGCGATCGGTCTATTGCCGGTACTACTTTTTTCTGGACACAAGTTTGCTTATTATCTGCCAATATCGCTTTTGGGATTGATAATCTTTTTTGTTTGGTTGTTCTCTTCTTGCCGATGGGCAAACAAAACGCTTCAAAAAGTATCTTTAGGTATATTTATTCTGGTGTGGTTCCTTTTTTCATTGGTCTCGGTATCGTTAAACGACAGCGTTCATTGGGCTCCGCGAAGGGCAAAGTTGTCCGCCGAGTTGACGCAGAAAGCAAAGCAGGAAACGGTTAAATCTAGTTACAAAACGTTGATATTTAATATTCCGGACAACTCCGAAAACCGTCTGGCCCTGAACGGCCAAGACGGCTTTCAGGTATTCTTCCACAACAGCAAGATTAAAACAGATTACGTTAAATGAAATTATCAAATTCAAAAATTATCTAATGAACTAGAATAAAGTTATTTGTTAATCCTGAATAAAAAACCCGCATATTTATATCTTTCTTTATAGTATAATTAGCAAATGATAGAGGATGAGATTGTAACGATAAAGGGTAAGATTATAAGCGGGGTGGTAGCGCTATCAACTAGAAACATTCTTCTGAACATATTTTCCTTTGCCGCAAACTTTCTTTTGACCATTGTGCTGACTCCGGCGATTTTCGGAGTTTTTTTTATAGTTTCGGCAGTGATCTCATTCCTTTCCTATTTTTCAGATGTCGGTCTGGCGGCTGCACTGATACAGAAAAAGCAAGAGCCCAGCCGGAAAGAACTGGTGTCAGTTTTCACTTTGCAGGAACTATTGGTCATCACCATTGTCGGTATAGTTTTTTTTCTGTCACCGCTTTTATCCCATATCTATAAGTTGAGTTCGGAGGGGATGTTCCTTTTATATGCGCTTCTTATTTCCTTTTTCCTGTCGTCACTAAAGACAATTCCATCGTTGATTCTTGAGAGGAAGCTTGATTTTGCCCTTCTGGCCGTGTCACAGATTGTGGAGACGGTAGCCTATTACATTGTGACTGTGATTCTGGCCTTTATGAATTTTGGTATTGCAAGCTTTGCTTGGGGGGCAATTGTCAGGGGGATTGTCGGGGTTATTGCAATCTACTATATTTCCCCCTGGAGGCCTGGAGTAGGACTTTCTCTTGAACCAATTAAGGAATTAATATCTTTCGGAATACCTTTTCAGACAAATTCTTTTCTGGCTCTTATAAAGGATGACCTTATGACCCTTTTTCTGGGCAGTATTTTGCCTGCGTTTCAAGTGGGGTATGTCGGTTGGGCAAAGAAATGGGGCGAATCGGCTCTGAGAGCCATAATAGACAGTGTTATCAGGGTGACATTTCCGGCTTATTCCAGACTACAAAATCATAAGGAAGTACTAGGAAAAGCGCTTGAAAAGACAATTTTTTTCCTGGCGTTTTTTATATTTCCGGCTACAGTCGTCCTGGTTTTTTCTATGCAGACGCTTATACGTATCATTCCCAAATATTCCAAATGGGAACCGGCAGTCTTTGCTTTTTATTTATTTGCAGCAGGCAGTATATTTGCCGCCTTTTCTAGCCCCCTTGTCAATGCCCTGAACGCTCTGGGAAAGATAAAGACCACTCTGGTTCTGATGGTGATGTGGACAGTTTTGACATGGGCTTTGGTGCCTCTTTTTACGTTCAAGATAGGTTATAATGGTGTGGCGTTGGCAGCACTTCTTATCTCATCGACCGGATTTATTCCGGTAGTTATAATGCGGCGCTATATAGCTTTCAAAGTGTGGGAACCTATGCAAAAACCCCTTATAGCCACAATTCTTATGTCTCTACCTTTGTATATATTGATACAGCACGCGGCAAGCATATATATATTTGCTTTGGCAATGGTGCTTTCCGGATTAGTCTATCTAGCCTTGAGCTGGTTTTGGATGAGAGACCAGATACTGCCTTATATACCCAAATCTTTCAAGATTAAGCCGTGAAGAGGTTTTTAGCCATTTTTATACTTCTTGTTTTTTTGGCAATTCCCGCCAAAAAAGTTTTTGCCTTCCAGCCGCGAGTTTTTGTGACTTTAGTCAATCCAGTCCGGGATAAGTATCTTTGGCAGGATAAGGAAGGTTTGGTAAAAGAGGCAAGCATAGTCGTTTCACTAAAAGTAAACAGTACATGGCTTGTTCAATACGGAAATCTAAAAGACAAAAGCGTTACCGATATTCTCAAAAATCTTCCTTCCGGACAGGAGGTAGGGTTACTTCTTGAGGTTGATGAAAACCTGGCTACCGATAGCCAGGTACCATATCTTATTGGAGCGGGTGATTGGGCCAGGCCGGATAAGGTTTTTCTATCTGGTTATACCCCTTTTGAGCGTGAAAGAATGATTGATGTTGCTTTTGAAAAATTCAGGCAGGTTTTTGGGTATTATCCGAAGTCAGTGGGCGCCTGGTATATTGATGCCGTTTCCCTGAATTATATGTCTCAAAAGTACAAAATTTCAGCGGTTTTAGACTGCAGCGACCAGTACCATACAGATAAATACGGGCTTTGGGGACAGCCCTGGGGGACGCCTTATTCGCCTTCAAAACTCAATCCTCTTACTCCGGCTTCAAGAAATGGAGGTCTGCCCCTTGTGGTTTTGCAGTGGGCCCAAAGGGATCCTGTCAGAGGATATGGTATGACAGTGAATAATTCCACTTATTCTGTCCAGGCAAATGATTATATATCGCACGGTCTTAATACTTCTTATTTCGGCTATTTGGCAAGGCAGTATTTATTTGCTGATAATGGCTTAAATCAGTTGACGATAGGTCTTGAGACAGGGATGGAAAGTGTCAAATACGGCGATGAATTGAAAAGGCAGATCCAGTATCTGTTGTCTTATAAAAGCGGTGCTCAAGTTGTATTTTCGACAATGGGTGATTTTGCCTCAATTTTTGATAAAGTACAGAAAAATTCCGACTATTCATATTTTATTGAATCCGCAGATTACAAAAATAAGGGTCAACACGCTTATTGGTATACATCGGCATATTATCGCGCGGGACTCCTCCTGGACGGTGATAAACTTATTCTGCGGGATTTGAAAACATATGGTAGTAATTACACTTTTTCCGATATTGCTGCAGGAGACGTAAGTACCGTATTGAAAAGATTTATGCCTTCCTGTGTAGATGAAGCTCAAAATAAAAATAGCTTAACGCTTCTTTCGTATATCACCGGTATTAAATCAAAACGTGAAGGAAGCGGTATAAAACTTGAGGTGACAGGAGGGCAGCCGGGGTTAGAGAAAAAAAATATATTAGAGCTGAAAAAAGAGGGTGTTTTCCTGGATGGTAAAGAAATATTTACTACAAGTATGAATTATTCTATTGGAGAAAAGCTAAATAACTGGTTGAAGCAATTGGTTTTTGCCCATTATATCGGTTCTTACCATAAATTCAGTGGGGGATTGCGTTTTGCAGATGTCGGAAATGTAAAATACTTTGGTCTTATGATAGGGTCAGACAAACTGTTTGGCATAAAAAGCACGAGTCCATTTTTTGGCGAATTTTCTTTCCCATTCCAGACTCTTGTAAGGTTTCGCGCATTGCCTCTGATCGATCCCTACCGGGTACTGTCTGGATATTTGGTGAATGAGGCCAATAAGTGTAGAATAAAGCTATCGGAATGACGTTTTTGAATGTTTTGGTACGTCAGTTTCTTATTGCCACCTGGCAGAGGGAAGTTTTAGTACCATGATTTCTGCAGTTGTAAACACATATAACGAAGAGCAAAATATTGAACGCTGCTTGTCTTCTCTTGCTGATTTAGCCGGAGAAATTGTTATGGTGGATATGGGGTCAAACGACAGGACATGCCAAAAAGCAAAATCTTTTTCAGTCAGGCTTTTCAAACACGCATATACCGGTTTTGTGGAACCGGCCCGCAATTTCGCCATCTCCAAAGCCAAAGGCGATTGGGTTTTGATACTTGATGCAGATGAGGAAATTCCCAAAACATTGGCAGATTACATTAAGGATATTGTACTGGGCAAGAAAGTTGATTTCTGCCGTATACCACGTAAGAATATCATTTTTGACAAGTGGATAACGCATGCAGGATGGTGGCCGGATTACCAGATCAGATTTTTCAAAAAAGGCATGGTGACATGGACCGATAAGATTCATGGGATTCCTTTGACCCGGGGGAACGGTTTGGACTTTCCTGCTGAAGAGTCTTTAAGCATCGTCCATCATAATTATCAGACTATCGAGCAGTTTATTGAAAGGCTGAATCGCTACTCGGGTATTGCTGCCAAGGAAATGTATCTTGCCGACAAGAGGTTTAAACCTGAATGTCTTTTTGACCTGCCTGTACGTGAGTTTGTCCAAAGGTATTTTGTTCAGGAGGGTTATAAGGATGGAGTGCACGGTTTGGGTTTGTCTCTTTTGCAGTCTTTTTCGGAGATCTCTGTGTATCTGAAGCTTTGGGAACTGGAAAACTTCAAAGAGGAAAAAATATCCGTTGAGGACGTACGGTCTATGATAGAAAATGAATACAGGCACAAAAGATATTGGCTATACGATCTTTTTCTTTCCAAGCCCCATTCCATCCTTGAGTCCTTAATCTGGCGCATAAAAAGAAAATTATGATTTCCAAAACAGCCGTAATTATACTTCACTACAAGAGTTGGAAGGATACAGCCGTATGTCTGTCTTCTATTTATTCGAGAGGATCCGATTTGGGGAATAAAAAGGTATATATTGTTTCCAATTCGGGAGACTTTGGAATTCCTTCTGAAATTGATAAACGGTATAAGGGAATAGAGCTTATTATTAATGATTCTAATATCGGTTACTCAGCTGCCAACAATGTGGGTTTGAGGAAAGCCTTACAGGATGGTTATAAATATTTCATATTACTGAACAATGATACTTTGGTATCTGCAAAATCATTAGACAACTTAGCCGCTTTTGGCTTTAAAAACCCCCAGGTAGGTCTTGTCTCTCCAAAGATTTATTTTGCCTCTGGCAGCGAATACCATTCACAAAGGTACACAGGGGATGAAAAGGGCCGTGTCATATGGTATGCGGGAGGCCTTATAGACTGGAAAAACATTTATGCTTCG
The DNA here is from genome assembly GCA_023379265.1 of Patescibacteria group bacterium. Taxonomy (GTDB): domain Bacteria; phylum Patescibacteriota; class Microgenomatia; order 2-02-FULL-39-11; family 2-02-FULL-39-11; genus JAMCUI01. Next base: position 254,153 of record JAMCUI010000009.1, read on the forward strand.
CACAGGGGAGTGGATGAGGTGGATACAGGTCAATATGATGAAATTTGCGATACCGGTTTTTCCACAGGCTGCTGTATGTTTATAAGTGGAAACGTTATAGATAAAATAGGTTTTCTTGATGAGAAGTATTTTCTCTATTTTGAGGATGTGGATTTTTCACTGAGGGCAAAAAGAGCAGGATTTGAAATAAAATATTATCCGGGGGTTTCCATATGGCACAAAAATGCAGAGACTTCAGGAAAACCGGGTTCAAAACTGCACATTTATTACCAGCTTCGCAACAGGCTATATTTTGGCATCCGGTATGCTCCGCTTAGGGCAAAAAAATCCCTTCTTCTGGAAAGCTTCAGAGATTTATTTAAAGGAAACATCTTCAGACAGGCAGTAGCTGATTTTTATAAAGGTAAGATGGGTAAGGGAAAATTATGAAAAACGCAGATATAAGCGCCATCATTATAACCAAAAACGAAGAAAAAGACATAGAAGGTTGCATAAAAACATTGCCCTTTGCAAAAGAAATTATTGTTGTTGATAATGGTTCAACTGATAAGACAGTCGATAAGGCAAAATCTTTGGATGCAAAAGTGGTTGTAAGCGGTACTCTTGATTTTTCCTATCTGCGCAATCTGGGCCGCGAAAAGGCCGAACATGAATGGCTTTTTTATATTGATGCTGACGAAAGAGTGACGCCGCACCTCAAGGAAAGTCTTGTAAAAGCAGCAAAAAATATAAGGGGAAAATACTGTGCCTATGCTGTCAGGCGGAAAAATTATTACCTGGGAGTGGAATGGCCAAATGAGGAAAAGATGGTCAGACTGGTTAGGAAAAAGGATCTTCTGGGTTGGTACGGATCACTGCACGAGACGCCCCAGGTGCTTGGTAAGGTAGACGATATAAAAGAGGGTATTTTACTCCATTTTGCTCATAACGACATTTCCGAGATGGTGGAAAAGACAAATCAATGGTCCAACCTTGAGGCACAATTGCGCTACAAGAACAACCATCCTAATATGACTCCGTGGCGGTTTTTTAGGGTGATGTCGACTGCTTTTATGAAATCATATGTTACCGACGGAGGTTATAAAGCTGGCACTACCGGTCTTATAGAGAGTGTTTATCAGTCATTTAGCATGTTTATCACCTATGCTAAATTGTGGGAAAAGCAAAATGGCGATAAGTTGTATGATGAAGAAAAATAAAGAGACCAAAAAGATGAAAATAGGGATATACAGTCCTTATCTGGATACATTGGGGGGAGGGGAAAGGTATATATTGTCTATTGCCCGGTATTTGAAAAGCCAAAAAGACTATGCCGTCTATATCTATGGGGATGTGCGTCTGCGGGAGAAAATTGAATCAATGTTAAGTATTGATCTTTCCGGTGTCTATTTTTTGCCTCAATCACAGATAATAAAAACTGGCCCTCTTTCCAAAATCATAAGACCTCGGATGTATGACATTTTTTTTTACATGACGGACGGTAGCCTTTTTTTTCCGATTGCCAAGAGGAATTTTCTAATAATGCAATCACCTATTCATCTGACTAAAAAGTCACTACTGAATAAAGTGAAATTGCATAATTGGGAAATTTTGTGCTATTCGGAATTTATGGCGGGTGTGATTTTTGACAGGTTGGGACTTGAAGCCACCGTTTTATCCCCTCCGGTTGAGACTGAAAAGTTGCAATATAGTGGAGAAAAAAAACAAAATATAATTTTGTCTGTTGGCCGATTTTTTATAAATCCCCACAACAAGAAGCAGGAATTCCTTATAGACGTTTTCCGACGAAGCTATAAAAAATATTTTTCAGGATGGAAACTAATTCTTGCTGGAGGCTTCCTACCAAGTAAAAAAACAAATATTGAAATGAACAGGTTGAAAGAGACAATCGGGAGCTTTCCTATAGAGTTCTATACAAACGTTAATTTCCACGAATTGGTAAGACTTTATAGAAAATCAAAAATATATTGGCATGCGACTGGTTACGGTGAAGACTTACAGTTATATCCTGAAAGGGCGGAACACTTTGGTATTACTACTTTGGAGGCGATGTCAGCCCAGTGCGTACCGGTTGTTTTTAATGGCGGCGGTCAGGTGGATATAATAAATGACGGTATAGACGGTTATTTCTGGAAAAGCGAGAAGGAGTTGTTGTATAAAACAACCATTTTAATGAAGGATGAAAGGCTCAGGAAAAAGATGTCTTTGGAATCAGTAAAAAGAGCAGCAGATTTCGGACCTAAAAAATTCTATGAAAAGATTGACCAAATTCTTTCAGAATAATTTTTTCCCGCTTCTTATACTGTTATTGGTAATCATTTTTTTTTACCCGGTCTTTTTGCAGGGTAAACTTCCCATTCCTGCCGATACCATAACAGGTATGTATTATCCTTTTAAGGATGTGTCTTTTGCCGGCTATCCGTCAGGTGTGCCATACAAAAACTTTCTGACGACAGATCCTGTAAGACAACAATATGTCTGGCGGTATGCGGCAATGTCACAAATGGCAAAGGGTGAACTACCTCTTTGGAATCCTTACTCATTTTCCGGTACTCCTCTTTTGGCCAATTTCCAATCAGCACCTTTTTATCCCCTGAATGTCTTATTTATATTTCTGCCCTTTGATGTCGCCTGGACAATTCTTGTTATTGTTCAACCTCTTCTTGCCGGTATATTTTTATATTTTTATTTGAAGGAAATCGGAACAGGAAAGATGGGTGCTTTCATAGGATCCATAGCGTTTGCCTTTTCAGGTTTCAGCATTGCCTGGTTGGAATGGAATACGGTTATACAAACCGCACTCTGGCTTCCATTATTATTGTTATCGATTGAGAGAATTATTCAGACTATCGGCAATTTTCAAAATTCAAAACTGCAGGTAAGAAAAAGGAAGATAATTATTTGGGTGGGGATTTTTACTTTTTCCTTAATCTTCTCTTTTTTTGCCGGACATTTGCAAGTTCTCTTTTATGAGTTTCTAGTCACTAATTTTTATTTAACGATCAAAATTGTACTGGCGAGGAAAAATAAACTAAAGATTATTTTGCTCTTCGCATTTAGTTATTTATTATTTGTTGTTTTGACGTCAATTCAATGGTTGCCTTTACTGCGCTTCATCATGCTTTCAGCCAGGAATGTCGATCAGGGAAACTATACGCATGTTGCCGGCTGGTTTCTCCCTTGGCAAAACCTTGTTCAATTTATTGCTCCTGACTTTTTCGGTAATCCATCAACGAATAACTATTGGGGGATATGGAATTACGGTGAATTTATCGGTTTCATAGGTATTTTACCTCTTATTCTTGCTTTGTATGCGCTTGTATTTCGTTATAGCAAGAAGGCCCTTTTTTTCTCGACCGTTTTTTTCCTAAGTCTTATTTTTTCCCTGCCAAATGTCTTTTCAATGCTGCCTTTCAGTTTGCATCTTCCTCTTCTTTCTTCAAGTCAGCCCACAAGATTGATGTTTCTTGTGGATTTTTCGCTCTCTATTCTGGCGGCATTTGGTTTTGATAATCTCTCATCAGATAAAAATATAAGGAAAATATTGTGGGTTTTAATTCCTGTTGCTGTCGTTTTTATTCTTCTTTGGATATTTGTTTTGAAGTTTCCCCTTTTTAATCTGAATATCTCTGCGGCGGACATTTCTGTTTCCAAAAGAAATCTTTTTTTGCCGAGTATAGTATATTTGTTTTCTGCGATATTATTGCTGGGGATAGCGTCAATGAAAATGAATAATAAAATCCCTCTATTTTTTTTGCTGATTATCATTTTTATTGCAGAGATTTTCAGGTTTGGCTGGAAATTTACCCCATTTTCCAAAAGCGAATTCCTTTATCCTCCAACAACTATCACTAATTTTATAAAAAAAGACAAAAATAATTTTAGAATGATGACTACGGATAGACGAATAATGCCTTCGAATTTTTCTGTCTACTACGAATTGCAGGATGTAGCAGGATATGATCCTTTATATCTTCTGTCGTACAATCGGTTTGCGGCTTCGTGGGGAAGGGGAAAGACGGATATAGATGCCGCTTCCTTCAACAGGATTGTAACTCCTTCAAATTACGACAGTTTCTTTTCAGATTTATTGGGGGTAAAGTATATAATGAGTTTCGGACCGCTAAAATCAGCAAAGTTAAAGCATATTATGACTGAAGGAAATACTTATCTTTATGAAAATAAGAAAGTTTTCCCGAGAGCCTTTTTTGTAGGAAATATTGTCTTTGCATCAAATCCCCAGGAAGAGATGGACAAGATGTATTCACTTGCCGATAATTTGCGAAATACCGCTGTGTTGAATAAGAATGTGAAAATCAAACCTCAGAAGAAAGGATTAGAAGATGATAAAGCAGAGATTGTTCATTATGAGGCAAATGATGTCCAGATTAAGGTTGTTACAACTGCAGAGAGATTGATGGTTTTGACTGATATTTATTATCCGTCGTGGAAGGCCTCAATCGATGGGAGACCTGCGGAAATTCTCAAGGCTGATTTCCTTTTGCGTGCGATTGTCGTACCAAAAGGCGAACACACAATAATGTTTTATACAAGCTTGATTTGATATGAGAAGTTTAATATGAATAAAAAAATAAGCATTGTTATACCAAACTATAATGGCAGGAATTTGTTTATGAAAAACTTGCCTGAGGTTTTAAAAGCTGCGAGAGGTGCAGAGATTATAGTTGTGGATGATGCTTCAGAAGATGACAGCGTGGCAATGCTCCGAAAGAATTTTCCCCATATAAACGTTTTACAAAGTGAAACCAATCGGGGATTTTCCACTGCGGTAAATAAGGGCGTGATGGCGGCAAAAGGAGAATTAGTGCTTCTTCTTAATAGCGATGTCTATCCAGAAACTGACTTTTTGGAATATCTTCTGCCCCATTTTGTCGATAATAAAGTTTTTGCAGTAGGATGCCTTCAGAAAAGCGAAGAAGAGAAAAACAGGACCGTACAGCGAGGCAGAGGTATTGGTGAATTTAAAAATGGATTTCTCATTCACTCAAAAGGAAAGCCCGATAAGAAAAATACTCTTTGGGTTTCAGGAGGAGCTGGGATTTTCAGAAAAGACTTGTGGAATGATCTGGGGGGGTTGCGGGAAATATATGACCCCTTTTATTGGGAGGATATAGACCTGTCTTACAGAGCGCTGAAAGCCGGATATAAAGTGGCATTTGAACCAAAAAGCACAGTTTGGCACAAACAAAGTACGGGGGCTATCCGAAACAAATATGACAGCAGTCGAATAAAGGCAATTTCATATAGGAATCAGATTCTTTTTGTCTGGATGAATATTACTGATTTTGGATTGCTGATTAATCATCTTTTATATTTGGTCTATATTACATCCAAATCCATAATTAAGATTGATAAGTCTTTTATATCAGGGCTTTTACAGGCAATAGTAAGATTGCCCCAGGCGATGGTAGAGCGTTTCAAATTTAAGTCAATGATTAAAATTAAAGACGAACAGATATTTCTCTTATTTAAGAAAGACTGAGACGTAAGGCAAGCTGCTTTATTTGTTCAGCTTCATTTTGTGCTAAAATACTTGATATTTTGATTAGGTGTTTAGAGTAAAAATGAGACGTCACATTTTTCTATTGGTATCGATTTTTATACTGGCATGTATTTTGCGGCTCTATCAGCTTGGCAAGACACCTATATCTCTAGAGTGGGATGAGGTAGCCATAGGCTATGACGCTTATTCAATACTGCATACGGGTCGGGATCAATTCGGCACGCTTTTGCCTTTGACATTCAGGTCTCTTGATGATTACAAGCCTCCAATTTATGAATATATTACAGTTCCTTCAGTGGCTATATTTGGACTAAACTCATTCGGAGTGAGATTTCCCTCGGCATTTTTCGGGATACTGACAGTTATTGCCACCTATTTTCTGATCTTTACAATTATGTCGAAGGTGCCCAGGTTGGCAAAAGGAGCCTCATATATAGCTTTTCTTGCGGCATTTCTTCTTTCAGTGTCACCCTGGCATCTGCAGTTTTCCCGGGCGGCTTTTGAAGTAAATGTGTCCGTGTTTATTACAGTTGTGGCAGTGTATCTTTTTATTGCAGGTTTGGAAAAGTCGCGGCTTTTTGTACTGTCAGCTTTATTTTTCGGCCTTGATCTGTTTTCATATCACAGCACAAGAGTGGTTGCACCTCTTCTTCTGGTTTCACTTTTTCTTCTATTCAACCGATTGCTGCCGAAAAGAAAATATGTTGTCAGATTTAGTCTTATCTTTGCTGTATTTTTTGCCGGATTCATATCAATACTCCTTACGCCTGGGTCAGAGATTAGGTTTCAGGCAACAAACATATTCAACGCCGGCGCTAGGTATCTTAACGAGAAGGATCTTGAGAAAATATTTCTAGACCAGAGACTATTGGATGCGAAAGCGGGCTTTGCCCAGGCCGGAAAAATATTCCATAATCAGAGATTTATTTATTCTGATTACGATACTTTGGTAAAAGCATTTAACCATTACCTGTCCAATTTCGGTTTTGAATTTCTGTTTATACGGGGTGATGCACCTTTGCACCATGCTCCTGGATTCGGACTCATATATGTTTGGGAGTTGCCATTTATACTATTGGGTATTTTGTATATTCTGAAAAACGGGTTAAACCGTTATTCTCTTATATTGCCCCTTTGGTTTCTTTTCGTGCCCATACCGGACGCCGTTACTCGTGAGGCTCCTCACGCGGTCAGGTCCGAGCTTTTTTTGCCTCTGTGGCAGACATTTGCCGCAATTGGATTATTTGTAGCCTTTGATTTTGTCAGGAAGGAGTCCCGCTGGGTGGTGGTATTTTCTGTGCTTTTTGCCTTGTCAACTTTTATGGTTGATAACAGCTATTATCTGCACCAGTATTATGTGCATACCAATTACGAACTTTCAAAGAATTGGCTATACGGGAGAAAGCAGGCGGTGGAGTATACGGAGAACGTAAAAGGCAGTTATGATCACGTCTTGGTTTCTATGCATGTTGACATGCCATATATTTTCTGGCTTTTTTACTCCAAATACCCTCCGGCAAAATATCTGGCTGCGGGAGGTACGGTTTCCGGCGGTTTTGCTGATCAAAGAAATCATTTTGATAAGTATGAATTCAAAAATTTCAATTACAACAATCTGCCGACAAATGAAACGTTGCTCTTGGTTGGTGTACCGGGAGATTTTCCGCCAGATGCAAGGATACTCAAAACCATAAGATATATTGACGGTACAAAGGCATTGGAAATAGTTGAGAATCGGTAGACAGTATGAAAAAGATTTTTTTTCTGGTGCTGATTTTACTTAACACAGTTTTCTTGAGGATATATAAGATCGGGTTGGTTCCACCCCTAAAGTCACAAGCGGATTTGGATTTACGCTATTTATCTTCAATACTTGGGATACTTTCAGTTTTTTTAATATATTTTTATGTCAAAAAGATATTTCAAGAAAACGTAAGGATGGGACTTTTGGGTGCCTGGGTATTCAGTTTGCTGCCTTGGACAATAGAACAAAACCGTATTATTTCCCAGCCGACGTATGCACTTTTCATATTAATTATTGCTCTGTTAATTTCGTTGGTAAACAAAAATAAAATAATAAAATATGGAGTTTTTTTTGTTTTTGCCCTAATATTGTATTTTGTCTATCCCCAGTTCTGGCTTTTCAGACATTTTGCTCATCTTCCGGGGATAAAGGATGTTGCGGATAATGTTTTTATATTGGTTTCGCCTGATCTCCTTTTTTTCAAAAATATTACTTTCTGGTGGGGCGGGGTAAGAGACTACGGAATTTTGCTTTTGGGTTTTTTGCCGTTTCTTCTTGTAGGATTTTACCGGGTTGTAGTTTCCCAAAAAAAGGAAATCCTTCTACCCTTTTTTTTGCTTCTAATGATTTCTGCTTTGAGCCCCTTTTTTCCTGAAAGCCGGGAATATTACCTTACATTACCTTTTATTACGGTATTTATATCTGTAGGAATCTGGAATATTTTCCGTAATAAATATTTTTTAAGTAATGTTTTATCGGTTTTTCTTTTTCTTTTTTTAATATATGATTTTGCCGGATTTCTTCATTTTTACCAAATACATTACCCGCAATTTATTATAGGTAACCTACACAATATACATGTACCATATTAAATTAAAAGCAGGAATATTACTTCTTGCAATCATAATTTTTTCCGCAGTTTTGCGTATTGTCTGGCTTGGTAACTTTCCTGCTTCTTTATATACGGATGAAGCTGACCAAGGATATAATGCATATTCTATACTTTTGACGGGAAGAGACGAACATGGTGTATTTCTACCAGTATCGATGAGATCTTTTGGAGATTGGAAGCCGCCCCTACCGACCTACCTTATGATTCCATTTATATATTTCTCAGACTTAAATAGTGTCGCCATCAGGATGCCTTCTGCTCTCTCGGGTGTAGGGACTATTGTTCTTACTTATTTACTGGTTGTTGAACTTTTCTCCCGCCAAAAATATAAGACAAAAATTGCTCTTTTATCCGCATTTTTTTTATCAATCTCACCTTGGCATATTTTGCAAAGCCGATCGGCGATGCTTGTTGTCATAAGCCTTTTTTTTCTTGAAGCGGGAGTACTTTTTTTCCTTTGGTATAGGAAAAAGGCTTCAATGTTAATTTTTTCGGCTATCTTTTTTTCCTTATCAATTTACGCATATTACGGAATGCGTGTAATTACGCCTCTCGTAATCTTGCTTATGTATTTAAGAGAGAGGAAGAATATTGTTTTGCTATCTAAAGAGGTGATAGTCGGATTTCTGGCGGGAATAATCATTCTTATTCCTCTTTTTGCCGGCATTGTCAAAAATAAGGATGTTCTTTTGGGTCGCGCGCAGACCGTCAGTGTTTTTTACGACCAAGGTGTAAAACTTTTGCAGTGGGAATATATAGCCCAGGACGGGGTGAAGCAAGTTTCACCTACCATTACAAGGTTATTTCATAACAACGTTACTATGTATGTACAGAATATAATCAGACGGTATCTTTCACATTTTGACGGTGATTACCTTTTCTTCACTGGTGACAAAGCAGAGCCTTTTGAAATACCCAATATGGGAATTTTATATATTCCCGACGGAATATTTATTCTGGCAGGAATAATATTATTGATAAAACGAGGATATAAAGGTATAGACTTACTGTTGGGATTTTTACTTATATCGTTCATACCTGCTGCATTTACATTTATGACTCCGTCAACTAATCGGACATTCAATGCCGTTGTGCCTTTGGTTATATTTTCGTCTGGGTGCGCTGTATATTTATCAAGCCTGATGAATAAAAGTATAATACCGGGTCTCGCAATAAGTTTGGTTTATACGGTTTTATTTGCATATTTTATGCAGCAGTATTTTCTTGTCCTGCCCAAAAAACATTCCGATTGGTGGAATTGGGGTTGGAAGCAAGTGGTGAATTATGTCAGCGGAGTGGATAGTAGATACAATAATGTGATCGTTGCTGATGTGAATGGCATGCCGTATATATATTTTCTTTTCTATACTAAATATAATCCCGCGCTTTATCAAAAGCAAGCAGTAAGGCCATATGTGCCGGATCGATTTGGTTTCGAACATGTCGAAGGGTTCGGGAAATTCTGGTTCCCTAAAAATTTTGAATGGAAGTATGTAAAAAATGATCTGCAAAAGGATACTTTATACGTTGTGCCGGCAGATCAGGCTCCCGGGAATGACGGCTATATCAAAGAAATAGACAATCCTGCCGGTAAACCGTTATTTAAAATTTTCAGCAGTTTATAATGAAAAGGAAATATCTTCTTATATTTCTTATCCTTATTTTGGGGTTTGTGCTCAGGGTGTGGAATACAAATTATGCTCCTCCTGGTTTAAATCGTGATGAAGCCGCGATAGGTTACAATGCTTATTCAATACTGAGAACGGGAAAGGATGAATACGGGAAGTTTCTTCCTTTATCGTTCAAGTCTTTTGGTGACTGGAAGTTGCCATTCTATATTTATTTGGATGTTATTCCAGTAAAACTTTTTTCGCTGACGCCTTTTTCAGTCCGCCTTCCTTCTATATTTTTAGGCACTGCTACAATCCTGACTGTATATTTTTTGGTTAAGGAACTCTTAAGAAATAAAAGAAAATCAGATATTATTGCACTTTTGTCAGCATTTTTTATATCAATTTCTCCCTGGCATATACATTTTTCCCGGGTTGCCGCAGAAGCAAACGTAGCCGTATTTTTTGTCGTTTTGGGGTTGTATTTCTTTATAAAAGGAATTAAAACACCAATTTACCTTTTATACTCGTCAACGAGTTTTGGTCTAAGCATGTATACTTATCACGGCAATCATGTATTTACTCCTCTTCTACTTTTGGCTCTTTTTGTTTATATCCTAAAATCCCATAGAGGGTTAAAAACTGTTTTCATGTTTATTTTGCCCGTATTTTTGTTGGGTTCAGTTGTATTTGCTAATACACTTTTGGGAGCGGACAGGACAAAAATTTCCGGCTTGACGCCCCTGTCGGATGTATCACTGGTATACCAGAAAGTAGCGTTACCGAGATTTGACCATACAAATCCGTATTCCAAACTGACTCTTGCCTACCATAATAAAATAACTTTTCTGATTGGAAGGTTTCTACAAGGGTATTATATGGGTTTTTCACCAGAATTTCTGTTCATAAAGGGAGGAAATAACCTGCAGCACAATATACCGGATTTCGGTAACCTTTATATGTGGGATGCGCCATTTTTTCTTTTGGGATTATTTTATATTTTAAGGGATAGATTGAGATGGCGCTATATATTGCTATTTTGGTTGCTGATTTCTCCGGTTGCAGCAGCCATTACTAAGGATGCACCGCATTCAGCCAGGATGATTGCCTTTTTACCGTTACCGTATATTTTATCGGCAGTAGGATTTCTAGTATTGTCTAAGAGTATCAGGAAACGGGTATTACAAGATATATTTTTGTTTGGGTCAGGAGTACTTCTCATCATCAATTTTACTTTTTACCTTGATCGGTATTTTATTCATTTCCCAAAATTATTGGAAGCACAGTGGGGAGGAGGGTACAAACAATTGGTTGAGGATGTAGATAGTTTATCTCCCAGATATAAGAATATAGTTATTGATAATCCTGACAATTCACCTTATATTTATTTTCTTTTTTATAAAAGAACTGACCCGAAACTATATCAGAAAAATGTCGTAAGATACCCTACAGATATAGAAGGATTCCAAAATGTCAAAAGTTTCGGAGGTATCACTTATAAGAAAATAGATTGGGCTGATGATTTGGTTATCCCCAACAGATTATTAATTTCCTGGGTTGATTCAACCCCGGCAGGTGCAACAGGAAGTGCTGTTCTTGTGACAAATAAACTTCTTTCACATGTTGAAGAAAAGTTCGGCGGCAGAAATTTTAATCTGGCAGTGGGGGATAAGGTGACAAGTAAAATTCTCAAAACGATCAGACTTAAAAATGGAATTTCCCAGTTTTATATATTAGATATTGAGCGAACACCGGCTGCATTAATAAATAAATAATATAATGAATAAGAAAAAAGTTTTATTTGTTCTGATACTTATCTTATCTGTCTTTCTTAGGTTCTATAAGATCTCGACAGTTCCCACGGGATTATACAGTGATGAAGCGGCGTATGGTTATAATGCCTATTCCATCCTGCTGACGGGTAAGGATGAATATGGTACCCATTTTCCTTTGGCATTCAAGTCCTTTGGTGACTACAAGACTCCTCTTTATATATATTTTATGGTTCCGTTTGTAAGAGTATTTGGACTGACTATAGAAGCAGTCAGATATTCCTCAGTATTTTTGGGTTTGGCTCTTATCGTTATTGTTTATCTTCTCTCAGGCCGTATGTTCCAGAGATCCTCGGTTTCTCTTCTGAGTGCTTTTTTTGTTTCGGTATTTCCCTTCGGTCTACAATTCAACCGTATGGCGCATGAGAATAATTTGTCAGTCGTGCTTCTTTCTCTTGGGGTTTTGCTATTTTTATATTCTTTCGAGTACAAAAAGCTGATAATACTATCTTTTATTGCATTTGCCATGTCTATGTATGCGTATCATGACACCCGTGTTATTGTTCCGTGCCTTCTTGCAAGCCTTCTTATTATATTCAGAAGTCAGTTATATGATATGAAAAAACAGATTGGAGTAGCAGTAGTTTCCGGCATAATCTTGTTGCTTCCGTTTGTGGATATTGTGAGATCTCCCGATTTCTGGTCAAGGCCTAGTTTCACCGCAGTTACAACAGACGCGGGTATAAGGAATGAAATTAATCAGGAAAGAGGCGAAGATAAACTATACGGCTTTTTACTTCCAGCCTTCTTTCACAATAAACCTTTGTCATACGCATTTACTTTCTTAGATAATTATTTCAAACATTTTTCAGCAGATTTTTTCTTTTTCAGAGGGGATACTGTAACAATATACAGAACTTTAGGAAACGGCGTGCTTTATATAGCAGTCCTGCCATTTCTTGTTTTCGGAGCATATTTTCTTGTAAGAAAGAAAAGTGTCTATAATCAGGTAATTATTGCCTGGATGATAATTTCTCCGATTCCGGCAGCACTAACCAGATTTGTCCCATCAGCAAGCAGAACATTATCTCTATTACCTATTCTAAGTATCATTGTTGCAATAGGAATTGTTTCACTAATTGATAACAAAAAATATTCAAATATTAATCGAGTAATTTATTTACTCATAACAGTGGTTATATCATTTAATGTGGCGTATTATTTACATATGTACTATTTCAACTCTCCTGTCAGATATGCAAAGGATTGGCATTTCGGGATGCAAACGGTTATAAATGAGGTTGTTAACCTTCAGTCTAAATATAAACAGGTTTGGTTTAGTCGTAATGCATGGGGATATATTTATCCGCTTTTCTATATGAAATACCCGCCAAGCGAATATCAAAAAGAAGCAAAATTAAGCAATCTGAACGAATACGGATTTGGCTGGGTTGACGGATTTGGCAAATACAAATTCGGGGATTTCCCTCCAAAATTTGAAAACATGAGAGATACGCTATTTGTTGGAACGCCAAATGACTTTCCTAAGTTAAATAATGCAATATATACAGAATATTATCCTGATAAAAGTAAAGCTTTTATATTGGCTGATTACGATTCTCTTCACACAAAATGAAGATAAATTTTTTGATTGTTTTGATACTGATATTAAGCATTTTTCTGCGTTTTTGGCATCTTAATGAGTTCCCTGCAACACTTTATGGAGATGAACAAGCTTTTGCCTGGAATGCTTACAATATCCTTTTGACCGGCAAGGATGAGTATGGGAAGCCCTTTCCTCTAGAATTCAGGTCGTTTGACGACTACAAAGCTCCAATCCCAGTATATATACTTGTGCCATTTTTCAAGGTGATGGGGATGAATATGTTTTCCATAAGGCTTCCAGTAGCAATTTCTTCCGTAATAACGGTTTATGCAGTATATCTTCTTTCAGGATTATTTTTCAGGAAGAAAGCTTCGCTAATAATTACTTTTCTTATGGCAATTTCTCCATGGCATATACATCTGTCCAGGGGTTATTTTGAGGCAACGATGAGTCTGTTGTTTTTTATACTGGGTATTTATTTCTATTTTGCCAGTAAGAATAGGTTGAAGATTATGTTTTTTGGGATATTTTTTTTCGCCCTATCGCTTTACACGTATTTCACCCCAAGAATTCTTGTACCCATTTTTCTTCTGTTTCTTTTTATTTACAGCTATAAATATCGAGACCGGTTAGTAACAGCTAAAGAAATGTTGAAGAAGTTTACAGTCAGTTTCATATTTTTTATCATACTTATTTCTCCCCTTATTAAAGTAACATTTTTCGGAGAAGGATTATCACGTTTCAACAAACTTACTGGTTCGCTAGAATTAGAAGCAGTCCAAACTGTTGTTAAAGAAAGAAACACTTCAAATTTATCAGCCAGATGGAAACCTTTGTTTCATAATAGATATTTAGCAACGGTAAGATTGGTTGCCGATAATTATCTAGAGCTTTTGTCTCCAAACTTCTGGTACATTTATGGAGACAGTTCCTTGCGGTATTTTACCGGCAATATGGGTATGTTCTACCTTCTGGAGTTTCCGTTTTTTATTGTCGGAGCATATCTGCTGTTTGTTAAAAAAAGAAAAGTCGCCTTATTTTTCTTTGTGTGGATCCTCTTGGCGCCTATTCCAGCAGCTTTAGTAGGAAAACCATATGCAGTGCGGACTCTGGCAATCCTTCCGGCGCCATTTATTTTTGTCGGATATGGAATATATAAAAGCTTTGATATGGTAAAGTATATGTTTGGCAGACGTATTCTTACAGTATCATTGGTTTTACTTTTTACCCTCTCTCTTTTTACACTTCTAATAAGGTATTACATGGAATATCCGGTTTATGCTGCAACTTGGTGGGGGTGGGAAAATAAAGCGGCTATAGATTATGCAATGGCACGGTCGACAAAATATAAGGATATATTCATTTCAAATTTTTACAGCGGCGCTACATTGGCTTTTGCCGTCTATAATCATTATGATCCAATACAATACAGATATGCCATAAATCATCCTGTCACTATGGCTGACGGAAGACATCTTGTAAAACTGGGAAAGTATTATTTTGGTTCCTTGGATCTTAATAAAAATAGGTTAGAAGAGAAGATAATTCCTACCGACAGCCTTTATATAGGACGTCCCGAAGAACCAAGGGGAGAAGACCAAATAGTTGCTCCTGACGACGGAAGGCTAATTTTTGTCGTGCATGATACATTGCGTAAAAAATGTTATATTTATGCGAAAATTCCCTGCTGAACATGATTAAAAAAAATATTGCAATTATATTTATAATTCTGTTATTGTCCGCAATGCTCAGGTTGTACAGGATAAACATAAATCCGCCATCACTTTCATGGGATGAAGCTTCACTCGGGTATAATGCATTTCTTATTGGGTCATCTCTTCATGATGAGCATGGGGAATACATTCCTTTGGCACGTTTTATTGCCTTTGGAGATTATAAACCTCCAGGATATATATATGCGGACGTTCTGCCCGTCCGTCTTTTAGGGCTGAATGAGTTTTCCGTCAGATTTCCGTCTGCTGTTTCCGGAATATTGATGGTTTTAGTGACATATCTTTTAGTAAAGGAATTATTCGGAAGCAAGAGAATCGCTCTACTAGCGTCTTTATTTATTGGTATCTCGCCATGGTCACTGCAACTTTCGCGGGCGGCATACGAGGCAAATATGGCGGCCTTTTTGAATTTGTCGGGAGTTTATTTTTTCCTCCTGTCACGGAAGAGGAAATGGTTTTTAGCTCTATCGGTAGTGTTATTCATTGCTTCATTTTATACTTTCAATGCCAACAGGATAATCGCACCGTTTCTTCTATTATTCCTATCAGTCTATTTTTGGAGGGATATGCTTTCAAATAAGAAGTGGGTCATTATTTCAGTGCTTATGGGTATGGTGTTAGTTTCTCCTAGCATACAGTATCTCTTAAGCCGTGAAAGCAAGCTTCGTTTGCAAGAAGTATCCATTTTCAATAATCTTGCTCCCTTAAAACAATCAAATGAAATGATAGCATATGATAAAGGAGCTTGGTGGGCAAAAATAATTCATAACAGAAGAGTGCTTTATGGAATGGATTTCCTGAAGCACTATTTTGACAATTTTACCGGTAGGTTTCTCTTTGTCGAAGGCGATGCAAATCCCAGGTTGTCAGTGCAAAACATGGGGGAACTTTATGTTTTTGATCTATTTTTTCTCATTGCTGGGGGATTCTGGTTATTTAAAAAGAAAAAAGATGTCTTCTGGCCTCTTATTTTTTGGATGATTATAGTACCAATTCCTTCAGCCTTGGCAAAGGAAACTCCACATGCTTTGAGGATTGTATCAATACTGCCAGTATACCAGATTATTATCGCCTATGGGGTCTATATGACTTTTAATAAATTAAAAGTAAGATTACCTTTCAATATATTTCAAACCGCATTGGTTATGATTGTATTAGTTCTTACTGCCTGCGTCTATTATTATTTGCACAATTATTATATTCATTATCCAATTGACTGGAGTGGTGAATGGCAATACGGGTATAAACAGATGGTTTCCTATGTGACGCCGCTTGAAAGCAAGTATGACCATATTTTTGTGACAGAGTCTTATGGTAGGCCCTATATATATTTTGCTTTTTACAACAGGTATACGGAGGGTAAACTTCTTAAAATAAAGAAAGGTTCCAGGGACTGGTTTGGTTTTTGGCACGTATCGGATCTGGGTAAGATACATTTCGGTTTTGACAATCTGCAAAAATCCAAAGGGAAAATACTGATTGTGACAACATCCGGTAATATGCCCGGAGGTTATAAAGAGATAAAGGAAATACCAAATCTTAAGGGCGACACTGTATTTATCATCGGAAAGAAATTATGAAATATAAAATAGCCCTGATTTCAATTATTGCTCTTGCCTTTTTTCTCAGATTTTGGCAGTTGGGAGCCAATCCTGCGTCTTTGGATTGGGACGAGGCTTCATTGGGATACAATGCCTATTCGATATTGAAAACAGGACGTGATGAATATGGTAGGTTTTTGCCTTTATCGATAAAATCATTCGGAGATTATAAGCCGCCATTATATTCTTATTTGACTATAATTCCTGTGGCAATCCTTGGGCTGACTGAATTTTCGACACGGTTTACATCGGCATTCTTCGGATTCTTAGCTGTTATTGTAGCGTATTTCCTTATAAAGGAGCTTTTTCCAAAAAGAAGTCGCCGGTTTTATCTTTTTTTCACTTTTCTTTTCTCTATTTCTCCCTGGCAGATACAGTTTTCCCGCGTGGCTTTTGAAGCAAACCTAGGCCTTTTCTTTTTCATGGGAGGAGTATTATTTTTCCTCAAAGGCTTAAGAAAGAAATTGTGGTATCTTTTTTCTGCATTTTTCTTTGCTTTATCAATTTATGCCTATCACAGCCCTAGGCTCATAAGCCCACTGATGCTTTTGGGACTTTTGTTTATTTTTAGAAAGTACGTTGTAAAAAATCTAAAATGGCTTGTGGTAAGTATTGTCGTTTTGGGTTTTCTTGTGGCGCCGGTTTATATAGAAATGAGAACTACAGGCGCAAGACTTGGTTCGGTCACAATAATGAATGATCAGGAGAGGTTGGGTAACAGTATCGGCAAAATAGAATTTGATCGCGGGAGAAGTGATCTTTTGGGTGTTTTGACACACAACAGACGTGTAGTATACGGATTTGATATTCTAGCTGGATATCTTGACCACTTTAACTTTGATTTTCTTTTCCTCTATGGTGATGCGCCTGGCCGCCACCATGCCCTGAATATGGGAATGCTTTATCTCTGGACTCTGCCGTTTATACTTTTTGGATTTTATTACATGTTAAACCATAGGGATGAAAGAGCATGCGTTATATTTCTGTGGTTTCTTCTGGCACCTGCCGCAGCCTCAATAACAACTGGTACTCCTCATGCGGTGCGCTCATTGGAGTTTATCCCTACTTACCAGATTTTTACAGCTGTTGGATTTTTTGAACTTCTATATATTCTGAGGGAGAAAATAAGACCGGAATTTTATAAGTCTTTTGTATCCTTGGCTGTATTTCTACTACTAGTAAACTTTTTTTATTATATGCAAATGTATTGGGTTCATACGCCGGTTATGGATTCCCAATCCTGGCAGTATGGATATAAACAGGCTGTTACTGTCGTAGATAAATATGCATCAAATTACAAAAGAATAATTGTAACTTATAGGTATGACCAGCCGTATGTATTTTTCCTTTTTTACAATAAAACTGATCCTGTTTGGTACCAAAAAAACTGGGGAAGTGGACAGATTCAGCGGGCAAACAGGTCGTTTGGCAAATATGAGTTTCGCAATATCGATTGGGCAATAGATTCAAAGTTGAGTGACACACTTCTAGTGGGTACTCCTGATGAAATTCCGCCCGGCGCAGGCAAGCTTCTATCTGAGATTCATTTTTTGGATGGCAGTGTTGCCTTCAGGATAGTGGGAAGGTAAACCCATCTTACTTTTCGTAGAAATGTTAGATGGGTATATACTGAGTAACCAAGTTGCAGACCTGAGTTAAAGAAGTATAAAATATCAGAATATGAAAATCTTAGTTACTGGCGGAGCAGGATTTATTGCGTCACATATAGTTGATGCTTTTATAGCCAAAGGGTATGAAGTCTGTGTGGTTGATAATTTATCCACAGGGCATAGGGACTTTGTAAATAAGAATGCGGTATTTTATGAGGCTGATATAAGAGACAGGAAAGCAATCGAAAAGATTTTTCAGAGAGAGAAACCAGATATTATAGATCATCATGCGGCACAAATAAGCGTACGTAATTCTGTTGATGATCCTATAAATGATGCGCAGGTAAATCTTCTTGGGCTCTTAAATCTTTTGGAGACAGGTAGAAAAACAGGTATAAAAAAAGTGATATTTGCTTCATCTGGCGGGGTCGTCTATGGCGAAGCAAAAAAGGTGCCAACGCCTGAAAGTTATAAACCGTTGCAGCCGTTGTCGCCGTATGGAGTCTCCAAATTGGCTTCCGAGTATTATCTCCATTTTTATCATAAGACCTACGGTATACCATTTGTGGCCTTAAGATATTCCAATGTTTATGGACCCAGACAAAATCCGCATGGGGAAGCTGGAGTTGTTGCTATATTCAGTCTCAAGCTATTGTATGGGCAGGTACCTGTTATAAACGGCGATGGCAGGCAAACTAGGGATTATGTGTATGTAGCTGATGTGGTAAAGGCAAATGTTTTGGCTGCAAAAAAGTCTGTCGTTGGAGCTTTTAATATCGGGACGGGCAAAGAGACAGATGTGGTGAAAATTTATGAGAAAATCAGAAAATCTACCGATAGTCAGATAGTCGCAAAACACGGCCCAGCCAAGGATGGGGAGCAGAAGAGGAGTTGTTTAGATGCCTCAATGGCGGATGAAAAATTGGGTTGGGAACCGCAGGTAGATTTATCCAAAGGATTGGACTTAACAGTGGCATATTTCAAAAATCTCAGACAATAAAATTATTCTGCAATGATAAAAAATTCAAAAAAAGTCGTAATTCTAGGAGCAGGATTGGCTGGTTTGGCCGCCGGATATGAATTGTCCAAAAAAGGGATAAACGTGGAGATCGTGGAAAAATGGGATGATGTGGGTGGTTTGGCTCGTACCATAAATGTAAATGACTTTCAGTTTGATACTGGCCCGCACCGTTGGTATACCAAAAGCAATATGGTTAACCGGTGGATGTTGAAACTTCTTGGTAACGAGGTAATAAAAGTCCCAAGACTGACAAGGATATATTTTGACGGGAAATTCTTCTATTATCCCATAAAACTTATGAACGCCCTTTCGGGAATTGGTATATGGAAAGCCATAAAAGCCGTAATTGATTATATTTACGCCAGAATCCGCGCAAGGATTTTCCAGCCGAAACTATTAACCATGGAAGATGGCTATATTAATCAATTCGGCAAAACTCTGTATGAACTTTTTTTCAAGCGTTATAGTGAGAAATTGTGGGGAGCGGACTGTCGAACTATTTCCATTGATTGGGTGGGACAGCGGACCCGCGGGCTGAATATTTTTACCCTTATTAGAGAGACGTTGTTTAAGAGCAAAAGTGTAGTGTCTCTTGTGGATGAATTCTCTTACCCCAAAAAAGGAGTGGGTAGGCTAGCCCAGAAAATGGCTGAAGAAATAAAGAAAAAGGGAGGGAGAATATACTTGAGTGCTGAAGTGATCGGTATTTCCTGTGAAAAAAACAGCATTAAGTCAGTTGAAGTATCCTTTAAGAGTAAAAAGAAAACCAGACTTTTAGCTGATTATTTTATTTCAAGCATTCCCCTAAATGAATTGGTCAGCCGGATGACCCCACGCCTAGACATTAAATATCTGAATTTAGCTTCAAAGCTCACCTACAGAGATGAATTACAGGTTGCGCTATTTGTAAAAAAAACGCATATTACTCCAGATACATGGATTTATGTCCATCCAAAGGAGATTCCATTTATGAGAGTGATGGAAATGGATAATTGGAGTGATGAATTATCTCCTGAAGGGACAACTACTTTAGTTTTTGAGGTGGCCTGTACGATGGGAGATGCCGTGTGGCGTAAAAATGATAAAAATGTCATTGATATGGTATCAAATTCTTATATAAAGGAGTTTAAGCTTATTAAAAAAAGCGATATATTGGGAGGATATGTCCACCGAGTACCCAAAGAATATCCTGTCTATCATGTTAATTATGATGACGATGTCTTAAAGATTAAAGATTTATTGAAACAATTTTCCAATCTTCAGATTATCGGCAGGAACGGTACTTTCCGTTATAACAATATGGATCATTCAATTGAGATGGGATTGTATGCCGCTTGGAATATTATTGCTGGTCGGAAAAAATATGACATAGAGTCGGTAAATATTGAAAGAGAATATCTAGAGGAGAAAAAAATTGAGAATTTAGAGGATGAGACAGTTGAGACTGAAGATGAGTAAACATATATGACAAAAAATACCAAAGAAAAGAAAGTTGTAGTTGTTATGCCGGCATACAATGCCGAAAAGACAATAAAAAAAACCTACAATGATATCCCCCAAGACGCAGTAGACGAAGTGATAGTTGTAGATGATGATAGCGCTGACAGTACTGTGAAAATTGCCAAAAAGTTGAAACTTGCCGTATTTGTTCACGATAAAAATTTGGGATACGGAGGGAATCAGAAGACGTGTTATAGGGAGGCTTTGAGGAAAAATGCCGATATAATAGTGATGATTCATCCTGATTATCAGTATGATGCCACTTTGACTAAATATCTTGTACAACCAATCATTGACGGAAAGTTTGATATCATGTTAGGAAGCAGGATAAGAAGCAGAAAAGAGGCTCTTTCAGGAGGCATGCCTTTGTATAAATACATAAGCAACAGGGTTCTTACACTTTTTGAGAATATCATTCTTGATCTGAATCTTTCCGAATACCATACAGGTTTTCGTGCTTTTAGCAGTAATGTTCTGAAGAGGTTGCCTTTAGATAAATTTTCAGATGACTTTGTTTTTGACCAGGAAATTCTAGTTAGTGCCCATGCTGCTGGTTTTACCATTGGAGAAATTGCAGTACCCGTGCGCTATTTTCCTGAAGCATCTTCAATAAATTTTATCCGTTCTACTAGATATGGAATAATGATATTGTATACGCTGGTGAAGTATTTACTTAAAGATTACGGCATGGATTTTCCAATATTCCATTTTAAGGGAAAAAGTGAAAAAAACTGACTTTATAGTTATTGCCTTAATTATCCTTTTTTCTGTACTTACCCTAAAGGATCTTTTTATTCCGGGATTTTATACAAGTCATGATGGCATTCACCAGATAGTCAGACTGTATTATTTTGATAAACTCATGCATGATGGACAGTTTCCACCGCGTTATGTCGGAAACCTGTTGTACGGTTTTGGTTATCCTCTTTTCAGTTTTTCTTACCAAATGCCGTGGTTTTTCGGGGAGCCTCTTCATTTTGCTGGATTGTCGGTAATTGATAGTGTAAAGATGACTTTTCTAGTCACTTATGTTCTTTCAGGAATTGCTATGTTTATCTTCCAAAAAAAAGTATTTGGTACTTTACCAGCTATTGTAGGTACTGTTGTATACCAATATGCTCCCTACAGATTTTCCAATATTTTTGTCAGGGCGGCAATCGGGGATGCGACGTCGTTTATTTTTCCTCCACTTTTTTTCTTGGCCATTTATATGATTAAAAAAGGCAAAAAAATTAGTGGAAAATGGATTTCACTCTCGGCATTATCCATTGCCGGCCTATTACTTTCCCATGCAATGGTATTTTTCTTATTTATTATTTGTATAGGTATCTATTTTATTTTGTCATATCTTTTTGTCCCAAATAAAAAACTATTCCTTGTATCTTTTATTTCCATCGGATTTCTAGCATCGGGTCTATCCGCTTATTATTTTTTTCCCTCTCTAATTGAAAGAAACTATACTGTATTTGCTTCTATATTTGGTCCTGAATTTGTCGGAAATACATTTTTGTCTATTAAAGACTTGATCTACTCTCCTTGGGGGTACGGTATGATGAACGCGAAAGAAGGAGCAATGTCTCTTCAGGTGGGAATTGGTCAATGGTTATCTGTTATTGCAGGTTTTATAGGATTGATTTGGCTTTCTTTGCGTCGCAATCTAAGTAATAAAGAAAAACTACTTAGAGGGGAAGCGTTTATTTTTCTTGTCATTTTTATTTTTTCTGTCTTTCTAATGCTTCCTTTATCGCTATTTTTATGGAAACTTATAAGCCGCTTCGCCATAGTTGATTTTACGTGGAGAGTATTGCCTGTGACAGTGTTAGCAGCATCATATCTGGCCGGATTTTTATCATCTGTTGTTCACGGCAGAGAGTTTTTTGCGTTTTTATTAGTACTTATCACGTTATACGCGGTGAGAAATGATACTAGAATAAACCAGGTGCAGAACTGGTCGATGCCGTTTTACCTTAGTCTAGAATCGACTACTAATCAGAATGATGAATATACACCGCAGTGGGTTAGATCAGATCTGTTGAAACCCGGCTTACCCAAAGTAGAATTTTCCGGAAATAATGCCGTGATAGATATAAAAGACATGAAATCAAATTATATAAGTTTGGCGGAAAATGCTTCACAATCAGGCATTTTGCAGATAAACAGAGTTTATTATCCCGGGTGGGTGGCTTATGTCAACGGCCGGCAAGCTCAAATAAATTACAAAGATAACGGTTTTATGAAATTGCGCGTTGCCGCAGGAAGAAATCTTGTTGAGGCAAAGTTTATGGAGACGCCGCTTAGAAAGATAAGTGATATTCTATCGATCATCTCGCTTTTGGTCGCATCATATCTCATAATTAGATACAGGAAAACATGAACAAAATATCCGTCGCCATAGCTACATATAATGAAGGGAAAAACATCAGCAAATGCTTGGAAAGTGTGAAAAGTTGGGTGGATGAGATTGTGATTGTGGATGGTACATCAACAGATGACACTGTTAAAATAGCCAAAGAGTTTGGCGCGAGTGTAATTTCTGCAGATAATCCTGACATGTTTCATATAAACAAGCAGAAAGCCATAGACGCATGTAAATCTGGAAATTGGATACTCCAACTTGATGCAGACGAAGTAGTGTCAACCGATTTGAAAAAAGAAATTATAGTTGCTATTAATAACCAACAACCAATAACTCATAGCTTACAATCAATCAATGGTTTCTGGCTTCCACGCAAGAATTTTTTCTTGGGAAGATTTTTTGAAAAAGGAGGACAGTATCCTGACTATACTTTGAGGTTATACCGTAAGGGAAAGGGCAAGTTGCCCTGTAAAAGCGTCCATGAACAGGCGGTTGTAGAAGGAGAGACTGCATATCTTAAAAACCCTCTTTTGCACTACCCATATCCAAATTTCGCGCATTATTTAGAACATTTCAATAAATATACCGATATATTTGCCGACGAGTTGATAGACAAGAAAATTTCAATTTCTTTTTCTTCTATAGTTTCTTTTATGTTTATAAAACCATTTTTATGGTTTCTTTTGACTTTTGTAAGGCATAAAGGCTTCGTAGACGGTTTTCCCGGATTTGTTTTTTCCTTCTTTTCTGCTTTGCGATATCCTGTTTCCTATATTAAATATTGGGAAAAGAAGAAACTAGGAAATATTTCCAAGTAAAATGATAAAAGGAAGAAAACTCAAAGTTGCAATTGTTGTTCCTCCGATTGCAGGCCACAAGATGCGCGGAACCGGCAATTACACTCAAAATCTATATACGGCTTTGAATAAGATTCAAGATGTTGAAGTAAGTTTAAAGACGATCGATGAAATTAGATATTGCACTGCCGATGTTATCCATTTTCCTTATTTTGACCCTTTTTTTTTGACTCTTCCCTTCATAAAGTCAAAGCCTACAGTAGTCACGGTTCATGATCTTATCCCTCTTCGTTACCCGAGTCATTTTCCATCCGGTTTAAAGGGTTTTCTAAAATGGAATCTGCAGAAAATTTCTCTTTGGAGCGTCGACGCAGTCATTACTGACTCTGTTTCATCACAGAATGATATTGAAGGATTTGCCGATATTAAAAAGGAGAAAATACATGTGATCTATCTGGGGGTAACACCGGAATTTAGCAAAGCATACTCCAAAGATTATAAAGAAAAAGTAATAAAAAGTTTGTCGCTTCCCCAAAAGTTCGTACTAAATGTGGGGGATATCAATTACAATAAAAACATCCCTGGGTTATTGAAGGCTTTTTCAGTTTTAGTTTCAAGGAATTCTGGATTGAAATTAATCTTAGTAGGTGAAGGATTTACGCGGCCATCGACAGAATTGGTTCAGATGACGGAGTTGATGAGAGAGATGGAAATAGAAGATAAGGTATTGAGAGTTAGTTCATTGGATGTACTCGAATTGGCAGTTGTATATCAACTAGCACAAGTGTATGTGCAGCCATCATTTGCTGAGGGATTTGGTCTTCCCGTTCTTGAGGCTTTTGCTGCCGGGTGTCCAGTGGTAGTTGCAAACACCACCAGTCTCCCCGAGGTGGTAGGTAGTGCCGCCGTTATGTTTAACCCACAGAATACGGATACGCTTGTAAAGTCAATTTCCCTCCTCTTAAAAGACAAGGGTAAAAGAGATTACTTTATATCCCAGGGAAAGAAGAGAGCAAAATTATTTACTTGGGAAAAATGTGCCAGAGAGACAGCGGAAATTTACAGAAAATTTATCCATAATTAAATAGGAGCTACGCATTCCAATATCATGCTGAATTTGTTTGTGATTCCGAGACTAGTTCGGGATGACAATCTAAACTACGATTTATTGCGTAACTCCTGATTAAAATAATGTTTATTTTTATTACTTTTTTAATCTGGAGAGTAGGTTTATTTTCATTGGCCGCTTTAGGTTCAAATTTATTGCCTTTCGCGCCCCGTTTTCCTTATGCGGATATGCTTCTTATTCCCTCAGGTCTTCCGTCATGGTTTTGGTCGTTTGCCAATTTTGATGGAGTACATTATCTGACTATTGCCAAAGAAGGTTATAGTGCCCAATATACTCAAGTGTTTTTTCCATTTTTTCCTCTAGTATTGAGATTTTTTCAAAATTTGATCTTTTTTGCTAGTCCTGTTTTTGTTGGAATAACTTTATCAAGCCTTATATTTCTGGCGTCTTTATATGTTTTGGGAAAGTTAATGTCGCTTGATTATAAAAAAAGTGAAGTGAAATGGATAATTCTTTTTTTTGTTTTTTTTCCAACATCATTTTTTTTTGGTAGCCTTTATACCGAAGGTATTTTTCTTTTATTTATGCTCAGTGCATTTTATGAGGCTAGAAGAAAACATTTCAGACTGGCGGCAGTTTTGGGTACTCTTGCTTCAGCGACGAGACTTGTTGGCATATTTCTCATTCTTGCCTTATGGTGGGAAGAAATTATTGCAAAGAGGGAGAAGATGGGCCCAAAAGGTTCAAAAACAATTAAATTAGAGACAAAGTACACGGGATATTTTGAAGTTATAATCAATTATTTGAATTATATCGTTCACTCTCCAATAACATATATTCTTCCCATAGGACTTCTGGCCTATATGATTTTTCTACAGTGGCAATATGGGGATTTTCTATATTTCTGGCATGCACAGCCGGTTTTTGGCGCCCAGAGAAGCGGAGCAGGCATAATACTTTTGCCACAGGTAGTTTGGAGATATTTCAAGATTTTTTCAAATTTAAGTCCGCTTAAAGAACCTTTTATTATTGCGTTTACTGAATTTGTAGCAACGATATTATCAATAGTTCTCTTAATTATTGCTTATTTGAAGAAAGTTCGGCTTTCATATCTTATCTTTTCTTGTTTGACGATATTGGTACCAACGCTTACCGGAACCTTTTCTAGTATGCCTCGATATATATTGGTAGCGTTCCCCCTTTTTATAGTTCTTGGGCTTATTAAGAACAAATGGTTGAAGATAGTATTGTTGACGATTTTTATCGTACTTCTTTCTTTTTACACAATACTTTTTACAAGAGG
Organism: Patescibacteria group bacterium; assembly: GCA_023379265.1. Taxonomy (GTDB): domain Bacteria; phylum Patescibacteriota; class Microgenomatia; order 2-02-FULL-39-11; family 2-02-FULL-39-11; genus JAMCUI01. The sequence continues at coordinate 280,291 of JAMCUI010000009.1, forward strand.
TCACTGGGTAAGCTGATTGAATACATCTTAATTCTCCTATAAAATTAAGCAATGAGACTTTTGATAGGGATACCTGCCTATAATGAAGAAAAAATGATTGGGGTTGTTATTTCATCTTTGCCTAAAAGACTTACGGGAGTTGATAAGGTTGATATAGTGGTGGTTGACGATGGGTCTGAAGATAGAACTGGAGAAATTGCCCAATCTAAAAGGGTTACAGTTCTGCGTCATATCATAAACAGAGGATTGGGTGGAGCGTTAAAAACTATATTTGCATTTGCATTAGAGAGAAATTATGATATTTTAGTGACTTTTGACGCTGATGGACAACATGAGTCAAAATATATATCTGATGTTATTAAACCTATTCTTTCACAAAAATCAGATGTGGTTATAGGTACCAGATGGAAAAGTAAGGCACATGTACCCTTTTCCCGAAGATTGATAAACCAATTAGCAAACGTAATAACTTTTATTCTTTACCATGTTTGGACTTCTGATTCTCAATCGGGATTTCGGGCATTTAATAAAAACTCAATAAACAAAATTAAATTGCAGACTGACGGAATGGAAGTTTCTAGTGAATTTTTTAAGGAGATAAAAAGTAATAATCTGAGATTTTCTGAAATATCCATAATTCCTGTTTATTCTGATTATTCATTAGAGAAAGGCCAAAGATTGAGTAATGCTCCTTCAGTAATGATAAATTTACTTTTGAGGCTATTAAGATAGATCTATGCATTTAGTATTTACACAAGTTGTCTTAAGTATTTTTATTGTATTTGCTCTATCGCGTGTTTTTTTGCGGTTCAAAAGCGGAGAAGTGACATTTTTGGGATTCCTATTTTGGATTTTGCTTTTCGGATCTGCTTTGGCAATTATCATTTATCCGCCCATTTCTGGGGGTATCGCCAGAATATTGGGTATAGGCCGTGGAGTAGATCTTGTTATTTATACTTCAATCGTACTTCTTTTTTATCTTGTTTTTAGACTTTATGTCTATCTTCAAGATATGCGTCATGAACTGACGAAATTGGTACAGAAGCTGGCTATGAAGGAGTTGGATGAAAAAAATGAAAAAAAACCCTCTTCCCAAAATTAGTGTAATTACCCCCTCATTCAATCAGGGTAACTTTATTGCAGAAACTATAGACTCGGTTCTTTCCCAGGGATATAAGAATTTGGAGTATTGGATAATTGATGGAGGTTCAACAGATGATACAATTTCGGTACTAAAAAGATACGGTAAGAAAATCCAATGGATGTCCAAAAAAGATAAAGGTCAAACAGATGCGATAAATAAAGGGATGGAAAAAGTGAGTGGGGATATAGTTACTTATCTTAACTCAGATGATATTTTATTACCGGGAAGTATAGAAAAAATTGCTGACTTTTTTTCTGTAAATCCGGATATATTCTGGATTACTGGGAAATGCAAGATAATAGATGAAAAAGGTAATGAAATAAGGAAACTGGTTACATTATACAAAAACTTCTGGCTGAAATATTCCAGAAATCCAATATTTCTCTCTATTTTGAATTTCATTTCCCAGCCTGCGACTTTCTGGAGAGCAGAAGTAATAAAATCAGTCGGTTTATTTGACGCCAGTCTTTATTACACTATGGACTATGATTATTGGTTAAGAATGAGTAGAATATATAAACTGGGTTTTATCGATGATTATCTAGCATCATTCAGGTTTCATGATAAATCAAAAAGCTCAAAAAATGTTAAGAAATTGATTGAAGAAGGTTATAAGGTGGTCAAAGGACATGATAAGGGAATGTTGCCGACAATACACAGGTTACACGATATTTTCACTCTAACCGCTTACTCTATTATTAAATAATATATGAATAAAAACTTCTGGGAAAAGAAAAAAGTGCTCGTCACGGGAGGCGCTGGATTTTTAGGTAGCCATCTAGTCAATAAGCTGAAGGAAATGGGTGCTGATGTTTTTGTCCCCAGATCAAAAGAGAATGACTTGCGGAAAATTGAAGTTTGCAGAAGAGTAGTTAAGGACAAGGATATAGTTATACATCTTGCAGCAAAAGTAGGAGGAATAGGTTTTAATCTTGCACATCCTGGAGAAATGTTTTATGACAACATATTGATGGGCACATATCTTATTGAGGAAGCTAGGAAGGCAGGGGTAAAGAAATTTATAGCTCTTGGTACAATCTGTGCCTATCCTAAATTTACTCCTGTCCCTTTTAAGGAGAAAGATTTATGGAATGGATATCCTGAAGAAACAAACGCCCCGTATGGTTTAGCCAAGAAGATGCTTTTAGTTCAAGCTCAAGCTTACCGGCAACAGTACGGGTTTAATACAATTTTTCTCTTACCCGTCAATCTGTATGGTCCAGGTGACAATTTTGACCCGTCTTCATCACATGTTATTCCTGCTCTTATTAAAAAAATCTTTGATGCCAAAAAAGAAGGAAGACGATCAATTATTGTATGGGGTACAGGTAAGCCTACACGTGAGTTTCTGTATGTTAAAGATGCGGCGGAAGGAATAATTTTGGCAGCAGAAAAGTATAATAAGCTTGATCCGGTAAATTTGGGCGCGGGATTTGAGATTTCTATAAGAAATTTGATAGGACTTATATGCAAACTTTCAGGATATTCTGGAAAGATAATTTGGGATAAAACTAAGCCAGACGGCCAACCACGAAGGAAATTGGATACATCAAAAGCTTTCAAGGAATTCGGATTTAAGGCCCATACTGATTTTGAAGTTGGTTTGAGAGAGACTATAGAGTGGTATAGAGCAAAGTACGTTACAGGGAGATATGAATAAAATTTTGTATTTATGGTTAGCAAGAGATTCTGGAAAAAGAAAAAAGTACTCGTAACAGGTGCTTCATTTATAGGGTCACATCTTATAGATAGACTGGTGGATATGGGAACGAAGGTAAGAGTAGTAAATATAAGTAAAAAACATCTACCCTTTTTTTCTAAACTAGTGAGAAGTGGCAGCGTTGAATTCATATCTAGAGATCTTCGTAATTTAGAAAATGCGCAAAAAAGTGTAAGAGGAATTGATATTGTTTTTCACCTTGCCTGTAATTACGGAGGTAGAGGATACATAGATTTACATCAGGGTTCTACCTCATCTAATTTGCTTCTTGATGGATCTGTATTTTTGGCTTCACTAAATGAAAGAGTGGAGAAAGTGGTTTTTGCCTCTTCAGGTTGTGTTTATCCAAATTTTTTACAGACTGATCCGAATAAAACAATATATCTCAAGGAAGAAATGGTGAAACCTCCATATGATGTAGATAATATGTACGGATGGGCAAAACTTATGGGTGAGATGACTTTGCGTGCATATTATAGAGATTTCGGATTAAAGTCCGTTTCATGCAGGTATTTTTCCGTCTATGGAGAAAGAGAGGCAGAGAACCATGCGGTGATCGCCATGATTGCCAAAGCCTTCATTAGACAAAATCCTTATGAAATCTGGGGTACGGGAGAACAGATAAGAAATTGGACTTATGTAGCCGATACTGTGGAAGGTACGCTTTTAGCTGCAGAAAAGATAAATGACGCAACATCGGTAAATCTTGGAACTACTGAGAGAACAAAAGTAATTGATGCGGCTCGGGAGATTTTACGTTGTACGGGATCTAATGCTAAAATAAAAGTTTTACCATCCATGCCTACAGGACCTTACAATAGGGTAGCCGATAACCGGCTGGCAAAAAAGCTTTTAGGTTGGGAGCCTCAGGTGAAGTTTATGGATGGGTTACATAGGACAATAGAATGGTATTTTGCCAACAAAAATGAAAATCAGATCAGAAATTGCTTAAAAAAGATTCTTTTAGGGAGCTAACTTTCCCCTTTTACACGACCACCGGTTTTTATATACTTACGTTATTCCATTTGCATATGTTACGAATGTTTTCCTCAACAATAAAAAAACATACTCCACTTTTTTTTATAATTTTTGCTTATATACTTCTTATTTACCGATATTCCGGTTTCGTGCCACTTTGGGATTCTTTCGAGTATGTCAATACTCATATGTACAAAGCCGTGATTTCACAATTTAGCCTGCTGAATTTTAACTTTGCCGAGCATGTTTCTTTTGCCTGGACACTACTTACCAGCTGGCCTCAGTATTTAAGCTTTGGAAATATGACTCTTCTTCATTTTACTGTAGCCTTTTTTACTGTTCTTTCAATTATTTCATTTTACGGTATATTAAAACACCTTTTTTCCGGCAATAAGCATAATATTGAAGTAAATCTATTGACATTCCTATACGCTTTCTATCCTCCTTTTGTAGCAAATGCCCTGCAATATAGTCCTGATTACGGAGTTTTGGTTTTCTATACAATTTTTCTTTATTTTTTGATTACTAAACATAAAAAACTTACCATTTTGTCGGGTCTATGTCTCGTATTTACAAAAGAAACAGGTATTGTCTTATACATAATAAGCATATTTATACTCCATCTTTTTACTATATTTGAACAAAGACTGAATAGAAAAAATATACAAAATTTCATATGGAATTTTTCAGCATACATATTGCCTTTTTTATTCTATGTTTTTTTTCAGTTTATTAAGGTTTTGAATTTTAGGCAAGAAGTTTTACCTTGGTATTTAGATCCAATGTCAGGAAAATTGCAAATGCCGTTATTTCCGGCAAGTGTTGTCCAAAAAATCCCCTTTTCTTATTTTTTGGGGATTTTTGTAATAAATTTTAATTGGATCTTATCTACGTTCCTCATAATAGGATTGGTACTCAGTTTATTCCATTTTTTCTCTCAAAATAGCATGAAATCCGGAAAAACTTGGGGCATAAATAAGTCAATTTCCTATTTATATATAGTTTTTCTTAGTGCAACGGCTATTTTCAGCCTTTATAAAATCTTTACCAATCTGAGATATTTTTTGCCGCTTTATGTTTTTATGATTATATTATTTTATTTTGGTTTGAAATCTGTTTTTCGAAAAAGGCGTATTGTAATTTTCATATTATCGATTATAGTTATAGTTTTTTTTATATCCTGTTTTAGGACTGTAGATCCGGTTTCAAGGAAAATTTACGGTACTTTCAAATTCGGAAATCACGACATTCTGGATATGACGTCGATTACAGGAGAATGTTGCGGATATGGACGTGATCAACTCGTATATAATCTTGAGTATACTCATTTACACTACCTTTTAAATGATTTGCTCCATAATATTCGTCCTCCCAACGAAGATGCTTTTGCCTATAATCTTCATGCAGGACCATTTCTATTTCCAGTTTGGGATAAAAGCAATTTTTCCAGAACTGTAAGCCATAAGAATGTACACCCGGTATATATAATCAACTGGTATAGTTATCTTTATAATAAGCCTAAAATAATCTATTATATTGAAATGCCCAATACTGACAATACAAATTATCTCCAGTGGTATGAGACCAGAATGTATAGCCCGACTTTGAAATTACATTATGCTTTAGTGAAAGAAATGAGTTTTGATGATGACGGATACGCCCTTAAAGTATATAAGTTGAAATATAAAAGTGAGACACCTACCAGATAGTTATATCCGGAGGAGGAGATATCAGAATCTTTTAAGAAATCTTTCTATCATCCTTTTGGTATATTCGATCATATCAGAGTTTATTCCTGGAAAAACTCCCAACCAGAAAGCTCGCGCCATCACTTCGTCGGCATTTACTATTTTTCCTGCAGTTTTATATTTTATTTTCAGGTACGCCGGATGCCGCAGAAGGTTTCCTGAAAAGACATTTCTGGTACCTATTCTTTCTTTTTCCAGATATTCAGTAAGCTGATTTCTGGTAAACGGTGCTTCCTTTCTGACAAGAAGTGGAAATCCAAACCAGCAAGGATCTTCTTTATCTGTTGGAGTAAGAAGTTCGAAGAATTTGATATATTTACTGAAGAATTTATATAACTTTTTATAATTCTCTTTCCTTATTTTTATAAAATACGGCAGTTTTGAGAGTTGAGCCAAGCCAATGGCGGCTTGGAAATCCGTAAGTTTCAGATTGAAACCTATTTGTGAATAGATATATTTATGGTCGTAGCCTGCCGGCAACTCTCCCATCTTCCAGCCAAACCTCTTGCCGCATGTATCATCTTTTCCCGTATCACACCAGCAGTCCCTGCCCCAGTCGCGAAATTGCCTGATTGAGCGGTGGATAAGGGGGTTATTGGTAACTACCGCTCCTCCTTCACCCATTGTAATCTGATGAGCAGGATAAAAGGAGAATGTGGATATATCGCCATATGTTCCCACCATTTTCCCGTCATAACGGCTTCCCAAGGCATCGCAGCAGTCCTCAATCAACCATAGATGGTATTTTTTGGCTAGTGCCACTATTTTATCCAGATTATAGGGATTACCAAGGGTGTGAGCGACCATTATCAGTTTTGTCTTTTTGGTTATCGCTTTTTCGATTTTGTCCGTGTCGATGTTAAGAGAAGAAAGTTCGGCGTCCACAAAGACAGGCGTCATGCCAAAGATGATGCCGGGGTTGACGGTCGTGGGGAAGGCGACAGCGCCGGTAATGAACTCATCACCTTTTTGTAAACGCCTTTCACCAAAAACTTTTGATGTAAGGGAAAAAAAGGCAGCCAGATTGGCAGAAGAGCCTGAGTTTACCAATGAAACATAACGTACTCCAAGGAAACGCGCGAATTCCCTTTCAAACTCTTTGGCAAATCGTCCTTCTGTCCACCAACCATCTTTTGCTGCTGAGACGGCATTTTCTATTTCGTTTTCGTCAAATACTTTTCCAGAAGCTGGAATATAAGTCTTTCCCGGTATAAATGTTGTATCGTAAGGCATAGAGTATATTAACTTTGTATTATAATACATGGCAATTACTTATAGAAATTAATTTCCAGATGGGAACTGCTTCACTATCAATAATTTTGCCGGTATTCAATGAAAAAGAAGTTATAGAATATGTCCTTTCGGAATGGAAAACGCTTCTCGAAAAAAACAAAATCCCTTTCAATTTCGTCATTTGTGAGGATGGCTCAACTGATGGAACAAAAGAATTATTAAAAAGACTAAAATTGAATTATCCTATTATCCTCAATCAGAAAAGGAAAAGGAGAGGTTACGGTAATGCAGTACTTGATGGTATAAAGTCTGCATTGTCAGAGTTTTTACTTTGTGTCGATTCTGACGGTCAATGTGATCCAGAAGATTTTCTTAAGTTTTGGAAGGAGAGAATGTCGGCAGACATACTGATTGGGAGGAGACGGGAAAGGTCCGATCCTCTACAAAGAAAAGTATTTTCTAATTTATTTAGAATAGTCCATAAAACACTTTTTACAACGTCTATACATGATCCATCTACTCCCTTTGTCTTATTTAGAAAGAAGGTAGTTACTCCCTATATAAATTATTTGACTTACTTAAACGAAGGATTTTGGTGGGGTTTTATAGCTATGGCTGTTAAGGCTAAATTATCCGTAAATGAAATACCGATTAACCATCGTAAAACACTATGTAGTGTCAAGACAAAGGTCTATACACTAGATAAAATTCCGTCTATTGCTTTCAGAAATCTGTTAGGACTTTTTCGTTTATACTTTACAAAATAAACGCTTATTGATTTCAAAAAGTAATTATTTTATTTTTTAAGCCAAGTTTTTTTATATCTTTTAGAATTTCCTTCTTAAAGCGGAATGAGGAGACGAGTATCGGTTCTTTGTAATTCTCTAGATTTTCTGGCGGGATTATATCAATTCCTTTTAATTTTTTTCCTTGAAGATTTGTATTCCTATCTGCTAATTTAATAGTTTTTTGGGCAAGATTAGTGGTTGAAAGTAAGCGTTCGGTAAGAGATCCTGCACCCCAAACAATTATTCTTTCAGGAGCGGCATCAATAACCCGGTTTATCCTATCCATTTTTGATTGTGATAATTGGATATACTTGACCATAGAATTTCTTACGCCTCCATCTTTTTGCCACACTGAATAGATAGCCTTCCCGTCTGAAGATACATACAACGGAAAAAATTCATACATTAGAGAATGAAGTGAGGATTTGCCAAAAAAATTGATATGTTCCAGTGAAAATTCTCCAAAAGGTTCTTCGAAATTTCTGTAAAAATTATCTGCATCAGGTACGCATATGAATATTTTCCCTCCATCATTTATAAGACTGCCCAGTATGTGTATGGCTAAAGTGACTTTATCCAGATGTTCAAGAACGGCCGAAAGAATAAGGAAGTCATATTTTTTAGTGCCTGATTTCAGGTTGAACAGATCATTTGTTTCTACAGTAATGCCGTATTTCTTTTTTGCCATTTCTTTGCAGCGGGGAGCGGGGTCGACTCCGGAAAGGTTTTTGAAACCGTCTGTTTTGAGGAGATAAAGGAGATGTCCGGTTGAGCAGCCTATGTCCATGATGCGGTCTGATTTGTTTATAAATTGTTCAATTATTTTAACGCAGTCTTTATGCAACTGGAAGTCCCGCGTGTCTTCATATTTTGACATTTTTTCATAATATTTGGCATAGTAAGTCTGTCTTGGGGAATTATTTACAAAAACAAATCCGCACCTGTTACATAAGGCAATATTATGTATTAGACCACCAACAAATTTCTGCGTAAACAATACGGTATTATTTCTGCTGGTACAGATAGGACATGGTCTAACAGTCTGTCTCATTTATTCTTGTTTCCAATAATTTTATCGATGATATAAGTCGGCCTGGCTTTGGTTTCTTCCACTATTACCTGTATATATTTGCCTATTATACTGATGGCCAAAAGCTGTATTCCTCCAAAAAAGACGATTGAAACTAATATGGTGACAGCACCCTTTATTGGGTTGCCGTAAATAATACTTATGAGGATATATAAGATAATAAAAAGAAATGACAAGATTACCAATATGAATCCGAAATAAGCCATCAGATCCAATAGTAGGTATGAAAATCCAAATACACCCCTTTCAGCATGCTTAAAGTAATCGAGTATGTTATAAGAACTTTTACCTTTTTTTCTTTTGGGCCGGTCGTACAAGACATAAGCCGTATCAAATCCTACCCATGCCCTGAGTCCTCTGAAAAATCTGTATTTTTCTGGTAATGATTTGATAGCCTGCTGCACCTTTTTATCCATAAGTCCATATCCGCTGGCGTTTACCGGAATTTCGATATTTGATATGAGCTTAAAAATTTTGTAGAAAAGCTTTCTGAAAAATATGGTGATAAAATAGTCATCAATCTTTTTATACACTCCAACAACAACCTGGTAACCTTTTTCCCATCTTTTAATAAATTCCTTGATGAGATCCGGAGGGTCTTGAAGGTCTGCAGCAAAGCCGATTATTGCCTCACCTGTAGCCTGATCATATCCCGCCTGAGCAGAAGCTTCCGCGCCGAAATTTCGTGAAAGGAATATTCCTGTAACCCTTCTATCTTTTCTGACTATTTTGGAGATTATGTCCCTGGAGTTGTCGCTGCTGCCATTATCCACAAAAACAAATTCATAAGAATATTTGGGAATCTGCTTTGTTACTCTCAATAGGGTTTTATAAGCATTTTCCAAATTTAATTCTTCGTTGAAGCAGGGGATGACAAAAGAAATTTTCTTCATACGAGGTAAAAATTTATTTTATGAGATTTCGGATTCTTTTTACTGCCGTCTTAAAACCAGCAAAACCGTCCGTATATCCAAGCCAGATTTCAGGGACGATCATTCCTTTATATTTTTTTAATTTCTCAAAGATTGGTTTGAAATTTATTTCCCCATCGCCAATTTGCACACCCTCGCCATCCTCACCTGTTGCATCTGCGATGTGAAGATGAGCCATATTCTGGATAAAAATCTCAAATTGAGCCATAAAATCCTTTTTTGCATAATTACAATACAATTTGGAGTGAGAAATGTCGTAGCAGATTTTTCTTTTTGTAGTTTTGCAAAACTCACCGATTTCCTCACCATCCATAAATATATTCGAGTTCCATTGCCCACCGAAATACCAGGGAAGAGGAGGCAGATTTTCTACCAGAATTTCAGAATTTTCGGTTCGTAAGAGAGATAGACTCTTTATGAGCGTTTCCATCCTGTAAATGTTATTCTTGGGTATATCTTTTTCATATGACATGCCTCCGGGATGCAAGATAAAAATATTTCTTTCATTAGTGAAATAGCTGAAAAATTTTTCGCTTTTAGAAATTATATTTTGCAGAATATCAAGTGATTCATTTAGAGGTAATACCTGATTCTCCGGTTTAATGTTTGAGATGTCTATCAAGTGTCCGCTCCAAAATTCGGGGAGATGGATTATGGCAGGAATAGGATATTTTATTTTTGGGGAAAAAGGGTAATCTGCATCTTTGTCAGAGAATTGGAATTCCACAAATTCTGGATCAAGTTCCATGACTTGGTCAAAATCTGAAAATCTGGTTTTCAAACCTATTTTCATATCTAATCATTGAATATCGCTATGGATGAAATAATCATTTTTAGCTATATTTCTTTTTGTTTTTTTACCTATAAGCTTATCAATGAGCTGGGGACTGAGACCTTTACCCGGGCTTTTTACATCAATCATTCTGTGAGTAATTACTTCTCCTGCCTTTATTGGGACTGCGGCCACCAGACTTTTGCCAAAGACTTCCCTAGTCAATATTTCCCCTCTGGCTATAGTTCTTATGCCGTTTCCTATTGCCACTTCTGCGACTCGAATTCTGTCCACCATTTTCTTTAACCCTTCGGGCATGATAGATAAATTATGATCGGGTCCGTCCATAGAGCGGTCAAGCGTAAAATGCTTCTCAATAATGTTTGCTCCCAATGCTACTGCACAGACTGCAACAGTGATTCCTCTTTCATGTCCAGAGTAACCTACCGGTACTTTATACGTTTCTTTTAAGACATTAATCATCTTTAAGTTAACATCCTTGAAATTGGCCGGGTAAGTACTTACGCAATGCATAAGTGCGAATTTAGCTTTGTTTTTGTTGAGAAATTTTACCGTATAGTCTATTTCTGACGGATTTGACATACCTGTTGAAAGTATTATAGGTTTTTTAGTTTTAATAATTCGATGAATTAATGGTATATTTGTTAGATCTCCAGAGGCGATTTTATATAGAGGAACTTGAAGGGATTCTAAAAATTCTACGCTTTCCAAATCAAATGGTGTCGCAAAAAAAATAATCCCTATTTCGTCACAGTACTTTTTCAATTCTATATATTCACTTTTATCAAGTTCATATTTCTTAAATATGGAAAATAGATATACTGTTGATTGACTATCCTGGTTGGGATCGTTGTATACATCTTCTTTGTATATCGCCTTCAAATCCCTTTTTTGAAACTTTACCGCATCAGCGCCGCTGTCTTTAGCCAGTTTTATCATTTTCTTAGCCAGCGAAAGATTACCGTTATGGTTTAAGCCTATTTCTGCCACTACAAATGTAGGATGCCCTTCACCTATCAGTCTTCCGTTTATATTCAGAGTACGGTCATTCATAAAAAGTTATTATACATTTTATTTTTTCTTATGACCAGCTGGCTAATTAAAAACCGATTGTACTGTTACTCTTACACTTTATGGATTAAGGTTCTTTTTTTTGAAAATAGATTTGTTATCTAAATAATAACGGTACAGTTGATCAATTGCTGATGTGAAAGGAGTAAATTTGAAACCTGATAATTCAGACAGTAATCTCTGATTATTACATGTATATTCCATATTATATCCCTGTTTTAAAATCTTTATGGGATGAGGATTATGTGTAGTTTTTTTAACTATCTCAGCCAGCGAGATTAAATCAATTTTTTCGCCTTTTCCGGCATTGTAGTGAGTATATTTCATGTTGTGAATAAGACAATATTCCACAATTTTTACCAGATCGTCAATGTAAATATAATCGAAAAAGACATTCTGTCTTATAACAACTGGTAAACCCAGAATTGACCGGCAGATAGCCTGGGAAATAAATCTTCTGGTATAATCCTCGTATTTTCCATAAACTCCAAAAAGTCTCAATACTACCGCATTGTCTGTTTTCTTCATAATTCTGGAAATGGTATATTTCAGTAGTCCATAATCATCTTTTGGAAGCGATAGACCGCTTTCCTTTTCAGATACATTGATAATTGGTTTTGATTTATCGTATTCCGCTCCTGATCCGAAAACTATCACTTTGGTATCAGGATGCCTTTGTTCAAGAAGATTGTAGAAAATAGTCAAATTTTTTCCCAACATATCAGAAGAAAATACTCTTTTATCAGATCCTACATATAAGGCTGCATGAATTATGGCGTCGGGATTGTGTTCTTTCAAATATTCTTTGACTTTTTTCCTGTCAAGAAGATCTAGTTGCGAGTGTGATGGCGATATGGTGGAGAATTTATGTTTCAATTGTTCTGCAAGGTTATGCCCGATAAAGCCGTTTGCGCCCGTAATCAGAATTTTTAAGTTTCTTTTATTCATATCTCAGACGGCAATGCAGATGGTATCTACAAGTTCATTTGAATAATGTCTAACAAAAAGTTTATATGAAGGATTAAGTTTTTTAATAAGAAGTATAAGTTTCCAAAGATCAGCGGCATGGTGGTAAATGGAAATAATAAGTTTAGGTTTTGTTTGTCTGATTATTTTTTTTGCACCTAACAGCGCTTCCCTTTCAACTCCTTCTATATCCATTTTAATAATAGTAGGTTTTGGTTTATCTCGGAAGAAAAAATCTAATGATGATAGTCTAATAGACTTTGTTTTTCCGGCGTTTCCCGCAGCGTGATTATTTGATAAATTTTTCTTAATAATTCGTGAGTCAACTGATGAATTCTCACTAAAATCTATTGTGCCTTCTTTATAAAACACACCTCTTTTTATTGGAATTATTCTTTTGTGATCAATTTTCCTGGAAATTTTTTGAAGTTTTATATAGTTTGCAGTATCAGGCTCAAAGGAGTAAATTTTCATGAATTTGTTTTTTACTGTTTTACAAAAACTAAGAACGGTATCACCGTCAAAGGCACCGCAGTCAGCCAGAATTTCCTGAGAATTTAATTTTAATATACTTTCGTCAAAATAAGTCTTTTTTGACGATTGTGCTAACTTTATATATTTTTTATCCAGTGATAACCTGAATTTGATTAGATTCTCAAAAATTTTCTTTGAGTTGCTTTCCGTCAGTATTTGTTCAGTTTGCAATATGTCTATTAAGTTTCGCTTGGAAAATAAAGAGTTAAACGTATTTTCATATTCTGATGAGATAAATATATCAGGATACAGAATATTTAGATAACCCAGAGGATAAATATACTTAAAACCTGCCTTTTTAAGAAGAGAATAAATTTCAGATTCATACATCAGGCTGGCAACAAGAATCGGTGTGGCAAGATACAGTTTTTTGGCTGTGACAAACGAAATGATTTTTGCTTCGCCAATTTTCCTGTCATGGAGTTTTGGATTGTTATCGACTATCGCTGAAACCTTGATATTTTTTGCCTGGAGATTTTCTACAAATATTTTTCCCATTCTGGCTGCACCAAACACGACACAGGGGATATTCCTATTGCATATTAATTCCCTTGGAGGAAAGTGTTCTTGAAGCTGTGAAAGATAGTAATTTTTATTCTTTTCCAATAAATATTTAAGGCTATTTTTTGTCATAAGAAAGTGGCTTGGCTATCATATTTTTGAAAAAAATTTCCCTTGGCAGATAAGGATACATATCCTCAAGCGGTTTTGAAATCATACTGCCGTCTGGTAAAACTTCAGAACCGATTCTGGGTATAATTTCAACAGAAGGCGCCATGTTTACACGGCAAAGTACCGGACCTTTGTGTTCTAGAACTTTTTTTATACCTCTATGTAAATCGTTATGATTTTTTATTTCGATAAAGTGCATTCCGTAAGCGTAAGCAATTTTTGAAAGGTTAGGTATAACTACTCCTGAGTTGGCATCTGAGGCAAAAAACCTCTGGCCTGCAAATTTTTTTTGAGTATTTCTTATGGATAAATAACCCTTATTGTCATAAACAAAAATCTTTAGTGGTAGTTCGTAAGTGATGAGAGTCTGGAGTTCATGAATATTAAACTGTAGTGAACCGTCACCCACAATCACAATAACTGGTTTTTTACCGGAGGCGATACTGGCGCCGATACCTGAAGGTAGTTCATAACCCATCGGGCCGCAGCCGATATTGGCTAGGAATCTTTGGTTTTTTTTCAGTCTAGCCATAAGGAAGGCGGTGGCTGAAGTGACACCGCTGCAGGTAGTTAAAATATCTCCTTCCTTAAAATAAGAAGATAGTGTATGCATAAAAAAGTAGGGGTTGACATATTTATCGCCATCTTTTAGGTATTGCGGAAGAATTTTTGGAAAGAGCGTTGTCCACCTTTTACACTTGGTTACCCAAACATCATACTCTGGTAATTTTGATTTTTCAGATTGTTGGATTAATTCTTCGATAAAAACTTTTGCATCCGCTTCTACTTTCATATATGGATTGACTGTTTTTTTATTCAGTTCATTTGCATCAATATTTACAAAAATAATCTTTGCTTCTCTAGCAAAAGCCTGATAATTAAAACCGGTGGTTTTGAAGTTTAACCTGGCGCCAATACTGAGAACTAAATCACTATTTTGAATTATAAAATTTGCGGTTCTGTCCCCGATTATGCCGGGGTTTCCGAAATACAAAGGATATTCTTCATACATCAGGTCATTGGCGCACGAGGCCGTCAATACCGGTATTTTTAGTATATTTACCAATTTTAGAAATGACTTGTAAGCTCCAGAAATCCTAATTCCGTTTCCAGCCAGGATGACTGGCCGGTTGGATTTTTGGAGTAATTTTAATATTTCGTTGATAGAGTCAGAGATACTTTTTGAAGTGGTTCGATTAGTCTCTAATTCTTCAGGATCAAATTTTACCATCGATTTTTCCTCTATCTGGTGCGCCTGGATATCCAACGGAACATCAATCCAAACGGGTCCTGGGCGGCCTGTTGTGGCAAGATAAATTGCTTTTTCCAGATGATAGCGGATGCTTTGCGGATCTGTAATTCTTACAGCATATTTTGTAACGGGTTTCACGATATCAGTGATATTCAGTTCCTGTTCACCAAGCTGGCGCAAATCTGAGCCTTCCGCGGAAATTTCTGTCCTGACCTGACCGGATATATAAAGTGCCGGGACTGAATCCTGCCATTGGCAGACGATTCCAGTAAGTGAGTTACTGCCTCCGGGACCTCCCGTGACTACACAGACACCCAGTTTTCCTGTAATCTTGGAGTAAGCTTCAGCAGCCATGGCAGCTGCCTGTTCGTGGAAGGTGCAATAGTATTTTATTTTTTTACTTCTGCCGAATGAATCATTCAGATGCATTGCCAAACCGCCGGAGATCATAAAAATATCTCTGACGCCGTAATTTTCCAGGAATCGGACAATATAGTCACTGAGTTTCATAGTATATAGAACTTATTTCAAAACCCTAGCTCGCCGGATTTGAGTTATTATCCGTTAGTAAACGGTTTAGTTTTACAACAGCTACTAGTGGATAGTCCAGCCGCCGTCAACAAGAAGATTGTGTCCGGTAATGTATCCCGAGATGTCCGAAGCCAAGAATAGAGTTGGTCCGACTAAATCATCTGGACTTGCCATTCTACCCAATGGAGTAAGTTTTTCATAATTTTTGATAAAGTCGGGATTTTGATTGGCTTTTACTCCGCCAGGACTTATACAATTGACTCTGATGTCGTATTTCCCAAAATATGAAGCGAAATATTTTGTCATCATATTTACTCCACCTTTGATAAGAGCATAAGGGGAAGGTGAGGTCATTTCCGTATTGTTATAAATGGAGAATGTCGGTGCTACCGTACCATATATGGAACTGAAATTTATAATGTTTCCTCCTTGTGGAGATTTATTTTTCATATAAACGGCAATTTTTTGAGTACAGTGGTAATAACCGCCCAGATGCATGGCAAGATTTTTCTCTACAGATGAGTAGGGCATTTCTTCAACGTTTTTTGACCAATCCTCGGTTTTGGGCCAGCTGCAGTTGATAAAAACCTCAATTTTTCCCATTTTCTGGCAGGAAAATTCAATTAATTCATCAATTGATTTTTCTTTGGTCGTATCGAATTTATAAAATATCACTTTATTTTTTGAAGATGTATTCACCTTTTCCAGAAATTTCTGATCAGTATTTACGTCGGCAATGATAAGTTTAGATCCAGAAGAGGAAAATCCTTTAGCGAGAACTTTACCGATAAGTCCCATTCCGCCCACAATGAGTATAGGTTTATCCTGCAGATCTGAGAAATTATATTTATTTTTATCCATAAATATTTGATTTACATTCTATTTAATTATAATCTATTCAAACTATTACACTATCCATATCGATTATTCTTTTATACTTAATCGAATCATGTGTTGCTAAAAGAAGTCTCAAGTTGGCAATTCCATCTTCAAGAGATATGGATGGATGCTTTTTATTTTTGACCTTATCAATAAATTCTTTCACTTCATCATAAAACATATTATTTCTATTAAAACCTTTTGAATAGTCGATTACTTGTTTTCTTGGCTGATCTTCTTTTTTGTTTTTGTTGAAAATATATAATTTATTGGCAAAAAAATCTAGTTCTATACGGCCCTTATCTCCAACTATTTCCCAATATCTTTTAGGCGGGTCAAGAATATAGTCAAGATGTATTTCGGCGAGAGTGTTACTACTATATTTCATAAGTATTTCGACATTGTCTTCAGTATTTACTCCTGTAAGTGATTTTTTACCGTTCAGAGCAATTACACACGTGGGTAGACCGAAATACCAATAAAGTATATCCAGATCATGACAGAGAGTGTTAATCGGACCTCCGCCCAATTCTTTATTTGCCGCATAGCTTTTCTTGTAATTTTCCCAAGGATGCCAGTTTGGTAGAAACTCGCCCCAGATTACGCGTGAATATACGGGATTTCCTAT
Organism: Patescibacteria group bacterium; assembly: GCA_023379265.1. GTDB lineage: Bacteria > Patescibacteriota > Microgenomatia > 2-02-FULL-39-11 > 2-02-FULL-39-11 > JAMCUI01. The sequence continues at coordinate 297,250 of JAMCUI010000009.1, forward strand.
AATTTTATTCTTAAGAATTTTTTTGATTCTTATAAAGGCCGGGTGATAACGGTGCATAAAGCCAATTTGGACAATTAGTTCTTTTTGTCTGACAATTTCCTGCAGTTTTTTTACTCCTTCTGTGCTATCTGATAAAGGTTTTTCTATAAAAAGGTGACAATCTGCCTGGGCCAGTTTATTTGCCAGGTCTATATGGAGTGAGGAAGGGTTAGTGATAAAAGCAACGTCGGGTTTTTGCTTTATAGCATCTCCGAAATCCGAAAAGGTTTTAATCTCTTGTCTGACAAATCTTAACGGTTGGGTAGTGGTGCGGTAGGCGATAATATCCTTTTCGCCCATTTTTAATAGATTGTTTAAATGTTGTTGTCCGATTGATCCTAGACCGCAAAAAAGAAATTTCATTTATTTTGAGTAATAATTGGTATACCAGTTATAGATATTTTTCATGGTATTTTTGATCGTATACTCCGGTTTCCAGCCGACTGTTTTTCTGATTTTAGTCCAATCAAGCGACTGGTAAGGAATCTCGTTTTTGGCAGTATTTATAATCTTATATTTTATCTTCATATCCAAAACTTTTTCCAAAAGTCCAATGAGATCTAACACTGAAAACGAATCATCTGAGCCGAAATTGTAGGCTTCGCCTTTGGTCTTTGCTATATTTTGCGCCAAAAGCAGATAGCCCCTGACGACATCTTTAACATATAAATAATCCCTTATATATTTGCCATTGCTTCTAATAAGAAATGTTTGTTTCTTAACTATTGCTTCCATTATTCCGGGAATTATCCTGGAAAAATGCATATCTCCCTCACCGTAAATATTGCCAAAGCGAGTGATTGTTGTTGGTAAACCGTATGTTTTGTAATAAGAATAGGAGATCAGGTCCGCAGATGATTTTGAAACCTCATAGGGATGGTCGCCACGGAGGGGATCGGATTCAGAATATTTTAATTGAGAATTGAGAATTTTACCGTATGCCTTGTCGGAAGACGCAACGATAATAGCATGAGTTTTACCAAATAGCCTTGTTGCTTCAAGGAGATTTATTGTACCGACTATGTTTGAGTAAAGTGTGGTTTTGGGGTTTTTATAAGCGATATCTACTAAAGGTTGGGCGGCTAGATGAAAGATGCAGTCTGGTTTGACATTGAAAACCATTTTTTCTACTGCTTTATAACCTGACAGTTCAATCCTGATGATCTTTGTTTTTCGTTCAAGACCCTGAGTAGCAAAATAGGAATTGGTTGGTATATTATGGTGAGTGGTGACGGTGATGTCTGCTTTTGTTTTTGCCAATTCTTCAGCTAGATGCGATCCGACAAATCCAGTCGCTCCGGTTATAAGTATGTTTTTATAGTTGAAATTTGTCATCTCACTTCCATACCTTCCACGGCGGATTTTCGCTGTTCCAGATGCCGTTGAGCTCGTCATATTCCTTGTTAGTGTCGACAGCATACCAGAAGCCGGTATGCTTGTAGATGGAAAGCTGAGAAATTTTGGCCAGTCGGGTGAGGGCCGCATGTTCCAACTCTGCCGGTTTCTGGTACTTAAAATAATCCCTCTTGAAGACCATATATCCGCCGTTTGCCCAGTCGGACATATAAGGTTTTTCCTTAAACTCCACGATTTTGCTGTCGTTTCCTACTTTTACCACTCCAAACTTAAATTTTGGATGGATTCCAGTGATGGTTCCTATCGTGTTTTGTTTCTTATGGAACTGCACCAGTTTTCCGATATCAAGGTTCGTCACCCCGTCTCCATAAGTCACCATAAAATTTTTATCACTTTTAGGGATATAACTTTCACAAAGAAGAATCCTTTCTCCCGGAAGGGTATCCATACCCGTATCTACAAAAGTGATTTTGAAATCGTCTATTTCTTTTCTGTGTTCCCAGTGATAGGCGGTTTTGTGGGTTTTTGTCTCGAGTGTAAAATCTGTGGTAAAAGCTTTCTGGTTGAGGAAAAAATCCTTGATATAGTTGGCCTTATAACCTAAAGCCAAAATAAATTCGTTAAAGCCGTAATGGGCGTATATTTTCATAATATGCCAGATTATTGGTTTTCCGCCAATATTTATCATCGGTTTTGGTTTGTATTCAGTTTCCTCTTTGAGTCTGGTACCTGTACCACCGCATAAAATTATTGTTTTCATACAGCCTGGATTATAGCAGAACTGGTTGTAAGTTGTTAGTTTTGGGTTGTGAGTGGAGAATGGCTAAATTTTATTATTTAAGAATTAGTAAATTTGTTCATTGATCAAAAATTAGAAATTATAATTGAAAATTATACTTGGGCATTATGAGTAGTTCTATAGTATAATTATGAAGTTTTTATGGGTACTGACGGTAAAATGCATATTACTGTTTTGGGCATCCATGACGGGCACAATAGTGGAGCTGCTTTAGTGCGAGACGGTAAGGTTCTCTCGGCCATATCGGAGGAGAGACTGAATAATATAAAGAATTATTCCGGAGTGCCAGTACTTTCCATTGCCAAGGTTTTTGAAATTGCCGAAATACCTCCTGAGGAAACCGATCTTATCGCAATAGGATGTTTCGTCCGTGTGGGGCCACCCTATGCTGATATAAATTGGTTAGGTAGAATTCAGGTAGAATTGGCACCATATCTTCATTCACACTTATTTGCTAAAACATATGTGAAATTGCTGCACAAATTCAGACAAACAGGTCGATTGAAGGATTTATTTGAAAGTTTGGGAATAGGGGATAAAAAAATCATATTTATAGAACACCATCTAAGTCATGCAGCATGTGCTTATTACGGGTCAGGTTTCAAGGATGAGACACTGATTCTCACTCTTGACGGGTCAGGGGATGGGCTATCAGCGACTGTCTCAGTAGGAAAAGACTGTAGAATCAAAAGGATTGCCGAGACGACATTCTATGACAGTTTGTCAAACAATATATACAGTGAAATCACAGGGTACTTGGGGATGAAGAGGTGGGAACATGAATACAAGGTGATGGGTCTTGCTCCATATGGTAGAGATGACGGTTTGGTAGATGAATTTAAAAAAATTGTCAGGATAAATCCGGCAAAAACTCTGGAGTTTCAGAATATTTTCGGCGCCTATTTATACGATGTTACCAAAAACTTGGTTCCAATTTTAGCCGGGCGGCGATTTGACAATATTGCTTGGGCGACTCAGAAATATTTTGAAGATTTGGTTTCCCAGTGGGTAAAAAATGCGATAGATCAGACCGGTGTTCATAATGTAGTCTGTAGTGGCGGGTCATTTCTGAACGTTAAGGCGAATAAGGTGATAAGGGAATTGCCTGAAGTGAAAAAAGTCTTTTTTTACCCGGCCGCTGATGATGGCGGGACTCCGGCGGGGGCTGCCATTGAAGGGTATGTCAGGTTGTGCAGGGAAAAGAAAATAAAACCGGTGGTTGAGCCGATTGGTGATTTATATTTTGGTCAGCAATATTCTGACGAAAAGATAAGCGCTATTTTGAAAAAATCAAATTGGAAAAAAAAGGCAGTAAATTTAGGAAAAGGGATAGCAAAAGAGGTTGCTAGATTACTAGGTAAAGGAAAGATTGTCGCCAGGTTTGCCGGACGGGATGAGTGGGGTCCAAGAGCATTGGGAAATCATAGTATATTGGCAGATCCCCGCGATCTGCGTGTAATTTCAAAACTGAATTTTGCTATCAAACAGAGAGATTTCTGGATGCCTTTTGCCGCGTCCATTCTGGAGGAGGATGCTGGAGAATATTTGAAGGATTATAGGGGACAAGCAAGATATATGATTGAAGCTTTCGATACAAAAGAAAAAGCAGCTGAAATTACGGCAGCTCTCCATCCTTACGACCTGACATGCCGGCCTCAGACAGTAAACGATTGGAATCCCGGTTACAGAAGTATATTGACGGAATTTAAAAAACTGACGGGAGTCTCAGGAATTCTAAATACTTCATTTAACCTGCACGGGTTTCCAATGGTGGGTACTCCTGACGTTGCTCTTTCCACTTTTGAAAATTCAGGATTGGATGCGCTTATTCTTGAAAATTTCTTAATTACTAGATGAAAATTCTTCAATTAGTCCCCTACTTTTATCCAGCTCTTTCAGTTGGAGGAAGCGCGACAGCGGTCTATAGTCTCTCCGGAGAGTTGGTCAAGCGTGGTCACAAAGTAACCGTATATACGACTGATGTTAACCATAGCATGCCGGAAAAGAAAATGCTGGTAAATAAAAGAGTCAGGATTGGTGGTTTTGATGTTTATTATTTCAGAAATATATCAAATAGTCTTGCGTTTAGAAACCATATTTTTTTCCCTCCCTATTTTTTCACTGAGATAATCAGACACATTACCGATTTTGATATTGTCCATATGCATGAAATTTACACCCTTATGCATCTCTGGACAGCTTTTTTGGCAAGAAAACAGGGGATTCCGTATATTTTGACAGGACACGGTACGGCAGTGTTGGGTGAAAAAGAAGGTAATATGGGAAGAAAAAAGTTGTTTTACTCTTTTGGAGGAAAAAAACTTCTATTGGGTGCATCAAGGATTGTCGCTTTGACTGAGAAGGAAAAAAGGTCTTACCTTAAACTGGGAGTGGAAGAAAAAAATATTAGGGTTATCCCAAACGGTATAAACCCAGAATTATTCCACAAACTGCCTAAAAAAGAAGTGTTTAGAAATAAAATGCGACTAGTGAAGGATGATTGTGTCATACTTTATCTAGGAAGACTTCATGCAAAAAAAGGAATTGAGCTTTTGATAAAATCCTTAAAACTCCTAAAGAATGAGCATTTGTTAGTAAAGTTGGTGATTGCGGGCCCAGTGGAGCAGGAGGATTATCTTAAAAGGCTAAAAACCATTATAGAGAAAGAAGGTCTTTCCCAAAACGTGATTTTTACAGGCAACCTGACAGGAAAAGAAAAAATGGAAGCTTATTCCAGTGCGGATATATTTGCTCTGACATCGTACTCCGAAGGACTGCCCGTTTCGGTTCTGGAGGCCGCTGTCTGCGGACTTCCACTTCTTTTATCCGAAAATTCAGGGGTGCCGATGATAGAAAAATATAACGCCGGGGTATTAGTGAAAAATGATTTAGACAGTATTGTAAAAGGTCTGGAAAGAATTTTGAAAAAGGATAATTTCCGCAGATATTACGGAGATAATGCCAAAAAGATGGCGCAAAAAGAATATTCTATTTCCCGGACAGCTTTTATGATTGAAAAAGTTTATAAAGAGTTTGTGTAATTATGTGCGGAATTGCAGGAATCTATAATTTCGATAAAAGAAGTGTTGAGTCTTATGTTATTCACAGGATGAACAATGTCATGGTGCATAGAGGTCCTGATGGTCAAGGTGAACATTTGGAAGAAAATATCGGCTTGGCAAACCGCAGGCTGGCAATTATTGATCCTACAACAGCCGGAAACCAACCCATGGCGACCGCTGATGGGACACTCTGGATTACGTTTAATGGAGAGATATTTAATTTCGAAAAGCTGAAAAAAGATTTAATAGGTAGGGGTTATCATTTCAGATCACACACTGATACTGAGGTAGTATTAAACGGATACAGGGAATACGGACACATGTTTGTAAAAAAACTTATCGGCCAGTTTGCCTTTTGCATCTGGGACAGGAGACAATCAAGGTTTATACTGGCCCGTGACCAGTTGGGCGTAAATCCTCTCTACTGGACCAGAATAGGTAACGCTTTTATTTTTGCCTCAGAATTGAAGGCAATATTGGCGTCAGGGCTGGTCAAAAAGGAGATAAACCCCGAGGCTTTACATCATTATCTTTCTATATTTTCCATCCCCAGTCCCATGACGATAATAAAAGGTGTAAATAGTCTTTTGCCGGGTAGAGTGATGACGGTGGATAAAGGAGGCGTCAGGATAGAAAAGTACTGGGAACTCCCCGTTGGTTTATGGCAGAATAAAAACATTTCGGAAGGAGAGGAGATAGAGGAATTAAAAAGTCAACTGGTATCTGCAGTATCCTATGCCAAGGTATCAGATGTGCCGGTAGGCGCGTATCTCTCAGGTGGCGTGGATTCCTCGACAGTTGTTGCGCTTCTTTCCATGTCGCAAACCAAGCCCGTAAGGACATATTCTCTCTGGTCAGAGGGTGGTGAGGCTTATGATGAAAGAAAATACGCCAGCCTCGTTGCAAAACGTTACGGGACTGTTCATACAGAGTTTACGGTATCTCAAAGTGATTTAATAAGCAGCCTTCCTGAAATTATCTATTACTTTGATCAGCCAACAGGTGGATCACTCGAGACTTATTTTATCTCCCGATTGGCAGCCAAAGACGTAAAAGTTGCATTATCTGGACTCGGGGGCGATGAACTTTTTGCCGGATATCATAGTGAACTATACAATACCAAGTCTATAGGAGACATATACAACCATATTCCTCCGGCTCTCCGTTCACTCCTTTTTTTACTGATGAAAAGAATTGCTTTCCGGTCAGACTGGAAAAAAGTTTTGTCAGTATCACAGGATTTTTTTAACCTGCCGACTCTGGTACGGCGTAGCCTTTATCTTTATTTTGCTTATCAGGAGGAAGAGAAAAAAAATCTTTATAGCAAGTCTTATCTTTCGCTGCAAAAGGGGAGTTACAGTACTCAAAGTTACTTCGAAGGACTTTATCAGAAAATAAAAGGCTGGCATCCGGTAGATCAACTAAACTATATTGACCTGAAAAGCTATACCAGAGACGATTTGCTTTTGGGTATGAATATGATGAGTATGGCAAATTCTCTCGAGGCAAGAGTGCCCCTTCTTGACCCCAGACTGGTTGAGTTTTCCGCCAGAATCCACCCTTCCCGTAAATATAGAGATGGAATTTCCAAATATATTCTCAAGAAAGCCGTAGCGGACTGGTTGCCAAAGGAAGTGGTAAATCACAAAAAAACCGGTTTTGCCATTCCTAGAGTGATTTATATGAAAGGAATATTGAAACCTTATATAAAATCAGTTTTGAGCCCAGAGTCCTTAAAGAACAGAGGAATATTCAATGATAAATATATTACCGAAGTGGTGAATAAATTTTATGGTTCAAAACAGGGCAAGATGCTCTGGAGTGAGCATTTGCGCGTCTGGATACTTTTTGTATTTGAGCTCTGGTGCCGGATCTATCTGGATAATACAAAAATCGCCAAACCGGCAGTCACGTTGGATGATCTTGCCATATGAAAATTGTTCACCTTATTGATTATTTCCAGCCCCAAGTAGGTTACCAGGAGACATTTTTGGCAAAAGAGCATAGAAAAGCAGGGCATGACGTATGTGTGGTAACGTCAGACAGGTATTTCCCTTTTGAAGGATACAGATCATCATATTTTTCTCTTTTGGGTGAGAGATATGTGGGGGAGGGAGAAAGAAATGAGAATGGGATAAGGACTGTGAGATTAAAGAATATTGAATTTCCCGGGACAAATCTGATTTATCTCTTGAAATTAAAAAGGACATTAGCAGATATTTCACCTGACGCAGTTTTTTGTCATGGGATGTATTCTATTACGTCTTATTTTGCAGCCAAAATCAAAAATGAGTTGGGATATAAGCTGGTTTATGATACTCATGCGGCGGGATTTAATACACAATTTGGTACTTTTTTGAAAAAGGCTTACCGTTTTTTCTTTCGAAAATTTGCCGTGCCCCTCATCAAAGATCAGGCTGACAGTATTTTTGCCATAGGCGAAGCGGAGCAGGATTTTATCTGCACTGAATTCGGGTTAAATCGGAATCACGTTTCAATAATAAGGCTTGGGGTGGATACCGAATTATTTACGGCAAGTGTGGTTAAAAGAAAGGAAATAAGGAAAAAAATGGGAGTTGCGGCTGACGGTGTTGTCTGTATTTTCTCAGGGAAAATCAGTCCCAGAAAAGATATTGAGACTCTACTTCTGGCGGTTAAAAAAATAAATGATACTAAAATCAAGGTACTTCTGGTGGGAGGCGGTAAAACGAATCATGTATCAGACCTGAAAAAGATTCTTGACGCAAAAGAGCTGATTGTTGAACATTTTGTAAGCAATGATAAATTACCCGATTATTACAGCGCCGCCGATATTGCGGTCTGGCCGGGAGACCCGTCACAGGGGATGCTTGAAGCAATGTCCTCTTCACTGCCGCTTATAGTTCCTGAATGGTACGGTTCTGAATTTTTGCAAAAAAGCGGGGGCGTACTTTTTTTCAAAAGAAAAGATATTCGTGGTTTAGCACAAAAAATAGCCAAATTATCGTATAATAAGAACAAAAGAAAGGAAATCGGAATGAATGCCCGATATTATATCGGGAGGTATTTCAGTTGGAAAGAAATTGCACGGCAGACTTTATCTCTCTTGTGAAAAGGAAAAGATGGATACTAAAGAAATTGTCATCAGGCCCAAATCATCATGGAATTTTATCGATTTTGCAGAGCTTTGGCGGTTCCGGGAGCTTTTCTATGTTTTTGCATGGAGGGATATAAAAGTCCGTTATAAACAGACTTTGTTGGGAATACTATGGGTAGTTTTCCAGCCTTTGGTGAGCACATTCATTTTTACCGTCTTTTTCGGCAACCTGGCCAAAATTTCTTCAGGCAAACTGCCTTATGCGCTTTTTGTGCTGGCTGGTCTGGTTTTCTGGAACTTTTTCTCCAGCGCACTCTCCCACGCTGCGACCAGTATGGTAGGAAGCGCCAATATTTTTCAAAAAGTATATTTCCCCAAAATGATTCTGCCCCTGTCAGCCATTTTGACCAGTTTTGTCGATTTTCTTATAAATTTAGCTATGCTACTTCTGGCGGCTATTGTGTTGGGGTATTACCCCAGTCTATCAGCGCTGATAATTTTTCCCATGGCGGTTGTAGTGACCGCCATTACTGCAGCCGGTCTGGGACTTCTATTGACCTCCATAAACATCAAATATAGGGATGTGGGGTACATTTTGCCTTATTTTATACAGCTTCTTTTGTTTCTGACTCCGGTCATTTATCCCATTACAATTCTTTCCCAAAGCCACAGGTTTATTATGGCCTTAAACCCCATGACTTCCGTCATTGAGGCTTCCCGGACAGTTTTTTCCGGAGCAACTTACGATCCTGTTTATATGGTGGTTTCATTTATATCTGCCCTGGTAATCCTGTCCGTAGGGATTTTGTATTTTAATAAAACTGAACAGTTTTTTGCAGATATTGTTTAAGATATGGAAACAATGATCAAAGTCAATAAATTGTCTAAAAAATACAGGTTCGGGCAAAACCAGCCGTACAATACTTTGCGCGATACTCTGGTTGGTCTGGTGCATAACCCCAAAAATATTTTCGGAAAAAGGAAGCATGAGGAAGGACAGTTGGCCGAAAATGAATTCTGGGCCCTCAAAAACATTTCCTTTGATGTTGGCGAAGGGGAAGTGTTGGGGATAATAGGAAAAAACGGTGCGGGCAAAAGTACTCTTCTTAAGGTTCTTAGCCGCATTACCCCTCCAACAGAAGGTGAAATTAGGCTAAGGGGAAGAGTGTCAAGTCTGCTTGAGGTGGGTACGGGTTTTTCGGGAGAATTAAGCGGTAGGGAGAATATATATCTAAACGGAGCCATATTAGGAATGACTAGGAATGAAATTAGGCGCAAGTTTTCCCAAATTGTGGATTTTGCCGAAGTGGGAAAATTTATCGATACGCCGGTAAAATATTATTCTTCAGGCATGTATGTCAGGCTGGCATTTGCGGTGGCGGCACACCTTGAACCGGAAATACTTCTGGTGGATGAAGTGTTGGCGGTGGGAGATGTTGGTTTTAGGAAAAAAAGCATGGGGAAGATGAGGGAGATATCCAAATCATCGGGGCGTACTATACTTTTTGTCAGTCATGATATGTCTTCAATCCAAAATATATGTTCACGGGCAATTTTGCTAAGAGACGGAAAATTAGCATACAGCGGTTATGCCGATGAGACTATAAAAAAATATCTTGAGGAAAGCGGGGGAGAGACTGCCGATAAATGGTTGGAATGGAAACCCGAAGCTTCAGGAAGATATCCTTACGGTGAAATTATAAAACTTAAAAAGTTTTATATTAGCGATGTTGCCGGGAAGACGGTAAAAGGCAGATTGTTTAATAGCAAGCAGTATTTCGTCAATATTGACGCTGATTTTAAAAAAAGGGACTCGCGTCTGGTTTTTGCCGTTGCCTTTTATGATGAAAAGCAGACAGTACTTTTTGCCTCAGATATAAACGATAACGGTTTAGTTGATTTTGGAACTATAAAACCGGGTCATATCAAACTTCAATTCCTCCTGCCGGTCGAATTACTTTCAAATGAAACATACGAAATTGAGTTGTTGTGCGCTTTGCATCACGTCGGTTGGATATTTCCGCCCAACAACGACTGCCGTCTGAAGTTTAGTTTTTTCCGGGACAAGGATGACAATCCTTATTCCAGTGATACGCGAATGGGGCTTTTGGCACCGGTATTAAAATGGTCGGTTATTACCTGAGAATTTTATGGCTGATAGTGTTTCCAAAAAGAGTGATTATTCAATAGGGGTTGTAACCTTTCTTGATAGATACGAAGAGACTTTCAAAAAACTGGCAATAGATTTGGCCAGGTATTTCCCTGATGTGGAAAAAAACGTTATACTGAACGGTTTTCCCGACAAAAACAGGCAGCTTAAGTATCTTAAAGAAGCCACAGGTTTTCTTTCCGGTCTTGGTTTTAACCATGTTTTAACATTTGAAACGCACCAGTCTTTAGCCAGAGGTTGGAATCTGCTTGTTATATTATCCTCAAAATCCAAGGTTCTCATATTAAATGATGATTGCCTGATGGGGCCTGGTTTTCGTAAGGAGTTTGAGACACAAAAGGGAAATAGAGATTGGATTTTTATAAACGAGTCATACAGCCATTTTATGACTTCCAAAAACGTGGTTAGGAAAGTGGGTTGGTTTGACGAAAGGTTCAAAGGGATAGGCCACGAGGATGGGGATTTTTCCAGACGTTGTGCTCTGGCCGGTTATCCATACGATGTAGGAATTGATTGTCCCACCCTGAAAAATCTTAAAGTAGAAAGCAGAGAAGTAAGCTATTTGGAAACAGATAACAATAACAAGAAAGGATTTCTAGGAAAAGTCAGGAATTATCTAAATAGAGAAAAGTCCGGCAGAAGCGGAAATTACTCCACCTATAATGAATATTTTTTCAGAAAAAAGTGGAAACATGCCGACAGGCCGTTACCCGGCTATACGCTAATTCCCATCCGCCATCTGAAGAAATACCGCGGTATCAAGCCGGGCGCAGGCGCTTATTGCAAGCTGGCTCCCGGTATGGAAACACCGCTTTTTTATCCTCTTGATATTCTTAATTAAAGCCGCCTATGCAAAAAACCAAACTAGTTATCTATATTCCTTCCTACAACAGAGGACAAGTGTTGTCAGAACAGCTGGAAAGGATAGTAAACCAGTGGGGAAAATACAGGGATAGGATTCGTCTGGTAATCAGCGATAACTTTTCCAGTGATCCGGTATATAAAACATTGTCAGCTAAATTTATCCAAAAGAACATATCTTTCAGGCGAAACATCTCCAATATAGGTGGCAATGAGAATATTATGCAAGGGTTCCTTACTGCCGGGGAGGATGATTATCTATGGATACTTTCGGATGATGATATGCTGACTTCTTCTGCTCTTGAAGAGATTTTCTGGGGAATAGATAAGAATACAGATATTATACATATTGGTGAGACCGAAAGGATAATCCAAACAGAGTTAAGCCTGAATAATGTTTTTACAATAACAAAAGGGGCAGGGTTTGGATTGACCAGCGTGGTAATTTTCAGCGTGAACTTCATAAAAGATTTTATATACTACGGCTTTGAGTATATGGATTCTTCTTTTCCCCATTTTGCCATACTTCTTTCTTCCCTGAGGGAACATAAAAAAGCCAAATTGACTATAGTCAGGCATAAATACGTTTTTACCAAAGAAACGGTTGCGACACACGGTTCCGGGGATTATTTTTTGAGCGCAGTGGGTTTTGGTTATTTGTCTGATTTTCTTGAGAAACCTAACCAGCGGAAATTTCTTTGGGATTGGATTACATCTACCTGGCCGCTATATTTTGCTGCCAGAAGACATTATCCTGCCGCTTTCCACAAATCTGAAGGTTATCTAAGGTCATTTGGATTACGATTTTTCTTTTTCCTTTTTTTTGCGGGAATACTTTACGGTTTGCAATCCGCGCAGAAAAAAATTCTTATGGCAGCTGTAGTTGAGGCAAAAAAATCCTCTTTTGGCCGAAGTATAATAGAGAGTTTGAAAAAACTTTAATAGTGATTAATCAATAAATAAGAAATTATTATTGTTTGGGCATAAAAATCAGTATTTAAAAAGTGAAATCCTTACTTTTGAATATGTAATAAACATTAGTTTGTTTAAAAATTAATAAGTAAAGCGGTTTGTCTCAAGAAAAGGATTAAAAGTCCCAAAATAGTCAGCATACATACAATAGATTAAATTTCCGTTAATATGGTTAGAAAATACATCAATTCAGTTATAAGAATAATAGACAATTTATGGCAAAAAAATGATGATCTGCGACAGTTAATCTTTAGGCGAATGAAAAGATCTTACAGCCAATATTTCGAAGATTTAGAACTGGATAAAGCTTTTAAAAATAAAACTCTTGGTTTTTATGTAGATGTTGGGGCAAACGACCCAAGAATTCTTTCCAATACGTATCATTTCTACTTAAAAGGATGGAGAGGAATAAACATAGAGCCTGATACAGATTTGTTTACAAAGTTGGAAAAATATAGAAAAGAAGATATAAATTTGAATATAGGAATAGCAAGAAGAAGAGGAAAAAGAAAATTCTTTAATATTTCGGCTCCTACACTTTCTACTTTCTCCGAAATAACTGCAATAAGGTCAGAATCGGAAGGCTATAAGATAAACGAAATTAAATATATAGACGTAATTCCACTGTCACAAATATTAGATAAGTATTTGGTTAATGGAAAGGTGGATTTTTTTTCTATAGATGTAGAAGGATATGAATCTGAAGTGCTTAGAAGTAATAATTGGCGAAAATACAGACCTGAATTTATTATTATCGAAATAAACAGAAGTGGAAAGGAGATAAAATCATTCTTAGAATCAAAAATGTACAGACAGATTTTCGAAAATGGTACTAACGCAATATTTAGAGATAATAATCTTAAAAATTAAGATTGCTAATACAAAGAAATTATTTATGAAATGTACGGTGCTAATGAAGTAAAAATCTGACAGGAAAAGATATAGTCATTCTTGAAAATTTTGGAGGAAGGTTAATACAAACTGATGAATTTTATTCTAGCAATTTGCGTAGATATTCAGGCATTCTATAAAAATAAAATTTTGGATGGTAATTATGCCCGTAAGTTTCCAGGCGCAGGTTGGGTATCAGAATTTCTTCCTTTAGCCAAAAAACGAGACGTCGATGTAGCGACTGGAGACATTGCTTTAGAGATGGTACATGCCGGGAAATGGAAAGCTAAGGATATATTTGTAATTTCGGAACTTGATGCCAGCCAGGCAAAAGAACTGATTGGGCTCGGCGCCCGGCCATTTATACTTTCTGCTTTCGAATCACCCCTTATTGCCTATAATTTTTACGATAAACTGAAAGATTTATCGGTAAAGTTTCCTTATAGACTTCTTTTCCCGGGAGCTTTCGGGTTAGCAGCGGGAGATGGCAAAAACATGAGGGCGTATTTTCCGAATTTTGACCCGTCTGAAATAAAAAGGCCTGTCGCGTGGGACAAAAGGAAATTTATTTGTATGGTGGCGGCAAATAAATTCTGGCGGGAAAAATTCGTTTTCCCTTTATATTTGTCACCTTTAAGGTACGCCAAGTGGCTGGCGTTTCAGCGGGAAAAAGTAACTTCTCCAACAAGAAGGTACGCAATAAAAAATGAGTTGCAGTCAAAGAGGTTTGAAGCAATTGAGTATTTCGGGAAAAGAAAAGAATTGGATTTATTTGGTTACGGTTGGAAGGATAGGGAGAGATTACCTGACGGTTTTAGAGAAAGATTAGATCCAATTCTTGATAAGATTAAACCAAATTCGTGTAAGGATAAAAATAGAACTATTTCGGGATATAAATATGCCGTCTGTTTCGAAAATACCGCATATCCGGGGTATATTACGGAGAAAATTATCGACTGTTTTACGGCAGGGGTGATACCGGTATACCTGGGAGCGCCGGATGTGGAAAAGTATATACCTCCTGAAACATTTGTCGATATGCGCAAATTTGATTCATGGGAGAAACTTGAGAGGAAATTAAAACGCATAAACGAACAAGAGGCTAAAAGGATGATTGAGGCAGGCAGAAAATTCTTGATGGGCAAAGAGGGTATAAAATACAGCTTTTCCGGTTTTGCTAAAGATATTGATGATTTAGTTCAGAAAGAAATAAACAATCTATGAAATATTCAAACGAAGATTTAGGAGTATTTATTCTTACTTATAATAGGCCGCGGTTATTGGAGCAGACGTTATTGAGCTTTGTTCACCAGACTATTAAGGGATTTAAACTAACAGTGATTGATAATGGATCAACAGATAGAGAAATGAAGCAAATGAAAAAGAAAATTATTAATTGGGGATATAACTATATGAGACTCAGGAAAAATTTAAACCCAAGTCTGATCTTGGAACCAATAAAGCCGAAAATGAAAACAAAATTATTTATGCTTTTTCATGATGATGATTTAATACACCCTGATTACTTAAGACAAGCAATAAATTTGTTCAACCGTTACCCTGAGACAATATTTATCGGCTCCGCAATGTCTTTTGACAGTCAGCCTGAAAAGTTATCTTGGCCTAATTTTACTGGTGAGTTTGAGGTGTTTGATACAGTAAATGACTTTGCTGCATTTATTTATAAAGGATTTCCGCTTCATTTTGCTTCCGTCGTTTACGTAACTAGATATTTCAAAGAGGCATGCAATCCTTTTGACGTGTATGGCAAAATAGCTGACAGACCTTTTTTATTTGATATGGCTGGAAATAAAAAGAGAGAGATAATTGTACTAACGGAATGTTATATCAGATATCGTACTCACTATAACCAGGATTCGCAGAATGTAAATACCGGTCCTTTCAAGGATCAGCTTTTTGCACTGCACAGAAGATATCGCGAGCTTTTGGGTGATAATATTTTGACCGCAAACGGTAGGATTTTTGTCAGAAAAAATTACGAGTATTTATATTTAGAAGCGTTAAAATTAAAAAAAACCACATCCCCGGAAGAATATATTATAGAAGCTTTGGAAAAAGGCGCGACGACCCGGTTGGCTATAAATTACGGCAGACTGCATTTATATCTAAAAAGATTGCTAGGATATGGGTAAGAAAAAGAATATTAACATAATCTCAGAATCTGCAAAGTCTGGCAAAATTACGGGTCCGTATAAGGTATTCCTTAATACTTGCAAAGGGTTTGGCCAAATCGGCCAGCCATATACGGTTAATCACAATATTTATAGTTGCGAAAGGAATTGGATACACGATTCGGTCGGCGGATTTATGGAGATGGCAGTATCAGGTTTGCCGGGAGTGGTTGGACCCAACATATTTATTTTGCCAGATGATATTCCAAAGTATCGGCCCAAACTCAAAAACTGCATTTATGTCCATCCAAGTGTTTGGCCGATAAGATTGTGGGAGAGATTAGGGTTTGATGAGTGTAAATTAGAAATATGGTCAGCAGGCATTGATATAGATTATTTTATTCCGGAAAAAAAAGAAAAATCAAAACAGGTAATGGTATATTTTAAGGAACGTGAGGCCAAATTACTGGATAAAGTTTTGGAAGTTTTATCCTCAGAAAAAATTGAACCGGCTGTCATAAATTACGGTAATTACAAAGAAGACTATTATTTGGATACATTACAAAACTCAATTTTCGGAATTTGGCTGGGACGACACGAAAGCCAGGGTATAGCGATGCTAGAGGCGCTTTCGGCAGGATTGCCGCTTTTGGTGATTGACGTGAACTCTCTTTTTGAGGTATCCGCAGAAAACCATTACAGGTTTCCTCCGGGTCTGAAGAATTTCCGTGTAACTAGCGCGCCATACTTCAGTGACAGATGCGGAATTATCATAAAGGATATAGGCAGATTGGAAGGGACAGTTAGACAAATGACGGAAAACTACAAGAAATATAACCCTCGACAGTACATATTGGAAAATTTATCTCTAAGAAAATCAGCCCAAAGAATAGTAGGCCTGTTTGATAAATTGGAGAATGACGGATTTTTGCAAAAGTTTACAGGGTCGGTTGACAAAGAATTTCAATTAAGCGTCAGGTCAAAATTGTTACTCAAAATAAATAAATTTTTATGAGAGAAAATGTAAAAATCACAAATGTCCGGAAACTGCACCTGGGTTGCGGGGAAATATACCTGCCCGGTTATATAAACATAGATTTTCCCCAAAGCAAGCATACTGTCCAGGAAAATGCGAAAGTCGATCTTTATGCTGATATAAATAAGCTTAAATATAAGCCAAATTCAATAGGTGAGATAAGGTTGCACCATGTATTTGAGCATTTTGAGAGACCGGTAGCCTGCGCGCTTTTGGTTTCGTGGCGATCCTGGTTGACTGTAGGAGGAAGACTAAGAATTGAAGTGCCTGATTTTGACAGGACCGCATTGAATGTAATCAATCCCTTCACTAGTTTCCGGACGAAAACCGTGGCACTGAGGCATATTTTCGGCTCAAATGAAGCTTTGTGGGCGGTACACTTTGAAGGATGGTCAAAAAATCGGTTAACGGAAATTCTTGAGACGATCGGATTCAGATTGGTTAAAACGAGAAAGAATTCCTGGAAAGGAACATATAATATTGATATTACCGCAGTTAAGACGGAATCTGTTTTAAGTGTGGCAGATTATTATCGTCAGGTAAGGGATTATCTCGGTAATTTTACCCTGGATGAGTCGGAAGGGGAAAAGCGCATACTGATGGTCTGGATGCAGAAATATAATAGACAGATTAAGTTATCATTTGCCAAATGAAAAAAATAAGCGTAATTATTCCGACTTTCAACAGATCAAAAAGTTTGATCCGTGCAGTAAAAAGTGTAATTGGTCAAACGGTCAAACCTTTTGAGATTATTGTTTCTGACGACGGGTCAAATGATGGTAGTGAAAAAATCGTAGGCAGGATTGGTGATCCGATAGTAAAATGGATAAGCGCAAAACATACAGGACTTCCGGCCGCCGTGCGAAACAAAGGCATAAAAAAATCCAGGGGAGACTGGCTTGCATTTCTGGACAGTGATGATAAGTGGGAAGAAAACAAGTTGGAAGAACAAATAGAGATTATTGATAAGTATAAATGCGGAGCTGTTTGTGCCAACTCTTCAAGAGTAACTAATAATGCTAGTAAAGCAGGTTTTGTTTCCCCTTTTTCCGGCAGAATTATCCGCTTAACTGATTTGTTAAAAGAAAATTATGTCGTCACCAGTTCTGTTTTGATAAGGAAAGATTTGATTCAAAGGACAGGAGGTTTTCCTGAAGATAAGAATTTATTGGTGGGTGAGGATTATGCCTTGTGGCTTAGGGTTGCTGCCGAGACAGATTTTTACTTTATTAATAAACCTCTTTTAAGGTATACCGATAACCCTAAAAGCAGTATAAGAAAGCTTGGCAAAGATGATTTTTTACAAAGGGTGGAAGTATTGGAAAATTTCAGCCGTTATCTGGCCGAAAAAAAATACCCATTTGGTATGAGACTAAAAACACATATATATAAGACATTATTGTATTACTTTTTTTACACTAACCTACTGATAAGGAAAACTAAATATTTGATATGAAAATACTACATGCAGTCCAGTTCTATTTTCCCGCTACCGGAGGGATGCAGGAAGCAGTCAGGCAAATTTCCGAGAACCTCGCCCGACTTGGACATGACGTGACGGTAGTTACCTCAAAAGATACTAAGAGGAAGAAAGGGATGGTAAACGGGGTCAAAATTGAAGAATTTGATATAACGGGAAATGCGGTAGTAGGGATAAAAGGAGAGATTGAACGTTTTAGGAAATATCTGACGGATTCCCGCTTTGATATCGTCACAAATTTTGCCGCGACCCAATGGGCGACGGACATAATGCTGCCTATCCTTTCCAGAGTAAAGGCCAAAAAGGTATTTGTGCCGACCGGTTTTTCCATGCTTTACACGCCTTCCTATTCGCAATATTTCAGGGAGATGAAAAGCTGGATGAAGGAATATGATATGAATGTTTTTTTATCAGAAAACTATCGGGATATAAATTTTGCCAGGGAAAACGGGATTAAAAAGATACGTATTATCCCAAACGGAGCCAGCAGGGAAGAGTTTGGAGAAAAAGTGAAAATCGATATAAAAAAAAAGCTGGGAATTCCTAAAAACCATTTACTTATCCTTCATGTTGGTTCTCATACGGGAGCCAAGGGTCACAGTGAAGGAATCCGCATATTTGACAAAGCGGATATTAATAACGCAACATTTCTCATTATTGGAAACAAAACAACCAAAGGATGTTATAGAAGCTGCAAGTTGAGAGAACTGGCATTTGCAATAAAGCCCAAAAACAGGAGAAAAGAAAAAAGGCTGAAAATTATGGAGTTTGACAGAGCTCATACAATTGCGGCATACCAGGCTGCCGATCTCTTTCTTTTTCCCTCAAATATAGAGTGTTCTCCTCTTGTGCTTTTTGAGTGTATGGCTTCAAGAACCCCATTTTTAACGGCTGACACGGGAAACGCCAGGGAGATAATCGATTGGTCACATTCGGGGGTATTATTACCCACCATTATTGACACGCTAGGCTATAGTCATGTTGATGAAAAAGAATCCGCGGGTATTTTGGAGAAAATGGTAAACAATAAACCACAGCTTCAAAAAATGGCAGGTAATGGTTTCATAGCCTGGAAAAATAAATTCACCTGGGAAAAAATTGCAATAAAGTATGAAAATCTTTATAAGGAATTGTTATGCAAAAAAAATTAATGAATTATTTCCTAAAAGAAGCAGTATCAGCATATCATTTTTTATTCTATTTCTATGAAATTTTCGGCATGCCGCGGCCAACACAGGAATATTATAAAGATATGGGTTATTTTTACAAAAATGATCCTTACACCAGACAATACCGTTTTTCAAATTGGGGAAGCAGAAAATGGGAGTACAGATATGCACAGGGAATTCTTGAAGAGATTGGAATAAAAGATAAAAACGTGGTTGATGTCGGGATCGGCATTCCGTCTGATTATGATTTTTATAAATATTATTTGAAATCTGGTTGCCATCTTTGGGCGTTTGATCCGGATGGCAGGTTGCCAAAAGTATTAAACTTGTCGGAAAAATGCCGGATTTTCAATAAATCAGCAGAGAAAATCAACATTCCTCCAAAATCATGCGATGTTGTAGTCTGCATATCGGCTTTTGAGCATTTTCCTTTCAGGATATTTCAAAAAACAGTGAAGGAGGTCTATAGAATATTAAAGAAAAACGGGCATTTTATCATAACTTTGGACTTGACTCATGATAAAAAGAAATCAGCCAGGTGGGCAATTTTGGAGAAAACACTAAACGGACTGCCAGAATATGAAAATGATATCGGACTGAAAACTCACGACAAACAACTGACTTTAACATACTTTTTAGACTTAATATCTCCACATTTTTATATAAAAGATAAACAAATCCGTAACAATGAGAGAAGTCTATCGGACATAGTATTTTCACAGGAGTGGAATTCTTACGTGGGATATTTGCATTTATATAAACGATGACTGACACTCAATTATTCCATAAACAATTCAAAAGATTTAATAAAGTTGTCATATGGGGGTTACGAAGTGTAAATAATACCTACCGTTATATCCAAGGTCATTTTTTTGAAACCTTAAGGAAATTGGAATACCCGGTAGTATGGGTGGATGACGAAATAAAAAATGGTGTTGTCATAAGTAATGGCGATTTGGTTATTTCGGCAAATGTCGGAGGAAATAATTTACCGATTAAAAAAGAAATCTTTTATTGCCTCCATAACTTTGACAGCGGGTTTTATAAAAATATAAGCGATAAGAGACGCATTGTGATACAGGTTTATACTAACGATGCTGAGAAAGGATGCGAAAAATGGGACAAGGTTACATTTTTTGACAGGGAAAAACAGATATTATACCAGCCATGGGGAACCAATCTTCTGCCCGGCGAATTTTACGAACCTGTCTACAGAAAGAGATCTCCACTGGCATTTTTCATAGGGAGTATCTGGGACAACTTGCGCCATCAAGGGAATATCAGGAAAATAAATGAGTTAAAGAAAGTTCTTAAAAACAATAATCTGACGTTTATCCATCTTCAGGGAGTACCGGACTGGTGGAACGCCTTTTTAGTAAGAGCGTCAAGAATTGCCCCCGCAATTGCCGGGGAATGGCAGGAGAGGGTCAACTATTTACCCTGCCGGGTATTTAAGAACGTTTCTTACGGGCAAATAGCGGTCACAAATGTCAGAAAATTTCATGACTTATTTAAGGGTTTCACAATAGACGGTAAAGACATAGAAGAACTTATTGGCAACGCTTTGCGCCTGAAAGCGAAAGATTATGTTGAACTCGTTTACGAGCAGCAGAAAGAGGTTAAGAAACATACTTATTTTCAAAGTTTACTAAACATTTCAAAAGCTTTTGCAGCTATAAATTAACCAGAATGATTATTACCAGACTTATAGGAGGCTTGGGAAACCAAATGTTCCAATATGCTGCAGGACGCAGGCTGGCTCATGCCAGAGGTACCGTTCTTAAGCTTGATATTGTCGGATTTGAAGTTTACAAACTCAGAAAATATGAGCTGGAATATTTCAGAATAAATTCAGAAATTGCTCAAAATAAGGAGCTTGATGTTTATAAATCAGCCAGATCTAAAGGTTTACTTCGTTTTGTGTATAAACTGGTCCCATCAATCGGACCTAAAGTGAATTTCTATTCAGAGAAAAGTTTTAATTTCAATAAAGAGATACTGAAGTTGTCGGAAAACGCTTATCTTACTGGGTACTGGCAAAGCGAAAAATATTTTAAGGACATTGAAAAAATAATTAGACGCGAGTTTGAATTTAAGACAAGACCAGACAGAGGAAATAATCTATTACTGAAAAAGATAAGGTCTGTAAATTCGATAAGCATCCACGTGCGCCGTGGAGATTTAGTCACAAATCGGTCGACAAATAAATATCACGGAGTATGTCCAATCAGCTATTACTTGACAGCCTTAAAGATCATTTCAGAAAAAGTAAAAAATCCACATTTATTTATTTTTTCTGATGATATTCCTTGGGTGCGCCGGAATTTTAAGTTAAAACTGCCAGTTTATTTTGTGGAAAATAACCAGGGGGATCATTCCTATGAGGATCTTAGACTTATGCAAAACTGCAAACATAATATAATTGCAAACAGTACCTTTTCCTGGTGGGCAGCTTGGTTAAATCCCAATAAGGGAAAGACGATAGTTGCTCCCAAAAAATGGTTTAATGAAAAATCCATTGATACTAGTGATCTAATTCCTGAAGATTGGATAAAAATATAACTCTTATGAAAAATCCTCTAGTGACTGTATTTATGCCTGTTTATAACGGGCAAAGGTATATCCGAGAGTCAGTTGAAAGCATTCTTACCCAAACGTTTAAGGATTTTGAGCTTCTTATAGTTGATGATGCATCCACTGATAAAAGCGTAAGAATAATTGAATCTTTTAACGATACGAGGATAAGACTGGTGAAAAATAAAAAACATTTGGGTTTAGCAAAGATAAGGCAGAAAGGCGTGGATTTGGCGAAAGGCAAATATATTGCCTTTTTGGATTGTGACGATATAGCACTTCCTCAACGGCTATCAAAACATGTATCCTATCTTGATTCTCATAAAGAAGTATATGTAGCCGGTTCTTGGGTAGAAATTATTGATGAGCAGGGAAAAAAAACCGGACAGGTCTGGCGTCATGCAGAATCTCCTGAATTGATAAAGGCAATACTGCTATTTAGGAATTGCATCTCACAGTCATCAGTTCTTCTGAGAAAAGAATGTTTTAATGCCGAGCATTATCGCGCCGACAACTGGCCTGCACCGGACTATGATTTGTGGATCAGGCTTGCTGGAAAATTTAAGATGATAAATATCCCTGCTGTATTAACGTATTACAGGAAGCATCCGCAAAACATGTCTGGGGATGCAAAAAAAGAGATAGACGATTGTACCACTAAGATAATGAAGGAGAATTTGGGGAGATTGGACATTAATGTTTTACCACAGGAAGTAAGAATACACAGGCTACTTGAACCCGGACAGCAAAATTTATCTCTTCAGGAAATTAAAGCCATTGAAAAATGGCTATTGAAGCTGTCTGACTGCAATAGAAATATCGGACGGTATGATATTGATCTTTTTGACAGACTGCTCAAGGGTTATTGGTTCAAGGTGTGCTTGGGAAATTCATATAACGGGATGAAAGTTTTTGAGCGATATAGATTGTCTATGCTTTCCAGAAACACACGATGGGGAATTGCTAAACAATTTTTTTTAAGCTTATTCTGTTTTTTTAGGAAATCACGACTAGTAGACATTACGGCATATGAGATGACAAAATATTTTATATAAATATTAAATTGATAACATGAAAAACAAAATAAATCTCACTTTCAAGCAAGAGGATTTTATAAAGGATTTTAATGGTTTTCGTGATGCTGAATTATATATCCAGTATACGAATGAAGTCGGCGGATTCTCTAGTTATTTCCGCCAGAATTTTTTATATGATATTTTGCGCCGTTTATATTTGAAATATATCGGTAATCCCAATGATGATGAAGTAGAAAAAATCCGGAATGAAGTATCAAGCAGGTGGGGAGAGATTAATCATATTACTTTGGGAAAATACCTTGAGAAAAGATTTAGTAACGACCATCTGCGAAAGCTTGAATATTCTTTTCTGGCAGATTGCATAAACAGGATAGGCATAGAAAGAAAGAAGATTATTGATATGGGCGGAGGTTTCAGTTTTTCAACTATTACCATAATGCTACTGGCTTCGGCGCATACTAAAGTATACTCCCTGGATGTTTTGGACTTTCCCCGAAAATCAAAAAATAATGTTTATTACATAGTGGGGGATTGCATGGAGACAAAACTGGCCGATAAATCAGTGGACGTGGTGACTTTAATATCAACATTGGAGCATATCGGTTTGGGACGCTACGGAGATCCGCTTGATCCAGACGGAGATGTTAGGACAATGAACGAAGCCAACAGAATACTGAAAAAAGGAGGGTATCTTATCCTAACTATTCCTTATGGTTATCCTACTGTCGTATACAATCTTCACCGAGTGTATGATGAAAAGAGATTTACCAGACTTATTGAAGGGTTTACTCCCGTTGAAATAAAATATTCTCTTTTTGGCCGCTATTGCAGTCAAAAGGATATTGAAGGTAAGAAAGTGAGTAAAGAAATTAAGGGATATTATACCGATGTAGAAGATGGTAAAAGAATGTATAATCCCCAGGGTGGAATACTGGTATTGTTAAGGAAAAAATGATTTTAGTAAGAATAATAAAGAATTGGGATTATCCTGATATCTTCAGGCAGTCACCCGGAGGAAAAGGAATTTGGGACAACGTCCGGTTTGTCACAGAAGAAATTTCTGACTGCGATTACGTAATTGTCTCCAATTATTCCCGGGAAAAGTATAGAATTTTGTGTCCGAAAGAAAATGTCTGGTCACTCCAGCAGGAGCCGCCAAATGAATATTTCCGCATGAGACATAAAGCACATGAGGTTTACAGAAGAGTTTTTACTACCGACCGAACTTTGAGGGGAGAGAGATTTACCCATACACAGCCTGCCTTACCATGGCATATTGATAAAACTTATGATGAGCTGGTAAAAATTAAATCAGCGCCAAAAACAAAAGTTCTATCTATGATTACAACCAATAAAAAAAATTTTCAGGGCCACAGGGAAAGGATGTCATTTCTTGAAAAAATAAAAAATAAAGTTGATTTTGATCTTTATGGTTATGGGTTTCATCCTATAAGAGATAAATGGGATGCACTCTATCAATATAAGTATTCTTTGGCTATTGAAAATTTTTCTTGTTCCGATTATTGGTCTGAAAAAATTGCCGATTGCTTTCTTTCATATACTATGCCGATATATTACGGCTGTACCAATTTATCCCACTACTTTCCCGAAGAATCGTTTGTGCAGATTAATATAAATGATAAGAATGTTATAGATAAGGTTTCTAAAGTTGTACAGAGTAACCTTTGGGAAAAACGCAAAGAAGCTATCGCATACGCCAGGAGATTAATTCTTACGAAATACCAGTTTTTCCCGTTTATGGTAAAACAAATAAAAAATTGGGAAAGTAAAACTCAAAATGACAAGCTGGTTAAGGAGTATATAACGATTCCGAATGAGGAGACTTTGTTGACCCGTCTGTCTGGTGCCATACGTCAAAAATTGGTTAAATGAGCAATATGCACTAGGCAAAAACCTCTGAATCTACTAAAATTTAGCAATGAAACGAAATTCCAACATGCTTTTATCCGTAATTATATGTACTTATAACAGGTCAGAATTGTTATCGCAGGCTTTGGGAAGTTTGATCTGTCAGACGTTGGAGAAGAAAAGTTACGAAATTGTAGTGGTAAATAACGGGTCAACAGACAATACCAGTGATGTTGTCAGGTCGGTTCAAAGACGATACAAGAATCATATTATCAACTTGATTGAGGAAAAAAGATTGGGATTGGGCATAGCACGGAATACAGGGCTTTTAAGAGCAAAAGGAAAATATGTCACTTTTCTTGATGATGACGCAAAAGCCGATCCCAACTGGCTTCAGGAATCGCTTAGGATTTTTGAAAATATAAAACCTGTTCCTTTGGTAGTTGGAGGGCAAATTATACCTTTTTATTCCAGACAAAAACCCCCATGGTTTTCAGACCGTTATGAGGCAGATTTCAAAGGGAACAAATCCAGATATTTGCACAAAGGTGAGTCTTTTTCGGGATCCAATATGGTTGTAGAGAAAAAGACATTATTGCAATACGGAGGGTTTGAAGAAAACGTGGGAATGAAAGGTAACATATTGTCAGTGGGTGAGGAAACGGGATTTTTTGAGAGAGTTTGGGATAAATCTGAATTAGAGAAAATCTTTTACTACTGTCCAGATCTGAAGGTTTACCACCTAGTGCCCCCAAATAAAACAAGAGTAGTGTACAGACTGAAAAGATATTTTGTTTCAGGTCAGTCTTCTTGCGTCAGATATGGTAAAAAAAAGTATACGGAAAGGCTTATTTATGTATCAAAATCAATAGGATTTCTGATTTTGAGTCTAATCAAAATAATATTTCCTCCTGTTTACTCTTTTTCTTTTCAAGGATGGATAGTAGAAAGGTTGGGCCCGGTGGCCTGGTGTCTGGGTTTTTTATCACATTTTTCTGGCTTATCAATAAAAGTAAATCAGAGTTAAATTTAATTCGTTTATGGAAAACTTTCTAACTGTTCTTATACCAGTGACGTTTATTTTTGGAGCCTACCCAATTATTAATAATATTTCACTTTTAAAGAAGTTATCAACTCTAAAGAAACTCTGTTTATCTCTTTTAGCCACGACATCATTTACTATTATTTTTCTAAGTTTCTGGGGAATACTATTTTCTAGAGGATTTATTGCCGTATCCAGATTGTTATTCTTACTTTTGGTTATTTTGACAATAGTTGCTCTTAGAAATCTAATAATGTCGGAATTCAGTCAAAAATTGGTTAAAACAGAAGTAAAGAAAAGGATAGTGAAAGGATCAATAGTAACACATTTGTTAATTATTCTCTTTGTGTTGATATTTTTGTTGATTTTTGCCGTAAGGCCGGTAGTTGATAGTGATGTCGTTGACAGTTATTTACCTTTAGCAAGATCCATAATCAAGATTGACCGCATTCCAGCATATAATTATTACGACGGCAGTCCTTTTGCTATTCCACCCGTTGGAGAACCGACTTTATTTGCGTATTATTATGCCGTTTCAGGCAATATTACCGGCGAGGTTTTCAGATTCATAAACATTCCCTATTTTCTGGGGTTTTTGCTGCTCAGTTATTTTATATTTAATCTATTCATTCAGGAAGAATATTCCCTTCTGGGTGTGCTTGTAGTTTTGATAATTCCCTTTTTGGAAGTCTTTATATTTGAAGCCGGATTTTATCCCGATTTCGTTTTTGCTTTTTTGGCAATATTCTGTTTTTGGTTTATGTTGGAATCTTTCCTTGATGGGAAGAGACAATCGTGGTTGATGTATTTTTTATTAGGTTTATCGTTGGGAGCGTCCCTTTTACTTAAATATCAGGCTGTTTTCATTTATTCACTGGTTTTTGGGTTAGGTTTGTTCCGGTACTTTCAGGGGAAACGGAAGATTCTTTACTTATCAGTTCCTTTTATCCCCTTTCTTCTGAAAATATTTTTCCAGGGGGAACCCTATGCAGTACCTCAAGGTTTTGCCTCAATGATTTTTTTAATTATTTTGCTGTTTATGGCTCTTCTTTCATTAAGAATAAATGTTTCTGGTGTGACGAAAGATTTTTCCAGATTGGTTGTCGCCTCTGTTATTTCCTTATCCGGTTTTATTTTTACTTTGAGAAATTACTTATACTTCGGCAATTTTACTTCTCAAAAGGTAAGTTTTAACTGGGCTTCAAGTGTGGGTGAATCAATTGGCGTGGCGACAAAGGGCGGCATACCATTTGAAGTATTGACAGTAATTTTCGGATCTTCTTTGGCAGTCTTCTGGCTTTTGCCAAAAATAGCAGGATATACAAAAGGATTATTTTCCCGGAGAAAATTTTTACCCTTATTTATTCTCTCGGTCTGGTATAGCTGGTGGGTACTTTTTTTGGGTGCGGCTGATTCCAAATGGCTTTTTCCTGTCATACCCTTTTTAGCTCTTGTTATTATTGACGGTTTGAGAAAGTTGTTTATGAATAAACGGATGGTGGAAAATATCGTTTACGCAGGAGTTTTTTTTCATCTTTTATCGTCAAAATTTCTGTTATGGAATCTGTGGACGTATTCATTGGGTAGTAATACGTTGAGGCAATCCGTACAAAAATATACAGGGAGTAAAGGGATTACGGAAATGTTAGCTCCCCAGCTGAAGTCACATTTTTGGGGGATAATTAAAATACCAAATCACATAATAAAGATTATTCTTAGATCACTCTATATTTTAGCAGCCAGAGTACCTATTCATTCCACTGATATTCCATTAATAATCATATTGACGTTTGTATTATCCATAGGTATTGTATTTGTCGGATTGTTTTCAGATAAGCTTAAATTGAGAATTGTCATACCGACCTTAATAGTAGTTGCATACGGCTACGTATTTATAGTTGTTTCCGGAGGCCTTAATTTGAGAAATTTTGCCAAGAAGGAGCAAAATCTTCTTTTTGATTACTGGGGTCAAAGTACAAACGTGGTTCCTTATTTACTTATCCATTCACATATTTCGGATAGGATAGCGGTATTTAGCACTCCTTCCGGTCTTTCCTATTATACCGGATTGCAAACTTATAATATGGAATACGGAGGAGGTCTGGCATTGTTTTATCCCGTGTTTGAGTCCGAAAATCTGTCCGATATTTACCGGTTTTACAAAAAAAATCATATCAGGTATGTTCTAGTAAATACTTATGGAACTTCGGAAGCAATGTTTCGTAGGTTGAAGGATAAAACAAAAATATTTGATATCCTGGAAAATAAGGAATACGCCAAAAAGGTAATACGTCCCAATAGTAACGTATATTGGGAAATGTATGAAATTATATAAGATTGTTGTCAATACGATAAATAAAGTGAAGGATAAAACTCTTTTAATCTTTTTTGTGCTTGTAATACTAAATGCATTAGTGTGGGTGACCATTGTTCCCATATGGCAGTTTCCTGATGAACAGGCGCATTTTGGCCAAGTGACGTTTGTCGCTCAAAAAGGCAGGAATCCCGGTTACACAGAGAAATACAATCTCAGTAAAGAGATTTATGTTTCAGAGCAGCTCTTGGGTACTGTGCGCGACAAATCCGGAAATAACAGATTTACATTCCATCCTGATTATAAAATCGAATATACAAATTCCTTTCAAGGGAAGTATGAAGCCAGTATATCCGCTTTGGTAAACACAGGTGCCCAATCCGCATTTGTCCATCGTGAGTCGACCATTTATCCCATACTTTATTATTTTCCTGCCAGTTTGGTTTATAAAATTTTCCAGGGATATAGTTTGTTTGTCAGGGTTTATGCTGTACGTCTGTGGTCAATTTTGGTTTTCGCAAGCACGGTTTATCTGACATATAGGATTGGTGCCCTTTTTTTTCCAAAAGATAAGTTAAGTACCGTAACTTTGGCGATGTTAGTTGCATTTCAACCAATGATGGTTTTTGCCAATGTTGGAGTCAACAGTGATTCATTGGGTAATTTCCTTTTTACGCTTTTTATTCTACTTGTTTCAGATGTGCTTCTAAAAGGATTATCTTCCAGAAAACTGTTTGCCCTCTTGGTAACTGTATTTCTTTCTGTCTATACCAAGCCGCAATTTATTGTAATGATCCCAGTTATTTTGGTTTTATTGGTTTGGATTTTCTGTTGGGATATGAGGAAATTTTGGCGTCATTCAATTATTACTCCATTTTTTCTTTTGGCTACCTCATTAATTGTATTAATTTTATACATTAAAAGTTCAATATCAGTACAGATATCTGTTTTTATACAGAAATTAAATCCGACCAGTTATCTTAAGTTTTTCCGCGGATATACCATTCCTCATACTTATAGAGAAGTATTGCCCTGGTACTGGGGAATTTATGATTGGCTTGGTGTTACGTATCCGAGAATTGTTCACAGAATTATAAATGTCGTTTTAGCAATCTCTCTTTTAGGATTTGGAATCTATCTAATAAGTATTTTCCGCAAGGGTAAATGGCATGAGAGAAATGTACAGGCTGTATTTTTTTTGATTTTTATCAATCTGATTTTCTATATAGGTGTTTCATCATATGATTGGATGTCCTGGTATACATCGGGATTCCAGCTGGGGGTACAGGGCAGGTACTTTTTTCCGTTGATATCTTCTGATATGCTTTTTCTCCTTATCGGAATAAAATCTATTGTTCCGTCCAAATCCGAGTGGCAAAATAAAGCGATCAAACTGGCGGCAAATTTGATGATATTACTGGATATATTTGCTTTATGTACAGTAGCAAAGATATATTACAGTCTTTCAGATATGAAGACTTTTTTGCTTCAGGTCAGTCAATATAAACCGACACTGTTGAAGGGGAACGGGATTATTTTCTTGTTTGGGTTATATATTATCTGTATGGGATTATTTCTGATAAAATATAACAGTTATTCGAATGATAAAAAAGCTGTATAAATCCCACAAGGAATATATATTGCTGGGAATTGTGTTAATCCTAGCAATATTTTTCAGATATTATCACATTTACCAATGGCAGTTTTTCGGGATGGATCAGGCTTATGAGGCATTTCTTGCTCAAAATATCGTCACCGGTCACCACTTTCCCCTTATTGGCGTGAATGCCTCTGATACCGGTCTTTACCTTGGGCCGCTTTTTATCTATTTTGCCGCCATTCCATTTTTTCTGTCGGGAGGCAATCCTTTGGGATGGAGTATTGTCGCTTCCCTTCTGGGCGTTGTGACCACACTCGTAATTTTTTGGGTTGGAAAAGAAATGTACAATACGAGAGTAGGTTTTCTTGCTGCGTTTCTCTATGCTGGATCGATGTTGGCGGCTTTTTATGACAGGCAATTCTGGAATCCGATGTTCGTGCCATTATTTTCTTTAATCATCGGATACTTTTCTTTTCTTTTATTGAAGAATAGTAAAAAATCTGTCATTGTTCTGGCAGTACTTATGGGTTTGTCGCTACATATTCATCTGTCTTTGTTGATATTTCTGCCTTTAGTTTTGTATGTTACATGGAAGAAAAAGAAACTAATAGGAACGAAATTAATTGTCGCATCGATTATATTATTTATATTTTTACAGTTACCCCAGATTTTTTTTGAGGTTCGGCATGGATTTGTCAATACTAGAGAAGCTTTTGCATTGCTTTCGGCAAAATCAAATAATACGCAGACGTTTTTGTCACGAAACAACATATTTTTATCTTCAGTAGGAAGATTTGTCCTGTTGCCTTTTGCATCTGATTTGTCTTTGCAATCGGGTCAATGCATTAGCCTCATTGGTTACAAAAAAGATGATATATTTTTGGGTTTTATCGTTCTATTTCTTATTCTGATTGTCTATTTCGACCGTGCCGGTGTTTTTGTAGAGAAAGTGTTAAAAAGGAAAAGAAAAGGACCACCTGTGGAGTTTTCTGCAGGTTCCAGAGTAATAGTTTTTATTTTTTTCCTGTCGTTGCTGTTTACGGAATTTTATACGAGAGGAGTTTTTGAATATTACTTTCTGTTTCTTTTTCCCTGGTTGGCGATACTATTGGGTAGAATCCTTGATTATACGGCTCAAAATCGATACGGTAGGATGTCGATTATTTCGGTTTTGCTGATTTTTGCCGTTTTTAATCTGGTATCGCTTTTTACGGCTAGATTTAGTTTTTCCTATGAGAAGAAGATGGCAGCTGTAAACTTTGCCAAGAAATATGTGACAGCAGGAAATTATTCTCTTGAAGCGGTAGGGGAATGTGCTAGGTTTGGCGGATACAGATATCTTTTTGGTCATTTTGCAGGTATACCCGTAAGTTCTTATATGGATAGTTATTTTGGCTGGCTTTATCCAACCGGAAGAGTTAAAGAACAAAATTTGACTGTTCTTTTGTCACTCATTGATCCGCGAGAAGACGCAAAAACGCTTTCCAAATGGGAAAATATAAAGCTGAGTTTGATTTTGGAAAATAGAATTATCGCTCAAAATAATTTCGACACTATTCAAATTTACGTTCTTGGAGCCAAAAAATGAACAAACCATTTATTCCTGTTTCCTATCCTGATTTGACAGGCGGCAATGAAAGGAAATATTTATTGGACTGCTTTGACTCGTCGTGGATCTCTTCAAAAGGTGAATATATCAGAAAGTTTGAATATAACTTTGCCAAATATATAGGGGTTAGATTTGGGGTGGCGACATCAAACGGTACTACTGCTTTGCATCTGGCCATCTCAGCGTTGGGACTGGGGAAAGGTGATGAAGTCATTGTTCCCAATTTGACATTTGTTGCTTCGGCAAACGTGGTGCGTTATACCGGAGCAAAACCGGTTTTTGTGGATGTTGAGAAAGAAACTTGGGGAATGGATCCGACAACTGTGGAAAAAGCCATAACAAAGAGAACAAAGGCGGTAATGCCGGTACATCTTTACGGCCAACCGGCAGCGATGGGAAAATTGATTGATATTGCAAATAAGCATAATTTGTCGATTATTGAGGATGCGGCTGAAGCGCATGGAGCGCAGGTAAGAATCAAGGATCAAGAGTCAAGAATAAAGAGGTATAAGTGGAGAAAAGTGGGGAGTTTGGGGAAAGCGGGGTGTTTCAGTTTTTACGGCAATAAAATTATCACTACTGGGGAGGGCGGAATGGTGGTGACAGACGATGAGAAGCTGGCCCAAAAAATGAGAATCCTGCGTGATCACGGACAAAATCCAAAGAAAAGATATTATCATGATGTTGTCGGTTTTAACTACCGGATGACCAATATGCAGGCTGCAATCGGGATGGCTCAGTTTGAAAGGATAGAAAAACTGATTGTCAAAAAAAGAGAAATCGCTCGTTGTTATGAGAAATATTTGAAGGGTATAAATGGCATATTTCTTGCGCCTAAGCTGCACTGGTCCAAAAGCGTTTACTGGATGTATTCCGTTTTAATTGACAGTCCATACCCGAAAACAAGAGATGAAATGATGATTATATTGCAAAAAGAGAATATAGAAACAAGGCCATTTTTTTATCCAGTTTCAAAACTCCCCCCATACAAACAGTCCGGGGATTTTGCTCAAAGTATTTATCTTTCGGCACACGGCATCAACCTGCCTTCAGGCACGACGTTGTCAGAAGACGATATCAAAAGAGTTGCTAAAGTTTTTCAAAAATATCAATGAAAAGATTTAATAAGATAATCACAAAACACTTGACTCCTTTATTTCTGTCGAAAACGGCCATGAACACTTATATGATTTTTGTAGGCAATGGTCTGTCGGCATTTCTAGCCTTTGTTTTTACCGTCACACTCGTCAGGAATGTCAGCCTGGCGGATTTTGGCTACTTTTCAGCCCTGCTCTCCTTTATGATGTTGGTAACGGATGTCTCAGATACCGGAATCGGCAGTACGCTGTCAGCATTCCTGCCTCCTCTGGAGGATGATAAAAAGCGCTTTTTTAGCATCCTTAAAGCGGCTTTTATTTTGCAGACTATAATCGCTTTGGTAGTTACGACTGTTTTGTTTATTTTTTCTTATGCAATTGCCAATATCCTTTTCCATACTGTAAAGCTTGATTTACTGGTGAAAATTACGACCCTGGCGATATTTTTCAATATTATGGGTACATTTTTCACTTATGTACTCTCAGCCAGACAAAAGTTTCTTCAGGTGGCATTCCTTTCAGCTTTTAGCAGTCTTATGAGAGTGGTGTTACTAGTATGTCTTATACTTTTCTCCATGGTTTTTCTGCAGAATGTCTTATGGATTCACGTTTTTTATCTTTTGATAACGGCCGTCATTGCTTTCATATTTGTGGACGTTGAGTTTCTGAAATTTAAAAAAATTCCGGGTGAATTGCGGAAATTTGTGTCATTTTCATATTTTATAGGTATTGCGCGTGGCCTAACCGCAATTGCCAGCAGGCTAGACGTTTTAATGCTTATTGCCATGACAAATCCCGTGCAAGCGGGCATTTATTCTACTGCTTCAAGAATAATTTCAGTTTACCCTCTTTTGACGGGCAGTTTCTCGACCGTGATTGCCCCCCGTCTTTCAGCCGCTACTGACCATAAGTCAATAAATAAGTATATCTATAAAGTTATATTCGCGACGTTTGGGATAATGAGTACCAATGTATTTCTTATAATTTTTGCCAGGCCATTTATGATCACGCTTTTTGGAACAGACAAAGGTGGGCCGGCAGTGACAGTGTTACAACTTTTACTTGTAGCGATGATGTTTTTTGTCGGTTCTATCCCGTCAGTGGCGCTGTCTATTTATTATTTGCGAAAGCCTTTTATTATCACCTTCAATAGTATTTTGCAACTTATAATAGTAGCGGTTGGAAATCTGGTTTTTATTCCCAAATATGGAAGATTGGGGCCAGCTGTATCACTCATTTTGGCTTTTGGGATTACACTTCTTCTAACCTCCTGCATGAGTTTCTACTATTACGCAAAGACGGGGAATGAAAAAAAATCCATATGAGAAAAGATGTTACCGTCCATATGGTGGTGAAAAACGAGGACAGGTTTATCTGGTATGCTATTTCTTCAGTGTTGCCTTATGTAGATAAAATTTTCATCTGCGATACGGGTTCCCAGGATAGTACAATCAATATCTTAAGCTCATTTAACGATAAGAAAATTGTCCTTGATAAAAAAAATGTGCAATATCTAAGTGACATTGGAAAGATCAGGCAGTTTCAGATTGAACAAACGGCAACAGAATGGATATGGGTAGTAGATGGCGATGAGATTTATACTGATGGTCTCTGTCAGGAGATTGGAAAAATTATTGAGAAAAAAGGAGACGAGCTTGAAGGAATTGTTGTGAGACGTTATGACCTTTTGGGTGATGTATACCATTTTCAGGATGAGACAGCGGGAAAGTATAGACTTTTTGGTCAAAGTGGCCATTTTGCTTTAAGGCTTATAAATAAAAAGAAGATAAGTGGTTTGCATATTGAGGGAATTTATCCGTATGAGGGGTATTATGATTATAAAGGAGAAGAATTGATCTATCACCCAAGTATAAAATATATGTTTACAGAAGGACATCTTTTCCACGCAATGTATCTTTCCAGGTCAACGCTTGGAAAAAATCTAGAAGAGACATTTCATCGGCAGAAATTTAAGATGGAGAAGGGCAATAAAATCACAGGCAAAAAGAGCATTCCTGAAGTTTTTTTCCGCAATCACCCAAAGATAGTACCTAACGTTTTGGGAAAAAGATCTGTAGATTATGAGATCATGGCAGAATTTCTAACACCTCTGAAGAAGGTGAAAAGAAAAATATGGAAGAATAAAGTATGAAAATAGCGTTCTTAAACATTTTTAACGGTGTAGTGGAAAGAGGTTCAGAGGTTTTTGTCAGCGAATTGTCAAAACGGTTGTCCCAAGAGTGTGAGGTAGAAGTATTGCAGATTGGAGATGGTAGCGGAGAGTTAGGGTACAAAACTATTAAGATTGGAGGCATCCCTAAAATTATTCCTCAGGGAAAAGGTGCTCCAGCTTCCTCGGGAGTAAAATCGTTTATTTATTATCAGTATTACCATCTGACAGTTTTACTTTTTACGCTGAAATGCATACCTCATATTTTGACTCACAATTATGATTGGGTGATACCGGTTAATGGTGGATGGCAGGTGTTAATATGCAGAATACTGCGAGCATTTAATGGATATAAGATACTTGTAAGCGGACATGCCGGAATCGGTGCAGATGACAGGTTTAATCTGCTTTTGGGAAAACCTGATAAATTTATTGCGCTTTCTCCCAACGCATTCATATGGAGTCAGTCTTTTTACGATAAACATAAACTGGAGTTTATACCTGATGGTGTGGATACCAACAAATTTAATCCCAATGTATTACCACAAAAAATAAATTTGTCTAAACCGGTGGTCTTGTGTGTAAGTGCGTTACTGCCATACAAAAAAGTGGACTTAGTGATTAAGGCTGTGGCAGAAATGAAAAGAGGCAATCTGTTGCTTATTGGTGAGGGACCTCTTACAGATGAAATTGATCGAATCGGACAAAGTCTGCTTGGAAAACGGTTTATCCACCTGACAAAAGCAAACCATGAAGATATGCCTGCATACTTCCGGGCGGCGGATGTATTTACATTGGCAAGTAGTCCAACTGAGGCTTTTGGTATGGTGTATATAGAAGCAATGGCATGCAATATACCAGTAGTGGGACCTGATGATATTAACAGACGATCGATAATTGGAGATGCTGGTCTGCAATGTGATCCTAATGATGTAGTTTCTTATGCCAAAACACTTGAACAGGCAGTGAAGATGGATTTTGGAAATAAACCTCGGGAAAAAGCAGAGGAATATTCCTGGGATAATATTGCCAAACAATATATGAGAATATTTGAGAGGAGTTCTAACCAATTGTAAAATATGACGCTAATATCAATTATTGTCGCTTTTTATAATGAACAAAGTGTTTTACCAGATTGTCTTTTTTCTCTTTCCGAGCAATCCGTTGCTTTTCAGACAGAGCTGATTCTTGTTGACGATGGTTCTCGAGATAAATCTGAAGAAAAGACCAAGGAAATAACCCAAAAACTTGAGAAAAAATTTAAGAATATAATCATTATTTCTCAATCTCATCAGGGTCCGGCTACGGCACGCAATTTAGGAGCAAAAGCAGCTTCAGGTAGAATATTGGTTTTTGTTGATGCTGATATGACTTTTGACCGTAAATTTATCGAGAATCTTGCCAGACCGATATTGGATGGAAAAGGAAAAGGTACATTTACAAAGGAAGAATATGTCGCCAACTGGGATAACGTTTGGGCCAGGTGCTGGAATTATAACCAAGGTATAGGAGACAGCCGGAGAATTCCAACTGACTATCCTGATAAATCACCAGTATTTAGAGCGTTGAAAAAGGAAGAATTTGATAATGTGGGAGGGTTTGATAATATCGGTTTTACTGATGATTGGACTTTATCAAGAAAACTTGGGTATAAAGCGGAGAAAGCTGAAAACGCCGTTTGTTATCATAAAAACCCTTCTTCTCTTGCGGAGGTTTATATTCAAGCAAGATGGATAGGTAAAAATGAATTTATTTCAGGAAATATTTTTCGTAAAATTGTTAGTTTACTCCGTTTTAACTTTATTACACAGTCAATTAGAGGATTATTTATTGTATTGAGATATCGCGAATTAAGATATTTTCTTTTTGAGTTGGTTTATTATCTGGGAATATATATAAGCATATGTAAATCATTTTTCGGAGAAACTAAATTCAAATAAGACGCAGATCATTTCCGGAGAGGTTAATACATGAAATACAATAAATCTTTTGAAGGTGAGTCAAAATATAGATGAAAATTAAGTTTTTGTCACGATTGAGTAAAGTATTCAATCTCCCTTCCATACTTTTTTTGGGGTTAATCTTTCGTTTAGTCAATCTGAATCAATCTCTCTGGCTGGATGAGGCAGCTCAGGCAATTGAATCTGCCAGACCTCTACCTCAGCAACTTAATATAGTTTCAGATTTTCATCCGCCACTTTACCATCTGGTACTTCATTTTTGGATGTTAGGAGGACTAAGTGAAATATGGTTACGTCTACCATCAGTAATTTTTGGAATTTTGAGTATATTTTTTCTTTATAGGATTGCGGAGATACTTTTTGATAGTAAGTTTGCTTCTATCGCTGCTTTATTTCTGGCAATTTCTCCTTTCCATATCTGGTACAGTCAAGAAGCAAGGCCTTATATGCTTTTCGTTCTTCTGTCTCTTGTTTCTACCTATTTCCTTCTAGTAGAGAAATGGGTGATATACACCCTGGAGATAATTCTACTTCTTTACAGTCTTTATTTTGCCCCTTTTCTTCTTTTTGGGCATTTTATCTATATTTTAATTTTTAGGCGGAAGTCTCTCATGCGATTAATAAAATCATTTATTATTGCTTCGTTTACCTTTTTACCATGGCTACCGTATTTTATAAACCAAATTCACTTGGGGATAGGAGGCGGATTTGCCGGGTGGACCAATGTGGTTTCAGTATCGTGGTTAAAACTTCTACCTTTGACCTTGGCGAAATTTGCCTTTGGACACGGAACATTAGCCGATAAAGTTTTATACGGTTTTATTATATTTCCTGAAATAATCGTATTTCTCATTTCCTGTTATTACTTGTCCAAAAAGGAATCAGGCAGAATTTTATTGACTTTGTTTTCATTTTCTCTTCTTCCGGCTTTGGTAATATCGATTTTTTTACCTGTTGCCGCACCGCAGAGAATGATATTTTTGCTGCCATTTTTTCTTCTTATTATTGCCGCCGGTATTCGCGGTCTGACCAAATTTCAGAGAGCAATTTTTTTACTTATAGTGCTTTTTACCAGTCTTGGCGGTATATATCAGTATTACACAGATCCATATACTCAACGGGAAGAATGGAGGCAGGCAGTTTCCTATGTGGAAAGAAACGCTACTAAAAACAGCGTAGCTCTTTTTGTCTTCCCTACTCCATTTGCTCCATTTCTTTGGTACCAGAAGGGTAGTGTGGAGGGGATAGGAATAGCACCAAAATTTATAATCCGTGATTCAGACATTGCGAAGATGAATAATCAAATAACCGGTAAAAACAGAATATTTTTATTTCAATACTTGACTGGTCTGACTGACAAGGAAAATACGACTGGCAAAGACTTATCAAACCAGGGGTATAATCTGGCAACTACAAAAGACTTTCCGGGAGTGGGCTTCATATACAGGTATGATAAAAGATGAATTGATTACTAAACTTTCAGGATTTTTTCTTTTCGAGCGGTGGCATCCGGAGATCGCTTTAAGATATCTACCGATTGTAAAAGAGATTAGAGACTCAGGTGTAGAAACACTGAAAATTCTTGAGGTAGGGTCAGGAGGTTTGGGAATTGCTCCGTATTTGAAAAAGCCCGTAACGGGTGTTGATATAAATTTCCGGCCGCCGTATTTTCCTTTACTTAAAAGAGTAAAAGCATCAGTTACAAAGTTGCCATTTGATAATAAAACATTTGATATTGTTCTAAGTGTGGATATGTTGGAGCATTTGGATTCCTACAAAAGAGGGAGAGCTATTGATGAGATGGTTAGGGTAGCAAGAGAAAAAGTATTGATTGGCGTACCCTGCGGAGAGTTTTCGCATAGGCAGGATAAAGTGCTGTATGATTATTTCAAGCTGCATTTGGGGAAAAGCTATGATTTTTTTGAGGAGCAGATAGGATTTGGTCTGCCGGATAAAGAAGAAATTGAAAAAATGATATCAAAATCTGCGAAAAAATTCAGGAGGGAAATAAGTTTAATAATAAAAGGAAACGAAAATTTGAAAATGAGAAATTTTCTTATGAAAGGCTGGATGACAGAAAATCCCCTGAAAAATTTCTTTTTCCGCAAAATTATGCTTTTTTTTATACAATTCCTTCTTATTTTGGATAAAGAGCCGTTTTACCGCCAATTGTTTTTTGTAAAAATAAAAGAAAATGAAAGTAGCAATTGATATATCACAAATAGCTTATACCGGAAGCGGTGTAGCAACATATACAGAAAATTTGGTGCGCAGTCTTTTACAGATGGACAGAAATAATCAGTATCTTCTTTTTGGGATATCACTTCGACAGATTGATGTACTGACCGATTTCACGTCAGAATTAAAGAAAAAATACAGCAATGTGGAATCAAAAATTGTCCGGCTGCCGCAAACACTGGGGAATCTTGTTTGGAACAGATATCACGTGCTTGATTTAGGCAGATTTATAGGCAGTGCTGATATATTTCATTCGTCGGATTGGATCCAGCCTCCGATAAAGGGGGTAAAGAAGGTCACTACCATTCATGATTTGGTAGTTTATAAGTACCCGCAGATTTCCCATCCAGATATTGTTGCTACGCAAAAAAGACGACTGTATTGGGTAAAAAAGGAATGTGATGCGATAATAGCTGATTCCGTGTCGACAAAAAGAGATATATTGGAGACGCTGAAAGTGGAACCCGATAAAGTAACAGTGGTTTATCCGGGAATCGATAGTCAATTTATACCTCAGGATGAGGAGGAATTTATACGCGTGAGACAAAAATATAATTTGCCAGAAAGATATATTTTATTTGTCGGGACACGCGAGCCGCGTAAAAATTTGCAACGTCTGATTTTGGCTTTTGACAGGTTTTTGCGTCATCCGCTTGTGTCGTCACAGAATAAGGAAATAAATCTTGTTCTCGTGGGTAAAACAGGTTGGGGACAAAAGCTGAAAAACGTCAGGTTTGTGTATCCTCTGGGAATGGTTGAGAAAAAAGACCTGCCGGCGATTTACTCTGGCGCAGTTTTTTTTGTTTTTCCTTCACTTTACGAAGGATTTGGTCTGCCTATATTAGAAGCTATGGCATGCGGTTGTCCCGTGATTACATCAAACATGGGTAGTTTGGCGGAAATTGCAAGTGATTGTGCGATACAGATAGATCCTTATGATGAAGAAGATATATCTGTCAAAATGGTGCAATTAGTTATTGACCAAAATCTTAGGAAAAAAATAATTAAGAGAGGTTTTTCCCAGTCCGAAAGATTCAAATGGGAAGATGCTGCAAGTAAACTATTGAAAATATATGAAAGTTTAATTTCATAATTCATAGGATATGCTAATAGGAATTGACGCCAATGAAGCCAATGCGGATTTTAGAGTGGGAATAGGACAATACGCTTTCCAGCTCTTGCGGCACATTTATTTTCTGAGAAAAAATAAATATAAGGAGCTGGAATTATCAAACGTTAGTTTCAGGATATATTTGAAAAATAGACCTCGGGACGACATGCCTGTGACAAACTCGTGGTGGGATTATGAAATATTTGGGCCCCCAAAAGCATGGACTCAAGTTGCTTTACCTTTCAAGCTTTTTATTCAAAGACCCCGGCCGGATATCTTTTTCAGTCCATCACACTATTCACCCAGGTTTGCACCCTGTCCGTGCGCGATGTCAATCATGGATTTGTCTTTTATCAATTTTCCGGAAATGTTCAGAAAGAAGGATTTATATCAGTTGACCCGTTGGACAGAGTATTCCGTAAAAAAAGCAGCAAAGGTTTTTACAATCAGTTACTATTCCAAAAAATCGATAGTTGAATATTATAAAGTCCGAGACGACAAGGTAGTGGTGACATATCCTGGATATGATAGCGACGTATTTAATACAAATGAAAAAAGGAATGAGAGGCTTGAGGAAAGGTTGAAGAAGAAATACCATTTAAGCGACAATTTTATTCTGTTTGTTGGGACGCTACAGCCGAGGAAAAATATAAAAAAATTGATCGAGGCTTTTGAAAAGATTATTATGTCAGGAGATAAAACTAATTTGCAATTGGTAATTATAGGTAAAAAAGGATGGCTTTTTGAGGACATTCTAGAAGCGATCAAAACAAGCCGTGTCGTGCAAAGAATCATTGTAACAGATTATGTTTTGCCATTAGAGTTACCACTTTTTTACCATATGGCCTCATGTTTTGTCCTCCCGTCATTGTATG
The DNA here is from genome assembly GCA_023379265.1 of Patescibacteria group bacterium. Taxonomy (GTDB): domain Bacteria; phylum Patescibacteriota; class Microgenomatia; order 2-02-FULL-39-11; family 2-02-FULL-39-11; genus JAMCUI01. Next base: position 337,790 of record JAMCUI010000009.1, read on the forward strand.
AAGGATTTGGTTTACCGGTAGTCGAGGCTATGGCCTGCGGTTGTCCGGTAGTTGTAAGTAACAACTCAAGTCTACCTGAGATAATCTGGAAAAGCGGTTTACTTGTTGATCCAGAAGATAGTAAGGATATTGCCAGGGGAATAAAAAGCGTTATTTATGATAAAGAGTTACGAAGTAGAATGGTAGTAGGGGGACATGATAGAATAAAGGTTTTCAGTTGGGAAAAATGTGCACTTCAAACTCTAAAAGTTTTGCAGGAGACAGTTACTGATATAAAATAGGATCATTATGGTGGTATTAAAAGACAAAAACGGTAGGGAATTGACAAGAGCAGAAGTTTTTCAAAAATCTACCAAAAGGCTGAATAGTATAATTTTAGATTTTAAGCTGATGGTAATACGTTTGTTTGGCCATATACCATTTCATAGCATGAGATTGGCTTTATATGCGACAGCTGGTATAAAGCTGGGAATTGGAGCCAGGATACATATGTGGTTTAACTGTTTTGATCCACAAAACATTTCGATTGGCGAAGACTCAATAATCGGCGATCACGCTTTTTTGGATGGTAGGGCAAAACTTGTTATCGGAAATCATGTTGACATTGCTTCTTATGTTCTTATCTATAATTCCCAGCACGATATAGGTAGTGAGGATTTCCATGCGGTTTCAAAAAATGTGGAAATTGAGGATTACGTATTTATTGGTCCCAGAGTGACTATACTACCTGGAGTAAAAATTGGGAAAGGGGCGGTTGTGGCAGCAGGAGCTGTTGTGACAAAAGATGTAAAACCCTTCTCAGTTGTCGGAGGGATACCAGCAGAGGTGATAGGAGAACGAACAATAAAAAATCCACATTACAGATTGGGTAGGGCAAGGTTGTTTCAGTAACATATAGGTCTTATCACTTTCTAAACCAATAATGAAACTTTCCATAGTCATTGTCAGTTACAATACCTGTGATCTATTAAGGAATTGTCTTTTATCCGTCTTCAAATCTCTGGGAAAATCAGGATTGAATAAGGATGGTCAGTCAGAAGTTATTGTCATTGATAACGCATCAAGCGATAGTTCTATTGAAATGTTAGAGAAAGAATTTCCAAATATAGATTTGGTAAGGAATAAAGAAAATTTGGGTTTTGCCGCAGCAAACAATATAGGCCTTAAAAAGGCACACGGCGATTTTATTTTACTTCTAAACAGTGATACGTCCATGTCTGAGAGTACGTTGGAAATGCTTTTTTCAGTCGCAAGTGATGAAAGTGAGGCGGGAGTTATAGGCCCGAAATTGATTTTTCCCAATGGTAAATTGCAGCAATCTCTCGGATTTTTCCCGACATTGATAAAGATCTTTGCCTGGATGACGTTTATTGATGATGTTCCCTTTTTGTCTACATTTATAAAACCTTATCATGTAACCGACAAAAGCTTTTATAGTAGAAGAAGAAATGTTGATTGGGTATCCGGAGCATGCCTACTGGTGAAAAAAAATGTGATAAAAAAAGCAGGATACCTTGATGATAAAATTTTTATGTATGCTGAAGAAGTAGAATGGTGTTTCCGCATAAAAAGAGCAGGATTTGATATTCTTTATATCCCATCTATTAAAGTTGTGCATCATAAAGGAGCCTCTGGTATGGGCAATGAGGCGGGAATTATTGAAGAATTCAATTCACTCGAATATATATATAAAAAACATTTTCCAAACTGGCAGCAAATTCCTTTGAAGTTATTGCTAAAATTCGGTTCATTGCTGAGAATACTCGTATTTGGTATAATCGGTGGCAACCCCAGGCGTTTTTCACAATATGTCAAAGCTTTTAAGGTGGCTGGATGATAACATCCTTTCAGTATTAGCAGGTTTCCTTTTGGTTTTTATACCTCTTTATCCAAAATTGCCCGTTGGGGATATACTCCCGGGTTATATTGTCAGAGTCAGACTGGAAGATTTCATAGTCAGCTTCTGTGTTTTCCTGTGGGTAGTGTGGTTGGTACGGGGGAAGACAAGATTGTCCGGCAATCCTCTTTTTAAGCCGATATTAGCATATCTTGTGGTAGGAGTATTCTCCATGCTATCTGCAGTTTTTCTTCTGCATACCGTACCTTTAATACCTTTACACCTCGAAAAAATGTTTTTGCATTACGCTAGACGGATAGAGTACTTTTCTCTTTTTTTCATATTTTATTCTTCTGTCAGAAGTCTGAAGCAGTTAAAGATTTATATCGGTCTTATTATTGTTACTGTGGTTGCTGTTTCGATATACGGTTTTGGTCAACGGTATCTTTACTGGCCTGCATTTTCGACAATGAACCGGGAATTTGCTAAGGGCTGGATGCTTTACCTGACTCCTCACGCAAGAGTTCTTTCAACTTTTGGTGGCCACTATGATCTGGCTGCTTATATCATGATGGCACTGGTGCTTCTTTGGAGTTTGTTTTTTGGTGTTAAAAGAAAATTACTGAAACTGTTAATATTTCTAACAATCTCTGCCGCTTTTTGGACGCTTATACTGACTGCTTCAAGAACTTCATTTATCGCATATCTATTTGGCGTCACTGTCATATTTTTCTTTTGGGCATATAAAAAGGGAATATCCTGGTCTCTTACCCGTTGGTTTACAGTTATATTTCTTTCTATTCTAGTAATGCTGTCTTTTGGTGATCTGTCTGAGAGATTTACTAAGTTTCTCAGGATTGATGAGCGTCTTTCAGGTATAAAATCTCTTCTTCTGACACCTCTTGGTGCTCCGCCTCCACCCGACAAAGCCGTTTTTTTGGAGAATAATCCAGGCGCAGCTCTTTCCCAAATTACCTCATCAAGTGACCAGCCTCCCACTCCAGAGCGGCCAATTGATGTCTATAAGAATATACCTCTTATGGTGCCCACAGGCACAAATAGCGCTTCTCTTGCAGCTGTTCCACGTACCTATTCCAAAACGGCATTTATATACGACTTATCAACAGCCATAAGGTTTGACGCTTTATGGCCAATGGCGATAAAAGGTTTTGAACGCAATCCGCTTTTGGGTAGCGGATATTCAACGTTAAATAAGACTCAGCCAACACAATTTACAGAAGCGGAATCAACGGATAATGATTTTTTGCGGAATTTGGGTGAGACCGGAGTTTTGGGTTTTATTACTTTTTTTGGAACTCTGCTTTTTATCGTATTTATCATTTGGCGCAATCTAAACCTCTTTGCCGATCCTTTTATATTCAGTATGACCATCGGGTTTGCGGGATTACTAATGGGTCTTATGGTTAATGCTCTATATATTGATGTTTTTGAATCGTCAAAGGTAGCATTTATGTTTTGGGGTATAACGGGATTTGTCTTAGCTGGAGTGGAATTGTTGAGAAAAGAGAGAAAAAGAGATATTCCTTTCCCCAGAATACCGGATTTGAACGAGTTTATATCAGGTTTAATCCATAAATCAGTTAGTTTCATAAAAAGTGATAAATTCATACTTCTTGTTATACTGGTGCTTGCGTTTACCGTTAGGCTATACAAGATAGATGAGCCTCTTGCTGATTGGCATTCATGGCGACAAGCGGATACCTCTGCTGTTACAAGAAATTATGTGAAGCACGGGATTAATATACTTTTTCCCACATACGATGATCTATCCAATGTGGCCTCTGGGAAAAATAATCCCAAGGGACTGCGTTTTGTGGAATTTCCTTTATACAACGTATTGAGTGTAGTAACCGATAAAATATTTGTCGGTTGGAATATAGAAGTTTCCGGCAGATTAACTTCGATATTTGCCACTTTGGGGTCAATAATATTTCTTTTTCTTCTTGTCAGGAAATACCTGGGAAGAAGAGAGGCCGCAATAGCAGCTGCTGTTTTTGCTTTTCTTCCTTATAACATTTTTTATACCCGTACCATACTGCCTGATCCGCTTCTAGTATGTACTTCTATTGGTATGATTTGGTTTCTTGACCTATTTTTAGATTCGAAGCAGAAACTAAAACTTTCAGGAGAAAAAAGGATTGGAGAAATTGCGAAGGTGACGCTTTACCTATTACTGGCGGGCGTCTTCACAGCTGCTGCACTTTTGGTAAAACCGTATGCATTGTTTCTTTTCCTTCCGATGTCTTACCTTTGGGTCAGGAAAATGGGATTTTCTATTAGATCTCTTTTCGGACTCGTATTATTTTTTGGTATATCTTCACTACCTCTAGGATGGTGGCGGTGGTGGATAAGTCATTTTCCTGAAGGAGTACCAGCCAATCTTTGGCTTCTCAACGGCGATGGTATCAGATTTAAGGGCGCATTTTTCTACTGGCTTTTTGCAGACCGACTGTCCAGACTGATCTTGGGGTATTGGGGTTTACCTCTTTTGATACTTGGAGTTCTTGCTCCTGTCAAAAAGGACAAGTTTCTTTTTTACTGGTGGGGAATTGCAATATTGGCGTATGTTACTGTTTTTGCCACGGGGAACGTCAGACATGATTATTACCAGATTCTAACGGTCCCAATAATTGCGGTCTTTGTGGCAAAAGGAATTGTATTTTTTGCCGACATGGGAAGAAAATACCGCTCTTGGCTGCTGGTTTTTGCTTTTCTTGCATTGATAATTATTTTTACCGAAATGTTTGGCTGGTACTTTGTTCGCGACTACTACAATATTAATCACCCTGAAATTGTGGAGGCAGGAAGAGCAGTTGATATGAAAACACCTCAAAAAGCGCTGGTTGTTGCTCCTTATGATGGGGATACGGCTTTCCTTTACCAGACACACAGGGCAGGATGGCCTGTGATGCAGGAATCAATTGACAAGATGATTAATATGGGTGCAGATTATTATGTAAGCGTCAATTTTGACGATCTGACAAAACAGTTGATGGCAGAAGCCCAAATTGCAGATACTGCAAAAAGAAAATACAAAATAGTCGATTTGACAAACAAATATGTCATAATTCAATTAGTACCTGATAATAAACTTCCGAAAAATTAGGAATGATTTTTGCCGGTACTGATTTACCATACGTCTATCACAAATTACTCTGACTACCTCTTAGTATGAAGATACTCATGTTGACGCCATATTTGCCTTTTCCTCTTTTTTCGGGAGGTCAAATAAGAAGCTATAATCTTTTGAAATATCTCTCAAAGAAGCATGAGGTGACATTGTATTCATTTATTAGGGAAGAAAAGGAAAAAGATTATATTCCAAAACTCAAAGAATTCTGTGCCGATGTTCAGGTATTTCTAAAACGTCCACCATGGTCTCCGACAAGTCTTACATTATCAGCCGTTTCAGTTTATCCACTGGTTGTCTGTATGTATCTGAAAAAAGATCTTAAAGACAAGATAGCAAGAGCCATAGAGAGGGAGCATTTTGATCTAATACATGCTGAAACTTTTTATGTCATGCCCAATATCCCCACTACAAAAATACCTATTATTTTGGTTGAACAGACTATCGAGTATTTAGTTTACCAACACTATACGGAAAATATAAGATTTATACCGGCTAAGTGGTTAATGAATTTTGATGTGACAAAAATTCATTATTGGGAGAAAAAATTTTGGCATCAGGCAACCCGGGTGGTGGCAATGTCAGAATCAGACAGACTGGTAATGCATAAATTGGTACCTGGTTTGAGTGTAGACTTGGTGCCAAATGGAGTAGATACAGATTTTTTTAATGTAAGAAAACAAGCTTATTCCCAGAAAACAAAGACTATCCTTTTTGTAGGTAATTTCAAATGGTTACAAAACAGGGAGGCCGTGACAATATTGGTTGAGGAAATTTGGCCAGTGATTAAAAAAAGTCTTGTGAATATAAAGCTTTGGATTGTTGGTAGGTTTCCGACCGCAAAGATTACTTCTTATAGTTCTAAAAACATACAGATTTCATCGGATGTTGAAGATATAAGGGAAGCTTATAAGAAGTCTGATATACTTCTTGCTCCGATTTATGGCCCTGGTGGTACCCGCTACAAGATTTTGGAGGCTATGGCTACAGGTCTTCCTGTTGTCAGCACACCTACAGGGATAGAGGGACTTGGAGCAAAACACGGTAGGGAAGTGCTCATAGGTGATACGCCTTCTGATTTGGCATACGAATCAATAAGACTTTTGACTAACCATGCGTTGTACAGTAGTCTGGCTGAAAAAGGCAGAAAGCTTGTAGAAGATAAATTTAACTGGAGCAGAATCGGTAAAAGCCTTGACCATATATATCAGGATGCGAAAAATATATAAGAGATTATGATTTACCGCAGCAGAATCGGTAAAAGCCTTGACCATATATATCAGGATGCGAAAAATATATAAGAGATTATGATTTACCGTCGAAAGACCGTCAAAAACCTTGAACTTGAACATTAGGACGTCAAATAGATTTAATTTGTAAACTTTTAAGTTTATGAAACAGGATATTATTTTATCTGTAATAATTGTCAACTTTAATACATACAGTTTTTTGTCTAAATGCCTCGAATCTATAAAGCGGAGTAATGTAATACTTGAAAAGATAGAAATCATCGTTGTTGATAATAATTCAGGTAATAAAGAAGCTGAAAGAATAAAAGAAACCTTTTCTTACGTCAATCTTATAAAAAACAGGGAAAACATCGGTTTCGCAAAAGCAAATAACCAGGCAATAAAGAAATCTCTAGGCAAATACGTTCTTCTCCTTAATCCTGATACGATTGTGAAAAAAGGTACATTTGAGACAATGTTAAAATTTATGGAAAAGAACGTTAAAGTTGGAGTGGCCACATGCAGAGTGAATCTTGTATCAGGACAGATAGATGATGCCTGCAACAGAGGATTTCCTAGTCCGTGGAACGCTTTTTGCCATTTTTCCGGACTCGCAAAACTTTTTCCTCAAAGCAAATTTTTTAACGGATACCATTTGGGTTTTTGGAATATGGAGCAAGTTCATGAAATAGACAGTTGTGTGGGTGCGTTCCTTTTGGTAAGAAGAGAAGTGGGAGAAAGAGTGGGTTGGTTGGATGAGGATTATTTCTGGTATGGAGAGGATATAGATTTTTGTTATAAAGTAAAAAATGCAGGCTGGAAAGTTATGTACGTGCCTACTACTTCTATACTGCATTATAAAGGCGTATCGGGTGGTATCAAAAAGCATAGTCAGCATCTGTCCCTGGCTGATAAAAAAATAAAATATTTGGCCACAAGGTCAAGATTTGAGGTTATGAGGATTTTTTACGAGAAGCATTATAAAAAAAAGTATCCAGAGTGGATAAGGGCAATTGTGCTTTGGGGAATTAAATTGAAAGAATATTTAAGTCTTGCCGCACTGGGTTAATAAGTTTTTAATCTCGAAGATGCGCATAGGAATTGATGCACGACTTTATCATCAAACCGGAGTAGGAAGATATATACGAAATCTTATTGAGGAGTTGTCTCAAATTGATATTAAGAATGACTATTTCGTATATTTACGCAGAAAAGAATTTAATGAGTTTTCTCCTCCTAACATACGTTGGCATAAACGATTAGCTGATATCCCTTGGCATACAGTAAAGGAACAATATGCCATGCCCAGAGTACTCCTGGCAGACAAACTTGATATTGCTCATTTTACTTATTTTAATGTCCCTGTTTTATATCCGAAGAAATACATATTGACTATACATGATCTGATTGTTGACCATTTTGATACAGGGAGGGCCAGCACGTTGCCTATGGTTTTATATAAAGCAAAGCGTTTAGGCTATAGATTTTCCATAGCAAGGGGAATAAAACGAGCAGAGACGATTGTCGCCATTTCTGAGACCACGAAACAAGAAATAATTGATCATTACAAGGTTCCTTCAAAACGCATACGTGTTACTTATGATGCCTTGGATAGAAGTTTTGCCAATACTTTGAGAAGTCACCATCCGAAAAAATATTATACTTTTCAATATGTACTTTATGTGGGTAATGCTTATCCACATAAGAATTTGGAGCGCACGCTTCTTGCGTTTAAAAAAATAAAAAGAAATAAGCCAGATTATAAATTGGTATTGGCAGGAGATGATAAATACTTTTATCCAAGGTTAAAAGATGTCGCCCAAAAGCATGGAATAGGCAGTGATGTGGTTTTTTTTGGCGAGGCTAACGATGAACAGTTGATCAATCTTTACACTTTTTCCTCATGTTTGGTATTTCCGTCACTGATGGAAGGATTTGGTTTACCTACACTTGAGGCGCTTTCTTGCGGAAAGATACCTGTTATTTCAGATATACCTGTGTTTCGCGAAATCTGGGGTAAAGATTTGCCTTTTTTTGATCCCTATCATTTCGAAGCAATTGCAGACAGGATTTTAGGGGTATTAGATATGAATTCTAAACTTTATAGAGGAATTGTAACTAAAGCTTCGAGAAGACTTTCAAAGTACAGCTGGAAAAAGACCGCTTTCCAGACACGAGAACTTTACGAATATGTTTTTAATGGCAAAGTCTGATGAAAATTGCATTGATTTATGATAAGGTAAATAAATTTGGTGGTGCTGAAAGAGTTTTACTTTCACTTCACCAGGTTTGGCCTAACGCACCTCTTTATACTGCAGTTTATGATAAGAAAAAAGCAAAATGGGCGGATGCATTTGAAGTAAAAACTTCATTTTTGGATCGTCTACCTTTTTCTTCCTCCAAACATGAACTGTTTCCTGTTTTAACTGCATATGCGTTTGAGTCATTTAACTTTGATAAATTTGATGTGGTAATTTCGGTCTCCTCAGCTGATGCCAAAAGTATAATTACCAAACCCCAGACTTTACATATATGCTATTGTCTTACACCAACTAGATATCTTTGGAGTGGTTATGATGACTATCTGAAAGAGCCTGGAATGGGCACTTTTAATCCTGTTGCAAGGTTTGTAATGAAGGTTACTTCGCCATCATTTCGCCGATGGGATTATATTGCATCTCAACGGCCGGATAAATATATAGCCATATCAAAGGCTGTAGCTAATAGAATAAAGAAATATTATGGAAAAGAGTCAGAAATCATTTTTCCGCCGGTAAAAACTGATATATTTAGAATTGAAAAAAAAATAAAAGACAAAGGCGATTATTTCCTGATAGTTTCAAGGCTCGTGCCCTATAAAGGAATTGATTACGCAATAAGAGTGTTTAACCAGCTTGGTTGGAAGCTGAAAATTATCGGTGACGGAATAGATGAAAAAAGACTGAAAAATATAGCAGGTAAGAATATTGATTTTATTTCTAGTAATTTGACAGATGAGAAACTTTGTTGCTATTATCAGAAAAGCATAGCTCTTATATTTCCAGGGGAAGAGGATTTTGGTTTAACATCAGTTGAAGCACAGGCCTGCGGAAAACCTGTGGTTGGCTTAAATGCGGGAGGACTGGCAGAAACAGTTATACCTGGATTGACAGGAGAGCTATATGATCATAAAGACGAACGCAATTTAATTTCGGCCTTATCGAGATTTTCACAAAAAAAATACTTACCGTCTTACTGTCGAGAAAATGCCTTACGTTTCTCTCAATCCGTTTTTAAGGAAAATATAAAAAAGAAGGTTTACCAATGGTGGAAGGAAAAGATATCAAGGATGTAAAAAACAAGTTATGAAGGCTATTGTATTTGCTGGTGGAGTGGGAACGCGGCTTTGGCCATTGTCAAGACGCAGTTCTCCTAAACAATTTGAGAAAGTAATAGGGGATAAGTCGACTCTTCAGCTTGCTGCTGAAAGACTTTTACCCGATTTGAATTGGGAAGATATTTATATTGCTACCTCTGACAGGTATGAACATATAGTAATTTCACAACTACCAAATATTCCAAAAGAAAATTTAATCCTAGAACCTGAAACAAGGGACGTAGGTCCAGCGGTGGGACTTATGACTTTAAGTTTGCTAAGAAATTTTCCCGAGGAACCGATTGTGATACTTTGGAGTGATCATATAGTACGTCAAGAGGATTTTTTCAAAAAGATCATAAAAACATGCGCAGAGATAGTCAGAAAACAAAAAAATAAAATTATTTTTATAGGACAGAAGCCTCGATTCGCCAGCCAAAATCTGGGTTGGATAAAATACGGAGAGAAGAAGCACAGTTTTGAGGGTGTTGATTTTTATTCTTTTGAGAAATTCCATTATCGGCCTGAACTCAAAAAAGCGGAAAGATTTTATAAAGATGGTAGTTATTCATGGAACGTAGGTTACTTTGTAACTACACCTTCATTTTTATGGGGACTATTTAAGAAGTTTCAACCTGAAATGTTTAAGATTTTGGAGAAAGTTTATAAAGCTTATGGGACAAAGAGTTTCCAGGCGGTGTTAAAAGAAAATTATGGTTTACTTAGTAAAATTTCATTCGATAATGCGATATTGGAGAATATATCCTCGAGTGACGCTTTAGTAGTTTGTGAGAATCTAGGTTGGAGTGATATTGGTGCTTGGGAGGCACTTAAAGAGGCTTTGCAGTCATCCCCTGAACAAAATGTTATTCAGGGAAAAGTATTAGTAACTGATTGTCATGATAGTCTTATATATAATTATACAAATCAGATGGTAGTGACGATTGATCTTAACGGTTATTTGGTCATAAATACTAATGATGTAGTACTCATTTGCCATAAAAATTCAGTTCCGAAAATTAAAAAACTGGTAGAGAGTCTTGCTAAATCTGAAAATGAGCACCTGATTTGAATAGATATTACAAGCTGTGAATGGATAAATGTTTAAAACCGTTTAGGCTGAGTGTTGGAATCAGTTCGGGGAAGTCGGTTTATGAATATATTCAGATACGATTTATACGATAATACCCTAAAAAGGTTTATTGATATCGTTGGTTCTTTGGTACTGCTTGTTTTATTTTCTCCAATATGTCTAATTTTGGCTTTCGCGATCAAAATGGATTCTGAGGGACCTGTATTCGCCGATACTCCCGAGAGGGTAGGTAGGCATGGAAAATTATTTAAGATGTATAAATTTCGTTCCATGGTGGTCAATGCGCACCAGATGTTACGAAAAGATCCAAAAATGAGATTGCTTTATGAACAATATAAAAAAAACAGTTATAAATTGAAAGAAGATCCTCGAGTTACCTCTTTGGGAAAGATGATAAGAAAACATTCTCTGGATGAGATTCCTCAGCTTCTTAACGTGCTTTGTGGAGATATGAGTTTAGTGGGGCCTAGGGCTTATTATCCTGATGAACTTGTAAACCAGCAAAAAAAATATCCCAAAACAAGAGATCTAGTTAAAAAAGTGTTGTCAATAAGGCCTGGTATTACAGGTTATTGGCAGGTATCCGGGCGATCAGAGGTTAATTTTGATAAAAGAATAGCCATGGATGCGGATTATGTAAATCATCGCTCTTTATGGTATGATGTAAAAATTCTCTTAAAAACTCCTTTTGCAATGATTACAGGCAAAGGTGCTGTTTAGTAATATGGACGGATTCAAACAAGTAACTTTTGGAAAAACACCATCAAGAAAAGAAATAGTTTCAAAACGTCGCAATTCTGCCGGAGAGAAAAAGACATTAAAGATAATTGGTACAGTTCTAGCAGCATTTCTTATACTAATCGTCATTTTTCTGGCAGCACTCATTATTCCGGGAAGAAATCTCTACTTTGCTGTACAGAAATCCGCCAATTCTGCCAAAGAAGCTTATTCAGCAATAAAAAGCAGGGATATAGCTTCGTCTCAAGCAAAACTTACTGAATTGGAATCCAACTTAGAAAACGTAAATAGCCAGCTTAGTAAAGTCTCATGGGTTGGTTACGTTCCCTTTTTAGGATCATATGAAAAAGATTTCCAACATATGGTAACTGGAGGAATTGCGGGGGTTCAGGCGGCTCAGATTACAGTCACAACTCTTGTTCCATACGCTGATCTTTTGGGACTGAAAGGTAAATCATCCTTTGTATCGGGGAGTGCTGATGACAGGATAAAACTTGCTGTGGAGACTTTGGATAAAGTAACGCCTAAACTATCGGATATTGCCGCCAAAATTAATATCACCGGAAATGAACTTGATCAGATCGACCCAAACCGTTACCCGGAACAATTCGGGTCATTACCGGTAAGAGGCCGAATTGTGGCGGCAAAGAATCTTTTTTCCGCAACAGCCAAGCTCTTTGTTGATGCTCAGCCATTTTTGAAGGAACTTCCTACGCTTTTAGGCAATAAAGACCCCAAAACTTATATGGTTCTTTTCCAAAATGATGCTGAACTTCGTGCTACAGGCGGATTTATTACAGGTTATGCCCTTTTTAAGGTAGATAAAGGTAAGATGCAGGTCATAAAAGCTGATGATATATATAAACTTGATGCAGCAAAAACTAAGACATTTCCAGCGCCTCCACCTATATTGAAATATCATATTAATGTCAACACTCTTGAGTTGCGTGATAGCAATTTGTCTCCAGATTATGTTGTGTCCATGCAGAAATTTGAAAGTATGTTGAAGGATTCGGTACCGGATTTACCTCCATTTGATGGTATCGTGGCTGTAGACACACACGTATTGGTTGATGCGATAAAAATATTGGGAGATTTCAATATTGCCGGCCGTCAATTTAGCGCGCAGAATGATCCTAGGTGTGATTGTCCTAAAGCTATATACGAGCTTGAGGACTATTCAGCCAAGCCTTTGGCTACTTTCAATACGGAGAGGAAAGATATCATTGGAGTATTACTGTACCAGATAATGCAGAGAGCTTTAGGCGTTTCGCCTTCCAAATACTGGGGACAGCTTATGGAAATGTTTTTAACTGAAGCGCAACAAAAGCATGTTTTATTTTATTTCCATAACCAAGAGGCGCAAAAAGGCATCGAAGCTCTAAATTTTGCAGGAAGAATAGTAGCGTTTGATGGTGATTATTTACACATCAGTAATGTGAATTTTGCAGGAGCCAAATCAAATTTGTTCGTAAAGTTTTCGGTGAAACAGGAGATAACTGTGTCTGATAACGGAAGTGTAGCTGAAACAGTAACTATAAATTATAAAAACCCTTCACCTCCCAGCAACTGTAATTTGGAAGCAGGACAACTTTGTCTTAACGGAATCTTGCGTAATTGGTTGAGATTCTATGTGCCTTCCGGTTCAAAATTAACTTCTTTTGTGGGATCAGAAAAAACCACTTCAACTTATGATGAGTTAAACAAGACTGTTTTTGAAGGATTTATGACGGTCAAGCCAGAAGGTGCAGCTCAGGTGGTGGTCAAATATAATCTTCCATTTAAGGTAAAAAAAGGCGATTTGTATAAACTATTGATCCAAAAGCAGCCTGGAACCGACAATCCGCAATATACTATTTATTATAATGGGAAACAAATTGATCAGTTTTTTCTTCTGACTGATAAAACGGTCACTTTTCAGCTTTAATCCATCTCCTGTAATATAAATTAATTTATAATAGAAATGTAAGAGATGTCCACTTTGGCGTGGTATTTATATGGATAGAAATCTCAAATCATATAAGATAGAGGGAATTGTCATCAAAAGGCTGAATTATAGAGAGGCGGATAAATTGGTAACGGTGTTGACTAAAAACCAAGGAAAGATAGTCTTAATTGCCAAAGGAATAAGGAAAATAAACAGCCGCCGTGCTCCCCATCTGGAACTTTTTAATGATATATCGGCTTATGTAACTAAAGGAAGAAGTTTTGATATCTTGACAGAGGTTCAGACGACACAAGTGCATAAAGAAATTAAGACAGACTTGAATAAAGTAGCATTTGCTTATCGTATTGCTGAGGTAATTGATAGGCTTTGTCCTGAGAGAGAAGATCATTACCAGATTTATCTACTCTGTCAAAAGACATTGCTTCAACTAAACGGGTCACAAGGCGATAAGCTAAAAAGCTTAGTTGAAGATTTTATATTGGAGTTACTTATAGAGTTAGGGTATTTACCAAGAGAAAACGTGGTTAAAGGAGAAGAGCTTGATAGGTTTCTTTCCGAAGTGATGGAGAAGAACCTGAAGAGTGATAGTTTTTTACGAAAGTTGTAAACTAACTTTTGTGTTTATGATTTTATCTAAAAAATGCTGATTTCTGGAATGGATAGCTTCGTGAGGTTGAAAAATAGTCTTTTTGGGGCTTTCGGTATGGACTTTAAGACTAAGTTATAAAGAAGCTCCGGCTTAAAAGACGGCGAGTCTTCACTTCTATTGACAATGCTAGTTGGTTGTTTATAATAGATATAATTAGATTTGCAGTGATGATCCTAAGGGCATAGGTGAGCTGCAGAAATACAAAAAGTGTTCCGATGAATACTCGGAAAAGAAGGGTGGAACCGCGGGTAATTTAAGCTCGTCCCTAATTATATTAGGACGGGTTTTTTATTTGCTTATGGTACAACTTGAGAAAATTGTTAGTCTTTGCAAAAGGAGGGGATTTATTTATCCTGGGAGTGAAATTTATGGAGGGTTGGGCGGAACTTGGGATTATGGACCCTTAGGGGTTTTGTTAAAGAAGAATATTAAAGATATCTGGTGGAAAGATATGGTGCAACTGCGGGATGATATAGTGGGAATTGATGCGGCAATCATGATGAATCCTCGGGCTTGGGTAGCTTCGGGACATGTGGAAGCATTTGTTGATCCGTTAGTGGAGTGTAAGATCTGTCATGCAAGGTTTAGGGCTGATAAGGGTGAGGAGATAAAAAAGCATGAAGAAGAACATAGTAAAGAAAGTAAGGGAAAAAATATAAATGTGGAGTGGACTGAACCACAAAAATTCAATCTTCTGGTTAAGGCATACTTGGGGGTAATAGAGGGGAAGCAGTCAGAAATATATCTGAGGGGAGAAATAACAAATGGAGTACATGTGAATTTCAGGAATATTCTTGATTCTACGAGGGTTAGAATACCTTTTGGTATTGCTCAGATAGGAAAAGCTTTCAGAAATGAGATTACGCCCGGCAATTTTACATTCAGATCGAGAGAATTTGAGCAGATGGAGGTACAATTTTATATAAAACCTGATGAAGAAGAAGGTGAAAAGTGGTTTAATTTTTGGAAAGAAGACAGAATGAATTGGTATCTGAAATTGGGCATGAGAAAGGAGAATTTGAGATTTAGAGATCATACGGATAAAGAAAGAGCGCATTATGCCAGAGTAGCTACAGATATTGAATACAATTCACCGTGGGGATGGTCAGAATTTATGGGTATTCATCATCGCGGAGATTGGGATTTGACCCGACATCAGAAATATAGTGGGCAGGATATGTCATATACAGACCCGTTTTCTGGGGAAAAATTTATTCCTTGGGATATAGAAACTTCTGCAGGTGTAGATAGGTCCGCCCTTTTTTTCCTTATTGACGCTTATCATGAAGAAAAAGATCGGGTTGTCATGAAAATTCACCCAAGGCTTGCTCCTTATAAAGCTGCGGTATTTCCGCTTGTAGCCAACAAACCTGAACTTGTTGATAAAGCCAGGAAAATTTATAATGAGCTTAGAAGTGAAATGATGATATGCTGGGATGCAAGGGGAAACATAGGTAAAAGATATTTTGCCCAGGATGAAGCTGGTACTCCTTGGTGCATCACTGTAGATTATGATACATTAAAGGATGATACGGTGACTATACGAAACCGCGATACTACTGTACAGGTAAGGGTAAAAATAAGTGATTTATCAGCTGAAATTCAGAAATCTTTAGTTTAATAAAAGGAGAAGAAAATGAAAAAAATTATTATTGGAGTTATTATCGCTATTATCGTCATTATGGTTATTGTCTTTTTTGCGGTTAAGGGTATGGTTTCAAATAAACCCGCCGTAACAGATGTCACTCCTACTCCTACAGTCGCGTTTCCCACGGTTTCAAGCAGTGTTGAAGTTAGTCTAGCATCGAATAATGGTAATAAGTCTTTATCTTTGGATATAAAAGGGATACCTTCCGATACACAATCAGTAGAATATGAGATGACTTATGTAACTGGAGCAGGGATTCCCCGAGGAGTATTGGGGAAAATTACGCTTAAAGGTGGAGAGTCAGAGGTCAAACGGGATGATATAGTATTGGGAACCTGCAGTAGTGGAAAATGCGTTTATGATACGGGAGTTACTTCAATTGATCTTTCTCTGAAATTTAATTCATCTAATGGTATTAGTGTGTTTCAAAAAACGTATTCCCTGTAATGATGGAAAATCTCCAAATTACAGTGTTGACGGTAGGTCAAATGGTGACCAACTGTTACCTTCTTTATGATCCTGATACATTGTCTACTTTAATTATTGATCCCGGTGATGATGCTGAGTATATTATCCGAAAATTAAAAGATATGAGTCTGAGGCCTGTATTCTTAGCAGCTACACATGGTCATTTTGACCATATTATGGCGGCTTTAGAGCTACAGCTTGCTTTTGATATTCCCTTTTATATAAACAAGAAAGATATATTCTTGATGAAGAATATGCAGCGATCAGCCCGGCATTTCCTGGGTATTCTTCAGGTTGATCCACCACCACAAATTAACGGGTTTCTGACGGACAAAAAAATTTTGAATGTTGGTAATGAAAAGATAGAAATTCTAGAGACTCCAGGACATACTCCAGGAAGTGTTTGCCTTTATCAAGAAAAATCAAAATCTCTTTTTGGCGGCGACCTTTTGTTTGCTGGAGGAGGAGTAGGCAGGACAGACTTCTCCTATAGCAGTAGTGATTTTCTGCAAAAATCTTTATATTCAATTTTAAGCTTGCCGGATGACACTACTATATTTCCAGGGCATGGTCCAAGTTTTACCTTGTCACAATATAAAAACAATCATTGGTAATAGGCACAAGTTGCATTCTTTGTTTAGAGCTGATAGACTCAAAAAAGGCATTGCTTTATTTGCGATAGGGGATTATATTTATTTATATAAACCTTACTGAATATGCTGTATATAGACTTTAATGACACTTCTGTTGAGTCGATACAAACGAACAAAAGTATATTGGGCGGAGAAAAAATTGTAAGTTGCGCCAGGCACGAGATATCAGACGGTCTTATAATAAACGGTCTTATTGTTGATCCGGAAAAGCTAAAATCCGAATTGAAAAGTATTTTTGCTTCAGGTTACCCTAGATCCCAAAACGACAAGCAGGCCGCAATTACTATCTCTGATAAACAGGTAATCACACACAGATTCCCGTTGGACGACTCGGTAAGGGAGGAAAATATTTCAGATGTAGTTATTGATCAGGCTAAGAAAATACTGCCTTACGATCCATCGGAGTTGGATAATTTTTACAGGATAGTAAACGACGAGAATGGAAAGAAAGGAATTCTCTATACCGCTACGGCAAAAAACACTATAGCCCATTTTGCAAAATTTTTATTGTCAATTGGAGTTAGTCCTCTTTTTATTTCATCAAGATCATTTGCGGTTTTTGAGCTTGTGAAGGATGTGATTGGAGATAGTGAAAAAATTCTCTACTCCAGTATTGATAAAAAGACAGCGGAGTATATCATTTATGATAAATTTGGTCCTGTCAGTTCGATGCATAAGAAATTAAGCGGGAAGGGTTTTGCTACTGAAACTAGAAGTGTTTTGGCGGATTTGGAAAAAAACCATGATATTCATGTATCAAAAATGGTATTAAACGGTATAGAATCAATGGAACTTCATGCGAGCGAGCTTTCAGAGGCATTAAACCTGCAAACGCTAAAGATGGGTGATTTTATGGAAAGTGTTTTGCAGAAGGAAAAGTTGGGATTTGAGTCAGGCGGAATTCCTAAAATGCTTCTTTCAAATTCATTAGGCCTAATTTTTCTTTCCAGAACAAAGTCTCCGCTGTCTT
>JAMCUI010000010.1 GCA_023379265.1 Patescibacteria group bacterium
CTAGATTGCTATTTTACTATATTTTCTCAAAATTCCCAATATCCAAAATATTTCTTTGAGCCTGGAGGGGGAATCGGACCCCCGACCTAGTACTTACCAAGTACTCGCTCTACCACTGAGCCATCCAGGCGTATTATGTTCTCGCTCTACCACTGAGCCATCCAGGCGTATTATGTTCTCGCTCTAACTGAGCCATCCAGGCGTATTATGTTCTCGCTCTACCACTGAGCCATCCAGGCGTATTATGTTCTCGCTCTAACTGAGCCATCCAGGCGTATTATGTTCTCGCTCTACCACTGAGCCATCAAGCCACATAATATATTAAATCTGCTGTTCAATTATTTAGGTAAATTAATATTTGTTCTACCACTGAGTCATCCAGGCAGGTGTTAACTTCGACGATTTACTATTCTACCTAATTTCTCCAATTTCCTCAATAATCAGCTGGAAATAGGGTCTGGAAAGTGTTAAAGAAAGGATTATCAGATTTAACATTTGGATTTGACATTATTATTTGACAGTAAATATTCATTAGGTAACAATGATATTGGAAGGGGGTGATTATCGTGTATAAGTCATACCTGAAACTCAGGCAGAATTCCATAAAGTATTTTGAGAAACACATAGACTACAATTCTTTTATCCATATCTTAGGTGGTATAGGGATAGGGGTAATTATCACTTATCCGTTTATCGGTATACATCCGATACGTTGGGGACTGGTTTTTATAGGATTGGCAATATTGGGCCATATCTATGCCATGACAGGAAAAAAGTAAATGAAATCTAGAAAATCAGGAGCTGAGTTTTTTGAGATTGTTTATGATTAAAAATCTTCTAGTATAGGATACTATCCCTTTTTTCTTCATTTCCTCAAGTTGCAGGCTGGCTGTTTCCCGCGTAGTGCCTATCCAGGATGCGACCTCCTTATGTGTGAAGGGTAGGGCAATTTTTATCCCTTCCCCGTTTTTCTCCCCGAATTTCTCAGCTAAATAGACAAGAAGTGCTGCCGTTCTGTTGTAAGCAGGTTCAAGCATAAGGCTCTCAAGTCGCAGGGTTAAACCGTGGACTCCCCTTAGTAGACGCTTAGTAAAGTCATAGAGAAGTGCTGGTTGCTTGTCAAAAAATTCCCGGACATCCTCAAGAGGAGCAAGGTAAGCTTCGACGGTGGATAAGGTATCAAAATAAGTGGAGTTTGGGGAGCCGTTCATAGCCCACGTCATACAAAAAAAAGATCCGGGTTGAAAGATATTTATGACAAAAATCTCTCCCTTTTGTGAAATGATATATTGTCGTATATAACCTTTTTTTAGATAAAAGATACCAGGAGCAGGATCGTCCGCCTGCAGTATACTTTCCCCCTTTTTATAGACGACACGGTCATATTTTTCGAAAAATTTCTCTATTTTTTTCAGATCTTCCTTTTGCATATTTTTGAAAAAGGGTATACATAGCCACTTATATCCTATTCTTTATCCTGTGTCAAATACTTATTTTCATGAATTTCCCACAATTTTCTCATTGATAAGTTTATATTGCCACAAAGGTGAGTTTTATATACTTCTCAAACTCGGGTTTGAGTCAGTATATACCACACTAATCAGTTTTTCTGTAATAAAAATTTGCAAACCTGAGTAAGACTGGTACGCATACTAAAGTTGCGAAAGTGTGGAAATAATTTTTATCCCTTCAGGAATATTTTCCGTTTGATTGTGCCGTCTCAGGAGTATAAGTTTTTCAAATCCCGCTTTTTTTGCCGGTAAAAGATCGCTTTTGACAGAGTCACCAATCATGACAGATAGGAAGGAACTGTCCAATTTTTTCCTCGCAAAATTCAAGGCTTCCGAAAAAATCTGAGGGTTTGGTTTATCATAAGGATCCGCAATAAAGATATGATCAGTTGGTATGCCAAGTTTGGTAAACTTGTCGAGTCTTTCCATCTTGAGTTTTTTGGAATATTGGGGATCGTAATGGAATAATCCCGTAGTGTCTGATAAGGTCAGTCGGTTGTCGGAAGAAGTGATGAGATAAAAGGGTTTTTTTATGACAAGTAGTTTTTTGAGAAAGGGGAGAGCATCAGGATAAAAGTCCGCATGGGTGGTAATCTCATCCCACAACGCTTTTACAGATGATTGCAATTGTGCATTATTCAGTTTGGTGTCCACTCTCTCAGCGGCAATATAAAGTATGGCCTCGCGGCTCCAACGCTTTATATCTCCATACCGGTCTATAATCGGTTTTTCTACCTCGTTCAGCCGGGAAAGATAAAAATCGGCAATTGACTGTTCCATTTTGCCCAATATTTTTCCCTGATGCCGGGAAAATAGGATATTAAATGAAAGGCCGAATTCCTGTGTAATTTGACTATAGTTTTGTATTCCATTTTGTCTCAAACTAATACTTAGTCTATCAAAATGAGTTTTCCCTAAAAGGCTGGTTTTTATAAGACAATCATCAATGTCGAGGAAATAAACTGACTTTTGCATGCCTTTATTATACACGAGGTAAATTCTGGTAATAATTATGACAGTTATAACCGGTCATCTTACACCAGACAGTTCAGGAGGAATACTAAGCCCAAAGAGAGTGCATGTTGGGAATAAGGCTTTGGTTGGACGGGTAAGAGATTAATAAATGGACGCTATTTATTATTGTAAATATTCCTCAATATTTTTCAAATGTTCCTCGTAAGTCTTGGCACAGTGGATTTGCTTATTGTGGTCGTGAAGATAAAAAAGACAGTCTGTTTGAGCAGGGTAGATAGCGGCTTTGATTGAAGAAAGGCCCGGGCTGTCAATAGGGCCTGGAGGAAGTTTTCTTATAATGTATGTGTTATATAGCGAGTTAACAGTCAGATCTTGCGGTGTAACATGCGGCCACCAGTCGGCGGGAGTGCCGATAGCATACTGGACTGTAGCGTCTATCTGCAGTTTCATATTCTGATCAAGTCTGTTCCAGATTATGCCTGCGATAAGAGCTTTATCACTGTCACCTCCGCTTTCCCGCTCGATAAGAGATGCTATTTTTACCGCAGTGTCGATCCTGACGTTTTGGGAAAGAAGATCTTTTTGCATTTGAGGTATTAGGTGGTCGTTAAAGTTGGAAATAAGCCGCTGCGCAACCTCTTTTCCGGTATAGTCAACATTTAATAAATATGTGTCAGGATACATATAACCCTCATTTGCGTTTTTGAGAAAATCCTGAAGATGAGTTTTGTCCCAGTTAAATTTTTTAGCCAGGCGTTCGGCTGTCTGGTCAAGACGCAGCCCCGGAACAAGCACTATCCATTTCTGGTATGGGTGAAAAAGTAGCGTGTTGGTTATCTGAAGAGCATTCATATTGTGGGATAATAAGTATGAGCCTGGTTCGACAGTACCGGGAAAATTGGTAAGTCCTGAGACTATGTTAAATACTTTTTCGGAGTGGATAAAGTTGTCTTTTCTCAACATGTGTACTATTGTGTCTTGTTCGGTATTAAGTGGAATTGTGAAAATGATTTGTTTACTGGAGAGGCCTGTAGGGGAAAGATAATAGATCAAAAGTATGGTCAGAATAATGAAGAAAAGAAAAAAGAGCTTGATTATGCCTTTGAAAATAGACATAGAAAATTAGTATATCACAACAAATTTGAGAGATTGGTTTCATCATATTTTCATAACCGTAGAATAAATTCAAATAACTTCCTGTATGGAGAATAATCCTGAAAAGAAAATGAAAAGCAGGGGAGAACTGCATAAAATATTTGTTATATTATTTTTTAATATTGTCTTCGGTCTGGATGAGGCGGTGGTAGTAGTTTATCTGCGGGAGATGTTGCAAAGAGGTAAGACAGACTTTTTTATGCATCTCTTGGCTCTGGGACAGCATGCAGAGCTTTTTTCCCTGGGCATTATCGCCTTTCTGACTCCGCAGTCTTTTGCCGGATGGGCTAATTACAATATTGAGCAGCTGCGGGAGGTAGGGACAATGGTGATGCTTCTGGCATTAGGATACGTAGCCGGCAGAAACCTGAAGGAAAAAGCGGCCTATTTCTTTTTGAGTTTCGGGGTGTGGGATATTTTTTATTATATCTGGCTTTATATTCTAATCGGATGGCCAAAATCATTGTCTGACTTGGATATTCTTTTCCTTTTGCCTGTGCCGTGGGTGGCTCCTGTAGTATTGCCTGTGTTTATATCTTTGTTTATGGTGATAATATCGATTTATTACTTAAAGAAAGCGACTGATATTACTGAATGAATACGGGAGAGGTAGAAATCTGTATCTCTTGAGGATCAACTAAAGTTGAATTCCCGTTTATATCAGTTTCCGTTGCCGAACTTTTATTTAGAGGCAGATTAATGGTTGTTGATCCTGTGCTCCAAACTACATATATATTTTTATCGTTCTTGGTAAATTCATATCCATAAACATTGTTTCCCAGATTTAGGGATTGGGAAAAGGTGGTGCCATACAGTTTCTCTGACGTTATTTTATAGGCAGTGGCCGCGGGTCTGGGATTGTTTTGGCTGTCTACCAGACCGACATGTCCTTCACTCTCAAGAGCAAAATCGTCAAACAGCCAGTAGTTGTAAACAGTGACGTTTCCACCAAGGGCAACAATCATTTGTTTGGTCAGGTCTTGGGCCTGAGTATTTGGGTCAAAACCATTGCCCGGAGCACCCCACCAGCTATACCAGCCTTCCCATAGATCTAGAGGTTTATCATCATTTTGTGCTTTAAGATTGGTGTGTATGTAATCAAGGACGATGGCAAGATCCTGCCAAGGAGCGCCGTTATGTATCTGCATATGGTCATACCAATTATGATTTTGAAAAAGCAGGTTTTCCCACTGCAGGAGTTTCTGAATTCCCGGATCATCAACTAGAGTTTGGAATTGTGAAAGATTAGTAATATGGAGTGACTGGCTGTTTCTTTGGAAATGCTCATCATAGCTTTTGGCAAAATTCATAGCCTCCTGAGTTTTGCCCTGTTGGTAAAGCCAGATAGCTGTCAGATACCCAAGTCCTTCATGTGACATAGCAGCGTCTTCAACAATCGCGTCCGGATCAGCAGCGTGTATGGCTTTGTAGGCTGTCTGAAGCTGCGTGAAGTACTCCTCTGGCGTCCCACCCCAGTTCTGGCTGGCGTGAGCCTCGTTTTCTATGGAGTATCTTTTGATCTTACCCTTATAATGGGAAGCTACCTGATAGACAAAGTTGTAGTAATCGTCAGAGCTCACTGCCGGCATGGAAGGTTTGTGACGGGAATTGGTGGATGCTGTTGGGACCGGTTGTGTTGCCCAGGGCGCATCAGAGAGAATATGGACGGCTACTTGTTGGCCGCAATTGCGGAAGCTATCCACCCAGTTGTCAAACTGGCTCCAGCTCCAGACGTCTTTTTGCGGCTCTAATCTTTGCCAGGAAAGGGTGAGCCAGTTGAAATGCGAACCATAGTGTTGTATTTCACTGCAAAATTGCGGAAGGTCCTGAATCATAACTCCTGTGCCAAAAGTGATACCGTTGGTATACGCAATATTGGAATTATTGGTGTTTGAAAGACCTTCACCGGTAGGAATACTGATATAACCAGGTGGTAGAGGCATATTGTTTCCATTTGGGAAGCATAGTTTAATTTTATCCCAGACGTCTGGAGTTAGCCCGCCGTTTTGTTGTACTTCCTTTACCAGATTTTCTGATTCTGTCATGCCTAGTTTTTTTAGGATACACTGTTTTACCTGAGAGGTTAATTCGTTTCTCAGTTCCTGAAGTGAAAGTATTGATTTGTTTGATGAAGAAGTCTTTGAGGAGTTGGAAGTGCGTATACCAACTTTTTGTTCTATTTGTGCAAACGTTTCCTCATGCGTCTTCATGTATGCACCGATACCAATTCCGATAGCGGTGAGTCCGGCCACAAAGAGAATAAGGAGAGGAATAAATCCTTTACTTGACTTGTGATTTACCATACAAATGGAATGATACTTCGAATTATATGATAATTTGATGGAAAAAGACAATTTACTTTGACAAGCCGTAATTTAGATTAGTGCTGAGGCCAGGATTCGAACCTGGGAAGGCGTGAGCCAGCAGTTTTACAGACTGCCCCGTTTGGCCGCTTCGGTACCTCAGCGATATTTAGTTTGCATTTAGTGGTTGTTTGTTGATTGTTAGTTATTTTTTTGCTTAGATTAACTTCTGATTACAAACAACCAACTAGCAACAAGATTTTTTGAGCCCTTTGTCAGAATCGAACTGACGTCAACAGTTTACAAAACTGCCGCTTTACCACTAAGCTAAAAGGGCCTATTTATCCCGACATCCGCCTGATGGCGGGGTCGGGACTAACTGGCAGTAAAACTCACTTTGTTCGTTAATTGCCAGTTGAGCAAAACCGTCGCTTTTACTCAGTAAAATTCCTCAGGATTTTTAATGAGCTGCCACTGAGCTAAGGAGGCAGTTTCTTCAGAATGTTTTCATATTTTACAATTCTTTTTTCAGCCTGTCTACTTGACACATCATGATCAATTTGTAACACTGAGATTAGACCGACAGTAATTTCGTTAATTCGTAAAATACTGGTGGTCAGGATTTTGTGAATAGAAGAAGATATTTAAGCGTATTTTCTTTTCTTTTCCTGTTTTGTATTCTTTATCAGGGATTGTTTCTTGCGCCTTTCAAAAACACTGTTTTTGCAGCAGATACCTTAGATTTAAACTCAACTTCTGGAACAAACCAGATTATAGTAGTCTTTAATTCCTCTCCGACATCTACTACTCTAATGAATTTTGTGATGAATAATAATCAGCTACAGCCTAAATACGGGTTGACCGCCTCAAATTCTATGGTTTTTGGGCTTTCTACAGGAACTGTTTCAGCTCAGCTTTTGACAACAATCCGTCAGCAGTCGAACGTGAAGGCTGTATTTCCCAATTACCATATGACACTCATGGGTACTCCAAATGATACGTATGTTGGTCAGCAGTGGAACTTGCAATCGTTGAAACTGGTAGGGAGCGCTCAAAGTGCTTGGGATGTGACTCATGGTTCCTCATCTATAGTGGTCGGAGTAATTGATTCAGGTATAGACTCGGCAAATCCCGATCTTGCAGGAAAGATTGATTCCATGGCTGATTGCAGTACAGGGACGTGTACAACTGTTTCTTCAATGACAGATAGTCTGACAGAACCTCATGGCACACATGTATCAGGACTTATAGGTGCAGTCACGAATAATGGACAGGGGATCGCAAGTTCAGGTTTCGACACTAAAGTAATGATGGTAAAAGTGGCGGATGCCGGAGGACAAATAATGATTTCAAACGTAATAAACGGTATTAAATGGGCGGCTGACCATGGGGCTAAAGTGATAAATATGAGTTTGGGACAATTGGCTGACAATCTGGACGCAAATGCAATTTCCCAGATAAACGATGCTGTTTCATATGCGTGGGGAAAAGGGATCGTGCTTGTGGCCTCAGCCGGTAACTGCGGTGGAAATACCAACGGTGATAATTCGTGTGCTTTGACCGATGCGCAGGGAAATCCGACCGGGCAGTTTTTAATAAACAAAAAGGTATATCCGGCTGCTTCTCCCAACGTTATTTCCGTTGCTGCCATAACCCGTGACGGGACGTTGGCTCCTTATTCTGAACACAATGATGCAACTGATTCTTCTATAGGTAACTGGATAGATGTGGTTGCACCAGGCGGCCTCTGCAGCAGTCAGAATGATGCTCAGAACTGTATTCTGTCCACATTTTATTCCACACAGGGAGACTATGGGTATATGGCGGGGACTTCTATGGCCTCTCCGCAGGTTGCAGGTATTGCTGCCTTACTTTTTGCCGTTAACCCTCACCTGACCAATGCTCAAATAAAAGGAATGATTGAATCAACAGCTGATAAAAGCATTGCGTCAGGAGCATCTGTCAATGGAGAACCAAACGCTTTATCTGCAGTAAATGCGGCCTCAGCAGCAGTGACTCCTGGTGCTCCAACGGTAACACCGGGAGGAGACACTCCGACCCCCAGCCTGACAAATGCAGCAGATACTCCTACACCGACTCCGGTTGTTCCCAATGTAACACCTTCAGTTACTCCAACTCCAAGTCCCTCTCCTTATCCGACCGTGCCGCCGAAGCTGCCGCATACTTACCCTTCCCCGATGCCCTCCGGACCATATTGTCCGGCGATCACCAACTGTTCCCATAAAGAAGTCGGTGACGCCAATTGTGACGGGGTAGTAGATGAAAGCGATTTTAAGCTGTGGTGGGAAGAGTTTGACACGATACCTCCGGCATCCCCAGCTAACCAGAATGCAAATTTTGCCTGTGTTGAAGGAAACAAAAGTTCATATTTTGCCGATCTGGTCAGTTTTGAGATTTGGAGAAGAAATTCTATAAGCGGTTTGATGTCTACAGCGCCTGGTAACAACTCGAACCAATAAGTAGAGAAAGCCACAGGTGAAGACTATATAGTGCAATAATTTCATTGACATCCTGAAGATATATTCGTATATTGTCGTTTATCGGCTATGGACAGAATTTCCGCACTTGCTTTACTTATTTTTCTTTCTCCCTTTTTACTCTTTTTCTTTCTTCTGGTAAAGCTTACTTCTCGCGGATCTTTCATTTTTAGGCAAACTAGGATTGGAAAAGATAAAAAACCTTTTGAAATCTACAAGATCCGCACTATGGTAAAGGATGCAGAAAATTTAAGAGCGAAACTGAGAAATCTAAACGAAGCGGATGGTCCTGTTTTTAAGATAAACAATGATCCGAGATTTACCGGAATTGGGAAAGTAATAGCATATATTGGTCTTGATGAGGTTTTGCAACTTGTAAATATTGTTAAAGGTGAGATGACATATGTCGGTCCCAGGCCTTTGCCGGTATATGAAGCGGTAAACGTTCCGAGAGAATACCAGGAAAGATTTTCGGTCAAGCCGGGTATTACTTCACTTGGAATAGTTAGAGGAACATACAACAACAGTTTTAAGAAATGGATGGAATCTGATCTAGAATACATAAAAAAAAGAAACTTATTTCTAGATATATACATCCTGATCTTTACCGTACTTTATATATTGAAATGGTCAACAAAAAATATCTTTTTAGTTTTTTACCCTTTTGTACTTCTTTTTTATGCTTTTTCTCCTGATTCAGTCTGGTGGTTTCAGATACTCACGTTTTTCTCGGTGGTAATTTTCCTAGGGTTGAATTTGAGCAAAAAAGTATCCCTTCTTTTCCTTTTACTTATAGTTCTTCTTTTCTTTTCTACATTATTCTCAATAAATAAAATCAGTTCTGTGCCTTTGTTTTTTTCTTATCTTTTGGTGTTTATTCTCAGTTCTTTCTTTTTTGAAGAAGCAAAAGGTATATTGGTAAAGAGTTATATTCTGGGCACACTTATGATGGGCTTATTCTCCTTTTTATATTCAGCAAGCGGGATCATAAGTGGAAAGCCGCATTCCATCTTTGGATTTTTAGACAGAGGCACTAATTTAATCGTACCTTATTTTGGTTATGCTTTTTATGCAATATTCCTTGTTGCTACGTTTCCTTTCATTCTTGAAAAAATGACCAGCCATAAATCTACTGTTTGGAAACTGATGCTGTTAGTGTACATTTTATTTTTCGTGACTTCTTTTTCTAAACTGGCACTTTTAGTAGCGGGTTTTGAAGGATTTGTATATTTAATGATCTATAAACCCAAAGACAAAGTGAAAGTGATAAGTATTTATACCGCTATGGCATTTTTTCTTTTGGCAGTGGTTTATTTCATGAATTTTTTTGTCCTGAATAACCAATGGTTGAAGGGTAGAATTTATAAACAATCAGTTACTTCAAGAATTGAATATTGGAATCAAAGTATGAAAGCGATACGAGGAAGTAGTATAGATAGGTTGATTGCCGGATATGGTCTGGATAATTTTTTTGAGCTGTCAAATGTGTATCAGAATAAACCAAATAACTGGACTAGATTTTCGCACAATTATTTTGTTCAATTCTTCATAGAAAACGGATTGTTAAGCCTTATTATTCTCATGTTATTTTTATATACTACTGTGAGGAAAAATTTCAGTAAGTATACTATACCCGAGAAACTTTCTTTACTTTCAATAACCCTTTTTTCTCTAGCAGGTACTTATGATTTAGGTACAACACCAATACTACTTTTTTTCTTTGTATTGCTTATTAAGGAAATATCCAAAGAGGATGTAAATAATGTTTTCTTGGGAATAAAAAGCAACATTTCTCGCTTGCCGTTTTTAATCATTTTGGTATTGTTAGTTCTATTCTGGTCACAGTATTTTTATGTTTATACAAATATTTACTTACAAGTCCATCCCATGATCCAAACAATTGATGTATTTCCCTACGAATCAGCTTTTTGGACACGACTAGTGGACACATCAGTGAATTCTCCGGAAAGACTGGTGGAACTGAATAATAAATTAGGTCGGTACTCATCGATGAACGCCGATCTTTATAAGTATGTGCTGCAAACTTTATATACGTCAGGAGATTACTGCGATATAGTGAATTTGTCCAAACAATATCTGTCAAAAATTCCTTTTGATCTGGATATTCAAAAGGACTTTATAGTAAGTTATTCTAATTGTCAATCGCCTCAAAAACAGAATCTGGATGGTTTTTGGGGGACGATCGAGCCTAAATTTGATATTCCCAGCAGCACTCTTTTTCAAATGAGGGATTTCTTAAATTTTGCCGCAATGTATTATTACAAGGAAAATAAATTAAGCCAGTATCAAAGATGGTTTTCTAAAGCATGGACTATAAAGACAGACAATGCGAATGATTCATGGTATGAGCAAATCCTTGACCAGCCTTTCCAGGCACTTCCTGTTGAGCGAGGATTAAAAATCGAGTTATCTATGAAATCGGAAGGGGGTTTTTCAGCAATTGAACTACTAGGAAAATTTAATAGTGACACAAGGATGAAATGGGATGGGAGAAAGATGCTAATTGGGTTTACAGATAATGGAAAGATTTTTTATATAGATATGTATACTGGGGATTCCAATAAACCGCTAGTCTTGTTAAACCAAAAAATTGAAGAAAAAGCCAGTCATTTGATTTTTTTAATTAACGAGGCAGGAAATAATATTTGGATTACTGATAAATCTGGTATCAGCATAGCAAATATTGATATCAAAAAAATGACTAATAACAGTCTTTGGGAAGGAATATTTCCAGATAAAAAGATATATTTGGGTTATGGGATATCTCCACATTCATCTTTAAGCATAAATAAATTTATCATACTGCCTACAAAATAGTTTTATATGGTAAACATCCTTTTTCTTCTAAATGAGTTGGATGATATCTCCCATACCAGGATGACGCTTGATATTGTTTCCAGCCTGGACAAAAGAAAATACAATCCATATGTGTATAGTTTGAAAAGAAAAGGCAGTTTAGAGAAAGAATTTAAGAGCCTAGTGAAGGAACATTTTTATATTTCCTCAGAGAATGTAATTGGGGATGTATTGAGTATAAAAAATATTATTTCAAAATCAGAAATAAGCATAGTGCAAACCCCAGCTTTACGAAGTGACTTTACGATTTTTGCAGTGAGATTGTTGTATTTCGGCCGACGGCCGTTTTTTCATATTGCAGTACGCTTCAATTATCTTTTTAAAAATATTTCTCTTTACCACATTGCTAAAAAAATATTGTATCTAATATCTATCCGTATAGCTGACTTAAACGTGTGTGTAGGGAAACATATCCGGAATAGATTAATAGAAAACTTAAAAATACCCTCCAAAAAAGTTTGTTTTATTCCCAATGTAATTTCATTCGGGTCAGAAAAGTTGGTAGAGGACAATTTGGGAAAGAATTTTAACTTAAAAAGAGATATACCAATAATTTTATATACAGGGTCGTTAATTGAAAGGAAAAATACTGTTTTCCTTGTTAAATGCTTGGCTTTAGTAAAACGTCCTTATTACTGTTTCTTAGTTGGAGAGGGTCCTGAAAGGAAAAAAATCGCAGGTTTAATAGATCAATTGAATTTGAAAGGAAAGATTATTCTTACCGGTTATTTCCGGCATATCAGTAGTTTCCTGAAAATTGCTGATATATTTGTGATGCCATCAAAAGACGAGGGTCTATCTTTGAGCGTAATTGAGGCGATGCACGCAGGTGTACCGTCCATAGTCAGTGATATTGAAGGAAACAGGGAACTAATTGGCAATCTGAAGGAGGGTTTGGTGTTTCCACTACAAGACAGCAAGAAGTTCACGTCAGAAATCTCTCTGCTTTTGGAGAATCAGGAATTAAGAAGGAAACTAGGTGAAAATGCAATAAGAAAAGCTAGGAAATTATATAATTTTAAGAAAATGTTGAATGAATATGATGATTTATACCAGAATGTTTTAAAAGAGTGAATAAATAATTGAATCTTTTCCTAAGTAGGTATTAGAACTTATATCAACATTATTATTTTGAATCAAAACCATCACAGACTGTCAAGCTAAATTTGAGGTTTTGATACTAGTTTTAGTTCAGGACGTTGATAATTCTCCATCCGTAATCATATTTTGATGTAGTAACATAGATTGTCTGGTTTATTTTAACCTTTTCATTATCTTTAAAGTAATAAATACCTTTTTCTTTAATAGTTAAAAGGTCCATAGTAACATATAAATCAACCAGATAAGGATCCTGGACAAGATGAGCATTTCCATTGGCGTCTACAGTGATTCTTTTTGCAGGAGCAGTCTTTTTATCTAAAACTTTCGCTATCGTGTTTCCAGCAAAATCTTTAGTTATGTCTCCTATGTTGATTGAATCAGCTATCCATGGTTCTACTCCATTAGTAATATAATCAGGACCTCCAACCATCTGAAGAAGAACCTTTTTATGGACTTTTTTCCTGTTATCGGAGATGCCTTGGATTGCTGTAACAACACCTTCAATAAGAATTCCGTTGGGTTTTACGCTTATTGGTCCTCCTATAGTTAAATCTTTTGATGCGTAAGTATATTTGTGTTGGTTTTTATTATAAAGGGTATTCAGATGTAACTTGATGTAAGTTTCCTTATAATTTCCATTGGTTTCGTAGGTTTGAATGTCTTTAACTTCGGCGACTGGTCTACCGAATCCGTCATATTCTGTATTTCCCTTTTTGACAGTATCTATTAGCCACGGAGGCACACTTCGCCATTCACTTAATAATGTGGGATCAGTTGTCACTTTCATTTCCACCTCAATCCATTTTTTGGTGTTATGGAAATAGAGAAAGATAAAGAGGAATATTGAGAGGAAAAATAGAATAAAAAGTATTTCAGTAAATCCTATACGTTTCCTCAGAGATTGAAATTGATTATTTTTGAGCATAATTATATAGCGTTGCAAATATTAGTAAGTATAACATAGTCGTAGAATAAACCGGTTGAAACAACCCATTTAACAAAATACTAATTAGGCTTGAGAGAAAAATATTTCCCTGAATTGTGTTATTCAACAATTTGTTACCTGCGGGCTTTATTTTTTGAGACAAAAGTGAGAAGAGAAATACAAAAAAGAAGAAAAAAGGTACAAGTCCTATTTCCTCAGCAAGATTAAGATACATATTGTGGGAAGGTGTGGGGAAATAATACATTTCGCCTTTAGGATTTTCCAGGAACATACCCAGTACACTCATTCCTTGTCCTACTCCAAACAGGGGATATTTCATAACAAGATTTACTGATTCACTGAGCTGATTTATGCGGAATAAACCGCTGCCACCTTCGGCAAAAGTAATATCACTTTTTTGCAGTCTCGGCAGTACGAGAAATATTCCTATTGGTATGAATAAAATAATTGTACAAAAAATTACTTTCATGTATTCCCAGTCAAAAGATAATCTATATTTTTTTTCAAAAATAAAAGTTAGGGGCAAGGTGACGAGAAACAATACCAGCCAGGATGATCTGCTGAGGCTTAGGAGTATTCCAGTTAGACCGAATATAAATCCAGGAATAATAAACTTATTGTTTATTGTTTGTTTCAGGAAGCCGTGAAGGAAAAAGGCAATAGTCAACGGCAGAAGAAAATTGGCCAAATCATTTGGGTGGTTAAATGTACCCCAGGGCCTAAACCAGTTTTGGCTAAGATCTGTTCCTTCAATGAGAATATTGTGGAAAAAGACTAGACTGGGAAAGAGGGAAGATTTGGTAATGTATTGAAAAAGTGCCCAGATTCCTTCATAAACAACTAAAATTGAGAAAAAGTTGAGGAGATCCGTAATGAAATTTTTGTTATTTACCACTTCCTTCCTGAGGAGCAAAAAAAAGGGCAATAAGAGTGCAAAATAAATCCAATAGACTATTGAGATTCTAGGATTTAGTGAGATCAGTGCTGAGATAAAGGATAGAAGGAGGAAGACAAGAAAAATCTTTGTGTATTTGTCCAAGCTTATGGTATTTCTAAGATAAGAATAAATGGACCAGATAGCAATTAGAAGTCCTATGAAAAAGGATGGTCCAAGGATAATGAAATCCTCATATCCCTGATATCCCTGTATCCAATGTCCATAGTATAGGCTTGATAGTGGAATGAGTATAAATTCAAAAGTTTTTCCGACGGAGAACAGGTTAAAGAGGAGAAAAGTAAAAATGAGGCCTTTTGATAAGGATTTGAGGATATATACGGATAAAAGCAAGTAGGCAAATGCCGCTGCAATTATTGTTTTATTATCGATATTGAAACATAAGGCAATCAGAAAAATGATTGTAAAATGGATGAAGTATTTTTCCTGGAAGAATAGACGATATCTTTTTAGAATTTTTATCATAAAGATTGATAGATACTTTTTACTGATCTGGCGATAAACTCCCAGGAAAATTCCTTTTCGGCAAAAAGGCGGCCTCGTGTCGAAATTTTTCGGGCTTTACCTGGATTGCGAAAAATCTCAAGAATAGTATCTCCTATGGATTTTGGAGAATATTGGCTTAAAAAACCTATTTTATATTTCTGGACAAGATTTCCTACATCACCGACTTTGTTTGTGACAACCGGAATTCCTGTCGCCAAATAGTCTCCGAATTTCATTGGAAATCTTGCTTTGTTGGTCAAATTATCTGCCATGGGTAATAGTCCTACATCAGCTGAATTCAAATAAAGCCTTAAAGTTTTCTTGGGTACATTCTCCCTGATGAGTATATCACCTGTATTAACATAAGCTTGATATAGCCTCAAAACTTTCTTGGAAAATTTTCCCACAAGAATAAGTATTGAGTCTGGATTTCTGGAATGTAGATATACAAAGGAATCAATGACCATTTGGATATCATAGAGGACAAATCCAGGGAAAATACAAATATTTTTATCCAACGGAAGATTTAGGGCTTTTCTGGCTTTTGTTTTATCGGAAGGAAAAATGTTTCTGATATCAGCTCCGTTTGGAAGAATTACAATTTTATCTACTTTAATTCCAAGCTTTATAGCTCGTTTCTGGAGTAAACTGCTTGCTACAGTGGTGTAATCAGCAAATTTGCGGAAATACTCCTCAAAGAAGGTTTCGATAGGGGAAAAGAGAGCGTTGAGTACTTTATTTGGACGCAGTGTGATTGCTCCCCCTTTTCCCCACCAGTCAGACCAATCGATAACAAGAGGTATGTTTTTCTTGAATTTCTTATAAAATAATGCAGGAATGATGACTGTCGGCCTAGTATCAAAAGCATGTATCAGGTCATATTGTTTATCCTTCAAATATGCACATCTTCTGATTACATTTAAGGGGTCCCAACCTGTTCTTAGACTACCCCAGAGCAAATCCGGAGTTTCGACGATTTTCACTTTATCTTCCGTGTATTGGTGATATCTAATTCTGTTAGTTGGGGAATTGGTAAGGATCGTTACTTCATGACCTAGTAAGACCAGTTCTTTAGCTAGAGAAAAGCATCTGTGATATGTACTTCTGCCCTTTACATTATGGTTAAGATACAAGATTCTACACATGGGTATGTTTAGTGGATGTTTGGCAACAATGTTTTAAGATATTTTGATATTGCTTTTTCGGAATAATATTTCTTTACATCATTTTGGGCATTTTTGCCAATTTTTGTGCGTAAATTTGGATTTCTCAGTAGTAGTTTGACCCGGTGTGCATACCCGGAAATAGTGTTTTCAATAAAAGCAGTTTTGCCGTTTAAGAGGTAGTCGTTTGAACCGGGACACCTTTTTACCACGGCGCATAATCCGGCGGCCATGGCTTCCATTAACACGACAGGCATTCCCTCATAGTCTGAGCTCATAGCAAAGATTTTTACGTTCCTAAAAAAAGGAGAGAGATTTTGCACTCCGTTTTTTATTTGGACATTTGTTTCCAAATGGTTGTTTTTTATAAATTGTAATACCTCTTCTTTTTGTTTGCCGTCTCCTATGAAACAGGTTTTAATATCAGGGATGTCTGCTTTTACGTTTTTAATCACGTTAAGCAAAAAGAGAAGGTTTTTTTGCTTATCGAATCTTCCTGCGTACAGAAAATCAAGTTCCGGTTTAGCACCCAGTTTGCCTATACGCATCAGGGTCCAGTTCGGAATGACTACTATTTTATTTTTCGGGACGGAAAAGTTATTCACTAAATCGTCTTTTGATGCGTGAGTAGGTGAAATAATGACATCTGCGATGGGATAAAAAAAGGGAATAAGGTACCATTTTATTTTTGAGTCTACATAAGGCGAGGTCAGTATATCTTCATTTAGGACGATACGAGTTTTTTGCCAAAAGAGAACTTTTGCCGCAATAATTGACAGGAAGGAGGTATAATCCAGAAAAGTTAAGAGAGTAGTTGGTTTTAGACTGAAGATCTTCCAGATCATATAGAGAGTGAAGGGAATATGGAGTTTTCCGTTGAAAAATTGGGGTCTGTAATATATTTTTGAGTTCGAGTTATCTAATTGATTGTCCATTCTGAACCTGGTTTTGTCCCTAAGCAGTATATGGAAACGGCAATTCTTATACCGGCCATTTTTACAATAGTGGGACATATCGACAATTTTTTTCTGTATGCCTCCGATCCCAAAATTCCAGAAAACTATTAACACATTAGTGATTTTTGTTGCGTCATTCATAAAAAACCATTCCACAATAAGCGGAATAATTGTTAGAATTATATAATGTTTTCACTAAAAAGAAATTAAAGGAACTGTTATGAGCAATAATAGTAATTTTCTTTTTATATTGCCATTTTATAACAGGGAAAACTGGACTGCAGATTACCAAAAGCAGACAGTAAATAAACTCTCTAAGAGATATTCTGTCGTGGTTTATTGTGAATACAATAAGACCTATGTGAAAGAATTAATCAGTTTAAGAAAAAAGCCAATCAGGCTTTTATACAAGTCTAAAGGGGTATATTATTACTCACAGGTAGACTTGTTACCCTTTATACGTTTTGAGACGGTAAAGAGAATAAATGCTTTTATAAACGCTCTTTTATTATTTCTGTTGATCCGCAAAAATCTGTTCTCAAAGAAAATAGTGGTCTGGGGTTTTCATCCTGAAGTGGCTGATTTTCGTAAATATTTCCCATTTCGCAATTATTCCATATATGATTGTGTGGATTTCTTCAGTTCTGTTATTCCCGAACATAGCCGAATAATCAAACGACAAGAGAAGTATATCATGAACAAGTTTGACCTGGTGACCGTGAATTCAACAATACTTCTTTCCCATCATAAAAAGGTAAGAGAGAATATCAAGCTTGTTCCCTTGGGATTTTCTCCTCCTTCAAAAAAAATTACGGCTAAACGCAGCCTTCCGGGAGACAGGCCAATTATAGGCTACGCGGGAGCTCTAAATTACAGATTGGATTATAAGTTATTAAGAAAGTTAGTTGAGGGAAATAAACAATGGATGTTCGTTTTTTGGGGTCCGCGACAGAAAGATATCCAAGATAGCATGTTTGATGTGGATAAAGAAATAGAGTATTTATTTTCCCTGCCAAA
Organism: Patescibacteria group bacterium; assembly: GCA_023379265.1. Classification (GTDB taxonomy): domain Bacteria; phylum Patescibacteriota; class Microgenomatia; order 2-02-FULL-39-11; family 2-02-FULL-39-11; genus JAMCUI01. The sequence goes on from JAMCUI010000010.1 coordinate 17,944, forward strand.
CGTGATTCACGGCCAATCAACTACAAGAGATAATGTTTATTCAATGATTAAACAATTTGATATTTGTATAATTCCGTATAATACAAAGTTAGACTTTAATAAGTATTGTTTCCCTATGAAATTATTTGAATATTTTTATGTGGGTAAACCAGTTATGTCAACTTCTATTAAGGAACTCGGCCGTTATCCAAAATTTATTAAAATAGGTGATAGCGTAAAGGAATGGGAAGATGGTATAAAGATGTTACTAGGGCGGTCATGGCCGGCGGATAGTAAAATGGAAGAAAGGCTGATTGCAGAGGAAAACAGATGGGAGAAAAAAATAAACGAAATTATAGAATTAATCAATAATGGAAAAAAATTTTAAAACTTTGGATGAATTTTTATAGTAAATAGATTTCCGTAGTCAATAAGTTCTTTTTTTACCCCTTTTAAACCAAAATTATAATTGATATAAAAATACATAGAATTAACGAATTAATAAAATGAAGATGAGAGATAAAGTAACAAGATATTTTGATTTTCTTTTAGTGATGACTATTAAAGAAATAAAAGCAAGATACAAGAGTGCTGTTTTGGGATTTCTCTGGATGTTTCTTAATCCATTGCTTCAAATGATTATTATAGGTCTAATTTTTTCGAATTTTATTAAAGTTCCTATTAATAATTACTTTCTTTTTTTATTTCCAGGTCTTTTAGCTTGGAATTTTTTTTCTTATTCAATTACAAAAGCAACTCCATCAATTGTTTATGAAAGAACTTTGATTCAGAAGTCTAATTTTCCTCGCGAAGCGATTCCATTATCTATAGTACTATCAAATTTTTTTCATTTTTTAATTTCTATCTGCTTGTTTATTTTTTTTCTAATAATAATAGGAAATTTTAAGAATGGTAATATTTTGAGCTCAAGTATCTATTTGTTTTTTTCGATATTTTGGCTTCTAATTTTCACATGTGGAGTATCATTATTGTCCTCGTCTCTTAACGTGAGGTTTCGCGATGTAAATTTTTTTATTCAAGCCTTGGTTTTACTCTGGTTTTATGCTACTCCTGTTATTTTTTCTCTAAGGGTACTCCCTAGCAATTATTTGTGGATTTTTCAATTTAACCCCTTAACGTATATTTTCGAAATCATACACAATAGTTTAATTAATACCCCTTTTCCTCAAAAAGATATCCTCTTAAGTAATTTAGTTCTTTCAATTATTATTGTTATTTTGGGATTTATTGTATTTATGAAAAATAGTCAAAATTTTTCTGATTGGTTATAATAATCATTTTTAAATTTCTAAATTCCATTTTAATAGCATAAAAAATGAAAATAGATTCAGGTATTAATAATATAGTTATTAAATTAGATCAAGTTTCGAAAGAATATATTCTACATCATCAAAAACCTACTTTAGTGGAAAATATTTTTAAATTGGGTCATAGTGAATCAATTTTGGCACTGAAAAATATTAATCTTGAAATTAAGAGAGGTGAAAAAATAGGAATAATCGGTGATAACGGTTCAGGAAAAACTACACTTCTTAAAATAATCTCCGGAATTACTACTCCAACAAAAGGCCGAGTTGTTGTGAAAGGGAGAATTGCAACATTGGTAGATTTGGAAGCAGGTTTTCACCCTGATTTAACCGGTGAAGAAAATATTTTCATAAACGGGATGTTACTTGGAATGAGTAAAAAAGAAATTAATAATCAATTTTATAAGATTATTGAATATTCAGGTTTGAGTAAATTTATAGACGCACCTTTTTATACTTATTCAAGTGGTATGAGATTACGTTTGGGTTTTGCTATTGCTATTCATTCAAATCCAGATATTCTTTTACTTGATGAAGTTTTAGCAGTTGGAGATGGAGAATTTCAAGAGAAGACTTATACAACTATTCAAAATTTAATAAATGAAAAAAAGACAATTATATACATCTCACACATTTTACCGGTTATAACTAAACTTTGTCAAAAAGTTATTTGGATAAATAAAGGCACAATTCAAGATATTGGCAGAAGCGACAAAATGGTTAAGAACTATCAAGTTGGATTGAATATACTGACAAAAAGTATTTTGATCGGATAAAAAAGCAAGATAATCTTGAAATTCGTAATTAATTTCCCGGAAAAATCAACTAAAGATATATTAAAAAAAATTTTGGCTTGACCTCCTTAAATTATTGAATTTATGCAATAAATTTATTTTTTTAGGTTTAATGGTATAAATATGTTGGTATAAACGATGGTTTATTTCCTTGTAATCCACTAATACCTCTGTTAAATTCTCATCATATGAAAACATTAGCCAAAAACATGCGATTCTGCCTATCCTGTAGTGGAAAAATGATTAAGTGGGGGAAAACCTCAGCAGGCATTCCCAGATACTATTGTTCCCACGTCGTAAATCTTCCTCCTCAACCAAAGAGTATTGTTTAATGCTCTATAGGCACCCGCATAGGAGACTTCTTATCCGCGCTTCTTTTATTGCCAGAGAGAGTGGATCGGTAATTGTCAAAGAATTGAAAATCCTCAAGAAGAAATACCGGTTTACCGGTGTGGTTTCAGATGGAGGAATAGGTATCGGTAATGCAATCTTGGATGAATTTGGCAATATTCCTCCCCAGATTTGCCTGGTTCACCTTCACAGGGATGTGGTCAACGCTATAGGTAGATTCCCCAAGGATGAGAAAGTCAAGCAACTTAAAAAGATAGCAGACTACGTCTGACTGATTGAATCTAAAGAAGCTCTAAACTGGTGGAAAGGTAAACTGAGGACTGGATTGACCGAAACTGGGATTTCTTAAGGGAAACCAAACATCAGAAAAACGGTGGTTGGTATTATGTCCACAAGGGGTCAGAAAAGCTGTTAGAATTCTTACTTCCATTCCTGATACAAGCTTTAATCCTTCGCAGAAATCTCCGGGCTTTAGCCAGGGGAGCTTCACTTCATGCCGATTGAATTTTTAATTATCTGTCTTAATTTATTGTTAGGGATAAATATTTTTGTGATCTTTCTTAAGCGGTGTAATCTTGATGTATTAAGATAGTTTGTTTTATCCTGTATTCCTGCGTTTTTAAATGATTTTTGACGTATATAACATATTAAGCAGCGTCCACAATGTTGATCAGATTTCGCCCGACAGCTACTGCGAGTTTTTTCAAGAGGAATATTATGTTTTGTTGCCCATTTAATAAAATAATCCTTATCGTAAAAAAATCCAATCTCTTTTTCTAAAGGTAAAGAGGTAATTTGCCAGTTCATGTCATGCGTGACTAAGCATACTCCTAACATTATTCCTCTCATTGTTGTTAAAGTCATATCTAGTTTTCCCTCTCCATCACTTTTCATATAAGCAGTAAAAATAGTTCTGATTTTAAAATTTTTGATAATTTGTAAAAAATAGGCACATTGGGCTCCAAAAGTAACCAGTAAATTGCTATAAAAATAATCCCCCCAAAGTTGATTGGAATTCTTATTGATGGGTTTATTTTCTACTTTTTCATAGGCCCAACGAATTTCAGTCGGGGGAAAAGATGTATTAATTTTAATTAGGTCATGAAATTGGCCTGGATAACGATTCTGGAAAAACTTAGTAAAATAATCTGCTGCTTTTTCTTCCGCATGCTGGTAAGGGTGACCGCGACGAGTAAAAACGGGATAAATTTCTAATTTATATATTTCCATTAAAATGGCGGCAACGATGGATGTATCCAACCCTCCAGAGAAAAGTAAAATAACTTGTTCACCTTGATTTGGCATTTTAAAAATATACCCACGTTCTTTTCTGAAAAAATCCTCCACATATGAAATTAGTTTCATATTTTCCAGCTTTCTTGATTTTAAGATAGTAATAATTAATTTTTTATTTAATCTGGGTAAATCATTCATTGTTTTCAAATATTTAATTAACAACAGTTTTTAAAAAATTCAATACACCTTGGTCAAAGTGAAATATTTTTTGGCAGAATACATAAAAATTATTACTTGGTGGCTTCGATAATAAATATAATAATAGTCGTCGATGAATACCCTTTATTCCAGAACCCTTGTTCCTGCTCAATTCTACAAGTTGCATAAAGTTTCGATAATAATATAATATGTCTTTCCTCGGAAACTCCGGAATATTTAGAATCGTGTCAAATCTCTCTCTGAAGTTTTTCCTTTGTTTTCCAATAATTTTTCTTTTCTTGCAAATCTGCCATAGTTTTGTTTTTGGATAAGGATAAAAAATATTTAGAAAATGTTGGTTTGGATTAATATGGGCAAACAATTTTACCGTTTGTAAAAAAATTTCTGGTGTTTCGTCAGGAAATCCCATCATGATGAATGCTAATGTTTGGAGATTAAATTTCTTAGCTAATCTAAAGGCATTTATAATTGATTCATTGCTCATTCTACGGTCTAAGAGATGTTTTCTTAGATATTCATCACCGCATTCAACTCCTATAAATACTGCTCGACAGCCAGCATTTTTAAGTTTTGACATTATTATTCCGTCAACCGTGTCTGCCCTAATATTGCAAATAAAAGGTAAATTTATTTTCTGATAGTATTCTAGAAAGGTGTTCAACCATATTCTGTTTAGAGTAAAAGTATCATCATGGAAAAGAAGGAAATCAGCGCCATATTTTTTCACGGCTAACTCAATCTCTTTTATAGCCCTTTTAGGGCTCTTAAATCTTACATAAAGAGAATTATTGAAATTATTGTAAAATTTTTTTAAAGCATGATTGGAACAATAAGTACAATTAAAAGGACATCCACGAGAAAGAATAAACTCTAGCCCTTTTTCCTCATTGAGTCCATATGGAAGACTGTTTAACCATAAATGGCCGTTTCTCACGAATAAATCTCTATCCGGAAACGGTAAACTGTCTAAGTTTTTGATTATTTCTCTATTTGAATTCTTAATAATTTTTCTACCTTTTCTTAGCCAAAGACCTTTTATGGAATAATAATTTTTCCCCTTTTGTAGTTTATCCGCCAATTCAGCTAATGCATATTCTCCCTCGCCTAAACAAATTGCATCTAGAGAGTAAGCGTGAGAGAATTCTTCAGGAGCTAACGTTGTATGTACTCCGCCGCAAATAGTAAAAATATGAGGGAATTTTTTTTTAATTAACCGGGAGATTTTTTTTATTTCATGAAAAATTGCAGTTACTGCTGAAAATGCAATGATATCAGGATGAAACTTAAGAATTTCCGTTTCTATCTGTGAGTAACTCTCAGTATTAAAATAATAGATTAAACAGGTTTGATGACCTCTCTTTTTTAATACGGCTGATATAGATGCTATACCCTCTAAATATGACAACGAACCTTGCCCTCTAATGAAACCATGTATAAAAAGTACCTTCATAAATTTTAAGTTAATGATTAAGAAAATGAATTTTTGCTCGAAGAATATTTTTCTTTCCAGAGTTAAATAATATATTTTCTGATTTAAAATTTAATCCGTAGACTTCAGATAACCATTTGAATTTATAAGATTTGTTTTCAACGACGATTGCGCAGGTCAAACTATTATCATTAGTTATTATTTGCAGGTTTTGGTTATTTTTAATCTTATTAATAAATTGATATTTATATTTCAAATTTTCGTATATTTTTCTTTTAAATCCATTTTTCCCCCATAGATTGATAATTGCCCAACATGCGACTGGTGCAATACCACTTCTACTACCTAAGAGTGTGTTATCTTTTTCTTCCAAATAGGTAATAGGTTTTTCTATTAACTGTCTCAGCTCTTTTCTGTATAGAATTATTCCTGCAGGTAGTGGGGTAAAACCGAATTTATGAAAGTCCGTTAAAAAAGTTTGTATTTCACAAAAAGAAAATGGCTTAAATTCATTATTTAAAAAAGGTTCTATAAGTCCATTAAGTGCAGCATCAAACCAGATAAAAAATTCAACCCTGTGTTTCTTTTTTATTTTTTCTATCGACCGGCTGATTTTTTTAATTGGATCATTTGTTCCTGTAACTGTATAACCCAGAGTAAGAGGGACCAGAAAACCCTTTTTGCCTTTTTTTATTGAGTTTTCTACTTCTTTCTCAAAACCCCAAGCGTCCATATTCCAGGTTTTATCATTAAGCGGCACAATAAAAGTTGGTACACCAACAATATCGGCTGCTTTCTCAATTGAATAATGGGTTAGACTTGTTTTTATAAGACATATTTTGTCTCTTTCTATTCCTCTCTTTTCTATATATTTAATTCCTAGCCAAGCTGAAAAAATGTTAGCTTCCGTTCCACCAGTTGTAACGTAACCCTCAAGTTCATTTTTATTCCCATGGTAGAGATCAATCATCTGTAAAATTAAGTCTCTTTCGACTTTGGCAGTTTCGTGATTGGGCTCCAAATTTTTTATTGACCAATTGCCTAAATTGTTGGGATTATATGGCAGTAGCATTTTCCAGGCGTTAGCAGCTACTTTCTCAGGATAAGTTACGAGATGACCATATCCTGTGTACTTTTTCTGGTTTTTCACTTTATTTAATATACCCCATAGTCCAGCTTTAATCTTAATTTTTGATACTGGTCTGTCTGGAAATTTATTATTCCTTTTTGGATATAGAATATTATTTTTAATATAGGTTTTAATAGCGAACATAAAATTTACTTTTGAATTATACCCAATCCTGAATCTTTAGGAAAAGGGAAAATAAAAGTGTGTTTATACTCAATTTCTCTCCAAAATCTCCAAATGCCGAAAAGCCCTTTATCCAGATACCCGCGAGCTACAACGTCATGGAAAGCCATAAACCCACCTTTATCCAGTCTTGGCCAGAATAAACTGTAATCCCTTTTTACCCCCTCATATGAATGGTCTCCGTCTATATATATGTATTGGTATTTATGTTTATATCTTTTAGCAAATTCTGATGTTGTCATTACGTGTGTGGTTAAATTTTTTTTTACGTCAAGAAAAGAAAAATGCTTATTCGGGTTCACTTCTTTCCACCAGCCGATACCGCTCCAATTGTTTGGGTCATCCGGTCCAAATCCCGCGTCGACAAAATCAACATCACCAAAACCGTTTTCCTGGCAGGCTAAAGCGCAAATGGCTGGAATAAAACCTTTTCTTGATCCCACACAAAGTACTCTTTTGGGTTTTAAGTTTAATATTAATGAGTAGTGAATAAATCCATAGCCTAAGTTGCCAGTGGTAAGATTTGTCTGGTGTCCCTTGTCACCGTTATAATATTTGGCTAGTTGTCTGGTGACAGATCGGTTAAATATGATGGACCTGTTTTGACCGAAGAGGTTTTTGCTAACAGAGTTTGTGGAAAGAAAGAATCCTACTTTGTCTCTAAGGTGCGAATTAATATTTAGACCGAAGAGTTTCATAATTTCTTTAGCGGAAAAGTTTAACCCAAATTTTCATGGCAGTTCTAAGGTCCTTAAAATAATCATCTTTCGGAAATTTTACTTTTTCTACCAACTCTTCATAACAATCTACTAAAGCGGTAGATTTAAGTATCAGATGTGCCAATTGAGAGTTGAGAAATTCATTTGTTTCTATACCTTTGGCCTCTTTTTTTAAGTTCTGGAAAACATCTGAAGCTTTTTTGTGATCAACAAATGGAGAACCATTTACTACGGCCATTCCCAAGTGGTCGATGATTTTTTTGGCAAACATCCCGGCCCAGATATCGTCAAACCTGTCGTATCCCCAATGGTTTCCTAGAGGGTCGTATCCCATAAGCGGAAAGTACATAAGGGGAGTAATTTTTGACTTGAAAGCCAAATTCATCGAACACATAGGGAAAAGATAGCCTTTAGGAACAAATTCGATAAAAGGGAAACTGTCAGGTATAGAGAGATCTTGATGCAATAATTGCGTTGGAGCGTCAAAATCAAGGATATTTTTCCATAGGCCATGGCTTACGACGACTTCCCTTTTACCTCTTATGGCATAGGGGATACCACGAGTATAGTAATATTGTCTGTGCGGATAGGTGGGATGCCAGCCGTCGGGTGCAGAAAGTGAAAGGTTTTCCACATGCTCATTTATGAAATTTTGTCCGGTGACAGGGTAACAATCGTCGTCAAGAGTGATGACAATATCCGCTTTTAACTGAAAAGCTTTCAGAAATCCAAATGAGCGTATACCGGCGTTTTTCCGGGATATTATCCATGAGTTTTTACCCAATTCATTGTCTATATCCTGCCAAGTGTAGTGATAGACTTTCTGAAAATATTTTTTAGGTGTGTTTATCTCTTTTGACTTATGGTCTTCGATGATAAAACCTGCACAATTGTAAAAGTGGTTTTTCCAATATTTGAGGAAATCCAGGTTTCTGATTGTGGGAATGACAATGGCTATTTTTTTCTGTCGCATAAAATCGCTTCATTATAATCAATAAAAATATCAAATACAATTATGGTTGAACGGATGAATATTTATATTCAAATTCTATCTTGACAAGAGTGGTAGGTATGTTATTCTGGATTTAATGGTAGGGAATCAAAATAAACATTTGGGTGTTGCTCTGGGCTTTTTTGTGGTCATGGGTGTACTATTGGGTATAGCTGTAATCGGCGCTGAAACATACAATAATTACCGTTCCAAAGCTTACGCCCCTCCTCCCAATCCCATACCCAATTGTACCAGTCTCACAGGTCCTTCTTCAGTTACCGTAGGTCAAAGCGCCACGTATACCGCAAGCTTTTCTTCGGAACAGGGGAATCTTGGCGGGGAAATTGATGCTGGACAAGGCGGGGCGTTTAAGTGGACACCTGGGAATAAACCAATTTCCGGAACTTCCGGATCTTTGTCGTTTACCTGGACTCCTACTGTAGTCGGAACATACGATGTGTTCTGTCGTTCATGGAATGATGCAGTTGCCGAATGCCGTGGCAAAGCAAATTACGTGGATGGGCCACCAAGATACGCTTGTGCAGGACCAACTAGCTCAATGTCTGTCACTGTTGTGGCGGCAGTGACGCCGACGGTAACTCAGGCAGCCTGTAACAATAAGACTAAAGGTGATGCCAATTGTGACGGAACAACCGATCTTATCGATTACTCCATCTGGCTTAACCACCAGTGTAACAAGCAAGCCGCAGGTACAGCTTGTACTGATCTGCGGGCAGATTTTAATGGAGACGGCAGCGTAGATGATGCAGATTTACAAGTGTGGAAAAATAATTACTTAAGCGATACGCATTGATACTCGTGAATAATGAGTCCAAAAATACAACTAACCAAAAACCAGACGTTTTCTCTTGTTTTTCTGGCGGTACTTTTCTTTTCCTTATTTGTAGGACTTATACTGGTACAACAAAGGCAAGAGATTAGGCCAAAGGCCAGTTCCACATCTGTAGTGCTATCCCTTTTACCGGCCACACAGAATTTTAATCTAAACGATACCAATACTTTTGACCTGGTTGCGACTTTTACGGGAGGTTCGTCTACGGAAAAAATTGACGGTATTCAAACCGAAGTGGATTTTTCTTCCCAATATTTAAACATACCGGCAAATCACTATATTATAACAGCTCAATCTGGTCTTTCCGTTCTTAGAGTTGATGGACCTACTATCAGTAATCAAAATAATAAAGCCCTCATACGGTTGGTTGCAACAACCCCCGGCAGCGGACCTTCAACAGATAAACCAATCGTTGTCGCGAAGATTGATTTTCAAGGTATTGCGGCTACCCCAAGACCGCAAATCATATCCCTTGGTACCTCCCAAATAGTAAACAACCTGTCTGTGGCAATACCAGTCACATTGGTAGGCGCAGGATATACGGTCGGGCAAGGCAATATTACAATAACTCCACCGGGGCCAACCATTCGTCCGGTTATACCAGGTCAGGCTGATTTTCTTTTACAGACAGATTCAAACAGCACCTCTGTAGGTCAGACTTTTACGGTAAATGTCTCGATGAAACTTACAGATTCAAGCGCAAGAGCATCCGGAGTGGATTTTATACTGCTTTATGATAAGAAAATTCTAGATGTGGTAAATACTGTTCCGAATATTACTACAGTTAACTCTCAGGCGCCTTTCACAGATGGCCAAGTTGCATCGGGAGGTTCATTCAACGACCAATATAATTTTGTTAGAGTAACTCTATTGTCCAAAAAGCAAACAACAGATCTTCCGTCAGGTACAATCAATCTGGCAAAAGTGACATTTAAGGGCAGCAGTGTAGGCACCGCTACCATAAAATTCCCTGATGATAATAGTCTGCTACAGGTGTCGGGAATTGCGGTAAGTAATTGAGAATTAAAGTTCAAAGTTTGCGGAATATAAAATAAATTTAGCGAGGATAAAAAATCCGACAAATAAAAATTATACTGGTTCAGTCAAGATGAGAAATATTTCGGGAGGAAAAGGTAAATCTATATTTATACTTTTGCTGCTTCTGGTGGCGCTTTTCGTCGCCGTGGTTTTGGTGCGGCAAAATCAGGAATTAAGGAATAGGGCTGCGGGACTTAGCGTGACTTTAAGCTTGAATCCGTCTACAGATAATTTGAGTACGAGCAAACCAAAAGAATTTGATATAATCGCTACTTTCCAGAACGGGTCTTCAGGTGAAAAGTTGGATGGAATAAGAACAGTCTTAAACTTTCCGGCGGCAAATATCTTCATTCCAGACAGCCCTCTTATAGACACATCGACTTCTGGCCTAAGTCCTTATAAGGTTGATAGTCCTGCTGTAGCCAACCAGGCAGGGAAAATGAATATTACATTGATTGCTTCCACTCCGGGTAGCGGTCCGTCTACGGATAAACCTGTTATCATTGCCAAAGTTTTTCTTCAGGGTAAGGCTCCTATAACTTCAACTTCCGTAACATTTTCAGATACACAAATAGTAAATAACCAATCAGCACAAGTACCTGTCCAACTAGAGAGTGCCAATTTGGGAGTGGTAATGGATAACGGAACAAGCTGTCTGACTTATCCGGTGACTGATACCTTCAGCGAATCAAGCTTGAATACGGATTTGTGGCAAGAATGGAAACAAAACGGCAGTGATTCTCTGACCTCTGGAAGTTTGCGTCTTATGGCAAACGGTGGCGGGTCTTCTGAGTCATATGGAGGTGTATTGTCAGCAAAAACTTTGTGTGCAACGACTGGTGATTTTGACACTTCAGTTGACTTCAACCAGTTTACTACAAGCGGTCAATCGGAGGCTGATGCTATTTTATCTCTTGAGGACCAGACAAACGATTCTCATATATTTATTCAATATGCCAATAAAGGTAACAGTGCTGGTTTTGAAAGTAAACTGGTCATAAAGGGTCAGGACCAGACTGTGCAGGATAAGTGGACACCCATGTCCGTGACTACTGGAAAACTTCGGATAGTGAGGCAAGGAGGGGTCTTTACTACATATTATGATACAGGAAGCGGTTGGATACAGCAGGCTTCATTTATACCCGATTCTTTTGCTACAGCTTTGAATGTGGGATTATTTGCTAAAAGCTGGGGAGAGTATCCTACAGTCTCCGCCAATTTCGACAACTTTTCTTTTTCCCAAGCCAATCCCGCCCCTTCGTTTACTCCCACTCCGAGCCTGACACCTGTGCCAACCTTGACTCTTATACCGACTCCTCCTTTAGGATCCAACCAATACCTTATAAATATAGGAGATAAACAATGGCTTACGATAAATGTGGGTGCTTCGGTGACTCCTCAGATAAGGTTTAAGGCAAAAGTGGCTTTTCTCCAGAATACACCGGATTTATACTTCAAGCTGAGAGTGAAGGATGAGTTGGCCTTTATGAATAATCCAACTGATCAGGGAACAACTGATTCATGCAATAATACTCCCGCCGGGGACTACGATTTTTGGGTACCGATGCGGGCGCAAAATGGGATTTATTCTCCAGTACCTTCTATAGGGACGCCTCCCTCTGGGATGAATATAGCTACAGTTTCGCCTGATGGATGGGTAATCCTTAATAATGTTCAGGCGGGGAAGTATTACTCAATTTTCTTGAAAGCCCCCAAAACCAGAGGGACACTCATGGTGCAGCATGTACTGCTTGCACCCAACCAGGACCAAAACATACAGGATTTTGACTGGACGACAAATGCATTGGCACCGGGAGATTTGCCTGACCCCAATAACGGCGGCAAACAGGACTGTACCGTCAATAGTGTGGACCTGTCGCTTATAGAACAGAGGCAAGGAAAGACTGACCAGGATAGTCTGAATATAGCCGATGTGAATTATGACGGGGTGGTAAACGGAAATGACATTTCAAAAGTTGTCAATACGCTTTCGACAAAACCTGATGACGATAAGTAAATTAATGCAGCGAAAAGTTCTTAGAGTTCGTAAAGTTATTAAAGTTAATTTAGTCTATATATGAACCAACAGGGATCTTCTGATTACAGGAAAATTTTAGTGGTTGTCTTGGTGCTTGTGATTCTTTTGGGTGCCATAGTTGTCATAAGGGCCCAGAGGAATGCGGCTTTACAAAAAAGCATGGAAGTCCAAAAAGTTGCACCAACTATTATCTTATCTCCAACAAGTTTGCCTTTGGTAGGAGAGTATTCCTTCTCGGGAGTACCTGTCAGCGTAAAAGTAGGACAGACTTTTAACGTAAGCATCGATTTTAAGGCGCCAAAAACGGTATTGGATGGGGCTGATGCTTATGTAAGATTTAATCCGACCTATTTGAAAGCAGATAGCGTCACTGAAGGTCCTTATTTTTCCGAGTATCTGAGGAAAACCATAGATAACGAGGAGGGTATGGTAAAAGTGACTGGTTTTAGGTCAAAAACGGGTGATACTCTTGATAAAAACGTCACTTTCTTTACCCTCTCCCTGACAGCCCAAAAAAGCGGATTGACAAATCTGACTTTTGATTTCCAGAAGGGAAGGACCAACCTTTCAACATTGGTAGAAAAGGGAACAAGTAGAAACGTATTGGGTACAACTGGTAAAGCAGTCATTACAATAGCTCAATAATTATGAAGAGGAAGCTTATTTTCACTTTTTCGCTGGTAGCGTTCCTTTTTTGTATCAAAGGTGTCAAGGCAGAGGAAGTTCATGCACAGGTTTTTAAGATGCAGCTTGCCAACCCTTCACAAACGATCAATGTAGGGGATAATTTTGATATACAGATTATGATAAATACCGCCGGTCAGTCTACCATAAACGGAGACGCGCTTATTACATACGATCCCAATGCGATTACTATTGATTCAAGTAATGTCAAGACGGGCAATTTCTATACCTATTTCAGCGCCAATCCTTTAGGTGGATACAATAATAAATTTCTTATCTCCAGTTGGGAGGAAAGTGTTGCTCACGCAAAATCTACTTCTACAGACGCTCTTTTTGCAACCATGACTGTAGCAGCCAAAAATCCTGGTACAACTACACTGTCTTTTGACTGTACTACCGGAAATGAAGCTGACTCCAATATCAATTTGGCATCCGATTCATCCGACATCATAAAGTGTCCTCTGCAGCCTTTGACAATAAATATAGGTGGGGCGGCTCAGCCGACTGCCGCGCCAACCTCAGCCGCTCCAACTTCAGCTCCAACTACTGCGCCAGCAGCAACAAGTACGCCAATTCCCTTGCCAACCAAAGCTCCTAGGCCAACTGTGGCAGAGTTAAAAAGAGCAGGAGGAGCAGAAATGACAATTTTAGGATTGGGAGTAGGATTTATACTGACCGTAGTGGGCGTGGTTTTTGCTTTATAAATTGTTGAAGATTAATTTTACACTGATAGTATTGAGTTTTGAGATAACATTATGCATCTGACATCTTTCAAAAAATCGCTCAAAATTGTAGGAATAATCACGGTTTTGGCTGCAGCTCTTGGCGCAACCATAATAGGCGGAAGTCGCGCAGCACAGCAATTTGCCAAAGCCTCTACATGTCCGGCACAAAAGATTGCCTCTGCTCAAGTGGGAGCCAATAGCGCAGTTGTCGCCTGGGAGACTACTGATGTCAGTCAGGGAAGAGTGGAATATGGAACTGCTCCAACTAGCCTAAATTTTACCGCACCGGAGGCAACGAGCGGTAAGATACACAATGTGCCTCTGACGCTTTTGACGCCAAATACTGTCTATTATTATCTAGTGGCCATAGGGGACAATAAATGTGATTCTTCAGGACAGACTTGTACGGATAATTGTGTGCCTTACAGTTTTACCACCGGTGCTATATCGCCTCAGCCGGAACTGGTCACAACCACTACTCCCACGCCTCCGGTTTCTCCAACTTTAATACCTCCTGTTGGTACGCCAACCGGTGTAGCTACCCCGTCATCCATGATTTCACCATCTAGCAGTGTCAGTCCGACAGGAGGACTTAGCAGTTTTTGCGCTCTGGTACAGGCAAATATCGGCCGCAGCAGTAAAGAGACTTCAGTCTGGAGTACATTCAAACAGTACGATATTGATGGAAACGGTATAATAAACGGTTTAGACGTCATCAAATGCCAGCAGAGCGGAAAATAACCTCGATTAACTTAGGGCTGCTATATCATTTTGGCTGAATGTTTGGAGTGCTACACGCTTATATAGATCGTCGCTAACCACTTTTCCTCTGGGATTTAGAAGAAGGATAAAAGAATTCCTGCCGCTTGCCGGTCTTACTTTGATTAACCTTCCCCGAAAATATAGAGGATCCTGGACCATTTTCCAGGCATAATAATCAAGGTCTCCGAACTGTATTTCCTCCAAAGGGCTAGCTACAAAAATATTACCGTCGATATTGACTTCAACATTAGGAGCTTGACGAATCATTTTTTCTCTTATCGTTTTTCTATCTTGAGAAGAAAGTCTATGGGTTTCGGATCTTTTGTTCCGACTGACTGCCACCTTTTCATAAAATTTAAGCGAAGCCAGTCGTACGGATGCAGCGCTTCTGCCTCTTTTAGCTTTTTTTTGGATGCCCGCTACCGGTTTTCTTCTTTCTTTTATATATACCTGATTAAGTCTACTTTCAGAAATTTCCTGCATTCTTTTTTCTATGGCAAGTATAGCTTTTTCCTGCCATTCCTTGAGACTACGATCAAAAAGAAATCCGCCGATAGCTCCACCTGCAGGTGGTTCTGTCCAGACTATAATGTATCTGGCAAATTCGTCTTCGATTCCGGGACTGCTTGGATCAAGAGTGAGGAACTTTCGGAGTCTTTGCAAAGGATGTTTATCTCTGTCGGTAGTGAAGATATAAACGGGTTTGCCGTCAACTGTAAGATCAAGTTTGATTTTTTTCATTACAGCTTCAGGTTTACTGCCGATTGGAGGATTGTCCACGGGATAAAGATTTAATTTAGGATTGTTAGTATCCCACTCTGTTATTTCATAATAATAATCTTTACCCTTTATTCCTTCCTCGTCTTCACTGCGCATACTTTCAATAATCTTGTCCAGTTCATCGGTATGAGTCTTCATCTTCAAAAACCACTCCTTGTTTGAGTCGAAAAGATCCATCATAAGGAGTAGTTTGGCCCGGCTGGTCCAAGGCAATTCTTGTGATTGTTTGCTAGCAGAGATATTCTTCCTGAAAGGGTTTGGCTCGCCTGATGGTAGAAGGCTGCGGTTGGGATGCATGTTGTGCATGAGAAGTATAAGGTCAAGGAGTCGGGTGGTTTTTACTTCGTCTGAAAGATTGAATCTGGTAGCTTCGCCGCGACTTCCAGTAAAAAATGACAGCGCCTCTTCCTCGATTTCTCTCATAAAAGTGTTAATATCAAAAGACAGCCGGCTGAATATATCTTCAGTAATTCCCATAACCAATTGGAAATTCTGTTGAAGACGCTGTCGTATTTCTTCCAGCTCTAAAGTTTCTTTCCCGTCAAGGCTTTCGGTATTGGCTCTTAATCTGCGCGTGTGTTCAAGCGCCTGGATAAGTTTTATGCCAAAATTTTCTTCAGTGGGATTAATGTTAAAAGTTCTGAATAATACTTCATAGATTTGTATGAGATGATGATTTAGTCTTCCTGTTTCACCAGTATCGACTCCTTCGGATTTGACGTGCCTACTTATAAGTTCCTGCCACTCCTGTGGTCCTAAAATACCCAATGCTGGTATGAAATCTGCAGTCATATAAGGTTCCTGCGGACCGGCCTCAGCAACTGCAGACACGTCTGAGCGGATTGCCATCCGTTGCATTGATTTTGCCATTTCCCAGTCCAGATAGTATCTTCTTGTAAGTTCGAGATGGTTGTCTGTACGTGTTTTACTTAATCTTTGGTGGGCTACATTTGTGTCATAATCCACCATTTTGGCCAACAATTCTTTACTTTTGTCGTGTTCTTGTGGCTCAAAATTCTTTTGGAAAGTTGCTAGCATTTGCTGGTAGGTAAGTGAATCGTCATCAGGGAATGTATAGCTACGAGAAAGTGGATTGAATTTCCCTATCATGGCAGCTACATGTTCTGGATTTTCCAAATCAAGTTTCCGGAGAAATTCAAGCCGTTCTCTTTTCCACCGGCTTGATTTTTTCCTGCCATATTTCGGGTGGTCAGAGTTTGTCAGAAGATCAATTAATATATCCCGGCGTACCTGAGCCTCATATTTTTCGGCCTGTTTTATAACTGCTAAATTATAGTTATCCATCATCTGCTGGTTGGCAACAACACCGGCTCTTTGGCGAGCTGCACCTGGTCGCATCGAATCGACAATTGTAATTATTCTTTGAGCTCCTTTTTTATCACTGACGGTTACCGTGCCTCTTTCTAAAAGGTATCTGACTTGTAAGGGGGATAGAGCCACAGTATCATCTATCTTATCTTGTGGGTTGATTGAAAGAGGTTTAAAAGATGCCGGCAACTCGGTAATAGTCAGCGATTCCCTGTGTGTTTGTCTGCCATTACCATGGTTAAAAGAATATTCACGCTGGTTTTGTATAATTCTGATATCATTAGGCGTTATAGTATAGTCATGTAATTTCTCGCATACTGATATTGCTGCAGTTTCCAATAAATCATCTCTAGAAAATTCATAGGGTTTCGGCAGGTGTTTTCCCGGGAGCATCGTCTGTCCTTGCTCTTCGGATGAAATACTTTTTATAACCCAGTAAGATTTTGTCAGCCAAGTCTGGGAAGGATTGGGAGGGTTTGCTTTTTGACTTAATACATCTGACCAATTGAAGCTAAGTTGGCCTCTAAGTTCATTTGGTGAAATTTGCTGCAATGGCATTACCCGAACCACATTTTCTGCAGGCGGTTCGTGTTCGGCAGGTAACATTTCTCTAGCTTGAGCCATCTTAAAAAAACCTCCCTTTATATTTGGGAGGTCTCTAAATTTTTTAAGCTTATAACAAAGATTTTACCACTGACCTCCCATATAGGCAAAGTGCCAATTTCGGACAATAAGGAGGCAGATGGAATGTATTCTACTTAACATACGTTGGTATTTTAAGCCCGAGGCCTATATAAGTCAAGTCTACAAGATTTGCCTTTTATAGCTATAAAGCCTATAATACCAATCCAATTATTTGGTAGTTATACTTGAGAATTTAATAGCGTCTTTTTAATTTCATGCCGCAAGAAACACTGCAATCAATTCCGTACACTGAAATAGCAAAATTGGGTGAACTTATAGGAGGGAGGCAAAACACATCAGGTAGAATTCCCTTTGGTGAAGTGCCCGATCCGGTGACCCATCTTTTTCCTTCGGAAGAGCAATTGTGCGATCAAATTTCCTTAAAATGTCGGGAGTATATGTCTCCTGGTGATCTTGGATTGACATATCTGTCTCTTGTTACCGCTTTGGCAGTTCATCAGAATAAATATAGATATACCCATGATCCTTCTTTCCTACACGTAGGAGGTGTAGCTAAGGATTTAGCCGATGACGAGATGGATTCGATCACGGTTAGTGCTGGAGGGATTCACGATACTTTCGAGGATACGCAATTTGATAAAGAGCCTTTCAACGAAAATAGCGCCCGGGAAATTTATGCCGCAGCAGGCATACCTAATGAGATCGTTGATGAATTGGTAACAACAGTCGGCAGACTAAGTATATTTACAGGAGAGATGAAGAAATCAATGGCTATGGAATTGGGAAGGATGAGCCAGATCGGATCGCTGCTTGATGATCCCCGAGTAATAATAATCAAATTGAAGGATAGGCTGCGCAATATGCAAAAAAGAGATTTACAGGCACTGCCTGATCCACGCAGGATTGCAAGAAATATCAAAGAAACAGAGGAATTCTACCGACCCCTGGCAATGATGGTGGGGATGTATAAAGAAGGGGAAGAATTGGATGAACTGTGTTTGCGAAACAGGAGTGAAATCCATGATCAGTTTGCTAATTTATTGGTATTGACAAAAGAGGTGTTTTTCCAGACTCATGATCCTGAACAGGTGCGTCAGGAATTGGCGGATTTGGGCAGTCTAGATAAAGAAGTGGTACATACAAGAACTCCGGGACTAAATGATATTTATAGGAGAATGGGAGGAAGAATAGTTGATGACGTGGGAAAATTGAGAATCGCGACTGACAATGATTTTTATCTCAATGTCGATATATCTCTAAACGGTATGTCCACAAGCGACCCATTAAGGTGGAGTGAGGCAGCCATGAATTTAGCGACAAAATATACCTTTTTACAAAACGGTGAGTACGAACTTATAGAACCGATAAACGAAATCAGGTTTAGAAATGATGTGTTAAACGATAGAACAGACGTATTACTTTTTGAATTGAGAAGGAAAAGTGACGGACTGAGGGTAGTTGTCCGTATTTATCCTCAGGATAACTTTGAGCTATCAAGAGTTTCTCTCAAGGATATGTATTGGAAGAGGGCGCCTTTACCAAGTGATGATATTAGTACCGTAGTAAACGGGGGAGACGAAATTGCCAAACGGCATTACTGGGCGTTACAGAGATATAAGCAATTACGGCGGAGATATAAACGTATTATGTCTGAATATAACCAAACAAATGTACTTTCGTCTTCCCAGGTCATCAGGTTAATGGAAAAAATACCCGTGGGTAAGATTATTGTGAAAGGCATTGATGATAAAGGTGAAGGTTTGTCTTGGGTAATTGATCAGAATGCAACAGTGATGGATTATGTAAGGGATATATTTAGGGGAAGGGGAGGATTGCGCGGAAGTTGGCCCACCGTTATAGGTGCAACAATAAATGGCAGGCCGGTAGCACTCAATCAGAAGTTACAGCCGGGTGACGAAATCCATATCATCCGGGACAAGAAAAAAATAGAACATTGGTCACCCCATTGGATACACTATTTTCATACTGACAAGGAGGGTTCACAGATTGTGAGGGATAAAATAAGAAGACTGCTGGAGAAAACAACTGGGAAGGAACGGAAGCTTCTCGAAACAGACGTGGCCAGTGCCGGAAAATGGGTGATAGGGCAGGCCATGCATGACAACAGAATACCTTTGCGTATAGGAATTGATAGGGCAATGCATCTGGTACACCAACATTTTCCGGATATGGACGAAAGAGAATTTCTTTTCAATATAGGGATGGGAGATCCCAGAATAACCACTCAGTTGATAAGAGAGGTCGCAACGGAACTGGAAATTCCGAACCAGCAGGCAGGAGTAATGGAAATTGTTTTTGGGAAAGACCAGCGGGGTTTGGTGAGAGCGGTCTCAAGCACTCTTGATGATCTGCAAATCAGCTTGACTGATGTTGAGTCAGAGATATTAGCTGATAACGTCCCAGTAGTTGTCCGTGTGTATCTTGATCCAAGTGTACTGGAGGAGTACGGTTATGATAAGTTAAAGCAGATAATAAAAAGCAGCAATAGATGTATAGGCAAAGGATTAATCGATGTCAGACCTCTAAGAAGGGCATATGAAATGGTCTAATAGGTAATCATTTTTTAGTCACAAACCAGTTCTTCCGTTCAAAAAGCGAAAGTTGACGTTGTTCTTGATTTTTTACATAAAATGCTTATAATATCAATCTTAAATTAAGATTTGAAGCTGTTTTATAAATTTATTAAAAAATACTATGCGAGAACGAGATCTGGAGTTTTCTCAAGGATTTAGTGATTTTGGCGATATGCCATTACCGGGAATTCCAACTTATAAACAACCATTCCACTGTTATGGAGTCGTGAGAAGAGGAGGAGGAAATGTGAAGGCAATTGCCAGTTTTCATGGCAAAAATGAGGTAGCTGCCAGAAAAGCAGCAAACGCTATATCTGGAAATGGCGCTGATGTGGATTGGATTGATCCGGGTACATCATATGTTAATGATAAGGGTCAGTTGCGTACACATGGAAATGGAGGTTCCGCTCACTATGCGTATAAGGCTGATGGAGCTAAATGTGGTTAATCAAATGGTTGAAATAGAAATGAATATACTTCTTCAAAATTAAAATACTGTATAATCCGCTTATCCCGCCCTATATCCCCATTTTTGGAATTTATTTTCTTTATGCCGAAAGCCGAACTTGTTGGTGCATTGGGACTGGACAAATACATAAGAACATCCGGATATGAAACCTTCAGGAAAGAGTCTGTACCGGAGCTTATTACGCTTGACAGAATGCACCATAGGAAACCAGCAAGAGCTGGAGTCATATACACTTTTAATCAAGACCAGCTTCCCGGCACGCGACTTTTTCCCCTTGAAGCAGAAAAAAAGGACGAGTTTTTCCAAAATATCAGTTATTTGAATTCCGAGGAAAGAGAAAAAGTCCAGGTAGCATACAATCTCTGCCTTGCCGGACACCAGCTGAAATTCCGTTTCACGGGAGAACCTTATACACTTCATCCACTTGAAATGGCGGCAAAAGCAGCCAGTGAGTATCAGGCTGATTGGAAGACACTTGCATTGTGTTTCTTGCATGATTTGGCGGAGGATTCGCCGGCCGACGGCACGCCAGTCTTGCCTTTCAAGGTGGAAGAAATTTACACCAATCTCTTTAAGGGGAAAAATAATGAAAACTTATCTCAGGCAAAAGCCGATGCGCAATTTTTGGCCCGCGGTATGAGGGCAATGAAGAAAATCTCAAGTCCAGATATACCCCACAACGTCGATGTGGAAACAGAGATAAAGTTTAGAAAAAGAGAACATGTTGCGGAGGTTTTGACGGCCAAGAAAATGTACGAGACGATGGAGCATGAGGGTATAGAAAGGGGTGACGTCAGAGTGCTTTTTGTTAAACTCCTTGACAGGTGGCATAATCTCAAAACCATCGGCGGCATGAATGAGGAAGAAAAAGAGAGGAAAACCAAAGAGACTTTGGCAGTACACGTACCCCTTGCAGAAGCGCTGAGGCTTTATCGCCTGAGAGATGAACTGGCGGAAATGTCTCTTGCGCAGTTGTATCCCAAAGAATACAGACTTTTGTCCCAAGCGGAATTAAAGAGTATTGAGGTTGTACAAGTGCTAAATGAGTTCGTAAAAAGCAGTGATTCAGATGTTTTTCTCTATTTCAAAGCGCCTTCCGTATACGATTACTATAAACAAGTCGGAACACAAACCCAAAATATCAGTCCGTACGTATCCGTGTCAGTCGTAGGGGATATGGTAAAAATGGAAAAGATGTGGGGAGACTTGAGTAAAAATATTTTGGATACGCTTGACAGGGTTTCTCCTTTTAAGATGGAGGGTGTACCTCCGGCCAGGGTGGAGTTGAATGTAAGTCCTACAACTATAGGGGAGTTTATATCCCAAAATGCTTCTCTTTCCGACATAGTCAGTGTAAGGGGTAGGGGGAGCGAAGCAAAATCTGCCTGGCAAGCGCAAGCCGTCTCCCACCTCCTGAAAATTCGTGAAGGGTTTATACGGGCAAAGGAGGAGGGGATGTTTTCGATATTTGTCCAGACAGTTTCAGGAGATAAGACAGGGGCCATAGCTTTACGAAGGAAGGGGTTAAATGTAAGCAGGCGGCATGAAGTGGTATTGTCTACACACGGGAATATGGTTGATCTTTTGGGGTCGGGAGGAATAAAAATGTCGAAATTGGCCAGAGTCAAGAAAGTTACAGTGGAGTATATTGATAAATACGGCCAGCGTGAAAGACAAGACATACGGTCAAATAAGTTTAATGATCCAATACCGGCAGGTTGTGTAGTAAGAGAAATAGAGTATTTCCCTAAGGGTAGCGCTATCTATTCCGGATCTTTAAGATGGAGACCGACATTAACTGAAGTAAACAGACGGTTAAACTCATTTTGGGAAAATCTTTATTCTAAAGATGAACGAGCCCGAAAGGAAATCCAGCATCACGGCAGGATGAGATTTTATAACTCGGTATTGCAGGAGGAAAGCAAATTTGGAAGAAATAATATTGATTATTTGCCTTCCGAACTTTTCCATCTAGCCTATTTATCTTCAAAGAAATTCGGGGGTTTCTATTGGCCCAACGAAGATGCTCTTATGAAAGATTTTGCTTTTGGAAGACGCCAAGTGTTATTCCGGATTATGATGAAAAATTATAGCGATATAATAAATAGAAAAAATGTTTAGGAGAACTTTTTGTTTGGTTTATCACGGCAATATTCTAAATCTCAGCTGTTTTTTGGTTTCGACAACGACAAAAGGAATAAGCGATACCAATCCGACAATCAACCAGTTATAAGAGTTCAAATTGCTTGTCTGAAATACAAGATTTCCCCAATAAGTCTGGATGACCAGGATTTGAAGGATAACTGAAACAATTGCTGTTACCACTAGATATTTATTGGTAAAGATTCCCAGTGAAAAAAGAGATTTCCTGGTACTTCTATTGTTGAAAGCGTGAACCAGTTGGGAGAGGGCCAGGGCGGCAAAAGTCATGGTTTGGGCAACAGTGTAGGAGAAATGCGAGAGAGAAAAAAGGAATAGGCCAAAAACGGCAATTCCCATAATGCTACCCTCAACAAGCATATAAATCCAGCGTTTTTTGTACAGAATTCCTCTATCTATATCTCTGGGTGGCTTTTTCATGACGTCAAACTCAGGCGGGTCAAGTCCCAAGGCAAGAGCAGGCATGCCGTCTGTGATAAGATTTATCCAAAGTATCTGTATAGGTAAAAGAGGAAGTGGTGTCCCAAAAAGGACACCTCCTGTTACCACGATGACTTCAGAGAGGTTGCAGGAAATAAGATAGCGGATGAACTTTACCAGATTGGCAAAAATCACTCTTCCTTCCCTGACAGCATCTACAATTGTCGCGTAATTGTCGTCTGTAATGACCATGTCGGCCACCTCCCGGGTGAGGTCGGTGCCTGTCATGCCCATGGCAATGCCGATGTGGCTGGCAGAAATGGCAGGAGCATCGTTTACACCGTCGCCAGTGACTGCCACCTGAGTATTTGGAATGCTTTTTATGGCCTCCACAATTTTCAGCTTGCCCATAGGGGAGATACGGGCAAAGACATGGACGCCTTCCTGTATCGCTTTTGCCAGTTTTTGGCGGCTATAAAATTCTATTTCATCTTCTGTCAGTACTTTACCGCTTTGGGAAATGATCCCCGCCGCCAGGGCAATTGAGGCGGCGGTATCCCGGTGGTCTCCGGTAATCATGACGGTTGTAATACCGGCTATTTTGGCCTGATTGAGAGCGTTTCTTATTTCAGGACGAAGAGGATCCTGCATGCCGACTAACCCCAAAAACTCCATTCCTTTCTCATTGAGTTTGTCCTCTTCAAGAGCTTTTTTTACCTCATAAGCTGTCATCTTTTTTCTTGCGACAGCCAGACTGCGAAGTCCCTTTTTGGCCATAGCAAGAGTTTGCTCAAGAATTTTCTTTTTGTCCTTCGCGGTGAGTGTTGAGTTTGACATGATGACTTCGGGAGCGCCTTTGGCATAAAGCAGATGGTCTCCGGTGTCGTTTATTTTGACTACAACGCTCATCATTTTGCGCTCGGCTGAGAAAGGCACTTCATAAAGCCTGGGTTGGCTGGTTTTTATTTCGTCCACTTTTAGTTTGGCCCTTTGGGCGGCTACTAGAAGCGCCGCTTCAGTAGTGTCGCCGATAATTTTATCTAAGCCGGATATAGTCGCGTCATTTGCCAAGACACCGGCGGTCAAGAGTCTTTCCAGAGCCGATTTTTCCAGGGGGTTAACAATCTTTCCGTTGTAAATAAACTCGCCGTTGGGATTATATCCTTCTCCTGTCAACGTAAAATTTTCACCATCGGAAAGAGCAATTTGGACAACATTTATTTTATTTTGGGTCAGCGTCCCAGTCTTGTCGGTAGCAATTATACGTACTGCCCCCAGCGTTTCTACTGCTGGCAGTTTTTTCACTATTGTCTTTTTTTCTGCGAGCCTCTTGACGCCAATGGAAAGCACTATTGTCACGATAGCCGGAAGACCCTCTGGAATGGCAGCTACAGCAAGAGATATGGCTACAAGGAGGCTTTCAACAAATGGAAGATTATTTAGATAGTTGAGTATGAAGACCAGTACAGCAATTATTCCGATGACAAAAGTTAGCGTTTTCCCAACTTTCTGCAATTCAAGCGTCAAAGGGGTTTTCTCATTTTTTACTTCCCCCAAAAACTGGGCGATTTTGCCGATTTCCGTATTTTTACCCGTGGCAAATACGACAGCTTTGCCGCGTCCGGCAATGATTTCCGTATCTTTGAAAATGATATTTTTGCGGTCTGCAAGAAGAACTGATTTTCCTTCAATCGGTTTTGCATTTTTGCTTGTGGGTTTGGATTCACCGGTCAAAATACTTTCGTCTGTCCGAAGAGAGAAAGACTCGACGATACGGGCGTCGGCAGGCACTTTTGACCCTTCTTCTAAAATAAGAATGTCTCCGGGAACAAGCTGGGGAAAAAGGATTTTTTCCACATTCCCATCGCGCAAAACCAGTGCATAAATGACATCTTTTTCCTTCAGAGATTCCAGAGTTTTTTCAGCCTGAATTTCCTGTATGAAGCCGATGGTTGAGTTGAGTATGACGATAGCCAGTATGGCTATAGCATCAACCGTTTCTCCCAAAAGAAGAGAGATCGCTGTGGCAAAAAGCAGAATAAGAATGAGTATGTCCCGGAATTGGTCAATAAACTTAGATAAGAGCGATGGTTTGGGTTTCTCCGGGAGCAAGTTTTGTCCGTATTCATTGAGTCTTCTTTCCGCTTCCTTTTTTGTCAGGCCGGACAACGGGTTGGTTCTAAGTTCAGCAAAAACTTCCTGGACAGTTTTTTGGTACCACATGGGTTATATTATCCCGCCCAAATGAGAGGCAGGCAACAATAACGATACCAGAAAATTGATGATAGGTGAAATAAGGGCGATGACTGGGGAGGAGCCGAAAAAAGGAAAGATAAGAAGTATCAAAAAGATTATCCCGTATTTCTCCAAAGACAGCCAGTCGTAATAATATTTTTTGGGCAAAAGTCCGGCGACCACCTTAAATCCGTCCAAAGGATGAACTGGAATGAGGTTAAAAATTGCCAAAAGGACATTGAAGTAGACAAAAAGGCTAAGAACGTCCGTGACTAGAGGCAGGAGGAATACAAAAGGGATGTAGATTGCTACTCGAAGTATGATGCTTGTTAATATAGCCATAACGAGATTAGAACCCGGTCCGGCAAAAGAGATGAGTGCCGCGTCTCTTTTAGGCTCGCGTAGATTGAATGGGTCAAATGGTACCGGTTTGCCCCAGCCAAAGCCCACAAAAAGAAGAAGCAGTGTGCCTATGGGATCAATGTGGGCGGCAGGGTTGAGGGTGAGCCGTCCAGAGAGGCGGGCGGTTGGATCACCAAGATGGTCAGCGATCAGAGCGTGGGAAAATTCATGTACGGAGATAGCCAGCAAAAGTAATATTGCGATAATGATAAATTCAACCGGATTTTGGGTAAAAAGTCCGAACATATAACGATTTATTAATTGAAAAGCTTGCAGTAAAAATTTTCTAGCTCGCAAGGATGGGAGGTGTTGTTAGTGCGTTTTTATTATAGACATTCCGTATGCGATCTGCAAAAAAAATTTTACATGCTTCACTTTTCTCTGCTTGTTTACTTTTAAGTGTTTATACTCTCTTCTTGTCTAACACGGTTGTTTCTGATATAGTATAACAATTATTTGAAGGTAAGTATAGCAAGTCAGCTTATGAAAATGTCAAAATGTCAGAATTGCCATAAAGGTATAGCCATAGGTCATGCAGTTTCTCATGCCAAGAATCGCATAAGGCGTATATTTAAGCCCAATTTGCAGAAGCTTAAGGTTTTGAGAAACGGGGTAGCTGTAAAAGTGATTCTTTGTACAAGTTGCATAAAAAGACTGAGAAAAGATGGTAAGATCGGAGCCTATTTTATCTGGAAGCCGCAGTTGGTAAAGGAAACAGTAAAAGCAGCAAAAAGGACTAAAATTGAAGCTCCCGCTGAAAAAAAAGTAAAAGAAGAAAAAGCCAGCCAGTCTCTAAATATTGAGTCTATTGTAGGAAAAAAAGAATAATCTCCAACAACCTCAAAAGTAGGTAAACCAGTATTTACCGATTATCAATCTTTCAGGTACAAACCCGAAGTTGCGGCTGTCAATACTTACAGTCCGATTGTCTGCAAGGACAAAGTATGAGCCGGTGGGGACACGCATGTCGATATTTGTAGGAACAAAGCCACCTGGCACCGTATTTGTTACCATGCTGGTGGGAATATACGGCTCATTTAGTTGTATATCGTTTATATATACTTTCCCAAAAACAATTTTAACCTTTTCTTGGGGTAGTGCGATTATTCTCCTGATATAAACATTTTGTATATCCTGGGGTACCCTGAAAAGGATAATATCGCCTCTTTTAGGGTGTTGCCACTGATAACTGAATTTCTGGGTCAGTATGTAGTTTCCGCTTGTGACTGTCGGAGCCATAGAGTCTCCGACCACCTTAAATGGTGAACCTACCATAAGGTTTAGTAGAATGACTACAGGTGACAATATAAAAGCAAACCCCCAGACAAGGAAAAAGAATATGAAGACCATCAATGACTTTTTGGAAGAATAAGGAGACGTGTCATGCAGGACTTTTCCAGTTTTGTCCACTTTTACGACTAGAGTACCGGCAATTGTATCATGCCAGCCTTGCCTTTTTTTATTGATAAGTACCCACAAATACCCAAGCTCAAAAACCAATTCGCTTATCCATTTCCCCACGGTTTCTCTTATTACTGCATGAGTGAAATTCACCTTGCCGTAATTTACCGTTACCACTTTCAGCCGCATCATTTTTTTACCTATCGTGGCTCCGTCTTTGGCAATAAACAATATATTGTAACCATAAATAAGAATAACCTGTAGGATGATAGAGATGATATTTCTGGATGGAAAGCTCGTCAGTGTCAAAACCAAATATTGGATTAAAAGAAGAGGGATAAGAAGTACAGCCTCATCAATCATAAAGGCTGTTAACCGCTCAACTAATGTTCCTTTGACATAAGCTTCGTGTGCAGCCGAAGCTTCTTTTTTGGGCATAGTAAATCCTTTTCCTGTTGCCTGATTTCAGGATAACAGGCAAAGTCAGATGGAGTCAATACCATGTTAAGATACACATTGAAGTGATATTCACGAGAATAGGGAATAAGAGGAGAGTCTAAGCGAATCTCTTTAAAAAATCTAAGTAATGTTTAGGACATTAAAAGGAATTGACTCCCATTGAGTTCACATACTTCCTCTGATATATTTATACTATAGACCACGGAAGGTCTATATTTTTTTCTCATGAAATTCGTCAAATCGCCTAAATTTCTTATTTTTCTTATTGTCTTTGTCAATTTCCTGGGTTACGGGATTGTTTTTCCTGTATTGCCTCTCATGACCGAGAAATACGGAGGAGATCCATTGATTTCTGGACTTCTTATAGGTGTTTTTTCCCTGATGCAACTGGTGGCTACTCCCGTACTGGGTAAGCTTTCGGACCGCTTTGGCCGCCGGCCACTGCTTCTTTATTCTCTTTGGGGAACTGTCGCCTCATTTGCCATCATGGGGTGGACACATTCCATTTTCTGGTTGATGGTAGCCAGGGTAATTGACGGAATTTCCGGAGGAAACGTTTCCATCGCCCAGGCTTATATGGCGGATGTTTCGGATAAGAAGGAAAGGGCTGGCGCGATGGGAGTTCTTACTGCAGGAATCTCATCTGGATTTATACTGGGGCCGATATGGGGTGGTCTTTTTTCCGGCATATCACTTTCTGCTCCATTCTTGGCCGCTGCCGGTATTACGTTGGTCAGCGTACTACTGACCCAGTTCTTTCTTCCGGAATCAGAATCGGTAAAAGAAATGGAATACGAGAAAAAATATTTCAGTTTCAAAAGCCTTATCCTGGATATGGAGAACAGGCCCATGCTGGTTTTTTTCTTTATCTATATGTTCATTTTCTGGGCTCAGTCCGGGGTTTTTACCACCATGTCGCTTTTTGGGAAGGATATTCTGAATATATCAGTCGAACAGGTAAGTTTTATTTTCGCCCTGGGAGGAATCGTTTCCACTTTTATACAGGGCTTTGGTGTGTCCAGACTAGTGAAGAAATTTGAGGAGAAAAAGCTTCTCATAATAAGCATTGTTGCCGCGACCGCCGGATTTGCTGTTATGTCATTTGCGGGAAGCATGATTTTGTTTATCATTGGCGTGACCGTATACAACATCGGAGGAAGCCTTATTGTGCCTGTGGTAAATGCTTTGGTTTCCGAAAAATCCCCGGCGCATGATCAGGGCGGCAATCTGGGTTTATTGCAGAGTTTCGGATCAATGGGAAGGTTATTCGGGCCCGTAGCCGCGGGTTTTGTTTATGAGAAAGTAAACCCTTTTTTCCCGGCCATTATGGGAACTTTTGTAATGATTACTATGTTGTTTCTTTCCTGGCAGTCATTATCCACTGATAAACTCAAAACAGGTTAATTAAACCGTATTTCCCCTTAATCTGCCTTTTGCAACCGATTCAATTCTGACTTCTTCAATAATGTCTCCGGTTTCTTTGTCAGATTTGATATCTACCGGAATCTGATTATTGAGAAGACCTTGCCGGTATCCTTTGGACGCTTTGTCAATCAGTAAGACAGGAAAGACAAGACCTATATGTTTTTCCAGAAACATTTGATATTTTCTTTGTGACAGTTCAATAAGCGCTTTTACCCTTTTCTTTTTCTGAGCCGGAGTAGGTTCACTTAGCCTTTTGGCCATAAAATAGGCTGCAGTTTTTTCTCTCCTGTTAAATCTGAAAACGTGGAATTTTGAAATTGGGGTTTTGGATAGAAAGTTATAAGTATCTTCAAAATCGCGGTCTGTCTCCTCAAGAAATCCGGCAATAATATCCGTGCCGATAAAAGTCATAGGATGTATTTTTTCCAGAGTTTTGAGCTTTTCCATGAATTCCTCCCGCGTATAGCCGCGTTTCATGTATGACAGGATTTTGTTGGATCCTGATTGCAAAGGGATATGGAAAAACTTTACCAGCCTTTCGTGATTTAAGGCCGATTTGTAGAAGCGGAAAAAGTCGTCATCTATGCTCCAGGGGTGGATAGAGCCAAAACTAATGCGGGGAATACGAGTTTTGTCGATGATATTGTTCAAAAGATCAATAAAAGACTGGCCTGTGTCATATCCATAGGCTTGAGTGTTTATGGCAGTGAGAATGACTTCTTTAATATGCGGGTCCTGTCGCGCAGGTTTCCCAATTCCAGCTTCAAAATCGTCACGACTTGGTCGTGACTCAAGGCCGTGAAGCTTTGATTGGGAACCCTCCTTTGCGCCACCCGCGTTTTCTAGATTGGTGAATTTATTTATCGATTTTACAATTTCGGCGATCCTGCGAGATTTCGGCTGTCCCCGCAGGTAGGGGACTATGCAGAAAGTGCAAAATCTTTGGCAACCGTCCTGGATTTTGACAAGCAACCGGCCGGAGTTGATAAATTTGTCGCTTATTTGAGGTTTATATCGCGCTTTATAAGCCTCGATACCGGAATTTTCCGACACTCTTGGTTTTTTTTGAACCCTTTTCTCCTGCCACAAAGTAGTATCTTTGTTGTTTATCCGGCTCTTGGTTGCATTTATGTCGGTCTCCAAACCCGGTATCTCCGGCTGTAAAAGTTTTGAGTTGAGTAACTGCGAAATATATTCCTTATTGTTGTTATCAATTATCCAATCAACGCCTTCCACTTTTGTATTTTCGTTTATCCACTTGGTGGCGGCACAGCCAGTGACGATGATTCTTGTGTTTGGAAGGAGGCGTTTGAGCCGGTAAACCAGTTGTCTTGCCTCACGTTCAGCCTTTGCCGTCACGGCGCAAGTGTTAATAAGGTATAAATGAGGATTTTTAGAGTCATAAGAAAAACCGGATGCAAGAAGCTGCCGGTCAAGCATTTCTTTTTCAGCTTGATTCACACGACAGCCGAAAGCGAAACTTGCGAATGTTTTATTTTTCTGGATCATAAATTTAATGGCTCAAAAAAGCTGGAAGGATCTTATATTTTATCATTTTGGTTTAATAGCCACTAGGGTGCTAAAATACAGCCCAAACTATGCAGAAAGAAGCTTTGATATTCAATGGCTATTCCGGAGACGGTAATGGTAGAGAGAAAGCGATGCAAGTTCAATCCGAATTGGGTGATCTGGATATAATAAATTTCTTCGATACACCAGACCGGCCTGAATTATTAGGAGGATATACCAGACACTATGTGTTGGCAGGAGATGCTACTTTTTCATCTGTATACAGGATGTTAACAAGCGGGAATATACATTTTCCCCAGCCATTTTTATTAGTTCCGTTTCCCGGCGGAGGGGAGCAGGTTATTTCACAAGTATATGGTTGGAAAAAAAGAACTTCCGAAGATGAAATTACAGATTTACTGGAAAAAATATCGGAAGTGCGAGAAGGGAAAATAAAAGCGGTTAGCCCGTTGACTGCCTCGGGTAAAAGAGTAGGAGATAATACTGGAGATATTTTATATAAAAAAAGCGTATATCCAGTTTTACCAGCAGAATTTCCTTTCTTATGGATACTGGACTCCGGTTTTTCGCCGGATGTCTTAAAAACAGTGGATTTATTGGGTAAGCATGGTTTGGGAAACAGGGGTCGAAGGCTTTTGGGCATGACTATTGGTGCTTTGAACAATTTGAGGAAAGGTGAGATGGTAAAGTACGAAAAAAACGGAGAAGTGAATTCTGCAATGGGTATGGGATTGGTGTTACCAAGCGTACCGTTATACTCAGCCCATGGCCGGATTGATCGTCAGATAGATTTGGCAAATGTTGATTTAGTTATGATGAGGATCATGCCGGAGAAATTGATTGTTGAGCGAACCAGATTGGGTGCGTTTGCTACATTTCTGAATGATATGGCAGCTTTTGAATTGGGAAAACCGGCTAAAGGAGGAGCGTTAATCTTTGAGCTAATCCCAAAAGATGCTAAAGTGACTTTTTCCCCACCAGGAGGTTTGGTCGATTTGGATTCGCTTGTGACATACTCACCACAAGAGTCTGTAATATACGACGGTACTGATAGATATGGAGATAGGAACGGTTCAGTATTAATTGCCCGAAGAATTTGATATGTGGTATATCCTATAATTTGCATTTTTTGCTCATTTGTGGTATTTTAGATGGTTAAATCAATGTCAACCAATAGTTTTTCCTATTGGTTGTTTTATTTTTATATGGCAGATAAATCCGTATCATCATTAATGTCGTCAGATCCTTTGGCCGGATTGCCGGGGGCTTTGCGTCTGGAGATGGAGTCATGGGTGGTAAACAGTGTCAAAGTGAAGATGATTAAAAAACTTGACTTACTCTTGGAGGATGAAGGTAGGTCAAATGCAAGAAAACTTTTCCTGGTGCCGATTTTTACAATAAACAGTATGGTCAAAAGAGTGGAAGATAATGCACCTGAGCTAAAAACTTTATTTTATAAAGAATTGGTGCAAGTGATTAAAGAAGCCGGTGATAAAATATCTGGGTAACCCTCTGTAAACTGTTTCCAGGAAACCGTATTTTTACCCTCTAGCTGTACAAGATCTAAAACTAGTTTGGTGGTGGGTGGCGTGTTGTGTGTGATAGATTCTACATGTGCATGAATGATTTTTAATCTTTTTGTTATTTGTTGTCTGTTTTCTGTTATTTGAATATTTGTCCACATACCAGGCCAGGGAGAAAGGGCACGGAAAGCATTATAAATAATCGTTGTGGGCTGTAGGCTGTAGGCGGTAAGTGATAGGTGGCGGGTGGTGAGCAACTTCTGGTTGGTCGTTGGGAAGTTTGAGATAATTTCTCTATATAACGGCCAGGAAAGGAGTTTGGATGGCTCTGGAGATTGTCCGGATATAGCTGGTTTAATAATTGCATAGGGGATGAAGCCGTCGCCCCTTGTAAAAATTTTGGCATAAGTGGCCTTTGAGTGATCTTGTTTTTGGGGTATGAGTTTATGGTTGTTGAGGCTGTTTATTATTTCTGGAAGTGATAAACCTACAACATTGAACAGTTTTTTATATAATTCTTCAGTTATTTCTTTACCATTTAGCTTAACTTCCTTTTGCCAAAGAATATCTCCTGTATCCATTTTCTCATCCATAAGGATAATAGATATCCAACCTGAATTGTCACCCCGTAAAATCGTATATTGTACAGGGGAGGCGCCGCGAAAATCAGGCAATTTGGAAAAGTGGATATTCAGAGTTTTCAGGCGGGGGAGAGAAAAAATTTCTTTAGGGATAATTATTCCATAGTCCGCCACAACGGCAATATCAGATTTTAGTTTGGTGATGTCTTCTTTCAGATTTATGAGTTCCTTTTTATTTGCCGGAGTGAAAACCGGGATTTTGTGAGTCTGTGAATACTTTTTTACTTCAGTGGGAGTGAGTATCTGCCTTCTTCCGACAGGACTGTCTGGTTTGGTTATAATTGCTTTCAGCTCAAAATTTCTTTTTAGAGAGTCCAGTATGGGCATGCAGTAGTCTGACGAGCCGAAGAATATAATGCGAATGGGCATAAATTTCTAATTCCTAATTTCCAATTTCTAATCAATGTTTAAAGATTTATTCTTAGAAATTAATAATTTGGATTTGATTAAAAATTTGAAATTTAAAATTAAAAATTATAATTCAATCTCTACCAATTTTTCCTGGCCTTTTTCGTCTTCTTCTATCCGGTATAGTTTTTCCTTTTGTTCCAAAACCCGTTGGGTGAAAAGGACACCACGCAGGTGGTCGGTCTCGTGTTGGACAATCGTTGCCATAAAGCCTGAGAAATCCTTTTCGTGGGTTTTTCCCTTGATATCCATATATTTCATTTTGACCCGGCTGGCGCGCTTCAGATGTCCCCAGACATTGTTTATGGATAGACAGCCTTCAAGTTTTTTTTCATCTTTGAGTGATTTATCCTTTTCTTCCCGTTTTATCTCGCTTTTTTCCTCTGATGTCCAGGTAATCTCTGGGTTTATAAAGACATCAATTTTGGCATCCTCACGGGGACGTGTGATAAATATGCAAAGAGGAACGCCTATTTGAGGAGCAGCAAGGCCGACACCCTTAGGATGGTTGGCAGCAACAAGGGTATTCTTCATCTGTTTTATGACTGATAGTACTTTTTTATCAACCCTACCTACCGGTCGACTGGGGGTGGTAAGTACTGGATTTGGTGTTTGAACAATCATATTCTTGTACTTATTTCAGTTCTTCCAGTTTTTTCTTAGCGTCCGCATCATTTGGATTGAGATGTTGCAGTATAAACTGCAATGCCTCTCGAGCTTTTTGTTCCTCCTTTTCCTTGTCGTACAGGAAAGCCAGGGCATAGTAAGCGTCACGGTAATCAGGTTTCAGTTTAGTGGTTGCCACAAGTTCATCAATTCCCTTTTTAGTCTGGCTCATCTTGTCATATAAGAGTCCCATATTATATGTGATTTTGGGATCAGTCGGTGAGAGCTGGTGAGATACTTTTAGAGCGTCCATAGCGTCTGCCAGGTATTTCTGGTCAATTTGAGAAAGTACATAGTAAACGCGGGTTTTTGTTTTCCAGAAATTAACATTGTTTGGAGAAATTGATGTAGCCATGGAACTAGCCAAAATCGCCTGATTTTTGAGTGCTCCCGAATACGTACTGTTTTTATTGTCAGCAAAAGCCAAAGCCATCTCGGAAGCAGCAAAGGAAAATTCATCAAAATATAATGGCTCGCCGTTATTGAGGGAAATAGCATCCTTTATATCTGTGTAGGCAGTGGTAAAGTCTTGGCCTTGGGAAGCGCGGTAGCCGCTGGCAAAGACGGTATCTGCATACCACATGACAGTTAGTGTAAAAACCAAATAAAGGACTACTCCCATAACGGTAATGATTCCAGCATACTGGAGAATGGAAAGCTGATTTTCCTCATAAGGCATGGATCGCGCTGTTTTTTTCTTTGTTTTGGTGGATGCCGTAGAGGGAAAAAGAAAATATGGAAGTGAGCCGTTTTCACCATAATAATAGATAAATGCCATAGCCGGCATAAGGAAAAGAAGTATTTGCATGATGACTACAGAAAAGCCAAAGAAGTTGGTGATAAGAATTGAAAGCCAGCCTGAAAATAATGAAAGGACGATTAGTTGCGTGCTGTGGGCTGTGGGCCCGCCTGTCGGCGAGGCAGGTTGTGGGTTATTATCCAGTCTCAGACTGGATCCCGCTGAGGCGGGATGAGTCGTGGGTTTATCCTGAGCGGCGTCAACAGCGAAGGGTTGAATCTTAAAAAGACTCCAAAAGATAAATACTCCCAAAATCAAAAGGTAAGTTCCCAAGCCGAAAGCACCAGTAGTCGCTGCGAAATTCAGGTATTCGTTATGAGCTTTGTTATAAAGAAAATCCCATTCTGAAGTCATATTGTGTTCAACTGGGCGGAATTTGTAGTAGGAAAAAGCAAAAGTTTCAACCCCGGTACCAAAAAGCGGATAATGACGGAATATATCAAGTGCACCTTTCCAAACAATCTCCCTGATCTTGCCTGATCCTGTAATTCCTACCTCTATTATCGAACCGCCGATCGGTTTTTGGATTTTTGGTAAAGGTTGTTTATGCTCAATTTTAGTTTGGAAAGAAGTGTATAAGTCTGGAAGTGTAAATTTACTCAACTGGTCAAAAGGGATACCCAATATGAATGTAAAAATGATAAACGACAAATTAAAAATGAGTAAAATCCTGACTGTGGCATGCCGGTATTTTAATTTCAGTAGTAGGATAAGCCAAAAAATAAAGTTGACTACCCAAAAGGCAATAAACCCCGAGCGGGATTTGGTAAAGATGAGTGCGGCATAAAAAAGGATGGCAACAGAGAGATATTTCCAAAAAGTCCGGTCAGACAACATGTCTTTAGCTTCTTCCCATATATGGGAGATTTGCTGTAGGCTCAAAGCAAAAGTGATTGGAAGAAGGGCAACTAAATAGGCTGCCAGCCAGTTGGGCTGGCCGAGTGTGGAAAAAACCCGATCCTGTACATCCTGGACCCAAAGGTCTTTATCTATGCCAAGATGCTCCAGGACGCCGTAAAATGCAATTAATATTGCGGAAGCTAATGTTACATAAAGAAGCGTTTTGATTTTTCCCCTTGGGAAATTGGTGACAAAAGCGTAGAAAAGCAGAATATAGCTAATTGTTGATAATAGCCCGCCATTGAATCTGCTATAGTAACCCCATAATGAAACGTGTTGGTCTATGGAGAGGATTGTAGATATGGTTTGGCTTATAAGAAAAAGCAGAATAGGTATGTCAAGAGGCGTACGGGCAATCCTGAGTTTTTTTTCTATAAGCATTTTTGCCATCCAAGCGCCCACGATAATGACGGTTAACCCATATGTCAACATCATTTTGTTATACTCGAAAAGCTCGTAATTGAGAGGTGAAAGTATTATGGGTACTAAGAAAAACAGCAGGAAAAAAGTATAGATGATGATATTGTCGAAAAAGTGTCCAAGAGCTTTTTGCATGATGACATTTTATACTTCTTGTATTTGAAAATGCAATCAGTATGTATCCTTCTAGAACTCATCTCGATATACTCACGTAACTTCGGTTTGCAACTAAGTTACTCAGTATATACCCCTCTAATCCGCTTTTTCTCCCGATTAAATCGGGATGCAAACCGGAGTAAGATGGGTATATCCTGTTTTTAGCTTCGGATTATATTATTCCTTCAGGCTTGAAAATGAGATTTTGAGATAGCTTCTAAACTGAATTGATCCATTGTGTCATATCAAGTTAAAATCCAGTTTCTATCACTTGTTTCATATTCCTTTTTGGTCTGATAAAATAGTGCAAGTAGGCCGTATTTTTATGATTTTGAAAACGAAAATACGGCGATACATTTATGCTTGATTTTCTTTTCGGATTTTTCAGCCACGATTTGGCTATTGACCTTGGTACAGCAAACACACTGGTTTTTGTCAAAGGGAAAGGGATTGCAATAAGGGAGCCTTCTGTTGTCGCCAGGCATAAAAAAACAAAAAAAATCTTGGCAATTGGGCGTGAAGCCAAAAAAATGGTAGGGAAAACTCCTACACAGATTGAAGCTTTCAGACCGCTGCGGGGAGGAGTTATAGCCGATTTTGATGCGACAGAGGCAATGCTGAATTATTATATCAATGTAGTCCATGAAAATCCCAAATCCTTTATACCCAAGATTCCCAGACCGAAAGTAATTCTGGGAATTCCTTCCGGAGTTACTGAAGTGGAAAGAAGAGCGGTGCAAGATGCGGCTCTTTCTGCAGGCGCCCGGGAAGCATATCTTATCGAAGAGCCTATGGCGGCTGCAATTGGAGCTAATCTTCCTATTGAAGAGGCGCGTGGGAGCATGGTTGTGGATATTGGAGGAGGGACGACGGAAATTGCAGTAATTTCTCTTGGCGGTATAGTACTCAATAAATCATTAAGGGTTGCCGGAGATCAGATGGATGACGCGATTGTTTCTTATGTCCGGCTAAAACACTCGCTTCTTTTGGGAGTGACATCTGCTGAGACAGTAAAAATGACTATCGGTAGCGCCTACCAGCCTAAAGAGGAAAAACACAGCGTAGTACGAGGAAGGGATTTGGAAAACGGTCTTCCCAAATCAGTCAAGTTGACCGCTAGTGAAGTAAGAGAAGCTGTTTCACCCACTATAAACCAGATAATTGAATCAATTGATGAAACTGTGGAGGAGATACCCCCGGAGCTTGTAGGTGATGTCCTAGAGCAAGGGATAACGTTGGCAGGTGGCGGAGCACTTCTTGCAGGCATAGATAAGGTTATTGCTGAGGCTACCAAAATGCCTGTATGGGTGGCTGAAGATCCACTGACCTGTGTCGTGCGCGGTGCGGCGAAGCTTTTGGATGATGAGAAGTTGCTGGCTAAAGTAAGAGTGACAGGAGGATTAAAATAATTTTCCTAAAAAGCTGCTCGTAATGAAAATTTCCTAAATCGCAAGGACGGGAGATTCTAAAGTATGCTGTTTGAAAAGGAATACCCGCTTTCACTAATCCGGGTTTACAACTGATTATTTTAGTCCTTCGACTTCGTTTCAGGACTGAGCCTGAGTTTATCGAAGGAAAGTATTTACCCCTCTAATCTGCTTTTTTTCCCGATTAAATCGGGATGCAAACCAGAATAAGACGGGTATAAAATATTTATAATGGTAAAACTTGAACGTATCCATTGGCTTCTTATCATCTCATTTTTCCTTGCTCTTTTTGACTATGCAGGATTTCTGGTAGGATTGAGGGGGATGACAGTACAGGTGGTATTGCCTGTCAAGCAAAGTGTTTATAATCTGTCATTGGCTGTAAAAAGTCTTGGAGTGGTAATATCGGAATATCCTCAGATTGCCGATATAGCCCAGAATAATCTAAATCTGAAAAAAACAAACGAAGAGTTAGAGATACAGGTAAAATCATTGACGGATGATAACGCAAAACTGCGGTCCCAACTAGGCGCGCCGCTACCCCCATCTTTCCAATTTGTGTTAGCGCACGTGGTGTCCGTCTCAAGATATATGGAAGTGGATGTAGGCACGAATGAGAATGTAAAACCGGGTATGAGTGTGGTAGACGGTACAAGCCTTGTCGGCCGTGTGTTATCTGTATCCTCAAACCGCAGCCAGATAATATTGCCGTTTGATCCCGATTTTTCCATACCCGGAAAGACTTCCAGGGCGACAGCCGGACTGGTAGTTGGTCAGGGAAACAATGTGGTAATATTGGATAAAGTGCTCCAAAAAGATCCTCTTTTTTTGGATGACACTGTTGTGACAAGCGGGGATGGAGGATTGCCGTCAAACCTATTTATAGGAAAAGTTTCCCATATCACTTCTGATGATGTTTCTCCTTATAAACAGGCTAAAATCAGTCCTGCAATAGATTATTCAAAAGAGACAATGGTGTTTATCATTACTTCCATATGAGACGATTTACTAAAAATGAAAATATTTTTTACTAGCCTGATTCTGTTTCTTGCGATATTGGTGGAATCCGTTCTATTGCCGGTACCAGTTACTCTGATGGCGGTAGTACTAATTGGTATATTTGTGCCTGAGTTGGCTCCGTTTTATGCCTTTTTTGCTGGACTGGCACTGGATTTATTTCTACCCAGACTTTTGGGAGTCGATGCCGTATTTTTTCTCATAGTGATACTGTTGGAACGTCGTTATCAAAGAAAAGTCCATACTGGTCAGATCTTTTTCTATCTAATTTTTCTTCTGGCTACAACCATAGTTTATAGCATGATATTTTATAAGCAATGGGATCCTGTCAGGTTTGCAGTGATACTGGTTATAAGCGGAGGGTTACTCTATACAGTCTCCAGAATATTGCCTGAATCAGACAAGCGTAAAAGACTTTCGGTATAATTTTTGTCAAAACCTATGGCAAATAATCCCTTTGGTAAAATTTTCGGAGAAGAAATAGTCAAAGGCCAAAAAAGAAGGCTTTACCGGGATAGTTCCCAAAATAGTGAAGCATCTACCGTCGGAAGATATTGGCTTTTTTTAGTGCTTCTTGTTTTATGTCTTGGTTTGCTGTCGGCGAGACTTTTTAGTCTCACAATTATTGAAGGAAGTCTTTACCGCCGGCTATCTGAAGGTAACCGTATCAGGGAAACGGTGATTGCGGCAGCGCGAGGCATAATTTATGACCGTAATGGAAACGTCCTGGTACGAAATATCCCGTTTTTCAAAAGCAGAAACGGCCGTGAATTTTTTGAAAACAAGCCTGCGAGTGTTTCAGGAGGATTGATTGAATCAGTTGCTAGGGATTATGTTTACGGAGATCTCTTTGCCCACGTATTGGGATATACGGGAGAGATAGGAAAAGACGAACTAGACCAGCTTGCCGACACTGGTAGTTATCAGGTTGGAGACCAGATAGGTAAAATGGGTATTGAGAAGTTTTACGACAGGATACTTCATGGGCGGGACGGCAAGGAACTGGTTGAAGTGGACGCAATAGGAAAACCGGTCAGGATTTTGGGAAGGGTAGATCCGGTTGACGGCCAGAATATAAAGCTTGGGTTGGATCTGGGACTCCAGCAGGCGGCTTCCGCAAGCATGCAAGGGAAAATCGGAGCAGTAGTAGCAGAAAACCCGCAGACGGGGGAAGTGATGACTCTTTATTCGTCCCCCACTTTTGACCCCAACGCCTTTGTACGCAACGCCGACTTGTCAAAAATATTTACGGATTCCACACAACCTCTTTTTGACAGAGCAATAGCAGGACAATATCCTCCAGGATCCACATTCAAGGTAATTACGGCTTTGTCGGCCCTTGAGACTGGGGCTATTACTCCCCAAACCCAGTTTGAAGATACGGGTATACTGCAAGTGGGAAAATTCTCTTTCGCCAACTGGTATTTTACACAGTATGGTAAGAAGGAGGGGATGGTAGATGTGGTTAAAGCAATAAAAAGGTCAAACGATATATTTTTCTATAAGACGGGGGAGGCAATAGGGATTGAGAGGCTAGCCGATTGGGCCAAAAAAATGGGTTTGGGAAAGCCTCTTGGGATTGACATACCAGGGGAAATGCCGGGACTTATGCCTGATCCTATGTGGTTGCAGAAGACAAGGGGAGAGGATTGGTATTTGGGCAATTCCTACCATGTGGCTATCGGCCAGGGGGACATATTGACTACGCCCCTCCAGATTAATGCATGGACGAACATAGTTGCCAACGGAGGCAAACTTTGCACACCTCATATTTTGACCACCGATAAAAATTCGGGTAAATATTGCAAAGATGTGGGTATAAAAAGCGAATATATAGATCTTGTGCGGGAAGGGATGAAAGAAGCGTGTGCCACTGGCGGCACTGGCTGGCCTCTTTTTGATTTCAAGGTCCAGTCGGAGAAACTTAAGCCTGATGGGTTGGATTTTTTTGAGGCGCCGGAAGCAACTATATCCGGAAAACCTTGGGTATCCATACCGACCGCCTGCAAGACGGGTACTGCTGAATATGGTGATCCACAAGGACGTACCCACGCACTTTTTACCGTATTTGCTCCTGTTAACCATCCGCAAATTTCCGTGACAGTGGTGGTGGAGGGTGGAGGCGAGGGTTCAAACGTCGCCGCCCCGGTAGCCAAGAATCTTTTAGAAAACTGGTTTGAAAGATAAAATACTTCAATATTTCCTATTCTGACCTATTTTTATACTTTTAGAGCGCTTGTCTAAATCTATAAAATTGTTGTATCCTTTGACCGGCCGGACAATTCAGACTATAGGCGGTCTGAAACTTGTCCTGACTTTTTCTTTCAATGACAAAAACAGGCAGTTTGCGCCTGTTTATTGTCGGGTGCACATTAAAATTTCGCGGAAAAAGTGTTTGAGATAACGGGTAGAAAGAAGATCACGGTCTTTTTTCTCTCCGTTATCTCAACGAGAAAAAACTATCACGAAAGGGGTGAGATTGATGAGTTTGCTGAAGATAGTAAAAGAGTTTTACACAACGGTTGTCGAGGGACATAAATGCGGAAAGGAGGCGATGAGACGTTGTATCATATGTGACCAACCGGTTTGTGCAGAGCATCTTCGAGGCCAAGTTTATTGCCTCGATTGTGTGCCACGTGCACAGACACCGGCTCCACCATCGGCTGGATAACAAATAAAGAAGGGAGTAGTCAAATGGCAGTGGAAGATGCAAGAGTAAAAAGGGCTAAGAAAGCCATTGAGGAGTGGTTGAACAGTAAGAGTTACGGCGGGATATCAGACTGGAGTGGAAAGTTTTCCTACAACCAGTATAGGGAATCTGGTGGTTCTCTAATCTTTGATGCCTCCAATCCCGTCGGCAGTTTCTCTTACAACCTTACATCAGGAGAAGTAAAGAAACTTTAACAAGTGAAACTGCATTTCCGCGAAAACTGAATATTGGTACGTCCGCCGGACAGGTGAGATGAGAGAGTGTGAGTCTTTACTCATGCAACAACTTTTTTTATCTGTCCGGCAATTTTCAACCCGGCTAATTAATTACGACAACCTTTTCTTCTTGTAGGAAATGTTCGTCAAGTCCTCCATCTCTTCCGATTACATCAGCAAAAAAACTGATAAAAAGAGGTGTTGAAAGACGGCTGCCGTAATAAGGAAATCTCCAGTTTCTACTTCTTTCCAGGTCCAGTCTGACCGGGTCACTCCTAGTTCTGATTTCGTGAGGAATCTGGCCACTAACCATTCCTGATATTCTGTTGGCACTTATCGGATTTTCGGTCTGCCTAGCTTGGTAAACTGCGCATGCTTTCAAAGTCTGATATGACTCATCCAATGTCTCCTGACCCCGATTTTGCGTGTGTGTCCTAAGTAACATTTGCTGTCCCAGAAGGGCATCCTGAGCAAAAAAAGCATTCGCAAATACATTTAATTCATGGGGTTGAGGTTCTTGTAATCCTTCTGTCATTATTGGTGCAGCAGCTGAGGGGAGAAGGGGAAAGTTTTCAAAACCGGGAATACCTGTCAAATGATGCCTGCAAAAATGCAAGATAAAGTTTGGGGCATACTGTCTGCGTTTTACCGCTGTGGTTAGGTTTCTATGCTCCCAAGTATTTAACGCTGTTTCTCCTAATCCCAGCATACTGATTTCATCCAATGATTGGGCAACTGCAGGATAGGCTAATAATTCCTGATATGGCTTTCTTCTTTCGGGATCGCTCATGAATTAGTTCAAAGACACAGATAATGTTTATTTATGGAGTTATCTTGTAAGACCCATCGGAATAATAATGGCGGGATTATACAGCAACTCAGCCGGAAATCAAAAATTTTCCTTTTGGGAGTATGGTTTTTAGGGTAAGATGGTTTGTGCCAAATGCAGAAGATTTGTAATGAAAGTGTTTACCGTTGATTTGGCAGAGTCCACTGTTTTTTTAATATCTATTATGGGGACGGTGGTAGGTATTGGTGATGGGAGGGTGGTTGGTTGATTGGCAGAAGGTTGTTTGCTGCCGGTATCTGCACCAGATGATGGAGATTGACTGTTGTTTCCTCCATTCTGTGCCGCCGGAATTGTAGGAGGAAGATAGTAGGTGATAGGAGGATTAAAGCCAACTGCCGGAGGATTGGTTGGTTCGGCAGGATTGGTATAGATGGATGTGGGGGCAGGGCCATTGGGAGGATTAGTGTTATCACCTACCCATGGTGTGGGATTCCACGTTGAATTATTATTGTTGTCAGGAGATTGATTATTGTTATTTGGACTTGAGGTGGGTGCCGGCGGTTGTGAATTAAGTTGTGAAGACATTTGAGTTATGAAGCTTGTGCAGGTTGAAGATGATCCGTCAGCACAGGGACCGCCATATGTCCCCAGGTCTTTTCCGCCGGGAATACTCGGATCTCCTGCGCCGATAGCGGGGGAACCTGTTTTCAGACTATAGTTTCCACCCCAGCCGCGCCAGCCTGATTGGTCGTTGGCGGCAACATCAAGCAAGGGGTCAGCAGCGATTTTTCCCGTAAAATCGGTACAATATTCATGATTATCATAACAGGGATGATTGTTTTTCCACAGTAAATCGTAGGCAATGTGTTGGTTTTTAAACTGGGTGACAGTATCAGGACAATTGCCGTAAATCCATCCGGCGCCGATTGTCAACTCATCATCAACAACGATATTATTTACAAAATCCATAGGGGGAATATTCTGGTTACAGTCGGCGTTTATCGCTTTGGATCCGGAAAAAGTATTGTTGTAAACCATGACTTTTACCGCATTGTCCGTTGTAACACCGATATTGTTGATCCAGAAATCATTTACTGCCAGGATTGATGATCCTTTTGTGAGGATAAGTCCTCCTTGATCGTTGCCATCTACAAGGCTGTTTTTGAGAATCAGATTAGTATTTTTTAGTATAAGACCTCTTCCCTGAAATTCCTTGATATGAAGACTATCAATTGTAACTGTTCCTCCTGTACTGCAGATTCCGGCTCGATGGACATAATCGTTGGGTTTGCTGTGTCCCTCACCGTAGAGGACAGAGCCGACAAATTCTCCAAACGGACTGCCTTCGCCTTTCAGTGTCAGGCTTTTGCCTCGCAGATCCAAAAAACAGCCGGATGTGCCCCATCCCACGGCAACGGGTGTTTCCTGGGGACCGGAATAAGTACCCTTGCCTATTATTATAGTGTCACCGTTTTGGGCGGCATCCACTGCCTGCTGGAGTCCGGCCGGTCCGGCATAATCGCAGCCTGCTGCGGCTTGCGCACAGACTGTTTTGGTACCGGGGGCGGCGGCTTTGGAGCGTATTTCGATGCTTTTTTCTTTGGGTAAAAGAATCTGCATAGCAAGAGCAGAGAAGACTATAAGTATCATCGATAAAAAAATAAATTTTGGAGAGTCAGGATTATGCATGATTTACGGCAATATCACTCTAGTAAATTTTATCAGCGAACTGAATATATCAAAGAGAATCATTCTTGTATTTTTTACTGTCTTGCCGATATCTATTATAGGCGCAGGAGTGGGAATAGGAGAAGGAGTGAATGTGGGGGTCTGTGAAGGTTGGGGAGGGATTGTTGCGGCAGGAGCAGTTGTAGGCCGGATCATTTGGGGCGGGGGAGATAATTGTATGGGTAAAGAAACAACAGGTTGGGGTTGTGGAGTTGGCGATGGTAATACTGAGGTTGGTAAAGGAAGATTAGTGGGAGCAGGTGGAATGTTGGTAGGTTGCCAAACAACTTGCGTTGGTG
This sequence comes from Patescibacteria group bacterium, assembly GCA_023379265.1. Classification (GTDB taxonomy): domain Bacteria; phylum Patescibacteriota; class Microgenomatia; order 2-02-FULL-39-11; family 2-02-FULL-39-11; genus JAMCUI01. The sequence continues at coordinate 61,950 of JAMCUI010000010.1, forward strand.
GATTTGTGGGAGGTGGAGGTGAGGAGGGAAGTGGATTGTTTGCCGGTTGGCCACCCAGATAATTTGACAGCCAGGAAGCGATGGGATCTACATTGAAGGATTTCCAGTCGGAGTTGTTTCCAATTTGGAAAAGGGTAACTCCCAAAATATATGGATCCTGTTTTATCTGTCCGTCATACCATTGCAGCCAGTCTTCAAATTTTGACGCATCACCTCTGGCGTTCCAACCGTCAGTTTGACCATTGCCACTCTTGTCCACTCCGCCTTCAGTCAAAATCATGGGCATATCCGAAAGGTCAGGCGCGTTTTGCCGGAAATAATCATAAAAAGAGCGGTATCTGAGAGACGTCCAGTTTTCCTGGTTTACATCAGTGGTATAGTCCAGGGAGTAAGCATGATAGCTCCAGACTCCTCCAAGTTGTTTTATCTCCCGAAGGGCTGGTACGAGTGGTCCGAGAAGGTCCGGCCCCAGGTTGCCGACAGGTATTTCTCCCATATCGGGTTTGAAGCCGTTTTGAGACATAATTTCCGACAGCTTCTCCCAGAATTTGGCCGTCCAGTCGGCTGTTGTCTGGGAATTGATAATTGGTGTATTGCCGTATTCATTGGGTCCAGCAAGATAGGTAATAAGTTGTTTATCGGCAGATGAGAGTTTGGCTGTGGCAGGCCCTAAAAGTTTATTCCAAAAATCCTGAGCTGACTCTCCCGGATCGTTTGAAACTCCATAAACAGGTGCATCACCTTCATAGACGCGCATAACTACAATCCCGTCCGGATAAGAGTTTTTGTAATCTCTGACTATATTCATTAGTGACGAATCATTTTGTGGGTCTATCACTTTTATGACGCGCGGTCCGGCGTGAGCAATAGTTTCTCCTCCGCCAGAGGCTCCAAGATAAAAGACGCCGATTTTGCTCGTGGATAGAAGAGAGGTTGAATATGTGTTTAGAGTTTTTGGTAAGTCTTTTGATTTGGCTTGTGAGGAGGTGAGTTGTGGGTATTGAGCGGCCCAGAATACCAAAGGCAGGAGAAGAAGGGATAATAATGTCAGGTAAACCTTGAAAAAGCTGCTTCTATGAAAACGGCGTATCTGTTTTTTCTTTTTTCTCATGTTTGGAAGTACACCTATTAATGTATTTATATATATTACTGGGCCTGCAAAGGTAGTGTATACTTCTTGCGTTTGAAAATGCAATCATTATATATACTTTTAGAAGCTATCTCAAAATCTCATTTTCAAGCCTGAAGGAATAATATAATCCGAAGCTAAAAACAGGATATACCCATCTTACTCCGGAATAGGTTTGTTGTATAAATTACTTACAAAATCCAGTTGGACGGGTATAAATAAGATAATGGACAATGATGAGAAAAAGTACTGGTTAGGATTTTCCGCTTTCCCTGGAATAGGGCCTCTACGTTTTGCATTGCTTTTGAAATTCTTCAAAACCGCCCAGAAAGCTTGGGAAGCCAAAAGGGAAAAACTTTTGGAAATTGGTTTGGGAGAAAAATTGACTGAGTCTTTTTGTGCATTTAGGATGTCATTTTCACTGAAGGATTATATTGAATTATTGAATAAGAAAAGTATCCGGGTACTTACGTTAAAAGACAGTACTTATCCCAAGCTTTTGAAAGAGATTGCGGCGGCACCTTTCGTCCTTTATATCAGGACAGATGGGGAAATTGCTTTTGATGATGAAAGAAATATCGCTGTTGTTGGTACGAGGAAGATTACAAGCTATGGCAGGGAAGTGACGGCAAGACTTACGCGTGATTTGGTTGCTTTTGGTTGCACTATTGTTTCCGGCATGGCGTATGGGGTAGATACTGTAGCGCATCATACGGCAATAGAGTCAGGCGGACGGACAATTGCCGTTTTGGGTTGCGGAGTTGATGTAATACATCCGCAAAGTAACACTCCGCTTTATTGGAATATAGTGAGAAAATACGGCATGGTGATTTCAGAGTTTCCGGCCGGACAATATGCCTCCAAAGGTCTTTTTCCCGCCAGAAACAGGATCATAAGCGGTTTATCCCGCGGAGTTCTAGTGACCGAGGGGGCTGAGGACAGTGGGGCGCTTATTACTGCCAGGTGTGCAGTCGAGCAGGGGCGGGAAGTTTTTGCTATACCCGGTCCCATCACATCATCTCTTTCTGCCGGTCCTGCAAAATTATTAAAGCAGGGCGCAAAGTTGGTGGCAAAAGTGGAAGATATTCTGGAAGAATTAAATATAAGGAATATGCAAATAAACAAATTATCCAATAGACAAATGGATGAAAGCATGATTGAGTTATCAATCGAAGAAAGAAAAATACTGGAGATACTTCAAAATGAAAATATGCATTTTGACGAGATAATCAGGAGAACAGGGTTAGAAAGCGCGAAACTGGGTGGTCTTCTGACGGTTTTAGAAATGAAGGGAATAGTGAAAAATTTTGGTGCAGGGATGTTTGGGTGGAAAAGAAGATAAATTGACATAGTCTTCAATATTGCTATAATCCTCTCCGAGGTGATGGAATACGGATAATTTGCTATCTGGATTGTTCTGTTATCTTGTCAAGCTCATTAAAAATCTTACGTTTTACTTACTCCTAAACCGGTGGAGGCCGCAGGAAGAGAATTTTTTTCTTTCTCCGGTCTCCACTGGGCGGGGGGAGATAACCTTAAGTTGCGGCGAAGAGCCAGAGAATTGGAATGCCACATGCGTAACTGACAGCTTCAACAAACACAAGTATAAATGGAGGTGCAACATGTCATGGAGGTGTCTTTACACACTCCGGTGCTAATCAGCGTGGACCGGGAGTGTGTCAAGCTCCAGTAAAATTCGTCTGGAAATGTCTGGATTGCGGGAGGATTCTTTACTGAATCTGACCGTAATCTAGTCCACTGCTGGGACGGGAAAATTCACCGTCATTGTGGTGGATTCTGCAAGCAGGTCACTGTGATCTGTGGAAAGAAGCTAATCTGGACGGAATAAAACTGAGAGGAGCCCGCCCCTCCTCGAAGTAGAAAGAATGCTGTTTGAGAAACGTAAGATTATTTATTCTGAAAGGAACCTTTGGCGTCGGGGGAGACGATGTGTGATAAAAGAAGGGATTGTTTGAGCAATTATAAATAATATTTGCGAGCAATCGCAAAAACACCAAACCAAAATCAATCTCGACGCCAAAATTACATTTATATAATTAGATAGACAAGATATTGTTTATGATGGACAAGGAAGTTGTTATATTTTTATCGCTGCCGATGTAGAAAACTTTAGTCGTTAAGAGCTTTGACTCATCAAT
>JAMCUI010000011.1 GCA_023379265.1 Patescibacteria group bacterium
CTTTTCTTATCACTTTTCTCCATTTCAGACTTCATTCTATCGGCATATTCCAACCCTTCCTCTATTTTTTTCTTTCTTTCCTCAAGTTTTTTGGTTATTGGCTTATACAGAAATTTTGTCAGTATAAATACCATCAGAAAAAAGTTAAAAAGTTGGGTCAGAAGCTGAAATGGTTCAACACCTAATTTTTCCATAACTTATTTCGTTAAAATAGAAGAAAATACTATTTTAAGTAAATTTAATAATAAGAGCAACCACTAAAGCATAGATAGCAACTGCCTCAGCGAAAGCGACAACAAGAATCATATTAGTTCTGATTTTGCTCTCTGCTTCAGGATTCCTGCCGATTGCTTCCAGTGCTCCCGCACCCAATAATCCTATTCCGATTCCCGGACCTATAGCCCCAAGCCCTATAGCTAATGCTGTCGCAATTGATTTTAATCCCTCAACTGGCATAACTTCCTCCTAAAAAGAAATTTTATTAACAACTTTCTTCCATCAGACAAATTTTATTATCAGTCCAACCACAAGCGCATATATCGCGATAGCCTCAGCAAATGCTATACCCAATATCATGTTTGTCCGTATCTCATTTGCAGTTTCCGGATTCCTGCCTATCGCGTTTAAGGCTGAACTTGTAATCAGTCCTATGGCAATCCCCGGCGTCATACCACCTAACGCAACCGTTAACCCTGTCATTAATGTTTTCGTATCCATAGATAGTTTGTCACCTCCTTTCTATGGATAAACATTTATTAATGCTCTGTTTTGGTGGTAGCCACGGATAAAAAGACTGATGTCAGCATCGAGAATACTACTGCTTGTATAAATCCTACGAAAAGCTCAAGTCCTAGGAAGGGTAACGGCGCAAAAAGAGGCATAAGAAAAGCTATTACCGTCAATAGAACATCTCCCGCAAATATGTTGCCGAAAAGACGGAAGGAAAATGAAATAATTTTTGTGAATTCGGACAGAAGGTCCAGAAGTCCTACAAAAAACATAATCGGGTTCTTAAAATTAAAAAATTTCTTGAGATATGATGCACCCAACATCTTTAACCCATAGTACTGGATAAGCACTACTGCAATAAGAGCCAGTGCTAAAGTAGTATTCAAATCAGCAGTGCCCGGACGGAACATCGGGATAAACACCTTGTGCCCTTCCTCAAGCTTTTCCAATCCTATTGTGCCTACTCCCGGCAAAAGTTCCACCCAATTAAGAGAAATGATATATATAAAGTATGTCGAAAGAAGCGGGAAAAATATTTTTGTTTTATCATGCATAACCGACTCAAACAGGTTCCAAAGGCCCTCTACTATGATCTCCCCTATCGACTGTAGGTATCCGGGCACAAGAGTCAATTTCCTAGTAATCAAAAACGATAATGCGACAAGAAGAAACATTATTATCCATGTCGTCATCATTGCATTTGTGACGTTATAGCCACCTCCTACACTAAACAGTTTCTCTGCTACCAATGATATATTAATTGAATTCTCTGCGCCCATAGTCAGTAAAAAATACTCTAATATCGATATAGCCCTATCTTATTTTCTGGCGGCACATTCTATCAATACATATCTATGATGACTTGCGAAATTCTATCCGAACATTTATCAAATTTGATATAACTTCTAGCCTTTTTCGCTCTCCTTCATGATAAAATAAATATTGGCCGCACTGATTATCAGTCCAAAAAAAAGTAAAGAGAGAGTCATCCTAGGCGTCGTAAGAAATCTGCTATCCAAAAACTGACCCAGAACGGCTCCCCCGGCTATCGGTAAAGAAATTGAAAAACCTAATTCCGAAGCTAGTGAAATCATTGCCAGAAATTTGCCCCTCTCCTTCTCATCATCTTTCCGTGGCTTCTCTTCCTCTTCAATTTCTTCCAACAACTTATCTTTGGTAAACTTCAATATCTTTCTTTTTTTTACCACTGTGATTATTTTAAGAGGAGAGTTTCACCAAGTCAAGAGGCTTTATAGGCCGTTTTAATTCAACTCTAAAGGCTTTATGTCATCAGCTATTACCGTCAACCTGTCATCCTTCTCACTAACCTTTCCTTTAATCAAAATCACACGATCTCTTAATAAATAGTTTTTTGTCTTTGCGTAAACCGAAGGAAACACGATTAATTCCACAGTACCCGTCATATCATCAATTTTTATAAAAGCCATCTCATTATTTCCGTTTTTAGTGATAATTTTCTTTATTTGTGATATAAGACCTCCTACAATAATCTGGCTTCTAGTCTGGGTCAGATTTACTATCCTATGGGTGACCCGCGGCTGAAGTTTAGAAAGATAAGGTGATAAAGGGTGCTCAGTCAAATAAAATCCTAGAAGCTCTTTTTCAAATAATAATAATTCTTCTTTGGTAAGTTCCTCAATGTCGGGTATATCATCTTTTAGCTCATCTTCCTCATCAAAAGCAAAAAGACTTGTTTGGCCCTCCATTTGGCGTTTTCTCCTAGCGTTTACTTTATCGACAATTTGGGAATAGGCTGCCAGAAGAGCAGCTCTTTTACCGAACTTATCCATCGCACCGGCTTTTATAAGACTTTCCAGGGTTTTTCTGTTTACTTTAGATAAATCGACACGGTTTATAAAATCCGTAAAAGACCTGAATTCCCCTCCTTTTTCCCTTGCGCCAAGAATTGAATCTATTGCAGCTGTGCCTACATTTTTTATAGCTGATAGTCCGAATCTGATTCTTCCTTCCTTATCGTTCTCTCTATTCATTTCAATAGTAAATTCAATATTAGAATTATTTATGTCGGGAGGTAACAACGATATTTTCATTCTTCGGCATTCAAGTATTGCCTGAGCGATTTTATCATCCCTGGCAGGTCCTGAAGCACCACGGCTCTCTGCAGTAAGAACCGCCGTCATGAACTCAACAGGGAATTTAGCCTTCATATAAGCGGTCTGGTACGCTATGAGGGCATATGAAGCAGAATGTGCCTTGTTGAACCCGTACCCTACAAATTTCTCTATTAGCGAAAAGATGTTTTCCGCTACTTTCCTGGTATACCCGCTTTTAATACACCCGTTGATAAATTTTACTTTTTCTTTTTTCATGGCCTCGGGTTTTTTCTTCCCTATGGCCATCCGCAATTTGTCCGCCTCCACCATAGTGTAACCAGCCATTTGATTGGCTATTTGCATACACTGCTCCTGATAGACAGCTATGCCATAGGTTTCTGCCAACACCTGCTTTAATGCGGGATGGGGATATTTTATCTTTTTGGGATTTGCTTTTGATTCTATAAAACTTGGTATCCAATCCATTGGTCCAGGCCGAAAAAGTGCCACCATCGCTGAAATATCTGAAAATTTAGTTGGTTTCAAATCCCTTGCTAACCTGCGCATTCCTGCCGACTCAAGCTGAAATACGCCCGTTGTTTCTCCGGATGCGATCAATTTATAAACATCGGGATCACTCAGAGAAATACCAAGAAGGTTTAAATCTTTCCCTTTTGTTTCTTTTACAAACTTGATGCTGTTCTCCAGGATGGTCAAATTCCTCAAACCCAGAAGATCCATTTTCAGGAGCCCGACGCCTTTTCCGTCAGCTGCATTCAAATCAAGACAATACATGTCATATTGAGTAATTATCCTTTCACCCTTTGTTTCTTTTTGTAGAGGAGTGTAGGAAGTGAGAGGCTTATCAGAAATTACTATTCCGGCAGCATGAACTGAAGCATGACGGGCAACTCCCTCCAATTTCCTTGCCAGCTCAATTAATCTTTTTGTTTCCGGCTCATTTTGATAAGCTGCTGTAAGCTCTGGAGTAATCTGTAAAGACTTGTCCAGTGTCATGGGAAAACCTTGCGCTCCGGGAGGTATCATTTTGGCAATTCTGTCCGGCTGGGCATATGGCATACCCAACGCGCGACCGACATCACGCACCGCCTGCCTTGCCTCCATTGTCCCAAAGGTGATAATTTGCGCAACCTTATCGCTTCCATACTTTTCAGTCACATATGCTATGACTTCATCTCTTCTGTCATCAGCAAAATCAAGATCTATATCTGGAGGTGAAGGGCGGTCTGGATTTAAGAATCTTTCAAATGGCAGATTATGCTTTATGGGATCAAGATCAGTAATACCCATGCTATATGCCACTAGACTACCTGCAGCTGAACCACGGCCAGGCCCTACTGCAATTTTTTTTCCTTTTGCCCAGTTGACAAAATCCGCTACTATAAGAAAATAAGTTGAATAACCTTTCTGGGAGATAATATTCAACTCGTAATCAAGCCTCTTTTTCAAATCATCGGTCACCTGACTGACTCTCCCTTTTAATCTTTCTTCAGCTAATTGGGCCAGGTAAATATCAGGTGTCGTATCGGGGGGAACCTCAAACTGAGGTAAAATAAACTTTCCCAACTCAATCTCCACATTGCAACGCCGGGCAATTTTTATGGTGTTTTCTATCGCTTCAGGATATTGTATAAAAAGTCCTTTCATCTCTTCCTGGCTGCGCATATAAAAATCCGGGGAAGAAATCATCGAAAGGGGTCTTCTGGATTCCAAAATCGTATGCTGGGTTTGAACACAGAGAAGAATTTCTTGCGCTTCCGCATCATCCTTTCCGACATAGTGGATATCATTGGTTGCAACAATGGGCAATCCCAGCTTTCTTGAAAGATCTACCAATTTTTTATTTGTCTCCTCCTGAATAGGGATTTTAGGATGATTCTGCAATTCCAGAAAAAATCTTCCTTCCGGAAATATCTCCATAAATTCCCTTGCTTTTTTTTCAGCCTGCTCCACCTGGTTTGTAGCAAGAAGATGAGGGACCTCACCGTTGAGGCAACCGGAAAGACATATCAATCCTTCACTATGATCACGGAGAATCTGCAAATCAATCCTTGGTTTGTAATAATACCCTTCAAGGTTCGCGTGGGTGACCAGCTTCATCAAATTCTGATAACCTGTATTATTCTCAGCCAGAAGAATAAGGTGATATTGATCACTGTCCAAACCCTGCTGTTTATCAAAACGGCTTCTTGCTGCCTGGTAAGCCTCCACACCAATAATTGGTTTTATTCCTGCCTCACGCGCCTTGAGAAAAAACTTTACCGCTCCATACATGGCACCATGGTCGGTAATTGCCAGTGAATCCATTCCCAATTGCTTGGCGCGGTTTACTAAATCAGAAATCTTCCCCAATCCATCCAGTAGTGAATATTCAGAATGAGTATGAAGATGTACAAAATCAGACATAAAATCTAAATCTTGGTTCCACCAATACCGTACTCCAGATTATAACTTCTGCCACCTCTTCTCTTAACAGCATACACTAATTCATCAGTTCTATCATTATATTGACGAAAACTCTGCAAATGGTTTCTATCAACAAAAATTCCTCCCGTGCTTACTCCAAGACTAACAAAAGTTTTATCAATTAATTCGATCACTTCACTCTCCTGAATTCTCCTTAAATGTCGATCTCTGTCATCTAGTTGCGCCCAAGTTCTCTCATCATTTAAGTAGATATCATAGTGTGTCACATCAATCTCTCTTAACATTTGTAAAAAATCTTTTATGCGCTTTCTATTACCCCTGCCACTATGCATAAAATGATCTGCTCTTCCATCTTCGTTATTACGTAGATTTTTGAACCCTGTCAAAAATTGTTTCAATATCATGGTTCCCTCTTTTTCTTCCTGGCCTTTTTCATTCGTAACCGATCTATCTGAAGCCTGTATTAATTGTAGAGTTGAAAAGAGCGCGTGTTGATTTAAGGATTTATGCAATCTTAAGGCTACAGACTTAAACGCTTCGCCATCAATGGGGTCTCTTAATAAAACTGCAAACTCGTCACCTCCAATTCTGATACCTACATCTTTATTCCCTTTAATGCTATCCCGAATAATTCTTCCCACCTGAGCAAGATATAAATCTCCGATCATATGTGCCTCTAAATTATCATTCAGCCAGCTAAAATTATCCAAATCAAATCTTAAAATTCCTAAGGTTTTTAATTCTCCTGCTTTTAATTTTGCCAGGTCATCATTGATAAATATTTCAAAAGATTTTTTTTGATGGAGTTTAGTCAAATAATCAAACGTATTTTTTTCTTCTTCTCGAACTGTCTTTGCCGCTTGGAGTATAAGGGCTTCATCGACACCATATTTTCTGAAAAATGGTTTAGATTTATCTGACTTTTGGTTTTCTTTTAATTGTTGAATCGTGTTGAAAACTTCATGAGCAACCAGCGGATTTTTAATTTTTCCCTTGTTTGGGCCGGATCTTAAGTATGGGTTCGGATAACCTTCAAATTCAGGCATAGCTTGAGGTATTTCAGAAACTGATTAACTTATATCAAGTCCCGAAGTAATAAACCAGCTTTCTCAATATTTACTTTTCCTTTTGTTTCCTTCATTACTTGTCCCACCAGAAACATCAGCGCATTTTTCCTGCCTGCCTTATAATCGGCAACTGCCTTCGGGTTTGCGCCAAGAACTTTCTTAACGATCTGCCCCAACTCATCATCTGACATGGTCGCTTTTTGCGACTTTTGGGATATTTGCTTAATCAATTCTTCTGAAGAAACTTTGGAAATATCCGCTTTCCTGTTTATGATCCAATTCGCAATTGTTTTTGCTGTTATCTGTCCTTTGTTCTTTGTAACCTGTTTCATTACATTCTCAAAATATTCCGCCGTCTCTTTCTCATCAGTCAGGACAACAGCATCATATTCTGAAAGTGAATAATCTCCCATAAATCTGGCAATTTTTTGATCGGGAAGCTCACAGATTTGAGATTTGAGATTTGAGATTTGAGATTTTGTCCATCTTACAGGAGGGATATCCGGTTCAGGGAAATACCTGTAATCCTGCGCCTCTTCCTTACTTCTTTGACTGTAAGTTACTCCTTTCTTTTCCTCCCATCCGCGAGTTTCCTGTTTGGGCACGATTCCATCCGAAAGTAACTCTATGTGTCTATTTATCTCAAAATCTATTGCCTTCTTGGCAAAATTAAAGGAATTAATATTCTTCACCTCTACCTTATATGGAGGTAAATTTCCGTCAGTTTTGAGTTTCACTGATATATTCGGTTCCAATCTCATACTTCCTTTTTCCATGTCCGCATCCGATATCCCCAGATACCTGACGACATGATGCAGCTTTTTCAAGAAAATTCTGGCTTCTTCACTTGTCCTGATGTCAGGTTCCGTAACAATCTCCACCAGTGGCACCCCACTCCGGTTGAAATCAATGAGTGAAACTTTCTTCCCCTCCACTGTGGCATGAAGAAGTTTTCCGGTATCCTCTTCCATATGTACCCGTCTGATTCTAATTATTTTCTCTCTTTGTTCTTTATTATTGGTTCCCTGTTCTTTAATTTTTAGTTTTCCATTGACGCAAAACGGTTGGTCATACTGGCTTATCTGATAGCCTTTCGGCAGATCAGGATAAAAATAATTCTTCCTGTCAAACTTGCTGAATTCCGGTATAGTACATCCTAAAGCCATCCCCAACATGACACACCATTCGACTGCCTTCCTGTTTGGTACCGGAAGTGCCCCGGGAAGACCCAAACACACCGGGCAGCAATGCGTATTTGGGTCATGGCCGAAATAGTCGGCAGAACACCCGCAGAACATTTTAGATCCGGTTTTTAATTCTACATGGATCTCAAGACCGATAACTGGCTCAAAATCAGGCATACTTTCAATTTGATATAGTTACTTCTCCTGCTATATTTGTATTGAATAACTTTCTAATTTTATTTACCGCTTTGTAATTGGCCAAACCCCACATTAATTTTGTTGATGCAGCCTCAAGAGTCATATCCCTTCCCGGAATCGCCCCCACGTTAAGAGCGTTTTGACCAACCTCGTACAACTGCATTTGCGTCGATCCTTTGTAACACTGGCTTATGATTACCACAGGGAGATCTTTCTGATTTGCTCTTCCTATTAAAGAAATAAAATTATCAGGTATATTACCGGATCCAAATGATTTTAGGATAACTCCTTTACATTGGCTCTCTATTATTTCATCTAAATACTTTGGACGAAATCCGGGGAAAAGATCAAATATGACTATGTCAGGTTCAAACTTTGGCTTCAATTTCAATTTTTGCGATCTGGTTTTCTTTTCCTTTATAAACAGTTTCGGCTCAAGAGCAATTTCTCCCAATGGTAACCTCATGACGCTATCAAATGCATCCAGACTTGATTCGCTTATTTTTGTCGCCCTATTTCCTTTCAGTATTTTTGTTCCGAATACGATATAAATATCCGGAATGCCATAATTGATTACTAAGACAGCGTTGATTAAGTTGTTTATCCCATCCGTCCCTATATCATCCATCGGTTTTTGCCCGCCTGTAAGAACAACAGGTTTCCCCAGATTTAACAATGCAAAGGATAATGCGGAAGCGGTATAAGCCATCGTATCGGTACCATGAATGATGATAAATCCCTCGTACTTGGAAATATTATCAGCAATTTTAATTGCAATTTCTGTCCATATTTCAGGTTGGAAATTAGAACTGTCTATATTTACTATATTTTCTATATCAATTGCGGCAATTTCCGACAGATGAGGAACCCTTTTTATGAGATCTTTACTCTCGTAATAGGGAGACAGATTACCACGGTTATCTCTTTTCATCGCCAACGTACCGCCGCAAAAAAGTATCAAGATTTTCTTCACAGATTAGATTTTTTATGCCAATCCGTAACTTTTTGGTAAAAATAACCTAGTTTTAACAAAAGCGGTTCGGAAAACATATTACCCAGTAGCTGCATCCCGACAGGCAAATTGCTTTTTGTAAAACCAACCGGGACAGCCAGAGAAGGGATGCCAACGGGCGTCTGACAGGTAAATATATCCGCCAGCATGTTTTTTACCGGATCTCCTATCAATTCTCCGAGTTTTGTAGCGGGCATCGGTTCAATCGGCATTAATATCGCGTCACATTGTGTAAAAGCTTTGGCATATTCCTTTATGAAAAGTGTCCTTCCCTGCTGGGCCTTTTTATAATAAGCGTCATAATAACCGGCCGACAGGGCATAAGTTCCCAGCATAATCCTTCTCATGGTCTCACTTGTAAATTTATTTCTTCCATTACCATATCTTATACCGTCATATCGAGCTAGATTGGAACTGGTTTCGGACGTACCAATAAGATAGTATACTGGTACACCGTATTCCAACATGGGCATGGAGATTTCCTTTATTTCTACTCCCAACTTTGCGTACTGCTCTGCCGCTTTATATATGAGCGATTTAATCTCATTATCGACACCTTCTCCATAACATTCCTTAGGCATGCCAATAGTCATACCTTTTATATCCCCGTTTAATCTGCTCCCGTAGTCAGGAACTTCTTCAGGAGAACTGGTAGCATCCAACGGATCTTTTCCGGCTGTAACCTGCAGTATTATCGCGCAATCCTCCGCTGTCCTGGCCATCGGTCCCACAGTATCAAAGGAAGATACATAAGCGATGCATCCGTACCTTGAGACACGCCCGTACGTCACTTTAAGACCGGTAATATTACACCATCCCGAAGGGTTGCGGATTGATCCACCAGTATCTTCACCAATACCAAATACCGCCATTCTTGCGGCAATTGCCGCTGCATTTCCGCCACTTGAACCACCGGCCACCCGTGAGTTATCCCACGGGTTTCTGACGGGACCAAAATCCGTATTTTCCGAAGAAGCACCGTGTCCCCATGCGTCCATATTTGTTTTGCCAATAAGAATTGCTCCCGCGTCTAAAAGCTTCTGGTAAACGGTAGCGTTGTATGGCGGGATATATGTCTCTAATACTTTTGAGGAAGCAGTGGTACGTATGCCTTTAGTGTTATATGAATCCTTTATTACAAAAGGTAGTCCGTAAAGTAAAGAATTGACTGGAGTTTTTTTATCTTTTTCTCTTGCCTCTTTTATGACCTCATCCTTATCCCTTAAAGTTACAAAAACATTAAGCACAGGATTTAGTTTCTCAATATTCTCATAACATTCGCGCACAAGATCTTCGCTGGAAAACTTTTTTTCCTTCAAACCCGATGCCAGCTCTTTAATACTTTTTTCTAAAAGCATACTAATCCTCAAAAATTGCGTCCACCACAAAATAACCTTTATGTTTTCGGGGAGCATTTCTTAGCACTTCATCCTGCGGCAATGAGACGCCGGCTTCGTCTTCACGCATGACGTTCTCCATGCCGGTCACCTGGCTTGTCGGCTCAACATTTGTAGTTTCCACTTTGGAAACCTGTTCCACCAGGTGGAGAATGGATGACAGTTGATCCTGAAAACTCTTTAACTCTCCCGCAGACAGATCCAGTTTTGCCAATGTCGCGACATGTTTAACTATGTCTGTGGTTAAAATATTTTTTCCTTTTGGCATATGCTAATTTTATCTTTTTAGATTACCTATTGCCAGTAGATCATTAAGGCCAGACTCTTTTTCCCGTCTGACCTTAATATTTGACCTGCCTGAAATTTATGTTACAAATTCACCAGATATCTGTCTATTTCCCAATCAGTGACAAAAGTCCTGAAGGCATCCCATTCCTCTTTCTTTGCCTCCAGATATCTTCTCCAGGTATATTCACCAAATGTCTCTTTTACCAGCCTGCCTTTTCTTATTTCCTCCATTGCTTCATCAAGTGACGCCGGCAGCTTGGTAATATAATACTTAGCCAGTTTTTCATCATCAAATTCAAAGAGGTTTTCCTCAACCGGCCCCGGAGCTTTCATACCTTTCTTTATACCCTCCAAACCAGCCTTGAGTAAAACAGCCAATGTCAAATAAGGATTGCTTGAAGGATCAGGACACCTTATTTCAAGGCGTGTCGCCTTATCCTCAAGCCCCTTGGAAACTCTGGGTACCCTTATCAACGCCGATCTGTTGATCCGTGCCCAACAGGCATAGACTGGAGCTTCAAATCCTGGTGTTAACCTCTTATACGAATTCACCGTCGGGGCAAAAACACCGGTTATCTCTCTTACGTGAGCCAGCTGCCCGGCCAGATATTGATATGCCACACGGGAAAGCCCGTATTTATCTGTCCTGTCATAAAAGACATTTTTACCGTTTTTCCACAAACTCTGGTGTGTATGCATCCCGCTGCCGTTTATGCCGTAGAAAGGCTTGGGCATAAATGTGACATGGAAATTATGCCTGAAGGCAATAAATTTTGCCGCCATTTTGAGTGTAACTGTATTATCAGCAGTTCTCAGAGCCCGGTCATAGCGGATGTCTATCTCATGCTGGTTATCGGCAACCTCATGCGTACTGGTTTCAGTAGCAATCCCCATACTGTCTAAAGCCTCCATAATTTCCCTTTTTATGGTGTAAGTCTCGTCCATGATGAGGTTAAAATAAAATCCGTTTCCCTGCGATACACGCATAATCTTTCCCTCATCATCTTTTGGGAAAAGGAAAAATTCACATTCCGGTCCGGCAAAATACTCATACCCCATCGATTTGGCCTCAACCAACACTCTTTTGAGTATATTCCGGGGATCCCCTTCAAAAGGCTCGTGATTAGGCTTGAATACGTCGCATATAAGTCTTGCTACGCGGCCTGATTCTACATTGTTTCTCCATGGTAAAAGGGAATAAGTTGCAGGATCGGGCATCAGAAACATATCTGACTCATGTATTCTGGCAAAGCCTTCAATTGATGACCCGTCTATCCAGACTCCTTTTTCCAAAGCTCCCTCAAGGTTATAGGCAGGAATAGTTGAACTTTTGATATTTCCCAGGAAATCTGAAAATTGCAGATCAATAAATGAAACTTTATCCCTTTTTGCTTTCGCAAGAATTTCCTTCGTAACATCTTTTGGCATATAAATCCCTTTCAAATTGAACATTTATAAAATAGGTCAAAAAAACTTACATTGTTTTCTATTTCCCTATAAAAAATCTCCCGTTCCTTTAGTTCACTCTCGGATTGGGAGACTTCAGCGTCTCATCCACATCATTGTGGAAATATGATATGTATACTAATTTACAAAATACCGCTTTGTCAAGACTCAAATTTCATTCTGTCAGCCAAAATTACAGCTTCGGCAATTTCTTTAAGAGACTTCCTGCTATTCATGCTTTCCTTCTGAATTAACTTATACGCCGCCTCTTCGCTCAAATTCCTCCTTTTCATCAGTATCCCTTTTGCTTTTTCTATTAACTTTCGCAGCTCCAGCGCTTCCCTCAACGACAATGTTTCCTCTATGAGTAGCGCATTCTCCAGCGCTCCTCCCACCAGTTTGCCGATTGCCGCAAGAAGGTTTATTTCCATCTTGGTATATTTATGCTTTTTCCTGTACTGTATATTTATCACTCCAGCTACACCGTGCCGATTCAGAATTGGTACCGACAAAAACCCTTCAAACCTGTCCTCAGGCAGGGAATTAATGGTCTTAAAGCGGATATCTTTATAAGCCCCATCCTTAAGCATTACAGTCTCTTTCTCTTTGGCCACCCAACCCGTAATGCCTTCTCCCAACTTTAAGGATACTCTTTGTAATAGCGCCGGGTGGGGATTTTTGGAAGCGCGCAGGGTTAAAATTTGCTTTTGAGAATCATAAGTGTATATGAGACATGAATCTCCTGCTGTCACTTCAAGAGCAATTTTCAATATTTCGCGGAACAGTTCTTCTATTTCAAGACTGTGCACGCTTTGGGCGATGCGGTATAAAAAGTCCAATTCACGTTTTAGTTCTGAATACTTCGTTTTAATCATCATTCGTTAAGTTCATAAAGTTCATAAAGTTCATAAAGTTTTTAAAGTTTGCATAGTAATGGATACCTTAACTTTAGAAACTTTCTACTTTATAAACTTTTAACTTTTTTAATATGAAATCGTGCGCTTTCCACTCAAGCGTATCGTCTAGAGGCTCCAATTTTATCTCTTTTTTATACCTGATTTCAAGCGATTTGGATATAAGCCAGTCTGCAATATGGGGATTTTTGGGTAAAAAAGGACCATGGAAATAACAGGCAATCACATTTTTATATACCGCTCCTTCCGTTTTGTCTTCCCCATTATTTCCGTATCCCTTTATCACTTTGGCAAAAGGTTTGACATCCTTCCCTAAATATGTTCTGCCCCCGTGGTTTTCAAATCCCACTATGGTGTCTCTCAAATTTCCAACTCGGAATTGCCAATCTCCGGTTAACCTGCCCACTGTATTCCCTATGCATCTTGGCTTATCATTACCGAAGTGTCTGGTGACGAAATCAAATATCCCCAATCCTTCAAGTTCCTTGCCGTCTCCAGTCATATAATAATGTCCCAAAAGCTGGGGAGAACCGCATACAAACAGTCCGGGAACGCCCCTTTCAAACATTTCTTTGTAAATACTTACTTTTTGGTGCAAATCCGTAATAACTATAGACTGTTGCCTATCTTGCGCCCCGCCTCCCATGATAAGATCACATTTTGCAATCTCCGCTTCTCTTGTATCCCTATCTATATTAAATACATTTATATTTATCCTCCGCCACTGACAACGCCTCTTCAGGCAAATGATATTTCCCCGATCCCCATAAGTAGACATAAGGTCCGGATACAACCAACCTATTTTCAGTTGAAAGTTCATAGTATTTTTCTCCCCGTCAATATCTTCCTTACCTCTAACATAGCTGAGTAAGTCGCAAAAACGTATAAAACATCAGATTTAGCCGTGCGCGCCGTACTAGAATTTATCGCTCTCTCCAGGTTTTCTTCGATTTGACATTTAATATTTGCAGTTTGCACTTTTTCAGAAGTGTATTTTATCCTCAATCCCACATCATACGCCCTGTCACCACTTACGGTAATTTGCACTTTCCCGGGAATCATCTCAAAATCCACATCCCAGATCCAGGAGACATCGCGTCCGTCCGGTATCCGGTCATTTAAGACCAAAAGAATATTATGAAGTCGTAAGTCAATTACAGTCCGCAACGCTGCGTTAAATCCTGCGGGATTTTTAGCAAGAAATATCTTTATCTTCTTCCCCTTATACTCAATTTCCTCCTGACGCCCGAATGCCGGCATAAAATCAGAAACTGCAACACTTTTCAGAATATCTGTTCCCACTCCCGCCTCTATCGCTGCCCAATATGCGGCCTGACTATTGTATAGATTGTAAATGCCGGCAAGAGGAAAAGTTAAAACATCACTCTTTACAGCTGGGCGGTGTAATCCGCAATTTTTACAACTCCATTTCCCCAGATGGGAAAAATATACTCCTTCATAGTCAAGTTTTTGCCCGCATGAGGGGCAATAGATTGAATCAGTCGCGTGTTCATAAGTTTTGAGATAGACTTCCGGTTTATCTAATCCGAAATAAATTGATCTAGCTTTGGTTTTTCCTCCTATATATGCTACCAAAGGGTCGTCAGCATTCAGTATTAAGGTGGTATTTTCTTTTTTGGACTGATGGGCCAGCACATTTTGCCATTTGCGTGCAATTAGGTCTACTTCTCCATACCTGTCTAACTGATCTCTAAAAAGATTCAAAAGTACTACAATGATTTTTTTCTTTGCATCAAGGCATCGGTTTATTTTGGGCAAAACAACAGGCAAAACATTCTCATCTACCTCAAGCACTGCCCATTTTGCGTAAATCCTGCCTTTTGCCGACGACTGCGATATAAATGCGGATACGAGGCCGTTTTCAATATTAGCGCCGGACTGATTATGCACCACTTTTACATCTTTACCACTTTTTTCAAGGAATTTACGGATCATAAGGGAAGTAGTAGTCTTACCGTTTGTGCCTGCAACGATAATTACTCCCTTCTCAACCTGAGAAACAAAATGTTCCAATATTCTATCATTGAAAGTTAAGGCAATCTCTCCCGGCCATGTACCGCCATTACCAAGATTTAAACTTTTTGAAATGAAGCGGATAATCTTACCTATGAGTATAAGAGGAATAATCATTTTCCCAAAATTCAGTTTGGCAGGATAAAAACAACTTTATCATTCTTTATATCCGCTTGCACTTTATCTCCCTGTTTTACCTTTTCCTCCATAATAAAAAGTGATAGCTCATCCAATATCTTATCCTGTATCACCCTCTTGAGAGGTCTTGCACCAAAGGAAGGGTCGTATCCAGCCTGTGCGATATATTTCTTCAACTTATCCGTAAATTGTATCTGTATATTTTGCCTTGACAATCTTTCTCTTACCATTTCCAATTGCTTATCCGCAATCCGGCCAATAAGGTCGCGCGTCAGTGAACTGAAAAATACTATCTGGTCCAACCGGTTAAGAAATTCCGGCTTGAAGCTTTGCCGCAGGAGCTGCATAATTTTTACCCTTACAACCTCGTCTATCTTTCCTTTTTCCATAACCAGGTCACTGCCCAAATTCGAAGTCAAAATTATGACAGTATTGGTAAAATTTACCATCCTGCCGCGACCGTCCGTAAGTCTGCCGTCATCAAAAATCTGCAAAAAGATGTTAAATATCTGGGGATGGGCCTTCTCTATTTCATCAAAAAGAATCACACTATACGGCCTTCTTCTTACCGCTTCAGTCAGCTGTCCTCCCTCCTCATAACCTACATAACCAGGAGGTGCGCCAATCAGACGTGCTACTGTATGAGCCTCCTGGTATTCGGACATATCTATTCTTATCATCATCTTCTCGTCATTAAAAAGTGCCTGCGCCAGGGCCTTGGACAACTCTGTCTTACCCACACCCGTGGGACCAAGGAAGAGAAAAGTACCTATCGGTTTATTTTCCTCTCCGATACCGACCCTATTGCGTCGTATGGCTTTTGCCACTTTCTCTACCGCTTCATCCTGACCTACAACTCTTTTCTTTAACTCATCATCAAGATGGAGAAGTCTTTCCGTTTCCGAACGCAACAGCCGGGTCACTGGAATACCTGTCCATTTGGAAATTACTGAGGCGATATCCTGGTCAGTCACTTCATCCCTTAAAAGCCTTTCATCCTGGGGAATTTTTTTCCATTGCCCTTCCAATTCCTTTAATTTTTTCTCTATCTCTGGCAGTTTGCCGTACTTTATCTCCGCAGCCTTATCAAGCATTACATCTCTTTCCGCTTTTTCAAGTTCAAGCTTCAGCGAATCGTACTGCCGGCGAAGTGCATTAAGTTTCGTCAGTATGGATTTTTGCTCCTGCCATAATTGTGTCAGTTTTCCTTCTCTATCCTTTAACCCGTTTATTCTCTTTTCCAAATCGCTCCTGCGCTTTTGGGTCGTCTCACCCTTTTCCCTCCTGAGTCCAGTCAGCTCAATCTCAGCCTGGGTCTTTTGTCTTTTCACCTCATCAAGACCCGCGGGCATGCTTTCTATTTCTATCTTTATGGCTGAGGCTGCTTCATCCACCAGATCTATGGCTTTATCAGGCAAAAAACGATCCGTAATGTATCTTTTGGAAAGGGTAACTGCGGCAATCAGGGCATCATCGGTAATTCTAATAGCATGATGCAATTCATATTTTTCGCGCAGTCCCCGAAGTATTGAGATTGCATCCTCAACTGATGGTTCATCCACATATATAGGTTGAAACCGTCTTTCCAAAGCTTTATCCTTCTCGATATATTCCCTGTATTCGTTTACTGTAGTCGCACCTATAGCGTGAAGAGCTCCACGAGCCAGAGCCGGTTTTAATATATTAGCCGCGTCTACAGCTCCTCCTGCGGCTCCTGCCCCCACCAGCGTATGAAGTTCATCAATGAAAAGTATATATTTTCCGCCTCCCTTCTCCAATTCTGACATCAGTTTTTTCAACCTGTTCTCGAATTCCCCCCTGTATGCTGCACCAGCCAAAAGTCCTGCCAAATCCAAAACCAGCACTTCCTTACCCCTCAGTGTTTCAGGTACATCTCCTGCCACAATTCTCTGTGCCAAACCCTCCACAATAGCAGTTTTCCCTACTCCTGGATCTCCCAAAAGCACAGGATTGTTTTTTGTCCTTCTTGCCAGAATTTGCATCAGGCGCCTGATCTCACTGTCCCGTCCCACAACAGGATCAAGTTTACCCTCATGCGCCCGCTTTGTCAGGTTGAGAGTATATTTTTCCAGAATGTTTCCTTCGTGAGGAGGCTCATAATGCATCTGCATATTTTGGATCTTAATGCGCCTTCAACATCATTTACATCTCTTTAAGTATTCGTATTCTTTCTTCTATTAGTAAATCCGAAGTTTGGTCAATTCAAAACATTATCTACATGGCCCGTAGTATTTTTATTCTTTCTTCTATTGGCGGATGCGTATCAAAGAGCCCGGCAAACCAGGCTTTGGCGCTTTTACCCTTGAAAGGATTTTCAATATAAAGGTGTGCGGTAGCATTTGTCGCTCCCCGCATTACAGTCTTATCCTGGGCGATTTTTTCCAAAGCCGAAGCTAACTCTGCCGGATTTTTGGTAAGGAGTGCCCCTGAGGCATCCGCCAAAAATTCCCTTTTCCGTGATATTGCCAGCTGTATTATAGTGGCAATTACCGGAGAAAGTATGGCTAAAACTATACCTAATACCATAATAATCGCACCAAAGCTACTCCTATCCTCCCTACTATCCCGATTTGCTCCTCCCCACCATAGCATCCTCATAAACCAATCAGACATAAAAGCTACAGTTCCTACCAAGACTGTCACAATAGCCATAAGGCGTGTGTCGTAATTGCCTACATGCGACAATTCATGCGCAATCACTCCCTCCAGCTCATCCCTATCCATCTTCTCAAGAAGTCCCCTTGTCACACAGACTACTGCGTGCTGAGGGTCGCGGCCCGTGGCAAAAGCATTGGGAGCGGCATCCTCAATGATATAAACTTTTGGTTTGGGCAATCCTGCACCTATCGCCAGGTTTTCAGTCACAGTATATAGATCAAAATCCCTTCTCCTGTCTGCTGGCCGGGCGCCCGACATGGAAAGAACAATTTTGTCACTCCAATAATAGCTTCCCAGACTGGTCAGTCCGGCAAATATGAGCGCAATTCCCGCCCACGATATGCCATAGCCCGAAGCCTGTCCCAATATAAAGGCTATCATTGCGATAAATACGGTAAAAAAAGCCATTGTGAGAAGGCTTTTGGTTTTATTGCTTTCTATTTGAGAATATACAGATAAAGCCATTATTTTATTAATTGACATCCCGTATCTGAAACTGACAGAACGGTTATAAATAAATATTTGATACTATCAGTCAAACTTTACGTCAATCTTCTTTTTTTCTTCTTCAGAAGCGGCAAAGAATTCTTCATCAAGAAAACCCAGATGCTGAGCAATAAGTACGTTTGGGAAAATCTTTATTCTGGTATTGTAATCCATGACCGCTGTGTTATAAAACTGCCTGGAGTATGCCACTTTGTCTTCGGTGTCTTCAAGTTCTCTTTGCAACTGCCCAAAATTCTCGCTCGCACGCAATTGCGGATAAGCCTCAGCTACCGCGAAAAGAGACTTGAGTGTCGCACCCAGCTGGTTATTTGCTTCGGCTTTTGCCGCAGGAGTTTTGGCAGAAAGAAGGGCACTCCTCGCCTTAGTCACGTTTTCAAATACGCTCTTCTCATGCTTGGCATATCCTTTGACTGTTTCCACAAGGTTTGGAATAAGGTCTGATCGCCTTTTGAGCTGTACATCCACCTGACTCCAGGCTTCCTTCACCCGCATTTTGAGCGTCACAAGTCCGTTGTAAAGTGACCAGATATATAGGATTATCAACCCCAAAACTGCTATAAGCAGCAATGCAATATTCATAAATCACCACCCTCCTTTTAATTTTAATAATCAGGGTTTTAGAAGCCAATCCTTGACTTTATTATAAGGTAAAGTGTTTAGTATGTCATCTTTTTTTGCCCAACCCCTTCGGGCAACAGAAACTCCATATTTCATAAGCGACATATGTTCCTTGTCATGACTGTCTGTATCAATTACCAGTTTCACTCTGTTTTTTATAGCCTCCCGCACAAGAGAATCAGGCAAATCAAGCCTGTCGGGATATGAGTTTATTTCTATTGCTTTGTTATTCTCAAAGCAGAATTTAAAAATTTGCTGCCAATCCAAATCATAACCGGGACGTTTCCCCAAAAGTCTTCCGGTCGGATGTCCCAATATTTTTGCTTTCGGGTGAGAAAGAGCCGATAGTACACGCTTTGTCATCATTCCCGTACCAATTGTAAATCCGCTATGTATAGATACGACAGCCGCGTCAATGTAGTTGAATGCTTCTTCCGGTAAAGCCAGTTTCCCATCAGGGAGTATATCAATCTCCATCATGATAAATAAATTTACCCGTATACTTTTATTGCTCAACATTATGTGTTCAAATTCGTGTTTTCGTCGCTCCATTATGTGTACAACATCTTCTTTTGTGTGTTTGGATACACTAGGATTATGATCGCTTATCCCTACATATTCATAATTCATGCTTTTGGCAGTAGTCAGTATTTCTTTTAGGGAAGATATCCCAAGGTCATGTGACGGTTCAAGATCGTAATTAGAGTGGATGTGAAGTTCACCTTTTATATCCGAAAGTCCTATAATATCGGGCAGTTTATTGGTGCCAGCTGCCTCAATTTCTCCCGTATCCTCTCTCATTTCAGGGGGAATATACTGCATATCAAGCGCCCGGTACAAACTCTTTTCATCCGGAAATTCAAACATCTTTTCCTTTTTACTGTATGATGCTCCTGTAAGTTTATACATTTCCGCTTCCTTTGATAATGCCTTCATTCCGTATTCAGAAAGTGAAAGTCGCTTTTTGAGAGCCACCTCACGAAGATGTATGTTATGGTTTTTGCTACCGGTAAAATATTGGAGCATCGCTCCGAACCTGCCCGGATACTGTACCCTCAGATCCACCTGTCTGCCGCTTTTAAGTAAAATAGTAGCTCCTGCAGTCCCCTTCTCCACCTGCTTTTCCTTTTGGGGATAGGCCAGAAACCAGTCCACTACTTCTTTTGGATTTCTTGTAGATACGGCTATATCTATATCTCCAATTGTAGCTACCCTTCTTCTCAAACTCCCCAAAAACTCGGCTTGAAGTGTGTATTCACATTTGCTCAAGTAAGACAATATATCGTCGGCAATTGCTCCGGCATAAGGCAAAGGCATCCTATTTTCCTTTACCTGACCTTCTTTAAGCCTCTTTAAGGCGTCCAATATATCCTGCTGTGATTTATTACCAAAACCCTCAATTGAGGCGATTTTGCCGGATTTGGCGGCGGCAGACAAGTCTTTTATCGCATTTTTGGCATTGTCCAGTTTCAATTCCGACACCAGCCTGTACGCTTTTTTGGCGCCAAAGCCGGGAATATCCAGAAGTGGAAAGACTGCTTCAGGAATTTTAGATTTTATATCCTCAAAATGTTTAACCTTGCCCGTTTTGAGTAGCTCACCTAGGTGAGCGGCAAGCGAACCGCCAATACCGGGTACGGAAGTCAACTTCCCCTCTTTCCACAACTGCTCCGCTTCAACAGTACTTTTTTCTATGGAATCAGCAGCCCTCCCGTAAGCTATTATCCTGAACCTGTCCTCAGACAATATCACATATGAAGCGGCAATCTCCCTGAGAAGCTTTGCAATCTCCCTGTTATTCATAAATCGAGTGTAGCATAAAAAACAGCCGTCTCCCATCCCTTGACCCTCGTACCCGCTTCTGATATCATCCTGATAGTCCAAAATCTTAGGATAATACATCAAGACGGAATTATTCTGAATAAAAGATAAAATTTATCTGGGTTTACCCAGTAAATTTGATCGCAAATTTACCGGGCTCGTGGTGTAGCGGTTAACATGTCGCCCTGTCGAGGCGAAGACCGCCGGTTCGAATCCGGTCGAGCCCGCCTTCGTCTCGCCGTAGCTCGACTTCGGCGAGGCAAGCCCGCTAAAAGAGCGGAGGCGGAAATGTAATTTTTTATTCCGTCGTATTCTGCCCCGAAGAAAAATATCCATCTGCCCAGAAAGGGGGAACAAATATCATTTATGTGGAAAAAATACCTAAAACAGTTGAGTATGCCGGAATCATACATATCAATCACTTTGGGATTTCTCGTAGTAGTTGTCGCCGGTCTTCTTTTTTACAACTACATAAACCGTACAAGAACCGGGACTTCCATGCAAAATAGCGGCAACACTACTACAGGACAACAGGCGGCAAAGGAGCAAAAGATGGATTTGCCCACAACCCATGCAGTGGCAGCAGGCGAGACACTCTGGTCCATAGCACAGAAATATTACAATTCCGGATACAATTGGGTGACCATAGCCCGCGCCAACAACCTGGCAAATCCGGACATGATAGAGGAAGGACAGAAACTTGATTTACCCAAAGCAGATACTATTACCCCTCCGGCAGCAGGGGAAGTATCATCGGCAGGTATCACTCCGGCTACATCCTATACGGTAGTACACGGTGATGACCTGTGGAACATAGCGGTCAGGGAATATGGTGACGGTTTTGCCTGGACCAAAATTGCTAAAGCCAACAACCTGGTAAATCCCAATCTTATACATGCCGGAAATGTACTGAAATTGCCAAGATAATAAGGATTAATTTTAGTATTTCTTCTGAAGTTACAGATTTACACCTGTAAGATTTAACGTGCAAAACGGTTTATGACGTATCCCCTCACTTTCGATACCGGCTTTTCTACTATGAAGTATGTTGCTACAGATACTAATACGGTGATCAAAAACGCAGGTATGGCCTTTTGGAGAAAAACTGCCCAAGAAGTCACATCGTAATTGGTAAAGCCGAATATATCTATCACGGCTTTATGCCAAATATAAATTTCAAAAGATAAAATACCGACAATTTCAAAAAGTCTGACCGGTTTCCCCATTACACTCTTTACACTCAATTTTATCCTCTTTTTGTAAGCGCTATATTTTTCCAGTGTTTCAAAATAAACGATATACCAACCAGTCACTAGACACGCTAAAAATGGCAACGTATATGTAACTGCCTCACGGTAACTGGAAAACCGGGAGTATACAAAAATTGTATTGTAGTTGGCAAAAAAATATAAAAATAATAGAGATAAAATCGTCACTACCATTCCCAAAAGATTTCCGTGCAATCTATTCCAAAATTTTGCGGATGCATTTTTTTTAACTCCCCTTACGATGAGATTTAAGAAAAAACCAAAAAGGAATATATCCAAATTCGCCACAAGTGGAGTATATACATGCACGCTATAACTCTCAGCATTCCACACAACACCATGAACTGTGATATAGGCGCGTATAGCAAAACCCAGTATTAAGATAGCTTCACCTGCCAAGATCGAAAGGGTAAGTCTCTTCTCAATAAAAGAAAAGAGAGCAAAAAAAATAGGTACCAAAAGAAAAAACTGCATCTCTGTGGAAACAGTCCAAATAGGGGAATTAAAGTTTGCTATGGGGTAAAAATCAGTCTGTCGAAACGTCAGAAGATTTATAAAAACCGGCAATCTGTCGCGAAGAAAAGCAGGATATATAAAAATGGCAAGGAATAAAATATTCAGATAGTAAGCCGGTGCTATCCGTAAAAACCGGCTGAGATAAAAACGCATTATACCCGCCTTTGTCAGTGCATAGCGGCCGATAAAAAATATTTTGCCCATGAGGTATCCCGAAAGGATAAAAAATACCCATACAGCGGCAAGCCCGGAGGGAAACGTAATCCAGCTGAAGTTAATCCCTTTTATGACTAAGTAATATTTGGGCGGGCCTATATGCCAAAAGAAAACAGCAAGGCAGGCCAATCCGCGAAGAATAAGAAGAGGATCCGCTTTGTTCTGCATAGGAAAATCAAACTATTATACATTCTTATCATTTTCACTGATATAATGAAATACTCCTAGCAGGTTACAGATTTGATATAATAAAAGCAGAAAGTTTTTGGCGGGCTTGCCTCGCCGTAGCTTTAGCGTAGGCGGGATTAGTACACCGGTAGTATGCGTCCTTCCTCCGACGAAAGCTTCGCATTCAGGTGGACACGCTTAAATACGAAGTTTTTAGCGGGCAAGATATAAGCATGTTTTATTATACTTATGTAGAGAGAAACAGTTGAAAACTGGGTTCGGAAGAGGATATTATTAAACGAAGATTAGACGGCTATTTAAAGTCGTTGCGGGCGTAGTTCAGCGGTAGAATGTCTCCTTCCCAAGGAGAAGGTCACCGGTTCAAATCCGGCCGCCCGCTCAAATCTCCGATTTCTTAGTTTCAGAATATTAGGTTATATTGAAATAATCCACGCTGAACAACATAATCTAAAAAGATCACGCAATCCAGCGTGGAAAATAATACCTAGAGACAAATCCGCTTGCGGGATAAAACAGATCCGTCTCTGACGAACCTAACCTAATCCGGGACTCTTGGACGCATGCCTGGAGGCAAACCCCAGATTACCCATTGGGTCATTCCGACTATAACAAAGCCGGCTATGATGACAATTACGGTTCCCCATGGATAATCATAGGGTAGAAAAGTGGGCGCTAGAAATAGCGTGAAGAGGCCAATCAGACACATCATTGATCCTGCCGCTTCGACCATACGCAGTATTTGCCTCACCACGAAATCCAACGCCCACCAATTTGGTAGTCGTCCCCGTGCGTTCTCAATCATCCCTATACTCAGCAACAAGAAAATCAACGTTGCTAAAGTCAAAAGGATGGCAAGACCGCTGAAGGGCCAACGTAACCAAATCAGTGCGAGGATCAATAGATCGATCCCCCACATTTTGCCCCAGATCGGAATCCTGTTTACTAATTCCATCAGTGGAATTCCTTTCTAGCCGGATTATCTGATTCTTTGTCCCTTTGCAGATTTTTTTCAAGTGTATCCCACGGTTTTTCAACCACACTTGTTTTCATTTTGCACGCGAAATTGTGCACCGGAAAAAGAGAGACAACCCGATAGCAAAAAAGAATATATTCTTTTCTTTTAACGGATTGTCTCAGCAATATTAATGTGCAAAGATCCGATGTGATAATAGCAGAGGGTTAAAACTATAGCAATTTTATGGGAAAAAGGGGAAATTAAAATATGTTTACAGTTTACATTACCAGAAAAATGTCCGGCAGAATCAAAATCATATCCACTAAAACTATTTCCAGAAAATGTTATTGAAATATGATTTCTATTTCCATAATGATAAAGTGAAAATGTATCGCCTGATCTGCTACCACTTATATGACATTTTTGGTCATAATCGTACAATGAGACATTTCCGTTCTTACACCCTTAAACTTTCCTCCAGAAGAAAATCCGAGGTCCTATTTTACTAAATTTTATAGGGTATTCTAATTTCCACCACTCCAATCTTTGCAAAGTAAATTTGCTTGCTCTAAAACGGTTTGGGTGGCACTTTCCTGCTTATCCGGTGGATAATTATACTTGCGTAGCAGCTTTTTAACATAAACCCTGAGTTTCGCCTGAACATTTTCCTTTATAGTCCAGTCAATCGTTGTGTTTTTGCGAAGCATGGAAACCAACTCTCTGGCAATCTGCATAAGTGTTTCGTCTCCTAATTCCCGAATTGCACTTTCATTGATACAAAGCGCATCATAAAAGGCTACTTCCTCAGGACTGAGTCCGATCTCTTTTCCTCTTTCTTTTTCTGCCCTTATTTTTTTAGCCAGTACTACAAGTTCTGCTATCACTTGAGCCGCTTCAATCGTACGGTTTTGATATTTTTTTATCGTATCCTCCAACATTTTGGCAAATGACCGTGATTTTACTAAGTTACTCCTCATCATGGTTATGACTTCATCATTTAAAAGACGTTTAAGCATTTCAAAAGCTAAATTCTTATGAGGTAAACCTTTTACCTCAGCTAAAAATTCATCTGAAAGTATTGAAATGTCCGGCGCTTTTAATCCTGTGGCCGAATAGATATCGATAACCTTATCTGAAACAATCGCTCCAGAAACGATTTGCTTAATAGCCTCTTGATAATCTTCATCTGTCGGACCTCCTCTGCCACCACCATCCCCACCCCCAGCTTTTCTTATTCCGGCTTTAACGGATTGGAAAAACGCTACTTCATCTCTAATTCTTATTGCTTCTTCGTGAGGCACGGATAATGAAAAAGCAAACGAGAGCTCTGTGACAGCTTGAACATACCGTTTCTCACCATCTTCTAAACCAAAAACAAAGTCAATCGCTCCCGCTATCATTCGTGTTCTATCCGACGCAGAACCATGAAGGTCTTTCTTATAATCAAATCCATGATACATACCTGAGACCACCTCATATTTTTCAAGCATAACCATCACCGCTTCTTCTTGAGGTATTGCAACTTTCTTCCGGTCGTTATCAGCATAGTAGGCAAGGGCTTCTTTTAACTCCGGTGCGATACCCAAATAGTCTACAATCAAGCCTCCTTGTTTGTCTTTGAAAACTCTGTTTACCCGGGCAATAGTCTGCATCAATCCGTGGCCTTTCATGGGTTTATCGATATACATCGTATGAAGGCTTGGCACATCAAATCCGGTAAGCCACATATCCCGGACGATAACCAGCTTTAGCTCATCATTGGGATCTTTCATCCTGTTAGCCATATCATGACGTGCCTTTTTGGTTCTGATATGTTTTTGCCAATCCAAAGGATCCATAGCAGATCCAGTCATTACTATCTTTAGAAAACCACTATTGTCATCTTCTGTTGCCCAGTCAGGACGCAGTTTGGCAATTTCGTTATATAGTTCAACCGCAATTCTTCGGCTCATCACTACAATCATTCCTTTACCCTCAACTGCGGTAAGTCTATCTTCAAAATGTTCAACTACGTCATGAGCGATAAGAGAAATTCGCTTAGGAGCACCAACCAAAGCCTCAAGTCGTGCCCACTTGCTTTTAAGTTTCTCTTTCTTTTCAATCTCTTCTCCTTCAGTTAATTCCTCAAATTCAGGATCAATCTTTGGTCTTTCTTCTTCTTTCAGGGAAATCTTGGCAAGTCTGGCCTCATAATAAATCGGCACCGTTGCTTTATCTTCAACGGCATGCGACACATCGTAGATATCAATATAGTCTCCGAATACTGCCCTGGTATTTTTATCGGTTAGTTCAATTGGGGTTCCGGTAAAGCCAATAAACGAAGCGTTGGGAAGAGCATCACGCATATATCTTGCAAAACCATCAACAAAATCGTACTGGCTGCGGTGGGCTTCATCAGCAATCACTACGATATTTCTTCTGTCTGACAAAAGCGGATACTCTTGACAACCGTTTTCAGGAAAAAACTTTTGTATCGTGGTAAAAATCACTCCACCTGAAGCAACTTTAAGATACTCTTTTAATTGCTCTCTGTCTTCCGCCTGTTTGGGGGTTTGGCGCAGTAAGCTTGAGCATCTGGAAAACGTCCCAAACAATTGGTCGTCAAGATCGTTCCTGTCCGTCAAAACCACAATTGTCGGGTTACTAAGATCTTGAATAATCCTGCCCGCATAAAACACCATCGTCAAACTCTTACCTGACCCTTGTGTATGCCAGACAACACCGCAGCGCCTGTCTCCCTCTTTTTTCGTGGCCTCAATTGTCTTTTTAACCGCCTTATTTGTGGCGTGATATTGATGGTAGGCAGCTACTTTTTTAGTAATCTTCTCTCCGTCTGTCTCAAACACTACAAAGTTATTGACGATATCTAAAAGTCTTTTCTTTTCAAAAATTCCTTTAAGTAAAACCTCTAATTGAGGTAAAGAATTGGGCGCCAATTCATCTCCGTCAATTGTTCGCCATCTGGTAAACCATTCTTTGTTAGCAGAAATCGTGCCAACTCTGGCTTCCATACCATCACTG
This sequence comes from Patescibacteria group bacterium, assembly GCA_023379265.1. Classification (GTDB taxonomy): domain Bacteria; phylum Patescibacteriota; class Microgenomatia; order 2-02-FULL-39-11; family 2-02-FULL-39-11; genus JAMCUI01. The sequence continues at coordinate 26,721 of JAMCUI010000011.1, forward strand.
ATAATTGATAGTTCGTTAAAGGCAAAAAGTGTAGGAATATCGTTCTTGTAGGTTTGAATTTGATTAAACGCTCCGCCGATTGTCGCCCCTGTATCTGCCGGGTTCTTCAGTTCAATAACCGCAACAGGTAAACCATTTATAAAGATAACTACATCCGGCCGTCTTTGGCTTCTTCCTTCGATAATTGTAAATTGGTTTACTGCAAGAAAATCGTTCTTGTCAGGATTTTCTGTATCTAAAATTTTTACTTTGTCTCCAGCGATTGAACCATCCGGCCGTTTATATTCAATATCAATCCCGTCTCGAAGCATGGTATGAAAGGCTTTGTTATTAACAATGAGTTTAGGACTGGTAGTTGGTACACGGAGGACTTTTCGTAATGCTTCGTCTTTTGCTTCATCCGGTATTTGAGGATTGAATTTGTTAATAGCGTTTTTTAGTCTTTCAACCAGTACCACATCTTGATAACTGGTACGTTCCGGCTTCTCACCATCGGGGGGTGGGGCAATTTCAGGTCCTCCGACAACACTATATCCCAGCTCGGCAAGCCATTCGAGCGTTGCCTGTTCTAAGTCTGATTCCGTATATTTCATCGTGTATATCTTTCAATAAGTAAAAATAATATACAAAGCAAAGTGATAACAGAAATAAATACTAATTTTTTTAATAAAAATGGTATTTTTTTATCATAATCTTCCAGCTTCTTAAAAATTTCCTGATAAAGAGAATTATATAAATAATTTAAGGAGTCAATTTGACCTTGATTACCGATAAGTTGGTTGTGGATTGTATCATTGGTTAAATATAACCTATAGGCTAAATAATGCATATTCCTGTCGATTTTAATTTTACTCTTTGAAAGATTATCTACCGACAGTGAAAAAGCAGGAAACAATACTGCTCTTTTTCTTAATCCATTATTTTCTAAAAAATCTTGTAAACTACCGGAAAGAATCGGGTTAGCAGTAATGTTATACATCTGGTAATCAAGTTGTTGGTTAAAAGCAACTATTCTTTCGTTAAATAAACTAATTTGTCGATATAGTTTTTTTGAAATAACCCTCGAATCACTAATTCCTCGCCTTGCAATTTCCACCGCAGATTCAAATGATAATTTGAATACGATTTTATCAGGAGAAAACCATTCTTTGTCTTGATTTTTTATGTATATTCCACCAATCCAAGATGACTGCGCCATTAGTTCATCAAGAAAAGATTGAAGAAGAGCTTTCCAGGAATCATATTTGTCTAAAATCGACCTTCGATAGGCAATAATTGCTAAAATAAAAGCAACAAAAGTTATCAAGTCACCACTTTTGATTGGAGAAAGATAAAAACAGATGAAATCTAATATTAAGTACCCAATTTGATTGCACATATCAATTCACCCTTAATTTTCCACTCATCAACCTTGGTAGTAAAACATTGCGAACCTTACTTAAGTTAATATTTAGCTTTGCTAACAAGACAATTTGCCTTGATATATTCAAAGTCAATTCCGAGTAGTATTTAAGCAATACAGAATCAATGTTTGAGAGCACGATCTTATATTCCGACATCTGATTCCAACTAGTTCTTGGCATTTTCGTACCAGTAGATGCATTACTTATTTGGGATATAAATTTGTCATCAAACAGAGTAAATAGCATCGGTCCTAAGTATTTTTCATCCTTAGGTTTAATCACTAAAATATCTGTAGAACATATTCCCTCGAATGGAGCTACTGCAACATTTTTAAAATATGGTCTTAATTTGCCAAAAAGAATGTCTCCTATTGAAAATGACCATTTATCACTAGAAACCTCTGTTGAAAAACCATAGTTTTCTAATGAGAGTGATCCTCCTGTAAAATGTTCTAAACCTATATACTTAGACTCGGATGATACCGCTCTTGGTTTTATTTTTATCCTTATATTCTCTGAAATATCACAAAGTTTTTTTATTTCCCATCCCTTCGGTATCTCTCCTAATTCCGACTCAACCATCTCGCCGCCTGCCTGCCTGAGCCTACCGGCTATTTCTTCCCGATCCAACCACTTTCTACCAAAACCGGTTTTCAACCACTTTTCTCGAGCTGCTGCCTCCTGTTTGTTTGAAAGTCCTTCCCAATGAATAATCTTTACCGGTTTATATTGAAGTGTATATTTTGCACCAGTTCCAGTAACGTGTTCATGATATCGTTTAAGAATAAAATCAGTCATGCCTATGTAGCGGTATCCGTTTTCCAGCTCGAGAACATAAACAAAATACTTATCAGACTCAGGCGCAGGTAAACCGCCAAATGATTTGTAGCCATAGCACATCAACTCAAGATGCGCGGCTTGCGTGCGCTCGCCATAGGCGAGCAGGCACGGAAATTCGAAATCCACAAACCACCTATTAAAAAGCGCTTTTCCAATTTCCTCTAAAGCCGTATTCATCTTTTTATTGAGTTCGATCCTGTCATCAAGAGAAGAAAGAAAACCCGCAATCTGTTTCTGTTGTTGCATCGGAGGACATGGGGCTAATATCTTCTTAAAATCGGTTTTATTGAACTTAGGCACTGCACTCCCACTTTTAATATCGTTTAAGGCCTGTTGACCATATATACTCTTTAACCAGTAATAGAAAAAAGTGTCATCGTATTTTGTCTTAAGGGTTATCGAGTTTGGTCCTAACGTCATTGGGTAATTTAACTGAGGTGCTCTATAAACAGTCCCAGAGTATTCACCAACATTAGAAATAATAATTTCACCACCAGTTAATTTTGATTTTTTAAGATATTCATATCCCTCTTTATTTACATAAACAAAATTCCCTTGAAAATTTTTATTGTAATCAGCTAATCGAATAAGTACTGCGTGGTCAGGGATATCGTTATACCTAACATGAAATTTAAGAGAAGCGAAACTCCCGTTTGCTACATAATCTGTAACAACACTACATATTTGAGCCATCGTCTCCACCTTCCAATCCTCAGGAATATTGCCGATTTCAGTTTGTTTATATTTCGTTTGACTTTTGTTTGACATGTTGTATATACTAAGAATGCAGGTGTTGGGTAGGTTTACCTACCAGCAGGGAGGCATAGATTGCATCTATACCCTCCCCATCCTGCTACTTTCTACTCCAATCTACTTCCCAACAATTAAACTTGTTTTTTCCGACTTTTCTTTTAAGTTCCAGCACTTTTTGAGCGATTCTTGTTTTGTTTCCTTCTTTATCTCCAGAATCTGGATTTAATGAATATAAGAAACCACCCAAAAGCATATCCGCAAGTTGAACAGGTAAAACTCCGTGAGATTCTGTTTGGAGAATATTGTATACTTTTGGAATATCTTGACAAACAAATTCAATCTTTTTCCGGGAATCCTTTGGTTTACGTTGATAATCTGCAATGATGATGGTTTCTTCACTTTTCCACACAGTTTTTTTGACCAGCATTTTAATAAATGAGACATATTTTCCCCATCTCTGTATATGATTAGCTGGTTTAATAAAACCTATATCGTTTGTATCAAAATACAAACAATTAAATTCCCAATCATAATCTCCATCAAGCTTGCTAATAAAATCAATGTCGAATTGAATACTTTTTGATGTTGTACTTTTAAAACTGAATTCCACTTTTGTTTCATCTTTCTTTAATTGACTGACCAATCCTTCGTAAACAGGATGAAGACGTTCGAGCAACGCTATTGGTTTTATGTGCTTAAATGCACCAATACCAAAGTATGACTTTCCATCATGAACTGGATTTAATACCCCACTTTCATCTATAAAAGTAAAGGTTTTAATTACCGTCATACTTTGAATCCAACTTTTTCTAAATTTTCTCTAATTTTCTGTTCTAAATCCTTTGACTGTTTAAATTGTTCTGATAATTCTTTTGTTAACCTTGTCATCTTTTCCTCAAAGGCCTCATCGTCTTCCTCTACAAAGTCCGTGCCTACATAACGGCCGGGAGTCAAAACGTATCCGTTCTTTTCGACTTCTTCTATCGATGTTGCCTTGCAAAAACCCTTTATATCTTCATATTTACCGTTTTTGTTTCTCCAGTTGTGATATGTTCCTGATATTTGTTGCAGTTCCTCATCCGAAAGTTCCCTGTGTCTTCGGTCAACCAGTTTTCCCAGCTTACGGGCGTCAATAAAGAGTATTTCATCATGTCTGTCTCTGAATTTGTTGTTATAGCGGTCTCTTGACACAAACCAAAGGCAAGCCGGAATCTGGACGGTATAAAAAAGTTTATCCGGCATGGCTAAAATACAATCAACCAGTCCGGCTTTTATCATCTTTTTCCTGATTTCTCCCTCGCCTGAAGTATTAGAGGATAGTGAACCGTTAGCCATGACAAACCCTGCTATACCTGTTGGTGATAAATGATGGATAAAGTGTTGAATCCATCCGTAGTTAGCATTTCCTGTCGGAGGAGTGCCGTATTTCCACCTTACGTCTTCCCGTAACCGCTCACCGCCCCAGTCGCTGATGTTAAAAGGAGGATTGGCAAGGATAAAATCTGCTTTTAGGTCTTTATGCTGGTCATTATGGAAGCTGTCACCCAGATAAATATGTTTGCTTTCGATCCCTCTAATAGCCAGATTCATCTTACAAAGCCGCCAGGTGGTAGCGTTTGACTCCTGCCCGAAGATCGAAACGTCATCAACCCGCCCGCCATGGCTTTCTGCAAACTTCTCGCTTTGCACAAACATCCCGCCACTGCCACAACACGGATCAAACACTCTCCCTTTGTATGGCTCAAGCACCGATACCAGAAGTTTGACTACAGATTGCGGGGTAAAGAACTCGCCGCCGCCTTTACCCTCTGCACTAGCAAACCTTCCGATGAAATACTCGTAAACCCGGCCGAGTATATCCTTTGACCGGCTTTCCTTATCTCCTAAACCGATTGTGCCTATAAGATCAATAAGCTCTCCTAATCGCTGTTTATCTAAAGTGGGGCGGGCATAATCTTTGGGAAGCACCCCTTTAAGCGACGGGTTTTCTTTTTCGATTGCCACCATCGCATCATCAACAAGTTTTCCAATTTCCGCTTTCTTGGCGTTTTGAAGTAGAAAATTCCAGCGGGCTTCTTGAGGTACCCAGAATACGTTCTCTGCTAAGTATTCGTCTTTATCCTCTGGATCTGATAATTTGTCAGCTTTTAATTTTTCGTGTAGTTCTTCGAAAGAGTCAGAGATATATTTAAGAAAGATAAGTCCCAATACAACATGCTTATACTCTGAGGGGTCCATATTGTTCCGCATCTTATCGGCAGCCGCCCACAGTTTTTCCTCGAACCCCAGGTTTGCAGAAGTTGATTTAGCCATAAATCGAATACCATTTAATAAATGACTTATTTTATCACTTTATCTGTAGGTAAACGAGAAGAAATGAGTTGCGGCAGTTCGCAAAATTTAATCCAAAAAATACGGAGCTTATTTGCCTAAACCAGTAATAATTTGATTAGCTATACCTTCCAAAGAATTTTGCGTTTTGAAAAAATTTGCTTCCCAAGGAGGAGTAAATGAACTAGTTAATAGAACCGTATCCATCTGAAGCGCATGCGGTGTTACTAAATCAAATTCCCCTCCATTCCCAACAACAACATAAGGGTGTTGTCCCAGGGATAAAATAATATTTCCATAGTGTTCTCTTCTTAATAAAACATCACGGCTATTAAGTCCTGGCAACTTCATACTCCACGGAACTCTACTCCAATTTGGGCTAATTAGATTCTTATGAGCATTACCCCTTACCTCAATGTTTTCCATAGGAATATTATTACTACTTAAGAAAGGTTCCAGTTTCCTAAGAATATGATCCGGATTTGAACCAGAAATAATAACAAGTTTACCAAGAGGTATTATTTCTTTAATTGTGTAAGCTGCATCTGGTCTATAAAAAGAATCTATTTGGGGATAACTTGTATATTCTATCCCATCCAAAAATTGAGACATTGCTTCTTCATCTGGTAAACCAGGTTCCAAAGCTTGACGCATCTTTGCAATTGCCCGTTCAGCCGCTACTCGATTTAACACGATAGTATCAAATGAGGCTGAAGCAATAACAAAACCTTGATGATTTCTCCATCCGTAAACTTCCGGATGTTCTCTTAATTCATATCTTTCAGGTTCAAGATATTTTGTTACAACATCACTTGGTAAACCGGTTGCCTGTGAAAATTGTTCCTCAAATACGTCAGTATAGGCATCATGCGTCGCTTCAGGATCAGTTAAAGTCCCGTCATGATCAAAAATAAATAATTCTTTTGACATAATAAAACTGATTTAGATCTAATCAGCAATCTGAATACTGGAAGGTCGGGATTTTGTCATATAACCTGGTGCAAGTAGTCTGTATTTGAAATCAGATATTTCTATCGGCCTTTTATCAGCAGCAAAATTTATCCCAAATACATAATTTCCAAAAGTAGTAAGCCAATCAACACGCCTTGGATAACTTATCGGCAAAAAAATTGGCAACTCTTTACTTGATGTTAGATTTTTATACTCTATTTTTTCTCCCCGCTTTTTATCATAAGCGAGAATTGAAACAAGCTCTGCCTCATCTGGTTTTTGGTTATCGACTTTATATCCAAGCTGATACGCTCTGTTAGAATCAAAATCATGATACCAAGCTGTAAAACCACCACCCTTTAGACCGACCAAATCATGCTTTTCATCAAATAAGACATTCATTTCAAGAAGTCTAAGTTGCGGGCCATTTTCAATGGGAGAGTTAGTATTTATCTCAAGCACGCCGATATTTCTTAGTCCCTCCATTTTCTCTTTATCAGCAAAATCAATACCACGAAATCCGAGATATATTGAGAAAATTGTACCCTTATCATCATGATAACTACTTTGCGCAAGACCCATGGGACCAGATTCAGTCCGATCTGATGTTTCCCATCCTTTAAATACTTTTTCTGCTTCAGAGGTTATATATGGATTAATTTCTTTCAGGTTCAACATAAATTATTTCTATTATTATATATTGTCAGATCAAGCTATTATATAATTTTAAGTGAAATTTAACACAAGTGTTATAATTCAGTCAAAATATGATGGAACATCAACCGGATCCAGCACGTGGAACTACTATGGAACCTCATGTCTTAACAAGAGAAGAATTAATTGAAAACTTGCAAGGTATCAAAGCGAGAATAGAACAAGCAGCACGGAGTGTAGGAAGAAATTCATCTGAAATTACTATCGTCGGCGCTGCAAAAACAGTCCCTATTGAAACGCTTAATACTGCTATTGCTCTTGGAATTACTCACCTTGGAGAAAATTACGTGCAGGAGGCAACCAGGAAAAAACTAGCGCTTGTTCAACTAGGCGCAAATCCTACATGGCATATGATCGGTCATCTTCAGACAAACAAAGCAAAAGATGCGGTATCTATTTTTAATGTAATTGAGACTGTAGATTCTGTCCGTCTTGGGGAAGCGATTGCACATAGAGCGGTAAGAAAATCAATTCCCGTCATGCTGGAGGTCAATATAGGACAGGAAGTCACTAAGTCTGGCTTTGCGCCACAGAACTTAGCTGAAGCATATAGAACGTTAAGAGATTTACCGGAGCTCTCTATTGTAGGTTTGATGACAATTGCACCAGAAGTAACCAACTCAGAGGAAGTTAGACCAGTTTTCCGTCAGTTACGACAGTTAAAGGACGAACTGGGTTTAAGAGAGCTTTCTATGGGAATGACCAATGATTTTGAGATAGCGATACAGGAAGGAGCAACTTTGGTCAGAATAGGTCGGGCGCTCTTCGGTGCACGTCCACAATCACAGAGATAAACTTATATCTGATACACCTGTTTAATAAAATATTCGTGGAAAGTTGTTGTTGTCAGTTCAGGGTGGAAACAGGACGCTAAATAATAGTTACCATCTATTTTCTGTTCACAGGCAATAGTTTCTCCCTCATTTTCGGCAAGTACATTTACATCTGTTTCTACTTTTAATATCCTTGGTGCACGAATAAAGACTGCACGAATATAGCCTAATTTTGTTTTTATATCTTTATCAAATGAATCTGTCTGTCTTCCATAAGCATTTCTGTCTATTTCAATATCCATTAGTTCAAGAGTTTTCTGCCCGGGTATTTTATGATTTATCACTTTGGCAAGCATAATAGCACCGGCACAGGTTCCGAATATATTTTTTATTTTTTTCATCTTTTCCCACATACCTTCCCTTTCACATAATTTATAAAGGGTAGTACTTTCTCCTCCTGGAATAATAAGAGCATCAAGATGGGAAATAATATCTTTCGTACGAACGGAAACTATTTCAATATCTAATTGAAGTTTTTTGGCTGAGAGCTTTGTTGTTTCAATATGCTCTATAACATCACCGTGAAAGGCGAGGACTCCGATAATCTTTCTTGATTTCATGAGTTGTTATCATTACGGTTTTTTATATACCACGGGATGCCATTTTTGTTTCTAAAGTGGCAATTTCCAGACCTTTCATGGCTTCACCCAAATTTTCGCTTGCCTTGGCTATTTTACCGGGATCTTTAAAATGGGCGGTTGCGTCAACAATGGCTTGAGCCATTTTTACCGGTTCATTGCTTTTGAAAATTCCTGATCCGACAAAGACACCATCAACTCCAAGCTGCATGCAAAGCGCAGCATCGGATGGAGTAGCGATACCTCCTGCGGCAAAATTAACAACAGTTAGTCTTCCCAGCTTTGCCGTTTGCAAAACCAAATCATATGATACACGATATTCTTTGGCTTTATCTTTTAATTTATTTAATTGCTTATTTTTGAGTAAATTCTTTAACTCATCACAACCTCTATTTACCGCTCTGATATGTCTGACAGCTTCAACTATATTACCTGTTCCGGCCTCTCCTTTGGTTCGTATCATAGCAGCTCCTTCTTCAATCCTACGGAGTGCTTCTCCTAAATTACGGCAACCGCAGACAAAGGGTACCTTGAATTTAGTCTTATCTATGTGAAATTCCTCATCTGCCGGAGTCAGAACTTCGCTCTCATCTACAAAGTCTACCTTCAAAGATTCGAGAACCTGCGCTTCGACAAAATGTCCTATGCGGCACTTAGCCATAACAGGAATAGTAACAGCCTCTTGAATTTCTTTTATTTTGGTCGGATCAGACATACGAGCCACTCCTCCGGCTGCACGGATATCTGAAGGAACCCGTTCAAGAGCCATGACTGCTACCGCACCTGCTTTCTCGGCAATCTTCGCATGTTCGGCGTTGACCACATCCATGATTACGCCGCCTTTTAACATCTGGGCCAAGTTTTTTCCAAGTTTGTTGTCCATAGTTATAGTTTAATAAAATTATTTATAAACCTCAATAGGAACAAAAGTACTACCTTGCAAAACTTGAGCAACCTTATCCATTTGAGTTTCAGTCAGTGCTGTTACGTAAGATTCCGCAGGGGGTCGGGAAACGGTATATAGTTGTATTGCTGAAATTTGGCCACCGTTCTCAATAATATGATTTACTCTGTCAGCATATGCCTTGAGTTCATCCTCCCCAGGCATTTCACCATGAACATTCATAAAGCACGACTGAATTTTAATAGGGCGTTCTTTGGCTGTAGTTAAAATGTTAGTTAAGACTTTATTAAAAGGTACTCTCGTTTGAGCGATACGTTTATAATAATCCTCTGTTCCTGCATCCAGTTTTGCCCAAAGTTCACCGTTATGCTCATCCATAAACCGTAAACCCTTTTTAACAGTATCTCTATGTAACCCAGAAGCGTTTGAGATAACTACGAACTTGGCATCGGATAAACCAAATTCATCTCTAATAGCAATGGCTCTTTTTACTACTTCCTCAAAATTCAGTAAAGATGAGGGTTCTCCATCTCCTGAAAGAGTGATTGCTTTGATCGGCTGATCGCCCATACTACCACCTTTTATATCGGTTAATACTTTTCTTAACTGAGTATCAGCCAAATCAGCGTTGAATTTCATTATGCCGCCCTCTACCGTGCGGTCAACCTCACAGTAAATACAACCGAAATTGCATATTTTCGAGGGGGAGGTATTAATTCCAACGGAAAGACCGCTAACTCTTCTGGAAAGAACCGGATAAATTAAACTTCCTTCTCCATAATAACTTCTGTCATGTAAAGTTGTGGTTAGTTCTGGTTGTCGGTCATCACGTTCATCCATACCGTGCTCTACCTTACTGCTAATAACTGTCTTTGTCAAGAAAAATAGGTTTTGTTAAGGTTTGGAAAGGTCTTGGAAATCTTATGGTTTAAAAAATTTCGCCAAACTTAGCTTATACATCGATTCTATAAAATCTGATCCTGCGTAACCGGCAAGCAACGAGGCTCTCCAATCTCCATTAAACACTACTCCCCCAAACTGTCCCACAATCATGGAAATAACAAGAGTCGCTGCAAAATATTGCCACTGGAATTTGAAAGTCTTCGGATCAAATGTCTGGGATTTAGTAACGCCAACTAAACCCCTGACTAAACCTCCTAATCCTCCGGCCAGAAATTGTAATAAGGCTGGTGAAATATTCATAAAACTCACCTCCTATCATAAATGATAAATAGTTGCTTTTCCCTTTCCCTCCATCCTTATTTTCCCGGAAGAAACCAAAGCATGTAAGTACTCTGTGGCTGTAGTCTGGGAAACATGAAGATAATCCCTGATGTTTTTATTATTGGCTTTTGGTTTAGACTGAAGGAACTGGATGATTTTATTTAAGTTTTCTTCCCTTTTCTCAATTCTTTTCCGGTTGGCTTTCTGGAGTCTGGAATCAACCTCCAGAGTAATTCTTTCTTCAGCTCTCTTATCTACTTCTGCTTCGTCAAAAACTCGAACTTCCTTAACCACTTCTTTTATAACTTCCACCGGTTTTTCGATAATAACCGGTTCAGGAACAACGGGTGCAGTTGTCGGAGGTGAGACGCTTGGTGGGTTGGGGACTGATGCCGGGGCTTGGGATTGTTGCTGTTGGAGCTGTTGGGAAACCGGCTGAGAATTTCCGGTTGCAGGTTGTGGACTGTCTGAAGGTGCAGCAGAAGCTGGATCTATCAGATCACCAAAGGAAACGGAAGGATTGGGAGTATCAGAAACCGGAGTTTGAACCGGCAATGGTGAAGTATTGGAATCTGACTTTCCGGAAAGTATATCCCCAAAGGATAAATTATTGTTTTTTTCAGGAATTTTCTCCTCGGATGGGGCTATTTGGGGACTATCAGAAGGCTCTGGCTGGATTTCGGCCGAATCTACCCCCGGAATTTCCGTAGCACTTATAGAAGCATCATTTGGGGCTTCTGATTGCACCTGTTCGACCTGAATCGGTAGTGTTCCGGTGTTTTGAACGGTATCGGAATTTGGCTGTAAAGATGACTGTTCAGGCTGAACTGGAACCTGATTTTCGTTTATCGGATCGGCCGGATTCGTTGAATCTGTCTGTGAATCGGCCGGTTTGGCATCAACGGGAATTTCAGGCTGCTGCACTTCAGAAACGGAATCCTCTTTCGCTGAAGCACCGGCTGACAATTCGGCCGGAATGGAATCAACAATTTCTTCCGGAATCTTAACTTCGGAAACTGGATCGGCCGGAATGGTAGGTTCTGACTGGATGCTTATATCGGCAGATTGGGTAGGAGATTGAACTCGTCCGGAATCGGCCGGAATGGTGGAAACCGGCCGATTGGAATCAGAACTAATGGTCTGCTCAGAAGTTAAAGCTGTCGTTTGTGAATCGGCCGGAATGGTCCCCGACTCTCCGGTCGGGGTAAAGGAAACCGGCCGATTGGTGTCTGATCCGACCAATTGATCACCGGAAGCTGAATCTGAAGTGGGCTGGTTAACCGCTGGAGGGGAAGGCGAGGAAGTATCCTCCGGTAAACTGCTAAAGTCCTGATTATCCCGGACAGTCCGGGAACTGGAATCATCAGCCATGGGTATATCCAGCATAACATAAAATGAGAATCACATGAATATTATATGAATGGCTCCAGAGGTAAAGATCATGACTGGATTTACACAATCCTAATTTACGATTTTCTCCCAAGGAAATATGCTCCTGCCGAAATGCCCGTAACAGGCAGCCGGAAGATATATAGGCCGCAAGAGGTCAAAAGCGCTGATGATGCCGGAAACGGATAGATCAAGGAGATTCCAGGCATATTTCTCTATCTTTCTTTTATCTTCCATCTCTGTCCCGAATGTCTCCACCGCTTTAGCAAAAGGGGTTTTCTTTCCTATAACGTAGGCTACCTGTACTTCACACCGGCTGGCCATTTTCCGGGCAACAATATTTTTGGCGATAAAACGGGCAGCATAAGCACCGATTCTATCCACCTTGCTGGGGTCTTTTCCGGAAAAACAACCGCCTCCGTGCCGACCCATTCCCCCGTAGGTGTCTACCATAATCTTCCTGCCTGTCAGTCCGGTATCTGAAGCCGGACCGCCAATTTCCCATCTCCCCGTACCGTTTACAACCAGATCTTTCTCATCGCATTGGAATCCGTATCCGGAAAAGACAGGAGTCACAACATTTTTCCAGAGTACTGATTTTAATTCACCGTTTGCAATTTCGCGATTATGGGGTACCGCCAGAACCACTTTATCGACCGCCTCCGGTTTCCCCTTCTCATAAACTACCCTAACCTGGCTTTTTCCGTCCGGCCGCAAAAAGGAATATTCTTTTTTCTTCTTTATATTGTCCAGGCGGCTGATAAGCTTATGCGAGAGCATAATAGGAAGTGGCATCAACTCCTCTGTTTCGCTAGTAGCGTAACCAAACATCATCCCCTGATCACCCGCTCCCCCTTTTGTCACTCCGATGTCTATATCTGCCGATTGCTGGTGAATAAAATTTTCTACGGGAGAGTGAAAACTGAAATTATATATATCGTTTGTATAACCGGATTTCCTTATAATTCTTCTAGCGATACTAACATAATCCACTTTCGCACAAGACTTCACTTCGCCTGCAATAATCAGACGATTTGCAGTAGCCAAACATTCGACAGCTGTATGGGAATTCCTGTCCTGGGACAAACATTCATCCAAAATGGAATCCGAAATCTGGTCGCAGATTTTATCCGGATGACCGCAGGAAACTGATTCTGAAGTAAAGTATCTGTAATTCATAGCCACAAAAAAACCTCCGGTAAAGAGGTAAAAGGTTTCCTCTTTAAACAGGCTTATCTTTGCTAGCTGGCACCCTTACCTTCCGGGTTGCCGGATGATTTTACAAGCTAGAACTTGCTACCTTGTTTCAGGTATTCTCATCTCTCTTGATAGATTATCCATTTCCCAGGATGATTTGATTTGTTATTAAGTTTACAAAATTAGTCAAAAAAAAGTCAATATACAATTGGTATATAATACTAAAATATGGATACGCTTCCCGACGAGAATTCCAAAAAATTCGTTGCGGTTCTAAACAAAAAAATAGAGGCGGGAAAACTCATGAATGCCCTGGGACATATGACTGCCGGGCTTGCCGGTGGATACGGTAAGGAGAAAGAGATGTGCTTTCTGGAATACTGCGATAAGGATAATGGAAAACATCCCTTTATCTCACATTTCCCTTTTATTGTCCTGAGGGCTGACAATTCCAACCAAATAAGAACCGCCAGAAAAGAGGCTGCAGCAAGGAATATCATCTTCACCGACTTTACAAGCACCATGACGGTGGGAACATCAGCCGAGCAAGTCCAAAGAACTTCTGAGACTCCAGAAGCCGAACTGGAATATTACGGCATATGTATGTTTGGGGATACGGCAGCTCTAAATGAATTTACCAAAAAGTTTTCCCTATGGAGGGAAGACGCGTGAAACCTATATAGACAAACTCAAACAGCAAATAAAACAACAGCAAGATAATAGAAAAAGAATTCTCAAACCTGAATCAACCAGCCGGGCGGATAAAATATCTGTATCTGCCGCTCTTCCTAAATAACTTTGGAATGGCATCTTTGATAAAATTTAAGTTTAGCCTTTCCCAGAACTGTCTTAGAAGAAATACCTTTATCTCTCCGGGTAAACCCATATAGCTAATTTTGCGGAAATTCAATCCTTTCACAATATGCCCCACTTTTTTGTTGGAACTCCCTATATAAAGATTGTTTGCCCTGTATCTTTCCACCACCCGCGATAACAATCTCTTGCCGTATCCTTTTCCCTGAAATTCTTTCAGAATAATGACTGGCCCCAACTTCAACCAATTTTCCAAGGGTATGACGACACATACTCCTATAAATTTGTCGTCTTTTAAGATGATAAAAGGATTCTGAAAACCTTCCCAAGTCTTCTTTGCATACAAGCCGACATCGGGAAAAAATGGAGACTGGGACAATAAAAGCATGATTTCGCTATCCGCAAGTTTTCTTTGAAAAATTGAGATTTTGGGCATATAATTCATATCACATATGAGCAAGGAAATTTACGAAACAGCAAAGAACGCAGAAAATATAAAGGAATTCCTGAAAAAGTGGGGTACTAGAATAGGTCTTCTCGCCATAGGTATTATCGGTCTCTCTTTTATACTCTAAATTTTTAGACTTTCCCTTCTTTTATCTTTTCTCTGATTTTTTCGACCAGTGTATTGAAGTAATAGAGATTGTGCAAAGTCAAAAGCCGTAAACCTAAAATTTCTCTGGCTCTTATCAGATGATTGATATAATAACGGGGAAAATCCCCTGTGCAGACAGTACATAGACAATCTTTATCAAGCGGGCTTTTTTCACTCTCATACTCACTCTTTCTGAAATTCAACCTTCCTTCCCGCGTAAACGCTATTCCCCGCCTGCCATAATGCGTCGGAACGGTACAATCAAAAAGATCAATTCCCTCTTTTATGATAAGCTCCATATCCTCCGGATACCCTATGCCAAGCAGATGACGCGGTTTCCCCTCATCAAGGATTGGCAGCGTCCAGCGCAAAATGTCCCTGGTATCGGTCTTACTTTCACCCAAATCGCCTCCGATACCAAAACCCTCAAAGCCTAATGAATTGATATACCTGGCACTCTCTTCCCGAAGTTCACGGAAGTTGGATCCCTGGACTATACCAAAAAGCGCCTGTTTTGTCCTGTGCGTCTCCCGGCAAATCTTGGCCCAGCGGTGTGTACGCAAAAGAGAAAGGCGGGCATAATCCCTGGTAATAAGGGGAGGCGTACACTCGTCAAAAGCAAAGATGATATCAGCTCCAAGCTTTTCCTGTATACTGATTGACTCTTTGGGACCTATAAAAAGTTTTTGACCATCAAAAGGAGAAGAAAAATAAACACCATCTTGTGTGATTTTCAACCCTTTGGGCTGGTCTTTAACATCAACTTTGAGCTTTTGCCTGCCAGGGAAATACTTGATTTTCTTGCCTATTCCAAAATCCAGACCAAAACCGAGACTAAATACCTGAAATCCGGCGGAATCGGTCATAGTCACTCCATCCCAAGCCATAAATTTATTCAAGCCGCCCAATTTTGAAATAACCTCCTCACCTGGCTGTTCGTGAAGATAAAAGGTATTGGAAATGGCAATTTTGGACTTGGCCATCTTGAGTTCGCCACTTGTAATAGTCTTTACTGCTGCCTGAGTGGCGACTGCGACAAGAGCGGGTGTCTCTACCACTCCATGGGGGGTGGCGAGAAGCCCCAGCCGGGCCTGTGATTTTTGCGATCTTTGTAGAACTGTAAATTTCATAAAAGGCTGAATATATCAGTATTTCGGTCTTGCCTGAGCTCTGCAGACCAAAAAAGATGGAAATAACACCGCTAAATTAATGCTAAAATATCACTATGACCCCCAAAATCATAAAAGCTGTACTTGTCCCTCTTATATCTGGAATTATAGCAGGCATACTCATCTTTTTCTTTTTACCTAAACTTCCGCTTTCTCCTGACAATCCCCTCTACAGTTTATTGGGAATAAGGAAAATGCGGGTAATCGGTTTTGAGCCTTATTGGCTCCTGACTCGGTCCGACAAAAACTATACCCCCTACCTGACAGACTTGACTTATTTTGGCTTAAATATCGGCCCAGACGGACACTTGGTAAAACTTGCAAACACAAAGGAGGAAGATCCTTCCTGGACATGGTTTAAGGGAAATACTCTTTCTAGCAGGTTAAAAACGGTTACCAAAGATGGACTGACCACCACTTTACTGCTTTTTAATGCCAATGAAAAAGATATAACCGCACTTTTATCTGACCCCTTGACAAATGCTAGGAATATGATGGATGACGCCGTACCCCTAATGGCAAAATACGGATATAAAAACCTGAATCTGGATATAGAAAGTTTCAAAGAGGCTTCGGCCGAGGACAAGATACGCTTTACTGAATTCGTCCATAATGTCAAAAACCTGCTAAAGATTAACGGCAAGGGTAGTCTGATTGTCGATTTCAGCCCGTCTGTATTTTATAAAAATTACATCATCGACCCGGCGGGCGTAGCCCAATATGCGGACTTTGTCATCATAATGGCGTATGACTACAATTATTCGGGTTCTTTCCTGACAGGGCCGGTAGCTCCTCTTTCTGGAGCCGGCATCAACCGAGAGACAGATGTGGAATCAGCAATAAAGGATGCCAAAAAAATCATACCCGAAAACAAAATCGTATTGGGTATACCACTTTATGGTTATGAATGGGATACGCTCTTAAAAGAACCTGGAATTGCGGCAATTCCCAACTCGTCATCTGTGGCAAGCAATAACAGAATCACCAAACTATTGTCATCATGCAAGACTTGTACCAGGTCTTTTGATATCGACTCTATGTCTCCCTATATCATCTATCAGGAAAAAGATGCAGACTATTACCATCAAATATATTTTGAAGATAAAGAATCTTTAGAGGCAAAATTGCAGGTAGCAGAAAAAAACGGACTGGCCGGCGTGGCCCTGTGGGCTCTGGGATACGAGGGAAACGACATGCTTTCACCTCTTTCAAACTACAAAAAAACTTACCTGAAACTTTAACCTACCTTATCTCCACTGTTTTTGAAGAATTATCATAAACGGCTTTTTTATCTTGCGAAAGATTATAGACTTTGGTATTATTATCTTTGTCTTCATATCCAATGACGGCAGAACCTTGTAAATCCGTCGTAGAAACGGTACCGGAATAAATATCTGTTGTAATCTTTGCTTCCCCGCTCAGACTCACCAGTGAATTCAGACTGCGAACTGCCAATTTTTCGCCTCCAGAGGCCTTATACGAGACTGTCCCTGACTTTTGCCAAAAGAGAAATTGGTTGGGAGTAAGATTGGAAAAAACCAATTCAGTCTCAGCACCGACTTTTAGATCTGCATAATTGGTAAAAGACACTAAAGCAGACGATTGATAACCAGTCAGGATAGCATCACCCAGAACGATCTTGGCCGAAGTGGAAGCCGCAGAAAAACTGTCTTTATCAAAAGGCTGCAGCTTTACATCACCTGAAATTTCAATTATTGTCCCCTGCCTGCTTGCTGCGGGAGGAGTAAGTGTAATATCCAATGTCCGAGGTATAAATGGTTTCTCTTTGATTTTCTTTACCTGAAAATATCTTACCGTCAAAACAGTAAAAACACCTAAGGTGAAAAAAGGATTATAGTGAGCAAACTTTTCCACATCTTGGATAATAATTATAAACCATCTCGCTAACATATAGTTGATTGTTTGCTATTTCACAAAATTCTGTCAGTTTTGTATAATCCACATTCATATAAATCACGTTTGAGAAATTTATTATGATTTCAGAATTACCAAGCGAGATAGAATCACCTACTAAACCTTTACTAGACGCACCCAATATAGAAACCGTCTTTATCGTCGGTGCTCCAACCCCGACAGCTATCGCAGAATTACCAGCTCAAACGCGGCTTGACGCACCCGGTAGAAAAACAGATTTTGTTGTGAGCGCACCCAGCCAAGCAGCTTTATCCGTAGATTTTAGAAAGGAAATTCCTCACAAGCCTAAAGCAATCGCTAGGCCTGGAAAGATAATTCCTACCGCTGCTGTCATACTTAGCGTAGCTTTATTAGCCGATGCTTGTGCTTCTCCCCCCAATCTCACTCCTGAGCCGACACACGTCTCTCCACCTCCTACCTCTGTACTACTCTACCAAAGAACGGAAACCCCCACCCCCTTATCCCGCCCACAGATACAAATTGACCCGGACCTCTTTCCCGTGCTTTACAAAAAACTTAGCGGCGATCCTGATTTTAAGCCGGAAAACTTCCTAAGAGAAGCAGAAGATTATTATCTGGCACAAAAATTAAATAAGCCCGTCAGTGCACTAAGAAGACAAATTGGAAATGAAGGCGCAAGTAAAACTTTATTTAAGGTTTGGGGTCCGCCAAGCGTTGACGGCGAGGCTTATATGATTGTGCTGCCTGATGGTAGACATGCGCTCTATGTCGATCCGCCGGGCGTAGTAGTCGCTTTACCTCACGGGGCGCACCTCGACAATGAAGACTTAAAGCAGGTCTCAATTGACATGGGTGACAAAAATAATATGTACCAACCAATGTACGTAATGGATCCCAAAACGCCCGTAAGCGGGTTGGGATTTGTAATCACCAGGTCGATAAACGGCAGCGAATATGATATTGCGGCCAAAAATTTCCCCACAGAGCATCTTGATCAATTGATGGAACTTATAAAAGAATGTTCACAAAATTCAATTTGCCAATTTGATATGACTGAGTATGTGGACGCTGCCTCAAAAAAAATAGTTTCGATTATACAACAGACTGACTATTTGGGCAGGACTCAATCCTTTCAACTCACGGACAATGGTATTATCATTCCTATTACTGTACAGAAGTAACATGTCAACCAGCAGGTGTTTTACAAAAGCCAGAAAAACTATAGTAAAATAGATTACAGAATGAAAAAAACTTTGCCCATTCTTCTTGCCACTTGCTCTCTTGCTTTTCTTCTTCTTTTATCTTTTGCCAACCAGAAAAGAAGCGATTCGGCAAAAAGTCCAGATGTCCTTTCCGCCAGAACCACCATAATCTCTTATCCTACTGGTAAGACCTTTGTCTATACTTCTCCTTCTCTTTCTACCGGCTGCCAAACCAAAGGCGGGTTGCCAGACACTAGATGCACGCCGGGCGCTATCATCACGCAAACCACGAAGGATGAAATATGCCAAGCAGGATATGCCAAATCGGTCCGCAACGTATCCGAAAGCGAGAAAAAACAGGCCTATGCCGAATACGGAATATTTTCTCATGCCACCGGTGAATATGAGGTCGACCATCTGGTAAGTCTGGAATTGGGCGGATCAAACGACATTGCCAACCTCTGGCCCGAAGCAGCGGCTCCCACACCAGGCTTCCATGAGAAGGATAAAGTCGAGAATTATCTGCACAAGATGGTCTGTAATGGATCAATTACTTTAGTTCAGGCTCAACAAGAAATTGCCACGGACTGGCTGCAGGTTTACCAACAGATGAAATAAGATGGCGCAAAAAGCAGATAATAGAGAAAACGCCACATTGGCCGGAGGCTGTTTCTGGTGCACTGAGGCTATTTTCAAAAGATTAAAAGGCGTCATCTCAGTCACCTCAGGATACACAGGAGGCACAAAATTATATCTGAATCATCCTTAATTTTGGGGAGCCGAAATTGGTAAAAATAAGCAGAATTTCTGTCAATTTGCCTTTTCTTAACCTTATATCCACCAAATTTTCATTAATATCCATGTCATCCATCAGGCTAACACTTAAGTTTGTCCGCATCGTTTCGCTTGGAATAATTTTTAATCTGTGCACACCAACAAGAGGATCATATAATACCAAAAGGCTTTCGTCACTTTTATAAACCCTTTTCTTTGGATCTAACACTTCCATCTTTGCACTTTTATCCAAACTGACTGACATGACAATTTTACTTGTCTCTTCCGGTAAACTTATCATGCCGGCTGGACGCACTCCAGGTATTCCCAAATAATTCAAAATCTTTTGGATTCCTTCTGTTGAAGAAATTACATCAGAGTGGCTTCCATTTATCTCACTATTATTAGCTCCTTCCACAACACTACTCATGTTTAATACTGTCCCGTCGCCTTCTCTTGTATATTCTTTCATTTGTGGGTATCCATCCAGCCAGTCACCATTCTTTCTATCTTTGTTAGAAGTATCTTTTATATCCAAATATTGAAGAGTTCTATTTCCGGTACCTGATAGATTAAACACACCAACGTGATATAAATCTGGATCAAGTTTATGGCTCATAAGCCAATCATTTTTATACACTTGACTCTCATATCTTAGTAGATTACCATTTCTCTTCAAATAGTCAAAAACTGGCAAAATATCCTGTACAGAAGGTACCAATTCCTGAACTACATCTTTTTTAGTTTTCTTTAGAAACTTAAAATTGTTGTTTTTCACTGAATTATTATTTGTAATAAATCGGCAGTGTTGTATGATGGCATTTGTGCCTACTTTCAATAATTTATCATCAGTCCATAGCTCTCCAGCCTCCCAGATGGGATATGCTAAAATAGTTCCCTGATGAGGCGTACCCGCAGTCAAAATACTTTCAGCTTTATGAGTATCATGATATAAATCCAGATAACTTCTTATCACTAAACCTCCTAGACTATGTCCAATTAGTCGCACTTTAGTATGAGCAGGTTTATCTTTTAAGATATTATCTATAAAATCCTTCAAATGCTGTCCCTGCCAATCCAGTGTTTGACGCCAGTCATATGTATAAATATAGACTTCATTATTCATCTTCAAGCGGGCGTTTTTTGTGAGTGTATTTATCAGACGCGTATAAACATTCACGTAAGGTGCCATCGTCCAACCGGAAGAAGTATTCAAAGAACAAGTAAAAATTGCTTGGGGATTCCAAGTAGAACCCATCCCAGGAACAATAATAATGGGAGAAAATTGTGCCTTTACAACTGTAGGAGTGGGAGTTGGAGTACTAGAAGGTGTAGGTGTAGGACTGGAAGTTGGGGTTGGAGTTTCCGTTGGAGTTGGTGCAGGAGTATAAGTGGGGGTTGGATCAACCGTGATAAACGGAGTAGGAAGTGCTTCAGTTGTAGCCAACCCAATCTGCCATTTTCCATTTTGTCCAATTCCTGTGTAATACATAAAATATTGATTATCTGACTTTATTACAAAAGGATTCATAACTCTTAAAGAGTCAAACGACGTAGAATCATTACTAGCAGTTAAAACTGGGGTGGGTGACTTTACCCAATTTGTACCATTGTTAGACTCTGCATACCAAATCCCAAGGTCTGTATGATACCATAACCTATATATTCCACTATCAAAAATTACATTAGGACTATTTGCGTTAAGTCCATCTAAGTTTTCATCACCTTCTAATATTGGCTTACTCTCTCTTATCCAGTTAATTCCGCTACTTGACGTTGCATATCCTAGTCTCCATAATTCGCTACCATTATATAAACCATTTGCACCATACCATAATTTATATAAACCATCTGAATAACTTACAAAAGGAAATGATATCCCTTTAGGCATTTCCCATTCGTATAAAGGATTAAATACCCCCAAAACTCTACTTCCCCAATTTTCTCCATCTGGAGATTTAGAAAAGTTGATATGAATATTGTTGATGGTTGAATTTGAACCATCAAACCACATTAAATATTCTCCGTCCTTATATATTACTCGCGGATCATGAATATTATAGTTATTGTTATAATCTATTTGATCAATTACGAAAGAACTCGATTTATTCCAGTTAATCCCATCAGCAGATTCTGCATACCCGATTCTCCAAAGAAATCGATTATTTCCTGCATACCACATTTTATAATTATCTTTATTTCTAATAACGGAAGGTGAACCTACAAAGTAATTATCCCATTCATTTTCGGATCCAACGGAAATAATTGGTTGTGACGAATATTTATTCCAATCTGCGTATGTTTTATTTCCAACTGAAACAAACATTAATATAAATTGTGAAATTATTACAAATACTAATTTTGGAAGATGCATATATCGACTTATTTTTTTCATTTTGAGTGAAAAGACTACTAGTGATAAACTATCCTCTAATAAAATAAAATTAATCTATCATCTTATGAAAAAAATGTCAGTAATTATTCATACATTAAACGAATCAAAAAACATTGAGAACTGCATAAGGTCAGTTAATTGGGCTGATGAAATAATAGTAGTAGATATGGAATCAAAAGATAAAACAGTTAAGATTTGTAAAAAATATACGTCGAAAGTTTATTTGATTAAAAAACTAGATTATGTTGAACTTGCAAGAAATTTTGCGATCTCAAAAGCAAAATACGATTGGATATTAGTACTTGATGCTGATGAAACTTTGCCCAACCACTCAGAAGTAATAATTCGAAAATTATTACAAAATAAAAAAATATATGGTTATCAATTTCCAAGAAAAAATTATGTAAATTCTAAAGAGTATTTACTCCACGGATATTTCTACCCCGACTATCAACTTAGATTATTCCGGAATAATAAAAAAATTAAATATTCGGGAAAAATTCATGAACAACCACTTATTGAATCAAGCCATTTAAAAATCTGCAACGATGTAATTATTTTTCATAATCCTTCTCATAGTAAATATAATTCTTTTTCTTCTTTTTCCCGTTTCTTCCCATATATAAAAATTGAAGGTAAAACTGAATCTAATAATTATTCTTTACTATGGCTACTTATTAAAGCTAAAATAGATTTTTTTAGGCACTTTTATAGATCATTTATTAAATTAAGTGGATATAAAGATGGATATATTGGCTTTCGTGCAGCAATTCTTTTTGCATTATACAAAAGTTCTATATACGTATACGGAGCATATCTTAAGATAAAACGCTAAATATGAAATTAAAATACAATCATTTTAATATTGTTCCTTTTGAAACTCACATGCTTGTGTACGACAAAATAAAAACTGGTAGTAAAGTGTTAGACGCTGGTTGCGCTTCTGGATATTTTGCGAGGGAGCTTAAAAAGAAAAATTGTAAAGTTTGGGGTATAGATAGCGACAAAAATGCCATAAGACAAGCTAAAAGATATTGTGTTGATACGTTCGCTGCAGACGTTGAAACGTTATCTTCAATCCCCTTCAGACAAAAATATGACTATATCTTACTTCTTGATGTTATTGAACACTTAAAAAATCCAAACCATATCTTACAAACTGCTAAAAAATATTTAAATACAAAAGGAGAAATTATTATCTCTACACCCAATATAGCTTTTCTATCATCCAGATTGTCTCATTTTGCCGGAAAATTCGAATATAGAGACACTGGGATTATGGATAATAATCACATACATTTCTACACAAAAAAAAGTCTCATTGATCTAATAAAAAGAAACGGTCTGAAATTAAAGACTTTTGATACGGCTAGCGGCTTTTCTCAAATTAGTTGGTTTGGGCATTACCTTAATCATATTCCCAAAATATGGCAGTATAAAATTACAAGGCTGTTTGATACACTCTTGGCATATCAGTTTATCGCTTTTTGCAACTCATGAAACTTGCTATTGTCCATAATCTTCCAGCCGGAGGCCAAAAAAGGGCCCTTTATGAGCAGGTCAAAAGGCTTTCTACCCGCCGTCACTTACTGGATTTATTTACTCTATCCTCTACAGACGAATCATTTCTGTCTTTATCTCCTTTTGTCAGAAAACATATAAAGACACCTTACAACCCGCCTCCCCACTTCCCTATGAGCGTCCTTTCAGTTTATACCAGGCTTCCACAAGCTTACCGAATTCTGGCTGAAAGCATAAATGACGGAAAGTATGACGCTGTCTACGTTAACCCCTGTTATCTCACCCAGGCTCCGTATATACTACGCTTCTTGAAAACCCCTTCCCTCTACTACTGTCCTGAGCCAAAAAGGGAATTTTATGAAAAAATCCCCCGCATATCCAATCTGCTGACTTACTATGCCACCTACCCTTTCCGACTACCTATAAAGGATATTGATATCAGAAATACCAAGTCGGCCACACGAATAATTACCAACTCCTATTATTCCAAAGCAAAAATCGACAAAATTTATCAGGTAAAATCCTATATCAATTACTTGGGAGTTGATAACAATCTGTTTCATCCTGCTCCTGTCAAGAAAGAAAAAACCGTATTGACTGTAGGTGATTTTTCCCTTCATAAGGGACATGATTTTCTCATAAGAAGTCTCTCTCTCATTCCTTCCGAGAAAAGGCCCAAGCTTGTAATTATAGGCCATAGCGGTGTGGAGAAAAAATACCTTCTTAAACTTGCCGCACAATTTGGAGTAAATGTCGAAATATATGGCAATATTTCAGATTCCGAACTAGTCAGCTGGTACAATCGTGCCAGGCTCTTTGTCTATGCTCCACACCATGAACCATTTGGTATGGCACTTCTGGAGGCAGCAGCGTGCAACTTGCCGGTAGTAGCGGTTGACGAAGGCGGTATAAGTGAGGCACTGCAAAATTACCCCCATGCCGTACTTACTGATAGAGACGAAAATCGCTTCGGTCAGGAAATAAAATTCGCGATTGAGACTTCATATCTGCAAAGTAGCATAGAAGCCAAAAATGGCCAATTTCTCTCTGGTTGGAGCTGGGATAATTCTGTTAATATACTAGAGAAGCATCTGAAAGAAATATGCGCCTGAAAATTGCCGTCGTCATACTCCATTTCCGCAATATTTCACTTACAAGTCAGTGTCTACAGTCCGTAGGATTAATGAAAACCGGTAATTTTGATTTCTATATTATTCTGGTCAACAACTCTCCTGAGCAAAACTTCAATAAAAATGACGTCGGGAAATATCTCAAACCCGGCAAAAATAATATTCCTGTTTATGTCATAAAAAATACCAAAAACATGGGTTTTGCCGCCGGTATAAATGTAGGCATTAAAAAAGCATTGTCAGACAAAAATACCACACATTTTCTCCTCTTGAACAACGACACAGTTGCTCCAAAAGAGATGCTTACCATGATGATAAAAGAGAATTCTGATATTGTCTCTCCTGTAATTAGATTCAAATCTTTGGAAAATAGATTTGTTTTTGATTTTGGAGGTATGGTTAACCGATGGACTGGACGCACTACTCATATTGAGTCAGATAAAATGGAAGAAAATAAAACGGCTGGCGATATAGATTATGTCAGCGGGTGTTGCATGCTAATTAAAAGGGGTGTCTTTGAGGAAATTGGGTATTTCGACGAGAACTATTTTTTTTATTATGAGGATACGGATTTTTGCACCAGAGCAAAAAAAGCAGGTTTTTCCATAAAAGTCTGCCACCATACATACATCGATCATAAACTTGCAGGAAGCATAGGCAGATGGTCCAGCCGGGCAATCTATTATAATTTGACAGGTAATGCTAAATTCATATCGAAACACTTGGGTCTGAGAAAACCAATCGGGTTTACATATCTTTTTTTACTATCGCTTAAAATTCTTATCAATCGCCTGGCAGGAAAATGAAAGACAATAATCTCATATCTGCGGTAATCTTGACCAAAAACGACGAGCGCACAATTAAAAGATGTCTTGAGTCTCTTTCATGGTGTCATGAAATTATAGTAGTTGATGATTATTCTTCGGACAATACTTTGAGTCTAGTACGAGACTTCAACAAAGATATCAGGATATACAAGCGTCATATTGGTGGTGATTTTTCTTCTCAACGAAATTATGCATTGGAAAAAATCAATACTAAATGGGTGCTCTTTGTTGACAGCGATGAGGAAATACCTGATGAACTTGCGAAAGAAATTACTCAAAACCTAAAAAACCCGATAAATAGTGGAATCCAGGGATATTATATTATGCGTAAGGACACTTTTGCCGGAAAGCTTCTCGAACATGGGGAAACCGGCAACATCAGCTTTATTCGTCTTGCAAAAAAGGATGCCGGAAAATGGTACGGAAAGGTGCATGAAGTATGGAATATACCTGGTAAAAAGATAACCTTAAAACATAATATTTACCATTTCCCCCATCCTTCCATCTCATTATTTCTTGATGAAATTAACCGCTATACCGATATAGAGGCATACGCGCGTTTTAAGGAAGGCAGGAGGGATGGATTTAAGGAAATCTTATTTTTCCCACTAGGTAAATTCCTTTGGAACTATTTGATAAAACTTGGTTTTCTGGATGGAGTACCCGGACTGCTCGTAGCTGTTATGATGAGTTTCCATTCTTTTCTGGTCAGGGCTAAACTTTTTCGTTTGGTCCAAAATAAAAATGAAAGATAAACTTTTAAAATACTTCCTCTATTTTGCCATATTTTCCATCATTTCCGGATCGGCGTTTAGTATTCCTTTAGGCGGTAACGGTTCTGACATAGGAGTAAATATATATACTATGGACATATCCGCCATCCTCTTAACCATATTTTGGCTCTTTAATATACGTGACTTTTATAACCTAATCAAAAGAGATAATGTCGCAAAATCATTTCTGCTCTTTATCTTTATAACTTTCCTGTCTTTGGTATTTACTCCGGCATTAATCACTTTACCCCATAAAATTCTGTCATCTCTTTACATAATAAGAATATTTTCCTACTTCTCAATTTATATTTCAGTCCGACACCTCTTAGCTAAAAATAAAATCAGCACATCAAGATTCATATATCTTCTAACCGTTTCCGGAATAACCCTTGCAATAGCAGGTTGGCTGCAATATTTTTTATATCCGGATTTGCGCAATCTCTACTATCTTGGATGGGACCCGCACTACAAAAGGATTTTTAGCACTATACTCGACCCAAACTATCTTGGCCTTATCCTAGTTTTGACATTTGTGGCTTTATTCTCTAGTCTTCCACGCCCTTTATGGAAAAAAGATACAAAAATAAAAATATTCTCTTTAATTCCTTCCATTTTTATCTTTTTCACAATAATGTTCACTTACTCCCGTAGTGCTTTTTCCTCTTTCCTTACAGCCGCGGCATACTATTCTCTGGCACAAAAAAAATACATAATCATCGGAGGATGCGTAATTATTCTTTTTCTTGCTGCTTTTTTATTGCCAAAACCTGGCGGCGAAGGTGTAAACCTGAAAAGACTTTATTCTATACAAGAAAGACTAATCAATTGGCAGGAGGGTCTGGGGATATTTCTGAAATATCCTTTATTGGGAATCGGTTTTGACACCTTAAGATATACAAATCCCAACGTAAAAAATACGCAACTAAACAACACTATTATCAGTCAAAACGTTCCCAACCACTCAGCAGGAGGTCTGGATAATAGCCTAATCTTTGTCGCCGCAACCACTGGAATATTGGGATTAACTGCGTATCTGCTATTCCTTATTATGGCATTCAATAAATCAATATTAGTTTCTCGTATTTCGCTTCTGGCTATTTTCGTACATAGTCTTTTCTTAAACTCTCTCTTCTTTCCGCCTGTTTTAATTTGGCTGTGGGTAATTCTTGGATTAAGTAAAGGGAAAGGTGATTTTTAAGGATTATAATTGACTGTTCTATCCACTTCAGTCTTATTTCCCGCATCATCAGTGGCAACAATCTTATACCTGTTTTCACCTGAAGAAAGTACTACATGATAGGAAAACTTCCCGTCTGTATCCACTATCACCACATGATCATTTACGACTAGATGATTATTGGGATCCGTCTGCCCGATAATATCAATTTCTTTAGTGTCTGAAGAGAATTTTTGTCCGTCATCAGGAGAAGATATATCAAGTTTTGGTGGCTGGTTAACAAAAGAAACGCTTATTGATGCTGAAGGACTGCTTTCCTTTTCATTTTTCACCACCGTAGCATAAATACTATTATCCCCTTGGGACAATTTCAGACGAGGTACAGAAAATTGACCTTTATTGTCGGTTAAAGTGGTCAACTGTTCATTTCCATTGACATAGATTTTTACTGTTGCCTCCTTATCAGCAAAACCTGAAATATTGGTATAAGCGGTATTGGTAGCCTCAACTGCCGGATTTAAGGAAGGAGGAGAAATATAGTTTTCCGTCACCGCGACGCCAACAGGGCTTTTCTTAAAAGTGGAAAAAGTCAGTATAACTTTTACCAGGATTGGCAACCCTGCATAAAAAAATGCTATTACTACCGCTATAAATCCCAGTATGGTTAGTATTAGTCTTCTTTTAAGCTTTGTTTCCTCCGCCCTAATCCTGTGAGAAGATAAAATCATAAAGCCTTATGTCGGAATAAAACCGGCAATCCTTAAAACTAAATAATACCACTTATATTTGAGCCGACAGTCGGGATCGAACCGATAAACTCCATATTGCTTATTTGAGCCGACAGTCGGGATCGAACCGATAAACTCCATATTGCTTATTTGAGCCGACAGTCGGGATCGAACCGACGACCTACGCTTTACGAAAGCGCCGCTCTACCAACTGAGCTATGTCGGCAGCCTAAACAATTCTCTTTCTCCGGTAAAACTACTCTAATACCAGATGTATTATAGCCGAGCTATGTCGGCAGCCTAAACAATTCTCTTTCTCCGGTAAAACTACTCTAATACCAGATGTATTATAGCCGAGCTATGTCGGCAGCCTAAACAATTCTCTTTCTCCGGTAAAACTACTCTAATACCAGATGTATTATAGCCGAGCTATGTCGGTATATTCTGAAATATATAGTTGTAAATCAGAATTATTGAAGTATATAAGTGTATTTTATCAGATTAAAAAGGTATGAAAAAGAGCAGTCACTTACCAGCAAATATGACACGTGCGTCTTTGCGATCCAATACCAACTGTTTCTTCATTTCCTCAAGTGAAGAAAAAAAGGAAGGTCCCCTTATAAATCCTACAAGGCTAAAACTGACAATTGAGGGAGAAACCTGTTTTTTATAATTAAGTATATATATTTCCAGTATATTTTTTTGCTCTCCCAACACCAGCCTGGGACCAAAATATAATAAACCCTTATAAATTTTATTATCCCATCTTACCCAAGCAGCATAAACCCCCAACTTTTTCGTGGTCAAAAGTAGAGGAATATCCAGATTTATGGTAGGAAATCCTATTGTCCGGCCAATTTTTTTTCCTTGGACAACACGTCCGGAATGCCAGAATCTTCTAATCTTATTCGTCATTAAAACCCCTTGACTGCATAATCATGGCGATTTGCTCAGATCTATGCAATATTCTATGTAACAGAGGAATTACGATCGGGAACGTATTTTTTATCATGTTCAGACTTTTAGTATTATACCCGCGCGAATTTTGTGCCATATATATTTTTTGCGCTTCCTTAAAGATAACCGGTATCAGACTCAAAGTGATTGTAAGCATAAGCTGGATTTTACGCGGAAGAAAAGATAAGACTCTGGCAATTTCACTAACAGATGATACTGCGGTATATGCCAACATCAGAAGTGAAAGAGTGGTCAACTTTAACCAGGCAGATAACCCTTGGAAAATTCTGATGGAAAGACTCCCATGACTATTGAGAAAAATCTGGATAGCCAGTATTAAAATAAAGACATACAACATTGGCTTTAATCTGTATAAGACTTGTGTTCCGGAAAGCAAAAATACCAAATATGCCAAGAGAATAAAAATCGCCGATGATAAAACATAAAGGTTATGGCTGGAGGCAATAAAAACAGTCATCATTACTAAAACAAATAATTTCAACCTTGCAATCGTAATACTATCCATATTTATTTTTTTCGCTTGTTTGGAATTTTTATTCCCAACTTGTTTAATATCCGTACTTTTCTAAACACGTCACGCGTTTTTCCCTCCAAAACAACGGAACCCTCATTCAAAACTTTGACCTCTTCGGCAAACTGGTAAAGAAAGTCAGTATCGTGTTCCACCACGATGATTGTATTTCCTTTTTTATTCAAATTTCGCAGTATGGAGTAAAGTTCACAAGAACTCCTGTAATCCAGCATTGCACTGGGTTCATCAAGCACTATATACGCCGGATCAAGAGCAATCACAGCTGCAAGGCTAACTTTCTGCTTCTGGCCGAAAGAAAGCGATTGAGGGTCTCGGTCGGCATACCCTTCCAAACCAACCTGTTGCAAAATCCTGTCTATCTTTTCTTTTCCCTCATCAATATGATAATTTCTTAATCCGAATTGTATCTCTTCCCTGACAGTCAGATTAAAAGTGGAAAAATCCGGGTTTTGGAACACCATGCCTACTTTTCTGGAAAAATAAGCAACATTCTTCTGGCTTGTAGCGATACCATCAATCATCACTTCACCTTCCAACTTCCCTTCTATAAAATGAGGTATAAGACCGTTTAGAAGATATGTTAACGTAGATTTTCCAGAACCGTTACTCCCTGCAATGCCTAAAAAGGTACCCGGAAGTATCGAAAAAGATATATCTTTTAAGACTTTCTCGCTCCCGCCATACGCAAAGGATACGTTCTTTAATATAATTCCCATATCAATACTTGTCATAAATTATCTGAAACGTTTCGAAAAAAGAAAAGAACGGCAAACATTATTTCCGCCATGAAGCAAATCGGTATATACGGAAATGAAACACTACCAGCCATGCCAAAATCACGTCAAATATCCCCTGTATGGAATTAAAAATTGATATGATATACCATGGTATGGTAGAAATTGCCTGCTGGGTCGTCATACCGGTCCATATTGGTATCGCAAAATAATAATTCAAAGGCAACATCAATACGGTTCGTATTACAAGTGCGAAAACAAGAGGTGCAACCAGTTCCCGAATTTTTTGGTATGAAGAAATATCCTTTTTTCTGAATTTCATCCATATATACAAACTGAACCACATTGGCAATGTCGCAACCCATTTCATCACTGCACCAAGCCATGTTTCAGGAGCAAAAAGAGTGATAATTAATCCACCCATCAAAGATACTAAAAAAGCTGACCTTGTACCAAAGAGAAAATAAGCTACAAGCCAGGACACTGCCACCACATCTATCCACATTCCCCACTGAGGAGATTGATACCCCAAATGCACAAGTTGTACTATGGCAGAAATTGCCGCAAGTCCTGCTGATAAAGCGATTTCCCTTGAGTTGAGACTTTTTCTCATAAAACTCCTCCCATAAAAAATCCCCCATTCGGGGGAAACATAATAAATATAGGGTTTAGAGCAAAATAAGCCTAACCCTATCTCTTCTTTCTTTTATCCCGACTTTACGGTCGCTACCGGAGTTGCACCGGTTCATGTCCGATTTTATATCAGACTCGTAGAGTTTAACTACCGATTGGGAATTTTCCGCTTGATGCGCAATCACCCATACCCCGAAAGAATAAGTAGATATTATCTTTTATCAACTAGTCTGTCAAGTAAGTGCAGATGCATTTATACCCTCACGCACTGAGAAATTTCCTCAGAAATTTCGAAGTGCACGCACATGGACTTGAACCATGGACCTCTTCGATGTGAACGAAGCGCTCTACCGCTGAGCTATGCGTGCATCCTAAAAATAAGTCTTTTTATTATACACAATTTTACATATCTATCATAACAATAACAAATCTACACACTTGCTTAAATAAACGATTCTAACGTATAATAAAAATGTTGCCTCTATTTGAGGATTTTTACTTTTATTGACTAGATTCCCAAATGCCAACTCAGAATAATTCCAAAGTCGCAGTCGACAGCAGAATAGACCGTTCAACTCCAAACGTGGTAGTTTCATCGGCTCCCAAAGAAGACATTGTCAATCCTGCCCCGGAAGTCAA
This sequence comes from Patescibacteria group bacterium, assembly GCA_023379265.1. Classification (GTDB taxonomy): domain Bacteria; phylum Patescibacteriota; class Microgenomatia; order 2-02-FULL-39-11; family 2-02-FULL-39-11; genus JAMCUI01. Next base: position 58,354 of record JAMCUI010000011.1, read on the forward strand.
ACAGCAAAATCCCACAAACCTTCCTGTTACGTTGGTAAAACGGTTGGTAAATTTCTGTCTGGACTTTCTGGAGACTATTGTCGTAGCGCTATCTATTTTCGTAGTAGTCTATCTCTTTCTTGTCCAACCACATGAAGTAAAAGGTAGCTCAATGGAGCCCAATTTCCATGATAATGACTATATTTTGACTGACAAAATCTCACTCAAACTTCACGATCCTGAGCGAGGAAATGTCATAATCTTCAAATCACCGCCAAATCCTGACGTAGATTATATTAAAAGAGTTATAGGGCTTCCCGGCGATAAAGTAAAAGTCCAGGACGGCGCAGTTTATATTAACGATAAAAAACTTGACGAGCCTTATTTAGCTGACAAAACCAATCTTTTCCCTGGAAGCTTTTTACAAGAAGGGGTGGACTTTACTGTCCCACAAGGCGAATATTTTGTCATGGGAGATAACCGTCCCCACAGTTCTGATTCGCGCGAATTTGGACCTATTAAAGCTGACTCAATCATCGGTAAAGCCATGCTGCGGTACTGGCCGATCACGCAATTCGGGATTATTCCAGACTTAAAATATAACCTCAGCAGTCCTTAATTACCATAGTGCACCCGCCTGTTTGATGGATTTTAATATTTCCGGTAGTTTATCCTTAAATGTTTGAGATTTGAAGTTTGTTTGAAGAATCAGTACACGTTATATTAAATTAGAAGCTTATCTTTTAGTGTTTTAATCAATTCTGAGGTTTCTTCAGGCGGACCTTTGAAGAGAATTTGTATCTTGGCGCTGACTGTAGACTGATATACAGATACTCTGGCACTTAACCTGCTACTCAATTCCTTTCCTATACCCTCCAGTTCCACACTTTGAATACGTTTATTGGCTGCTTTGGGTACCATATCGGACTTTTCTTTTATTCTTCTGACAAGCTCTTCCACCCGTCTGACTGACGCGCCTTCCGCCAGTATGGTCTTATAAACCTCAATCATCTGGCTGACATCTCCCAAACCGGCAATAGCTCTGGCATGACCCTCTGTAATATCTCCAGAGATAAGCCCGTCTTTTATGGCATCCGGCAAAGCCAAAAGTCTCATTGTATTTGATACGTAAGCCGGGCTTTTTCCTATCCTTTTTGATATTTCCGTGACTCCCATCCCAAACTCGTCCATAAGCCGCTGAAATCCTTGCGCTCTTTCAATGGGATTTAATTCTTCTCTCTGGACGTTTTCCACGAGAGCCATCTCCAACATCCCTTGGGTACTTGTCTCTTTAACAATTACAGGCACTTCTTTCAACCCGACTATTTTGGATGCCCGCCAACGTCTTTCGCCTGCAATTATTTGATACCCGGCTGGGGTTTTAGCAACTACCAATGGTTCAAGGACACCATGTTCTTTTATCGACTCCACAAGATCCACCAACGATTCCGACTTGATGAGGCTACGTACCTGAAGAGGATTTGGCTGTAATAAGTGTATTTCCAAATTTATTAGTTTCTGATTTTCTGGTACTGTTGAGGCCATATTTTAGGCTATTTCAATAACGGTATTTCCCAATCTTGTCTTAAAATTAACCACTCCGTTTTTTATTGCATAAATGGTAAAATCTTTCCCCAGTTTTGTTCCATTACCTGCTCTATATCTTGTCCCTTTCTGGCGCACTATTATATTTCCGGATATTACTTTACTACCACCATATACTTTTACTCCAAGCCTTTTACTTATTGAATCTCTGTTACCTTTTGTTGTTCCGCCTGTTTTTATGTGTGCCATATTTTCTCCTTTTTAACTTATGTAGTCTACTTTATTTTTTCACGGATGTCAACCATTTTTTTCACGAAAAAATCTTTGATTATGAAGTTAATTAGATATTTTTCTTGTTCTTGCTGTGCTCTCTCTTATCGACGCCGGCAGGATGAATTTTCTCTATGAGGACCTTGGAAAGAAACGATCTATAACCTATCACTCTTCTGTAATGCACTTTTGACTTGAATTTTCCCACTCTTATTTTTTCTCCTTTTATATTATCGATAACCTTTCCGCTTACTTTACAATTATCTATATATGGAGTACCTATCTGGATAGCATCATCATAATTTACCAGAAGTATATGCGGAAACTCATATGTTTCCCCTTTTTCTCTAGTAATATAATCGACTAGTATAGTATCACCCTCACTTACCCTATATTGTTTGCCGCCTGATTCGATTACCGCGTAATTCATATTGGGAGATTATATCAAAAATGAATAAATCTCACAAGAGACGTATAGTTACTAGAGAAATAGAATTACTTTAACAGTAACGTGTGTCTATTTTTACTTACTCTAGCCACAGAAGCTACCAAACCCAAATCAATAAACGTACTTATTATTGAACTTCCACCATAAGATAATAAGGGTAGAGTAATCCCTGTAATTGGCATGATTCCAAGATTCATACCTATATTAATAAATACCTGAATAAATATTTGGGCAAAAATGCCTATTACCAAAAGTTTGCCAAAATTATTTTCCGACTCTTCCATAACCTGTAAAATCCTCAATAGAAGAATAAAGTAAAAAATAATTACAGCGAAAGTACCAAGAAAACCTAGCTCCTCTCCCAACGAGGCAAAAACGAAATCCGTATGATACTCTGGTAAAAATAACAGATGACTTTGTGTTCCACGTCCCAGACCCATTCCAAAAAGTTGGCCGGAACCTATAGCTATCATCGCCTGTATGGCATTGTAACCTATGCCTACCGGATCAGCCTGTGGATTGAAAAACGCCAACAACCTCACTTTCTGATACTGCTTCAGCAAAAACCAAAAAAATGGCAATACAACTCCAGACAAAACAGCACCAATAAAAAAGTATAAAAGAGGTAAACCACTGGCGAGCTCTAACGCTATAAATGTCAGAAAATACACAAGTACATTACCTAGGTCTGGCTGCTTAAAAATTATAATAAGGATTGGAAGGAAAAAAATGAAAGGTTTTAGTTTATCCAGAATTGTGTGTCTTTCTCTATCAATAATTATTCCTGTCAGAAACAGTATGACAAAAGGCTTCAGAAGTTCAGACGGCTGTATCACGCGAATCCCTGCAATATCTATCCATCGGCTTGCCCCTCTTACTTCACCACTGGCAAAACTGGCTATAAGAAAAAATAGAGAGAAAATATAAAATATCCAGCTAAAACGAGACCATATTCTAAAATCAACCGCAGAAAAAATCAGGAAAAGAAAAATACCAACCAGAAAAAAAATTAACTGCTGCGAAAAAAGGGTGGGGGTAGTACTACCTAAAATTGACAAACTTATCCCAATCAAACCAAATACCGGTACAGTCAGTCCTATGTCGAAAAGGACACCAAGATTCATATTATAACTTTTCTACGCTTAAAACAGTTCCTCTTTTTAATTCTCCAGCCAATGTTTCTTTCTTTATATATTCCTCAAATCCATCAGGAAAATTCTTGTCGGGAAGAGTAACTTTTACTTCTTCTGTTAGAGAGCATCCCAATTCTTTCCTTTTTATCTGAATCTGTCTTACAAATTCTCTAGCTTGACCTTCAAGAAGGAGGTCTTGAGAGATTTTTGTATCTAATTCCACTAGCAAATTCTCTTTCCCTGGTTTTATCTCTACTGATTTTATATTCAACTCGTCTTTTATAAGACTAACAAACTCACTATCGTCAGTCATTAATAAATCTGTGTATACAGTAATAAGTCGCAATGGCTGCCGAACTTTTATATTCTGCGCTTTCCTCTGGGCATGTCCCAGTTCCACAATACTTCTTACTTCAGCCATTTTCTTTTCCAACTTATCACTTATTAGACTTGCGTCCGGTTGTGGCCAATCGGATAAATGTACGGATAGTTCGTCTGTGATATTGATATAAATTGACTCTGAAAGATAAGGATTAAATGGAGCAAGAAGACGAGAAAATATTGATAAAATATTATAAGTGACCGTATAAAACGAATTTTTGTCGTCAAGAGATGTTACCCCTTTCCCCACCCGGCTACGACTTCTCCTTATATACCATAAAGACAGATCGGATATGAAATCTTCCATTAAAATGGCGCCAGTACTTGCATCAAAATTTATAAGGTTTTTTGTCACGGCTTTAACAAGTCTATTAAGCCTTGAAAGAATCCAAAGATCAAGAACGGTGTAATTTACCTTCACTCTGGAAGCATTATTGTGTTCTTTGGACGTCCAACCATCAATATTTGCATAGGTAATAAAAAAGTTATAAATATTCCATAAAAGCAGATGGAATCTCCTTCTTGTTTCGTCAGCAGTCCGGTATCCGAATAAAAGATTCATAGTCGGCTTTTGGGTAACATACATCCAACGCATCACATCTACACCTATTTTCCCAGCTGCTTCATTGAATTCTATAGCGTTTCCCCAAGATTTATGCATCGGACGTCCGTCTTCACCCAATACCGAAGCGTATCCCAATACCGAGCAGAAAGGATTTTTTTTCTCAAGAACCGTAGACATGGCGATCATTGAATAAAACCAGTTTTTGAACTGACCCGGGAATGATTCAGTGATAAAATCTGCTGGAAACCACTCTCTCCAATATTTTTTATCAGACGTATAACTCAATTTATTGCTTTTGGGATCAATAAGTGTGGAAAAAGGCACAATCCCAGCGTCAAGCCAGACATTTCCTACATCATCAAGCCTGGACACATTTTTACCACATTTATCACATTTGATCTTTACGCTATCAATGTATGGTTTATGCGGACTGTGACCTTCAAAATCTTCCCAACCTTCTATTGCTTTTTCCTTCAACTCTTCTTTACTACCGATAACCGTAAAATATCCGCAGTTGCTACATTCATAGATTGGAAGAGCCAATCCCCAATACCTGTTCTTTTTGCTTATGAGCCAGTCGTGCATATTCTGCAACCAGTCCAGTTCCCGCTCAAGGCCAAAATCCGGAATCCACCGGATCATCTTTGCTGTTTTTATCATCTGCTGTCTCAGCGTCCTGTCTTTTGCTCCTTTTTTTAACCCTTTCTCTTCCTTGTCCATCGAGATATACCATTCATCAGCCACCTTCCAGACCAATTCAGTCTTGCATCTCCAGCAGGCCGGATAACGGTGCTTATAAGGGAAAATCCTGAATACCCACTTTCCTTCTTTTTCTTCCCGTTTTTTCAGATAATCAAGGATTATTCCGGGGTTTTTCTTGGCGTTTTTACCGCTAAACTCGCCGAATCCGCCAATATAATCGGCATTATCCGCAATAACGGGAATCATCGGTAGACCCAATTTTTTACCCAGCTTGAAATCCTCCTCGCCGGCTGATACTGCTGTATGCACCATTCCGGTTCCTTCACTCATGGAAATAGGCATTAAAAGCGGATCGGTCGGGATAACTGTGTGGAATTTTTCGGGGTTTTCATCTCGTGCTTTCTCAACCGCCTGCAAACCGTCAAAAGCACTTTGGTACCGCAAACCGACCAGTTCTTTTCCCCTGACTGTTTTTACTATTTTCTTTCCAAAATCCTTAAATATCTGGTCAACCAAAGTTGACGCCAGCCAGTATTTCTGTTCCCGCCCGCTTATATCCGAAGAGACTAACGTATAATCTGATTCCGTATCTACGGCAACGGCGATATTGGCAATAATTGTCCAGGGGGTAGTCGTCCATACAAGCAGAAATTCGTCTTTGGCATCCGCAAGAGGGAACTTCATTATGACTGATTCATGAGTCAACTCCTTATAATCCTCAGTCAGCATCTCATGTTGGGATATTGCCGTCTCGCATCTGGGACACCACGGCACGCTTTCCCTGCCTTTATAAACCCATCCTTTGTCAAAACAGGTTCTGAGGAAATGCCATATCATGTAATTATTCTCATCCGACATAGTAAAGTATGAATTGTTCCAATTCATAAAATACCCTAATTTTTGACTTTGTTCGGACTGTATTTTACTAAACCGTTTCACTCTTTCTTTACATAACTCCACAAATTTAGCAACACTTGCTTTCTTATCACCTGGAACAAGATTTTCTATATCTCTTTTGTTGCGTATACCCAATTCCTTCTCCACTTCAACCTCAATCCACAAGCCCTGGCAATCAAAACCGTTCTGGAAACGTTCCTTATAACCCCTCATGTTAAAAAACTTTTGCCATAAGTCTTTATATGTCCTACCCCAAGCATGATGTACTCCCATAGGGTTATTGGCCGTGATAGGCCCATCTATAAAGGAGAATCTTTTTTTTGAACCGTCATTTCTTCGGAGATATTTCTCGATGACACCGTTTTTAATCCAATACTCATAGATGCTCTTCTCAAGCTCAGGAAAGCTTACTTTTGTATTGACATTTTTGAACATAAACTCTATTTTACACAAAAAATCCCACCTTTGAAAGCACTTCACCTGTAGTTCAGTGCCGGTGAGATTTAGATAATTATTCCGATAATTTTCAGATTTATCTTTTTTATCATTTAGTTACTTATTAATGTTTCCCCTGCCTTAAGAATGCGGGCTTGCCTCGCCGTATTGCGGTAAAATCAATGTTTACCTTGTCGCAAGAAGGCGGGGATATCCCAGTCATCTTCTTCAGGAGGCACGTTATCATCTTGCTGTTGCGGCTGGTTTGAACTGACAGCAACACTTGAAGATGGGATTGACATGTCTTCGCGCATTACCGGAGATTCCATTTTTGCAGACAGTTCCTTTAATCTTTTCTTTGTTTCGTCAAACCCGGTCGCAATTACTGTAATTTTTACCTGATCAACCATTTGTTCGTCGATTGTCGCCCCAAAAATTATATTAGCATCAGGATCCACCGAGGCAGCAATTAATTTAGAGGCTTCATCCACCTCATTCATCGTCAGATCAGATCCACCAGTAATATTGTAAAGTACACCTTTTGCCCCATCAATTGACAATTCCAGAAGAGGCGATGAGATTGCCATCCTAGCAGCGGCTGAAGCCCTGTTTTCTCCTACCCCAGTCCCAATTCCCATCAGTGCACTCCCCGCATTACTCATAATAGTCCTCACATCGGCAAAATCTACATTTATTAAGCCAGGCAGAGTGATCAGATCGGAAATACCCGTAACTCCTTGACCTAGAACAGAATCGACAATCTTGAACGCTTCAACGAGTGTCATTTTTTTATCCACTACATCCAAAATTCTCTGGTTAGGTATAACAATAAGAGTATCCACTTTCTCCTTGAGATTGAGAATTCCTTCTTCTGCTGCCAGCATCCTTCTTGTTCCTTCAAAAGCAAAAGGTTTTGTGACCACAGCTACAGTAAGAGCTCCAATCTCTCTCGCAACTTCTGCAATAATTGGTGTCGCACCGGTTCCGGTACCTCCACCCTCTCCACACGTCAAAAAAACCATGTCAGTCTCTAAAAGAAACTCTTTTATCTTTTCCCGGGATTCCTCTGCAGACTGTTTGCCAATTTCGGGGTTTCCACCAGCACCAAGCCCTTTGGTTATATCATCACCAATCTGTATTTTAACTTGAGCAGCACATGTCAATAATGCTTGAGCATCTGTATTAACACCTATAAAATCCACGCCCTGTATAGTGGAAGCAGCAATCATAGAATTAATTGCGTTACATCCGCCACCACCGATACCGATAACTTTTATTTTGGCAAAACGCGCAATATCAGGTTTGATCAACATGAATTAGAGTCCTTTCCGGGCAGAAAAATATGGAAACAGATTAGGGTAAAAAAGATTTTACCAGATCGACTACTCTTCCAGCAACGCCTTGTATGGGCACTTTTCCCACTATCTTTGTCAGTCTATTCAGATTGAACTTTTCCTTCATCACTACTCCTGTTTTTGAAGCATAAATTACAAGTCCAGAAGCCGTTGCGTAGGTAGGAGTAATGATTTCGTCCACCAACCCCGTAATGTTGGCCGGTACTCCAACTCTCACCTGCATCGCAAGATTTCTTTTGGCGGTTTCCACTATTCCCAAAGTTTCTGATCCTCCTCCGGTAATAACAATTCCTGCAGGTGTTAATCCTCCAAAACCGCTCTTTTTTATCTCAAGTCCTATCATGGTAAATACTTCATTCAATCGCGGTCTTATGATACCTTCTATCAAGGTTTTTCTAGATACCTTGTTTAGTCCTTCAGGTAAATGCAGATTTGATAAATCCATACTGTCATGATCGTCTTTCTCTTTACCTTTTTTTGTATTATCGGACAGTATTGACTGCGGAAGCGTCATCTCTGGTTCCTTCTTATTTAGTGCTAGTTTAATTTTCTCCGCACTTTCTAAAGAAATTCTCAAACCTATAGCCAGATCATTTGTTATATTTCTCGCACCTACAGGTAAAACAGATGAATATGAAAGTGAACCATCTACAAACATACAAATATCGGTCGTTCCTCCACCTATATCAACCAATACCACTCCTAACTCTTTTTCCGTTTCTGTTAGTACAGCTGTACTAGATGCTAACCCACCAAAGACAAATCCGTCTACATCAATCCCTACTAACGACGCGCATTTTTCCAGGTTACGAAGAGCGGTTCCTCCAGTAGTAATAATATGAGTGTTCACCTCAAGCCTGACACCGGTCATCCCCACGGGATCCTTTATTCCCTCTTGTGAATCCACGATAAATTCTCTTGGAAGAACATGAAGGATTTCTCGGGTTGAAGGAAGATTGACCGCTCTAGCCGCCTCCACAGCTCGATTTATATCTTCTGGTGTAATTTCTTTTTGTGGCTCGGCAACAGCCACTACTCCATGGGAATTTTGAGACATGATATGCGCACCACCCACTGATAGAAATGCTGAGGAGATGGAATAACCCGCCATCCTTTCTGAGGCTTCAAGACTTTCAACAATAGCTGCAGTTGACTCTTCTATATCGACTATTTGGCCTTTTCTGATTCCTCTGCTTTTTACACTCGCCACTCCCATCACATTTACAGTGCCCTCTTCGCTCACAGAAGCTATAATAGTGGTAATTTTTGTTGTACCGATGTCTATTCCGGCAACTATTCTTTTACTCATAAACTTTTTATCTAATAAGCAACAGTGTATTGCTTATTTCGGAGTTTTTCTATCTGATAATTGCGCCGGTTAATTTTATCTATTTTGAGTAAATATTGTCTCCATTTGACAACACAACAATCGGCTTATCAAAGCGAAAATCCACTTTACTGACAAATTTACCCTCTATTCTAAACCTAGATATTATTACTTGTAAAGAGGCAGCTACCGAAAGAACGTCTGCGGTAAATGGTACCATCACTATGCTGTCATCTTTCATATATGCAGTAAAATAATTTTCATTATTATTTATTTCTATTTTCCTGACTGTCAAACCGGCTTTATTCAAATCCACTATCATATCCACTGATTTTTGTATTCGCCAATCAGCTTTCTGGTCTTTGTATATGGGAATACCACCAGCTTGAATAGTGGGCAGATCACTGTTAAACGCATCAAGTGTATAGATTCCGCTTGAGTCCACATCTCCCATTACATTACCACTAACTACATGTACAAGAGGAATCCTCAGCTCTGTTTGAACGATAATAGTATTGACATACCTTTTTTCCAATCTGATTTTTTTTATCACCATATTTTTCACCAATAGGTCTTTCTCCAACCTTTCAGTATCCATAAATAGTAGGTTTTGACCAGCGAGTATATCTAAATCCTTAAGGTTTGTATCATAACTAATAACGATTATCCTATGTACTTCAAATAAACTGTAAGAAATATAAATAGCGATTAAAACCGATAGAAAAACCATCGAAATTAATATTTTTATAGTAAGGTAACGTTTCACCTTGTAGAAATAACAGGTTTATAAACTTTCTAAACCGGGATTTGTTCAAAAGGAAGACTATAATTTAATACATCGGTTAATTACATCAAGCATTCTTCCACTTCCGTCTTTTATCAACAATCTTTGCGCAGATAACGCATTTTTCTTATAGAATTTATAGTTATTTTTTATTTTCATGATCACTCCTAGCATATATTCAGAAGTATCATTCTGTTCAACAATTTCTGCCATACCAAGATTTTTTAAATATTCTGCGTTACATTGCTGTTCATTGTCAGCAGCCCAAGGTAGTGGAATAAAAACTGCAGGTATGGCAAAATATTGGACTTCGGCTGTCGTGTTTGCACCCGACCTTCCCAATACCAAATCAGAGTAAGATAAAATATTTTCTATTTCGAAAGGATAAGCATGTTTTATAACTCTATAGTTATTTCGTAAATAATTTGGCAGACGACTATTTAGTCTATCTAGAATTTCAAAATCTTTACTGTTATCAGCAGCACCAGTCTGATGTAATATCCTGAAATTCTTCAACAATTCAGCCAAAACTGGTTCAATCATATTGTTTACCGATCTTGAACCGAGGCTACCTCCCGTAATAAAAAGAAACGGTAATTTTTCATCGCCAAATCTCAATGATTGTTTTTCCTTATTTATATTATGCATAGACTTTGAACTATTTACAGATTTATCAATAAAGGAATTATGGCAGTTTATATCGTTCGAAAATTTCAAGGGTAACCCGGTCATCTCCACTTTTACACCCGAAGGAATTTTTGCCGTATCATGCCAGCTAACACAAACTTCCCTTGCGATTCTACTAATAATTCTATTCGTTAATCCCATCACATGTGTTTGTTCATGAGTAATAACTGATATATCAAGCATACTTGCCGCTAAAGAAATCGGCAAAGCTACATACCCTCCGAAAGAAAGTACCAATTTCGGTTTTACTCTGATTAATATCAATAGACTTTGTATTATTGACATTGGAAATCGTAGAAGTGAACTGAGTGTATAGACAGTGAACTTCCTCTGAAGCCTGGCTGGATTCAATTCTATAAACGGGATATTGTACGATATGGCTGTTTGGTATTCCAAAGAAAAAGCCCTGTCCCCTTCCAAAGCAATTTTTCTTCCCACATAATAAATCTTGTATTTTTTTTCTTTCTGAATTTCGCAAATTACCGCCAGAGCCGGTGATAAATGGCCACCACAAATTATAATCGGAATTCTATCATCCATACGCATACAAACAATATATTATATACCTATATTAATCTATTTAGAGGATATATGGCGATTAATATTGAGGATAATTCCCACGGCTGCAAGAGAAACAATTAGATTAGAACCTCCGAAAGAAACAAATGGCAAAGGTACACCCGTAAGTGGCAAAAGCGCAACAATTGCTCCCAAATTTATGGCTGCTTGAAATCCAAAAAATGCTAATATACCAGATGCCAGAAGAAAGCTGTGTTTGTCTGGAGCATTTCTGACCACCTGATAAATTTTGTATAAGAAAAAAAGATAAACTCCGATAAATATCATCGCCCCGATAAAACCGAATTCTTCTCCAATTATTGCAAATATTGAGTCAGTAGTGGCTTCGGGTAAAAACTGATACTTCTGCGTTGAAGATCCCAATCCTACACCAAACCATCCGCCTGATCCGAGAGAAATTAATATCTGACGTATATGGTATGATGCGCCCAACGGATCAATACTTGGATTTAAGAATGTAGTCAACCTACGGAACCTATATGGCGATGATATTGCCAGTATTACAACCGACAAAACTGTCGCAGGAACCAATAGGATAAAATGCAATATTGAAGCTCCTGATAAAAAATACATCGCCACAGCAATACAAGTAACAATTATAGCCGTACCCAAATCTGGCTGGACAATAATAAGACCTACAACTAAAAAAAGAAGGAGAAGAAAAGCCGTAAATCTACCCTTTTCTTTGCTGGAAAACCAAGCGGATAGATAAAAGATAAGTGTCAGCTTGGCTAATTCGGCAGGTTGGAAATTAAAAATGCTTCCTATTCCTATCCATCTGTGCGCACCCAACGCTCTTACACCTATTCCAGGAATAAATACAGCAATAAGAGCGGCGATAGTAACAAGCATGAAAATTACAGACCAGTTATAATATTTCTTATAAGGAATCATAAAAGTCACAAACATACCCACCATTCCTACCAGAAAATTTATAAACTGTTCACGGACAAAATGATATTGATTACCAAAGTCTTTGAAAGCGGTTACATTTGATGACTCAAACACCATTAGAAGTCCAAATAAGGCTATAAATATAGCCAAACCGGCTATCCACCAGTCTAGTTGTCTTTTCTGATGGAGAAGTTTTACTCTTTCTTTTCTTACCATTTTTGAAGCTCCGACAAAATTACCCTGTTTAACCCATAAAATAGAATTTCCCGAATGCGGATAAATCCACCAGAGCGATAAACATCTCTCCATCGCTTGGCAAATTTCTTACGACAGACTAAAACACGCCACTTAGCCCACTGCCGACTAAAACAGGTTACTCCCTTACGAATAAACTATTTTTCCCTACAGACCTTAAATATAGATTTCCGGAAATGATTAAACCACAAAAGTAATCCATAAGCCTACAATTGCAAAAACTAAACCTACAAGCCAAGCACGAAATACTATTGTCGATTCATTCCAGCCCCTTGACTGTAACCATAAATGAAATGGAGCAGCAGATATAATTTTTTTGCCCCGATATTTCTTACTGAGAAGTTGCGCAAATGAAGAGGCAACTTCAGCAACAAAAATCCCACCAATTATCACAAGTGAAAAAACTTTCCCCAATAGAAGACCAATTACTGCAAAAGTGGCACCGAAGGATAGAGCTCCAACGTCTCCTAAAAATATGCGAGCTGGGAATATATTAAAGTACAAAAAAGCAACCAATCCACCCAGCCATATGCCTATAAACATCGAAAGAGTAGTATCCAAAATCGAGTGAGAAATTACCCAGAAAGAAACAAGTGCTATCAGAAGCGCTCCTGCGGCCAATCCATCTAAACCATCAGTAATATTATATGCGTTTGCAAATGCAGCAATAACAAATGCAGCAAAAGGTATATAAAATATACCCAAATCAATTACTCCCACCACCGGTACATTAATTATTCCTATTTTAAGTTCCGAAAAAAGCCAGTATGACACAACTAACGACAATATTACTTCCAATATCAACTTGTAATGTAACTTTAGCCCGAAAAATGTTTCTCCACCATGAGGTATAATTACTTTTCTTATATCATCAAACAACCCCACAAGACCGAAGGATATAAAAGTAAAAATCAATATTTTTAATTCACTCCCGATATTTGGATAAATTGAGGTTATTGGCACCCAGAAATAATATAAAAGAGGAAAACTGAGAAAAAAAAGAAGAGAAGTTATCGTAATGATAAGCAAACCTCCCCCAACAGGAGTACCGGCTTTGAATTTATTTAGTTTGTCAAAAATTGGAGTTGGGAGATTAAATGCATCTTTAGTCTTTTGATTTTGCCTTTGTACCTTAAATTTATATAATAGATTTATAAAAGGCACCAATGTAATCGAATGAATTATAAAGGATAAAATTAATAGGCTTAAAATTAATCCCATAAAAAAAGACTATTTAATTAAAAAGAGTGAAAAACTATTAAAGAATAAATTCTTGGGAGAAAAACTAAACAACCCACAATTGTTGCTCCAATTGCTGTCAAAAGCATCATTCCTGCTGATACATCCTTAGCAATTTTGGCTTGTTGATGCCATTCAGTAGAAATAAGATCAGTCATTGATTCAATGGAAGTATTGACCATTTCTACAGATAATCCAAGTATTATGGTTAGAACAATTAGTATCATCTCTACCGTCGAAATCCCTAAAGCTATAGAAAGAAATATGGCAATAGCTGAAAAAAAAACGTGAACCCGAAAGTTCGGTTGAGTAGAAAATGCCCATTTTATACCATTAGCCGCATTCGTAAACGATATATGATGACGTCTTATAAGACCCATGAATTTAATTATAACAGAATATCAAATTAATAATTCCAAAATATTTAGTTATTAGTAACCCTTTAATATTTTTCTAGTTAATTCTACTGCATATGTCGCACAATAAAGTGGAGAAAGGGGGATATCCTTTGCATGGATGTACTCCTGTATCCTTCCACCAAATCCTTTCTTAAAAAGCGTCAGACCTTTCCATGGATGACGGTTATTATTTTCAGGCGCTATTCCCCAAAAATTATATTGTTTCATACCCCTCCTCCTTGCTTCTCTAATTGCCTCCCACTGTAAAAGATAATTGACTGGTATTTTGGAATCTAGTGACGCACTATGATGGTATATTGCCTGATTATTATAGAAAACGATAAGTGCGACCGCTAAAAGTTTATTGTCGTATAAACCTTTGAACAAAAGAATTTTATCCTCCTTTAACATTTCACTGAATTCTTCCTCTATCCCCTGATGAGGAACAAAACGCTGTCTATGTGCTGTTTTTTTATAAATTTCCATAAAGAATTTCATATCGGACTGATTTCTGCTTTTTTCAATTCTAATACCCATTTTTTCGCCTTGCTTAATAAGATAGCGGGTAGTTTTCCTCATACCAGATAAAAGAGTCATTTCATCCTTATCTATATCCAATACCCAGCAAATTTCTCCATCCATACGATGTATTGGAGCATCAATAAACCCCTGTGATTTCAAAAGTTTCTGATTTTCTTTTGAATTCTCGATTAGAGGACTGATACGAATAAATCTTACACCTTTACCAATTGGAGACGACTTCAAATAATCTAAGAGTAACTTGATATTTCCAGAATTCCATGAACTCATAACAGGTCCATGTCTGATATGAAGAAACGTACCCCTTTTAGCTCTTACTTTTTCAATCTGTGCAATACCAATAAGATTGTTTTTTTCGTAAGTACCAAGCCGGATGAAATCCTGAGTCGCCAAACCATGCTTCTTCAGTTTTTTCCTAATCTCACCCCAAATCCAGGCTTGAAATAGGCTCTGGGGAGAAGTTTTACCAAGAAAATCTTCCCAGCTTTCTTTATTTTCCAACACTTTTATTTCCATATTGTTTGATAAGTTCTATTACTTTATCAGCTTGATTTATGCTCATAGCCTGATAGGTCGGCAAATTTACAGATTCTCTTGCCGCTAACTTGGCCTTACTATACTTGCCTTCTCTAAATCCTATCGCTTCCATACTTACACCATATGGATCAATTATATGATGATACCAATTTCCCAAAAGTATTCCTTCTCTTTTTGCATAAGTGAGTAAATCTGAAGCTTTATTTATAAAAATATTAAATCTCAAATAAATAGCTCCGGAAGTTTTTTGTGGCAAAATCAAGCCTTTTACTTCCTTTAAGCTGGAAAAATAATAATATGCAATTTCTTTCCTATGATTATTAAATTTCTCAAGCTTAGGTAACTGTATCAAAAGTAGTCTTGCTAAGGCATTTGGATATTTTGCAGGAAAAACTGAAGGTTTTTTTGCCTTCTTCTCGCAAGAATATACGGGAAATGATAACAGATGCAGCCTCTGAAATAAGTATAACAATATCTTTCCAATATAAATATTATAAATGGGCAAAACAATAAAGAAAACTAAGGGATGGAGCAGTTGCTGAAAAATCCAAAAAATAGAAGGGTTTGGAAGTTTCATTTGATAGTGTTTAAGTTTAATGGAATCTATCTTAGAATGTTTATTTATAACTGCCATTCCACCAAATATTGATGATATCACTTTATCTCTTCCAAAACTAAAAAAAGCTGCATCAGCAAAGGTCCCCACTTCCCTATTTTCTATCGTTGCTCCCAAGCTATGCGCACAATCTTCTATAAGTATAAGCTTATGTTTTTGAGCAATTTTTTTGATCTCTACAATATTTGCAGGAATTCCAAATGTATGTTGAACAACTATTGCCTTCGTTTTTGAAGTTATGTACTGTTCTAGCAGATAAGGATCGATATTAAGACTATCATCAATATCAGCATAGATAGGTTTTGCACCTGACCATACAACTGGATCCGGTACCGCCACGCAAGTAAACGCCTGAACTATCACTTCATCACCTGGTCCGATACCTGCAGCTGACAGAATTGCCAAAAGGGCCGATCTACCACTATTAAACGATACAGAAATTTTTGCCTTAAAACGTCGATTAAACCAATTCTCCACTTTCTCGACAGCGCTTCCATGCGTCCAACTCAAAGGTGAAAAAATTATTTTTAACGCCGCTAGAACATCATCAATTCCTGTATTTGGAGACAATGAAATGGCGATCGGTCTTATCATAAAATTTTATCCGGAAAATCAAATAATTCCAATGCTTTTGACGCTTCTTTTCCCTCAAAAAGTATTATTCCCTTTGGGTCATAATCCTTTTTCAAGATATTGACTAAAATGTTTGGGTCTGTCTCAACTTTAATTTCTAATTTTTTTTTCCCGGTTTCCTTAATTCCTTCATTTATATCTGAATAAAAATTATTATTTGTTAAAATGATTTTATCGCATATCTTTCCTGCTTTTCTACCAAATTCGTTGTGAACTTTCCTTGATTCTTCTCCCAATTCGATTAAGGGCGTCATTACTAATATTTTTTTACCTTTATATATTTTCATATAATCCAAAGCAGCAGTTACTCCATCTGGATTAGCATTAAATGTATCATCAATTACTGTCATCTTTTTCTCTTGAGAGATTATCTTCATTGTTTTATCAGCACTTTTAATACTTCTTATCAAACCGACAATTCGATCAAATGAAAGACCCAAATATAGTGATGCTCCCGAGGCTAATAATATATTTGGTATATTTTGAACACCAGAAAGATTTGTATGAACCGTCCTGGTTTTATTCTTAAATTCCATGTCAAATGACAAAAAATGGGGCTGTATCACTTGATTAGTAGCCAAAACAGTTTCCCACTCTTTTTTCCTTAATTCTAGTACTTTGCTTTTATTGGTAATGCAAAAAATCATTTTCAAATCTGGTCTTCTTTTTTTCGTCCATTCTACCATCTGCCTGACTAATTTATTATCATAATTGAAAATTATTACTCCTCCTTTTTGGATACTCAATATAAGTTCAAATTTTGCTTTCATTATATTTTCCAAACTACCAAATAGTTCCAAATGCTGTATGTTTACCCCCGTTATAATACCCACTTTGGGGTTAACAATTCTGCAAATGGCTGCTATCTCCCCTTTCTTGTAGGCTCCCATTTCAACAATAAAAAAGTCGTTGCTTTTTAAGTTCCGTACTACTGTTTGAGCTACTCCAATTTCAGTATTTTGAGAACCAATTGTCTTAAGTACCTTAAAGTCTTTTTCCAATAATTGATAAAGAAACTCCTTTGTAGAGGTTTTACCATAGCTTCCGGTAATCCCAATTGTAGTAAGTCCCGGATTTGACTTAATTTTTCTTTTAGCAACAATAACCATAATCATCTTATATATTATTGAGGGAATGGCGGTTGCAGCAATGGAAAAAAGTATAACAAGTGGCAACAAACGATCAAAAAATTGAACTTTTATAATCATATTTCCTTCGGTCAGAATAAATAAAAATAGCATTATTAGTGAAGTTAGAATAATTACAACAATTGATCTTGAGGTTAATTTTGGTACAACTAATGCATGCGTGCCTCGCCTTACAAAAACAGAAGACTCCATGAGATAAACAATTAGCACTATAAATATCCAAAATAGAGCTCCTGTTGTCTCCAGCAAAACTAATGATAAAACAAAAACTATCCACTTAATAAACACAAGAGGATTAAATACGATCTTTCGTCCAGAAAGAGTATTATGAATATGGGCGTATAACCTATCCCAACGGTACTCCTTCAACTGCAAAAGATAAATCTCGTATAGAGAAACTCTGACGATATGCAACAAGAATAATGCATACACTAAGGGAGTGACAAATACAAAAATTGTGTTCATTTGATATAACCGGACAATTTATCCAGAAAATCATTTGGAGATTCGTACGGTAATCTATGAGAGGCGTTTTTTACAACTACCATCTTACTTCCACTTATTGTTTTATTCATTTGCGCTGCAACCGACAACGGGACAATAGAATCGCTTCCACCCCAAACTAATATCGTAGGAATCCTCAAATTTTTCATTGGTAACAGCAAATCCTCTCTTATAACTGACTTAAAAGTATCTCTCATGTAACCGTCTGTATGCATATAGTCCGAAGCTCCTGCCATCCTATATAATAACTTGCGCGCAATTGACTGGATTTTACATAACATGGGTATCCTAAACACTACTCCACCAATCTTACTAATAATATAGAAAAAATAAATTTTATACCTGTTTACGGGTATAAAACCAGGGACACCGGTTAAAATAAGGTAAGACGCATATTTTGGGTATTTAGCACAATATTTCAGCGCAACCCTTCCTCCAAAGGAATGCCCAATTATAATCGGATTCTTGATTTTATGCTGTTTTATATATAGAGAAAGAAAGTCAACGTAATCATCCAGTCGATAAGGCCTTTCGGCTTTACTACTCTTCCCAAATCCAGGTAAATCCGGAACATAAACCTTATTATTTTTTGCTTCAAGAAATTTAACTAACAAACCATATTTGCTGGAATATAATCTCCATCCGTGTAAAATAATTATTTGTTTGTTTGTTATCATAAAACGAGATTGAATTTTTAGACTTTTAGATTGTTTTTGGGAAAAACCAATTATTTGACTGTTACAGACTTTGCCAAATTCCTAGGCTTATCAGGGTCAAGTCCGCGTTTTATAGAAAGATAATAACCAAGGAGCTGTCCGACTATCACTAGAGGAATAATTGATGATAAACCACAATCCCTTACCGGTAAGTAATAATCAAAAACCTCATGCGGCTTATAGGATATGCCTATTATGTAACCGCCACGAGCTTTCATCTCCATTGCTCCTGCCAGATTAGCACCATAAGTTTCATCATTAGGCAAAAACGCTATGCAAGGTATTCCATTTTCAATAAGCGCGATTACTCCATGTTTTAACTCACCGGCAGCAAAGCCCTCAGCATGAATATACGAAGCTTCCTTTATTTTAAGAGCTGTTTCAAGAGCGATTGGATAAGAAAGGCCTCTACCGATAACGTAAATATCTCTGAATTTATAGATTATATCGACTAATTTTTTTATCTTAATCAAATAAGCATCGCTTAATATCTCCTCAAGAGATATTATCACTTTATCTAATTCTTTTTTTGCCTTATTTTTGTTTCCTGCAATGATGCTTGCCAATAAAATTAGGTAAGTTAATTTTGCGCTGAATGCTTTGGTGGAAACGACGGCCTTTTCTACTCCAGCTCCTAATAATAGTTTATAGTCCGATAACCTGTACAACGTCGAACCTAAAACATTTACTAATGCCCCAATTTTTACTCCGTGGGATTTTGCTTTCTTTACAGCATCTATAACATCAATTGTCTCACCCGATTGTGATAATGCAATTACAAAACTTTTTGGAGTAAGAAAATCAGCACTATAACCGAATTCACTGGCAGCAGCCCAATTAATATGTTTTTTTGCAATTCTAGAAAATATATAGGTACCTGCAAGGCAAGCATATGACGCGGTTCCTGACCCGATTAGATACGTTCCATATGACTTTTTAATCAGATCTGAAAATTGCTCTATCTGTTTTTCGTTATTATTGACGATATCTTCAATGACTTTTGGTTGTTCAAATATTTCTTTAAGCATGAAGTAAGGAAATTTACCCTTATCGGCTATATTAATATCCCAACCCACTTTATTAAATTTCACTTCCTTTTGAGAACCGTCCTTAGTGCTATGAACAGAGATCTTTCTGGAAGATACCGATACTATTTCTCCATCTTCAATAAAATAAATCCTATTCGTATATGGCAAAATAGCGTGAGCATCCGAAGCAAGAAAGTTTTCATCTTTTCCCTTACCTATTACTAGAGGGGAACCACTTTTGGCTGCCACAAAGGTTTGCGTTAATCCATCCATAACTATAATCGCATTAAGACCCTCAAATCTGTTAAATGCTTGTCTTACGGCTTCCAATAAACCAATTTTCTTATAATTTTCTTCAATCATGTGGATAGCTACTTCCGTATCTGTTTCTGAAATTAATTTATGTCCTGATTTTATTATTTCCTTTTTCAGCTCATCATAATTTTCGATAATTCCGTTATGAATTATTGCCAGTTTCCCACTACAGTCCAAGTGAGGATGTGCGTTTATATCTGAAACTCCTCCATGTGTAGCCCATCGGGTATGCCCAAGCGCCATCCCACTCTCAGGCAAATCCGAAACTGTCGCGTTACCAATCTTTCCAACTTTCTTTTTAATCGCTATCTCTTTTCCACTGATCCTCTGATCTATGGTGGCAACCCCCCACGAATCATAACCACGGTACTCTAATGCTTTTAGACCATTCAAAACTATGTCTTTAGCATCTTTTCTTACACCTATATACCCGAATATTCCACACATAAAAATATATAACTCCGGAATCAAAATCCGTAGCTATATCTTAAGGAAAATATAATGTTCACATAATAGTCGGTCAATATCCATATATTCCGTTGAGGATTAGACAGCTCATTTATAAGAATTTTAGACTATTGCGTTCTCTTTTACGGGTTGAGCTAAAAGTCTTCTGCAGGTTATCTCTTATTACATACTCTTGTTTTGAAAGTAAACAATATTTTTTATCCTCCAGATCTTTATTTAATACCACTCCTGCACCTATCAAACTGTATTTCCCTACCTTTACACCAGGCATAATCGAGGAATTTACTCCGATTCTGACATTATCCCCTATAACTGCACCAAGTTTCACTTTATCCGTCTGAATTTTCTCATTTCTGATCTTAGAATTTATAATACCCTCATCGAGGCGGAAATTGGCCAACACAGTACCAGATCCCATACTAACATTATCGGAAATGACACTATCTCCCACATAATTTGTATGGAACCAACAATTATTACCTATATGGCTTCGAGCTATTTCAGTACCGTTGCCGACTACACAACTTTCCCCAATTTCCGACTCTCTTACCAATACATTGTTACCAATAACTGTCCCTTTTCCGATGTAGGAAGGACCAATTATCTTGGCATTCTCTAGAATTCGAACATTACTGTCTAAATAGACTTTTCCGGTGATTACGGCCGATTCTGATATTTGTACGTTATTAGAAGTTTTATTTTCAAGTTGATTTAAGAAATAGGCAGATAGATTCAACACGTGCCAAGGATACTTTAAATAGCCCCAAAAACCGTTGTAATGAAGAAATTTTAGTCTTAAACCGTCTTTAACCATACCATCGATTGCCTGTTCATAAACATCATCGTTGTCTTCCTTAATTTTCTCGATTTTCTGAATTAAAAGAGTGCTATCCTTAAAATAGTCAAAAACAAATGTAACAATGTTGCTGGGAAGTTTTTTGGGTGATGGCTTTTCCCGAAGACCTTTGACTTCATCTTTTAATATTTCCAAATATCCTCCAGGAAAGTATGTTTCCATTGTAATACCAGAAATTATTCCGTCTGCCTGGTATTCTTTTTTTGCCATCTTTTGAAATTTTAAAAACAATATATCTTCATACACGTCTGATGGGCCAATTACAAGTATTGGTTTACCCGCAACAATGTCTTTCACGGATAACACCGCTCCTGCCATACCTTTCCTATTTATCTGATCAACAAACGTCACGTCAATTGATGAAAATACACTCATCCATTTTTCTATAGTATGCCTGTTATCTTTATTGGTAATTATTATAAATTTTTTAAATCCCCATCGGCTAAGTTTTGCAACTGTATGATAAATCAATGGTTTTCCTACAAAAGTAATTAGATTTTTATCTCCCAGAGGCCATAATCTAGATGAATCTCCACCTGCAAGTAAAACGACATTAATATTTTCCATAAATATTTTTTTAATTTTTAATATCAATCGTTTATCCTTACTATATCTGCACCCAGTTTTTTTAATTTCTGTTCAATTCTTTCGTAACCACGGTCTATATGTTCAATACCCTCAACAACACTTTCACCTTGTGCAATTATTGAGCTAATCAGAAGTGATGCTCCAGCACGTAAATCAGTAACTTCCAAAAGTGCGTTATGCAGTTTCTGTGGTCCATATATACGTACAGCATGACAACTTCCCTTTTCTCGATCACTCCAGTTGAAATTGTAAGTATTTAGAGGATTTTTAACATTAGGACTAAAAAATTCAATTTTCGCTCCCATTTTTTGCAACTGTTCCACATAACCAAACCTATCCTCATATATAGTCTCGTGTACTTGAGAAATTCCATTTGCTTGAGTCATGAGAATTACCCACGGTGCTTGCCAATCAGTCATAAATCCTGGATATACATCCGTCTGCACATTTGTTGGTAACAATCTTTTAGTAAAATAGAATCTGGTCTTATTACTTGAAATAGGTTCCCATCCTGCCCCAGCATCATCTAGTTTTTGCAAGAAACTCTTCAAATACTCACGCTGAGTTCCTCTCACAATAACATCTCCGCCCGAAGCGATTGTTGCCAATGCAAATGTTACCACTTCATTTCTGTCGGGCATAATTTCAAATTCAGCACCGGAGAGACATTTCACTCCTGAAATTATAATTGTCCTTTTCCGGCGTCTAATTCTTGCACCCATCAGATTTAACAATTTTATAAGATCATCTATCTCTGGTTCTTGAGCTGCATTTTCAAGTATTGTCTCCCCATTTGCCAATACGGCTGCTAAAATAAGAGTTTCGGTACCGGTATGAGTATTTTGCCTAAAAGTATAGTTGGTACCATGCAACCCATCAGTCCGTGCATAAAAATAGCCGTCTTCATATGTAATAACTGCTCCCATTGATTTAAGACCCTCTATATGTCTGTCAATTGGTCTTCTGCCAATTCTGCATCCTCCAGGATTAGGGACACGTGCTTTTCCAAACCTTGCGAGAAGTGGCCCAATTACCATTGTGGCAGTTCTATATAGTCCACCCAATTCAAAAGGAACTGTATACGACTTTATCCCGTCACCCCTTATAGTCATTGTATGATTTTCATCCACGTCAGCTTTTACTCCTAAAGGTTTAACAATATCTATCGTACCCAACACTGAAGATATATTTGGGATATTACGAACAACAATAGTTTTATCTGTAAGAAGTCCGGCCAAAACGACCTTCATCGCAACATTCTTTGCACCGCTTACAGTAACTTCCCCTTTTAATTTGTGGCCGCCTTTTATCAGAAATCTTTCCATCTCATCTTAAAAATAGATTAAATATACCTTCGTAAACAACGCTTAAAACTCACCTACAAGGACTATTTCTTCTTTCAACTCCACTCCAAACGCATCTTTCACTCTTTTTTTTGCGGTATTTATCAATTCTAACACATCTGACGCCTTTACTCCGCCCGAATGGATAATAAAATTAGAATGATGATCGGAAAATCTGATTGGACCTTTGGAATAACCCTTGAGTCCTGCTCTTTCAATCAGATATCCTGCAGAAACCGTCAAGTTGGGCGTAGACAATCTTATTGCGTCACTCTTGGGTATATTGCGGAAAGTGCACCCTGAAGAAAAAACACCATGAGGTTGAGTGGTATTTCGATAATTTATAACCTCTGTCGCTTCAAGCCAAAGTTCTTCCCTGTCACCGACGATAAGCTCTAAAACAACAGAAAGAACGATTTCATGGGTTTTCTGCAAAATAGAATAATCATATCCAAACTTAAAATATTCACCTGCAACTTCTTTTTGTTTACCTTTTTTATCTATTAATTTTGCTCCAACCAATCGTTCTCCGAAAAATTTACCCTTTTTCATATTATGAGCGTTAATATAAACTGCGCCTCCTACAGTACCCGGCTGTCCCAAAAAATATTGTAAACCAGAAAGTCCCTGATCAAGGGAATATCTCACTAGTCTATTCAGACTAACTCCACTATCAACTTCAATATAAACAGTGTGCACTCCGGTTCTTATTTTCTGACCAACAGGTTTTTCTTTCCCTCCTTTGGCTCCAACGAATTTTATTCTCTTTGTTTCGTTTTTAATAACCAATCCTCTAAAACCTTTATCTGATATAAGAAGATTTGAGCCTCCTCCTATCACAAAAAACGGAGTGTCAAATTTGGCAGCAAGATATACGGCATTAAGTAAATCCTGTGATTCTTGTGCGCGAAAGAACAAATCTGCAGTTCCACCAAGATGAAAGGTAGAATATTTATAAAGAGGTTCTGCTTCTAAAACTCTTGCCTCACCTAATGCTTTTTTTAATTCAGTGTAAATAGCTTTCATTATGAATAATTTTTACCTTCAGTAACGATAATTTTATGTTTTTGGATATAAAAATACAAAAATGCCCGTTTATCAAATGGATTTATTTTTGCATTTCCTTTATTGCTGAAATCAAATCGTTCCGCCACGTAAAAATGTCCCCTGCCCCCATAGTTATTATAAGATCATTATTACGGACAACTGATTTTAGATAAGGTAATATTTCTTCCTTGCTCCTTTTATAAATAACGTTATTTTTCTGTCTGTTTGCCTCAATAATTAGCTGTTTGGAGTTTACCGTCGGATCAAATTTTTCCCTGGCTGAAGGATAAATCTCGGATACTATCGCTAAATCAGCTTCCAAAAAAGATCGTGCAAATTCCGAAAAAAGCGCTTTTGTTCTAGAATATGTATGCGGTTGGAAAATTACTATAATTCTCTTCTCAGGAAACCACTGCCTGGCTGCAGAAATCGTAGCCTTTATCTCACTTGGGTGATGAGCATAATCGTCATAAATACTAATTTTGTCGATTTGGGAGAGTTTCTCAAATCTTCTTTTAGAGCCAACATAATGTTTCAATAGTTCTTTAATCTTTTCCCAGCCTATTCCAGTCTGATTTGCTACAATCGCTGTAGCAAGAGCGTTAAGGAGGTTATGCTTTCCTGGAACTTTCAGCATAAATTCACCTAAATCCAAACCATGGCTTTTTACCCTCATAAAACTTACGCCATCACCGAAATAATGTTTAGTTATTTGATAATCAGCTAAGGGAGAAAATCCATAAGTCATAACGTCCGCAGGAATGTTTTTTAAAGTGTCCATCGCATTTTCATTATCAACGCATGAAATCACCAATCCATTTCTTGGTATTTTCATGGCAAATTTTCTAAAGGCTTCTTTCACTTTATCAATATTTCTGTATGCGTCTGGATGGTCGTATTCTATATTTGTTATGACCAGAAACTTTGGTGATTGCCAAAGAAATCTTGGAGTACTATCAGTGATTGGACAAGTCATGTACTCATCAGCTTCAGCGATAAAATAATCTCCCTTACCAAAATGTCCCGCAGGACCCAAACCGTTAATCTGTGCTGTACCTATTAGATAGGAAGGGTCAAATCCCGCAAGAGTCATTACTGTGGCAATAAGAGATGATGTAGTAGTCTTACCATGACATCCCGCGACTGATATGCCAGTTTTCCCTTTCATCAATTCGCCTATAAATTGACCATGCATGTACACAGAGAGCTTATTTTTCTTAGCCTGCTGAGCTTCAGGATTAGTCATGCCTCCATGAGCTCCGGTAACGACGACATAATCATACTTACGTTGCCCTAAATTATCTGGCTTAAATCCTCGCTTTATCTTTATTTTTAATTTTTCTAAAACCGGATCTGTAGGAAAATGCTCATCTATGTCAGAACCAGTAACATCAAATCCCTTCTCTACAAGATATACCGCAAGAGCGGTCATAGCTATTCCTTTGATACCAACTAGATATGCGGTTTTTTTCTTTTTGATTTGCATATTTGACCTACAAAATATTATTCTAACTTATTAATCTTATTAAGCTAATATTTCTTCCTGATTTATCCTTATCCCGACGAAATGACGCAAAGTCTTTATTACATTTAGTACAAACATCAAAGTTATCTATATTTTTTCGTTTAATACCCTTTGTTAAAAAGGCGTTCACTGCAACCGATCCGATATCTAAATACCATCTATCTTCTCTTTTTTCAGAAATTGCATGATCAATTCTGTCCCTAGTTTGGAAAATTTTAATCCGCTTGTAAGGTACATCATAACAACAGTTTCCAATGTGAGGACCTATAACACATATTATGTCTTCTACTTTCACTCCTTTACTAAGTATTAAGTCGACTGCATTGCCGACAATTCCAACCATAAGCCCTTTCCAACCAGCGTGTAAAGCACAAACGATTTTTTTATTCGGCACAAATAAAAAAATTGGTAGACAGTCTGCTGTTCTTACCTGCAAATATATAGATTTATCTGTAATCATACCGTCAAAACCATCAGGTTTTATTTCCCTACTATCATTAAATTCCAATATTCTGTTCCCATGTACTTGTTCAACTTTACAGACATTTTTACCGGAGATACCGTATTTTATCAATTCCTTGCTTTCAGTTTCATTGAAAAAATAATGATTGACCAGTTGAGAATATTTTTGTAGAAGATTGGACCTAAGCATAAAATAAACTCCCTTAAATTACATTTTTGAATTAGAGCTCATCTCGATATCATGTTTTTAGCTTCGATAACATCTTTTTATCGGGTTTGAAATTAGGGTTTTGAGATTGCTTCTAGACGGCTTAAACAATGTATATCTATCCCTTCCCGAATAAAGCTTTTTCAACCGCAGATTTTTCATCCCATGGATATTCTATATTCCCATAACACATTGATTTTTCATGTCCTTTACCAGTAATAAGTATTGTATCTCCACTACCAGCCAGTTTTCGAATGGCAAAGTTAATGGCTTCCTGCCTGTCAGGAATTTTCCAAAAACTCCTCTTTACCTTTTTGTATTCAACTAACGATCTTTTTCTTTTATCAACAAACGTCATGCCACCATTTACGCAACCCTTGGCGATTTCATCTATTATATCTCTAACATCCTCAGTTCTGGGATCTTCTGCAGTAAGAATGGCAACATCTGACAATTTAGATGCTATTTCCCCCATTATTGGTCGTTTAAGCCTATCTCTCAACCCCGCACATCCAAATACAACAATCAATCTTTTTCGTGTCATCTCTCTGCAAGCAGAAAGTGCCTTTTCCAAAGCATCAGGCTTATGGGCAAAATCAATGAATATCCTGTAGTTTCTTCTGATTTTTATCTCTTCCATGCGTCCGGGAATCCCCTTAAAATCAGCGATAGCCGTTTCAACTTTTGACTTCTCTAAACCTAAAATTGAGGCTACAGATGCAGCAGCAAGACAATTGTAGAGATTAAACTTGCCGGGAATAAGAGGTTTCATATCATAATCTTTCAGTGAAATATCTGCAGGTCGGTCTATTCCGTACTTAACAATTTTTCCTGATGACTTTTGTTTCAAAAAATGAAAGTTTAACTCGTCCATGTTTAACACGCTGAAATCAGCCCCGTTCATTATTTTTGCTTTTATTTTCTTATAGTTTTCAAATGTCTTATGGTAATCAAGATGTTCATGGGTGATGTTTGTCACTACTGCAATATCAATTGAAGTTCCCCAAACCCTATACTGATCAAGGGCGTGTGAAGTGACCTCAAGAATAAAATATTCGCTTCCTCCCTTTTGGGCACTTTTAATAAATTTCTGCAAAGCCCAAGAAGAAGGTGTTGTAACATGAAATCCAGTATCATAAGTCTTGCCGCTTATGTTTGCCTCAACGGTGGATACCATAGAAACCTTGTATCCTGAGCGTTGTAAAATATGATAAATGAGATGAGTAGTAGTAGTTTTGCCCGAAGTTCCCGTTACACCTATAACTTTCATTTTCCTAGCAGGAAATCCGTAAAAGATACAGGCGAAGAATGCATTTAGGAAATGTAAATAATTTTTAAACTGTTGCAGCATGAGTTTGTCTATAATCAGCTTATAGTATGCTATAAGGTACAATTATAACAGATTGAGGCAGTATATCCAAAAGTATAAAATCAATCCGACGGTGATATTTTCAAATATGAAAAAAGCTGTTTTGCAATCGAAAAAAACACCGGGGCGGCTGTTTCTGAACCCCATTGAGATGCCGTAGGCTCATCGAGCACGACCAGCATGACAAATTTAGGATTATCCACGGGGGCAAAACCAACAAATGAAGCAATTGTTTTTGAACTGTCGTAATGACCTGAAATTGGAACCTGAGCTGTGCCTGTTTTACCAGCAATTCGGAACCCTGCCGGCTTGAGGTTTTTTGTTTCACCTTTATCCACCGCCTCCACCATCATTTCTTTCACCACATCCGTAGTCATTTTGGAGAAAACTGTCCTGACAACCTTCGGTGCTATTTCGATTTGGCTTCCCTCATCAGTACTTATATTTTTAACCACATGAGGTTCCATCAGTCTTCCTCCGTTGGCAATTGCCGATACGGCAGTAACCATCTGTAATGGAGTCACAGCAACCCCTTGACCAAATGAGGCTGTAGCGAAATCAATCGGATACCATTTGTCTGCTGGACGTAAATCCGGTGATGATTCTTCCTGCAAATCTATTCCAGTTGTACTACCGATACCAAGATTTTTCAGGTAATTTAAGAAAACCATTTTATCCAACTGTTCCTCAACAAATACCATCCCGACGTTCGATGAATATTCTAGAATTTGAGTCATGGTTATCTTACCGTGATATTGTCTGTTCCATGTATTTATAGTATAACCACCAATTTCCACCGGTCCTGATTCATCGTACAATGTATCTGCAGTCAACTTACCTTCATTTATCGCTGCTGACATCACTAATACCTTAAACGTAGAACCCGGTTCATAAAAAGAAGCTACCGCAGGATTTTTATAATACTGCGTAGGATAATTATAAAAATCTGCCGGGCCATATGATGGATATGACGACATCGCAAGTATTCCGCCGGTATTTGGATCCATAATTATGACCGAACCACCTTTTGCACCGTATAATTCTATTCCTTCTTTCAGTTTAGTCTGAGCTATAAATTGAATAGTTTTATCCAAATATAAAGTCAAATCTCTTCCATCCTGAGCCGGTATGACTTGCCTTTCACCTGACAAGATGGGATTTCCTTGCGCATCCTGATCCTGCACTATCATTCCATCCCTACCGCGTAACTGCTCGTCATAATAACCTTCAAGTCCAAAATATCCCTTATCTTTCCCATTGGCATCTTTGCCTACAAAACCCAAAAGATGAGCTGACATAGATCCCTCAGGATAATACCTTTTCTGTTCAGAAAGAAAATCAACTCCATTCAAATCAAATTTTTTTATACTTTCTACTGGACCCTCATCCACCTTATGCGCTATAGGCACCCAAACAAGTGATTTGTTATCCAAACTAGCTGAAATAGTGGATATAGGAATATTTAAGGCTTCTGACAATACAGATTCTACTTTGGAAAGATCTGTAATTTTTTTGGGTTCAATATAAACTCCATAAGCTTTTTTGTTTAAGACCATCGGACTACCATCTGAAGCAAAAATCCTTCCTCTACTTGCCGGTACTGTCAAAGAAGTCTGACTTTGATTTTGGGCCAGTGCTCCCAAACTATCCGCTGATAAAACTTGCCAGTAAAAAAGTTTCACTGCTACTAACCCAAAAAAAATAAAAAGAAGCAAAAAAAAGAATTTTATCCTCAGGTTCATAAAGATGATTGAAGGCTATACGCTACAGGAAGCGGTGTATCAAGAGAAATGAGAGTTGATGTTTTAGCCAAACCAAACTGTCCAGCCTCTTGAGAAATAGTAGCGATTGCTGAGGCAGAAGCTATTTTTTCTGTTAGCAAACTGTTATCATCCTGTAAACTCTGTATTTGACCGTTTAAGCTACTTAGCTTAATCCCAACCGTAGAGAATTTATTTAAGAGTACTACCTGAATGACAGCGAAAAGGGAAACAGCTGCTAAAAGTAAGATGTTAATTTTAGACTGATGATCGTTATTAATTTTCATCCTTTCCATAATTTCAACTTAAACCTTTTCAGCTATCCTCAGTTTTCCAGATCTTGAACGTTTATTTATTTTAAATTCAGAAGTTTTAACAGTGATTGGTCTTTTGGTAACTATATTGAGTCTTTTCTCCCGACTATTCTTTCGAAAAAAGATCTTTACTAGCCTGTCCTCAAGCGAATGATAACTAACTATGCATAGTCTACCTTTGGGGCTTAAAAGATCTATTGCTTGAGATAACCCATTTACCAAATTTTTCATCTCTCCGTTTACTTCAATACGCAAAGATTGAAATATTCTTGCCAGGCTATTATTTATCTTTTGTTCCGAATACTTATTTTCTAGTCTCCTGTGTAGACTGATCGAAACAATATCCACTAACTGTCCAACATTTACTATTGGTTTTATGGCACGGGCGAGAACAATAGCTGAAGCAATTGCCCCAGAATTGAGTTCCTCAGCGTACTTACTAAATATTTCATACAATTTTTCCTTTGGATAACTATTCAATATGTATGCCGCTGTCTTATCTGTATTTATATCCATTCTCATGTCTAAAGGCTCACCAGTCTTTCTGAAAGAAAATCCTCTACCTGAACTTTCAAGTTGATGAGTAGACATGCCAAGATCAAATACTATTCCATCTACTTTGTTAAAATCGGCTTCTTTTGCCGTGCTTCCCAAATTGCCGAAATTACCTTTTGAAAGAACGATTCTTCCCTTAACACCATTTTCTAATTTATCTTTTTCCAGTCTTTCACTTACCCATTTCAAAGCATCGTTATCTCTATCTACTCCCAGTACCTTTCCGCCATTTTCTGCAATTGCGAAAGCATATCCACCTCCGCCCAGCGTCGCATCAATATACTTTGCTCCAAATCTAATTCTTAACCCATCAAGCACTTCGGAAAGAAGTACCGGAGTATGATATGAGTCCGTCGGTTGTAAAATCATAGGCAGTGTGATTTTATCCAAGAATTATTACCTCCGGCACTCCTTCTTTCCGTATTCAATTAACTCTCATTGCTTTCAATCGATTCTATATTCTCACCCATTCATTTATTTCAAACCGCAAAATGACTCCATGCGTTCTTCAACCGTCATAATTTATTTCTGTAATCTTCCCAATTTCTTTTAGACCAAATCTCAAAATGGTCTCCTGCTCCAATAATCACCAAGCTTTCAGATATGTCTGCATATCCCATCATTTCCTGCGGTAGGACGAACCTGCCTTGTGCATCCAAATCTATACTCACTGCACTGGAATACATTTTTCTCCTTAAATCTCTTCCTTCTTTGTCTGAAAATAAAGGTCTTGCCAACTCTGTTCTTGTTACTTCCTCCCATGATTCTTCCGGAAAGCCGAAAATACAATATTCAAATCCAGTAGTCAGCACAATCCTGTCTCCACCCAAAGAGTTCCTTATCTTCTTTGGCAACGCAATTCTGCCTTTATCCATCAAATTCGGTTCGTATGTGCCTAAAAACATATTTCTACATTTTTCACCACTTTACACCACTTTATTCCATATTGCTACTGTCACCACCTCTTGTCAAGAGGCAACAGCATTGGAAACAGTGGATTCTTTGATGAGGGGAAGCTATACCTATTTGGACTAACTAACACTCGAGTAGAAAATAAATCTCAAAAGATGACTTAGAATCAAAAAATGAGGGACAACAGTGAATGAAACAATTTTCAGGTTTTTAATTCTTGCCTAATACCACTACCACGTCATATTTACTGCTGTCAGATAAAGATTCGACCGTTGAAGTGTCTATTTTATCCTTCAAATCAGCTTTTATAAGAGGCAGGTAATCCTTTTTACCGTCTTTTATCTGTAGAACGCTTTTATCATAATTCTGGTTGTCTGCATTTGACTTTGCTACGTTCTTATAACCCAATCCTTCAAGATACGTAGCTATATCACCAGCGTAACCTGTCTTTTCTGTACCATTTTCTACCGACACTTTAAGATCACTTCTTTTAAGATTAGGATTTATTGTAGGAGTTGGAGTCAATGAAGGCATTACGGTGGGTATTGGAGTGGGCGTAGGAGAAGAAACGAATGGCAGCGATATTCCTGATTTTTTACCACGGAATATCGTAAACAAACCTCCCAACACTAACACAATTCCTACAAGAATAAGAATTATTCTCACCATTTTATTTACAAAAAGTTTCCCTAACCCTGACCGTTGATACTGTGTAAGATCATTTCCGAGAAGAGCATTATCTGAATATCCTGTAGAAGATGTTTTAACAGAAGCAGTCTCAACTGGTTTCGATTTATATTCATCCTTTTCTCCATTCATTTCAGTCCCCATATTTTTAGATTCATACTCTGGTTCCTTTACCTCTTTTCCTGCCGTTTCTTCTTTTTCCTCTAAATCTTCCAAAGGATGTTTCTGTGCCGTTTGTATCTCTGGCTCTGAAATATTTCCCACCTCTCGCACGTCCCGTGCAAAGTTAGGCGGAGACTTTGTTCTGGAAAGAAAAATTAGGCCTAATGAATTTGAAAGAAGCATTTTAGGAATTCCGCCTGACTCAAATCCCAACTTTTCCTTCTGCAAAACACTTTCCATAAAATCACCCATCT
>JAMCUI010000012.1 GCA_023379265.1 Patescibacteria group bacterium
CCGTAAATCTTTGATTTTCTACATTCTTACTTGAAGCACGCTATTAATTGTACTCATGTTTGAGATTACCTGGACTTCACTAAAATACATAGCTCCGTTGATATAATTTGTCGGAAAATAAACGATATATATAAATATAATGTTATATATATTTATCGTATATTAGCTTGCACTTAATTTTCTTATATGCTACAATGGCTGAGGTGGGATTTCCCCACTAATTTTTTATTTGTTGGATTTAATCAAATAAATTATGTCAGTAGTTGTCAGATCAGAATTTGCACTTGCTCTTAACCAGGTTGCCACAGAAAGAGGTATTGATGTCAATATTGTCCTGGAGACAATAAAGGCTGCAATATTGGCCGCATATAGAAAAGATTACGGCACAAAAGAAATTGAAGAACTGGAAGTTGATATTAATCCTGATACCGGCGAGGCAAAGGTATTTAAGGATAAGAAAGACATTACTCCTCCGGGCTTTGGCAGAATTGCTGCCCAAACCGCCAAACAAGTTATACTCCAAAGGATAAGAGAGGCAGAAAAGAAAGCGGTGCTAGAAGAATTTTCAGGAAAAGTCGGTACAACTACCAATGGCATGATACTCAGGTTTGATGGTCCCAATGTCATAGTAGATATAGGTAAAGCCGAAGCTGTCATGCCTCCTCAGGAACAGATACCCACAGAAAGATATTATCTCAACCAAAGGCTTACTTTTTATATCGATGGCATCAGAGAAAGCATGCGAGGTGACCAGATTATCGTATCGCGTGCACACAAGAATCTTATCAAGGGTCTTTTCCACCGCGAAGTTCCCGAAGTTGCCAATGGTTCAGTAGAACTGAGGGAAATCGCCAGGGAGGCAGGACATCGCACAAAACTCGCAGTCTTTTCCAATCAACCAGGCGTGGATCCTGTAGGCAGCTGTGTTGGCCAAAAAGGCATCAGAGTCCAAGCGGTAATAAATGAGTTTGGCGGGCTGGAAAAGATAGATATCATTCAATGGGGTGAAGATCCAAAACTTTTCATCCAATCTGCTTTAGCGCCGGCCAAGGATATAGAAATTATACTAAATGAAAAAAAGAAATCTGCGATAGCACTGGTTCCGGATGATCAACTGTCACTTGCCATAGGTAAGGAAGGACAAAATGTCAGACTGGCAGGTAAGCTTACCGGCTGGAAAATTGACATAAAATCAAAATCTGAAGAAAAGGCTATCAGAAAGGCCGATGAGGAAAAATCTGAGGAGAAGAAAGAAGAAAAACCTGCTAAAAAAGTGAAGAAAAAATCAGAAAAAAAAGAAGAGGAAAAGCCCAAGACCAAAAAAGAGGCCAAGTCAAGTTAAAATGTCGCACCGAATTCTTTTACCAAACCATAATCTATGCCAACCAGAACAGATACTCAAAGTGTATTGCTTCGACCTCCTATTGTTACCATATTAGGTCATGTCGACCACGGTAAGACCACTCTCCTTGACTACATAAGAAAAACAAGTGTCGCAGCACGCGAATACGGAGGAATTACACAGCATATTGGTGCCTATCAGACTGAAGTCGTACTCCCCCAACAAGATAAAAACGGTAAATCCCAAAGTAAAAAAATTACATTTATAGATACGCCTGGACATGAAACTTTTTCCAAGATGAGGAGTAGGGGTGCTAAAGTAGCCGATATTGCTGTTCTGGTTATTGCAGGAAATGACGGTGTAATGCCCCAAACTATAGAATCCATTGAGCATATCAAGTCTGCCGGCATACCTTGTCTTGTGGCTATAAACAAAGTTGACATCCCTGACATCAATTTGGATAAAGTGAAGAAACAACTGACAAAAGCAGGATTAAAACTGGAAGAATACGGAGGAGATATACCTGTTGTTCCTCTTTCCGCCAAAACCGGCCAGGGAGTGCCAAAACTGCTCGAGATGATACTTCTTTTAGCCGAACTAAACCAGATTACAGACGTCTCTTCGCAACCTTTCAAAGCGGTAGTCATCGAATCAATCCTGTCAAAAAATCGCGGACCAGTAGCCACGGTTGTTGTCAGAAGCGGCCAATTAGAAGTGGGTGAAGAAGTAGTTTGTGATAACCAAGAATTCAAAATTAGGGCGCTTGTTGATTGGTTGGGTAAAAATTTAGATGAGGTAAAAAACGGCGACGCAGCTGAAATATTAGGATGGAAAATACTTCCACCGGTAGGCAGCATACTCATAAAAAAAAGCGAGTCTGAACTGGCCAAGAATATAGAAAAAGATATTATTGACGCACCCACCATCTCTCTCTCAACCCATGCTGAAACAGAAATTACACTGCCTCATCCTCCCCTCCCCGCAGTCGTTCAAAATACACAAACAGCAATTGAGGAAGAGAAAATAAAAATAATCATAAAAGCAGATACGGCAGGTACCCTTGAAGCGATTATGTATAGTTTACCCAAAAATATTGTCATCATCCAAAGCGGTGTAGGCAACATTTCAGAATCAGATATACTTTTAGCCAAGACTGCCAAAGCGCTTATTATTGGTTTCCATCTCAAGCCAAATGATAATATCCTAAAGCTTGCCGACTCAGAAAAAGTAATTATAAAGACCTATAATATTATCTATGAACTTATAGATGAAATTGATGATGTGGTTGATGCCCTGAAAAAGGGAAATCTTGTAAAAATTCTTGGAGAAGCACGTGTTCAGGTAATTTTTGATATTAAAGATCAAAAAATTGCTGGAGTGAAAGTGATTTCCGGAAGGATAGCAAAGGGCGATCAAATTAAAGTTGTCAGAGGTGAAAATGAGATTGGACGGGCAAAAATAAAATCTCTAAAACACAATAAGGAAGATATTACAAAATCAGAACAGGGCAATGAAGCGGGAGTGCTTTTGTCTCAAAACCTTGACATCTTGACAGGTGATAGTATAATATCTATAGGTTAATTTACCCCGATTATATCGGGGTTTTGTTGAATTAATATGGCAAACATACCTACAGAAGAATTAAACCAAACAAGTACTATCCTCTCTTCAGCCCAGGAGATTCTTATCGCTTTGGGAAAAACCCCCACATATGATCAGGTAGCTGCAAGCCTCTCTTTATACCTAGCTCTATCAAGCCGAGGTAAAAGAGTAAGTATAGTCAGCCCTCAAGCAATGACCGTCCAGTACAACCAGCTTGTCGGTGTCGATAAGATCGCAGCCGGACTGGATAATGCGGGCAATGGTAAAAATCTGGTTATATCCTTCCCCTATCAGGAAGGTTCAATCGAAAAAGTCAGCTATAATATAGAGAATGACATGTTTAACCTGGTGATTGAACCGCGTGAAGGTTATCCCATGATTACCCCTGAAAACATCAATTACTCGTTCTCTGGGGGCAACATCGATCTTATATTCACCGTGGGAGTAACCAACTTTGCCGATCTTGATTCTGTATACCAATCAAATCAGGCTCTATTTACTGACAAACCGGTAGTTAATATTGACTGTCAAAACAGTAACCAGAGATTCGCAAAGATAAACATCATTGATACCGGAGCTTCTTCATTATCGGAATTGATGATATCACTTCTCTCCTCTTTGGGAATGACAATGGATTCAGATATCGCCAGCAACCTTTTTGGCGGTATTTCTGCTGCAACCAACAATTTTACTTCAGCCAATACATCAGCCATGACTTTTGAGGCGGCGGCCATCTGCCTGAAAAACGGAGCACAAAAAAGAAATGCCGCAGCAGCCCAACAGAATTCAAACGCGTTTCCACCCTTTTCACCTCAATCTTTGTCTCAGCAATCACAACAGCAATATACTGAACCGTACAGTATGCCTTCAAACGGAGTAAATAATATGCAAAAACCTGCTGCATTTCAGAATCAAAGACAGCAACAATTTGGAGGGAAAAATCAACCTCAAAAAGGAAAACAACAGTTTGCACCAGCAGTGCAATCACAATTTCAACCTAAACCGCCACAACAGTTTCAGCCAAAACCAGCACAACAGTCACAACAGCAATTTCAGCAAAAACCTGCTAATCAACCACAACAACAGCCGCAGAAACCCTCAGCGCCACCTGACTGGTTAAAACCCAAAATCTATAAGGGATCGACACTTTTATAACAAAAAAGTAAATCACCTCTAAACTCACCGTTGAGTTTTTTCCCAACTTACTGTATAATGTCTTATCTTTTAAGATAAATAAAGTTTATAAGTAATTTTTCGCAAAAACTTCAAAGACTTGCTTTTAGCAGTTTGCAGAAACATATATGGTCCTTCCCGCAAAAGACAAAAAAAAGATAATCAACGATTTTGCCATTAAAAGCGGAGATACCGGCAGTCCTGAAGTACAGGTAGCACTTCTTACTTACAAAATAGAAAAACTGGTCAACCATCTAAAAGCCAATCCCAAGGATGATCATTCAAGAAGAGGACTATTGGGAGTAGTTTCAAAAAGAAGAAGGCTTTTGAATTATATGCAGAAGAAAGCTGCAGACCGTTATAAAGAGATTGTTAAAAAATTAAAACTCGAAAAATAACAGTATTAAGCTTGGAATAAGATCACAACTTATCCCCGATAAAGTAGACTGTAATTTCAGAAATAAATGAAAATCACATCTAAATCCGTAGAAATTGGTGGCAGGATGCTTACCCTTGAAGTTGGCCGTTTTGCAGAACAGGCAACAGCTGCAGTTTTGGCCAGATATGGGGATACGATGGTAATTGCCACAGTCGTAGCCTCTCCGAAAGAATCCACGCTTGACTATTTCCCCTTGTCAGTAGAATATGTCGAAAGACTTTATGCCGGAGGAAGAATAAAAGGCAGCCGTTGGGTCAAAAGAGAAGGCCGACCTTCTGATGATGCCATACTAAAAGGTAGAATTATAGACCGCTCGATTAGGCCTCTATTTGATAAAAACTATCATCGGGATGTACAAGTCATTGTCACTATTCTTTCTGTAGATGGAGAAAACGAGCCTGATATATTAGGCCTTATTGCCACATCCGCTGCTCTCTCCATCTCCCCTCTTCCCTGGAAAGGACCAATTGGAGCTGTACGAGTAGGATATATCCCACCAAAAAATGGTAATAGCGGTTATTTTGCCAATCCGGGTACAAAAGAAGTGGATTTCTCAGAAATGGATCTTATAGTTTCTGCCACAGATAAAAAGGTCGTAATGATAGAGGCAGGAGTAAATGAGCTTAGCGAAGATATTGTTCTGGGTGGAATTGATTTTGCCCAAAAAGAAACCGCCAAAATAATCGACTGCATAAATGAACTGACAAAAGAAGTTGGCAAGAAAAAAGTTGAGATTACAAAGGATGAAACAAACGAAAAGCTGGTAAAAATACTCAATCACGAATTCAAAAAAGAAATACAGGAAAGCATCTTGGCGCGGGTGGAGAAAGAACAGGAAGGAGAAGAACTCCAGCTTTTATCTGAATCAATCGTAGCTAAATACGGCGA
The DNA here is from genome assembly GCA_023379265.1 of Patescibacteria group bacterium. Taxonomy (GTDB): domain Bacteria; phylum Patescibacteriota; class Microgenomatia; order 2-02-FULL-39-11; family 2-02-FULL-39-11; genus JAMCUI01. Next base: position 5,445 of record JAMCUI010000012.1, read on the forward strand.
TGAATACGACAGGAAAGAAATCGACAAAGCACTGGACACTATATTTAAGCAGCAGTTGCGTGATGATGTTTTAACAAAAGGCAAAAGAGCTGATGGACGTAGAATTGATGAGATACGCCCGATTGACATCGAAGTGGGCATATTGCCACGAACTCACGGATCAGCCATGTTCAAAAGAGGCCAGACGCAAGTACTAACAGTTGCGACTCTCGGTTCCCCATCCCTAGAACAATTAATTGAAAGCCCTGAAGGTGAAACAGCCAAAAGATATATGCATCATTACAGCATGCCTCCCTATTCAGTTGGTGAAACCGGCAGGGTCGGTTTTCCATCCAGGCGTGAAGTAGGTCACGGAGCTCTTGCAGAAAGAGCTTTGATTCCAGTTATTCCAAATCAGGAATCATTTCCATACACCATAAGATTGGTTTCTGAGGTGATGTCATCCAATGGGTCAACATCAATGGCTTCAACCTGTGGTTCTACCCTTGCTCTTATGGATGCCGGAGTACCGGTAAAAAATCCTGTAGCAGGCGTGGCAATAGGTCTTATGACCAGTGGTGAAAAATATGTCCTTCTATCGGATATTATAGGAATCGAAGATTTTGGTGGAGATATGGATTTTAAGGTCACCGGAACCAAAAATGGCATTACCGCAATCCAGATGGATGTAAAAATTGACGGTTTGACCGACAAGATGATTGCCGAAACTTTGGAAAGAGCCAGGGCTGGCAGGCTTTTTATTTTGGATAAGATGCTTGCCGTCTTACCATCTTACCGCACCAGCCTTTCACAGTATGCCCCAAGAGTTTCCATGATCCAGGTACCTCAGGATAAAATTGGTGAGGTCATCGGTCCGGGAGGAAAAGTAATTAGACAAATTATTGCCGATACAGGTTGTGACATAAATGTCGATGATTCGGGACAGGTGACTATATCTGGAACAGATCCCGCCAAAGTTGAAGCAGCGTTCAATTGGGTTTCCGGAATCATAAAAGTTGTCCAACCAGAAGAAGTCTACCGCGGTATAGTCAAAAGGATATTACCTTTTGGAGCTTTTGTGGAAATTCTTCCAGGCAAAGAGGGTATGGTACACGTCTCACAAATGTCTACGGAATATGTAGCCGATCCCAACGAAGTGGTACAAATTGGCCAACAAGTAAACGTCAGAGTGCTAGAAATCGATGACCAGGGAAGGATAAATCTCTCCATGCTTTTTGGCGAGGACGCTAAAAAAAGACCTCCTGCACCCCGAAGGGAGGGGGGGCCCAGACACGAAAGAAGGTTTGACAGGCCCCGCAGGCGATTCTAAACTTCAATCTTTCAAAATGTTGAAAGTGATGGCAGACGTAAGCGCCTATCTGACCTGCCAAGTAGAAGATTTTAAGCGTTTCCAACGCTAATCTTTGATTTCTCCTCTAAACATGTCACTTTTTATATAGTCACCCAAATACTTATATAATCCCTTCTCCGATGTTATAATCTTATTTACGATGAATCCCACTGCCCAAACATCATCACGAATATCGCCAAGGGTTGGTACTGCTTCAAAAACTATTACTTCAGAAAACAACGATCCAACTAACCAGACTACAACTGCAAACTACCTTTCAGGCGCGTCAAAAGCTGTATCCAGTGAACAGATAGAACTAGATAAATTGCGGCAGAAACTTAACTCCGTCAGTCTACCTCCTGCTTTGCAAGAAAAAGCCTCTGCCATGATAGATAGGATCGCGCTAAGTATCAAATACGGAGGCCTTTTGTCAGGTTTTGACCAGGCATCCAATTATATTGACTGGATCACCAATCTTCCCTGGAATAAAAGAAGTACTGATAACCTTGATATACTCCATGCCAAGGAAATTTTGGAGAAACATCATTATGGTCTTTCGGAAATTAAAGACAGGATTCTAGAATATCTTTCTGTTATGAAACTGAATATCGACAAAACCAAACCTTCTGAAATCTCATCTGAACACAACTTTATGAGAGCTCCAATTCTTTTTTTTGTTGGTCTGGTCGGGACCGGAAAAACCACTATTGCCCGTTCCATTGCCCAAGCTATGGGCAGGACATTTGTCCGCATCCCATTTGGTGGCATGGGTTCAGCTCTTGACCTGCGCGGTCAATCCCGGGTGCATCCCGACGCAGAAGTGGGTCATGTCATAAAAGCCCTCCGAAGGGCAGGCACCAAAAATCCTGTCATACTGCTTGATGAGCTGGACCGAGTATCTGAACACGCCCGGGCAGACATCATGGGTGTACTTGTGGAGCTTCTGGATCCTGAACAAAATGTAGCCTTTATCGACCACTTTATCGACTACCCATTTGATTTATCCGAAGTTCTTTTTGTCGCCACAGCCAACAATACAGGTAATATCTCTACAGCCGTCATGGACAGACTTGAACCCATACAGATGCCATCCTACAGTGATGATGAAAAGATTATTATCGGCAAATCCTATGTATTTCCGGAGATAAAGGAGGCCGCTGGACTGACGGACGCCCAACTGCAGATAGATGATGATGTCTGGCCAAATATTGTCCGGCCTCTTGGATTTGATTCAGGCATCAGGACTTTGGAGCGGACCATAAACGGAGTCTGCAGGAAAGTCGCTAGAATGCTGGTTGAAGGCAAATCTACCTCGGTCCACATTACTGGAGAAAACGTCAAACAATTCCTCCCTACTTGGTAACTTACAATTTTTCTCCCAATTTAATACATTCCAATTAATATCCGATAAAAATAATATAATATGGGAATATATGCAGATTTGGCGGCCGGTAAAATTTACCATCATTGCCACCTGGCAGGCACACAAAAGACTTTTCCTTATTTATATTCTCATTCAAACAATCCTTGCCCTAACTTACATCATTGATCTTTTCTCGTATAAGGAAGTCGTCGATTCTCTAAACCACTCCAAAACAATTCTGGGACTGTCAATTTACGGAGTTATAATCTTTCTGCTTTTCTATTACCTCTCATATAAAGTTCTGGACGGGATTTCCAACTATCTTTGGAATGTACTGGAATCACACCAGTTAATCTTCCTAAACACCAAATTCATAAGTAAACTATCCACTCTTGACTTATCCAATTTCGAAAATCCGCAGAATGTCGGCCTGGCCAACCGCGCTTTCAACCGCTTCCAGATGCAGACAAAATATTATCTTAAAGCAATAATTGATACCTATTCCTCACTTATCAAACTTGCCATCAGTCTCTCCATCTTTTTTCTGGTTACACCGGTAATATCTATTGTGATTGTTGCTTCAAACATCATCCACGTTTGGATAAACTCAAAACAGGAATATGGCGTATTTCTTATCTACCGGGCCGATGATGAAATAAAAAGAAAATTCGAGTATATAGTCAACACTCTTTTTTCCAAAGACACGCTGCCTGAAATAAAACTTTATGGCGCTTTCCCCTTTTTTAAGGAAAGATTTATCAGAATTTATAAACAATTCACTTCACACCAACTGAAAATTGAAAAGAAACACCAGGCTTACAATACTCTCTCCGGTTTCCTGCCTACTCTCTCACTTTTTCTATATTTTATGTATATTGCCAATCAGGCCTCGGCGGGGCTGATGTCATCAGGCCAATTCATATTTCTTTTTTTCAATTCACTTCTTTTCAACGGCACGTTGGCAAATCTGGGTCAAAATGTCGGGCATTTACACGCAGATAGCCTTTTTATGCAGGACGCACTTGATTTTTTTGCCCTGAAGCAAAATGTGTCATTTCTCACCCTTTCGGCTTCTACGGCTGATAAGCTGAGACTGAAACTTGAAAACCCCTCAATTCTTCTGGAAAATGTCTCATTTAAATATCCAGAAGGAAAAGATTTCGCCTTGAAAAATATCAATTTACAAATTCTCTTCGGCGAAAATGTGGCGCTTATTGGGGAAAACGGAGCCGGCAAGACCACGATTGTCAAACTACTATTGCGTATGTATGATCCCACAAATGGAAAAATTTCCATTAACGGGATTAACCTAAAATCAATTCCTGAAGAGCTACTATTTTCCTTATACTCAACACTTTTCCAGTCTTACGGCAAATTTTATTTTACAGTAAAAGAAAATCTGGAGATGGCAGCCGGTAAAGATTTAAGTGAAGAAAAAATGGTAAAATATCTGAACTTTTCCAATTCATGGGAATTTATAAAACACACTCCGGGAAAACTAAACCAACAGCTTGGTTCAGAATTTACAAAAGGCATTGATCTATCCGGCGGCCAGTGGCAAAGACTAGCTATCGCCCGCGCCTATGCCAAAAAATCACCGGTTCTGATTCTTGACGAGCCGACTTCAGCAGTGGATGCCAAAAGCGAGATGGAAATATTTGACAGGCTAAATAAGGAAATGGATAATAATTCATTAATTTTTATCTCCCACCGTTTTTCCACAATCAAAGACGCTAAAAGAATTGTCGTAATTGATAAAGGTAAAATCATTGAAGACGGTACACACGAAAAACTGATGCAGGGAAAAGGCAAATACGCCCGACTATATACTATTCAGGCAGAGAGATACTTAAGAGGAAAAACTTAAAACTCAAATGTTAGATCAGTAAATTTTTCCATAAATTAGTAGTTTTAAGATAAGGTTTTAAGTTTTGACATTTAACATCTAAGTTTTCTTATTATGTCCGAATCAACTTCATTAATAGAATTGTACCGGAAAATCGAAAACTGCCGGCGCTGTCCTCTTTATAAGACGGCAAAACATGCAGTACCGGGTGAAGGAAAAAGCAGTGCTAAAATCATGTTTATTGGAGAGGCACCTGGAAGAAATGAGGATGAAACCGGCAGGCCATTTGTCGGCCGGGCTGGAAAGCTTCTTGACGAATTGCTAAATTCCATAGGCATTGCAAGAGAATCGGTTTTTATTACAAGTGTCATCAAACACCGCCCGCCAAATAACAGACAACCGAAAACTCCAGAAATAAAGGCATGCAGTTTCTTTCTCAAACTACAGATTAAAATTATAAATCCGAGACTAATTGTGACACTTGGTCGTTTCGGCATGGAGTATTTTTTGCCGGAAGAAAAAATTTCAGAAATTCATGGTAAAATAATAAATAAAGTCAAAAAGGATGGGATGATGCTATCTATCTTTCCTGTCTACCATCCTGCCGCAGGTTTGCGAAGCACAAGAAATAAAGAAAAATTGTTTGAGGATTTTAGGAAATTAAAAAAAATTATAAATGATATTGTTTAACCAACAGCAGACAGACAAACGGTCACAACCAGCACCACACCAACTTTCCCACCCCCACAACCACTTCCTCAGGCTTATTCCTCTAGGAGGAATAGGTAATGTCACCAAAAACATGTATGTTTACGAATACAGACGTTCTTCTGGAGGAGAAATTTCAGACATCCTTATCGTTGACTGCGGAATAGGTTTTCCGGATGAAGCCATGTATGGTATCGATTTGGTCATTCCTGACATTACCTATCTACGTGACAAGAAAGACAAAATCCGCGCAATAATCCTGACCCATGGACATGAAGACCACATTGCTGCTCTTCCCTATATATTGCCCGATCTCAAAGTACCCGTATACGGCACACGCTTGACAGCTGCCCTAGCTGAGGTGAAACTTCGTGATTTCGGACTGCAAAATCATATAAATACAGCGGATACTTCTCAAATCCTCCATTTCGGCCCGTTTTCCGTTGAATTTGTTCACGTCACCCACTCTATCCCTGATGCCACAAATCTTATTATAAGGACTCCTGTGGGCATCTTTTATCACGGTAGCGATTATAAATTTGACTGGACTCCTATTGACGGACAGCAAACTGAAGTCGGGAAAATTGCCAGAGTTTCATCAGAAGGAATTCTCTGCCTTTTGTCTGATTGCGTCAGGGTGGAATCGCCAGGTTATACATTGCCTGAAAGAATTATTGAAGATACCCTTGAAGAAGAACTGCGCAAATGCCGGGGAAAATTTATTTTCACTACCCAATCTTCAAACATATCAAGAATCCAACAGGCCATAAATGTAGCTGTACGCAACAACCGCAAAATCGCCTTCTTGGGCAGGTCTATCGTGGAAAATGTGGACGTAACCAAAAAACTGCACTACCTGGAATTTCCAGACATTTTTGTGGTCCAGGAAAGGGAACTGAAACGCTATAAACCATCAGATCTTTTCCTTATTGTTACCGGCAGCCAGGCCCAGCCCAACGCCGCATTATCAAGGATTGCTGACGGATCACACAAGTTTGTCTCCATAAATCCTGGAGACACAGTCATCTTTTCTGCCGACCCAATCCCGGGATATGAAAATGCAGTCCACGGACTTATTGATGAGCTTACTGCTAGAGGTGCCAAGGTGGCATATTCAGACATTATGGATGCGCTTCATGTCTCAGGACATGGGGCGGCCAATGATTTAGCTCTTATGATCGGCCTTACACGCCCAAAATTTATTCTTCCAATAGGAGGAACCATCAGGCAAATGCGCCGATATGCTGATATGGCAAAAGAAATGGGTTACAAAGATAACCAAATTTTACTTCCGGGAGAAGGAGATGTTTTGGAATTTGATAGCATGGGCAATGTTAGGAAAGGGGAAAACATTGATCTGAAAAATGTGATGGTTGACGGGTTGGGAGTAGGAGATGTAGGCAATGTAGTCATACGGGACAGGCAGACGATGGCCAATGAAGGAATCGTTGTTGTGGTAGTGCCGGTGGAACAATCAACCGGACAGGTAACTGCAGAACCTGACATCATTTCCCGAGGTTTTGTCTATATGAAAGAATCCACACGCCTAATTGATGGAGCCAAAAAAGTAGTCACCAACTCGCTTCGTCTCAAAAAAGGACGCATCTTTGATTGGCAATTTGTCAGAAAACAGATAGAAGGCCGTCTTGAGGAATTCCTTTATAAGGAAACACACCGCCGACCTCTTATAATATCAGTTGTAGTTGAAGTATAATTTTTCCATGAAAGTTTTAATAATTAAAAACATCTCCCGTGAGGGTCCTGGAATTCTTTTGCAGCTTTTAGATCAGTATCTTATTAACTATGATCTTATAGATATAAGCAGAGATGAAACAATACCCGATCCAATTAACTACAACGCGATGTTTGTTTTTGGCGGACCGTCCAGCGCCAACGATACGACCCAACGCATGACGAATGAATTGGCCAAAATCAAAACCGCAGTTAATTCCCAAATTCCTTATTTTGGCTTTTGCCTGGGGATGCAAACTCTGGTCAAAGCCGTTGGAGGGAAAGTGCTGAAAAACTCCATACCGGAAATTGGCTGGAAGGATAATAACGATAAATATTACAGCATTGACCTCACTACCACAGGAATGAGAGATGCTTTATTTTCCGGGTTGGCTTCACCTCTACCCATTTTCCAACTGCACGGAGAAACTGTTGAGCTCACCCCAAATATGAAGATTCTGGCAACCGGAAAACACTGCAAGATACAAGTGATAAAAGTCGGGGAAAAAGCTTATGGAACTCAGGGACATCCGGAACTGATAGATGAAATGTTTGAGTTATGGCGATCAGAAGATGATGATCTCAAAAAGTTAGACAAATATAAATTAAGAAGTGACTGGCACCGGATAAAAAATGAGTATGAAACAAACGGAAAACGACTACTCACTAATTTCCTCAAAATAGCTAACCTGGTGAGTATTTAAGTTACTTCAGTTTCCACCGCGTACCAATTTTTCTACTTATTTTTTGTAAACGTCCTGCCGGCTGGGGTTTTGCAAATTTGAGGATTTGATTGCATTACCGGATATCCCGCCTCAGCGCATGAGTCAAAATCTTTTATGCTTTTAAGTTTTTCACTAGGACTTTGAACAAAAAGCAGGATTGTCAAAAGTAGAATTATTAAAATAGCTCCAACCGCAACAAATATTTTTACTGCCTTCATGCAATCTTATATTATCAGAAAATATAGCTCATACAATATAATATCCGGAGTTTCTGAGTATTAAATTTTTATAACTTATTCAATCTGGCACTAACAGAACCTCCATTAATACTATGGATTTGTATGGATACTTGATGACCGGCAACATCTTAAAATTATTTTCCAATAGAGATTATTTTAGGAAGGACAAGACATGTTTAACATTTCCTTTATTTTTTCAATCGATCGCTTAGGATTATCGGAATCAAAAAGGATTGTATTCCAACCCAAACTTTTTGCAGCTTTCACATTTATTTTTAGATCATCGATAAACAATATCTCCCAATGATTCACCTTTGCCTTTTTCTGTGCGTGCTCGTAGATTGCACGTTCGGGTTTGACTATTCCTATGTGACATGACTGGATTACCTCCGTGTAAGGCAGTTTTGGCACGAGTCCCTTTTCCAGTGAAAACTCGTATGTACCATGATGGATGTTTGTCAAAAGGCCAACCGGGATCCTTCTTATCAGATTTTTTGCAAGGGCGTGTGTTTCTAAAATTGGCGAGAAATATTTGAAAACAAAAGATTGTATATCGTCATTTTCATATTTCTCAAAATGCAAATCACTGGCTACTTTACTCCATATTTCCTGCACACTAACCAATCCTCTACAGGAAATCTCATCATACTTGGCAAAACTATCTGAAACTTCCTTTTCACTTTGTTGATATTTCCTGGCGACTTCTCCTAATGCTTTTCTCCATGAGAACATTACACCGCCAACGTCAAAATAGACAAATTTGATTTTGGAATTCATAAAGGGATACCATTATACAATTTTTAGAAAAGTCTCCAAAAATTATCTGAAAGCGATAAGAAATCCCGCTCCGATAAAAACGAGTCCTATAAGAAGGTTGACCGATAACACTTCTCCCAAGATGAAAAAAGACGCAACGGCCCCAAAAAGAGGGATAAGCACCCAGAAAGTATTTATTTGCCAGATGGGAAGATAATTGAATGACTGCATGAGAAGAAAATATCCAAAGGCATTTATTATACCGGCCAAAGCCAGAATTAAAATGGCGTTTTTATTATCAAAAACATTCTGGTAAGAACGGCTTACTATAAAAAAGGGCAAAACACTCAACCATAAAACTGCAATCTGTACAATCATTGTGGCAAATGAGTTTAGCCCAGCTTTTTTGAGAAGAGGATTTACAACTCCATAAGCAGCCATTGAAATAACCATTAATATAGCACCTAATACAGTCTTATTCATTTTAGTATCTCCAGTTTCTCATCTAATAAAAAATATTTCAATAATAATCTACAAAAAACTGATACCGCTTCACTATCTGTTATAATATATTTATGACTATTGACACTACAAATATTAAAAATAAACTGACAAAAGAACAGTATAACATCTGTTTTCTCAAGGGTACGGAGCCTCCATTTTCCGGAAAATATGTGGATAATCACGACAAAGGCATGTACCAATGCGTTTCCTGCGGACTGCCGCTTTTTTCCTCAACTGCCAAATTCGACTCGGGTACCGGCTGGCCCAGTTTCTGGGAGGGAGTAAACGAAGGTAATCTGAGATTGGAAAGGGACAACTCTTGGGGAATGAATAGAACAGAGGCGCGCTGCAACCGTTGCGGAGCTCATCTGGGACATGTCTTTGACGATGGCCCCTTGCCCATAGGAAAACGATTTTGCATTAATTCACTTGCTCTTGAATTCAAACCAGATATAAAATAACCGTCAATTTCCTCCCGCTTGTTTTCCTTAATTATCAGTCTATTTGAAAGGCGTCACATCACAATTATTGTTTGACTCATTACATCCAATTTTTATCCAATCATAAAATACTCTTGGATCTCCTTCTATGGCATAGATTACTTTATCCACATCATTGGTACCTGCATGTTTTATAGTCTCATCTGATTCGGCCAAAAATTCATTACTTTGGCAGGAAGAGGATGCTGTGGGAATAATATTTCTGATATCAGTTAAATTGACATAGGCAGTCATATTTTTTATCGTTACGCTTTTCAGTATATTTGCCGTATCTTTTGAAAATATGGATGTGAAACCCTGGCTTTTCTCCGTGTCTGTCGGTCCTTTATACAACTCTTCAAGCGATGTCTTTACTAAGTCATAAGTAGAAATGATTTTTCTGTCTGCCGGATAAACCAAACTACAATTATGGTTACCATATGGAGCCAGACTCCTATTGGCATAAAAGACTGAAACTTTATCAGATGATACTCTTTTCTGTCTAGTAACAGAATTGCAATCAATACTGTTTATTCTCCAGTTTGTACCTGATATCTTCAATCCTACAGGAAATATTTCTTCCTCACTTCCAAAAGTTTCTACTAAACTAACAATAGCACTCGCATCTGAACGTGAGGAAAGTTTTGTACTTATACCTTCTGGTTTTTTATCAGAACAATAAAAGGGGTCATAAGGGGAAGAAGTAGATGGTGGTGAAACGGCAGATGCAATCTTAAGCTTTAGCTCCTCACTTAAATAATTGCTATCCTTATATGAAGTCTGATCGTTCTGCTTCATATACCAACTATAAAAATTGTTTACTGCTTTCTCTGGACTGTCTGAAACAACCACTGATGAATCTTCCTGAATACAGTTTTCTGATGGCATAGGTCGGGAAGGATTACCATGTTTTATCCACGTTCCATTTTGACATATCCATGTATCCTCATCGCCTCCCGTCAGAAACCGCAAGGATAATATTAAACCAGCGCCCAGCATGATAAGAACAAGAAGAAATAGAAATACCGATGATCCTTTATTTAGAAATTTCATTAACAGTTTGAAGGTTATAACTCGTCCATAAGGGAAAAATGTATTTTAACACCTTTTTTCCCTTAATTCTAATTATTAGGTATCAAATAAGTCATTCTGACGGCTCCAGCGTCAGGAATGTGTAATGATAGTTATTGTGGAGACCTTCACTTTTTGCCACAATTTTGGCAAAACGTGAATAGTCGGGGAAAAAGGTGTCGGCAGTCGGATATCTACCCTGCACTACTGTCAGATAAAGCCTATCCGCCAGGTTTATCGTTTGTTTATAAATCTGTCCTCCTCCAATAATAAAAATTTCTTTGCTACCGGTCTCTTTTGCTTTTTGCAATGCCGCCTCAACTGAACTTACCACTAGACACTGAGCTAATTTTAGCGAAACATCTCGAGAGACAATAATATTTGTACGGTTGGGTAAAGGCCGGCCGATTGACTGATAAGTGGTCCGACCCATAATGACCGGATGACCTCTAGTTAATTCCTTAAACCTTTTTAAGTCATCAGGTATGCGCCAAAGCAGTTTGTTTTCTCGTCCCAATTCTCTGTTTTCACCAATCGCGGCAATAATACTGACTCTTACGCTATTCATTACTTAAAATCCTCCTACCACCGTTATCTCTCCTTTTATCGGCGGGTAAGGATCGTATCCTTCAACGCTGAAGTGTTCAAAACGGAAATCATCTATCTTTCTAATTGAAGGATCGATCTTCATGACAGGAAAATGCCTGGGAATACGGCTCAGCTGCTCTTTCACTTGGTCGAAATGGTTTTCATAAATATGTGCATCTCCAAATGTATGAATAAAGTCTCCAGGTCTATACCCCGTCACCTGGGCCAACATCAAAGTAAGCAGGGCATAACTAGCAATGTTAAAAGGCACTCCTAAAAACATGTCGGCGCTACGTTGGTAAAGAAGAAGGGAAAGTTTGTCACCGGTAATATTTATATGGTACATCGTGTGGCAGGGAGCAATTACCATGGATGCGGAGTGACTACCGGACATCTCATAAATACAGCCTGCATTCCAGGCGGAGATGACATAGTGTTTCTTTTGCGGATATTTTTTTATCTTCTCTATCGCCCACCCCAACTGATCAACTGTCTTTTTGCCACCGGCTGGCCAACGTCTCCACTGTACACCATAGACCGGTCCCAACTCTCCCCACCTAGCCAAAAATTTTTTATCGGACTGAATTTTTTGTAGAAACTCATCATAAGCCAATTTTTGCACCTTACCCTCATCAGTTGCCCACTGATATTTTTTATAAGCCCACTCATCCCAAATATGGACATTATTTTCCACAAGGTATTTTATATTTGAAGAACCTGAGAGAAACCAGATAAGTTCATGAATTATTCCCCTTATGAATACCTTTTTTGTCGTTAAAAGAGGAAATCCTTTAGACAGGTCAAATCTTATCTGTCGTCCAAAAACGCTTTTTAGCTTGACGCCTGTGGAATGACTTATCTTCCATTGCCCGTTATCCAAAATATCCTGTAAAAGATTTAGATACTGGTACTCCGGATGTGACTTGTCATTTAGCGCCATTGAAGTTCTCCTTTCCCTCTGTAACTTTATTATTTTAGATTACTCCAAAGCTGTAGTAAAGTGGAAAAGTGAAGCTCCCCGCTCTTATGCCCGGGGCTTCCTCCTGAGCGCTAAATTTGCATTCATCTCTCACTCTTATGCCCGAAGATTTCTGCGAAGGATTAAAAGCAAGTGGAAATTTACAAAGGTCGCATAAGGAAATTTTGTTTTATAATACAGGCATGTTCAAAAAGAAAAACTGGTCAGTATACGTCACTAAACACAGCTTTGCTCTGGATCTTGAAGAAGGAGTCTTCACCTGGAATAACCCCAAACGAATTGCGCTATCGCTTAAACAAAGCGCCGAAAATAGCTTGCGGCGCAAGACTACACCATTTCAATCAGCCATGTCCATGCTGAATTTCTATATCAACCGTGCCGGTGAGAAATTACCGGAGGAAAAAAAGACAATTTTAGAAAAGGCAAAAATAGAACTCAGGAAAGCATTCAAGAAATAACATCCTCTTCGTCATTTTAAGACTGTCGCGTCAAGAGTCCTTTTTCTTTTACTACTATGTACATGCGGTAAAAGAAAACGACAGCAATGACAATATAGACAAGATTTAACCCTAATGCCCAAACAAATTCATTCCATAAAAATGTCTTATGAAGTATGGCGCCGCGCATCCCTTCAAAAACATGTGAAACCGGGAAGATAAAAGCGATTTCCTTTACAGTATCCGGCAGGATTGATACCGGATACCAAACTGCCGCAAGCGGGGTAAAAAGCCAAGGCATACTCCAGGCGAAATCCTCGACTTTAGTCCCATATCTCAAAATAAGCGCTGAGGTTATGATACCTATTGACCAGCCGAATATGACAAGGTTGCTAAAAAAAGCCCAAAGAGAAATCCCTAGAGTAAAAAGATTGAACGAGTAGAAAAGCATGGCGACAAATGATGCAGTCAGGAGGGTAGCAACAATTTTTATCAAGCCTAGAAACAGTGTAGCTGCCAGAAATTCTGAAGGCCGCAGAGGGGAGGCAAAAAGATTGGGCAGATTGCGTGACCAAATATCATCAAGAAGTGAAACCGATATAGATTTTGAAGTATTATTGAAAATACTCCAAAGAATCATTCCTGACAAAAACAGGCTGGCAAAAAAAGGAAACCCGCTAGTCGTCTGGTTAAGATACACACTGACGAAACCCCAGATAACCACATCCATTGCCGGCCAATAAAAAATTTCAGTCAATTTACCCAATTCCCTTTTTACTAGGTAAAAATATCTCCACAACAATGCAGCTACTCTATATAATTTCATGCGCCCCTCCTGCAATTTTCAAAAATACTTCTTCAAGGTCAGGCTCTTCTTTTTCAATTTTTAGTATATTTTTAGTCACTTCTGTCGGGCTACCCTTTGCAATGATCTTTCCCTTATGCAAAAGGACAAGATAATCACACATCTTTTCCAGTTCAGCCATATTATGAGAAGTATATATTATTGTCAAACTTCGTTCCTTCTGTATACCTTTCAAAATTTTCCTTGTCTTATCGGCAATATAAGGATCAAGACTTGCAGTTGGCTCATCAAGAAAGAGCACTTCAGGATCGTTTATCAGTGACTTGCATAAATTTAATCTTGTCGCCTCACCCGAAGAAAGATTATTTACTCTCTGGTTTCTCAATTCCCATATCTCAAATCTTTCCATTAGTTCCTTTATCTTTTCTTTCGGAGAAGAAACATGATAAAGCTTGGCAAAGACCATGAGGTTTTCCCAGGCAGACAGTCTCCAATCCATATTGGTATAGCTGCTGGAAAAGTTTATTTTCTGCAGTATCTCCTCAGTGTGTCCGGAAAAATCCAAACCGAAAATTCTGATGGAACCTGACGAGGGAGTGATGAGGTTTAACAGCATTCTTATAGTTGTCGTCTTACCTGCACCATTTGGACCCAACAATCCCATAATTTCACCCTCTTTTATTACAAACGATAAACAGTCAACAGCGGTAAATCCGCCGGCTCTACCATCGAATTTTTTAGTCAAGTCTTTTACTTCAACAATATTTTCTCTCATGTAAATCCCATTTTAACTTATGATTCTATGCTTCACAATGGAAAAGCACTTGACATTGTACCGTTAATACTATAGGATATTAATACTTTTATCTTTTAACAATGAAGATAATCCTGATATAATAAGCTACTACTACTACTGCCTATGGCAAGAAGATATAGAAGAAGAAAATTTCCAAAATTCAAACTCAAAGCACAGTCTGTCTATACCATATTCACTATTCTTTTTATTGGTGCAGCTGGACTTACCACAATCTCTTTTTTCCAGTCCGGCACCAAATTGGATATCGTCCGCAATCTTCTTATAGATAAATTAGGTTGGGGCGGCATGCTGCTTCCGGTTGTTCTTATAACATTCTCCTTTCTTTTTATGAAATTGAAATTATCCTTTACCCGCCCGAATGTTTCTCTTGGGGTTTTGTTAAGCTATATTTGTCTTTTAGCACTTACCCGCGCGGGAAGTGTCGGTACCCAAATTTGGGAAAATTTTGCAGCGCTTGTCTCAGGTATTGGTGCATTTATTATACTTTTTGGAATGTTATGCATAGGGCTTATTGTACTTTTCAACACCTCAATAGATGAAATAGCAAAGACAATCAGCGAAATTGCAAAAAGCTTAAACAAAATGCTAGGTGCTCTCCCAATATTTAATATGTCCTTCAAAAAATCAAAACCGCTTTTTGTGGAAAAATTACCCATCAAACCCCCTATTGACTATAAAAGAGAAGAACAAAAACCTATCTCATCCCAAAAGCCTAGTGGGTTAAACAACAAACAAGTTGCTTCCTCAGTTTCAACTAACAATAGACAGGTTCTCAACACTACAAGCGGCTTACCGACAGATATTATTGCCAACGTCCCAGGCAGTCAAAATGTCTGGGAATATCCTCCTCTCTCACTTTTATCTTCTTCATTCGGGCAAAAAGCAGACCGGGGGGATATGAAACACAATGCCAGCACAATTGAGAAAACACTGGAAAGTTTTGGTATATCAGCAAAAGTGGTAGAAGTAAATATGGGTCCGGCAGTCACACAGTATGCTCTGGAGATTGCCATGGGTACCAAACTTTCCAAAATTACCGCACTATCAAACGATCTGGCTTTGGCTCTTGCAGCACCTACAGGACAAATAAGGATTGATGCACCTATTCCCGGCAGAAGTCTGGTAGGCATTGAAATTCCCAATAAGTCGCTTGAGTTTGTCACACTACGGCATATGCTCTCTTCTGAAAACTTGAAAAGAAGCAAAGAGAAGCTTTTGGTTGCTTTGGGTCTTGATGTATCAGGTAATCCAGTTACGGCAAATATTGCCAAAATGCCCCATGTCCTTATTGCAGGAACAACAGGCAGCGGGAAATCAGTCCTTATAAATACATGGATTTCATCACTTCTTTTTAGGACCAACCCGTCTGACGTAAGACTCATACTTGTCGACCCAAAAAGAGTCGAACTCATCGGTTATAACGGTATCCCCCATCTTCTGACTCCCGTGATTGTAGAGCCTGATAAGATTCTTTCAGCCCTCAAATGGGCCATGGGAGAGATGGATAAACGCTACAAGACTTTTTCTGAAGTGGGCGTGCGTAACATCGATGGCTTCAACGAACTGGCGGGTTTCCAGTCATTGCCTTATATAGTCATATTTATAGACGAGTTGGCAGACCTTATGTCTTATGCCCCAGTTGAAGTAGAAGATTCCATATGCCGTCTGGCTCAGATGGCAAGGGCCACGGGAATTCATCTTGTTGTCGCCACTCAAAGGCCTTCTGTTGATGTCATAACAGGTCTTATAAAGGCCAATATTCCTTCCAGAATTGCTTTTAACGTATCATCCATGATTGATTCAAGAGTCATCCTGGACGTACCCGGGGCAGAGAAACTACTTGGACGCGGTGACATGCTCTATATCCCGCCTGAACAAGCCAAGGCAACCCGCATACAAGGCACTTACGTCTCAGAACAGGAAGTACGCCAACTTGTAAATTTCCTTAAAAGTAAAAACATACCAGTACAATACACAGAAGAAGTTACCTCCATGCCACAGACCTGGAAAAAATCTTCTGGAAGTGTAGCCGGTGGCATGACAACTGGGGATAACGACGGGAAGGACGCAATGTTTCAGGAAGCTATACAAATAGTTTGCCAATACGATAAAGCTTCAGCTTCACTTCTGCAAAGAAAATTAAAGATCGGATATGCCAGAGCCGCAAGGATACTAGACCAGCTGGAGGAGGAAGGAATTGTCGGACCGGGAGAAGGTTCTAAACCCAGAGACGTCCTCATGCACAACGTGGAAGAGTATTTAGCATCACATACCAATCCAACAGCTTCTTCTGAACAACAAACATTGTAGTTTATAGATACTTATGCGCACAGTCGGAGACATTCTCAAAAAAGCCAGATTGGAAAAGAAACTGGAATTTGAAGAAATCGAAAAGCACTTGAAGATTAGGGGGAAATACCTCCAGGCTCTTGAAGAAAACAACTGGGACCAGTTGCCATCTCTTCCTTATATCAAAGGATTCTTACGAAACTACAGTTCATACCTGGATCTGAAACCTGATGAGATGTTAGCAATTTTCCGCAGGCAATTCACCCAACAGCAAAAATCAGGTCTTCTTCCCAATGGATTATCTCAACCCCTGAATGAGCCGCTAATAGAACTGACTCCCCATATTATTGTAACAGGTATAATTATTTCCTTTCTTTTACTTTTCTTCGGTTATCTGGCTTTCCAATACAACTCTTATACCAGTCCCCCCAACCTAACAATCACAAAACCCCTAGAGGGAGAAGTAATAAAATCAGACAAGGTGCAAGTCACCGGTCAAACAGATACCGACGCTGTCGTTTCTGTCAATGGACAGAAAATTGCAGTTCTTTCAGGCGGCAATTTCTCAACCACCCTTATACTTGTCCCAGGAGTTAACACTATCACTGTAGATTCAACCAGCAAATACGGTAAAAAAAGGACTTTAACCAGAACGGTACAAATCTCAGAAAATTAGCGTTCAGCCAAACAGCACAAAGAGCGGCATACTGATATCTTTTGTACGGTTGACTGGAATGATATCTAAATATTAAAATGTTATAACCTATTTAATACACCTGCCTATGATTGATCCGACACAAATACTTCTTTTTTTGGTAGTCATCGTACTCACCGCCATTGTCGTTCTAATCGGTTGGCAAATCTTTTCTATCCTCTCTGAAATTAGGAAAATGCTTTCAAAAGTAAACATGATGGTTGATGGTGCAGTCTCCATTTCTGGCAACATCGGCAAGTCATTCAAGGATCTGAGCGGATTTTCTGAGGGAGTAAAAACGGTATTGGGTTTTTTAAAGATATTCAAAAGGAAAGGAAAAAAAGATGAGTGATGACAGAAATGGAGGAAATTTTTGGCTGGGTTTTTTCCTAGGTGGTCTTATCGGTGGCTTTATCATATTCATGCTTGGCACAAAAGAGGGAAAAAAGAAGCTGGAAAAATTGCTTGACCAGGCTGAAGTCTATGAGGAGGAAATTGAGGAGAAAATGTCCAATCTCCAGGAGCAGGGAGAAAAACTTCTAGCTGAAACGGAAGATATTAAAGAAAAAGTGGTGAAGAATATGGCTGATAAGAAAGAAATCGTTTCTGATTCATTTGCTGATAAGATGGACCAGACTCTAAGTAAAATCGAAGAAGTGCAAAAGAAGGGTATGGCTCTGACACAGGATATCAGACACCGTTATTTCAAAAAGAACGGGAAAACCCTTAACACCTAATTTATCCATCCCACATTTTAGTGAAAATAGATATTCCGATACGTCAAGAAGAAGAAAATTCAGCTCCTGATTTTATCTACCTTACATTCTTTTATCGCTCTATCCATTATGGAAAGCATTTCACTTATAATCTCTTCAGCTTCCGAAAGAGTCAGTGCCTTTAAGTTATGCTGAAAATAATGGAATACCTGATTCCTACCTCTTTTCCAAACATTCCATAATTCATCGGCCAACTCCTTATCACCACACTTTCTTACTATTTTGTCATATGCTGACCACCGGCGCAGTTGTCTTTCCAGTTGAGGATTTAATGCCCTACCAATTCTAAAATGATCACTACTATATTCCTTGGCGCTTATAAATCCGCTATCAAGAAAAAACTGCTTGAGGAATCCTTCATAGGCTTTGGCAAAAGGAAAAACCAAATAGGAATAGTCGGTTATGTTCTCATCGGGATGTTCTTTTAGAACATTTAGAAGGTATAGTCCTTCGTCAATCAGTCCTTTTTGTCCATCAGAAAGGTATTTCCATAAAAATGAGCTTTTATCAATTGCAAACATGCTATAGAAAGTATTTTCATTTTACCATCTTTTCAAGGATTGCATAATTGCTCTTTTTACTGATTCTTTCCCGGATGCATACTTTCTCTTGAATCGAATTTTTTTGTTTCTCAGATTGGCAATATTTGGAGGAACAGTAACTCCGTGAACAAGAATTGTAATTTTTTTTAGGATCTTGAACTCATCTTCTTTTGATTCCAAACCTGTTAATGCCTTATAAACATCTTTGGCAAACTTTGCCCAATGCGCTGTCGAACAAATCACTACCGGCTTATCAGAACCGTATTTATTCTGATACCTTTCTGCTACAGCTTGGGCTACTGCAGTATGAGGGTCAAGAAGATAATTTGTTTCATTGTATGTCTTTTTTATTGTTGCCAAACAGTCTTCATTTGACACCCAATCGGCATAGAAAATTTCTTTTAATTTCCTCAGCGTCTCGCTGTCCACTTTGAAAAAATTTTTATTTTTCAATTGACTCATCCAAAAATTCACTTTTTCAACATCATGAGTCAACTCATATAACAACCGCTCCAAATTACTACCAACTAATATACTCATCGCTGGAGAAGGGGTTTTTACCAATATTCTTTTTCTGACGTCGTACACGCCTGTTTTCAGAAATTCACTATAAACATTATTTTCGTTATTTGCGCAGATAAGCCTACCAATGGGCAATCCCATAATCTTGGCATAATAGGCGGCCAGAATATTGCCGAAATTCCCCGTAGGAACTGCAATATCTATCTTCTCCCCAAAACTTATCGCTTTTGCGTTAACCAAGTCCAGATAACTTTTTACGTGATAAACAATTTGTGGAAATAGCCTTCCCCAATTTATGGAATTGGCTGAAGAAAGTAAAACATTTTTCTCCAACAGCAGTTGTTGATTAAGTTCCTTATTATTGAACAATTCCTTTACACTTTTTTGCACATCATCAAAATTACCTTGAATTCCGTATACAGCAACGTTTCCTCCTTCCTGTGTAATCATGGATAACTCCTGTAAACTCGATACTCCTTTATATGGATAAAAGACTACAATTGATATCCCCTCCTTATTGACATATCCTTCAAGAGCCGCTTTTCCTGTATCTCCTGAGGTAGCTACAACAATCAGGTATTTTGGCTGTTTTAATCCCTTCTTTAGCCGATGTTTTTTTTCTTTTTTCTGGCCTTCGGTAAACAAATGGGTAGTAAACTGCAAAGCAATATCCTTAAACGCCAGGGTGGGACCATGCCAGAGTTCTAAAAGATATTGATTATCCCTAAGTTTAGTTAAAGGAGTAATCCTCCTATCGTCAAAATTATCTGAATAGGCCCGATAAATCAGCTTTTTTAACAAATCATGATCAAAATCAGTCTTAAACAAATCACAAACAGAGAGACACGTATCCTGATAGGATCCGTCTAATAAAGGCTTTAATTGTTTTAAGGAAAAATGTGGCAATCTCTCAGGTACAAAAAGTCCTCCATCTCCTGCAATTCCTTTTAGTATCGCTCCAGAAAATGTGTATATTTTTTTGTCACCTCTTGTACTATGATATGAAATCATAATTCAATCAATTTTACTTCAGAACCTGTATTGGTAACATCAAGAACCAAAGTACTGCCTGAGATATTACCTTCTGCTGCTGCTTCAGCCATTTTTTTGGCGATAGCTTTGAAACGGTGTCCGGCAAGAGCAATTATTGACGATCCGCCCCCAGAAAGTGCCGCCCCATAAGCTCCTCCTGAAAGTGCCGCATCAATAATCTGGGGCATAAGAGGAAACACTTTTGTCCTTGCCGGCTGGTGAATCCTGTCTTCCATCGCAGTCCCAAGAAAATGATAATTCCCTGACTGGAGAGCCGCCAGAAAAAGTGCCACACGCCCAGTGTTAAACACCACATCGTTTTTGTGGTAGTGTGTCGGCATCAGCTTTCTGCCCGCTATAGTATCCATAGCAAAATCGGGTACAAAATAGACTGCCTTCAAATCCTGAGGGAAAGGTATTTTTATATATGTAAGTTTTGCATCTTTTTTTGAAGTGACAATGACCAGCCCCCCAAAAAGTGCCGGTGTCACGTTATCCGGATGCTTTCCTCTCTCAAGCTCAACTGCCATTGGCAGAAGTTCTTCAAAGGAAAAATGGTTATGCAAAAATGCATTTGCTGCAAGAAGTCCACCTACTACTGCTGTTGCACTGCTGCCGAATCCTCTACCCTGAGGTATCCCAAGATTCATTTCAATCCTCACTTGAGGAGTTATCTCTTTCAGTTTCTCAAATGGATAGACAAAAGATTGGTAAAAAAGGTTTTCTTTATTTTTAGGCAGACTGTTTAACCCTTTTATAACAATCTCAAAATCTTGCGCTTCTTCGACCAAAAACTCATTATGAAGCCCAACAGCCAGACCAAAAACATCAAAACCTGGACCTAGATTTGCGGACGTTGCCGGTACTTTTATTTTTACTTTCATATATTTTTAACTAATTATTAAATACCCCTTTTTATAAAGAAGTTCTGCGATAAGAATTGCACCCCCCGCTGCCCCTCTTATAGTGTTGTGAGAAAGCGATACAAATTTCCAGTCAAAAAATGGATCTTCCCTGAATCTTCCACATGAGACCGTCATTCCTTCTCCCAAGTCTCTATCAAGATCTGTCTGGGGACGATCATCCTCGAAAAAATATTTGATGAACTGTTTGGGAGAGGATGGTAAATTCATTTCGGAAAGAGGATTGTTAAAATTATGTATTGCTTCAACTATTTCCCCAAAAGTCGGCTTATTTTCAAACTTTACCGATACGGATGCCATATGTCCGTCCGTTACCGGTACTCTTATACATGTTGCTGATATCTGCAAATTCTCTGCTTCCTTAATCCTGTCTTCCACTAAATCTCCAAGTATCTTCAGTGGTTCTCTTTCTGTTTTTTCTTCTTCGCCGCTTATAAAAGGGATAACATTGTCTACCATTTCCGGCCAGTCTGCGAAAGTTTTTCCGCTTCCTGAGATTGCCTGAAGAGTGGTCACCTCCACCAGTCTGGGTTTGAATTTCCTCAGAACATGCAACACAGGCACATAAGATTGGAGGGAACAATTGGGCTTTACAACAATAAAACCTTTCGACCAACCCCTTTTTTTTCTCTGCGGTTCGATTAACCTCAGATGGTCTGGATTTATTTCTGGAATCACCATTGGTATGTCGGATGTCCAACGGTTGCTAGAGTTGTTTGAAACTACCGCTACTCCCTTTTCTGCATATCTTTCTTCAATCCGCTTAACCCTTTCTTTATCCATATTCAAAGCGGAAAATACCAAATTGACACTTTTGGCAACTATGTCAAAGTCACTTTCGACATCAAGAATATTCATCTCTTTTACTTCTTCCGGTATGGCTTTCTTCAACTTCCACCTACCCTCTACAGCCTGCCCGTAAGTTATACCGGCGCTGCGTGCAGACGCTGCCAGACATGCCACCTCAAACCAGGGATGGTTATGGAGCATGCTGACAAAGCGCTGACCCACCATGCCTGTCGCGCCCAAAATTCCTACTCTCACTTTATGCACAACTTTTCCTTTTGCTTCCATAAATTACGAATGATAAATAAACTTTGCAGCTTCCAAGACATCAGCTAGAACCCCTTCTGCTGTCACACTAGCACCCGCACCGGGACCTCTCACAACCAGCGGATTTTTATCATATCTTTTTGTTTTAAAAACAATAATATTGTCCGGTCCTTTCAAATTTCCCAAGTCACCATTTTTCTCTACCTCCTCAACACCAACAGTACAGGAACTTGCCGTGACGCTTGCAACATACCTTAAAGTCCTTGATCTTGCCCCAACCTTACAAATTTTCTTTTTATATTCATTATCAAACCGGCGAATTGTTTCCATAAATTTGTCCACAGTCAGCCCATCCATATTCTGTGGATACAAACTTTCAGTTTTAATATCCTCTATCTCAATCCTTTTGCCCAAAAGTCTGGCAAGAATTAGCGCTTTCCTTGCTACATCCATTCCAGAAAGATCATCCCTGGGATCAGGTTCTGTAAAACCTCTTTCTTTGGCCTGTTTTACTGCTTGAGAAAATAACATCCCTTCCTCCAAATGGAAGAATATGTATCCGAGTGTACCGCTGAAACAACCTTTTATCTCAGAAATACTGTCACCGGTATCGATAAAATTATTTAATGTTGAAATAACGGGTAAAGCCGCTCCTACTGTCGTCTCAAAAAATATTTTTTTTCCGAAATATTTCTCCAACTGGTCAAATTGTTCTTGACTCTGCGTAAATGGCTTTTTATTGGATGTGACTACATATCCGCCATGACTGAAAGTTAACATAAACAACTCAAGTGTCTTATCAGATGCCGTCGTATCAATCAGGATAAACGGATCAGCAATTGCTTCTAACACCTCTTTTACATCTACTCCAGAAGATGTTTTGGGAAAATTTTTTATCTTTTTTTCAGATAAGCCCTCCGCATCAAAAACACCTCCTTTTGAACCAAACATACCGCAATAATTCAAAAATATCCCGTACTTCCTTTTCCATGAAGGGCTTACTTCCCCTATCTCCTTGATAAATTCTTTTCCTACATTACCGATACCCAAATGAATTATGTTAATCTTGTGCATTTTTTACTCCTTTCCAGATTTTTGTTCCTGCAAATTCCGGCCTGAACGTATTTTTTACCCAGACAGTGATTTCTTTTTCTGCTACCGGCTTCAGAGCTTGAGGATGCAGCACTTTTGCCCCCTTTTGAGCCATATCCAAAGCATCAACATAAGAAATCTCCGCAATAAATTTTGCATTATTACCCTTTTTGGGATCACCGGTAAATATCCCATCCACTTCCTTCCATAAAACCACTTCGGAGGCATCCAGTGCATATGCAAGAATTGTAGCGGTATAATCTGATCCTCCTCTGCCCAACGTTACTACCTTTCCATCTTTTGTCCCTCCATAAAATCCTGTCACAACAGGAGTTACGCCTTTGAAAATGAGTTTGTAAATCAGCTGTTCCGTCATTTCCCGTGTTTCCTCAAGACTGACTTTGTAATTACCGCTCTCATTTGACAGAAGTATCAGCTCAGCACTATCTACTTCCCGTGCTCTCACTTTTATGTGTTGCAGTACGGCTGAAAGCAGAATGCAACTAAGCCTTTCCCCAAAGGAAACCACATAATCATAACCGCAATCTGCAAGTCCCCTCTTAAAAGTCAGACAAGTGATAAGTCTTCCGAAAAGTCCGACTAATTTTTCGTGGGTTTCCTCATACATTTCTCTTTTCAATTTCAGACCAGCCAGTGTTTCAAGATGCAATGTATAAAGACTGTTTAACCCCTCATAGGCATCAGCATACCGGCCATCCTTATAAAAATTGTAGACATCTATCAAAGTGTCTGTGACGCCTCGCATTGCAGAAACCACAACCACCACATGACCGCCTGAAGAGTGGTCTTTTATGATATCCGCAACCCTTAATATATTTTGTGCTGACCCGACTGATGATCCGCCAAATTTCATGATTTTCATTTAAGATTCCCCCTTTTATATCCTTTTGCATTTACTAAAACTCGTTTCAAAACCAGAGCTAATTGGATTTGCGTCATTATCCATTCTTAAACGGTTTAGGTTTTGCAACAGCTACTAATTCATGTTGTCTTTAGTCCACGCTTCATACGAGATTGGGTACAAAATAATGACTAGTAGTTCATCCCAGTAATTTTGACATCTTTACCATGTTTGATTTGTGAAATAACCAACAAAAAAGACCTCCTTTTAGGAGGTCTCGTCAATTACTTATTATATTCCTACTACGAAACCTCCTTCAAAGAAGGACCAATAGTAGTAGTGACAATAATAAAGCTTTTTCCTTTTAACATATTTTAATTTGAGCTATTCTAGCGCAATCTTTTGCATATTGTCAAGAGGTATTATTGTTATTTCACCGTCCTACAAACTTAAACCCTTTTTGCGGTGACAATCAGCCTTTTGCTGTCGGCAAAACCGGTACATGTATATAACGTCAAAACCTCATCTTTTGTCGGAGCAATTACTTCAGTTTGAGACGGTAATACCTCCTGAATATTATCTATCTTATATTGGTACCATTTATCACTGGTAAAGACATAAACATCCTCTCCATCCTTTACATTTTTTAGAGGTAAAAACATCCCTTGCCTGGCGTGGGCAAAAATGACTTGGTTACCTTTTTCTCCAGGATAACCTGATCCCTCTCCCCATCCTGCACCGCTCGGAAATACTTCCCAATAACCGTTAACCACCTTTGCTTCCTTAACAGCTAAATCTATATCAACACTGGGAATAACAATACGAAGAGGAGTATACTGACTTTTTTTTGTCTGAACAGATAGAAGTGATTTATCCACTTTTACTGGTTCCTGGGAAAATGATGAGACCTCACCGTTTTGTGAGACGGTCTGATTGTCTACCGTATTATTGGCGGATGAATTTGAGCTTGCGGGAGTACCGGAGAGATAAAATCCTAAGCCAATAAAAAGGATCCCCCCGGCAAGAAGATATAAACGGATTTTTTTCTTCTCGTTTTTGAGGATCCTTTTTAACGTGATCTCGGAACGTTTATTTCGACCTTTGACCTTACGTATAGTAGAAGACATAGCACTCCAGCAAGAAGTATTATATCAGATATGGAGAGCTCTGGACCCGATGTATACGAAAGTCCCAACACTTGTGGTCCTCCAATTCTTGCTCCAGTGCTTGTTCCACCACCTCCACCGCCACCCGAACTTTGACTCACTGACGGTGACCATCCGCAATATGGTCCATAATATGATTTCCCCGGTGCGCATGGATCTTCAGTAGAACTACTACCTGTGGAAGGCGCTGGTGTAGCAGTAGGACCTGATGGAGTTACATTGGATCCTCCACCTCCTTGTGTTGGTGTCGGCTGCCCTTGTGGCGGGTTGGTTGGAAGAGGAGGCACTGTTACCGTCCTCTCTATAGCAGGAGAAGTCGGCCTTGCCTCGGGCCTCTGCCACCAGTCTGCCAAAACGCTTCCATTTAGCATCACACTTAGAATAAATACTATTCCAAATAAACTGATGACCGATACTAATTTTTTCATTTATTCACCTCCTTTCCCTTTTATAATAAAAATTAATATTTGCTTTTATAAAAGCACTTCAAGAAGCGCATTCACATACTTTCCCAGGTGAAACCTCTTTCTTCTTCTTATAAGTATCAGGAAAAATGCTAGTGGAACGATCGACAACCATGATTCATTTACATTCAACTTTGCTCCTCCCAAAAGCATCCCTGCAAAACTTGTTTCTGTAGCCTTGGCAAAAGCCGGAGACACGAAACTTCCACGCAGCATTCTATTTTGTCCGTTGTTCTGGCCCAATATATATGTCTGAGGATCCTGTTGTAAATAATCCTGCGCTTGGTTTGCCAGTCGATATCTTTGGTTTGCGACATTTGCAGATGCCTGATAGTAACTCGGCGGGTAATAATATTGAGTCTGCCCAGCCTGCTGCTGCTGCTGTGTCTGGGAGCCGCTTGTATCTGTCGGATAATAATATGAGTAATAAGTCTGTGAGTAATTTTGGCTATCAGCTGTTTGATTTGTTGCGTTCACACCGCCTATATTGGTATCTGCAGTATTAAATGACGGTAAAGGATCCAATGTCGGTGTAGGAGATATTGTGCCTTGTAAATTGTTATTGCTTCCTGTTGTACCTGAGTTATTCGTGTCTCCACTTATGGCTGCAGTTGTCTGATTATAGTTTTGTCCGGGCGTCACCACGTTCCCAAGGAAATTACCAAATACATTCACCAGAAGTACGGCAAAATTCTTGGCTGTGACATTTGTATTAACCAGATTAACCAGGTTTAGTCCAACTTGAGCATTGCCCGTCTGTATTTGTCCTGCCCCCGTATTGTACTGGGCTTTATTATTCCCTGTGTCAGCATTGGCCGTAATATTGTTTACGATGCCGGCATTATTGTTGTTGGCGATGGAAGTATCTGACGTACTATTGTATGTTGCGTTGTTTGTCGATAAGGCACCAGTCCCACTATTGCTTACATCCGTAGTATACGTACCAGACCCTCCCCCTCCTGTTTGTTGCACAGGTAAACCGTTTGAAGCAGATGTCGCTCCCCACGGAGCTCCCATGATGTAGCCGACCCACTTGCCCATATCATTTACAATGACAAGCCATACAGTTCCATTCTCATCAACTGCGTTAGTATTGGCTACAGTACTATTACTGACTGAGGTATTGGAATTACCCGTAGTGACACTTCCTCCTCCTGTATTTATGGAAGCTGTGTTATTGCCTGTATTGGCAGTAGCGTTTACTGTACTTGCAATATCAGCGGTATTATTATTTGTGAAGTTTGTCGAATCTGAAGTGTTGGATGTGGCATTATTTGTTGATAACGCGCCAGTAGTGTCGTTGGTCACATTTGTTCCCGCACTTCCTGTGTTTGAAGCTGTAACATTTCCGGTGGAATTTTCAGTACTCCATGGCAAAACAATATTTCCCGCCAAAGTCCCATAAATGTTTACTACACCCATTAGCCAATTACTGACATTCAGATTGGAATTAACCATGTTTATAATGTTGCCAAGAGCTGTAGCATTTCCAGTCTGAACAGTACCGTTACCCGTGTTGTAGGATGCACTGTTTTGACCGGTGACCGCCTGCAGGTTTATATCATTTACCAGTTGAGCATCATTTCCGTTGGCTTCTTTGACTGTAAAGGAATTATTTGCTGATGCATCATTGGATGAACCGGCTCCCGTCACTGAATTTTTGGATACTGTAGGAGAGGCGTTTGAAAATCCGCTACCAACGCTTGGATCACCTGTCTGAAAGACTATGTCCCCTGTCTGTGTACCGTATACATTGTATGTGGAAAAGCCACCCACACCGGTGATATTACTGTTTAGCTTATTTAAGAGATTTACTGCAGATTGGGTATTTCCAGTTGATACCTGACCGTTTAATGTATTCAGATCAGCATAGTTGAATCCAGTATTTGTGACTGCGTTTATCTTATTCTGAAGATTGGCCATGTTCTGGTTTAGAACTTGTTGCCAATTAGAATTGGTTTCCGAAGCGCTATTGGTGGACAAAGGACCCGTACCAACATTGGCCGGATCACTTACACCACTTGTACCTGTATCACCTGTTACCCCTGTCGGTCCGCTTGTATTTGATGTTCCTAAAACATTATCGGTGGTACCAGCACCACCTGTTGAACTACTCCCTGTAGGTTGTGTCCCTGAAGCACCAGTCGACCCAGTTGTCCCAGTCGGCCCGGAAGGACTTGAAGGATTTGAAGCAGGTGGATCGCTACTTGTCGGAGCTGGAGAGCTTGTTGGCGATACAGAAGAATTGGTGGGCGCTGGAGCGCTTGTTGGCGCAGGTTGTGAAGGCGGTGATGTAGGAGCAGAAGCGCTTGTTGGCGCAGGTTGTGAAGGCGGTGATGTAGGAGCAGGATCACTTGGCGGCTTTGGAGCGCTTGGCGGGCTTGTAGGAGCAGGGGCGCTTGTTGGCGCTGGGGCGCTTTGCCCAAAGACCTGCGGCACCCACACCACGTTTCCTCCGGTAAATACCAGGCTCAAAATAAGTACAAAACTAATAATTTTTCTTATAAACTTATTCATTCTTTATTTATTGTCATTCCGAACTTGTTTCGGCATCCGTTTTAATCATAAGTAGATCTTGAAATCTCGTCTTATGCGATAAAATATATTCATAACGATATAAAACAAAATTCCTTCTTTCTTTCACCAAAGCTATAAAACTAAACCCTACTTCAATGTTATTTAACTTCCAAAAGCTTTTTTGAGTACCGTTCTTCCTGGTGGGAACCCCTTTTCCTAGGATGGATTCCCACCAAGGAAAAAACGTCTTTTCTTATTGGATGACTGTCAAAGAATCATTTAGATGATTTGAGATAGTCTTCCAAAGATCTGACAATCCTGCCCATACTGCACCTCCGCCTGTGTTGTAGTTGGAAGCGTTTGATCCTGTATCAGCAACGTCAGTGTCACTGTTGGTGACGTTAGCATTGTTCGGATTGCTTACTGATGTACCGAAACTGTTTAACAGGGTTGTACGATTGTCAGAAAGAGGTCCGGTGACACCATTGCTGCCATCGTTGGCGAATCCGCCCATGGCCATCTGTATGGTAGTAGTACTTATGTTACCTTCGTTATTCATACCTACTCCCGCAGATGATCCGCCGGTTCCGATGTTTCCTCCAAGTGTATTGTAGGAAGCACCGTTGTTGCCGGAACGAGATACGACAGCTACGCTATTGCCCAAACTCAAATAGTTGGGATTGTTAACTGTGGCATTTGCCGAATTAACAACGTCAACATAATCTGTAGAGAATGGACCGGTAGTGTCATTGGCAACGGAATTACCACCTGCTCCTCCTGCTCCAGCTGATATACCTGTTGCGCTATCATTCAGATGATTCTGAAGGTTAACGCCCAATACGGTAGATCCTGTCTGAACATTTGCCGGGCCGGTATTGTAATTACCATTGTTGTATCCTGAATCAGCTGTTGCGTCCACAGTATTGCGAACATCAGCCTGATTACTGTTTACAACATTTACGCGCTGACTGTTTGTGATTGTGACTCTATTGTCAGAAGAAGGCCCAGTAATGTTGTTGGAACCTGAGTTATTGGCTGCGGACGGTCCTCCGGTTACTGTTGTTGTATTTATATTACCAACGTTGTTTACAGTAGCATTCAGTGTTGCATTTCCGGTTGTTATGTTGCCTCCCAAAGTGTTGTAGGAAGCGCTATTGTGACCGGTATTTGATACTGCAGTGACGCTGTTGGTCAAATTAAGACTGTTTGTATTTGACACGTTTACGTCACTCGTATTGGTAATATAGCAGTAATCGTGAGAGAGTGGTCCGGTTGTGCCGTTGCTGCAGTTGTTACCTGCCGCCATTGCTGGAATGACTGCTCCGATTAAAAGAGCAATTGATCCTGCTATAGTTGCAAATTTTTTCATTATTCTATTCACCTCCTTCCGTTTTATGATGTATCAAGACTGTCTGCCTTCTGCTCCGCCCTAGGACTATGGCCTAGGATCTGACCTAGGTTAGGATAAGTTTTCAGTCTTGCCGCTCTCGCGGGTAAAATTTTTTCATAATGTCAGTAAGCTTTTCAGATACCGCTGTCAAATTTCCAAATAAAAAGAGGTAAGTCATCCCGGTTTATCGGGAATTCTTACCTCCGTTTGCGGTCGGTATTTTAGCGTCTAGATACTAGTCTCTAGATATCTTTAATATTGTGATTTGTCTTTTTGATATTTCTTTCAGTTATCTGCGTGACCTTGAAATCCTGTACATAAATTTCCACAGAACCAAAACCACGCACATTTTTCAGCGCCTGTTTTATTTCTTCAACCAAATCGCGTGTAACTTTCTTTGTCGAATAGTCCACCATCTCAGTATTTCAGGCAGTAAATGGGCAGAAAATAAAGGCAGTTATGAGGCAGAAATCAGGAAGGAAAATTTACAGGAATTGTCTCCTTCTTGCCGTCAAGCTCTCCAACAAATAATTTGAAATTGCGCACGTTGTTTGGTACTACAAATCCCACCCTGTCAAGCTTTGTGGAAATTGCTGCAATAGGCACAAGGTTGTTGTGCAAATCAGGTGCAAATTTATTGCCGTCATCATTATTATATGTAAGCCTGATGAGATCTCCGGGGAAAATATTCAAAGCTGTAGTGGTATCGTTTTTGTATTCCAGGTTCAGTATAAGAAAAAGCTTCTGGTTTGTAGCTGTGTAAGTTTTATCATTTACCATCACCTGATTTGTCTTTTCGGCGGAAGAAATAGTGAATATGATCTTGCTTTTGGTGGGTTTGCCCTGATTGTCTAAAGCGGTGAAATCAAAACTTTTGTTTATCTGGGCACTGACGCTTTTGGCGGCCTTGGTTGTGCCTTCAGACTGAGTACGGATAGCATTTACATTTACCGCAAAAGCCGCAAAAATCAAAACCACCACACCAACAACCAGTTTTTTATGCTCTTTTGCAAATTCCCGAATTTTTTTCAACCAATTTTGTGCTTTAGGCATAATCTCAACGCGGATAAATTTCCGCCTGGTCTTTAATATATTGGACAGGAGTAAATTTTAATTGGACAGCTCGGGACAGTGGAATCTTCTTTTTCTACGGACTTTGTGGCAGTTATGGCAGAAGTAAAAAGATGTTATACTGCCCGTCCTGACTTGTCAAGATGACAACACCATAACAAAATATATCAGACTATAGCTCTGTAGTGATAAAATTATGCTTTTACGCTACAAAAAAGCCTAAAGCATAGAATACAAAAAATATCAGCAGCAATATAAGAGAGGAAAAAGCATAAATAATCTCCAAAAATCTACCCGGTTTATACCTGCCCATAGACATGAATATCGGGAAAAATATGAGAGCGTAGCGGGAAACCCCATTCAATATATATCCCCGGTACTGAAAGAAATAAAACACAATAAAAAACACTAATAGAAAGATCCAATCCTCCCTCCTGATTCTCCTGCGGGAAAAATAAAGATAAGTTATAGTACCGGCAGTTATGACAAAATCCATATCGTTGGGAAGATTCATAGGATTTGCCAAAAACACTTTCATTTGTGATAAAAGCGGATCCCATGGTAACGGTAATGATACACTCCAGGCAGAATTGACCTTAAAAGCGATAAAAGGTACACCGGTCATCGCATCCTGAAACCGGGCTATAAGTATAAATGACAATGGGATCAGAATTAAGAAAAGCAGAGCCGGGACTTTATTTTTTACTTCCCCGTTTTTCCAAAATATATATGCCAAAGGCAAAATCAGCGCACCACCGTATGGTTTGGTCACTGTAGCAAATGCGGCAAACACTGATGATAAAAACGGCCTTCCCTTTTTGGCGGATATAAGTGAAATCAGGACAAAAGAAATAAAAAGAGGTTCGGCATACGGGACAAGAAAGAAAAATGCTGCAGGAAAGACTGCATAGGCAACAAGTGATCTGATTGCGGCTTGCCTGTTATATTCCGTCAGGGCAATATAATAAAAGAGAAAGAATGCTATGGCAGTAAAAAATGTATTCAGGAAAAAAGCCGCTACCGGAAATGTCGCCGGACTTATATCCGTAATTAATTTAACCATCCAAGGATAGAGAGGAAAAAACTTGGCTGTCAGAGGCTCACCTTTGTAATTTGTCTTTTCCACCTCCTCATACCAGAGAGCATCAAACCGGTGCAAAGGCTGGACGATATAATACCAGGGGTCATGCTGGTCGGTGGGAATATTGCGCACCAGATCCATCTGCACAGTCGTCAAAGGGATTTTGGGAAATATGGAGAAAAGGGAAAAACCTGTAAAGGCCAAAAGCAGGCGAAGAAACAGGGAAAAAATCACTGATAGGATAATACCTGTCTTTATGTCTTTTTTATTTGGATTCATTAAAAGGAAATATATATCCCTTGCCCATCAACGTCAAGAGCTCTCCTTTTGAGGGAGAGCTCTTAAACTATCCGGTAATCAAACGGTATTTTACTGACCAACAACTACTGTATTACTATTCAAGTTGTTATTGATTGAAGTTGACACACTTGCATTACCACTCATCACTCCTCCACCTACAGTATTATTACTAGAGGAATTACCACCTGTATTAGCTGATGAATTCACTCCGTTGAAAACCATACCCATGTTACCTACTGTAACATTTGCTGTCTTACTAGTGTCTATCTTGACGATATTCTTTGATAAATATCCGGTTATAGAATTCAATCCGCTGTTTGCGGCATCAACGCTAGTTTGATCAGCAAGCACGTTGTTGGTATTCATGGAATTGGATAAACCTGTACTAACCGTTGCGTTACCCGTCAACACTCCCAAATTACCTGCCGTGTTGTTATTATTTTGATTTCCTCCGGTAGTAGTGGTTGCTGTAACATTATTGGTAACTGTACCGAAATTGTGTGAATTAAGATAGGCAGATCTTGCAGCAAATATCTTGCAGACATTTATGCTGGTTGATCCTGTTGTACCATTTCCACAATCCACAGCCAGTGCCGGTGCTACTGCCAAAAGCAGCATTCCTGCTCCAATGGCCACTCCCAATATATTTTTTTTCATAATCTTTTCACCTCCTTTCTTCTTTGTCCGTTTATAAAAACGGGCAATATGATCTCTTACTGCACAAAAATAACACTCTCCTCCCTCGGTCTTTTAAGACCTCGGGATTCGAGTGTTTTCCTTTGAGCAGAAGGCAGACTATAATACATAGGGCAGCAATTTAAGTTCGGGCAGCGACATTTTTCGACTAGAACATGTCTATACCTGACAGGAATAGCTATTTACCGACTAAAAAACTACACCGGGCAGGTGTCGAAAGACAAATGAAAACAAAAAAGCAATCCTTTACAGGGATTGCTTCCGTTTGCGGTCGGCAAACTCTAATTCCACTGTAGAATAATTTTTTCTATTTTGTCAATACCCAAGTTTTAGCTAAGTTTAGAGATAATATGATAATACATTTATATATCTGAAAACAACATGGGAAATGACCCGCTTTGGCCTTTTTGACATTTATTTTAATAAATGTAGTATAATATCAATCCAGATAGCAAAATCATGCGGGGACAAGTATTCCGAGACCATTTGAGTCAAAGATGAAGCCGCCCCGCAAGTCCCAAAAGATATTGAGGGAGAAGATGCGGAAAGAAAACCTTTCTCAAACGGAAGGATAAGTAGAATCCGACGGGTATGCCCGTGACAGCTGGAATAAGAAGTTATGAGTTGTGGGTTACGAAATATAATTATTAAAGACCCATCACCCACCACACATCACTCATAACCAAAATAAGGTGGTACCGTGAATATCTCACCCTTTGACAAAGGTGAGATTTTTTTGATGGTTGGTTAACGAGTATGAACGAAGTGAAGACGAGTTTACCAGCCGATCAATCCGCCGAAGCTTTAGCGAAGGCGGATATTATAAATGTTACAATTTAATCAAATAAATTATGACACATACTGATTTGAGGAAAAGGTTTATCAGGTTTTTTACTTCATCACCGCGAAATCATAAGGAAATTCCTTCTGCCCCGCTTGTGCCTGAAAATGACCCAACAGTACTTTTTATCACAGCCGGTATGCATCCTCTGGTTCCCTACCTTATGGGAGAAACCCATCCGCTGGGCAAAAGACTGGTAGATGTACAAAAATCCATGCGCACTGATGACATTGAGGAAGTGGGAGACCTGCGCCACTTTACTTTTTTTGAAATGCTGGGCAACTGGAGCCTGGGCGATTACTTCAAAAAGGAAGCTATAAGCTGGTCGTTTGAATTTCTGACCAGCTCCAAATGGCTACATCTTGACCCATCCAAAATTTACATATCTGTCTTTGAAGGAGACAGTGATGCGCTTCGCGATGACGAGTCTATCGGTTTCTGGCAAGAGGCTTTTGAAAAGGTAGGCATAGAAGCAAAAGTGGGTAACCCCAAAGACGGTATGACACCTGGGGGCAGAATATTCCCCTATCCCAAAAGTAAGAATTGGTGGGGACCGGCAGGTACCACCGGCCCCTGCGGCCCTGATACGGAGATGTTTTTTGACACGGGCCTGTCTATGCACAATTCAGAAACATATGGTCCGGTTTGCCACATCAATTGTGACTGCGGGCGTTTTGTAGAAATCTGGAATGATGTCTTCATGCAATATAATAAAAAACCTGACGGGAACTTTGAGCCACTACAACAAAAGAATGTCGATACCGGTATGGGAATGGAGAGGTTGACAGCAATTCTGGAATGGCTTGAAGGGAAAATTCCGGATCCGGACCCGTTTCGAACGGAACTTTTTAACCCGGTGACGGAAACCATCAATAAAGTCTATTTCCAAAAATACGGTGGGGAAAATACTAAATCTCTGCGGATTATCGCAGACCACATCCGGGCGGCGGTTTTTATCATTTCAGACGGCGTTGTACCCAGCAATAAGGAAAGAGGTTATGTTCTGCGGAAACTCATTAGACGCGCTGTGAGACATCTCCAGCTTATCGGAGTCAAAAATCCTTTTATAAGCCCTCTGGCAATGGCTATGATAGAAACCTACAAGTCAGATTACCCCGAATTATCCCAAAACAAGAAACTCATAAAAGAAACCATGGAACAAGAAGAGACAAAATTTTTGGCTACCCTCAGCCGCGGTCTGAAAGAAATAGAAAAACATTCTATTCTGACCGGAAAAATCGCTTTTGACATATACCAAAGCTATGGTTTTCCCTGGGAGATGACGGCAGAAATTGCCCACGAGAAAGGCCAACAGATTGACCGGGCACAGTTTGAGACGGAATTTAAAAAACATCAGGAATTATCACGCACGGCTACAAAAGGCGTATTTAAGGGAGGATTACAGGATCATTCGGAAACCACAACTAGCCTCCATACCGCTACTCACCTTCTTCAGGAAGCTTTACGGGAAATCCTAGGAAACCACGTCAGACAAAAAGGCAGTCACATCACGGCTGAGCGTCTGCGCTTTGACTTTTCCCATCCCGCTAAAATGACACCTGAAGAGATAAAAAAGACCGAGGATCTAGTAAATGCGCAAATCAAAAAAAATCTTCCCGTAAGCATGAAAGTAATCGACCTGAAAGAGGCTGCAAATGAAGGCGCACTCACTGTTCCCGGAGTAAACTATCCTGAAAAAGTAAAAGTATATACCATCGGCAACTTTTCCCGCGAAGTCTGTGGAGGACCGCATGTCGACTTTACAGGAAAGATGGGAACGTTTAAGATAATAAAAGAAGAGGCGGCCTCTGCAAATGTTCGCAGAGTCTATGCAATCCTCACTATCTAAATAATGTCCCTAGTCAATAAATTCCTGCAAAAAAAGGTAGAAAAAGAATACTTCATAGTCCTTGGCATTGAAGAACATCGTATCTGTGCTGCCGTGGCTGAAATTGAAGCCACTATGGTAAGAATAATCGGAACCGGTGAAAGTGAATATGCAACCGTGGGCAGCGAGATAGAAGCCACTGATATTGCTATTTCCACAGCAGAAAAAAGTGTCCCTGAAAATATATTCGTCAAAAAGACAATTTTTGGCGTTCCAGTATCGTTTATGCAAAACGGTGAGATAAAACCTGAATATATGGAAAGGGTACAAAAAATATCCAAAGAACTTGACCTATCTCCCCAAGGATATATAGAGTATCCCCAAGCAATCTCCAGCTTTTTGGAAACAAAGGAAGAGACACCTCCTACTCTTCTTCTTCTATCAATCGGAAGAAATCATCTCACTCTGACACATCTTCGTGTGGGTAAAGTGGAAAAAAATATTGTTGTTGAAAGGTCTTCTTCTTTATCAGAAGACTTTAATAATATGCTTTCCCATTTCGAGTCAGAAATCCTGCCTTCAAAAATAGTCATGTATGACGAGGTAAAAGGACCACTACTTGAAGACATGAGGGAAGAACTGCTGAATTTTCCCTGGCACAAACAAGCTTCTTTTATGCATACGCCCAAAATAGAAATTATGGAACCGAGTGCTATAACAACAGCCCTTGTTGAAACAGCAGCTAGTAAATTCATCAGAAGCGATCTTCAAGTAATCTCTCAAAGTGAGGAAAAATCAGAAAGTACAGCAACCGTCAATTCAAAAGAAGAAACAGTAAAAGAAAATGAGAGTAATATCCGTGAAACTCCAACAGTAAAGAGATTGACTGAAAAAGAAAACCATCGTGAAGAAGAAGCTTTTGGTTTTGTAAAAAATAAAGATATCCGGGAAACAGAAGAGCTGGAAAACATCTCCACTCCCGTCGACCTAAAAACAGAATTGTTTGGCGAGAAATTTGAGGAACCGCAAAAACCTGACAGAAAACTCATACCCAATATTCCCAATATACCATTGCGCTTTCCACCTTTATCCTTTAGTTTGGCACCAGCACTCGGGGTTTTGTTGGTCCTTATACTTATTGCCTTTGTGGGATATTTTCTTGTCTGGAATTATCCCCAAAGTGACGTCAACCTTATCGTCTATCCCCTCAAGTCTTCCCAGACAATGGATGTGGTCTTTACCACAGACAATACCCGCGCCAACCTGAACAACAACATCATCCTGGCTACCACCATATCTCAAGAAATTTCCGACCAGAAGACTATAGAGACTACAGGAAAAACCAAAGTAGGCAATCCGGCAAAAGGTGATGCGACGATATACAACAAAACTCTTGAAGACAAGACTTTCCCAAAAGGTACTGTCTTAACCAACGGG
Organism: Patescibacteria group bacterium; assembly: GCA_023379265.1. Lineage (GTDB taxonomy): Bacteria > Patescibacteriota > Microgenomatia > 2-02-FULL-39-11 > 2-02-FULL-39-11 > JAMCUI01. Next base: position 42,399 of record JAMCUI010000012.1, read on the forward strand.
TCGCTAAAATTTACACTGGATAATGATACCACTATCGCTTCTGCCTCAGACACAGGGGAAGGATTGACTTATGGAAAAACCACAACAAGTATCACCGCCGTTGATATAGGGCCAGAAGGTAACCTGAGCGCTGACAGTAATTTTACCATCAAGGATTTCCCAGGGACGTCATACTATGCTAAAAATACAAGCAATTTTTCAGGTGGCACCAGCCGGGATGTATCAAGCGTCTCTAAAGAAGACCAGGATAATCTTTTCTCCTCGCTTTCCCAGGATCTTGAAGGCCAAGCAAAACAAAAAATGCTTCAGCAAATTGGATCTGATGAAAAACTGCTTGACGGATCTATAGAAAATACAGTTGTCTCTCAAAAATTCAGCAACGACGTCAATACAGAAGCCAAAGAATTGACGCTGACGCTTGACCTGAAAGTCAATGCGCTTGTTTATAAACAGAAAGACCTAACCACCCTTGCCAAGACTGACCTTTTCCAGCCACCCCAGGGATACACTATCAATAATTCACAAAATCAGATAAAGATCGAACAGGCACAGGTAGAGAAAAACGGAGATACACAGGCAACCGCAGTCATAACAGCCAACTTTATCCCCAAATTTGACACATCATCAATAAAATCGCAAATTACCGGAAAATCTTTTCAAACCGCCAGCAATACGTTATCAAAAATCAATAATATCGGAGGTATAGAAATCATCAAAGGAAACAACCTTCCTCTATGGGGAAATATGCTTCCTCTAAACGGGAATAATATCAATATCAATCTCGTTATCCGATAACACATGGCATTGTATTCATATACTAAATCCCATGGTAAATCCCGCGGGAAAAAGATAATCTCTTTCATATCTGCAATACTAATCCTTACCGGACTTGGGGTGGTGGGTTGGACAGTTTATCCTATCGTCACATATGAAATATTTTATGCGCCCAAATTTGAAAATTCTGTAAATCCTGTACCTATGGAAATTGTAAAAAACACGATTGCCGACAACATACCCGCAGTATTGGGAGCCCAAAATGCTGACTACACCAGAGCAAGCACTTGGTTCCCAAAAGCCAACAATATCAAACTCAGCAATACCAATACGTCTTATTTTGTCTCTATACCCAAAGTAAATATCCAAAATGCTACAGTCCTTCTGGGTAACGATGACCTAAACAAAAGCCTGGTACAGTTTGCCGGGCCACTCCCTGGAAACTATGGCAATCCGGTTATTTTCGGACACTCTACTTTACTCTGGTTTTATAATCCCAAAGATTACCGTACTATCTTTTCTGAATTACCGCAACTGAATATTGGCGACGATATATATATCAATCTGGAAAACATCACCTATCATTACAAGGTTTTCCAGATGAAAGTCGTCTGGCCTGACAATCTCTCTGTACTAGATCAGACATATGACGATGAATACCTGACCCTTATCACTTGTGTGCCACCTGGAACTTTTTACAAACGTCTTGTAGTCAGTGCCAGACTGGTCAGATAATAATGATTTCTGGAATATCTTATAAACACAATAACGACAACATAGTTGAACTCCGATATAATAGGATAAAGACTAATTCATTTACAAGATGACTGCTATTATGCAAGAAACGATACGGCACAAAGGGACTCAAATCCGACATTACGTCGGGAAAAATCCTTTGGATTATTAATTCACTTTTATCAAAAATATGAAAACACAAAAACAGACCGAAAATGAGGAATCTATGAAGGCAATAGATGCCATAAAGAAAAAATTGTTGGGAAAGAAACTCTCATACAAGGAGATTTTTTCACTTATGGATGAGGTGGCACACGAAAAGTTGGGACCAGTGCTTACTACATACTTTGTAGCCGCAGGATTCAAAGAAGGTTTTTCCAACCAGGAACTTTTCTATCTTACAAAAGCAATGGCGGATACCGGGACCAAACTGAAATTCAAAGGAATAGTAGCCGATAAACACTCCACTGGCGGGCTGGCCGGAACAAGAACTACTATGATTCTTGTACCAATCATAGCTGCAGCTGGATATAAGATCCCTAAAAACTCATCACGCGCCATCACTACTCCTGCCGGTACCGCCGATACTATGGAGGTATTGGCTCCTGTTACTTTCCACCCGGAAAAGATCCAAAAGATAGTGGAGAAAGTCGGCGGTTGTATCGTCTGGGGAGGACATTTAGGTCTGGCTCCGGCTGATGACGTCATAATTAGAGTCGAAACTCCTTTAGCTTTTGAGTCTTTTGATAAAATAATTGTTTCCATCATGGCCAAAAAAATTGCTTCCGGAGCAACGCACCTTGTCCTAGATATCCCCGTGGGGCCGACCCTGAAAGTAAAACATTTTAAGGATGCGGAAATAATTGCCACCAAATTCCATTTCCTAGCTAAGAAATTTAATATAAAATTGACTGCTGATGTCAATGAGGCTTTAGAACCGGCAGGTCATGCCGTCGGGCCTGTACTTGAAGCCCACGACGTCCTCAAAGTTTTGGAACAAAAACCTGACAGACCATTTATTCTGGAAGCCAAAGCTCTACGCCTAGCTGGGAAACTATTGGATCTTTGCATGTCTGATTCCAGAGAAAAAAAAGAAAAGCAGACAAGCGGCGAAGATCTGGCCCGGCAAATTCTTAAAAGCGGCGGCGCCCTGAAAAAAATGAGAGAGATCATAAAAGCCCAGGGAGGCGATCCTGATATCGACATTCCCAATTTGAAACTGGGATCATACAAATATGAATTCCCCAGCCCTAAACATGGAACTGTCACGTCGTTTAATAATGAAGATTTGACTGTAATCGCCAAAATTCTTGGTTGTCCTTATGACAAAAAGGCTGGTATTTATATAGAGAGACGAATCGACGAAAAAGTAGACAATAATGATATACTATGTGTGCTCTATTCCTCTGATAAATGGAGGCTAAGCGAGGCCAAAGAAACGCTTAAACAAGTACCTATTTATAAAATCGAGTAAAAACGAAATATTATTTTTCCGGTACAGGAATTTTTGATGTTGTTTGCGCAATAACTGGTATAGCAGGAGAAAAAAATGTTCAGAAATATTATTTCTCCAGTACAAGCCTGGCTCATATCACAAGGCCGGTGCGTCGGGTGCGGCACCGCACTTTCAGGAGGCAGTAAAGGACAAATGACTGGAGAAGAACAGGAAATAACCTGCAGGAAATGCGGAAGGATATTTTTACGAAACAGAAAAACAGGACGGTATCGCAGGGCGCCGATTTCTTCTTCGCTTAAAAAATGAAACAAAGATTAATTATTCTATTTCTAATACTTGTTATCATCGGAATGTCAATCCTTCTTTGGTGGAACCAGGCAATAAAACCCTCTGATCCACAAAATGTACAAAATACCACTTTCACCATTTCAAGGGGAGAAAATGTCAGGGATATTGCCGAAAGGTTGCAAAAAGATAACCTGATAAGGTCATCTGTGGCATTTTTCCTTATAGCAAGGTTCGGAGGCTTGGCACAAAATATCCAGTCTGGTGATTTTAAGCTAAACCCGGCTATGGATCTTTTTACGGTAGCAAATACTTTGACACATGGAACCACAGACGTCAGGATCACTATTCCAGAAGGTTGGCGGGACGAGGAAATATCTTTGGAATTGACTAAAGAACTGAATATACCTGAATCAGAATTTTTGAAAGTGGCCAACGAAGGATTTATGTTTCCTGATACCTATATGCTGCCCAAAGATGCTTCTGCTTCCACAGTTGTCAGACTTATGCAATCAAACTTTCATAAAAAGATCACACGGAATATCATATCAAAAGCACAGGCAAAGGGATTATCATTAGATGACCTTATCACAGTCGCGTCACTGGTGGAAAGAGAAGCAAAATTACCTGAGGACCGGCCTTTGGTAGCAAGCGTCATATTAAATAGGCTCAAAATAGGTATGAAACTGGATATTGACGCAACAGTCCAATATGCACTAGGTTATCAGCCGGCAAACCAGAGTTGGTGGAAAAAAGATTTGACCCAGGAAGATCTGCAGATTGACTCCCCTTACAATACATATCTTAATCCTGGCCTTCCACCAGGCCCGATAGCCAATCCGGGCCTAGCGGCGATAGAAGCGGTGGCCAATGCACCCCAAACAGGTTACCTTTTCTATGTTTCTGATAAAAGCGGGAAACTCCACTTTGCCACATCAGCTGAAGGACACAACTCCAACGTCACAAAATACATAAATAATTGATTTATCACAATTCCAAACTACGCCACAAAATTCTGCACGCATAACTTCTGTATGGCGACCACTTTTTGCTGAATTCTTCCGCCCTTTTTATAGTCACTTCCTCCTCAAGTTTGTATAATTTCTTTATAGCTTTCCGCAAACCCAAATCTCCCGGTGAAAAAACATCTTCTTTTCCGAGAGAGAAAATAAGAAACATTTCAACTGTCCATGGACCTATTCCCTTTATTTTTGTCAGTCTTTGACGAATTTCCATTTCTTGACACTTCCCTATCTTATTCAAATCAAGCCGGCCGCTAACAATTTCCTTGGCAACTCCCTTCATGAAATTTATTTTTGAAAGAGAGGGACCAGTCTGTCTTATTTTTCCGTCACCCAGTTTCAGTAATTTCTCAGCAGTCACCAACCCTTGGGGAAACAGTTTACTGAAACGAGCAAATATTGTCGCACTTGCTTTATCCGACAATTGTTGGTTTATGATAATTTCGCAAAGATGGGAAAAATAATCACGGCTTGTGGAGATTTCTGAAAGAGGACGGATTTTCCCTATGACAGAAAAAAGGTCTGGATCAACTTTCCTAAAATGCTCAATTATTTTTTTATCCATGAATTATCCACTACGATTATTGGAAAAGAATGGGTGATACGCGCCAAGTGCACTAAAAACTTGCGACCAAATTTTTAGAGTGGCGAGCGACAGAACCCGAAAATAATTCATAATTTTTAATTAAAACCAACCTTTCTTCTTCTTGTCTTCTTCATTAAATTGTTGCAGTAATTCTTTTTGCCGTCCAGAAAGCTTTGTGGGAACCAACACTTTTAACCTGACATAGTGGTCTCCCCGTCCGCTACCCCGCACATGAGGTACTCCTTTCCCTCTAAGTCTTATAAGAGTACCTGGCTGTGTCCCCGGTTGCACCTTGAGATTTAGCGGCCCATCTATTGTTGGTACGGAAATCACATCACCCAAAGCCGCCTGGCTGAAACTCACATCCGCATCAGAAACTAGATCATAACCTTCTCTTCTGAATCTTGAGTCACGCTGTACCTCGACTATGACATCATAATCGGAAAAACGGATATGCGTACCATTGTCTACCCCTGCCGGGATCTTGATTTTTTGGGATTTCCCTTCTATCTCCACTTCTTTCTCCGTACCCTTGACTGCTTCCATAAAATCTATTGTTAACTGGTAGACAGACCGTCTTTTTGATCTCTGTCTGCCACCAAATGGTGACCCGCCGAAAAACTGTTCAAATATCTCGAAGGGATCGGAAAACCCGCCGAAATCCACTCCCTCAAAGGGAGAACCTCCGCCGTAAGTGCTGTAAGTATAAGTAAAAGGACCGTATCTTCCAGTCTGTTGTCCGCCAAAAGGCCCTTGTCCTGCCGCACTAAAACCGCTGCCAGGAGCAAAAGCTGATTCCCCATATTGGTCATACATCTCTTTTTTCTTGGGATCGGAAAGCACTTCATATGCTTTATTTATTTCCTTAAATTTTTCAGTTGCCTCAGCGCTTTTATTCCTATCTGGATGCCATTCTAGAGCAAGCTTTCTATAGGCGCGCTTTATCTCCGCCTCTGAAGCGCCCTTTTGTACACCCAAAATCTCGTAAAAATCCTTGGCCATAATCTCTTATTTTATCAAAAAAAGCGCTAAACGCGCTTTGAATAAATCTTAATCGTGTTTTAACCTAGAGAATCAACACACCACACCACACAAACTAACTAAATCATCTTAAACTTTATATAAAGATGTATATTATCACTTTACAAATATTTAACCACACCTCGCAACTCACAATCAATAAAAACTAACTTACCACTTCCCCTTCCTGGATATCTTCCTTCTTGTCTTTTTTATCCTTTTTCTCTTCCTTTTCCTCCTTGTTGTCTCCTGCCTGCTGCTGGGTTTGCTGGGACTGCTGCTGATACATCGCCTGCCCGATCTTCTGAAGGGAATCGGATAGATCTTTTGTCTTTGTCTCCAAATCTTCCTTGGTTCCCGTCTCCAGAATTGATTTTAATGCCGAAATTTTCTCATCAACTTCCTTTTTGACATCGGCGGCTACTTTATCGCCTGCATCTTTAAGCGACTTTTCAGCCACATATATCATATTGTCTGCCTTGTTACGGGCCTCCACTTTGCCTTTTTTAGCCTCATCTTCTGCAGCATGGGCTTCAGCTTCCTTGGTCATTTTTTCAATTTCGTCCTTTGAAAGCCCTGTGGAACCAGTAATTTTGATACTCTGACTCTTACCAGTTGCTTTATCTTTGGCTGAGACGCTCAATATACCGTTTGCATCAATATCAAAAGTGACTTCTACCTGTGGGATACCGCGCGGCGCAGGAGGTATACCATCAAGTATAAATCGGCCCAATGATTTGTTATCAGCAGCCATGGGCCTCTCCCCTTGAAGGACATTTATTTCTACAGATGTCTGGTTGTCTGCGGCTGTTGAAAATACCTCTGTTTTTGATGTCGGCACAGTCGTATTTCTGGTTATAAGAGGAGTCAGGACCCCTCCGTATGTCTCCACCCCCAGTGTCAGGGGCGTCACATCCAAAAGCACTACATCCCGCACTTCCCCTGTCAGTACACCTGCTTGTACTGCAGCACCAATAGCTACGACTTCATCTGGATTGACAGTACGGTTGGGATCTTTACCGAAATACTCCTTTACTTTCTCAATGACCTTAGGCATTCTGGTCATTCCGCCAACCAAGACAATTTCATCAATCTTGTCTTTTGTTATCTTGGCATCCTTAAGACAAGCTTCAACCGGACCGATTGTATTATCAATCAAATCGCCAACTATTGATTCCAGTTTGGCTCGGGTCAACTTGTGCACGAGGTGTAAAGGTCCCTCCTTTCCCTGGGTTATAAACGGCAAGTTTATCTCTGTTTCCAGACTGCTTGAAAGCTCTATTTTTGCTTTCTCAGCTGCGTCACGCAAACGTTGAAGTGCCTGAGGATCTTTTCTCAAATCTACATTGTTTTCTTTCTTGAATTCATCAGCCAGATATTCAAGGATTTTCTTATCAAAATCGTCTCCTCCCAGGTGAGTATCCCCGTTGGTAGCCTTGACTTCATAAACACCTTCACCCAATTCCAGAACCGATATATCAAAAGTGCCTCCACCAAGATCGTAAACCGCCACAGTATGGGCATGTTTTTTGTCCAAACCGTAAGCAAGTGCAGCAGCTGTGGGCTCATTTAGAATTCTCTTTACTGTCAGACCAGCGATTTCCCCCGCCTGTTTGGTAGCTTGCCTTTGCGAATCATCAAAATATGCTGGAACCGTAATGACCGCTTCACTCACTTTTTCGCCTATATGGTTTTCCGCGTCTGTCTTTATCTTTTGCAGAATCATGGCTGAGATTTCCTGAGGAGTAAAAGTTTTACCCTCAACCTCGACAACAGCCATTCCTTCACGGCCACTTTTTATCGCATACGGAAGCCATTTGATGTCATACTGGACTGACTTATCTGAAAATTTGCGACCCATCAATCTTTTCACTGAAAAGATTGTCGATTTGGGGTTTATCACCATCTGGCGTTTAGCCACATCACCGACTATCCTTTTTATGGGATCAACCACGGAAGGAATGACATTCCTCCCTTCAGGGGTTTATCACCATCTGGCGTTTAGCCACATCACCGACTATCCTTTTTATGGGATCAACCACGGAAGGAATGACATTCCTCCCTTCAGCGGAATTTATCACTTTAGGGGAACCACCCTCCATAACTGCTACACATGAATTTGTAGTACCCAAATCTATACCGATAATTTTTGCCATATAGCCTCCTTTTTATTCAAATAACAATTAACAAATAACAATAAACAAATTTTCAGTTCGAGCTATTGTTTTCTGTTATCTGTTCCTTGTTTTCTGGATTACTCTTCCCGACTTTGACTTTTGCCACCCTGATAATTTTGTCTCCCAATTTATATCCCGGCAGCAATTCCTCAATCACATTGTCATCTTTACCGTCTCCTACCACTTCTACACACTCCATTTCATTCGGATCAAATCTTTTTCCTTTTGTTTCAAGCTTTCTTACGCCCCTCCCAGAAAGCACATTCCAGAAACTTTTCAATCCTAAAGTCAACCCCTGATCGTTTATATGTTTTTCAGCCTTCTCCAGTACATCTATAACCGGTAGAAATTCTACTATAATACTCTCCAGTGCATTTTGCATCATATCCTGACGCATCTGTGCCACCCTTTTTTCCAAATTCTGGTAATCAGCCAAGGCTCTTAAATATTTGGCTTTCCATTCTTCCGCTTCTTTTTTTATCTTATCGTCTGCCGCGGATGGATGTATACTCAATGGCTGGTTATCAGTCTTCTTATTCATCTCTCAATTTTTGGAAAATTACCAATTTGGAGCCACTTCTTTTATAAGCTGACCCATATACCGCACCATAGGAACAATCCGTGGGTAATTCAACCGGGATGGACCAACCACCCCAATTGCTCCCTGGTGTGAAGGGGAAACAAACCTTATGAAAACCCCACCACATTGACTAAGTATCCTGCTTCCTGACGCTTCGCCAAGAAATACAGTCACCGGATCTTCCCCAGACTCCAGACGGGAAAATATATTCCACCAATAGCTGTATTCATCCAACGTGTTTAATAGATGCTTAGTCATATCTATATCGAAAAATTCAGGCATATCAAGAATATTACTGACGCCTGCAGCATAGATATCTCCTTCATCAGTGGCAGCCAGTGACATCGTCTTTGTCTGTTCAGCTAGTTCCCTTGTGGCTTCCCTCAGAAGCTTTTCCATACGGTTGCGGTATTCCCAAATATCCTGCTTGACTTTCACTTCTTCCGCTACAGACAGATCGTGAGGTTTCATAAGATTGTTCACATAAAGCTTCAAGGCAACGGGCGTAGGAGTTCTTCCAGCTGAAGTATGAGGTTGTTTCAGATATCCTGTCTGAGTAAGCCTGACCATTTCGTTTCTTATCGTGGCCGGAGAAATGCCCAAATTATACTTCTTATCCAAAGTCTCGGAACCTACCGGTTCGGCGGTATTTATATATTCCTCAATTATTGCTTTCAGTATTTGTGTTTGCCTGTCCGTCAAATCGCTCATTTTCAGAAATTAAATTTATAATGTTTCTCAGGTTAGCACTAAGATAACATGACTGCTAAAGTTTGTCAAGTTTAATTATTTGCAGTATATCTTCAACATGCTACTATAAAATTAATGCGTAAGAATTTAATTTATATAATTCTGGCAACTATTTCTTTACCTTTAGTAATTTTTGCCGGGAACCAGATTGTAGGACTCATCAGCCGAGCGGCTCCCCAACCAGCAAATATCATTATTGACACCAAAAACAGCACTGGAGTCCTAAATCCCTCATGGGAGGCCTTTGCCCAGGGAGGAGAAGAACCGCCACCAATGCTCACACGCGTAGTGACGCAACTGCGGACATTAAAACCCAGATATGTCAGGATTGACCATATATATGACTCTTATTCCATCATACAAAAAAACGGCAATAATATCGTCTATGATTTCTCACGTCTGGACCAAACAGTCAATGACATCCTGGATGCTGGGGCGCTGCCCTTTTTCAGTCTTTCATATATGCCACGGGAGCTTACCGGAACAAATTCCGTCATAGATACACCCGTAAACTGGGATTATTGGAAAAATCTGGTACAAGCGACAGTTGAACACTATAGCGGCAAGAAATTCCGTAATCTTAATAATGTTTATTATGAAGTCTGGAACGAACCTGAGCTGCCGCAGTTTGGCAACTGGTCACTGTCTGGCAACAAGGACTACAGAATGCTTTATTATTATGCCCAGGCTGGAGCTGTCCTGGCCCAGGATGTCAATAAATTTTATATTGGTGGACCGGCAGTGGGATCTTATTACCCCAGCTGGGTAAACAGCTTTCTCTCTTATATCAGTCAAAACAACTTGCGTCTGGACTTCTACTCCTGGCACAGATATACAAAAAGATCTTCTGATTATGTCTCAGATATCAAAAATATCAGAGGCAACATTTCAAACTTTCCCAAATATAAAGATATTCCCCTTATATTATCAGAATGGGGATTAGATTCCGCCAATAGTGAAATGAATAATACTGATGCGACAGCCGCATTTAGTGTAAATACCATTGCGGAAATAGGAGACAAGGTAGATTTGGCGTTTGCTTTTGAGATAAAGGACGGCCCGCCACCTGGTGGCGGCAAGTGGGGCCTTATCACACATGAAAACGGTAATCCTCCTCTTTCACCCAAACCGCGATTTAAGGCTTTTGAAGCTCTAGCCAATCTGGATAGAGGCAATAAAGTCTATATCTCAGGACAAGGTACTTTCGTCAAGGCTATTGCCACCAATGACGCTAACACAATTAGGGTCATACTGAGTAATTATGATCTGACCAGCAATAATACAGAAAATGTTCCTGTCACTTTCACCGGTCTTTCTCCATCATCCTATAATCTCAAATACAAATATCCCTTAACACAATCAGGTGGGAATTATGAAATCACTTCAACCAATGGCGCAATCACCAAAAACATCCCTATGCCTCCCAATTCCATCGTCTATCTGGAATTATCTCCTATCTCACCATTGGCCACTTTTATTCCCGGGGCAAGTGGCAAACCTGATGATGAAGCATTGGTACTTCAGAAAAATTCCGATCCTTTAGTCTTCAGTTCACCAGAATTTCACATTTTACCATCTGGAAAAATCAGTTTTGATATAAAACCCCTGTGGGATAAAAACGATACTGACCCCAAAATCATTTTTGAAGCGCCTTTTGCAACCGAAAGCGGGACTCTGCAGAAAATATTTTTGAGAAAAGAATCTTCCCCTTCATTCTCACAGCTGACGTTTGGTATCGAGAACACCTCTTCCTTATCCTCAAATCCGACAACTGTGACGCTACCTGCCAATACACTTCAAGATGGCAGCTGGCATAGGATTACGGTTGGTTGGGATCCCAATCAAATCTATATGTTTCTGGACGACACCGAAAAAATACAGCTTCCGGTCACAACCGATATCCGTAATGGCAGAATTGTCACTTTTTATCCTGTAAACGATGCGATTGACAATCTATCAATTGTGCTTGGTAAAGAACAGCTTATCGGATGGACTTTTGGCGGGAGGGTAGACAGATAAATATCAGACGTTTGACTCTTGTACGTTTACAACTTCCTGGGTAGTATCTATTAACACTCCTCTTCTAAATTCCTTGGCTCTCTTTATCATTTTGTAAAAGACGCTGATTTGGGGCACCTCCAGAAACCAGGAAAGGAAAAGGTATACGGACATGCCAGCAAGAGTGGCGATTCCCGTCAGAAATAAAAGATTGATTGTTTTTGTCGTATCAAAAACGAGCTGATCCAAAAGCTTCATGGGGATATACAACACTACTCCTGTTACAATTCCGGAGAGAAATATTTTTACCGCCGGCAGAATAAATTCTATTTTTGCGAAGCTTCCCACTTTTCTATCCAAGAAAAAAGTCAGAAGAATTATCTGGGCAATACTGGCAATGGAAGTGGACAATCCCAAAGACCAAACATCCATATGAAGATTGAGGACAAAAATAAGTGATAATACAGTATTTAAACCGACCGATACTCCCCCTATAACAACAGGAGTTTTTGTATCATGAAGAGCGTAAAATGCCCTGGCTAAAAGCTGTATGAGTGACTGGGCAAAAAGGGAGATACTGAAATATGCCAGAGTTTTCCCCGTTATGACTGTACTATTCCAATCAAATAAAGTAGAAGCCCCGAAGACCAATCTGACCATAGGAATACGTAGGACTATAAGAATTGCCGAAATAGGAATAACCAGAAAAAGAATCTGGTGAAAAGCGGCAAGGAAAGTATTTTTGAATTCATCCATATTCTTCTTGGCGTATAAAGATGAAAGGGATGGCAGAGTCGCTTGAGCAATACTGGCACCAAAAAGTCCAATTGGCACCTGCTGCAAATGCTGGGCAAAATTAAAAACCGTAACTGAAGCTGCTCCCAGAAGTGTTGATAGGATTAGATCAACTGTGGCATCAATCTGGGAAACTGCCAATCCCAAAGTTCGGGGCAACATTAGTTTTCCCACTTCTCGTGTACCGGGGTTTGAAAGTGAAAGACTCCAATGATGCTTATATCCAAGTGACAAAACAAGCGGCACCTGTATAACGGTAAACAATACTGCCCCAATTACAACTCCTATTACCGGTGCATAAAGTCCTAAAAAGGGCGTCAGGAAGATGATACCCAAAATTATTCCTACGTTGTAAACTACAGGCGCGAGTGACGGGATTATAAAATTCCTAAACGATTCTAGAATCCCCGTAAAAAAGTTGCCTATGATAAGCGGAAAAACCTGAGCTAAAATCATTATTTGAGTGAACGAAGCCATAAGCGTTATTTCATGTCCGTCAAACCCCGGAGCCAGCAACATGGAAATCTGCCGAGCAAAAAATACGACCGGAAGGGAAAAGATTACAAAAATCACCAGTCCCACATTTATAAGAGATGCAGCCATTTTGAAGGCTGCTTCCTTTCCCTTATTGTCCAGGTGATCGGTAAAAACAGGTATAAAAGCTGTTGCCAGAACCCCCATCACCAGAAGCTCAAAAATCATATTTGGGAGTCTGAATGCGGCATAGTATATGCCTAAATCCGACGGAGTAAACCTTGCCGCCAGAAGCCTGTCTCTAAATAATCCAAGCACTCTTGAGAGCGCTACCGTCACCATGATGATTGAGGCGGCAGAAAAGACACTATTTTGCCGGTGGGTTAAAATACGCAGAGTGTGTTTAAATAGCTTGACCATAAGCCCAGTCTTTAGTATACTATTACAACGTCAGTTAATAAATGATTTGTAGATTAGTTCATTGTAATCCCGATTTATCAGTTTTCTGACATCATAAATCTATGCCTATCATAAAAAGCGCCAAAAAGAAACTTCGCCAGGATAAAATCAGGACAAAACAAAACTTACTGATAAAAAAGGCTGTCAAATCGGCTATTTCAGTTTTCAAGAAAAAACCGACTCCAAAAATGCTGGAAAAAGTCTACAGTCTTTTGGATAACGCCGTGAAGAAAAATATATTCCATAAAAACAAATCAGCCAGGCTAAAATCAAACCTTTCCAAACTTCTAGGGAAAAAGCCATTACCGCAAAAGACTCAGGAGCCAAAATCGCCTACCAGAAAAGCCAAAAGCAAAAAATCCTCAAGTTAACTCACATATATTTATCTCCAACCTTTTTTACAGAACTACTTTATAGTGCTGGTTAGAATTCCGTTGTATAATGAATTGAATAATAACGCGGATTCCCAAAAGGGTTTGCCGCGGGTTATTGTAATTGAATAAGACTTAAAAAACCTATGCCTGCCGCCAAAAAAAAAGTAAACATTAACCTAATTGTAAAAGAAGATGTAGATGAGTCATTCTCAGGCCAAGCCTTATCATGGGCACTTACTTATGGACGTTATATCATAATCATCACCCAAATAGTCGTCCTGTCAGTTTTTTTCCTGCGTTTCAAACTTGACCGCGACCATACCGATTTAAAAGATTCCGTTTCACAAAAACAAGCGTTGGTGGAATCAATCTCTGATCTGGAAGGTAATATTAGACAAGTGCAGGCTAAATTAGCTTATATAGGTCAGGTGACCAATAATCAGGATGCTATCCTAAAAATCATCAGATTTTTGCAAAACCTGACACCATCTGATACCGTCTACTCCACCCTTTCAATAAACGCTACCAGCCTCAGTTTTAACGCCACATCCGGAAATTTGCGAAGTTTCAACTTTTTCCTCCGGCAACTACAACAGGATAATAAACTGACTGAGGTCACCCTGAATGATATCCAGCGGCAACCTGACGGAAGAATATCGTTCAAGATTACTGCAAATGTGAATATAAACAAATTTAGGTAAATTGTATACATTGGAACATGACGGAAGAATATCGTTCAAGATTACTGCAAATGTGAATATAAACAAATTTAGGTAACAAAGTTATGGTTAAAAGACCGACATTTTATCATCCTACTTTCGGAGCAGCCTACCAAAGGTTTATGCCCATCATAAAAAGCAAAAAGTCAAAATCATACCTTACATTAACTTTGACTTTCATATCTCTCTCGATATTCGGGCTTTTTGCCATACGGCCCACCCTTATCACTGCCATTTCTCTTTATAAGGATGTTGGCGACCTACAGGCTTTGAACATCCAATACGAAAATAAGATTGGAAGCCTCATAAGAGCCCAATCGTCTTATGAACAGATAAGGGATGACCTACCTCTAATCGATGCAGCTATCCCAACAAATACCGATTTCAGCAAGCTTGCCAGATCAATAGAAAATTTTGCAAATAAGGAAAACCTTATCATTAACCAGATGCAGATTGACAATGTCTCAATTTCCCATCTGCCATCAACTGGAAGACTGAGCAACTACGGATTTAATATGATCGCCACAGGAGATTTTAACTCTATTACTAATTTCCTGACTCATCTTATAAACTGGAGAAGGATAGTAAATATCAGCTCGTTGGAACTGTCACACGAAGGAGGCACACAGAGTGCCAATTTGAGGATGCAAATCAGAGCCATTACTTACTATGAACCGTAAAGAAATTATGATCATGGCTTTAATAATTTTGCTGACTGTAGCAGCATGGATTGTCTTTGGCGTATATCATGCCAAAACAGAATCCAGTATTTCCCAACAGGATTTGCGTCAAGTTGTGCCGTTGACACCGACTTTTGACAATGACATAATCAAAAAACTTAGAAGCCGAGAGGAATAAATGTATAGAAAGGAAAAACGCATACCCACCATTTTGGCTCTTTTCATACTTTTTGCCGGAATCGGCAGTACTCTCTTTTTTGATAGATCAGCTCACACATTTACCTCTTCGGCCAAAAATCCAATTATTCCCCAAGAGGTACATATAAGCAATATTTCAGAAAATTCTTTTACTGTCTCATGGCTTACTTCTACTCCGGTTACCGCCATAGCAAAAATCACCGGGAATAGCATCCCAACAATAACTCTTATAGATGACCTTGACAATGACAACATACAAAGACCAAGGACAACCCACTATATTACTTTCAGAAACCTCAATCCCGATACGGCATATACAGTCCAGATATTTGATAACAATACTAACTGTCCAAACAGCATTTACTGCCCGACAATAAAACTGAAAACTGGGACCAAGCTCCCAACCGCCCCTTCTCTACCTCCGGCAAAAGGAAAAATTATCGACATTACGGGAAAAGCGGCTGATGGAGCAATCGTCTATCTTACTCTTGGAAAGAGTGCGCTTTTATCCGGCAGAAGTGACAGTTTGGGACTTTGGGTCATACCTCTGAACAACATCAGAAACCAAGACCTTTTAAGCCACATAGAAATTGCAGATACCGACCTACTGCAAATTTCAGCATACGTTGCACCACAGCAGACAACCTCAGGCGTAGTCGATGTCCTTTCAATAAGACAAAACCTACAAATACCGGACATGATTGTGGGAAACAATTATAATTTTATTAACCTTATCAGTAAAAGAGATCTACTGGCACAAATAAATGACCAGAAAATTCTTGGCGCACAAACAAAAGCAAATAGTGAAAAAATTTCAGGTTCTTCAGTGGGCGCAGATAGTATCGGTGGCTATAACCTGATTTTCCCCTCTTCAAACGGAGATTACACAAGTGATACACAACCAAGATTTAGAGGGATTGGACCTAAAGGAAAGCAAATCTTAGTTACTGTCCGCTCATCACCCCAATCAGCCAAAGTGACTGTGGACCAAAACGGCAACTGGTATTGGCGGCCATCCCAGGCGCTTTCCCCTGGAACCCACTACATCAGTATCCAGGGATATGATGACTATGGCAATCCGGTAAAGATTACAAGGGAATTTATAGTCTTTAAGAGTGGAGAACAAGTCTTGGGGGAAGCTACAGCTTCTGCCACTCTAACTCCTTCTCCCACTTCTACTCCAACTCCGGTTCCAACAAACATTCCACCTTTACCCACTAACACACCAGCGCCAACACCCATAAACTCGCCAATACCCAGCCCGACATCTGCTCCGACAATCGCTTATATTTCACCTACCCTTGCACAAAATCCTCCGCGTACTGGATCATACCAAGCCACCGTAGCTTTATTGGGAGGAGGGGCTGCCCTTCTTCTTGCAGGCATCAAACTCTTTACTTCTCTGTAAACAAATTTGCTGGAGGAGGGGCTGCCCTTCTTCTTGCAGGCATCAAACTCTTTACTTCTCTATAATTTAGGGGATAATTTTGCAATTTGGATCCTGCATTTGGCACAAGATAAACTTATGTATCTCGTCAAAATTGCCAGTCCTTGGCGCCAACACCCATCTCCCATCATACTGCCAGTCAGGAGGATTTACTAAAAATCCTTTCCTTCTGTTGGGAGCGTTTGATAAAATATCGCCTGCATCCAAAACCACTTTTCGCAAGGAACCATCTTTTAGTGTGGCAAAAAACCTTGCCATCTGTATCTTTTCCGACAGATTCATATCGGTAAGGACAGTCTTATTGAAAGCATCTATTACCTCCACGACCCGACGGGGATCAGTCCAAAACGAAGGCTTCATCACCTTGTCTTTTATTGCCAGTATTACTTTCTGTTGCCTCTGGTCTCTGGCAAAATCAGTTCCCTCCTCCCCTTGCGCATGCCTACTCCGGACAAATTTTAATGCTGTTGTACCATCCATATGTTGTAGACCGGTGTTAAAATGCACCGTCTCATATCTACAGGCAAATGTCGGGTCACCGACGCAAGTGTCATTTTCTTTACCGGCAATAGGATACATCGTATCGGTAAAAGCTGTAGACACGTTTATATCGACTCCGTCCAAAAGATCAATCAGCCTCTCAAACCCCGAAAAATCGACAAGCACGGCATAATGTACCGGTTGGCCTACCACTTCTTCAATAGCCGACTTTGCGAGTATAAAACCTCCTCCTTTTTCCTTTGCCTCCCCATAGTGATAAGCAGCATTTATCTTATCCTTCAGGCTATCAAGCCAAATATCCCTGGGAATTGATACCATAAGTGCATCATGTTTTTGGAAATCAACACTGAGAAACATCATGGTATCGGTCAGATCAGCCCCTTCATGATTGCCACCACCGATTCCCAAAACAGCAATGTTTGTCCTGCCCTGATATGATTTCAGATTTGGCGTGGTATTAAATACGATACTTGATAAAAGGGACGGCGACAGATTATTGGCCGCGGCAAACTGATACGCCGGAAAATATATTTTAACGAGGAATAATGCTACCGCCAAAACAAAAATAGCCCCCAGTATAGAGGCTCTCAGAACCGGCAGATATTTTTGAATCCTTCTCTTAAAGTGATGAAGCATTGAGAACTATGTCAAAGAAACTTTGTGGATCAAGACTGGAACCACCTGGCAGTACTCCATCGATGCTGCCAAGTGACAAAAAACTGTTAACATTCTCTGCTTTAACGCTTCCACCATAAATTACCGATTTACCTGGATTCTTTTTTTTAATATATTCTGCAACTTCACCTGCTTTTTGCGGACTCTCAGTCTTGCCAGTACCTATGGCCCAAACCGGCTCATAGGCCACAATATCAGCCTCAACTGGGACTGGAGTTTCCGGCCCTGGAATGCAAAAAACTGTAGTTAAACTTGCGCTTTTGGCTCTTTTGGCTTTCTCAGAAAGAATATTATCTGTTTCTCCAAATTTTTCCCTTCTCTCCGAGTGACCTATAATGGCATACTGCGCAAACTCTTTTGCCATATTGGCCGTCACTTCTCCCGTAAACGCTCCTTCAACAAATGGTGAAATATTCTGAACTCCCAGACTCAAAGGCAAACCATACTTATCTCTTAACTCTTTTGCCAACGGCAGAAGTATAAAGGGAGGACAAATTACCAGTGTCAGGTTTGCGGTAGAGATGGTCTCTTTTTGTTTGGAGTAAATATTGGTAAATTTGGCAAACCAATCTCGCGTCTCCACTATATTCTTATTAGATTTCCAATTACCGATAATGTATTTCATAAATCAGATTTGAAGAAAAATTATGTTATTATAGTCTATTGTAACATTAGGGATAAATATCATAAATAGCGCAAATCTCAGTTATTACGACAGGAATTAAAAACGGAGATCATTTACTTCCTTAATTTAACATGACAGACGGCACACTTCTAAATTCCTTAAATCCAGCCCAAAAAAAAGCCGTTCTTGCAACTGACGGCCCGATACTGATTTTGGCCGGTGCAGGATCCGGAAAGACCAGAGTACTTACATATAAAGTGGCTTATCTGATTTTGGAAAAAGAAATACCGGCCGGAAATATACTCATGGTAACATTCACCAATAAAGCTGCAGGGGAAATGAAGGATAGAATTACGTCACTTCTGAAAAAATCCGACGATCGACATGTATCCGATCTGCCGTTTGCCGGCACTTTCCATTCACTATGCGCCAGGATACTCAGGCGTCATGGCAGGGCAATCGGCATCACTCCCGATTTTCTCATCTACGACAGCCAAGACACGAAAGATGCTATAAAGGAAGTCCTTGAGAACTTGGGTTTGGACCAAAAAAGGTTCCATCCTCCAGCTGTAACTTCTAACATCTCCCAAGCCAAAAACGAACTTATTTCCGCCATTGAATACCAACAAATTGCCCGGGGTTATTTCCAGGAAAATATCGTTAAAGTTTATATCGAATACCAGAAACTTCTACGAGAAAGTAATGCCTTGGACTTTGACGATCTGCTTTTTTTCACAGTAGAGCTTTTCCGCAAAGATAAAGAGACGGCCGGATATTACCAAAATTTATTCAAATATGTCCTGGTTGACGAATACCAGGATACCAACCATGCCCAGTATGAATTGACCCGACTTTTAAGTAAAAGGTGGAGAAATATATGTGTAGTAGGGGATGCTTCCCAAAGCATCTATGCATGGAGGGGAGCGGATTTCAGGAATATATTGCGCTTCAAGGAAGATTTCCCTGACTGCAAAGTATTTCATCTTGAGCAAAACTACCGTTCCACACAGACGATACTTTCAGCTGCTTATTCTATCGTCTCACGGAATAATTCACACCCCATCCTAAAATTATGGACAGAGAAAAGTGGCGGCGAGCTCATCACTTCATTTCAAGCAAGAAACGAACAGGAGGAGGCTCTTTTTGTCATAGGAAAAATTACCGAGTCAAAATATAAAAACAGTCATTTGCACTTCTCAGACTTTGCCGTACTTTACCGGACTAATGCCCAAAGCCGAGTTCTCGAGGAAGCACTTCTCCATACCGGACTCCCGTATATACTGGTGGGCGGGGTCAGATTTTATGAACGGAAAGAAATAAAAGATGTCCTCTCATATTTGAGACTTTTGATAAACCCAAAAGACAGTATTTCTTACAGGAGGATAGAAAAACTGGGCAAAAAGAAAATGGCAAGGTTTATGGATTTTGCCGGGAATTTCAGAAGTGAAATAAAAAAAAACAATCTCTCTTCACTTGAAGTGATGGATAAGGCTCTGCAGGAGTCATCCTATCTTGACCTTTATGATAAAAACAACGAGGAAGATCTCTACCGTTTGGAAAATATAAAAGAATTGCGCTCAGTTGCCTCTCAATTCCCAAATTTGAATAATTTTCTGGAAAATGTGGCGCTTGTCGAGCAGGAATATTTGCCGGATCGCCCAGCCAATGACAACAAAAAGGATGCCATAACTCTTATGACGCTTCACGCAGCCAAAGGTTTGGAATTCCGCAATATATTCATGGTTGGCATGGAAGAAGGCCTTTTCCCACATGCCAGATCGATAATGGAGCCGATGGAACTGGAGGAAGAAAGAAGACTCTGCTATGTGGGGATTACCCGCGCCATGGACAAGCTTTATCTTACTTATACTTCAAGAAGGCTATATTTTGGCCAAAGGTCAACCAACCCCGTCTCCCGCTTTTTATTGGATATTCCCCAGGATTTGGTACAACAATCAACGGAACAGGTAATTTAACAATATATTTTTCGAAGGTTGCATACAGAATGTTTACTCCAACTTTTTACTGACAACTTACTACTTTTTCCAATCCGGCATTGTAGGTATAATTTTTCTCGCTTGCCTGAAGTACTATAACATACCCAGGAGTAACCACCTGGGAATACATCTGGTTTCTTTTAGGACAACCCATACTGGTATCGCTCCAATCTTTTTGCGTTATACTGATCACTTGGATATCACTGACAGACATATCAAGCTTTTTAGCCAAATCAGCTTTTGCTATACCGGTATAAGTATCCTGCTGCTTCAGGTCACCCCCATATGGGACAATATCTGCCGGAGTGGGTGTAGGAATTGGAGTTGAGGTTGGCACTGCACCCAGCAATACTTTCGCAGCCGTTATAACACCGCCTCCGGAAACCGCATTCAGAATGACTACTGCCACCAAAATAACTCCTGCAATAATCCATTTGGACCTCAATACCGATTTTGGTTTCCTTCTGACTAATCTTCTTACCACTTTCTTTTTGATTTTGGTTTTCATGCTTGAAATTTAAGTATATATCACTACCAATTATTCATATAATAACATAAAATAACATTTGTGAAGTACCCCTCATAAATATATGGATATAAAGTCAGTTTCCGAAAAAGACAGAATTGTATTTGACAAACTGGCCACCCACCCTCTGCAGTCATGGGAATGGGGGGAATTTCGCAAAAAAACAGGAATTGACGTAGTGAGATTAGGCAGATTTGACAATGATAAACTTGTAGAGACAGCCCAGATCACTTTCCACAAGCTTCCATTTACTTCCTATACCATAGGCTATCTGCCAAAATGCGGCCTAATAAGTCCTGAAATGCTTATGAGATTGGTTGCACTTGGTAAAGAAAAAGACTGTATCTTCATCAAATTTGAGCCGAATATAGAGAAAAATAATTGGGAATTGTCCCATCTCAGTGGAAGGACGCATGTACTTCCCTCACCCCACCCGCTTTTTACTAAGTACACTTTCCAACTTGATATCTCAAAATCTGAAAAAGAACTTTTGTCTGTTATGCATCCCAAAACCAGATACAACATCAAGGTTGCCCAAAAACACAGTGTAACCGTGACGGAAGATAACTCAGAAGATGCTTTCAAGAAGTACCTGGAACTTACTTTTGAAACAACCAGAAGGCAAAAATTCTATGCTCATAGCCAACGTTATCATACTCTCATGTGGGAGACGCTATACCCCTGTGGCATCGCCCATCTTTTGACCGCTAGTTTTGAAGATGTGGGCCATAAACATATTCTTGTGACGTGGGTTCTTTTTCTTTTCAATAAAGTTATTTACTATCCCTACGGCGCCTCAAGCGACAGCTTCCGAAACGTCATGGCCTCAAATCTTATGATGTGGGAAGCAATAAGATGGGGTAAAAAAATGGGCGCAAAGAAATTTGACATGTGGGGCGCATTAGGTCCAAACCCCTCTCCCAATGAGTCATGGTATGGATTCCACCGGTTCAAACAGGGATACGGGGCAACACTGGTAGAATTTGCGGGAAGTTTTGATATTGTGATACAACCGGCAGCATATAAAATCTTCAACCTTTTGCATACCGGCCGGGAAATTTTTCTGAAAATAAAAAGTAACTTCCGCAGCTAACTGAAAAAAATTTCCGTCTATGATTACCTACTTTAACATCCGAAGACATGTCAATCTGTTTTTGGTTTCGGCTGTCGTTTTTCTATGCATTGCCACATATATTAACATCCTGCCAAATAAGCTTTTTTTTGACGATGAAGAACTGATATACAAGAACTACTATGTGCAAAACCTGAGATACTTACCCCAATACTTTACCCAAAATATGATTGCCGGTGCCGGCAAGATAAGCAATATGTATCGGCCTATCCTTCTTACTTCTTTCGCCGCAGACTATGCAGTATGGAAAGATAGTCCTTTTGGTTTTCATCTAACCAGTATAGTTCTCCATTCTATAAATGCTGTTTTCATTTTTTTTCTTATTCTGAAATTGTTTGGCAACAAATTTATCGCATTTTTTTCCTCACTTTTTTTTGCGGTACACCCGGCACTTTCCGAAGCAGTCATCTATGCCTCAGGCAGGACCGACCCATTATATGCGTTCTTTATGCTCTGCAGCCTCCTATTCTTTATCTCCTGCCTGGAAAAGAAAAAAAACGGATGGATAAGATATACCGTTTCAATCCTTTTTTTTATTCTGTCGCTTCTGTCAAAGGAAACAGCCATAGTGTTTCCCCTTATTCTTCCGCTAGTTATCATCGCTTTCCTACATACCAAAAATATTAAAGAGCTAAATAACAAAAAAATACGCTTGGTAAAACTAAAGGTTAACAATCTTAATGTTTTACTTAAAACAGCTCTACTGTCCCTCCCTTTCTTTACCATCAGTTTTATTTACTTTATTTTGCGGTTAACAATCCTCAATTTTGCTGACACATTAAATTTTTATCAGAATAATGCCGGTACAACTGGCACGTCTGTGGCTTTTTTATACAGCCAAAATCTTCCAGTACGTCTCTATACTTTCTCCAAAGTTTTTTTTGATTATGTCAGTCTTATATTTTTCCCCAACTATCTTGCCATTGCCAGAACTCCCCAAATAATTACGACAATTCTCAACCATTGGGTTATCCTGTTTATTTTTGCCATCATTATTTTTGTTATCGCCGCAAGACACAATTGGCCCAAAAACGGTATTATCGCTTTTGCTCTTTTGTGGTTTTTCATCCTTATTCTGCCTGTTTCAGGCATCATACCCATAAATAATATTGAATCTGAACATTATCTTTATCTACCCTCATTATCTTTTTTTGTCATCATCTCCTATTTCGTCTATTTTATATGGCAAAAGGTAAAATCTTCTGAAATAAAAACAGCTTTTGCGATGCTTCTTATTATTATCACTCTTCTACTATCCCTGCGGACAGTCATCCGGACTTTTGATTGGCGGGATCCAATCACTTTTTACAACATCGCCCTTTCCCAATCTCCCGGCAACCTGCCTATGCACAACAATCTGGCAATGGCTTATGAGGAAACAGGCAATATCAGTCTGGCAATTGAGCAGTATAAAAATATTATTGCCGTGGGAGATTTTTATCCCAACATCCACCACAACCTGGCCAATGCTTATGTAAAGCAGGGTGAATATAAGAAGGCTGAAACTGAGTATAAAAAGGCGCTTTCAATGGATCCGAAATTCTACTTCAGTTACTATGGATTACTTGATCTTTACCAGAAAACGGGTAATGCTTCAAAAGCGGCTGAAATGAAATCCGTTATTGACCGACTGCAAAAGGGACAGCAATAAATTATGACTGATATTAGACAATCAAAGCTGTTTGCAAATTTCATGAAAGATTTAGGCTGGAAAGCCGAAAAAATACAAAATTCTTACGTATACCTGCGCCGGTTTCCATTTCTGGGATACTTTGCCAAAATACCCAAAATCACTCCCCCTCTGCCTCTCACCGACATAGACGCATTAAGACTAAAATATAATATCTTCCAGATAAAAATCGCACCTGACATCCTTACTGACAACAGGCAATATAAAATACTCCTCAAACAACTAGCAATAAAAAAATTCAAGATGGACATAAGTCCTTTTAATCCTACCACAGATATTCGGTTTGATCTGACAATTGATGGAAAAGATATCTTTTCCAATTTTACCGAAGCAAAAAGAAGAGGTGTCAGAAGAGCCATAAAAAACCACATCACGGTAATCGAGTCAGACGACTATGAATCTTTTATAAAGATCAGGAAAAAGCAATACTCACCAGTCGGTTTTCTTATTGCACCGGAGATGCACAAACTCTGGAGAAATTTTTACCCCTCCCATGCCTCTTTGCTATTGGCCTACTCAAATACCGATACAAGCACCCACAATGTCTTTTCTGAGATCCCAAAACAAGTGAAATTTCTTTCGGGAAAAAACAATCCGGAACCGGTAGCCGGCATTCTTTTACTTTTTTATAATAGCGTTGCGTACTATTGGTATGCTTCGGCACTAAAAAAAGGTAAGAGACTCTTTGCCCCGACACTTTTGGTTTGGCAAGCGCTCAGGATTTCCCAAAAAAGAGGTTGTAAAGAATTCACTTTTGAGGGAATATATGATGAACGGTTTCCCAAGGCAGCCCAATCATGGAAAGGTTTTACCAAATTTAAGGAAGGTTTCGGAGGAAAAAAAGTAGTTTATATGGAAAACTTTTCCCAAATCCCCAATCCTGTTTTAGGCCTATTACACTTCGTTATGTAGTTTTAGCCATTTTGTGTCCATATCCGGAAAGTCAGCAGGAATTTTATCCATCAGAGCCCGCAGGCCGAAGACTTCCGTCGCATAATGTCCTCCGGCAATAAGATGGATTCCTGCTTCGCGAAAAAGCTCCCTGTTCCATTCATGCACCTCACCGGTGATGTAAAGATCCACTTTTTCGTCTATCAAATCCTGCATTTCAGATGCTCCAGGAGCACCTTTACCGGACAATGCCACAACTTTTTTAACCTTTTCCGGCCCAAAATCATATATGGTAAGGCGCTTACTCAGATAGGGTCTCAGGTTCCCAATGACATTTTCCAATGTTTGCGATTTCTCAAAGACTCCCATCCATCCCCAAGGATATCCATGGAAGAAATATTGTGCTTCTTTTTTTGCACCAATTGTTTCCAGGATTTGGGCATTGTTGCCTACTTGCGGATGGGCGTCAAGAAGAAAATGGTAACCGAAAAGTGATATGTCGTTTTGCAAAAGATATTCTATCCGGTTTTGGAAAACTTCATCATAGCGGTTTGTCGGTGGCAGATTAAAAGAATGATGGACAATAATTGCGTCACAATTTTCTTTTTGTGCCAGCTGGAAGAGTCCCAGTGAAGCCGAAACTCCAAAACCTATTTTTTTCACTTCCTCCTTACCCTTAACCAAAAGTCCATTGGTCATAAATGGATCAATTCTGCCCACCTCAAGCTTTTTGTCAAAAAGCATATAGCTATCAAGAAACTTTTGCAATTGCGGTAGATAGACCATAATATTTATCTGTGAAACAGATTCTCTATTTTTACATCCAGTTTTCCGGCAATTTTCATCAACAGTTTGAGAGAGGGACTCTCCCGACCTTGCTCTATATATCCCATATACACTCTGCTTATTCCCAATCTAGCAGCAAACTCTTCCTGAGTAAAGTCTTTCTGTTTTCTCAACTTTTGAATTTTTTTACCTAATATTTTTAGAGCTCTTGCAGTGCTTCCCCGCATACAGATAATTTTCCGTGCTGGAAGTCTGATAGTCTACTAAGTATAACTAAGCAATTAGCCTCAATTTACTACTTGAAACTCACGCTAAGAAATACTAAGATTTTTTCAGTGGGCAAACAAATTTTATCGTAAGTTTATGAACAAGTACTTGCTTTTGTCATGCGGGTTTGTAGTACTGCTTGTAATCGTTTTTTTCTCCTTCACCCTCATCTTTTCTCCGCCTAAAGCAGCCGCCCAGAACTATCTCTTTGGTTCAACCGGCGGGAATTTCTTCATCAAGCCCAGTGGCGGCAGCAATGTTTTCCAGATGGACTCAACGGGTCACATCTCAGTTGCCACAATCAACGCTTCAAATCTATCTTCAGGAGCATTCGGTTCAAATACCGGCGGGGGCAACTATTCGTTCTCCGGCAACGTTGGTATTGGAACTGTAACACCTGGATATAAGCTTGACGTACAAGGAGGAGATATTAATGTGAGTGGTAATCTGCGTGAGGCAGGATCAGCTTTATCTGGGAAATATGCTTATGTAGGAGGAGGAAATGCCTTGGGCACCTGGGGGATAAATGTCACGGGAAATGCCGCCACTGTAACAAATGGTATCTACACCACCAATATCGGCAGTTATGCTCCTTCACTCACAGGAAGCGGAGCCTCAGGTACGTGGGGAATAAATGTCACAGGTAGCGCCGGCAGTGTTGCCTGGGGAAACGTTTCTGGCAAACCATATCCTATCAATGGACAAAGCTGGAACTGGTCTGGCCAAGGCGGCCAGCCCACCTGGCTATGGGGAAGCAATGATGGTACAAATATGTATGTTTGGAATCCAAGTAATTTCAGCGTGAATAATGCCCTACATTCTGCAACGATGGTTTGGGGCTTTAATGTTGGTCATGCCGTATGGACAACCGCAACTTGTCCTGCAGGACAAACTATTATAAGTGCCAAAAATATTGGTTATGGAAACTGTGACTGGAATCCTGGATGGTGTCACCAGAATTTCTCCGGTTCCAGCGTTAATCAACGTGAAGATTGCAAGGGCGCAACTAGTTGTAGTCAAATATCATGGGGGTGTTCGGGTAATTGCATAAATATAGTCTGTGATTAGTTGTTTCTCAACATTAGGATGCGAAGTAAAATGACATCGTTGAAATTCTGGATACCAACCTTAGTTGTTATATTTTTATTAGGATACTTTTCGTCTAAGGTATTCAAGTTACAAAAAAGATCGGGGTTACCTATTTCCCCTAATATTCTCTACTTCACTTCTCCAACTACTTCATTTGTCGGTAGAGTGGAAAAAGTAGAAGGCAATATTGTTACTGTAAGTCAGGAACTAACCATAATAGAACCAACACCTGTCCTCAACCCGAACCAACCTCCTCCTCCTATTCCCACCCCAATAAGACAAATCATCACTTACAAGATTGAAGTTACAAAAGATACTACAATCAGCCGTCCTCCATTAATGATAAATTACCTTTTTGTCACCCCAACTCCAATACAACCTCCACGATTTTCTATCCCTGACATTCAAAATGGCCAGACAATTACTATTTTAACCAACAGTGACCTTCGAATCCTTCAGGGAAACAAAGTTGTGGCAGAATCGATTCAATTACCGGCAATCAGCAATGCTCAAAATGGAACAATTACTAAAGTTGAAGGAAATATTATTACTTTACAAGCTTATAGTCCCACATCTCCAAATCCAGTTGGAAATATTGCACCATTACAAAGGCGCCAATATTTTATAACTGTAACAAAGGATACAGAGGTATCCCAAATATCAAAATCGTCTACTCCAGAAAAATTTTCCTTGTCCGACCTCATGCCCGGCATGCAGATCAATGTGTATACCGACCAGGATATTACGACTACCGATCATCTTACCGCTCTTCGCATCGAGCCGCTACTCTCAAATCCACTCCCGCTTCTTGGAACTTCGTCTTCTCCTCAAAGTACCCCCTCCGCAACATCAAGTGTTCCAACTGTCCCAACAGCAACTACCCAACTGTCAACTTCCCGATGACATTTTTCTTTTTTACTGCCAGGCTTCGCAGATAAGCCGGAAATCACAAAAATCACACCATGGTCCCACCTTTGGCTCAAAAGCGCTGATTGAGATTTCCTGTGCTTTTCCCAAAAGATCTTCTCTTGCTTGTACCAACTGCTCCTCTGACCTGGTTGATGACACTTTCTCATACTGGTCAAAAAAATAAAAGGAAAGTATGACATCTTCAGCTTTTTTGTTATATATACCCCTGTCAGTAGCCGCAAGTGCATAAACCGTCATTTGAAGATTTTCCCTGATCTCTTTTTCCGTTGGCCTTCTGCCTGTCTTATAATCTATGACCTCTATCTTGCCTTCGGAAGTAATATCCACCCGGTCAATTTTGCCGCCTATTGCCAGTGTCGGACTTAGCCTTATCTTGAAAACCTGTTCCAAACTTTGCGGGATAATTTCCGGATTATAGAATTTCTCAAAAAAGTTAGTCAGCATTTCCCTGCCTCTTTCTTTCATCCTATCCTCGTATTGCCTACTGCCGTAACCCACAGGCAACCATACCTCATCAAGTATCTTTAATAATTTCTCCTTATCCAGTTTCTCGCCCCGTTTGATCCTTTCATAAAAAGTCTGCAGCGCCTCATGCATAGAAGATCCAAAAGATCCGGCCGCACTTGGAGGAACTGGAATTTTCAATATATATCTGTATTTATACTGCAAAGGGCAAGTGGTAAAAGTATCAATTTGTGAATATGAAAGATAGTTTATAGGCTGACGTATGGGATTTCGCGGCAACTCTTCCACTTTTTTCCACTCCAAAAGAGTCAACTGCTTTATTTTCTCCTTTGAAGAATTTTTGCCTAGCATCGCCAAATCAATATCCAACGTCTCCCCGACAAAAGTGGAAATTTTTCTCTCCCTTTTGCCTTCTCCGTAATAATTGGCTGCAGAAAGTATAAACCTATCACGGGCACGGGTCACACCTACATAAAAAAGCCTTCTTTCTTCCTCCAGATGATAATCCCCCTCAGGTAAAATCTCTTTTACCAACTCATCGGGTATGGGTATCTTTTCCCGTCGCTCTGTTGTAGGAAATCTTCCCGCCACAAGATTTACCAGAAATACATTTGGAAATTCCAGGCCCTTGCTTGAATGCACTGTCAATATATTTACGGCGTCATTTTCCATCCAGTCGACATCAGCCGCCAGCGGACTCTCTCCCAACTCCATGGACATGTTTATCCAGTCGATAACGGCCTGCACACTGGCATCATCATGCCCTGCTTCAAAACTCTTCAATTTATTGAAAAATTTTGAAATGTTTTGTGCAGTCCTTTCTTCCTTAACTGATTTATATTCTGTAAACTGGCGCAGAAGACCGGCATCCTCAAGGAAAAAATAAAGTATCTGCCCGGCAGTCTCAGTCTTTACCAGTTTCAGATGGCGCTCTACCATTTCTGTCAATTTTGCCAATTTCTCCTTTGTCTGGATACTTATGAATGGCAGAAAATTTCCGTAATTTTTTTCCATACTCCAATGATCTTTATCTCCTTTATGGTAAGCAACTACCGCTTCAATCGCCTCAAAAGTAGAAAGACCGACCCGCCTGGCAAAATTGTTTATGGATGAAAGATCACGGATGTTTATGCCAAATATCGGCATGGAAAGTACACGGTAAACTGCTACAGAATCAGAAATATCAGACAAAAGAGTCAGGTATGCAATAAGGTCTTTTATCTCAGGCTGCCGGAAAAGCATCCCCGGCCCCAAGAATTGATAAGGAATACCGGCTCTCACAAGCCCCCTGACAAAAGGCTCTGCCTGGCTGTTAGCTCTTATCAGTACGGCAAAATCCTTCCAATCATATACCTCTTCATCTTTTTCATCCTTACAACTTTTTTTAATATATTTTATTTTCTTTACCACCTCTTCCACTTCATCCTCCACTCTTTCCTCCCGGATAAATTCAATTTTCTCCCCTTTCAGTTTCCTTGCCGAGACAAGCTTCTTATCGAATTTTTCTTTTACCTCCAGCCTGTCGGGATTAT
This sequence comes from Patescibacteria group bacterium, assembly GCA_023379265.1. GTDB lineage: Bacteria > Patescibacteriota > Microgenomatia > 2-02-FULL-39-11 > 2-02-FULL-39-11 > JAMCUI01. Next base: position 72,034 of record JAMCUI010000012.1, read on the forward strand.
TGAATTGGATTAATTTATACGCACTATCCAAAATCTCTTCAGATGAGCGGTAATTTTCCGTCAGGACAACCATTTTTGCTTTTGGAAATCGGCTCCTGAATTGGATTATGTTTGAGATAGCAGCTCCGCGCCAACGGTATATCGCCTGATCATCATCCCCCACGACAGTAATATTTTTTCCTCTGCCGGCAAGAAGTATTGCCAATTCATTTTGGGCAAAATTGGTATCCTGAAACTCATCTATCAATATATATTTGAACTGTTCCTGATAGTGTCGCAAAATGTTTTGTCTTTTGCGGAATAGCAAAAGCGTATTGCTTATAAGATCGGAAAAATCCATCACTCCTTCTTTCACCTTCAACTCTTCATAAGTCCTGTAAGCGTTTGCCAATTCAATATATTTATCAGTGCTCACCTTTTCTTCCTCACTTTGTTCCCTGTTCCCTGCTCTTTGTTTATTAGCCCACTTAATATATTGACTAGGCTCCACGTCTTCATCTTTCAATCTCTCAAAATGCTGCAGCATACCTTCTATGAATTTTGTCGGGTTCCCAAGAGGCCTGAAATAATTTAAGGCAAAGCGGAATAGGTTCTTCCTGAAAAAAATGATGCTTTCAGCCTGCGTCATCAGTTTGTATCCTGGGTCAAGTCCTATCTCAAGAGCTTCCTGCCGCAATATTTTTTCCCCAAATGAATGGAAAGTAGTAATAAACATTTGTGTATATCCATATGGCATGGCAATATCCACTCTTTCCTCCATCTCTTTTGCGGCTTTATCAGTAAAAGTCAAAGCCAGAATTTCTACAGGTTTGGCCAGATTTTTTGAGATAAGCCACTTTATCCTCTCGGTAATAACAGTTGTCTTTCCTGTTCCGGCTCCGGCAATTATAAGAAGAGGGCCCACGCCATGACGAACTGCCTGAGATTGTTTCTTATTTAGTTTTCTGAAATCCATCTTCATATATATTGATAAGACTTATTACCAATGATAGGATTATTCTCCCTGACTTTTTTGTCTATTCTTATTTTCTTCAACATCACTCAATGATTGGACACTTTTCAATTTCTGCCCAAGAAGAGTAAAGCTTGAGGAGACATTATTCATCTGGTTATATGCGTTAGTCAGATGACGGTTTAACACATTTAGGTTATCTTCAATCCTGAGATAATCTTTCTGCACAGCTTTTATTGTTAGAAGTATTTGCCTGGCTTGTTTCTCGATTCTTTGTCCCTCAAATGACATAAGGATTGCCCGCATATAAGCATAAAATGTCATCGGGGACACGGGCAGTATCCTTTTCTCAGCGGCATAATCATAAAGACGGGGATTATTCACCACTTCATAATATACTGCTTCGCTGGGAAGATACATGAGAGCATAATCTATCGTTCCCTCATCAGTCAGTATATATTTTTGGGAGATATCATCGATATGCTTCTTGACGCTTTTTTCAAAAATCTGTCCGGCACTTTTCCTCTCTTCATCATTTTTTGCCTCGGTTATCCGACGGAAACTCTCCATAGGAAATTTAGAATCAATTGGGATAATACCATTTGCCGTTGTAACTGCCGCATCCACTGTCGCTCCCGACCTGAATGAGTACTGCAGATGGAAAGATTGTTTGGGCAGCATCTGGGAAAGAATCTCTTTGAGTATATGTTCACCTATATTACCGCGAAGTTTTGGACTTTGCAGAAATTCCTGCAAATCTTTCATGCTACGTCCAATCTCGCTCATCTCACCTATGTTTTTCTGGACGCCCGCAATAAATTTTGCTGCATTATCCAGCCGTTCATTCATATCACGGGTGGAAGACTGTAGGGTAGAAACGATATTTTTATTCTGCTGGTCAATCCGAAAGTTTGTACTTTTCAGCCACTCCAATATCTCCTCTGACGGCTTTTGCCTTTTCTCAAATTCATCAATAAATCTTTTCAAAAGGAAAATAATAATCAGGAAAAATGCGGCAATAACGGATAGAAGAATAAAAAGATTCACCTGGTTCATAAAAAACTGGGAAAAATAATTGGATTTCATTCTAACATTAAAAAGGCTAAAATGTAATTAGCCATCCTTGCGAGTTAGATAATTTCTACTGAGAGCTTTTAATTTCCAGGACCCATAAATTCAGTTAAAAAAACTTAAACATTTCCGTCATAATTACTCTATGCATAGAAAAAATAGAAGAAAACTCATTTCCAGGACGGCAATTACCATAACTATCTTTCTCCTTTATGTAAATATTTTTCCTCCAGAAAGTCCATTTTCATTTCTAGGTTTCTATCTACTTGCTACGCTAACACTCTTTTTTTTCTTTATGATTTTTCTGGACTCAAAAAGCCAGTCAATCCTTTGGTCTTTAACCATTATCACCTTTCTTATACTGCGGCAATTTCATCTGGAGAATGTTTTAAATATTCTTATCCTAGCCAGTCTTGCCGTGACCCTGGCAATATATTTCAGTAAAAGCTGAAACTTTTAGAGCTTCATTTATTGACAATCATTTGAAATATGCTATATTTAGTAAAATGACGATTCAATCTTCCGTTATGATGGACATGATGCTTGCTTCCTAGCGGAGGTTTTTTATTGTGAAAATTTGACCTCCGCAAGGAGGTTTTTTTATGCAATTCTTGCTGATACAAAGTGAGACATAGAAATGCATAATCCGCCGAAGATTTAGCGAGGGCGGATGGATAAATATCATGTATAAATTAATTACGGTTACAACTGATTTCGGAGACCAGTTTGCTGCCGCCCAACTAAAGGCGATAATTGCTGTTTTGGGTTTCGATGGTGAAATTATCGAAAACCACAGTGTTTCCTCTTTTTCTATTGCTGAAGGAGCTTTCCAAATTAATCTTATCTCAAAATTTTCTCCCTCAGGCACAGTACATTTAGGAGTAATTGATCCTGGAGTTGGAAGCAATAGAAGAGGAATTATAGTAAAGACAAAAAACTTCTGGTTTGTCGGACCTGACAACGGCTTATTGTATCCGGCAATTGAAAATGATGGAATTGAAAACTCATGGGTTTTAAGTGAAAACAAAATCAGCCAAAAAGTATCAAGCACTTTCCACGGCCGGGACGTATTTATAAAAGCTGCAGTTTATGCCGCACAGGGCAAACGCCCAGAAAATTTCGGGTGCTGCCCAGTTAGCAACAACTCGTTAAAGAAAATTAATTTCAGGACCGGCCAGGTACTTCATATAGATTCTTTTGGCAATATCAAAATATACTGGCCAAACGAGATTACGGTCGGAAGAAAATTGCTTATTAAAAATAAAAAAATCCGGCTGGAACTTCCGATAGTAAAAACTTTCTCCGATGTACCACAAAACAGTCCCCTTGCAATTATTGGAAGTAGTTATACTCTGGAGCTGGCCGTAAATTTGGGTAATGCCGCGGCATTTTTGGGCATAAATAATACTGATATTTTGGATATTGCGTATAAACCCTAATGGATATATTTCAAATTCTTTATGAAAAGCATAAGTAAATTTTCAATAAAAGAAACCAGCAAATCTTTTCAAGGGCCGTGGGACCCCAAAAATCTTACCGAAATTTCTGGTAAAATCCTACGTATTGCTAAGTTTGAAGGAAGATACGGCGATACTCTCCATACCCATAAATATGACGAATTTTTCCTTGTCTTGAAAGGGAAAATTGAAATTATCACGGAAATAGGTAAAATTAGACTATGTCCGCTGGAAGGGACTATTATCCCAAAAGGCATTCAACACCAGCCCTTTGCCAAAAAGCCTGCACTGGTTTTAATGTTAGACCCTAAAAATTAACTATGATTAAATTTTACCTTACAAGTGCAATTCCCTATGTCAACGCCGCTCCCCACATCGGCCATGCACAGGAATTTGTCTATTCTGATACCGTCAGAAGATACAGAAAACTAAAAGGAGAAGATGTCACATATCTTTGCGGAGCCGATGAAAATGCTCTAAAAATTGTCCAGGCGGCGGAAAAGAAAAAACAAGACCCCCAGACTTTCTGCAATGTACATCAAAAGGAGTTTCTTAACCTGGCAGAGAAACTCAACGTGAAATTTGACATATGGCAAAGGGGAACAGACCGCAAACATCACTTTCCCGCCTCACAAAAGCTTTGGGAACTTTGCGACAAAAAAGGAGATATCTATAAAAAGACATATACCGGTCTGTATTGTGTGGGCTGTGAAACTTTTTATACGCCTGATGAGTTGGACGGGAAAGGAGAATGTTTTGAACATCCTGGCAAAAAACTTGATAATGTATCAGAAGAAAATTATTTTTTCAAACTTTCCCGCTACCAGAAATTTCTGGAAGATTTGATTAAAACAAATAAATTAAAAATCTTTCCAGAAATCCGCAGAAATGAAGCTTTTGCTTTTATAAACCGCGGGCTTGAAGACTTCTCTATCTCCCGTAGCAGACAACGCGCCAAAAATTGGGGAGTACCGGTACCGGATGACCCCAACCAGATTATGTATGTCTGGTTTGACGCCCTGAATATTTACCAGAGCGGCATTGGGTTGGGCTGGGATGAGAAGAAATTCAGAAAATGGGCTCCCCAGGATGCTATGATTATTGGTAAAGGAATATTGCGTTTCCATGCGGTATACTGGCCGGCAATTTTGCAGTCGGCCGGACTACCGCTTCCTCAAACTCTCTTTGTCCACGGTTATATGACCGTTGACGGCCAAAAAATGTCCAAAACTGTTGGCAACGTTGTTGATCCAGTTGAAATTCTGGAAAAGTACAATAGTGATTCCTTAAGGTACTATCTTTTACGCGAAATTCCCTCTTATTCCGACGGGGATTATTCAGAAAGGAGATTTAAGGAGCTTTATAACTCCGACCTGGCTAACGGATTGGGTAATCTCGTGGCAAGAGTGGCCCGACTGGCGGAAAAGACAGAGGTGCTTCAAATACATAAATTCTCATTTAATGAACGAGCCGCAGGAAATTTCCAAAAAAATCTGGAAGAATACCGGTTCAATGATGCGATTGAAATTATCTGGAATAAAATCAAAGAAGCCAATCAACATATTGACACAAATGAACCATGGAAATTGACAGAGAAAGGCCTCACGTCATTTCTAAATGTTTCAGCCAACAGAATTGTCGAAATTGCCACTCTCTTGCAACCGTTTCTGCCCCAGACTTCAAAAAAAATTCTCGACCAGTTCCAGTCAAAAGAAATTAGATCACAACCGCCTTTGTTTCCCAGATTATGAAAGCCTTTGTCCTGAAGTCGTACTCTTCTAAACCACAACTTTCCAATATTCCTATCCCCACACCAACAAGAGATGAAGTTCTGGTAAAAGTGGCCTATTGCGGGGTAAATCAAGCCGATCTTAAAATATTTTCCCAAAACTACGGTAACAGCATTTCCTTTCCGCTTACCATGGGATCGGAAATTGTAGGAACGCTAAATGGAGAAAAGAGGGTCGCTATCCATCCCTACTTTGCCTGTGGTAAATGCACTTATTGCCAAAAAGGAGCATCGATATTTTGTAAGACTCCCTGGAAACTTTTTGGGGTGCACAAAAATGGCGGATACGCACAGTATGTGGCAGTACCCAAAAAATCCATCATTCCCATCCCTTCATCTCTATCTTTTCCAGACGCCTGTGCTCTTACCCTTTCTGCCGGAACCGCATTTAGAATGGTAACGGTTTTGGCAGATATAAAAAAGGGTGACTGGGTTGCAGTCACTGCTGCCGCAAGCGGCGTAGGCATTTATTCTACCCAACTGGCAAAATATATGGGGGGAAATGTCATCGTTCTTGCAGGAGACGATAAAAAGTTGGGAGTGTTGAAAAGTTTCGGGATAAAGCATCTTATCAACTACCAATCTGCAAATTTTCAGGCAAAAATTATGGATATCACTGGAGATCATGGCATTGATACCCTTATTGATACAGTAGGAGGAGTACTTTTTGAATCACTTCTGCCTCTTGTCTCCAAAGAAGGGACAACTGTTTTCTGTGGCGCCACAGCCGGAAAAGACATCAGAATAAACATGGCTGATATGTATTACCGGCAAAAAAAACTTATCGGATCTTCAGGCTTTACCTCTGCCGAACTGAGAAATATATTCCATCTCGTTGTAAAAAATAAAGTAAAACCTGTTATCGATTCAATCTTTCCTATTGAAGAATTACCCAAGGCTTGGGACAGACTCCGTAAACGACAGGTATTCGGCAAGATTCTAATTAAAATTTAATTATCTTTTTTCCAATGTTTATTGATACCCACTCCCACCTGAATTTCAAGGCTTTCAAAAAAGACATAGATGCCGTCATAAAAAATGCGGCAGACTCAGGGGTCGGAAAAATTGTTATCCCCGGTGCAAAAATAAATTCCAGTGCCCGGGCGGTTGAGATTTCACACCAATATAGTCAATGTTACGCTGCTGTTGGCATCCATCCTCACCATGTGTCAGAGTTTGAAATTCTTGGCAAAGAAACGGTAGCAAGTAGACTGGCAAAACTTACCAAAGATAAAAAGACTGTGGCAATTGGGGAAATAGGCATTGATTACTATCACTACAAAAACTATCCGCCCCTCTCAGAAGAAAACAAAAAATCACAAACAGAGCTTTTTTTACTCCAGCTTAATATAGCCATGGAGTCAAAGCTTCCAGTCATCATCCATTGCCGGCAGGCCCATGACGATCTTTTTTCTATTTTGGACAACTATATGGAAAAAGGCAAACATAATTTGCGTGGAGTATTTCACTGTTTTGGTGGCGACAAAAAACACCTGGAAAAAGCCTTGTCATACAATTACTTTTATATCGGTTTTGACGGCAATATTACCTATGAAGAAAACAGAATATTACAACAACTGGTCGGTTTGACGCCTTTGGACCGGTTATTCCTTGAGACAGACGCACCTTTTCTAACTCCGATACCACTAAGAGGAAAAAGGAATGAACCGGCATATATTACTTATACGGCGGATTTTGTGGCTAAAATTCATCATAAGGATACAGCAGAAATCGCCCGAATTTCCTCGGAAAACGCCCTGAGATTATTTAAGTTTTAGCCGCGGTTATGCTAAAATAGCTCCACATTATGGAAAGAATCTATACCGCAAACTCCCGTTCTTTCACAAGATTGTTTGAGATCATTCTTCCCGTCACAACCTGGCTTATCATCACGCTGCCCATTTGGCTTTCTCCTTTCCACCCGGCAATAGTAGCTTATTTTATACTCACTTTTGATGTCTATTTCTTCTATAAATCCCTATCAACAGCTGTCTTTTCGACCAAATCCTATTTGAGGCTGCAACATTTATCAAAACTAGACTGGTCCAAGATGGCTAAAAAAATGGCCGGCTACAACAAGATGTACCATGCAGTCATTATACCCAATTATATGGAAAAAGTAGAAAAAATCAGGTTGACACTGGATTATCTTAAAAACCAGGATTTCCCCACAAATAGGATTATTATCCTTTTGGCCATGGAAGAAAGGGAAGGTAAAATGGCCAAGGAAAGGGCAAAACAGATTTTGAAAGAGTATAAGAACTCTTTCTACCGCATAGAGGTTACTTTCCATCCAGATCTAACTGGCGAACTGAAAGGAAAAGCCAGCAATTCAGCCTGGGCAGCAAAACATCTGAGCAGAATGGTAAGGAAAATGGGTATCGATACACAATATGTCACAGTCACTTCATGTGATGCCGACTCACTCCTGCCGCAAAAATACTTTTCATATCTTACATATCAGTTCCTCTCTGATCCCGACCGTTACTACCATTTTTATTGGGCGCCAGTACTTCTCTATAGCAATTTCTGGGAAGTACCGCTTCCAATTAGGCTTCAGGCAACTGTATCCAGTATCGTAAGGCTTGCTGGAATATCAAAACCTGATTCACTTATCCAGATCTCTACTTATTCACTCTCATTATCCATGCTGGAAAAGATAGGCTATTGGGATACTGATATAGTACCAGAAGATTGGCATATATTTCTCCAGGCTTTCTTTTCTTTAGGAGAGAAAGTCAAAACAATCCCGATCCATCTTGTTATCTCCCGAGATGCGGTAAACGGCACATCCCTTTTGGGCACTTTCAAGTCAAGGTATGAACAGGAAAAACGCTGGGCTTGGGGGGTGACTGATGTACCCTATGCTCTTAATAAATTCTTTTCTGACAATAAATTGCCTTTCCTGACCAAATTCTTCCGTTTATTCTATGTGGTTGAATCCCATCTTTTTTGGCCCACTTCATTTTTCCTCTTGACACTCGGAGCTTCCATTCCTGCTCTTGTCAATCCGGCTTTCAGTCGAACATCACTGGGATACAATCTGCCTAAAATGTCTGGTCTTATACTGACAGTATCAATGGTTTTTGTCATCGTACTTATATTTATTGATACAAAGTCCAGGCCAAAACGGCCTTCCTCCTATTCTGTAGCCAAAACGCCACTTCTTATCTTTCAGTGGATTCTGCTTCCGGCCATCTCATTTTTCTTTTCTTCACTTCCGGCTCTTGAAGCACATACCAGACTACTTTTGGGTAAAAGATTAGAGTATAAGGTAACAGAAAAAATATAAATGCTGAACTTCCTTTTTTATCATACGCCGGTATTCTACCTCATCCAATCTATCTGGCGGGATGAAGCCTTCTCTTACTATATGGCCAAACCTGATATATTTCATGTAATTGCTAATACTGCCAACGATTTTAATCCGCCTCTTTACTATCTCCTACTTCACTTCTGGATTTTTATCGCCGGCAAGTCAGACGAATTCTTGCGTATACTCTCCTTTATCCCTTTCATACTTACTGTTTATTTTGCCTATCTTTTTGCCCGCAGAGCATTTTCCAAGAAATTCGCTTTTTTTGTTGCAACTTTCACACTTTTAAACCCCATGCTTTTGGTCTATAGTTTCGAGATAAGAATGTATTCCCTCTACGCTTTTTTTGCCATGGTCTCAGCATACTGCCTTTTGCGCAAAAATTGGAAATGGTATGCGGTAGCGAGTGTCCTTGGGCTTTACTCACATTCCTTTTTTGCCATGATACCCGTCTCCTATGTCTTTTACTATTTCCTTATCAAACGTCTGAATAAAAAGACTCTTTGGTACCTCTTAAACCCATTTCTTTTTTTCCTTCCCTGGCTGCCGGTTCTGACGGTGCAATTTCTTCACTCAGGCAACTCATGGATTTTCCCTGTAGATCTGCAACTTATAAATTCAGTTTTGGGAAATCTGCTTACTTCTTATGAAGGTACCCCCGGCCACCTCTGGGCCTACACCGCCATTCTCTCAGGCATTATGCTCATCTTTTTCCTTGTCGGACTTATAAGAGACAAGAAAAAATCCCTTCTTGCCCTGACACCGATTTTTTTTACACTCATCCCGGTATTGGGTTTTTCTATCATTAAACGTCCGATATATGTCAATCGCTATATGATCTTTATTACTGTCTTTGAAATATTGGGCATCTCGTACGGCGTTTGGAATATCAAAAACAAAATGCTTAAAAATGCCTCTATGGCTTTCTGGCTTATACTGGTTTTAGGAGTAAATCTTTACCTGCCGCCATACCACTCCAAAACGGACTTTAAGACAGCATTTAGGGAAATAAACAAGATTGCTAGCACAAATGATTATGTCTACTCAAAGACTCCAATAGGTTTTCTAGAATCAGCCTACTATTTCAAAAATGACGGGAAAGTCTTCGTCTACAATCCCAATCACATTTCCATACCATACTATATAGGCGTCAATGTGGTTTTTCCCAACGCCTCAAAAACTACATTCCCTCCCTACCCGGCTCGAACTTTTCTGGTAAACGACGACGCATCATACGAAATGGTCATCAATAGATAATATAAGTTAGAAAATAATTAGTAATTAACAATAAGAGCAAAATGCTTCCAAAATGATTAAACCGAAAATAAACATATTCAAAAAAATGCAGCCGGATATATCAGGTACACTTTCTGATCCTTTCATAAGCCGAGCGACAAAAATTTTCCTTCTTATCATGGTCGCTTTTGCAATCCTTGCCATTTGGAAATGGAAACAGATGCCGCCGCAACTGCCTCTTTTTTACTCGTTACCCAGAAGTACAGATACATTGGGGACCAAACTGCAATTTTTCTCATTACCTCTTTTTTCACTTGTTATTTTTTCATTGAATACTTTTATTGCCTCTTTTTTTTATAAAAAAGACAAGCTTATATCAGCACTCCTTGTGGGTGGGGCCTGCATCATTTCGTTTCTCTTTTTTATTACATATCTAAAAATATTGCTTTTGGTAGCCTGAATGACTGTCACAATTCTTTTAGTCATATTACTGTCTGCCGCTATTACTTATCTCTTTACTCCGCTTGTTGCAAAAATCGCCCAAAAATACAATCTTGTCGACAATCCCAAAAAAAGAATGCATCCAGCCCACACCCATGAAGGAATCATTCCGCGAGCAGGAGGTACAGCTATATTTCTGGGCCTTTTCATACCGATCCTTCTTCTCTTTCCGGTGACAAAAACCATTATCGGTATATTTTTGGGAGCTTTAATACTGATCACTGTTGGAATCTGGGATGACGTAAAAGATAGATCACCTTACATCCGTTTTCTGGTAAATTGCCTGGCGGCAGTCATCGCTATTGGCACCGGAGTAGGAATTGCCTATATCACTAATCCTCTCGGAGGGATTGTTCACCTTGATATTTACAAAATCACTTTCAACTTTTTTGGCTCTCACACAATTATTGTTCTTGCAGATATTTTTGCCCTTCTGTGGATAGTCTGGACTACTAATATTGTCGGCTGGTCAGGCGGTGTTGACGGTCAATTGCCCGGATTTGTCGCCATATCGGCATTTGTCATTGGGCTCCTATCGCTCCGTTTTATCCAAAATGATCCCAATCAGCTCCATGTCACCTATCTTTCTTTTGCCACAGCCGGAGCTTTCCTAGGTTTTTTACCCTGGAATTTCTACCCGCAGAAAATCATGCCCGGCTACAGCGGCAAGACTCTTGCCGGTTTTATGCTAGCAATCCTCTCAATTCTCTCCTATAGCAAACTGGGTACTTCCCTTCTTGTCCTTGTCGTTCCCATGACTGACGCGGCTTTCCTTTTTGTAAGACGAATCCTTTCCGGCCGCTCCCCAGTCTGGGCCACTTCAGGACACCTTCATCATCATCTTCTTTCCCTGGGATGGAGCAAGAGAAAAATTGCCGTCTTTTACTGGATCATATCCGCTGCTGCCGGACTGGCGGCACTACTTCTAAACAGCCGACACAAGCTCTATGCGGGGATACTCATCTTGGCGGGAGTGGCCGCATTCATACTCTGGATAAATTTCTTCAGGAAACTTCCGACACGGAAAGACATTGAGGATTTCTAAATAGTTTCAGCCTCATACCACATCATTTACTTATTGCCATTAGTGCTTTAAGATATACATTCTTCACTCCACTGTTTTGTTCTTTTTTAAGAAACGCCTCGATTTTTGGTACCAGGTTTGTCCGTGAATTGAGATTGTATCTTGCGATCTTTCCCAAAGCATACGCCGCACTCCAGCGCACAACCGTGCCTTTATCATTGGTATTTAAAAAAAGCTTATCTACGACCTTTCCTGCCTCCTTAGGATATTTGGCTGAAACATTGGCTATTATTCTGGCTGCCTCCCATCTTACTCTTGGAGAATCCTTATAATTGATAAAATCGGTAATAGTATTTAGCAATTTTTCTACAATAGCTGGATCATCTTTTGTCACGTATTCCAAGGATTCCATCAAAATTCCCTTTTCTGTTTTTGATCCCTTCTTCAATCCTTCTTTTATCTGTTCTATCAGTTTAGGATCTTTTTTTATCGCCGTGGCAATCTCCACCAATAACTGTTTACTATTCTTTTTAGATTTTCTGATCCCTTCAAGTATATTCATAGTCTATTAACATTATGCTTTCCGCCATCTTTTTAGTGTTGGTATAAGTTTTTCCATCTGCTCTTTTGCCGCAACTTCAGGTGTACCAAATTTCACCATAATCCCGACACATCCTGCAATCATCTGATTCATGGTTATTCCAGAATTGGTAAATGATCCGTCCTTGAAACAGTATGTGCAATACTCCTCATTTTTGCTCTTATCTGCATTTGTCCCGAAATCGCTGTCTATTTTCATCGGCATCCCACAGCTTTGGCAAGTAACAGGATAAAATTTTTGACTCATAAATTCTCACCTCCTCTAGAAACAGTTGGCGAATCAATAAGCATTACTGTTTCTTGAATCCACCTGAAGCCGCTCTTTGAGCCATATACAATATTATTGAAAAGGCGAAAAGTAAGGCTAGGCGGACATAATATGCAAATAAATATTACTTTGAAAAATTGTCAAATACTTTTCCCAGCTTTCCCGATTTTATCAGGTTTATACCATCCTTATCCTTTCTTACAATAATCAGTAATCTCTCGCCAATATTTATCTTCAACTTCTTCCTTATAGCAACAGGCAGTGCTACCTGACCCTTGCTAGAAACAGTCACCCACCTGGCAAATTGGTTACCATCTGCCGGATCCTCCGATTTCAATTTCATATGAAGCAATATTAATGAGAGTAATGTGGGAAGTCAATGGGATAAAACAAGAAATTTCTTACTTTTTATTAAAAAAGGTTTAATCTATAAATTTTACGAAATTGTGCAGTCTACTGTTTCCTGGTGTACTGGCCGGAGATCCGGAAAAATTCGAAAGATAAAGAGTGTTTGGAAGATAAAAAACTCTATTGTTTGGTAGCGTACTGGCCGGAGATCCAACCTTCTTTTCCTGTATCGTAGGTTATCTTATACCAACCGTTCTGTTCATCCGTATATGTATACTTGTCTCCAGGCTTTACCTGGGCGGCTTCTGTTGCTGAGACGCTTGGAGCCATACGTACTCTCAGAAATCCTGTCGGAGTATCTTTTATTACCACATAAGGACCATTACCAGCAGCCGTGTTGCTAGTTGATGATGTAGTTGTACCACTACCTGCTCCCGGAGTCGCAGTTGCACTTTCTGAGGCTGACCCACCCTCATTTTGCAGAGCAAGTTGGAAATTGGCTACCAGTTTAAAACCTTTAGTCAGTTCCACCCTGAGAGTCCGGTTGACAAAACCAGGAGAAGATATCGACACGTCATGTTCACCAGCCACCATATCTTTCAGGAGAAGTGGTGCCGCACCTTTCTCTTGCCCGTCAACTATCACTGCGGCCGCATCAGGCTGGGCGATAACGGATAGCTGTGCGTCTCCTGCCGGATTTTTCTCCAAAGTAAGTATTTCTCCAGCGCTTGTCAGTTCACTCGGTCCCAATGTCCTATCTACATAAGTCAGAAGTGAAGGGTTGAGAGTAACCTTTCCTTGCCAGGATGTGACTTGTGATGATGAATCTTGGGGTATGAGCTTCAGGACATAATCTCCTGATTTGTAATTGGTGTCGAATGGAGTTTTACCCATTAGCTTATCGTTAAGAAAAACATTGGCTGTAGGTGTAGCGGTTACTTTGAGTCCTGCATTACTTGAGGCCCCAGCAAAGACGAATGCATAAAGAGCGTAACCAAGTACTGCAAGAAGCAGGACTACAATAATTATCGCCCTTTTATTCATATGTCTTATATTATCAAGAGTCTGCCATTTTTTCAAGGAAGGTAAAATGCAAACTTGAGGCTAAATAAGCCTGAAGCCAAACCGGGAGTCTTCACATATTAGCACTCTATACGCTTGATTGCCAATAAGATGGAATCCTTTCAATCTACCCGGATTTTCACCCAAAGCCCCGATTTCTCCAACTGCCAAGGTTAAAAAGATAGCAAAATGGTAAATAAGAGTGACAAAATTGATATCTAAAACAAAAAGCTCCGCGTCAGGCGCGGAGCTTTTTTTTAATTAAGAAATTCAATTTTTATATTCTTCAATTCTTGATTATCAATTATTATATTGATAATTAATAATCCATTCCACCCATCCCACCTCCTGGCGGCATGGCCGGAGCGTCTTTCTTCTCAGGAATATCGGTTATAAGAGCCTCAGTGGTTAATATCATGGCACCCACCGAGACTGCGTTTTGCAAAGCCGATCTTGTCACCTTGGCCGGATCGACAATTCCTGCTGCCAGCATGGATTCAAATTTCATATTGTAGGCGTTGAAACCGTAATCGGTTTCTTTTGCTTCCTCCACTTTTCGCAATACCCAACCTGAATCCGCGCCTGCATTTTGGGCTATACCCCGGACTGGTTCAGACAATGCCCGGTAAAGTATGTCCAGTCCCACTTTTTCATCTTCAGACTCGGTATCTTTTTTCATCTTCTCAAGTACCGCTCTTGCACGCAAAAGTGCTACTCCGCCGCCCGGAACAATTCCTTCCTCAATGGCAGCTTTAGTTGCAGAGACAGCATCATTTACTCTCTCCTTTTTCTCCTTCATTTCTATCTCTGTTGCCGCTCCAACATTTATGACAGCTACACCTCCTGAAAGTTTGGCCAGTCTTTCCTCAAGTTTCTCACGATCAAACTCGGAGGTAGTGCTTTCTATTTCTCTTTTAAGCTGGGCAATTCTGGCATCTATTGCTCTTTTCTCACCTTTGCCACCTATGATGCGGCAGTTTTCTTTGTCTGCCCAGACTTTATCAGCCCTTCCGCAATCCTCCACAGTCACATTATCAAGCTTACGGCCCATATCCTCTGAAATCACTTTTCCGCCTGTCAGGATGGCAATATCCTCAAGCATGGCTTTCCTGCGGTCTCCAAATCCAGGGGCCTTTATCGCTACAGAGTTGAAAGTCCCTTTCAATTTATTGACTACCAATGTGGCCAACGCTTCGCCTTCTATCTCGTCAGCGATTATGACAAGATTCTTGGAGACTTTGACAAAATTCTCCAGGAATGGCAAAAGATCCTGTATGGAAGTAATCTTCTTGTCTGTTATCAGAAGATAGGGATCTTCTATCTCCACTTCCATCTTGTCCGCGTTTGTGACGAAGTATGGAGATGCAAAACCTTTGTCAAACTCCATACCTTCCTTCAGATCATAATTCATTTCCAGGCCTTTTCCTTCCTCAACAGTCACTACACCATCTTTGCCGACTTTCTCAAGAGCCTCGGCAATCAGATTGCCTATTGCAGGGTCTGCGGCTGAGACTGTGGCAACCTGTGCTATTTCATTCCGGCCCTTTACCTTTTTAGCCATTTTCTTTATCTCTGCTACGACTGCCTCCATACCCTTATCCAACCCGTGCTTGAGTATCATAGGATTAGCACCTGCTGTGATATTTTTCAAACCGTCGTTGACTATAGCCTGAGTCAAAAGTGTAGCTGTGGTGGTACCGTCACCAGTATCATCATTGGTTTTGCTGGCCGCCTCTTTTACCAGTTGAGCACCCATATTTTCAAACGGGTCGGCTAATTCTATCTCTTTGGCTACTGTGACACCGTCGTGTACAACATTTGGTGCTCCCCATTTTTTATCAAGAGCAACATTACGTCCTTTTGGACCAAGTGTAGTCACCACTGCTTTGGCAAGTACATTGACGCCTTTTAAAAGCTGTTGCCTGGCGTCCTCGGCAAATTGTAACTGTTTTGCCATATATCCTCCTTTAGAAATTGATTAAGAAAAATTTATAATTTTGAGTAATTACAATTTCTTAAGCTTACCACTTTAAAATCTTCTTCCTCTATATTGGGCAAGTTTGAGGCAAGTTTTACTCTACTACCGCCAATATATCTTTTTGTTCAACTAAAAGCCATTCCTCATTGCCCACTTTGACTTCATTTCCGCCCCATTTCTTGTACATCACTTTCTGTCCTACCTTTACCATTATTACTGTTTTTTTGCCTTCATTATCCACTCCGCCAAGACCCACCGCCATAATCTGACCTATCTGGGGTTTCTCCTTGGCTGTCTCGGGTAATACTATTCCTGAGGGTGTTTTCGTCTCTTCCTCAAGAGGTTTGACTAGAACATAGTCAAAAAGCGGCTTTATAGATTTTGCATTAATAGACATATTTACCTCCTTTTTTAAAAATTTAGCACTTAATTCAAGTGACTGCTATTTTAATTAATGAAAAAAAACTTGTCAAGAGGTAGATTGATCTTATTCTGATTATTAGTTACCAACCTACTTGCTAGACAGGTTGATTATTAGATGCTAATCAGTATTTGTTCTGTTTGTGATATATAAGGATGAGAAATACATCTAGAATAAAAAGTGAAGCATACAGAAATTTTTGAAGATCGCATACGGAATGTCTACTCCAACCAAATGACACACTATTAAGACCAACCATCCTTGCGAGCTAAAATTTTATCGCGTGCTTTGAACTGTAGAAACAGTAAATATATATTTTATATATAATAAATGTAAGAATATATGCCTTCACAGAAAACGCCCGTTGCCATAATTGCTATAATTACTCTGATTGTGGCTGTGATTTTTACACTGTCTCAAAAAAATCAAAATAAAAAAAACATGCTGGTAGGAAAAAATCCTGAAATTTCTGTAAACATAAAAACACGAAACCAAAATATGGTACTAAAAAGCTCTGCATTTTCAGATAACCAAATTATCCCTGCAGCCTACACCTGCGACGGAAAAAATGTCAGTCCTCCTCTAACTATTGCTGAAGTTCCCGCCGAAGCCAAAAGCCTTGCTCTTATCGTTGAGGATTCAGATGCACCTGCGGGCATCTGGTATCATTGGCTCGTCTGGAATATCAATCCTGCCGCTAAAGAGATTACACAAGAAACTACAATTCATGGAACAGTTGAGGGCACTAACAGTTTCGGTAAGATTGGCTACGGCGGGCCGTGTCCCCCATCCGGCACTCACCACTATATATTTACTCTTTATGCTTTGGATTCGAACATCTCCCTTCCGCCTTCAACCACAGCCAACAAGCTGAAAGAAGCTATAGATAACCATATCATTGCCCAAACATCACTCACCGGACTATATCACCACTAAAATAGTCCCTAGTTACTTTACCTTTTCCAAATATTTCTTCATCACCCAACTTCTAACGTCATGAGGATGAAAACGGATATAATGCGGAGAAACCACTTCAGAAGTTAATCTGCCTTTCATATACCAAATTTGCAGAGACATAAACAAACTCTCAAACATCCTAAAAATTGAGAGAATAATTTTTGCGAAAAAAGTATCCCGTTCTTCCCTCTTTCCTCTTATCTTTCTTATATTCTTCCAGTCAACAGCATTGGGTAAAAACTTTTCCGCCCAAATATTTTCCTTCATAAACACAAAGTAGGTATCACTTTTTTCCCAGAGAGGTACCAACTGGACAACTTCATGAGCTGCAAATAGATCTCTTTCATTTTTGGCAAGCTGTAAATAACCTGCTTCCATAAACATATTCAAACAAATCTTATTCTTTATTTTTCTCCCCCTTCTTTTCCTCCTTTGTCCCAAAATACCAAAAAGGATTGTCGACAAAAATCTAGTCAACCAAAGACATCCGGAAGAAGAAATAATAATAAAATCGATATCATCATCCATATCGGCATTCTGCAGTGCCAATGCTCCTGTGACGCCAACCAACATTATACTTGGAATATACCGTAATATATTTGCCGCCTATCGGCATTCTGCAGTGCCAATGCTCCTGTGACGCCAACCAACATTATACTTGGAATATACCGTAATATATTTGCCGCCTTTCCCGCGATTTCCATTTTTGTTCCCGACCAGCTCTCTCTTTTTTTTCTCAAGTCTACTAACTTTTTTCTACCATTCAGGAAAAACATACCATCTTTGTTTCCTAGCCAATTATGATTTTTTAGAGATTTTTCGACTGCGCGTTGTGAAGACTTTATTCCGATAAGATATTTGTATATTTCATCAGCTCTCAAGGGATAGCTGAAAATGTCAGCATACGAGAGAGTTCTTAAGATAGCATCTATAAGTCTCTGGGGCATAAGTATATAAAAAGCAGGCAGAAGAGATTATACTAGAAAAAACAAAATTGGAATACTAAATCAGCAGGATTAGTAAACTAATATGGATAGACTAAGAATAGAAATTATTGTGAAGCGGAACTGATGCCAAATCTTGTGAATATCTGTTTGAATCCGTTATCCGCTGTTTTGAATGCCGTTTCGGGACTGGTACCCTGAGAGAGTGAATTGACAGCGTCCTTGAGATATTTTATCAGGCTTGAATCTATACCAGTATCCCCGTCATTAGTCCTTTCAGCAAGATAAAAAGACTTCATTGTCGGAGCCTCTGTGATAAGAGGTGCAATATACGGGTTGCTAGACAATTCCTTGCCCAAATCCACCCGAGAATAAGGCTCGCCGAAAAGCTGTCTTTGCTGCGCTTGGGCAGTATAAAGTTTTTTCATCGTATCCGCTTGGGAAAGATATTTGAGAAAGTCCCACGCGGCTTCAGAATTCTTACTTTTGGAAGAAACACCTTCCACCCAATACGTCGCCCAGTTCACGGATTGACATGGCGGTTTATCACATGGTAACTGCGGCACGGACGCCGTCTTAAACTGCAAGCCGGTATTTTTTGCCAGTTGTTGTATGGCAAAAATCTGCCAGCTGGGCGCAATCACCATCGCCACTTTACCTCCGGCAAAAGCAACCACAGAGTTATCCAAAGTGTCATCCCAAGAGTTATTCGGAGCCTCAGAAAACTTATGATAAAAGGTCAAGGCATCTGTTGCACAAGTAGTGCTGGAAGGATCGGCACAAGCAAAAAGCGATTTGACCATTTGCGTACCATTTTGTAACATCATAAGTCCCAGTATGTCACTGAAATTTTCGATATTTTCGGCAGTCCCCAAAGCGATAGCCGAAGTGACTATTTTATTATCCTGCTTTACGGTCAGTTTCGGTACGGCATTTTGCACATCATCCCAAGTGACAGGCACAGGCACATTGGCGCCTTTTAATATGCTTTCGTTATAAATAAGCATCAATCCATCAATTTCTAGAGGTATGCCGTAATAATTCCCGCCAACTTTCAGATCGTCTGAAGCCACATGATAAAACGTCTTGTCATATTCTGCGTCGGAATAGACGGTCTTTGGCATGGGAGAAAGGTAATTTATCATCATGGGTATCCAAGTATTGTGGAAGCGGTAAATATCCGGACCATCACCACGGTCTATGGCTGCCTGCAATCTTTCCCTGTACTGCTTCTGATCTTGCCTAATATAATCTATAGTAATGTTTGGATGTGACTTCTGATAAGAATCAATGATCGGCTGCATGACAGATTTATCTTCCCAAAGTCCCCAATAAGTCAGCTTTATATTCTGGGCAACCGGCTTATTGTTTCTTTTCCCCAGAACCGCCATAAAAATAAATGCTACGACAAAAAGGATTATCAACACAGCAAAAACAATTATCATGACTTTCTTTTTCCCATCTTCCTCATATGGCGAATACATACCATTGCCGGATCCGGCGGAAGGGTAACTACCACCCGGCTGACCTGGTCCAACATTTTCAGAGGTAATTTGCGGCTGTGACGGATATGGCTCTTGGCCGGGCACATCCGTCTGCTGTGAAAACTCTTCCGGAGCAGCGGCGCTTCCGTATGATCCCTCCTGGTATTGACCTGCTGCGTTGTCTTTTGCCTCTTCCGGAGCAGCAGCAGCTTCATATGCTGACTCCTCTCTATTGTTGAAAATCTCGCCTGCGGGCTGAGGGCTTTGCGACTGGTTACCTTGTGGATTTTGGTTCTGGTCGCCTATCGGATTTTGGCTCAAATTATCTTTTGGTAAATTATCCATCCTTATGTTATGATAACCGCAACATTAGCTATGGTCAAGGAAAAAAAATCCTCCAAACACGGTAGATTTTTCCGTCTAAAATTCACCTTTTCTTTCTTTACTTTACTGGCAATTTTTATGGCTGCTGCAGCTGCAGCATTCATTTATACATTTGAAAAGACATACCAAAACAAAATTTATGCCGGCGTCAGAATAGACAATCTATCAGTAGGAGGTAAAACAAAAAAAGATATTGAAAAATATTTTTCCGAAAAAAATCAGCCGTTCAAAAATATAGATATTACATTAAAATATCACGATAATATCGCTACACTTTCCGGACAAGACTTGGCGGTCTCATATGACGGAAAGCTCTCTGCAATCCAAGCATACTCCATCGGTAGATCCGGCCATGTTTTTTCGGATATTTACCAGAAATGGCAAGCTGCCACCCGTGGCATAAATCTTACCAGTTTACTGAAAATGAATACCGACAATATTGACGAAACACTCAGCAATTTGGCGGCAGATATTGACATTCCTTCCCAAGATGCTCTTTTCCAGTTTACCAATAATAAGGTGACGCTTTTTAAGGAGTCGAAAGTGGGACGGATGATTGATCAAAAACAAGCCAAAAAGATGATTACGGCTTATATATATACTATCTCCCATAACCCAACTCAGAATTTGGACGCTGTGACTATAGATTTGCCAGTTGTCACATTACAACCAAAAATATCAACAGAGAATTCCAACAATTTCGGTATTAAAGAACTTATCGGTGAAGGTAAATCGGAATTTGCCGGGTCCATACCCAACAGAGTACACAATATTGCCCTTGCCGCATTCAAAATAAACGGTAATCTGGTTCCGCCTGGAGGAACGTTTTCATTCAACAATACGGTAGGTGATATTTCTGCCGCAACCGGTTTCGCGCCGGGCTATATCATAAAAGACGGCCGGACAGTACTGGGTGATGGTGGTGGAGTATGTCAGGTATCCACTACACTTTTTCGGGCTGCGATGAATTCCGGACTGAAAATAGTTGAACGCCATGCCCATGCATACCGCGTTCATTATTATGAAGAAGATGCACCACCAGGACTAGATGCTACAGTTTTTGCCCCAAGTTATGACTTCAGGTTTCAAAACGACACTACCCACTATATCCTAATACAGTCTGAGACTGATACTGCCAATAACACTCTGGACTTTAAGTTCTACGGCACAAAAGATGATCGGGTGGTAAATATCACTAAACCAATCATTTTGTCCCAGACTCCTCCACCGCCGGACCTCTACCAGGACGATCCCCTCCTGCCAAAAGGTACTATCAGACAAGTCGATTGGCAAGCTTGGGGGGCAAAAGTGACTTTTGACTATAAAGTAACAAAAGATGGACAGATATTGGAACAGCAAACTTTTTTCTCTAATTTCCAACCATGGCAGGCGGTTTATTTACGCGGAACAGCTGGTTAATTTTTCACTAATTTTATGCAAAAAATTATTAATCCCAAAGAAGCTCAACGTCTTTCGCTTTCTTCCAAAAACAAAGGGAAAGTGAAAGTTTTGGTAGGTGGTTGTTTTGATATTATCCATATCGGCCATATCAAGTTTTTGCAGGAATCAAAAAAGTCCGGTGATATCCTTTTCATACTCCTTGAAAGTGATACAAAAGTCAGAAGATTAAAGGGCAAAAGCCGACCTATATTTTCCCAAAAGGAAAGAGCGCTTGTTCTTGCAGCCCTTGGATTTGTCGATTATGTTATCATGCTACCTGATATGAAATCGGACAAGGATTACGAAAAGCTCATCCTATCGCTGCAGCCGGACGTCATTTGCGTGACAGAGAACGACCCTTTGATAAAAGAAAAAAAGCGTCAGGTGAATATGATCCACGCCAAACTTGCCGCCGTACCCCACATAAAGACTTTCTCCACTTCCAATCTGGCAAAAATACTGGGGATTGATTAGATATAGAGTCATTATCGAATGAACTGTCATTTGTGGAAAACTTGAAAGCTTTGAGGAGAAACGTAGCAAGTGGAAATTATTGTAGATCCCATACGGAATTTTTTATGACAATTTTGGAGAGAATATATGATAAGTAATTACATCAGGCAATACTGATTTAACAACGCGTTCA
Organism: Patescibacteria group bacterium; assembly: GCA_023379265.1. Classification (GTDB taxonomy): domain Bacteria; phylum Patescibacteriota; class Microgenomatia; order 2-02-FULL-39-11; family 2-02-FULL-39-11; genus JAMCUI01. Next base: position 93,912 of record JAMCUI010000012.1, read on the forward strand.
CAAAATTTCCCATCCTTGCGGATTAAAGAATTTCCACTGCTAGCTTTATAAAAATATAGATTGCCAAGATTTTTTTTGATTATAATAATATTTAATACTTTATAAAGATATTGGCAATTGATACATCATGTGACAAAACAGAAACAACCGTAGTTGAATTACGTTAAATAAACTATGAGAATACTTGCGATAGAAACATCTTGTGATGAAACAGCAGCAGCTGTAGTGGAAGATGGTGAAAAAATCTTGTCTAGTGTGATTGCTTCCTCACAGGACTTCCACAAGACAACAGGCGGCATCATCCCTGAATCTGCCGCCAGAGAACAGATAAAATATATCATTCCAGTTCTCACATCAGCTCTATCCAAATTAACAGAGTATACCGGACTGAAAGATAGAACTCTTTCTGGAATGTTAAAACAAGTTGATGCTTTAGCCGTGACTTACGGCCCGGGCCTTATCGGCTCGCTTCTTGTCGGAGTGGAAACCGCAAAGACTCTGGCATATATAACAGGAAAGGAAATCATACCGGTAAATCATATCTTTGCTCATATATATGCTAACTGGTTAGGTAGGAAAAAGCCGGAATTTCCAGCAATAGCACTGGTTGTTTCCGGAGGGCATACTGAACTTTTTTATATGGAAGGTCATAAAAAAATCAAGTGGCTGGGTGGCACAAGAGATGATGCTGCCGGAGAGGCTTTTGACAAAACAGCGAGATTGTTAGGTTTAGGATATCCGGGCGGTCCTGCAATAGCAAAAGCCGCCGAAAAATCAAAAAAAACACCAACTACCAATCACCAATTAACAACCAATATTAAACTTCCCCGCCCTATGATCGGAGGCGACAGTCTTGAATTTTCCTTTTCAGGACTAAAAACTGCAGTTCTCAGAGAAGTGAACAGGTTAAAAGCTGCCAATCAATTAAACAAGAAGAATATCGCACAATTATCATATGAAATACAGGAATCCATTACGGATGTGCTTGTAAAGAAAACTCTTTTTGCGGCACGGAAATATAAAGCGGAATCAATCATAATTGGCGGTGGCGTCGCAGCGAATAAACGTCTTAAAGAAAAACTGGGTAACTTATTCATTAACCATCAACCATCAAACTCAAACTACCAACTATTCATCCCTCCTCCCCCTCTTTGCACAGATAACGCTTCCTATATAGCCAGCTTTGCCTATTTTCATTATTATCCCGTTCCCTGGGAAAAAATTCAGGCCGTCCCCGACCTTAATGTTGAAGTTTGAGGTTTTTATTAATATAATAGTCCGAATTGAGTATGGATAAAGTCTACAAACACCAGAATGTCGAAAAAAAATGGTACAGCCTTTGGGAAAAAAATGGCTACTTTACTCCCCAAGAAAATTCCAAAGTCCGACCATTTACTATCATCATGCCCCCACCAAACGCCAACGGATCCCTCCATATAGGACACGCTATGTTTTTGACACTGGAAGATCTCATGACACGATATCACCGCATGCAAGGCATCCCTTCCCTTTGGCTGCCGGGAGCAGACCATGCCGGCATACTCACACAGGTGGTTTTTGAGCGAAAGCTGGAAAAAGAAGAGGGTAAAAGCAGATATGATTTGGGCCGGGAAGAATTTTTCAGAAGATGCATGGAATTTACTCTGTCAAATAAAAAAACGATGGAAAATCAGATGAGGGCTGTGGGTGCCTCTTGCGATTGGGAGAGGGAACGCTTTACACTTGATCCGAAATTTAACATCCCCATATATACCACTTTTGTCAATCTGTTTAATGATAACCTTATTTACCGCGCTGAAAGAATGATCAACTGGTGTCCAAGATGCGCCACAGCTCTTTCCGATCTTGAAGTAATTTACAGGGAGCAGAAAGATCCTCTCTATTACCTGAAGTACGGGCCGTTTGTATTAGCCACTGTCAGACCCGAAACAAAATTCGGCGATACGGCTGTAGCAGTTCACCCTAATGACAAAAGGTACAAAAAATTTATAGGACAAGAAATTGAGTTTGAGACTCTTCTGGGACGGGCCAAGATGAAAGTGATAGCCGACACTGCAGTAGATATGAAATTCGGCACAGGCGCCGTCAAAGTTACCCCGGCTCATGATCCGCTGGATTTTGAGATGGGACAAAGACACCATCTTGAGATTAGACAGGTCATAGGATATGACGGCAGACTAAATGAGAAAGCAGGAAAATATAAAGGTATGAAAGTAAAAGAAGCTAGAAAAGTGGTCGCTGAAGACCTGCAGAAATTGGGTCTTTTGGAAAAAATTGATGAAAATTACATACACTCTGTTTCTATCTGCGAACGCTGCAAGACAATTGTAGAACCGATGGTATCACTTCAGTGGTTTGTCAAGACAAAACCTCTTGCCCAAAAAGCCATCGCTGCAGTAAAAAAAGGCGATATTAAAATCATTCCCAAAAGATTTGAGAAGAATTATTTCATCTGGATGGAAAATATTCGCGACTGGTGCATTAGCCGTCAACTCTGGTGGGGCCACCGGCTACCTGTCTGGTATTGTGGCACTTCTTCACTTTCTCCATTACAGCTCAGCATGAATCCTGATCTGAAAAAAATGAAAAATAATGGCTGCGGGGAAATTATTGTGGATGTCAAAACACCTTCATCATGTCCTAAATGCGGCAATAAGGAATTGATTCAGGATCCAGACACTTTGGATACCTGGTTCTCCTCGGGACAATGGCCATATACTACACTCGGTTGGAAACAGAATGATGAAAAAAGCAGTCGCGACTTCAATTATTTTTACCCCACATCAGTCATGGAAACAGGATACGAAATCCTATTTTTCTGGGTAGCAAGGATGATCATGCTTGGATTCTATTCGACAGGTAAAATCCCTTTTACCACCGTATACCTTCATGGGTTAGTACGTGACGCGTTTGGCGAAAAGATGAGTAAATCCAAAGGCAATGTGATAAATCCGATTGACATCATAGGCAAATATGGTGCCGATAGCCTTCGTATGTCACTTGTCTACGGTACAAGTACAGGTAGCGATGTCAAACTTAGCGAAGGAAAAATTCAGGCGATGCGCAATTTCAGCAATAAACTCTGGAATATAGGCAGGTTTATAAGGATGAACATGGATTTCTTTCTCCAAAAAAATGTTGAGATTCCCAAGAATGTACCAGTCAAAAATTTAAATTCTGATGACAAAAGAATACTTTTGGATTTAGAAAGTCTGCAAAAAAAGGTCACGAGAAATCTGGATTCCTACCAGTTTGCCAAAGCCGCAGAATCGCTTTATGAATTCATCTGGCATGAATTGGCTGATAAATACATCGAGTCAAGTAAAACTAGATTAAGGGAAAATGATAGGATTGCTCTAGGAATCCTACGCCATACCTATTTGGAATCACTCAAACTACTCCATCCTTTTATGCCTTTTATCACTGAGGAAATAAGGAGTAAAATTCAAGAAGAGGAAAAAAATCCACTCATAATATCGAAATGGCCCAATATCTAATCAACTTTTACATATCAACTTTTCATCGACAGTCTGTGGCTCAAAACGAAAAACATTTACGCTTCCGCTCTTGAAAACGCTTCCAGTTAAATGATAATTGATTATCCTTTTTTCCTCAGATGAGTCAGTCGTCAATATGTAACTTATTCCTCCACCCACTAGTAACTTATAAGCCGTACATTCTTTCATTTTCCCTTGCAACATAGATAGTAATTGCTTCTCCTTCGTACCATTCTCATTTGTATAAATTGATTGACCAGCATAGACGCTATTTTTAGCAAAAACTGGTAAAAGAAGACTAGAGTCAGGATTGGATATTACCGCTCCCCCCGTATCATGATCGCCAAGAAACTTGTAGGCAGAAACTAAATCCTCGCTCGGATACACAAATTGTCTTAACCCGGTAAATTCATGTAGTTGACTATCTAGGCTTTCCGGATACATGATAAATGTAAGAATAAGATAGGATATCACTAAAAATGAAAACAAACTTTTACCAAATCTCTTCCTTATATAATCCAAAAAAAATACCGCACAAATTGCCAAAGGTAAATGTACATTCATCGACAGAAATCTAATATTGGCCAATGTCGGAATCCTAAAAGGTAAAGGGGTAAAAGCGATAAGTTTGGATAACGGAATCATTACTATATCCCACAATACCCAAATTACCAATAAAGACTGTTCTACTTTTCGCAATAAAAAAAATCCGGCGACTCCAAGTAAAAGGACTGGCCCTATGGAAAATAGATATTCACTTACTGATATTGCGTAAAAAATCGACTCCTGGGCCTTCATCAGTGTCCAGGGAAAAATATTTTCAGTTGTCTTATAGATATAATAAAGTGATGGCATCGTAAGAAATATAAAGACGCCGGAAAGAACTATATCACTTACTAGATTTATGTCTTTTTTTCTTCCCACAGTATATATTCTCTTAAATAAACTAATACTCAATCTGAAAAATAAAAAGATGGCAACTAGGTAATAAATCATCACTAGACTTGGAGGATGTGATATACCAGTTATCAATCCTATAACTATCGCTAATAGAAGAAAACGCAATTTGCCAGTACGATATAGTAAAATTAGCAATAACAATCCTACTGTCAATCCGATATGTCCGACAAGGAAATGTGGGATAAATGTGGCCCGTCTCAGAGGATCAATTTCTGTCCACCAATACATGAATGGCCAAATTTCCGTATGTCCGGCATTACTTACAAAATTGGGAAAACTGGCTGACGTGGTAAAAAATATATAGGCCAAAATTCTTTGCCATTTCTTCCTTAGAAAAAAACTTATAAAAACATACGCTGTGAATATAAATATAAATCCCAATATGATACGGGCGATAAAATAAATTAAAGCTGGAGGAAGAGAAAGAAATCCGCCTCCTAATCCCAACCAAAGATAAAAAATGTGTATAATACCTTCCTTTTGCGGTTCTGTGGTAAACTGATCAATTGTTGTTATTCTTCCTAAAGTTCCCTGCCTTATAAAACTTAGATAATATGGATAATCACTAACACTGTTATGTAAAAATGAATAGACGTGGCCCCTTGGAGTATTCAGGTAAAAACTGACAGTTGGGAAAATGCTTATAAGTATAAGTGTAAACGATAGTATGAAAACAAGTGTTTCTTCCCTAGAAATAAATCCGAGAAACTTCTTTATCACTCTCATTATTATTAAAATACACCATTTATTGAGTTTCTTATACTTGTTTTGGGAAAGCGAAGCATGTGGAATTTTTTGAAGATCTCATACGGAACACGTATACCAACTATAATATCAGAATCAGTAAAGTTTATTCTTTAATCGGATCTAGATAACTAAGAAAATGCTGAAAGAAAAAGATTGATTTGTTATTTTTCTGAAACGGAGATCTTCTCTATGACTATTTTTTCTGTCGGTTTTGATTGTTCTCCTTGTCCGTTATCCACAACAGGCGTATCAGCAATCTTATCCACTGTATCCATACCCGCTATCACATGTCCGAAAATTACATAATTCTTTGGAAGGTTCAAGTTGTCTTCCTGCATGATGAAAAACTGGCTACCATTGGTATTGGGACCACTATTTGCCATAGCCACCATCCCTCTTTTATAATCCCCTACCACTTTTTCATCGGGAAACTTGTATCCTGGTCCGCCCGTCCCGTCTCCCCTAGGATCTCCCCCCTGAATCATAAAACCTTTCACAACCCGGTGAAATGTCGTCCCATCGTAAAATCCCTGCTTTGCTAAAAAGACAAAATTATTTACAGTCACTGGCGTCTCGCTTGCAGTCAATTCTATAGTAATACCACCTTTGTTCGTCGCTAATGTCGCCGTATAACTTTTTTTTGTATCTATTTCCATTTTCGGTGGCTCGCTATACTGTTTATAATTTACAGTTGAGGATGGTGTCACCCCCGCCGTATTCGTTGTGCTTTGGGAAGCATTATTTTGTGAAAAGAAAAATATCAGCCCAACTGTAATCGCAATTATAAGTCCTATATAAATAAGAAAATCCTTTAGATTTGGCTTCACTTTTTCTTCCATAAGTTAAGAGGGCTTACAGAAATTTTTGGATCTGGGCATTTTTGCGGACGTTAGAAAACCAAGTGTTAAAAAGATCAGCTACTTTTTGCTGTTTCAATGCAGTTTGTGCATCTTGTTTTACCTGTGCTGGATCAGTAGCATCTTTATACGCAGCTTCATTTGAAGCAACATAATCATCTATTTCTTTTGCTGATATAGTGGCTTCGTTATCAAAAAGCCTATCAATTGAAATCTGTATCTCAATCTGTTTTTTGAAATCATCCATTGTCATTCCCTGTGCTTTAAGAGCATCTGCAAGTGAAATTTGTCCGTTAAGACGAGTCTCTACCTGCTTTATCCTATCATCTATTTCATTATTTGTTACAAATACGCCCTTTTGTCTTGCGGCCGCCAAAATCAGTCTCTCGTTTATTAGATTATCAAGTTCCTGACTACCGAATTTATTTACCAAATCGCTTTCCAGCTGCCATCTAGATATAGGCTGACCATTAACCACAGCTACAACAAACGCGCTCTTGAACTTCCACAGCAAAAGGCCTGCAATAAGAATAACAAGAAGAATAATATGCTTCCAGGGAATTCTTCGTATTCCAGATTTTACAGGTGGTTTAGTGGAATTGACTATCCCATCTACACTCATCTCCGTGGCAACTTCTTTAACCGTATTGCCTTTAATCATTTTCTTTTTTGTTGGCATAAGATGATTTAATATACACTAACCGTCTTCTTTCTGCAAGATGCCTCAAAACGCGATTATGATCTTTACATATTTATATCAAACTATCAAAATAGGAAAATTCCTGATATATAATTTAAGAAAAACACGTAACAATTATCTCTCTGTTACGTGGAGTAGTGTCGAAATCCATAAGTACCACTTTTTGCCAAGTACCTAATTTCAATTTACCCTTCGTCACCGGCACACATATACCAGGCCCAAAAAGTGTTGCCCGCAAGTGTGAACCGCCGTTTTCATCCCCCCACGTCTGGTGGTGTTTCCAGTTTTTCTCCATCGGGATGACTTTTTCCAAAACTTCTTGCATATCCTGATATAGATTTTCATCATTCTCTATGGTCGATATGGATGCTGTTGATCCTACTACAAAAATATTAGCTATTCCCTCAGTAATGTGATTTTTTTCCAATGCATCCTGTATTTCATCGGTTATATCTATCATTTGTGAACGGCCTTCTGTTTGAAAAGAAAGACTTATATGCAAAACTGACATATCGCACAAATAAAAAATTATTAATTTTTTGCCTGCAATCTTTGCCTTACCATATTGGCCACCTTTACACCATCAGCTCTACCTTTTACCCTAGCCATCACCAACCCCATTATCCTTCCCATGTTGGAAACACCACTCATTCCTCTTGTTTCTTCATCTATAATATCGCTAAGCTCAGCATCGGAAATCTCTTTTGGTGCAAATTTCTCGATCTCGACCAACTGTTCGTTTTCTTTTGATACTAAATCTTCCCGATTCCCCTTTCTAAACATATCAATCGCTTCTTTCCTTTTTTTTATCTCTTTTTGCAAAAGAGTCGCTATTTCTATGTCATTCAATTCGCTCTTTTTATTTATCTCGGCATACTTTATCTCTGATAATACGAACCGCAAGGCATCTGTTGCGTTTTTGTTTCCTTCCTTATATTTTACAATCATCGTCTTTTGTATCTCTTCTTTTAACATAGAAAGTCCTTTCTTCAACCATTATAAACTAAAGTATTTCATCCAATCATCAGGCAATTCAAGAACCATTGGAGTAAACCTTTAGTTTCATGCTGACTTCTTAAAAAATATTTCGCTCTTGAATTACTCCTGTATCCTACCTTTATTGTTATTGCGTCTACTAGTTTTGCGAAAGCATCCTCATCTGTTTTGTCATCACCCAAAAATATAGTCAATATTCTTTTTCTTTCAACTGTGGTTAATGCATTTTTTAGATAATAACTGCAAAAATCTCCTTTATCCCATCTCACTCTTGGCTTTATATCAAAAACCATCTTGCCATAAATTACGGATATCAAAAATGTATTGATGTAATACTCCATCTCAATTTCAAACACTTTTCTTAGCCTCTCCACTCGTTTACTATCAAGTGCACGATAGTGAAGAGCAAATGTTAATCCTTTGTCTTCAAAGACTGTTTCGGGAAATTTCTGTGCCAATGCGAAAATTATTTTTTTTACATTCTCGATTTTTTCTGTTTCCAATTTTACAGGTGCAGTAAAATGCCTGCCGTCAATCTCCCATTCCAACCCGTGATTTCCGCAATAATCGACGCTTTTAATCCCTACCTTACGTTTAACATCAAGTAATGACCTACCGCTTACTATAATTACCCTACAGTTGGGTATAACAACTAATTTCTTCAGTATTTCCAGTACATCTGAATAAATTATTGCATTTTGGGGGACAGAGGTAATCGGGGACAAAGTACCGTCAAAATCCAGAAATAATATCAGTCCTGATCTTTTATCCAATAATCTTTTAATTTTTCCGGTTTCAGACCAAAAATCTTTCATTTATACCAAAAAAGAGCCGATATTAAAATGCCATTAACCTAAATTTACGATTGTTTTCAATAATTCCGCTGACCAACGGTAGATATTGTGGCTTTTTATGCTTTCTCTCATTTTCCTCATGCGTCTTGTCTGTTCTACCTTCATCATCTGAAGACCTACATGCATGGAGTTAGCCACCTGTTCAGCATCATACGGATTAACTATTAATGCTTCTTTCAATTCTCGGGAAGCCCCAGCAAACTGGCTAAGTATCAAAACTCCTTTCTCATCATCTCTTGCTGCAATATATTCTTTAGCCACTAGGTTCATACCGTCATGAAGTGATGTCACTAGGCATAAATCTGCTAGCTTGTAATATTTATTTATTTCCTCATGACTGTGATGTTTAGGGATATACAAAATTGGTTTCCATCTATTTGTCTTGAATTTATTGTTTATCCTATCTACTTCCTGCTGCACTTCTTCTGCAAATTCCTGGTATCTCTTTATCCTACTTCTGCTGGGAGCTGCTAACTGTATAAATATGAATTGTCCTCTATATGGTGTATATCTTTCCAAAAATATCTCAATAGCTTTTAATCTCTCTAATATTCCTTTTGTATAATCTAATCTGTCAACTCCTAGCCCAACATATTTTACCTGAATATCAAGATCTCTCATCATTTGTCTACTATCAAATTTACCTTGATTATTCTGGAATTCGCCCCCATTGGAAAAAGCTATACTTATCGGGAAAGGCTTGACATAAGTCACATGCCTATCACGGGTTATGGCAAATTGCTCCCAATCTATAAGCGATTCCAGTTCTCTACCAACTGTTTCTATAAAATTATTACAATGAAGCTGAGTATGAAAACCGATGATATCGGATCCCAACACGCCATCTGCCAATTCTTTTCTCCAAGGACAGATACTGAAAGACTCCGCATTCGGCCAGGGAATATGCCAAAAAAAGCCTATGGTTGCATCTGGCCTACTACTTTTTATCATTCGCGGCAATAAAGCAAAATGATAATCCTGGACGAGAATAATCGGTCTGTGGAAATCTTTTATCTCCTCAAGTACCGTCTTTGCAAACTTACCGTTTACTTTCTGATACTGTTCCCAATCTTCCTTTCTGAAAATTGGCCTTGTATAAGCTATGTGGCACAATGGCCATATCCCTTCATTTGCAAAACCGTAATAGTAACCCTCCTCTTCCTTTGGTGTCAACCAGACACGTCTTAATGTATATTTTGGCTCATCAGGCGGTACCATAATTTTATTTTTCAGGTCCACAACCAACCTGTCAGCATCACCGCTTCCATGCGCAATCCACATTCCTCCACAGGCTTCCATAATTGGTTCTATTGCTGTAGCCATACCACTAGCAGGAAAATAATAGCTGATTCTACCGCCATGTTTTGTATGGATATAAGGCTCTCGGTTGGAAACTACGAATATGGTTCTACCTTTTAATGTGTCTTTTACAAACTCTTTTAACCTTTCCGCTGTCCACGGAGAATCCAACTTCTCAAGTCTCATTCTCGCCTCCTCCGAAGCTGATACTCTCGCTTCAATCAAACTGCGTCTTATATTTGTCACTTCCCTTACCAGTGGACTAAAAAAAAGGAAATTAGGCACATTATAAGACTTTGCAGAAGTACTTAGATTGCCGGATCTTGCCGCTTTCAGAGTCTCCACCAAACTGATAATAGGAACATAAATTATCCATCTCAAAATAAGAAGGGTAGCTACAGATAATAATGATGCCTGTATGAAGAGTCTTATCAGGTTGTTTCGCCAAATCTCAGTCAGTCGACTGTCTATATAGCTTGCATTTTGTACTACCATAAGCGCCCCAACGACACTGTCTTTATCGTGAAGCGGTATTGCAAAGACATACATTTTCTGATCCATAAACTTCACGAAGTCCCCGCTTGCTTTATCTTCATCCATGGCATGCGCCGCTACCAGTTGTGATTGGGATATTTCTTTTGGTAATGTGGAAGTTACTGCTACTAAATTATCTTGATTGTCGTATATAGCCAATCCGGCAAATCTTTCCTTATTAGCAAACCTCTCCACCACCTGTTGTAGGTATTTGTCAGATTTATTGATGAAATTAGGCTCTACAGTTTCCTTCAGGCTTTCTGCCAGAAGAGTAGTACGATGCTGTAAGTCTATCTTCAAATTCTGATCTTCGTTATCTACCTGCCTAACAGTAAATGCTACAACCAAGAGGCTTATTATTATCACTATCAATGATACTGCTGCCAAAATCTGCTTCATTGGGAACTATATTTTAACATGTCACAGAAAATGTTCCAAAAAAACACTTTATAGAGAAAATTTAGACTGCTATGATAAAATAGTAATCCTCAATTTGAGTGAAAATATATGCCTAATCTTCAAAATAGCTTTAAGAACTTATTCAAAAAACTGCATGACAGAAAATCGGCGTTGGACGTCATCGTCGCCGCGCTGACAATACCGCTTATTATTACCGTCATTATCGCCAATATTATAAATATAATCCACAACAACAATCCCGATACTGTTACTCCAACACCGGGAACACCAACCGTCACTACAATTCCTTCCCAAACAAACGTTCAATATATTTATCCTATTGGCAGTTTCGGCACACCGATAATCATCACAACTACTCCTCAACCCTCAGTTACTCAAATAATATCAAACTCAGATTCCAATCCCTCCCCAACACCGGTCTGTAACGATACGCCACAACCTTTTACCATTCTTTTTCCAAAAGATGGACAGACTGTGTCAGACGTCTCACCTGTTTGTCTAGTCATACAACCAGTCGGTAGCGGTTACTGTACAACTCAGCTGTCATACAGTATAAACAATAGTAACTTCTCACCATACCAATCAAGTGACAAGAGCATCTGCCTAAACTTACTATCAAATGAGCAGGTAAAATTCCAAATGAAAACAAAAAGCGACGTCAGTGGGCTTACTCAGACTTATACTCTCAACTTCTATTACCAAGAAAATTCAGCTTCAGGGAGCGCTTCATTTACACCAACTCCGACCCTTTGATGAATTTTCAAACTCCAATAAAGGAAGCGCGGGAGAAAAAAACCAGATATATAAAATAAATAAGTATCGCTCCCAACATAAGGAAAAGAAAAATTACTAGCTTAAAAATTCCGTTAAAGTTACTCATAACTTTGCTTATTTTATTCCATCCATTTCTTTGCGACAATTTTCAATCGCGTTTAAGGATAATACCTTTCCCACAACCGGATCAAGCAATTGATTGTGATAGAAATCATATACAGCTGGCTTTAATAATTCTTTTACGAAGAAGTAAGAACAAAACTTACCTGCTTTTGGATCAATATATTTAATATTTGGAAATTTCCCCAAAAGCGGGGCGAGTTGAGAAATGGTATATTCCTGGTTTATATAAGACGGCAATGGCAAACTTAAAACTACTTCTGATGAAGCTAGTAAAAAAGTCAAATTAGTGAAATAGACTTTGGTCAGTTGTGGTCTTTTCTCAAAAATTACTGAGTTTCGCCAAAGCATTACGCTTTGAAATATAAATATTAGAAGAACAATAATTAAAATAATTTTTTTGGATAAGTGTTTATTCTCCAAAAGGGCCTTAATAATAAATACAAGAACTATACAAAAGAAAAAAAGTGACGGATAGGCATACCTTTCAGCCAATGCCTGTTTCAATCCAAACTGGTAACGGACAAATCCCGCCCATATGTATGGGTAGATAATTAACACACAAAGGTTAACAAATAAAAGTTTCGCCTCCCTTTTTATCTTTTTGCTCTTTAGAAACCAAACTCCCAAAAGTAACATCAATAGAGCTGGGATAAAAGAAATAACAGTGGGAATTATCTGGAAATGCCGCGGCTCAAAACCTGGTAAGAAAAGACGTCCTATTACTCCTCTTGTTACCCCTGAAAAAACGAAAGCGAAATATAAAAGAGAATCTCTAAAAGGATTGTTCACTACAGGGGTCACCTGCTCTGTCATACCAGAGACTACAGCCGGACCTGAAAGAAAAGTGAAAATACCGGTTAGTATATAAACCGTCTCGTATAAAAAGAGATTTCTCTTTTTACTACATTTATATATAAATGTAAGGAAAAAAAATACTATACCCGCACCGGCACCCAACCCATATGTAAATCCGCTAAGAATAAGCATAAAAATGGAAAACCAGAAATACTTATTCTTTCCTTTTTGGACAAATCTGTACCATAAAAGAAACGCTGATGCGACAAAAATTGTGGAAAGTATCAGTCCTTGCAATGACCAAAGAATAGGTTCTGTATACGTAAGATTGACCGAAAATAGAATGATTCCGACCAGGGAAAGAAATTTGTTTTTTGTCAGGAAATTTATGATATAAGCCAATAAAGCAACAGCCAAAAGATGCAAGAACACGGATACGGAAAAATAATAAATAAAATTCAAATTAAACAGGTGATATTCTATGTAAAACAAAATATGGGTAATAGGTGCAAAATGTTCAGCATCTGGAACAAGAAGCCATTGCCAAAAAGGAGTAGAATGAAGCTGGATAAGATATCCTATATTATCCTGGAAGAAAAACATAAAATTCTATATTCTCCGGAACTTGATTATTTCACGCATGACAAAATCATATCTGTTGCCATATATTATGGTATTTCTTTTTGTAATCTCTTGGAAAACTGTATTTCTATCCGGTTGGTCAAAAGCAACTTGTCTAAATCCCATTTTTTCAATTTTTCCAATGATATTCACAAAACTGAAGATCCCTTTTTCTTCAAAAACTGGAAATATAAATACGACCGGGCAGCCCGGCTTAAGCAATTTGTAAAACTGGCCAAAAGCAGAAAGATAAAGCGGTTCAAGTTCCCTTATCATTCTCTCCGACTGAATTCTTTTTGGTTTACTATGAAGGGGCGGACCTAGAAAAGGCTCTGTGGTAATAAAGTCAACACTTCCACCCGGTGTTGTCTTCAGTATATTTCTGACATCTGACTGAAATATATTTATACGATATTCATCCTTTTCCAAATTGCGGTATCTGTCAAACAACCAGGATATATTTCTTTTGGTATCCCCTACAGCCTTACCGCTTACGTCAGAACCGATTATATTTTTATATCCCAGTATCAAACCCTCTTGAAGGATAGTACCGCTGCCGCAAAAAGAGTCCAACAGTAACTTAGATTTATCGGCGACTCCAGCAATATTTATCATCATTCTCGCCAGTTTGGGTGGCATTATGCCTGAGCGCTTATCTATTCCGGGACGGCCTATATCCCGAAAGGTAAAACCGCCAAACTCCTGCACAGCCAAAGTTTTACCCGCTAGTAATCTATTCTTATCAAGAAGAAATATCAACTCCATTCCTTTATCGAGAAGATTGTTTTTCGCTACCGATACGCTTGACAGATTTCTCTCTTTTAATCTGACAAATCCTGCTTTTATTCCTTTTTCTCTCAAATTCTCTTTTATGGAGATATATAAAACTTTCAGTTTTTGCTCAAAAGATTCCAACAGTTTTTCTTCACAATCAAGCGGATATATACTTATGCCGTAATGGATTTTTTTGAGTTGGCGGGGAATATATTTTTCAGTTAAGTTAGAATAAGAAATTATGTTATCAAAGTCTGCTTCACTTGCGTCCAAATTTACCTCATCAAGCATTTCTCCCGCCTTTACCATACCACCTAATTGTTTCACAAGCAGCAAAATATCCAATTTTTCATGTGTAACAATAAGACATACTTCTCTGGAGAAAGACTCAATTTTACAATCATTAATATTTAGTTTTATAACGGAAAGCAACTCCGCAATTGACAATGCTGGGTTTCTACCGAGGATGAAAAAATATCTATGCATTAAGTCATTTTCGGCGGGAAAAATTTTTCAGATGAATTTCTTTCTTTCCAGCCACCCGCCTTGTAAGCTCCTTATATATATCAAGAACGGTTATACCTTTTGCCGCAAGAAATATCAATGACATAAAATACAAGTCTGCAGTTTCTTCAATAACCCTTTGCCTGTCATGACCTTTTCCGGCTATCACCAATTCAACTGCCTCCTCTCCAATTTTCTGCAACATCCTATCTTCTCCCTGACTGAATATTCCGGCAACTTTAGATTCTTCCGGCTTCTCTTTTATTCTTTTCCTGATAATTGAATATAGATCCAAAAGTCTCATAATTTCCTGAAAAAGCAGCTTTTACTACCGGTATGGCATATTCTTTCACCGACAACTTCCGCCTTAATTAATAATGCATCATTGTCACAATCGGCAATAATTTCCCTGACTTTTAATCTATTACCTGAACTCTCACCTTTCATCCAAAGTCTTCTCTTGGTCCGGCTCCAGAAATACATATTCCCAGTTTTGATTGTCATTCTTAAAGAATCCTCGTTACAATAACCCAGCATCAGGACTTTTCCTGATGACATTTCCTGAACAACAACAGGTACTAAACCTCCTTTTTTTTTGAAATTTAATTCATTCATGTTAAATCCTAACTGCAATATTTCTCTCGTTCAGATACTCCTTAACTTTACCAATGGTTAATTCTTTGAAATGAAAAAGTGAAGCGGCCAGTGCGGCATCAGCCCTACCAACAGTCAATATTTCTACAAAGTCCTCAAGTTTCCCTGCCCCCCCTGAAGCGATTATGGACACGTTAACTGTTTTGGCAACTGCCCGCGTAAGCTCTACATTAAAACCTTCCTTCGTCCCGTCGGTATCTATACTTGTCAAAAGTATTTCACCTGCTCCCAGTGAAACTGCTTTTTTCGCCCAATCTATTGCCGACATGTTTGTATCTTCTCTCCCCCCATTTATGAAAACATTCCAGTGGGTCTTATCTTTTTTTCTAGCATCAAGAGAAAGCACCACACACTGGCTTCCAAACTCATTGGCACAATCGGAAATAAGATGGGGATTTCTGAAAGCTCCAGTATTGACTGATACTTTATCTGCCCCTGACGACAAAATAAGACGCATATCCTCCACGGTTCTTATACCTCCTCCCACAGAAAAAGGTATTGTCACTTCGCATGCTGTCCGTCTTACCACATCAAGCAGTATATCCCTATTTTCAACGCTTGCTGTAATATCCAAAAATACCAGCTCATCAGCTCCTTGCCTATCATATTCCGCCGCAAGTCTCACCGGATCCCCCGCATCACGGAAAGTCTTAAATTTTATCCCTTTTACGACTTTCCCTTCAGTCATATCCAAACAAGGTATTATCCTTTTTGTCAACATAATTTTGTCCAATTTTTTAATAATTGAAAACCTGCATTTGCGCTTTTTTCCGGATGAAATTGCACACCAAGAATATTTCCCTTCACGAAAATACTGCAGAATTCTCCAAAATGATCGGTTGTCGCCATAATTATTGTTTTATCCGTAGGATCGCAATAATAGCTGTTGATAAAATAAAAATAACTTAAGTCGTTAATATTTTTGGATAGGTTTTTGATCTTTTCCCTTTCTTTTTGAAATTTGATTTTATTCCAGCCTATCTGAGGCGTTTTTATAAAGGAATTAAATTTTCTCACTCTACCCTTGACAATACCCAAACATTTTGTATTTCCCTCTTCACTTTCGGTTAGTAATATTTGCATCCCCAGACAAATTCCCAGAAAAGGTTTACCTTTTGCAATAAAATCTTTTATCGGTTCGATTAATTGTCTCATTTCTATATTCCTCATAGCCTGTCCGGCAGCTCCGTCTCCGGGAAAAACTATACCTGAGGCATTCCTTATTACGTTCCCTTCAGCAGATTTCACGGCTGTAATACCGATCTTCTCAAATGCATTTAATATGCTTCCTGTATTTCCCAAACCGTAATCAACTACAACTATCATTGAATTTTTCAGACTTAACTAATAATATTTCTGCTGTATTACCGAATCCGTAATCAATAACAACAATCATAAAATTCTTTAGACTTAACTGACAGTATTTCTGCTATATTACCCATACCATAATCAATAACGACGATCATAATCTTCCTTTCGTTGAAGGAATTTTATTTATCATCCTTTCGTCAATTTCGCAGGCTGCGCGGATGGCTCGGGCTGTTGCCTTAAATATCGCTTCAATTTTGTGGTGCTCATTCTCCCCGTTTTCCACTTTTATATAAAGGTTAACTTTTGCATTTTGGGCAAAAGAATTCCAAAAATGTCTTACTAATTCTGTAGACAAATCCCCGACTTTGTCCCGAACAAAAGGGCACTCAAAACGGAAAGAGTATCTTCCGGCAAAATCTATAGTAACTGTAGCAAGCGCTTCATCCATCGGCAATATAAAAAATCCATAACGCCTTATACTCTTCTTTTCACTTAGAATTTCAGCAAAAGATTGTCCAAGAACAATACCAACGTCCTCTACAATGTGATGTTCGTCAATTCTTATACTGCCATTGGCTACAACTGACAGATTAAACAAACCGTGTCCGGCAAAAAGTTCAAGCATGTGATTTAAAAATCCTACAGGCGTCTGTATCTCACAACTACCTGTTCCATCAATATCTAATTTCATTTCAACGTCCGTCTCATTTGTTTTTCTTTTAATAATTGTTTGACGTTTATTCATATTTTTATCTCCAATTTTTTCCTTTTTACAAACCTCATTAATTTCCTATATCCTGCTTCCTTTGCCAAATCCACAGCTTTTCCAAGGTTTCTTCCAACTCTATCTGGTTTATGCGCGTCAGATCCCATGGTAAGACCGATATTACGCCTTTTTGCCTCTTTTAATATCCATAGACTTGGGTATTGCGCCTTACACTCCTTATCAAATCCTGAAGTATTGATTTCAATGAGCATTTTCGAGGAAGCAATAGAGTCTAAAACGGACAAAACTAGATTTGTGTACCATTTTTCATCCTCAGAAAAAAGACTACCGTCGTTGTATTTCTTGATAAGATCAATATGCCCCACACAGTCAAAAAGCCCGGATTTCACCATGTCATTTATATTTTTATAGTAGGCATTGGCAAGATTTTTAATATTTTTAAAAGACCACATACCTCTTAAAAACTCTTCCTTTGTATAATCCAGAACAAAATTTCTTTCACCCTTTTTATCATGAATTTTTCCCAAAAAATGCACTGAGCCGATGGCATAATCAAATGGATAAAAAGATAATTGTTTCTTTATCCATTTACTGTAACCAGGCAACCAATCAAATTCAGCACCAAATGTAATACCAATTCTATCTCTATATTTTTCTTGTGCCGCTTTAGTTAATTTCCGATATTCTGTATATAGACTCCATCTCATGGCGCAATCCTTTTCTTCTGTCGGGTCTGCAAAATCCGGCGGTAGTGGAAAATGATCAGTCAGGGAAATAGCTGAAAGACCTTTTTTTATTGCTGACTCTATTGTGTCCTCAATTCTAAAAGGCTTGTCTAGTCCGTGTTCAAGCGTCTGAATGTGATAATCAAATAATTTAGTTTTCATAATATTTTTCCAGTACTGATATTATTCTTTTCATCTCTGACGGACCCGGAAGATTCATTCTCAAAGTATTTTCCAGAAAACAACTTTTTATCAGTTTGACCAATATACCCTCTTTCCTCAAATACGTTTGTAGTGTTTTAGCGTTAGTTTTCGGCTTTATTAAAATATACGCGCCCCGTGACGGATATACGAAAAGGTCAGAGAATGAAGATAAATAACTAACACATTTCTCACGTAAGGATATTATTTTTTTCAGTCTATTAAGATACAACTCTTTATTGTCTAGTACTGAAGACGCGGCTTCCTGAGCAAAAGAATTTACGTTATATGGTGGTCTAATTGAATCAATTGTGTTTATTATCAATGGACACGCGACAGCATAACCAATTCTAAGTCCTGCAAGCCCCGCCCATTTGCTGAATGTCCTCAATATGACCAGATTGGGATATTTTAAAAGCAATGATATCGCTGATTTACCGCAATATTCATAGTACGCTTCATCAACGACTACAATCGCCTGCCGCCTCAAGAGCCTCTCAATCTCGCCCTTATCAATGAGTGTTGAAGTAGGATTTCCGGGCGAATCGATAAAAACCATCTTTGTCCTGTCGGAAATATTCATCAACATCTTTTCAATATCAACTCTTAAACTATTTTTGTTTCTTAATACCTCTTTTATATTTGCCCCTACCAGTTCCCCATAAAACTTATACATGGAAAAGGTCGGTGGATTGATAATAATTTCGTCATTTTTTGAAACAAAAATCCTTATGAGAAGATCAATAAGTTCGTCCGATCCGTTACCACAGGTAATTTTTTCCTCACTTACCTTCAGATATTCTGAAAGTTTATTCCTTAGCTTTCTGCATGAAGGGTCAGGATAATAACATACTTTAGGGCTTTTAATTTCTCCCAATCTACCAAAATCCGGCACATAAGGATTTTCTCCCGAATCCGCTTTTATTATTTTCTCTTTACTAACTCCTATTTCTTTTGCAATATCATCAATCGTCGGAGAAGAAATGTAAGGTTTTATTTTTTTTATTTCCGGTCGAAATAATTTTGTTATATTCATAAGTTTTCAACTTTAAGTAAATCTTATGCTTGTGGAGTATTTGTGTGCCGGCAATTTCTCGATAGTTGCAACTGTTTCAATTGTTTCTTTAATATTTGCCAATCCTTCTTTTGTGCATTCTTGCAGCTGCATCCATTTGCCGTATGCTTCTACTCCCAAAGGCGGATACATCTTGGCCATGCCTCCTGTTGGCAAAACGTGGTTTGCGCCTGTTGCATAGTCGCCGCTTGATTTAGTCGTCCAGTTTCCTAGAAAAACTGAACCTGCATTGATGATTTTATCGGCTACCCCTTCCGGGTTTCCGGTCATAATCTCCAAATGTTCCGGTGCATACTCATTAGTAAACTCGATTACATCAGACATACTTTCCGCTACCCCAATTAACCCGTAACGTTTCAATGATTCCTCAGCCCTATTTCCTGTAGGAAGTCTTTCCAGCTGTTTTTCCAATTCTTTTTTCGTACCCTTGGCAATTTGCCATGAGGTAGTCAAAAGTACGCATGCCGAATCTTCTCCATGTTCACCATCAGCCAGAAGATCTGCCGCAATATATACTGGGTTAGCCGATTCATCGGCGATTATAAAAATCTCAGACGGTCCTGCAGGCATGTCTATGGCAATATCCTGGGAAACTAATATTTTGGCAGCGGTGACAAATGAGTTACCAGCGCCGAAAATTTTATACACTTTAGGAATGCTTTTTGTTCCGTATGCCATAGCTGCAATAGCCTCTGCTCCTCCTATTCTAAATATCTTTTTTACTCCCACCATATCCGCCGCAACTACCGTTGGAGAAGGAATTTTTCCATTTTGATCCGGAGGTGAACAGACGGCAATTTCTTTACACCCGGCAATCTTAGCAGGTATAACACTCATAAGGACAGACGAAGGATAAACTGCTTTTCCTCCAGGAATATAAAGACCGACTTTTTCAACTGGGCGCCACTCTCTCCATACTCTAATTCCACTTTCAGGCGTAACCGTTGTGTCAACTTTGTTTTTTAACTGCGCACAGTGCACTGCAGTAATATTTTTTATCATCTGCTTCAAAGCTTTTATAAAAGTAGGGTCAACATCTTCATATGCTTTATTCCTTTCGATATCCGTTACTTCCACAGACTGATAATTTACCTTACCGAATCTTGTCTGATATTTTGAAAGAATTTCTTTATCCCCCTTTTTCCTTACATTGTTTATAATTTTTTGG
>JAMCUI010000013.1 GCA_023379265.1 Patescibacteria group bacterium
GTCTATAACAATATCAATCTTCTCTTTTTCCCAGGGTATATCGGATGGATTATCCGAGCTGAAAACGCTTATTTTTTGGCTTCCGGCAGTTATTTCATCCTTCCCTGCCTTAACCTTCTTGTGGAAAGTGCCGTAGGTTGAGTCGTATTGAAGTAGGTATGCATGAGAAGAGGCGTCAGCCCTGCTGTTTATGGCACAAAGTTCTATTTCGGGCCTATCAAGCATTATACGTGCGGCATTTCTGCCTATTCTGCCGAAACCATTTATCCCTACCTTCAATCTTTTCATTTTCTGTCTCCTTTCATATGTACTGAATTATTTGAGTACAACATTTTTGGTTGAGAGTGTCTTCTTGTCAATAACTTTACCTTCCTTATTGAAGTAATAAACCAGCGATTCTCCTGTAGCAATTTCCACTTGTGATATCATCTCATCAGGGATGTTTTCAATATATTTGACCAGGGCACGCAGGCTATTACCGTGGGCCGACAAAAGAATTTTTTTCCTTTTGGCAATTGCAGGTTTAATAAGTTTGTCGTAGCCTTTTATTACCCTCATATATACATCTTTTAGCGTTTCACCGTTTGGTATGGGTATATCCCAACCGCGCCTAACACGCAAAAATTCTTCTTCACCAAGGAGCTTTTTCATTTGCCATTTGTTTTTTGCCGTGAAATCACCATAATTGCGTTCATTAAATTCTTCAGACTTATATACGGGAATATTTGATTGATTAAGGTCCGCCAGTATGATCTCCATGGTTTGAATTGCCCTTTTCAGGTTGGAGGAAATAGCTATGTCAAAGTTTATTCCTTTAAGGAGAAAAGCCGCTTTCCTTGCTTCGAGTCTGCCTTTTTCGGATAAACCAATATCTGTCCATCCAGTCCAAAGTCCTTTGGCATTCCATTCGGATTCCCCGTGCCTAACCAAAGCAAGAATTGACCAATTGTCCTTTGTACTATTCATTTAATAAGTATGAAATTATCATACATTTTTGTCTGAGTCAATAGGAAAATTATTTTGAGGTATCAGTATTTTTTCTTTTCCTTATTTTATGGTAAACAAAGATGGATATGGCAACCACAATAAAGAGGCCGATAAAAACGTCGAAAGTATGGAAATAGGGACCAATTCTGGACCAGTTGTGTCCAAGTACGAACCCGACATATGTTAATATTGCCGACCAAAGTAGTGACCCGATAAATGTATATAGCCCAAATTTAACCGGTTGCATCTGAGCAATACCGGAAGGAAGAGAAATATATGTCCTTACTGCCGGAAGTAACCTGCTAACAAACACAATTACTTCGCCGTATTTTCGAAACCATCTTTCTGACCGGTCAAATTCATGCTCTGAAACCAGGATGTATTTGCCGTATTTTTTTATAAATTGCCTGACAAACGTGTCTTGTCCCCATTTGCCTAAAAAATAAGCAATATATGACCCGAAAAGGTTTCCCAAAGCCCCGATTAATACGACAACAAAGAAATTGAATTGGCCGATGGATGAAAGAAAGCCAGAAAAAGGCATCGTCACCTCCGAGGGGATCGGGATGAGGGCTGACTCAACAGTCATCAACAAAAAAACTCCCATGTAACCGGAGTGTGAAATGAATGCACTTATGGAGGAACCGATTGTTTCTATCAATTTAATCCTGATCTAATTTTACAAAACAAATCTATTGTATAATTTGCCTATGGGAACATTATACATTGTGGGAACTCCAATTGGCAATCTTGATGATATTACTGTTCGGGCAATAAAAACCTTATTCAGTGTAGATTATATCGCCTGTGAAGACACAAGAGTCACGGGCCAACTGCTCAGCTCATTGGAATTAAGGATGAAAAATAGCGACTTTATAATTAAGGGGATTGAACTAAAAAAGCCCAAATTAATTTCCTTCTATGATGAAATTGAAGCGGTAAAAACACCCGAAATTATAAGTTTATTAATCGATGGGAAAAATGTAGCTTTGGTATCCGACAGCGGTATGCCTCTTATATCTGATCCCGGATATAAATTGGTACAGGAATGTATAAAAAGAGACATAAACTACACTGTTGTTCCCGGCGCCTCTTCTCTTCTTTCGGCGTTAATCCTTTCCGGACTGCCGGCAAATAATTTTATGTTTCTGGGATACATGCCTGATACGGAAAATAAGAAGCTGGGCGTCTTAAATCAATTGAAAAAAGGGAATACCGGAAGGAAACAGTCTATTTCGGTAATATTTTTTGAGACACCTCACCGTCTGAGAGCAACTCTGGAAACCATAAGGGAGGAAATGGGAGAAATAGATATTGTCATAGTCCGGGAAATGACAAAAGTACATGAAGAGGTATGGAGAGGTAAAATCTCTGAATCTATCCTTCAATTTACTACTCCAAAAGGAGAATTTGTTCTTCTTTTTCGACTTTAACCCGATACTCTTCCAGCCAAAGTTATAGCCTATCGGCTGTCCTGCAGCTATAATTCAGGATTTAGGCAACTCAATACTCTTCAAGGGTGGAGGTATCGCCTATCGGCTGTCCTGCAGCTATAATTCAGGATTTAGGCAACTCAATACTCTTCAAGGGTGGAGGTATCGCCTATCGGCTGTCCTAATTCTTTTGCCTTCAGGATCCTTCGCATAATCTTACCAGACCTTGTTTTTGGCAACTTGTCAATAAATTCAATTTCGCGCGGGTATGCATGCCCGGCTAGATGTTTTTTGACATGTTGCGCCAGTTCCTGCTTTAATGTTTCAGCGTAAGCTTGATCTTTAACCTTTTGTGCAAATTCAGGCCTGAGGACTACAAAAGCTTTTATTATTTCACCCCTGAGCTCATCCGGTTTGCCTATAACACCCGCTTCAATTACCGCCGGATGCTCGACCAGTGCTGATTCTACCTCAAACGGTCCGACTCTCTCTCCGGAGGTTTTTATGACGTCATCTGAACGTCCTATAAACCAGAAATAGCCATCCTCATCCTTCCATCCGCGGTCACCTGATATATACCAGCCGTTCACAAAATATGAATCATACTTTTCCTGCCGCTGCCAAATAGTCTGCATCATAGACGGCCATCCTGGCTTGAAGGCAATGTGCCCTTCCGTTTTTGCCCCAAGTCCGTTTCCGCTGTCATCAACTATTTCTGCCGTTATGCCCAGGAATGGTTTACCCATTGATCCTAATTTTATATCATTGCATGGGAAATTCACCAACATCATTGCCCCGGTTTCAGTCTGCCACCATGTATCATGGAAAGCCAGCCCATAAACTTTCAGTCCCCAACGGATCGCTTCCGGGTTTAAGGGCTCGCCTACAGAAAGGATGTGACGCAGATGGCTCAAATCATACTTTTTGACCAGTTCATCACCACTGGCCATAAGCATCCTGACAGCGGTCGGCGCCGTATACCACACCGTCACTTTATAGTCGGCCAATATCTGATACCATTTCTCTGAACTAAATCTCCCCGAATATACCACTTCTGTCGCGCCGTTGCTCCACGAGCCCAAGATTTCATATGCAATACCCGTCACCCAACCGGGATCAGCGGTACACCAATATATGTCTTCCTCGTGGATATCAAGTATATATTTGGCAGTAAGGTGTTCGGACAGAAGCGCATAATGCCTGTGTACCACGCCTTTGGGTTTTCCTGTAGTTCCGGACGTATAAAGCATGAAGGCATAGTCGTTTTGGTCCATGTGTTCCATGGCTAGGTCTGTGCTTTGTGACTGTATAGTATTGTCAAAATTCTCGTCATCCACAATGACTACTTCTTTCAGGTTTGGCAGCTTTTCCCTGACATTCTGTATCCTTACCGCCAGTTCCTTATCAGTAATTAATACCTTGGCACCGCTATTTTCCAACCTGTCAAAAAGAGCCTGTTCCTGGAAAGCGGAAAAAAGGGTACCGGCAATGGCGCCGATTTTTAATATGCCAATAAAGGAAATATATAAGTAGGGAATCCTGGGGAGAAAGATAAAAACCCTGTCACCCCTAGCTACACCGCGGCTTTTGAGGAAGTTGCCGAACTGGTTTGAAAGTCTTGCGATATCTGCAAAGGTGTATTGTTTTTTCTCAGCATTATCACCTTCCCAATAAAGGGCTATTTTATCCTTCCTTGGTGAATTTAAGTGCCTGTCAACAGCGTTATAAGCAATATTTATCTTTCCGTCCGGGAACCATTCCAATTCATTTCTGACATTATCCCAAGAGAAATTCTTATATGTATTTTCATATTCCGTGAGGTTCGGTTTGACCTTTAATAAGTCAATATTTTTTTTATAGACTTGGGCAGAATTATCCATAACAAATTACCTTTCCTTGAAAAAAGAGATAACTGTTTGTAAAGCTTATTCCTTTCTTATGGTAAATTTTTTATCCAATTCCTTGATTCTTTGAACTACGCCAGTGTACTCAAGTTCCTCCATTGGAGCCATAGCAGCGCCAAAAAAGCCCTGGTCTCTTATAGCCAGCGTCTTTTCTGTGGCTTTATTCCTAATTACATCCCAGAAAGGCTGGTCAAAAAGGTCAACGATTTCAGTAAATTTGCCGTTATGGACACACAGCCCTGCGGCAGTGACTATGGCAGGACCGTCAAAGAAAGATATGATCGAACCCTGCTTGCAAGGCATAAGCGCTACAATATGGCTGCCTCTGTTGTCGCCAACCACATAATGCGCTGTCGCGTAAGGCGATAATATTTCCCCTGATGACGGAAACTGTTTTTGCGTACGGACAAGAGCGACGGGATCGTCTTTTCCTGTGTATTTCCCGGCTATATTATGGAGCCTTGATGTAGAGACGACAGCCCCAATATCTCCAGTTGCGCGGCTTCTTACTGACTCCACCACATAATGCTCAGGGTCACGAAGTAGAACAGCCAGTTCATATAATTCTTCAGGAACTTTAAGGGTAATCACTCTATCGCCCTCAGTGTAGTTTACGTCCATGACTGTATATTCAAAACCACCCGCCATATCAGGCGCCAAAAGAAGACCGGCATTGTGAAAAGGATCAGCAAACCCCCTGTACATAGGATAATTAAACGCACCTGGGTCAGTTTTGTCTGCAGCAAAAAATATGAACGGTTCGTTTGGTCTTTCCTCAAATTCCATCTCGCACGAACCGGGACCCATGCCGCGGACATTCCCTGAGAAAGCATCCTTCAGGAGATCCTGTCCGGCTCCGTATAAACCCTGTTCCTTGGCTACTTTAGTCCCTTCCACAAAAGCGTCCCACGCCAGTTTATGTATATCTTTGTTGTCAACGCCCCTTGTGTGTGACATAAGAATTGCTGTATCATCGCCGGAGTGTGAAATCTTAAAATCTATAAGTAGTCTCTGACCCTCATCCTTCACATGGTTTGTAATTGCCTCAACCAGCTTTTGGCTGGGTATCTGGTGTCCTCCCACTGATCCAACATCAGCTTTTATGGCAGAAATCGTAATTTTCATATCTCCTCCTTATATAAGTAAATAATTTTATAATTTCTTTCTTATATCCAGTCTATAACAAACAAAAATGAATTACCAGAGTTATGACGTTTATAGACTTATTGCGGAATAAATTGCCAGTAGTCTGTTGTATTTGGTAACCCTTTCCCCCCTGGCGGGAGCGCCGAATTTTGCAAAATCAGCATTAGTCGCCACCGACAGGTCAGCTATAAAATCATCCGTTGTCTCTCCGCTACGGTGTGAAATGATTACCTTAAAGTTTGCCTCTCTGGCCTTTTTAACCACATCCAGTGTCTCAGTCAATGTCCCTATCTGGTTTAATTTCACAAGAATTGCGTTGCAGGCTTTTTCTTTTATGGCAATTTCAAGTCTTTTACTGTTGGTGACAAGAAGGTCATCCCCGACTATAAGCGCCTTTTGCCCCAACTTATTTTGCAGTTTCGACCATCCGTCCCATTCGTCCTCATCCAAACCGTCCTCAAGTGAGATGATGGGATATTTATCGCAGAGCGAATAATAAAAATCAATCAGTTCTTCGGTGCCAAAAGTTTCCCCCTCCCTTTTCAGATTATATTTTCCCTCATGAAATAAAGCTGATACTGCCGCGTCTATACTTACCGCAATATCTTTTCCAGGTGTATAACCGGCTTTTTTTATAGAAAAAAGCAAGAGGTCAATTGCTTCTGCATTTGTCTTTAACTGCGGTGCGAACCCGCCTTCGTCCCCCAGATTTGTATTGTAATTTTTTTCTTTAAGGACTGATTTTAGCGTGTGGTAAACTTCTACACACCATTGCAGGCTTTCGGCAAAATTTGATGCGCCGAGAGGCACGATCATAAATTCCTGCAAATCAGTGCTTTGCCAATTGGTATGCGCTCCACCGTTTAATATATTCATTTGGGGCACTGGGAAATATGGTCTTTCTTTGTAGTTGTACAAATTGGACAAATATTTCCAAAGAGGGGTATTTTGGGAGTATGCCGCCGCCCTTGCACACGCCAGAGATACGGAAAGTATACTATTGGCACCCAAGTTGCTTTTATTTTCCGTACCGTCTGCTTCAAGCATCAGGTTGTCTATCTGATTTTGGCCTGAGACGTCTCTCCCTACAAGAAGAGGTGATATTTTATTTATGACATTACCTACTGCTTTTGTAACACCTTTTCCAGAATAACGCTTGATATCGTTATCCCTGAGTTCAAGAGCTTCATGTTTACCGGTTGATGCGCCTGAGGGGACCGCTGCGGATTGGCTCGATCCATCTTCAAGAAAAACAGTGCTTTCTACAGTCGGATTGCCTCGTGAATCCAATATTTCCCTCGATAATATTCTCTTAATTTTCATCTTTTTTTATCAATTATTTCAGAAACGGTATTTTTTCCTCGTGTCCGGCTTTTTACAACTCTTATTTTCTCTTTGACACTAACTTTGCTTCAGCAGCGCTCACTGTCTCTCTCACCTGTTCTACCGCGTCTGAATTGACTGACATCGATGTAGTACCCCACTCGACAAGTTTCTCTACAAGTTCCGGATAATCTGACGGCGCCTGTCCGCAGATAGAGGTGGTGACGTTGTACTTGTGGCAGGTTTTGATGACATGTTCTATCGCCCATGTCACAGCCGGATTTCTTTCATCAAATTCCGGAGCAACCTCGGTGTTGTCCCTATCGGTCCCTAAAATTAACATAGTCAAGTCGTTGGAGCCTATGGAGACTCCGTCAATCCCGGCTTCGCAGAACTGATCAAGTATAATGACGTTTGCGGGTATCTCCACCATCATCCAAAGCTTAAAAGTGGGAGATCGCATCAGCCCGTTGGCGGCAATTATTTTTTTCACTTCTATAAGCTCGTGTACTGTCCTGACAAAAGGAAGCATCAGGTATAAGTTCTTAAACCCATGCTTGTTGCGTACGACTTTTATCGCCTCAAGTTCCAGCTTGAATACTTCAGGGTCTGACATATAACGGTAAGCGCCCCTGTATCCCAGCATAGGGTTGGGCTCCTCAGGTTCAAATTCCTGGCCGCCTATAAGGTTGCGGTATTCGTTGGTCTTAAAATCCGTAGCCCTATAGACAACGGGTCTAGGGTTAAACGCCTTACAGAATTTCAGTAGATCTTCTGAAAGTTTTTCTATGAATATATTTTCTTTATGATCTTTTATTAGTTTCTTGGGGTGAGTGCCGATATCGGCGATCATAAATTCCGCTCTTAGCAATCCGACTCCATCGACATTTTTCTTGGCGACCTCCTCAACCCGCGTGGGAGTGGCAAGGTTGACATAGACTTTGGTAGCAGTCTTTAGCGTAGCTCCCGGCCTGTTTTCAGACTTTTCCTTGAGGGCCGACAGGCTTTCTGCCGATAGGCCTCCTTTATATATTTCTCCTT
Organism: Patescibacteria group bacterium; assembly: GCA_023379265.1. Taxonomy (GTDB): domain Bacteria; phylum Patescibacteriota; class Microgenomatia; order 2-02-FULL-39-11; family 2-02-FULL-39-11; genus JAMCUI01. The sequence goes on from JAMCUI010000013.1 coordinate 7,835, forward strand.
TTCCTCCGTTGACTGTTACAACCATCCCGTTTTGAAGTGTTTTTGTGGCAGAAGCTGTACCGACAACCGCAGGAATACCCAGTTCGCGGCTGACAATTGCCGCATGGGATGTCCGCCCTCCCCTTTCTGTAACGATGGCAACAGCTCTTTTCATCGCGGGGACAAAATCGGGATTTGTCTGGACAGTGACAAGGACATCTCCGCTCACAACTTTATCAATTTCTGACGCCTTATAAATGATTTTGACCGGACCTGATTTTATGCCCGGTGATGCCGGGTCGCCTTTGAGAATCAAAGGCAGGTTGATTTTTGACCCGCCTGAGGCTGCCACTGCAGCGTTCTCTTTAGTAGTTATTTTTACCGTAGTAATCGGTCTTGTCTGGACGATATAGACATGGTTATCCTCAACTGCCCATTCAACATCCTGGGGGAAGAAATAGTGCTTTTCAAGCTTCATTCCCACCTTGGCGACCTCAACAGCCACCTCATCCTTTATCTTCTGTCTGCTTCCTTGCGACTTTGACAAAGTTACGGATTTATTCACTCCGTTTACTTTTACAAGTTTCTTATTCTGGAACGAAACCTTTTTATTGACAAGCCTCAAGCTTTTCTTGTCCACTTCAAAATGGTCCGGTGTGACAGCGCCCTGGACTATATATTCCCCCAGGCCGAAAATTGCCTCAACGACTACTTTGGTCTTATCATTGGTGACCGGGTCAAGAGTAAACATAACCCCCGACACCTCTGAAGAAACCATAATTTGGACCGGTATGGCTATCCCTACTTTGAAATGGTCAAACTTCTGTTCCTCTCTGTAAAAAATAGCTCTGGGTGTAAAAAGGGAAGCCCACGCTTCCCTCACTTTTTGGACAACATTGGCTTCGCCTTTGATATTAAGGTAGGTATCCTGCTGGCCGGCAAAGGAGGCCGTAGGTAAGTCTTCGGCGGTTGCTGACGACCGTACTGCTACAAATGGTTCAGAAAGGATTGATGACAGTTTTTGTGTCAAATGAGCCTTCTCTTTAGACCTTCTGGCAAGATCCAGGTATGAAGTCATGATCGCTTTGGAAATGTCACCCGGGATAGCAGTGGCTTTTATGGCTTTTCTGACAGCGTCTGAAGATGTCTGTAGGCTTCTGGGATCCTGGTAGTTCATAGCAGTCAATATCTGCCTTATTTTTTTATCCAGTCCGGTAGCCTTTATAAAATCAAAATAAGCTGTCGCTGTGACGACAAAGCCGTAAGGGACCGGGATACCGGCATTGTACATCTCACCAAGGTTTGCCCCTTTTCCGCCTACAATTGGGATATCGTTTTTATCAATTTCTTCAAACCAGGCAATATATTTGTTGTTCATAACTGTTTTCCTCCTTTTCAGCCTTTGGCTGATAATTGTTTTTTAAAGTAATCCACCCATGGTATAAGAACAGGATTTATTCCGTGTAACATAGCCAAGTAAAAAGTGGTATAGCTTCCAAGTTGGATAAGTTCAAAAACCTGTCCTATTTTTGTTCCGGAAGAGAGCTTTATACTGTCAGTCGGAATATCATTCTTGTCCACAACTTCTTTTGTCAGCTCAACTCTCTTCCTGATTTTATCGCTGTAAAGGTCTGAATCGATAAAAAGGAACAGCAAATTTTCTTTATTTCCAGCCGGATATGACAAGCCTTCCATAAGATGGTGGTTGAGCTCTGGCAATACAAAGTAATTGGCGAAATGCTTTCCTGTCTCATGGAACGGGTTTCTGATGGCGTGGATGGCCCCTTCAAGAAATTCACCTCCTATAATATTAATGATTCTATTTTGATATAGACGTGCTTTCTTCTTGGCAATGTTTTCGTCAGACGGCGTATTTACTGAGAATTTTACCGTATTTGAACGCAGAAATTTAATCACTTCTTTAACTTCAGAATCTTCTGTTTGCAAAATATCAAGCTTTCTTAAAATTCCCATCTGGCCCATCAGCATATATCCCTGGCCTAATCTGGGTTGGTTTGAGGGATTGAATTTTGGGTTAAATGCATAAAAAGGTTTGCCCGCATCTTTCAATATTTGGCAGAGAGCGCCGCCGCTTGATATACCTATTATTTTTGCGCCAATGCGGATAGCTTCTTTTGCGCAGGAAATGGTTTCTTCCGTCCCTCCTGAATAGGAAGCGGTAATGATAAGGACTTCTTTATCTACATATAATGGCAAATGGTAATCACCGACGAGGTCTACTGGGATTTTTAATATATCTGAAAAGGCACTTTTTATGATTCTTGCTCCGTATGCGGAACCGCCCATACCGCAAAAAAGTACTGATTTCACTTGGGAATAATCCATTGGCAGACTGATTTTTTTAGCTTCTTCCCAGCCGCTCTGACACTGATCGGCCAGATAATCTATAGATAGTGAGGATTGTCCCTTGTCCAGATTCTCAATAGCATTAAGGTCGTCTAGGATATCAGTCATTATTTATATAATACATTAATATAATATTACTTGGTTACTTTTTCAGCTCCCAAAGCACCAAGCCTCTTAAACAAAACCTCTTTGTTTGTCTTTAACGCTTCATCATCATCCGCCTCTATATTTAACCGTATAAAAGGTTCAGTGTTTGATGCCCGTAAATTAAACCACCATTCCTTGAACCAGACTGAGAGTCCGTCAAGCTCATCTATTGAGTCCGCCGATTTATATTCATCTTTCAATATGGTGATGATTTTCTTTGCCTCCTGTGTGCGGAAATTAATTTCCCCGCTCTCTTTGTATTTATCAAAAGAGGAAACTATTTCTGAAACTTTCTTATTTTGCTTGCTGACATATTCCAAAAAAATCAGGCCGGCTATAGTCGAACTGTCAGCCCTGAAGTTGTCCCGGAAATAAAAATGGCCTGAGTGTTCACCGCCAAAAAGAGCCCCTGTCTTTTTCATATATTCCTTGATGAATGAATGACCGACTCTTACCCTTACGGGGTCTCCACCCAATTCCCTGACTTTCTCGGGTACTATGCGTCCACAGACAACATTGTAAAGGATAGGACTGGGGCCGAATTTCTGTAGGAGTGCAGTGGCAAGGATGGCTGTAGTGACTGTGCCTGAGAGTTCATTTCCTTTTTCGTCAAGGACAAACAGACGGTCTGCGTCCCCGTCTATGGCAAATCCCATACCGGCTTTTTGAGAGACGATTTCCCTTTTGAGATCCTGGACATTTTCTTTTTTTAGCGGATCTGGCAAATGGTGCGGGAAATGCCCGTCAGGCTCAAAATAAAGCGGGATGATTTGGATAGGCAACTTTTTTTTGATTTCCTGCCAGGATATACCCCCCATTCCGTTTCCCGCATCAACAACTAATTTAATTTTGCCGTTTAGATTCCCTATGTCGATAAATTTCAGCGCGTGTTCAATCCATTGCTCCATAATAATCTTCCCGGTCATAGTGCCTTTTTTTGACACCAGAGGGAAATTTTGCGAAAGACACAAAGCTTTTATTTCAGGCAGCCCGAAATTGCCGTTTAGGGGTACTACACCCTGTTTGACAATTTTCAAACCGTTGTAGTTGGCTGGATTGTGGGATGCTGAGACTATGATACTGGCGGGGAAGCCGTATTCGCCTGAGGCGAAATAATTCATTTCCGTAGAGATTAGTCCCAGGTTTACTACGTTTGTTCCCTGATCCATAATTCCTTTAGTCAAAGCCTGGAATAATGATGGTGAGGAAAGCCTGGTATCATGTCCTACTGCGACATGATCGACTTTTAGGTAGGAGGATATTGCTTTACCGGTTATATAAAAAGTTTCTTCGTTGAGTTGGTCGGGATAAGTGCCTCTAATATCGTAGTCGTGGAAAATTTTTGTATCAATATTTACAGACATGTATGAAAAATTATGATATATGGATCAGTACAGAATTCATGCTAAAGACTTAAAATAAAAATGTCAAGTAGCTCCCCCAACCGGAAAGGGGTCTGGCCTGATTTTATATTATTTTCTATTGACAGAAGCTGTCGGTAGGCAGAAAGAAGTTTCTTTTTATCAAAATATCTGGATTGCTTTATAAACCTTAAGGCTTGCCATTGGGGCATACCCGGAAAACCTTTCTCGCCTTTGTCCTTTGCCAAAAGAAGAAGTCTTACCTGACGAAGGAACATGAGAAGTATAAGCTCAGCGGCACGCTGTGACAAGACTGATCTAAAGAGTGAAAGCGATTTGACGGGAGTATCAGCTCCCAAGGAATCCAGCAAACGGAAGAGAAGCATGGGCGGCTGAGATAATATTTCCCGGCAGTTTGGGAAAATTTTTGACAACAACCTTTTGTCTACTTGTGTTTTTTCCCAGATGATGATGTCTGAAATTTTGCTTTCATTTTGAAGAAATTGGATAATCTGGTCTTTTTGGGAAGACGCAGGTCTGGCAATCAGATTTTCTACTATGACAGTTTTTTTATCCTGAAAGAAGGAATGTGACTGGATAACTGTGGTAAGTTCTGTAATATCGGTTTTTATACCGTCTATATGGACTATCTCTGCGCTCTCCCTCCTCCCTTTTTCCATATCAAGAGCTTTGAGAGAGGAGACTGTATCGTCGCCGTGAATGATGGTAATCATGTTTTTGCTTTCATTTCCTGAAAAAGGCTTTCCACTCGTCTTGCGTCTATCCTTTTGCCGCGTCCTCTATGGGGCAGGAGCGAGCCGGAAAAATTACTGGGGATATGAAGAAGTTCGTGTATCAGTATCCTAGTTCTGTCGTCGTCTGATAAGTGGTCATAATGTTGGGAAAGCACTTCAATCACATAATGCGCCGGTAGGTTAAGAGCCATCTGCCAGACTTTGGGGAAACTCCATATCCTTGCCCTGGCTCTTGAGGATGACCCGGTACTGCGAAAGGAAACGATACGCTTGGGGTCAATATATTTCAACTCCAGCTTTTCTACAATCTTCTCAATCCCCTCTTGTATATCCGGAGCTTTTTGCCAGTCCATCTTTAGTGTTTTTTTGGATTTGCGTCTTAGTCTGAACAAAGTAAGTTCAATTATAAATTCATCTTCCTCCGGATTCAATATATTCCCTGAGGGCTGCGGCATTATTGCATCTTTCCTCTTTTGCACTAAAGACCAATGTCGCTTTGCCTTTCTTTATTTCTGATTTTAAGAGACCGACAATGTCTTTTTTGGCTTTTAACTCGGTAAAATACCTTTTTTTGAACTCTTCCCATTTTTCCTTATCATGGTTGAACCACTTACGCAGGTTGTCGCTGGGAGCTATATCCTTTAACCAGAGATCAATTTTGGCTTTTTCCTTTGTTAATCCTCGTGGCCAAAGCCGGTCAACCAATATTCTTTTGCCGTCATCTTTTTCGGCCTTTTCGTAAACACGTTTTAGCGATATTATACTCATCATTTCCAAATTATAACACTCTGTAAAGCATTCTAAATTACTAACGGGTTGGAGATGGGTTTGTGGTAACCGACGACGTGGGGACGGGAGTAGGACTGGACGGCTCTTGAGTCGGTTGTGAAGTGGGTACAGGAGTGTTTGTCGGGCTGACAGCTGTGGGATTTGAAGGGATGGATGTTACCGTTGGGTTTGTATTGTTATTGCTTGCTGAAGTAGGAGTAGGATTGGAGGAGGTTAAACTGCTAAACGCGACGCTTGGGCTATGATTGTTTTGATCGGTAACCGTAAATGAACTCGACGTATCCTGGACGGACAGACTGACCGTACCTGAATTTTGCGAACTTACTGAAAATGAAACCTGGCCGTTTTGGGCTGTAAGATTTATGGGTGGTTTTGATCCATTTATTGTAAGACTGGAATCGTTGGAAGATTGGGAAATGGTAATGTTTTCATTTGAAGAAACTGTATTTTTGTTGCAATCCCTTATGACCACGCTAAATGTGACAGATGATCCTGTATTTGCAGATACCGGTGAAGCTGGGTAAACATCGGAGTACCAGGCATTTGCTACGCCTGCCCCTGAGTTGCAATTGGAATTTCCAGATGAATTATTGGAAAAGGTGATAGACGGGTTATGGTTGTTTATATCGGTTATGGTAAATGATTTAGTGGTATCCTGCACCATAAGTGTGACTGTACCAGAAGTTTGGGAACTGATATAAAAACTGGCCTGGCCGTTTTGGGCAGTCAACGTATAAGGAAGACTGTTTCCGTTTATTTTTGTGTTCTGATCGCCTGAACTTAAAGAAATTTTTAACGTATCGTCCACCTGCGCCGTTTGCTTGTTGCAATCCCTTAAGACTACAACCATTTCGACTGATCCCGTCGTTGTATTTATAGGCGGGTTTGGGTACACGTCAGAATACCAGGAGTTTGCCTCCCCGGTGCCTGTTGAACAATTGGGATTACCGGTATTGGTACCGTTGTTTGAAGAGGAATTGGAGGAAGATGTGGGTACCGGAACAAGTGTCGGTAGGGGTGGTAAAGTCGGGTAGGGTGAGGTATGTATAATTGGGCTTTTATAAACGGGTGCTGAATAATCTGCTGAACCCAACACATGGAGGTTTACCTCAGGAGTGGTAGGCAAAGCAAGAGTCGGCAAGGGATTATTTTGTGCGTGATAATAGAAGATATCGCTATTAGTTCTTTTCTCTGAAGTGTCCATTTTGGAAAGCAAATATCCTCTATACCACATCGCCAGTGATACAAATGAAACAATTATAACTGAAATTACCACTGCCGCTTTGTGCCTGAAGAGAAAAATCAGGCTTTTTCTTACCGGCTTTATTTTTATTTTTGATAAATGAGGAATATGGAATAATTTTCGTGGTTTTGACAGTTTAGGAAATTTTGGTAATTTTGGGAGATTAGGCAATTTAGGAAACTTAAACTTCATAGCCTAATTATACATCTAAAAATTAAGGAAAAATTCAGTTTAGCCAAAAGATCATCTTCTGATATAATTGCTTTATGAACTTAACAATAGGGATTGTCGGACTTCCCAATGTCGGTAAATCGACACTTTTCAACGCCCTTCTCAAAAAACAGGTTGCGGATGTAGCCAATTATCCTTTCTGTACCATAGAACCAAACGTAGGTGTGATAGAAGTGCCTGATTCCCGCCTAGTCGTGCTCGCTAAAGTGGTAAACACACAAAAAATCATCCCTGCAGTAGTAGAATTCTACGATATTGCCGGGCTTGTCAAAGGAGCTTCAACAGGCGCCGGTCTTGGAAATAAATTCCTTTCCCACATAAGGGAGGTAGCTGCTATTGTCCACGTAGTCAGGTTTTTTGAGGATAGCAATATCGCCCATGTATCGGAAAAAATCGATCCGGCCGATGATATAAAAACTATAAACACAGAGCTTATCTTGGCTGACATTGCAACATTGGAAAAGCAACCTGAACCCAGGATGAATGCTACCAAAGAAGAAAGATATACATATGACACTGTAAAAATTCTGATGGGCAAATTAAACCAAGACATTACAGCTAGGAATGCTAAACTTGATGGCGATCAGTTAAAGTCGGTTTCACAACTAAATCTCCTGACACTGAAACCTGTAATCTATGTACTAAACCTTTCCGAGAGACAGCTTGAAAAGATAAAAGATTTTGAAGAGAAGGCCAAGGAAATCCTCCATGAGGCAGGGGAAAAAGCAGATATCGTCAGTCTTTGCGCTAAACTCGAGAATGAAGTCCTGTCCCTAAACCCTGAAGAGCAGAAAGAGTATTTGGAGCAGTATTCACTCTCAGAGATCGGTCTAAACAGGTTAGTGAAAAAAACTTATGGCATCCTAAACCTCATATCGTTTCTCACTGCAGGCGAAAAGGAAGTAAGGGCTTGGACAATTACTTTGGGCACGCTTGCCCCACAAGCTGCAGCTGTCATTCACACGGATTTTGAGAAGCACTTTATAAAAGCCGATATTGCCTCATATGAAGATTTTGTCAGTCTTGGGGGCTGGGTAAATGTAAGGGAAGAGGGAAAAGTTTTCTCAGCAGGCAAGGACTACCAGATGAAAGACGGTGATGTAGTGGAGTTTAAGATCGGCGTATAGGATAACGGGTGATGAGTTATGTGTTGTGAGTTAGTGATTATTTTCTGATTTTGGCAGGTCGTTTGACGAGCTTTGCGATAAAGACAATTTCTCGCACTTCCCCATCTTCTCCCTCTATCTCATTGCTTCCCGACATGCGTTGGTATTCGGATAGATAATCCGAGAGAGCAGTATCCATCTCTTTTATCTCTGTTGTAAGAGCTTTGATTTTCTCATCTATCGCGGCTACATTTGGCTGTTTTAGGAGTTGCTGTTTGGTCTGACTTTTTACTCGTGCAGCCTCCTTGGCTTTCTCACTATGGAGATTGTATGTAGGATCATTCGTAAAGATATCATCCAGCATCTGACGCTGTTCCTTGAGCTGTTTCCGGCGCGAATCTATGCCGGCAATATGGCTCTTGACCAGGTTTTCCAGATTTAGAAGTACGTCAGTCTGGCTTTCCTCAAGGGGTTTCTGTGTCTTTTCTTCACTAGGATCATCATTCATATTTCTAGGATAACCGAATCCCATATATTTTTGCAAGAGGAATTTTATATGTCTTTTCTTTATCCCGAATGTCTGGTATGATAAAAATATGTTAAAGCAAATCGTTGTCAAAGAGAAAATGGTGTCGGTAAAGCATCACGGGAAAGTGAAATACCTGGAGCTTGAATGCAATTTCTGCCACAGGCATTTTGATAAACAGGAGAGCTATGTACGCAAACAAAGCAGGATGAGGAAATCAGCCTGTTGCTTTTGCAGCATCGCCTGCCGCCTGAATTATTATAAAAAAGATCAAAAATCACCCAATCCTTCTATCAAATCAGAAAAGGTGGAGAAAAAACAGATTATAGTCGAGAAATCAGAGGATAAAAAAGATACAAAAAAAAGGCCTCCGATAACAACTTTCTTGCGTAAGTTCTTCGGTCTGGATTATTGACAGGTTACCACATTTTATAGCGGTTGCCATTTTCCCATTTCCTATATAATAATATTTATATACCTTTTTGCATATGAGATCTTCGTCTATATTTCTAGACCGCAGGATAGTGCTTGCCATTACGTATGCCCCGGCAGGCCTTGGCCACTTGCGCGTGGCTGACGCCCTTTACCACGGCTTGCCCAAAGACGTGGTGCCGGTTCTTTTGGGTTCTGACGATACCTCTATCACCTACATACACCGTTTCTCCAGTATCCATCCGCTTACGCGTGCCCTTATGGTTTTCTGGCAGCAGGGACTTCCCGAAAAAATTTTTACCTTTTTTTACAGACTTTATCTTCTGACAAGCACGGAGATAATTTATAAGCAGCTCAGGACCATCCTTTCTCAAAGGATAGACCCGGTAAAGACTCTTGTCGTTGTGGCTACACATTTTGGCCTGGCGCACCAGATTGCCGCAATAAAGGAGTATTTGGAAAAGAAAGAGGGTATAAAAATCATTCTTGTTGTCCAGGTGACAGACGACTCTCCCCAACTGATATGGTATGTCAATGGTGCCGATATGATTTTTGTCCCAAGTGTCAGGACAAAAGAATCACTCCTGTCATATGGGCAAAAAGCTTACCGCAATTTCAAACAGCCCAAGTTCATCGTAGCACCCTACCCGGTAAACCCGCTTATGGCTATCAATCTGCCGCATTATGCTTTCCAGTCAAAATTACGCCAGCTATCATCAGAGGAAGATGAAGAAATAAACATCTGTATCCCGCTCTCAGGTGCTGCCGTAGGCACAGATATACTTTATAAGATCATAAAGCTTCTCCCTGCAAACTCGACACGTTTCCGTTTCCATATCGTAGCCAAAGAAGCACCATACACGCAAAAGTTCATATTGGATCTTCTTAGTGACCCTCACACACTCTTACACATCGGGCGCTCAGACCGGGAAGTCATAGACCTTTATGACAGGCTATACCAATATCAGACAATTGCCCTTGAAATTACAAAACCCAGCGAGCAGGCATTCAAGGCTCTTTTTTCTCCACGGCAAAAAGGAGGAGCCATTCTCCTTTTCCTAAACCCTGTCGGTAAGCAGGAGTATGACAACCTGGATTTTTTACGCAGGCATGGCCTAATACCGTCAACAAAAATGAAAAAAATTCTTTGGGACTGGTCACAAGGCAATATATCGGTAAATAAGCATTTGGAAAACGAAATATTGAAAGAAGCACTAAACTGGAGAGGCATTGAACTACCCAAAAATTCATTTGATACGGTGGAATTTATAAACTTTTCCCTGAAAAAAGGAATTTTCTCCCAAATGGCCAACTTCCACATGCCATCCTCTCTTACAGAAAATCATAAACAGGAGATCTCTCCCGAAGGTGTCGACATTTTCTGGGATAAAGTGGAAGAACACCTGGATCGGGTAGCCAGCTGATTATTCTTCCTTATCTTGCTTTACCGCTCTTGCGTCGTTAAACCACCTACTCTGTGAAAGTATTTTCCATATAGCATATGAAGAGGCTTGTACCACAGCGCTCACAAGATTTCTTCCCACAGTTGCGGAAGTCCCTCTTTCTCCCGCCAGTATTCCCAAAATAGAAACTGAGACTTCAGGTATAGCTACACCCAGGATCATAGCCGCCATGGCAAACCTATCCTGCCTCTTTATATTTTGGGGATAGAGATTTTTAGCCAAAATCGTTGCCGCCATACCCAGTCCATTTACACCTATACGCACGTCTTTATCCCGGATAGTCTTCAGATTAAATTTGGCATTATTTGCCAAAGCCGAAAAATTCGCAATGTAGGCGGCAATTACTAAACCAGCTAAAACCTGCGGATCGTGGATATCTTTGAGGAAAGGGAATAGGGCACCGGAGGCGGTAGTGGCGGTAGACAACCCTTCGCCAGCGGCGGTCATAACTGCTATGAGTATGGCGGCATTCCTGATCTTAACTACCGTCTCTTTTGGTACATCCAGTATCCCCATCAGCCTATCACTTTCAAGAGGCTCCAAAGTCGCAAGCCTCCTTACGATCCTGGCTTCTAGTATGAAAAGATCCTTTTTCCCGACAGGCCTATTCCCACTTGTGGATTTATTTTTCTCCAAACCAATTAAAATACCGTATGATGTCAATAGATCCAATTCGCCGGCCATGTCCGGATGTGCCCGGAGAAATTTAGAGGACATTTCTTTATCTCCTGCTGCTTCCAATAGTAAAACCAGCCTGCCTGTCACCTCCCGCCTTTCCCTTTGCCATTCCCTTCTTTGTCTTGAAAAGATTATTCCCTTTTTAGTTGGTTTCTTAGACATAATTTCATCTGAAATTCTCTTTATCAAAGGAAACTGGTCCATAAAACCGGCTGCCTGGGAAATCTTGTCCTCAGAATGAACCGGTTTTTGAGTGGTATACTGCAGTCTTCCGACCAGCTGGGACAATCCCCACTGTTCTCCCCAGGATCCCAATTCCTGACTAATGTCTTTCCCTTCGAGAAGTTGGGTGAGTATTGGTTCCATGGCAGATACCATCTCATCCTGTGTGGGGATTGGAAGGCCTGAATTCCGGTTTTTTTCCGCCTGCCAACCCGCCTGGCTTCGCGCCAGTTTCGTTGCCCATTTCTGTGCAGGAGTTGGCCGACTCGTCATATCCCGAAGGAAATTTGAAGATTTTTGTTTTTCGATTACAGGCATAATAGATACTTTATGGAATTTGGGAATTATATCGCGATAATACCTTGACTGCAATACTATAAGCTTTTCTATATGTGCTAAAGATGGCAAAAAAAAGAAGTACCCGCTCCGAAAATCAAAAGGTTTTTGAATGTTTTTTAATATATCTCTTTATTCAATTGTGAGAAGTGAGCGTATTAATCATGTGGTACAATTTATCAACAATAGATTAGTTAATTCTCTATATTCATGGACCCTCCTGAACTTATTAAATCAAATGCGAAGTTGCCCTTTAGATTACCCAATGTTGATCTGCATAATAGAGCCCCTAATTGTTATTCAATTGGAACAAGTAGAGTTTTTTTGTATGAAAACTCTGGATGGTCACCACCTCTTCCTCCCCACGAAATAATTCAGGAATCACAACTTTTAAGAGAGCAAATGAGCCAAAATCCTAATGATCCTCCAATTGATATTGTCATTGCGAATAAAAAAACATCAGGCGACCAAACTGTGGTATCTGAATGCTTTTATCTAGAAAAACCTGATAGGTTCGTTGTGGCTGTGTATCCAAATATTCTTAATAAAGTACTATCTGAGGCTCAAACGCTTATGTCAAATACTGGGATTAATTTAGCTCCTGCATCGGTACAAGCACTAGCTTGTATTTGGGAAGAAGTAACACATGCAATTAGAGTAGCCAGAAATCCTAGAGAAAGAAGACAGAAGTTTATAGAGGAATATCGATCTAGAGCCTTAGGAGGTCCATATAGAAAGTATCTAGAAGATGAGATCGAGTCAGAAGCACATAGAATAATAGAACAAAGGTTAAAACAAAAGTATCCACAAAATAGGTATGAGACTGCTGGAAAATTGGTATTTGAACTGCCAATAGAAAATCCTACTTAAAAGAATTGATCACACCTTTATAAACGTTCGGCTAATGCCTGAACATATAGATTTTTCACATATTTCTTGTCGTTTTCTAGTATATTTCCGTTTGTAGCAATTCGCCAGGCGACATCATCCTCCACATCAGAATAATTATGCTTAAAAGCATCAAGACAAACGGTAGCAAGTTTTTCTCCGAAATGTGATAAACCTTTACTTTGTAGCTTACTTCTGTCTAAACCCAAATTTGACAAACTGGCAGACCTTACTCTTATAACTTTGTTTTCCGCTTGTCTTCCCGAGGCTGGATATGTGTAGTGTTCTTTAATTCCAAAATTCATTATTCCAGTGGTTTCAAATCTTGTATTTCCTACACCTGAAAGATCAAAAAAAGGTAAATGATCAGTATGTATTGCTTCTTTTCTCAGTAATACTGATCTCTTTGGTGGATTTTGAAAGATTCCTTCATTAAATTCCATTTACCTTATTTTAACATTCTTTTATGACTACTAAAATATCGGGTCTAAACTGAGGAATTGCTTGGATTAAAAAAAGAGTACCCCGTGCCGGATTCGAACCGGCGATTCTCTGGCTGAAAACCAGATGTCCTGGGCCGCTAGACGAACGGGGCTATCGATACACTGTCATTTATTCTAACAGATTCAATTCTAAAATTGTAAGTTCGGGCCGCTAGACGATTCGTCACTTTTACTTCTTACTTTTCGACAGTGATGATTCATCTATTTTCTTTATTATCCCGGCAATTATCTTATCAGCATGGTCGCGTCCCCCAAGTCCGAATGCCAGTCCAAAAGCCAAAGACAGCATGGCTACAATCCCTGTGAATAAAATTTTAACCAGGTCCGCTGCCACGCCCAGTTGGGACAGGATTATCAGTGCCGTAAAAAATATCACTGAATACCTGGCGACATTCCCCAAAATCATGGCTTCCTTACTCCCCAATCCCCTCAGACTATGTCGCACAACGTCAGACAATAACTTGGCTGTGACTAGACCGATCCAGCCGATGACTACAGCAACAAATACGTTTGGCAGGAAGATAAGCAACTGATTTAGTACATCCCCCACTTTTGGTACTCCCCATGTCTCTACAGCCGACGTCAGGAAAAGGAATATCACAGTCCAGCGTACCAGTTCTGCCAGGAGATTTGGCCAGACTTGCACGTCTTCTTTCTTGACTATCCCCGCAGTTTCCAGCCATTTCTCAATATGGAAATACCGGAATATAATTTTTATTATATCTTTCAAAAGGGAAGCTATCACAAGACCGATAAAAATGATAAGAAGGCCGGCAATAAACTTTGGCAGGTATCCTGAAATAAGGAGACCTGCAGAGCTGACGAAATTATTCAGTGTATCAGTGATGATATTCATAAAGTTACCTCCCTTTCATAAACTTTATAACGTCCTCATACCTATATTGTAGCTCTTTAGCACTGAAGCGTAAAGACATGGCTGCAGCGGCATTGGCAAACACTGCTGAGTAAACTTCATCCCTGGTCCTTACATACATAAAAGCATAAGCTGCGGCAAAAACATCTCCGGCTCCTGTTGAGTCAACCGACTTATAGACCTTAAAGGCTGCGGTGTCTTTAACTTTCCCCTCACTATATATGGTACTGCCTTTCTCAGCTCTCGTGACTATGCTTATTCTCCCATCCCTACCCCATCTGGCCGCAATCTCATCTATATCCTCATAATCTTCTTCTGATACGACTATAAGGTCAAACATTTGTACCATCTTTCCCTCCCCAATCCATTTTCTTTTCGCAACCCTGCCTGAAGACAAGACTTTCCTGAAAAATCCTTGCGCCAGAAGAACAAAATAGGCATTGCCGGAAATTTCCTTCCATTTGGATATTTGCCTATACGTGAGGTTATTTAGTATCGGGGCGACCATCACTATTTTTTTCTCCGAAAAAAGGCTATCAGGAATTCCATAAATACTGTCAAAACCTGCACTAGGCAGGTTTTGGACAAACTGTTCCCTTTTCTTATCGGAAAGTAAAACATTACGGAAAATGAGCGTCTCAAGTGAAGTAGGAGATTGGGGATATAAAGATATATTTTCCAATACCGACTTGTCGAAATCTTTGCCAAATGGAGAAACTACTGCTGTAGGAAAATTTAGGTTCCGTAGTGTCCTTGCGCAAAAAAATGCCGATCCACCAGGAGAGATCGTCTTCCCTCTCTCAGTCAAATTATGATCTATGGTCAGGTTTCCCAATATGAGCGCTTTTTCTTTGGTCATAGATACTAAAACATGGAAATATTTTCATAATGTTTTATGCTTGGATGAAAAGAGGCACTAAGGTTTACGGCAATTAAGTCAATCCGTAGGCTATCAGGAAGGCGGGGATGGTAGAGTTTGTAAAATTGCGCTGATTTTACCAGATTTCGCAGTTTGTAAGAGGTTATGGAGTCTTCGGGCGATCCGAAAGATGTACCGGTACGCGTTTTTACCTCCACAAATACAAGAGTTTTTTCTTTTAGGGCTACGATATCAATATCACCGTACTGCTTGCGGAAATTTCGTTCTATTATGAGGTATCCCTTTTTTTTGAGGTATAATTCAGCCTCGTCTTCGCCTATTTTCCCTATTTTGAGGTTATTTTTTGGTTTCATTTGCCAAAGATGCGCTTGACTCGGGCCTCTCTTCATTCTTTTTAGTTTCTTTTGTATCTTCTTTTTCAGGCAATACCTTACCTCTTTCTTCGAGCTGTTCAGCTTTTTTCCCTACTTTGCCTCTGAGATAATATAGCTTGGCGCGCCTGACTTTTCCTCTTTTCTCTACAGTGATTTTCTTTATCCACGGTGATGAAAGCGGAAACACCCTCTCCACTCCTATTCCTCCGGCTCCAATCCTACGGACTGTAAAACTGCGGTTTTCGGCTACACCCCTTATTGCTATCACTATCCCCTCAAAGATTTGAATTCTTTCCCTTACTTCTTCTTTGACTTCCTTTTTTGTCTTGCCGGAAACCTTCTCTTTTTCGATCAGCTTATAATGTACTTTTATGGTGTCGCCGACGTTGAATTTTCTGTTTTCGTGTAGGGCCTGATTTGCCATATTGGAGGATTTTATCAGAAAGACGAATGAATTACAACCTCTTTATACGTCTCATCGGGAACCGGTTTAATTGCTTATCAGGTTATTTTGCACTCAAATAAGTTTCAATACATTCCACCATGCCTCTATATACTCAGCTCTCCTGTTCTGGTATTTCAGGTAATAAGCATGTTCCCACACATCAAGCCCAATTATGGGTTTGTGGCCTTTACCTGTGGGCGAATCCTGATTGGGCAGGGAGTAAATCTCCAGCTTGTTTTCAGTATTGCGGACAAGCCACGCCCAGCCGCTGCCAAAACGCGATATCGCAACCTGCGTGAATGTCTTTTTGAATTCATCAATTGATCCGAATTCCTTTTTCAGTTCATCGACCAAAACTTCATCAATTTCCTTTTTTGGCGCCATGATATCCCAATAAAGGCTGTGGTTTACCGCCCCGCCCGCGTTATTTATAAATGCCTGCTTATCCTTTTCATCAAACGGGGTCCGTGAGAGATTTGCCAGGAGACTCTCAACTGATTTTTCCAGGAGATCAGGATACTTTTCCATTAGAGTATTTACATTATTTATATATGCCACATGATGTTTCCCGTAATGCACCTCCATTGTCTTTGTGTCGATATACGGCTCCAGAGCATCGAATGCATACGCCAAAGATTTTTGTGTATATTTCATAATTAATCCTCCTCTAAACTAGTATATTTCTGGTAACAGTTAATGTCAATAACAATTTTGTAACCCTTGACAACATATTCTAATCAGGTTAGTATCTTTTGAAATAGAATTCAAAAATGCCTATGATTCTTGAAGCCAAAGGAAGTCAAAGAATATCTTCCGCCTCCCGCCAACCAAATGCAGAAATCCTCTTTCCGGAAATCAGTACAAAGAATGACATTCCTACTGGAGAAGGTATGCTCGGAAGGAAAATACGTGAAACAGTGCTTTTTGTTGCTTCGCTGCCTTTCACAACCAATACAAATGGTTTGCACATCACAGGAAGAGATAGGAGACGACAGGATAATGGACTTAAAAGACTTAACCCACAATTGGCTGGAGCTCTTGATACGATACGATCTGCAAAAAGAGGTGATCCTACAGCAAAGGAGATTGTGAAGAAAGCTAAAGGGGCAAAAAAACTAAGGAGACGTGCACTTGAGTTTACCCGTCTTTTCCAAAACGGAGATGGGCACTAAATTTTCCTCCCCGTGTTTGGAACCACCTAATTTGTGAACCAACCTTCCCTAGAACCGAACACCCTTTATAACTATTTGACTAGAGTTTACTATACTTTCCGTCAATTTAATATTCAAGTTCCTGCGTACGCATACGTAAACAATAATGTCTAATTATCCTTTGTCTATTAAGTTACAGGAATTAGGTTCAGTATATCTTCAACGTGTT
Organism: Patescibacteria group bacterium; assembly: GCA_023379265.1. GTDB lineage: Bacteria > Patescibacteriota > Microgenomatia > 2-02-FULL-39-11 > 2-02-FULL-39-11 > JAMCUI01. The sequence goes on from JAMCUI010000013.1 coordinate 24,814, forward strand.
AAATGCGGCAAGATTAACTGTCATTGTAACGATGGGAGGTTACATAAAGCATATTATCACTATTATCGTCAACCTGATGAGTTTGGTGTAGTTAGAATGGTTAAAAAATACATCAGAAGGTCAGATGTCAGAAAGATTAAAGCATGGATGCAGTACCAAAAGAACAAACGATTTCTTATTAAATTAGATGGCGCATGGTTTCAATATTCTGGTGAGGATATACCTACTTTACCACCAAAGTTTGAACTGTTGAAGCGAATACACATTATAAGAAAAAAGGCACTAAAGGAGAAAAAAAGATTAAATGAGCAAATATACAGGCAAATGTATGGAGAAAATTACCGAGAGGGACAATTAGCAGAAAAAAGGTTAAGTAGGATACTAAATAAAAAAAATATTGTTCCTGAATTATTTAACATTGAAGTTGATAAATTGGTTAAGGAATTAAACGAATATACGAACTCACGCACGTCAAATCTACTATCTCCTCATTAGCGTCTTAAAATGCGCGGCGAGTGTCCGATGTTTATTTAAAATAAGATATTTAGCACGTTCTGTCGGTTCAATATAAGAAATATGTGATAAATGTTGAATGATGGGATTTCTAGGACAATCTAGGAGCGTTATTTCCGTTACATAAGATTTTTTAACAGTTTAGATTACTAAGATAAGATTATCTCTTATTAAAATAATCAGAAATAGCCTCAAATCAGTCTTCTTAACGCACTAGAAAAAATGTCTCATCTTAATCATACGCTGAATTGAAGAAAATTGATTGTTCGTGCTCTATTGAAAAAACTTCTTCGTAAATCTCTATTATGTGGATTTCTTACCTCTGTAAGATACTGTTCAACCGCTCTTCTAAAATCCAGCCAATATTTTGGGTCAATAAAGCGCCATACTCCTTTATTATGCTCCCAGCTATGTATTACTCCGGCAATACATCTAATATTTTGGCCATTAATATTTATTAACAAATTATCAATCTGATTATCAGTCAAATCTTGGCCTCCACCATGATTATAAACAATAAACTTTTTCCGTTTTATTGCATATTCGTGAGTTAAACCGCATCGTAAATCGTCGTATACTATATGAGGATTATTACGCCTTCTACCATTAAATCTACGTAATAACAAACGGTACTCTTCGCCCATTCTAGAAAAAAATGAATCAAATCTTTCACCTGAGTTACCATTAGGAAGAATAAACGAACCAATTACCTCTGAATAATTTAATAATCCTTGAGCAACTAGGAAATTAGCTTTTGCTTGAAACATTGCCCTTTTCGTATCTTCGCTCATCCAGCGTACCATTGTTTCAAACTTACGGATAAGCTCATCATTTGTTTGTTTCATGTCAAGTTTTTTTATTTAATCCCTCAACAGTTGTTAAATATCGTTTAGCAATATCATCAAGTCTTTTATCAAATCCGAACTCAAATAATTTATCACACTCACCAATTAAAGAATAATAGAAATCAAATACTGCTACCAAATTATTTTCAATCCAGTTTAACCCTGGACCAACCATGATATTTAGACCTAAACCACTATCTTTCACATACTCATTAATTACTCGTACAGCCGTATGAGCAATCTGTGACTGTAAAGCATAAATTGTTCTGTAATTTCCTATACGTCCTATTTCCAAAGCCATATCATAAATCGTTTTATCAGACCAACCAAACCTTTTATATTTATATTTCTCCTGAACCTCTTTTGCCATTTTAGTAACCTCTTCTATATTTGTATCTCCTGGTTGAGGACTAATTACTCTTCCTTCTATTTCTTTTAATATTTCCGGTTTTGTTTTTGCATAATCAAACATCTTTTTACGCAAAACCCAATCATAAGCAAAATAGCGATTAATTCGGTAATCTGTTTTGTCTTTCAAGATGTACTGTAGAGTAACTAGTAATTCAAAAAGTGAACGTACTAGGATTGCTGCATCTTCTCCATAACCTTCAGAGCATAAAATTAATACAGCCTCATGTGTTTTATACGCTTTACCTAGTGTAAAAGATGTATAAGCTTTCTTTGGAGTATCTGCATTGCATTTCTTCTTAAAAATATCATCAACAACGCCCTTTAGTTCTCTATTAAATCCAAACAGATTACTATACTCTTTATCAATGACTATCTTTATATCTTTTTCTGGTAGGAGTATTTGTTGATTTTTCGTTAAGCAGCATTTTTTATATTTTTTACCACTACCACAACGACAAGTGTCATTTCTACCAATTTTCATATTTATTAAGTAATTTTTCCTTCTATGTATTGTTTTGCTACATTACCGAGCCAGACAATACAACGTGTTAGGTCAAATAAAGTTGAAATAAATTGAGTTTTTGTTAGTCCTACAGCAAAACCCCAAGCCTCTATTTTCTGTCTTTTTTCTTCATCAGTATGATGATAAAAACCATACATCCAACGTCTTAATATTTCTTTTGGAGGTACTGCTATTTCGTTTTCAATTAACGACATTGGTGACCTATCTAAGGTATTTTGATAAACCTCACGGGTTTTTCTGATATTATCTTTAATTTGAGTATTAGTGATATATCTTTCTAGAATTTCGCTAATCTTTGGAAAGTTAATCTTTTCTCGTGGTGAATAGAAGTTTCTAAAAACTAACAAAAAAGACCTTAATTGCTCTTCGTCAGGTGTAGTTGTTGTAGCAAGCCCTGTATTACCAGTAATATTTAATTTGAAACTTATTTGGTGTTTACTTTTCAACAAACTACAACTTAATAGTTCTTCAATTTTAGTTAAAAATAATTCTATTGTTTTTTTATCTTCATTATCCATATGGTTTTATCCCACAGTAGCGATTGGAATATTAGATACTTCCGGTTCTGTTTCTGATGGAATATTAGTAAGCTCGTTTATTAACTCTTGCTTAGAAGTTTCATCAATTTTGAGTTTTCGTAAGGTCATAGTATCTTTAGTTACTTGAACAACATCTATTTCTGTCAATATTTTATCTATAAGACCTCTTTTTTGAGCGTATTGAATATATTCCTTTAGGAATACTTTCCCATATGAGAACTCACCGAATTTTCTTTTAACAATATTTTCTAGAATAAATAAATTATCCTTTTTGTGAACGATACGAACATTGCGTACATAACTTGCAGCTATAGATTTTTCGTAGAGAATGTGGACAGGATATTTGAAATCTAATACACCGATAAGCGAGTTCACTTTATTTAAGTAAACTGTGAAGTTATCTAAGGCAATATTAAAGCCTGACCGCTTTGCAATACTTCGTAGGTTTTTTATTTGTTGTAAATCTTCAAATAATTGGAAGTCTTCTTTCTGAAACCTTGAGAAATTAATTTTCCCTACTAGTTCGTCAAGTAATACTAATATATTTGCCATAATTTCAGAGTTTTCATACGAAATAAAATTAATTCCATGAGCAAACATCAACCCCTTTGCTCGTTTTTGGAAACCTTTAAGAGAAAAAATTACTGGGCAATAGTTATAACGTGTATCAAATAAAACGTCATATCTTAGTTGACCAAACTTTTTGGTGTTAATTCTTACATATTGACTGACGTCAATAAATGCGCCGAGAAACTCACGAACAATCTTTAATCCAATTGGTTTGTTGTAATTTTTAGCTTCTAAAACTAACATTAAGGGGTTGATAAACGGAATACCTAGACTAAACTGCTTAAAAAAATCTGGGTCATAGGTAGCTCCTCTTCCGTGTAATTTCTTTTGATTTAATGTGACTTGCATACCAGTTACATCGGTTGAAAAGCCCGCCTTGATTAATAGTAATTGAAGGATTTTTTCAAATAATTTCCCTTTGATGTATGACTTTGAGCCAGAATATTTAGCTAGTGCTTCTCCTTTTTGTTTCTTTATGTGTTTTTTCTTAACCATTGTAATTAGCCCCTAATTCTTATTAAATGTTTTTGCCAAAATAGCTTGTGTAAGTTTTGATACTCGTGTTTCTGCGCTTTCAATCTGTTTTTCCGCTTGATTAGCTATACTGAAATATTCCTGAATTATTTTTACAATTTCAATTTGTTCATCATAAGTTGGAAGATGTAGTGAAATATTCTTTATCATTTCTTGATTAACTGTATTTTGTCCAGCGCTAGAAACCATATTTTGATTGATATAATTCCTAACTTCATCTAATTGAGAAAAATATAAGAGGAATGCAGAACTAATATTTGACTTTAATCTAATTCTGATGAAATGGTCACAATAAGCCCAATCGTTTATCTCCCTTATGAGAATAAAATTACCAACAATTTGTGGACTACCGTTTACGCGAATAATCAAAATATCTTCTTTATTAAGTTTATATTTCTCTTTTTCTTTCAATGACATTTTAATTTTCCGAACATGTTCTGTTTGTGTTTCATAGTTCCTTATGTCTGCAAGCCGTAGTACAACCGTTTCTTGACCTTCGTTAGCGTATCTTTTGGATAAACCATTTTGAAAATTGTTTATAAAGTCACCTAAGATACCCTTTCCCCAATCATCTATTTTTTTATTATTTTTTTCTCGCCAATCTTCTGTGAGTTTTCCAGTAATCGCAGCAGATAAAATTGCTTGACGAAACTTAGTAATTATGTTTCTAGCTCTACTTATTTTTAATTTGGTTTGCTCAATAAAACTAGTAGCCTTTTTCAAGGTTGTAGTAATTTTTTCCTGTACCTCTTCACTAGGTAATTTAATCGGGATATTTTTCAATGCGGATTGATTAAGTTTTAGTCTTGTAGTCCCTCCGACAAAATCCGTAAAATCAAAATAATCAAGATAATACTTAATAAACCAATTATTAGTCATCCCATTTTTTGCTCGTAATACGTGCGCGTGATTGTTGACCCAACTTCTTCCGTTTATAAGGTATGCAATGGGTTTAGATTTGTCCAAAAAAGGAGCTCCGTCTTCGCCTACTAAAACTAATTCTTCATTAAATAAAAAGTCATCAATCCATCCAACCAGACCAGTTGCACCGTAGTAAGGTATCTTACCTTGTCTTTTTTCTCTATCACTAGAATTAACTGGTACTCGTTGGTTATCTAATATATCAACGCAGTCTTTTAATAGATAGTTTTTCCACTCGTAATTATTTTCCGTTTTCAAGTTCTGCATAGATTTTCTCTAAATTGTTTGTAGCTTCCTTCAACTCGGAAAGAACCTCAGTAATAAGCCCCTGGGGGTCAGCTATTTCGCCTCCATCGTCAATATCCTTATCTTTCAACCATTTGAAGCTATCCAGTTTGTAATTTCTCTCTTTTATTTGCGAAATGCTAAACTTTTTCCAGCGATTTTCTTTTGAGTGACTTTCGTCACGCTTTGATTGACCATTAGCGTTTTCTCCGTAACACTTCTCAAAATCTTCAAAATGCTTAGATGATAATGGTCTATCTTTTACAGTAATGCCAGGTACATTGGTTCTAGCATCATAAATCCATGTATTCTCGGTTGGCATTCCTTTGGTAAAAAACACTACATTTGCTTTTACTCCTTGGCTATAAGGAGTAAACGTACCATTGGGAAGGCGAAGTATAGTGTGTACATTACAATCCTGCATGAGAATTTTGAATACTTCTGCCGCTTGGTCGGCAAATAGTACGTTGTCGGGCAGTACAATAGCCGCTCTGCCGCCTGGTTTAAGAATAGTAAGGACATGTTGGACGAAGTTAAGCTGTTTATTACTGGTGGAGACTGTAAAATCTTGCCTTTCAGGAGCTTGATTAGCCCCTTTCGTGCCAAAAGGAGGATTAGTTAGCACTACATCGTATCTATCACCATGGTCAGGTTCATAAAGACTATCACCTAATCGGATATTTGAAATAATTCCGTGTAAATAAAGGTTCATAAGAGCCAATCTTCTAGGTCTTGCTACAAGCTCTGTCCCAAAATAAGTATTTTTCTTAATTCTGTCTAAATCTTCTCGGTTTATCGCACTTCCGGTTTGCTGTAAAAACCACTCATAAGCGGATAGAAGGAAACCACCTGTACCTGCTGCTGGGTCACAAATAGTGAAGTCTTTAGCTTTTCTAGGGTCTGGTTTCATCACTCTCACTATTGTTTGGATAAGTATACGGGGCGTAAAATATTGTCCCGCTCCTTTTTTGCCTTCTGCGGCTGATTTTTCCAGTAATCCTTCGTATGCTTGTGCTTTTACGTCTATATTCAATCCTGACCATTCAATCTCATCAATTAGGTCAATAAGTCTTTTAAGATTTACCGGTTTAGTAAACTTTGATAATGCTTCTGTAAATATGGCTCCGAGCAATCCTTCTTGTTTGGCAAGTCCTCGTAATAGTTCACTATAAAAATCAATAAGCTCTGTACCCGATTTTGTTTTCAGTACTGCCCAAGAATACTCTTTTGGGATATTAGCTCCTTTTTCCTCTGCCATTTTAAGAAAAAGAAGATATGTTAACTGTTCTACGTAATCACCATAGTCCATTCCATCATGGCGTAATACATGACAATATCCCCATAATTTGTTAACGATATTTGTATTAGTTTGCATAGGCGTAAACAGCAGGAATAGTTGCATTTAATTCTTGTAAAAATGGTATCAATTTCCCATCAAAGTCGGCATCAATTCGTTTATAACTTCCACCAAGATTAGTAAAGATGGGCATTTCACCAAAATCGTCTACATCAATCGTAAGATTTTCAATGAGATGGAGTTTAATTAGGTTTAACCATTGTTCTTGTTTTTCTGTAACTTTTTTTGTGCCTAAAACTTTCTTCATGGCTAAATCAATCCTCTCTTTTGCCGAAAGTAAAGGTTCATCTTTCGCAGCGTGTTTAACCATTGAAATAATATCAGCAAGAGGATATTTATAAGCTCTGCGTAAATTATCTTCTGTATAGCGTTCTGGTTGTTTGGAAAGTGAAGTCCGCAGTTCCTTTAATGCTTTTGTATCCCAATTTTTAGGTTTATTTATTACGATACTAATAGCCTCAATATGCTCAGGATTATCTTTTACAAACCTCTCAAACTGTTTGATGTAGTCGTCAGGTTTTAGCTCTCTTCCGTCAGTAGTCCGAAATATATACTCTGATGTGACAGTATCTTCTTGCTCAATAGCACGTATAAACCTTAATGGAGGCCGTGGATAATGTTTTAGTAGGTCAATAAACTTTTCATCTGTTAAGATTTTAAGCGTAGCTACTCGTTCTTTAGTTAAAGCATCAGGCAGGTTTTTAGCAAAGGCAGAGATGTCGCCATCTGGAATGTACTTTACGAACATTTCTCGTCCTTCGGCAGTAATATTTTTGGCAATTCGTTGAAGTCTCTTTACCAGACAGCGAGTATTGTATTCAACGTCAATATTATTATTTATTGCCTCTATTATTTCTTCAATAGTACGTACAGGATTGACTGGTGGAATTTGTGTTATTCCAGTTGTATTTTTGAACGCTTCAAGTAATGTTCCATCAAAACAATCAAAAACAGTGAAGTGATTTTTTGCTCGCGTCCCAAGTCCATTGGGAAAATTATTACAAAGTCGTGTACCCCGACCTAACATTTGCTCAAATAAAATACGGGATTTTACAGGACGTAGGAAAACGATATTTTCAATAGATGGAATATCAACGCCAGTTGATAGCATATCAACAGTAATTACTATATGCGGGTCGGGTCTATTTCTAAACTCTTTAATACGAGTAAGTGGTCTATCAACGGTAGGTGAACCCGTAATCTTTTGTACGAAAGCATCCCCTTTACCGAAAATATCTCGGCAAATGTTTATTAGTTGGTCAGCGTGTGATATGTGAGGTAAATCATTATCAGCAAAGATGAGAGTTTTGGGGAAACGACCTAATTCTTTTTCTTGTTCAAGCGCATATTTAGCAAACTCCTGAATAATTTTCCGATTACTTTCAGGTGCAGTAATATCCCTTTCTACGTCTGCGACTTCAAAATGTCTTTCATCTTCTAATAAATCCAGTTGCTGTGCACCTGTTTGCGTGTCAACCTGTTCAATTTCTTCGCCTTCTTTCAAAGTAATACCCTTAATCCTGACACCAGAGGAGACTTTTACAGCATCATAATCCACTAAAAAACCATCTTGAACAGCTTTTTCATAAGTATAGCGATATGCGATTTCCTTAAAATAGCTTGTTGTATGTGCAGCGGGTGTTGCAGTAAGTCCAATTTTTATTGCATCAAAATGATTGAGAACTCCACGCCATTTACTTACTTCGTGTGAAGTATAACCTCTATGACACTCGTCAGCTATGATAGTGTCAAAAGCGTTAATAGGCATATCAATCTTGTCGGCATCATCGTCTGGGTCATAATCACCGCTATAGCTAAACATTCCCTCTTTGCCATAAAGATTAATTTGCATACGTTGTATTGTTGAAACATAGACGAATACTTGATTACCGTCTGGGTCTGTAAGGTAGCTGGTAGGAATAGTGTTAAAATCTACTTTTTCTTCACTTTCAAAATCATCAATTTTGAACTTTTGACTATAAACTTGGTAGATTTGGTTAAACTTCAAACCATTTTCTGCTTCGTAACTAGCAAACTCTGTTACTGCTTGTGCAGCCAACGCTTTGCGGTCAACTAAGAAAAGAATACGTTTACTTACTCCTGATTTAAGTAAACGATATACAAGAGACGCAATAGTGAAAGTCTTACCTGTTCCTGTAGCCATAGCGACCAGCATTGAGCGTTTATTATTAGCGATGGCATTTTCTATGGCGATAATTGCATCTCGCTGGTAGTATCGCAACTTACTATAGTTAGGTGGATTTTCAGAAAACCACCTAGTATTTTCCTGTGTTTTTATTGTTAAATATTCAATCAGTGCTTTTGGAGTATGAAACTCTTGTATTTGTCGTGAGCGGCTAGTAGATAATCGTAAATCTTGAAACCAGATTATTTCACCGTTTGTGGAATAAATAAAAGGAACTTCCAATCCTTGCTCCTTAGCTCCTTTTACATATCGTTGAGCTTGTGATAAAACATTTTGAGGGCCGAGTGTAATCTTCTTTGCCTCAACAAAAGCAACGAGCTTTCCATTAGTAAATAAGGCATAATCTACTGGGCCTGTTGCAGTAGGATATTCCTCTACAGCATTTTTGTGAAGCACCGATATATCTAACCCCTCTTTATAAGGGATAATATTTTCCCATCCAGATTTTTTCAATTTTTCATCAATCCACTTTTTACGAGTGGCTTTTTCATTTACATTTTCCATAATAAGTATCTATCTACCTACGAGTTTTTTTAGAAAACGTTTAATATCTTCTTTTTTATAGCGTCTGTCTCCTCTGTTACTGATTATTACTGCTTTTAATTTTCCTGTTTTATCCCAACGTCTTAAAGTTTCAGGATTAACTCCTAACATTTCTGCTGCTTGGCGTATTTTTATTAGTTTTACATTCCTTGGCATTTTGTCCCAAAATTAGAATAGTAACTTCTACTCAATTATACATCACATCTGATACAATTACCCTATAATTGAATAGGCTAAATTGTTGAATAGAAAAATTAATTGATTTTATGATTTTATCTCAGAAAGCTATTGACGAGTTCAAGGCTATTTTTGAAAAAAAATATCATAAGAAGTTAACTAATGCAGAAGCATCAGAATCCGCGCATAATCTAGTAGGATTCTTTGAGGTGTTATATGAGATTGCAGAGCGTGAGGCAATAAGAACTAAACGCCTTGAGAAAGAGCCGAAAGGATTTTATTTAGAGGACGATGGTAAGGTGTATAACTGTCTCATCTGCCACAACACAATATCAGGCAAGACTGGTTGGTGGGATAAATGGGGTCAGAAGTGTCTTAACTGTCAAAGGAACATTAATGCTGGTGTGATACCACCAGATATATGCAAAAACGATAAAATATGGTTTAAGAATTGGCAGTTGAAAGAGTATTTCGGCATCCATCCTTCAAAAGTACAAAAGTTAAGAAGAACCGGAGAATTAAAAGGGATAGACTTGTTGGATGAAAAAGGGTGGACGTACCTTACAGTGTTTTTAGTCAAGGATAATGTATCTTTTTTGAAAAAGTACTCAAAAAATAAGAAATAATTTATAAGAGTTGTATAGATTTTTATTGATTTCAATAGAATAAAAGACTATCAGTCCGAAGTCTTAGCAATTATTTCCCCTGAACACCGTACCTACTCACTCATGTTTCATTGACCCACTATTGACATACGTGATGTACCACTTACACTCAAATCATAAACTTAATTTAGATAGATAGAGCGATACGACAATGAAAATTAAAAGCATCAAAAAATCCATTTTCCCCACCCAAAGAGACGCCATAAAGAAGATTAACCGTTTAACTCGTAAATCCTATAAGTATATTGATTTTCTTATTTGGAGAGGAGCTATTTATGGACAAAAGATATGAGCCCCATTTAATCGGAGATTATGTTTTTGACGAGACAGCCTCGGCCTTGCAAAAAAGTATTCGCAGGGGTCTGGAATACGAAAGTTGCTGGTGGGGTTTCATAATACACCAGAGTGGCTATGGCCAGTATCTATGGCGCAGGTTAAATATTATAACGGCAGAAGATGTTGGGTTAGGTAATCCTAGTGCATTAATTCTAGTTTCTGCACTACAGCAGTCATGGCTGTTGTTTCACAAGCATGATAAAGCGCCTACTCTGGACAAATATTTGCTATGCTGTCAGGCAATCTTGCATCTTTGTCGTTCTCCCAAATCCCGTGAAGCTGATAGCCTAACGAATTTGATTGAGGAAAACTATAAATCAGGCAAACGATTGGCAGTCGCGGAATACGCTTTGGATTCACACTGTGAAAAAGGACGTCAAAGATGGGGTAGTTTCGGCAACAGAACTGACGGAAAAGAAAAGAAGCGATTGGACATGTGGTTTAAAGTTTGGTCGTATATTGAAAACCAAGCATACCCCGATAAGTGGATAGATGAACTTAAAAGTATATGGTACGGCAGAACAAAGGAAGGTAAGCCATGAAAAAAATTACGAGTCTAGAGTTAGGTTTTAATAGTTACCCAAGAAAAATCTTTGACAATCTGGACGTCAGTGAAAGCACACGGGTTGATTATAACTACAGGATTGGTTTATTCCTTACATTTATTAAATACAATCATTTTGTCAGTAACAGCTTTTTGGATTTCAAGCGGTATCTTTCAAAAAGGAATGATTATGCAGTCTCTACTAAGAATAAATACCTTATAACAGCAAAAGTCTTTCTAAAAGAGCTTAACAGGTTAGGGTTTCTGCCCATAAATATCACGCAGAATGTTAAATTATTCCAGCAGAATAGGAAACACAAGAGAATTGGATTGAGTGAAAGCGAAGTATTGCTTCTATCAGAAAAAATCAAACAATTACCCATCACGATGAAAAACACACGGTTAAGAGCTATTCTATGCTGTTTGGTGCTACAGGGGCTTCGTCAGAAGGAGATAATCGGACTGGCAGTCCGAGATTTGGATTTAGTAAATCAAACCATATCAATCACTGGTAAGGGAAGGGAAGACAAAGAGATGGTTGATTTGCATCCAGAAACGGTAAAAGCTTTGTCAGAATACCTTGTTACAAACAAAATTGCAGACGGCCCGTTATTTGTTAGCCAAAGCAACCACAAGCGCAATAACAGACTAACTACACGAGGATTGAGAGGAATAGTAAAAGCAATGTTAAAAGAGCTAAATATAAACAAGTGCGTGCATGGGTTCCGACATTATTTTGCCACTAAACTAATTAAAACGTATAAAGGCGACTTGCTTGCAGTCGCCCAATATACTCGCCACAAGAGTATTGATACTTTGCAGATTTATAACGACAGCATTAAGCATAAGGAAGATTTACCTCGTTTCTACCGAGCCTTTCAAGGGATTCAATTTTAACTGATTTTCAGTTCCAACTTCTCATAATACACATTACAGGAAATACAATTATAGGACACTAACTTTCTGTCTATTACGCACAAGGTCTAAATAACTCTAAAGAATTCTATAAAAGTATAGTCTGTCCTATAATCAATTAGAGCGTCCTATCGCTTAAATCCCTATTGACATCGGTATTGTTTTTGATATTATTAAAATAAGTTAACAAATTACCGAAGTCCCACAAGGGGACGGGTTGATAGATACCCAAAGGCACATGGGATTAGTGTCAAGGGTATCTTTTTTTGTGGGAAAAAATGAAAAATGAATAACAACTATTGGACTACTTCTGATTTTACCTCCGCCTGTATAGCACGAGCCTCTGGAATACCTCTGATTGACCTTATCAAAGATAAACCACATTCAATTACCTTCGTTTTTAGTGAAGAACCCCAAAAATGCGAGGCCATTCTGAAATCACATTGGGATAGAAGTCTCAAGCTAGAGACACGTTTACTTTTTGAAACCATTAACGAGCTAAAAACAAGGATTTATGAGCGATTAAAACAGTAAAAAGAATGTTTTTTAATGTAAATGAAATATGGAAAATCGTTACCACATCAAATGGGAAGGATTAAGAAAAATGATTAGAAACCCTAATATACAATCTATTCACAAGGTTATTTTAGTTGACTTACTTTTATATTCAGGTGTAGATGGCAATTGCTTTCCATCACAAAAGACATTAGCAATAAATCAAGGCAAATCAGAGCGTTATATTAGATTAAAGCTACATGAACTCCAAAAATTAGGTTTAATTTCTTGGGAACGTGGTGGATTTGGATGTTCAAATAATTATTCTCTCAATAAGGAACTATATATCCTCACTGATGATGACAAAGGGTCTTCTATATCCTCTAAGATAGGAAATCAATATCCTTTACGAATAGGAAATACTCTACCTACTAATGTAATCAAATTAAATAATCAAACTAATAATAGTCAATCGCAAATTAATAAAACGAACCCATCCTATTTCATTCCTTGTAATCAAAAAGGGTGTTCTGGTGGACGAATTTTCAATACAAAAAAAAATACTGCATCTAAATGTGATTGTTTAATTTCCTTTGAAAAGTGTAAAAAGAATGGAGACTAATTTAAGTACCGAAAATCATAATTCACACGAAAAGCAATTATTAACTTCAAACGATGTTGAAAATCGGATGCGGATTATAGCTAACCTTATTATTGATAAATATCTTGACGATAAAAAGAACAAATTATTGAAAACATTAAATGAACCAACTACACTAAAAATATAAATAAAATATGAAAATGTACGATGCTGTCGCTGCACTTAGAGTATCATCAACAAAACAAGGATTAGCTGGTGATAGCCCTGACGACCAACAATTACAGATTGAAAACAAAGCGAAATTATTAGGTATAGATACCTCCAACATTAAATATTTTACTTTTATTCAATCTGCTTCAGGCATTGTACAGCCTTCTCAAGAAGCAATTGATTTTTGTAAGGAAAATCAGGGTAAAGTTAAGTATTTTTTCATTAAATCTATAGATAGATTTACTCGTGGTGGTGTCTATTCTTACCTTCAATTAAAAGCTCAACTCATTAAATATGGTGTACATTTAGTTGATGTATTAGGAGTAATCAATGAACAAAAAATAAATACTCTACAACATCTAGGACTAGAATATCGTTGGAGTGTTTATAATCCATCTTTTGCAAATGAACTCCTCAAAGTTGAGGAAGCAAAGAACGAAGTTTGTTCAATTCTTACTCGTCTCATTGGAGCTTCAATTCGTTATGTACGAATGGGGTATCGTGTTAGACAATCTCCGATGGGTTATCAAAATAGCAAAATTGAGACAACTGATGGGTTGAGAGTTGTTTTAATACCTCATTCTATTGAAGCGAGATGGTTCATTAGAATGTTTGAGTTGAGAATACAAGGTAATTTATCTGATGAAGAAATAGTGAAAGAGGTTAATAGCATGGGTTTTAAGTCTAGATTATTAAAGATACATGATAAAGTAGAAAGAACAAAAGTGATTAATTACAAAGGAAGTCTACCGCTCAATGTTAAACAATTTCAAAGATACATACAAAATCCTATTTATGCCGGTGTAAATACTGAAAAATGGACTAATGGTCAGCCGATTAAGACTAAGTTTGATGGGTTAGTAACTATAGAAATGTTTAATAAAGCAAACCGCGGAAAAATTATGATTATTGAAGATGGGGATACGGTAAGGATTTACAAAGGTAAACTTCCGGAATGGCTTGTAAAGAAAGATAAAGACAATCCACTGTATCCATATAAGAAACAGGTTCTTTGTCCCATATGCAGAAACCCTTTACTCGGCAGCGCACCAAAAAATAAAGCAGGCGACCATATTCCCCGTTATCATTGTGGAATAACGAAGTTTCGTAATCACAAGTATTGGAGTGTAAATAAAAAGATATTTGACAAAACGATTAACAATTTTGTACACACGATTAGGTTTAGTGAGAAGTTTAAGAAACGACTTGAAGAAATCGTACTTGAAGAGTGGGAAAAAAGAAGTCAAAAATTAGTTTCCGATACGATAGATATAAGAGAACAAGTTAATAAAATAGATTTTGATATTTTGCAACTTAAAGAAAGAATAAAACAGCTTACATCAACGACTGTAATTCAAATGCTTGAAGCTGATATAGATGGATTAGTGCAAAAGAAAACAGGTTTAATTGTTGATTGTAATAAGAAAGAAGATGAGGATGTAGATATTCAGACACTAATCAACTACACAAAATACTTAATGGAACACCTAGAAGAATTATTATTAGGAGGCTCTGACCCGCTTAAAAATGCTGCTCTTTTTGGACTAATTTTTGATACACCACCGACTTATCAAGATTTAGTAAATGGAACACCAGTTTTATCGCCTCTATTCCAGCTAAACGAGGATTTCAATTCTTCTAAATCTTTTTCTGTGAGCCCGGAGAGATTCGAACTCTCAACCAACAGCTTAAAAGGCTGCTGCTCTACCGTTGAGCTACAGGCCCAGTAAAATTGCGACCAATTTTACTGGGTAAACCCCAGTATTATTATCTTATTTTTCCGAATTATATGATTATACCAGCATAAAAAAATCATATCAACAACATTCATAGACACTTCTCACGTACTTTTGTTGGACAAATTTGTAAAAGAGATATAAACTGAATTTATAGTCTTTCATTATTATTTATTATGGATTATACCGGCCTGTCCTCCAAAGAAGCTCTTGAAAAACTAAAAACTCTAGGACTAAACGAAATACCCGAAGTCAAAGAAAAATTCATCACAAAACTGGCAAAGAGGTTTGTCTCCCCCATCTCACTCATGCTGCTTGCAGCATCGATACTTTCTCTTGGTGGCCACAAGGTTTTTGATTTTTACTTTATTCTTTTTTTACTTCTTCTAAACGTTTTTATTGCTCTCTGGCAGGAAAGCAAAGCAGACAATGCCATCGCCAAACTAAACCAGCATCTGGCTACAAAAGTAATGACTTTACGTGACGGCACCTGGCAAAAAATAGACTCAAGGGAGATAGTACCAGGGGATATCATAAAGCTTACTACAGGAAATATCATACCGGGCGACGGAAAAGTATTGGACGCCAGAAGCGTTACGGTAAATGAAGCTGCATTAACCGGAGAATCTTTACCCAAGGATAAAAATAAAAGGGATAAGATTTTCTCAGGAGCCTTCCTTATTACGGGACTTATGGTTTTTGAAGTGACGGCAACAGGAAGATCTACATATTTTGGCAAAACACTTATTTCTGTGGAAAGAGTAAGGAAACGTAGCCTCCTTGAGGAAGATATTATCAGTATATCCAAATTTTTATCAATACTCAGTCTTGCCGCTGTCGTCGTTCTCTCTGTCGTTTTCCTTTATGAGAAAGCTCCTATATTTGAACTGTTATCCCTTGATCTTTCCCTTGTCATCGCTGGTATACCTGTAAGCCTGCCTACCGTCATGACATTAATAATCGAATTTGGAGTACTTGCCCTTGCCGCCAAAAATGCAATCGTGCGCAGGCTTTCCGCACTTGAAGATCTGGCCAATGTTGATCTTCTTTTGACTGATAAGACCGGCACTCTCACCCAGAACAGGATTACCGTCAATGAAATCATAAACTACAAAGGATACCAACCAAATGATGTGCTTTTTTATGCACTCCAAGTCTGCCTTCCAGACCAAAATAACTCAATAAACAAAGCTATTTTTGAAAAAGCTCAGGAAGCAAAAATCTCTGAAGCCGGTATCAAAAACTCCGATTTTATTCCGGCTGATTCCGTCAGAAAAAGAGCCACCATAACCGTAGAAAAGGACGGTAAGAAAATTCTTTTATCTCTGGGAGCACCTCAGGTTGTCGCTTCACTTTGCAAGATTGATTCCGGGTTGAAATCCCGTTTCGAAAAGGAAGTAGAGAGTCTAGCCCAAAAGGGGTATAGGACGCTTGCCGTTTCGTATAAAGAAAATTCCAGTGAAGAGAAAGACATGTCTCTGGTGGGTGTTTTGGCCCTATCTGACATATTGAGGGATGATGCCAAGGATGTCGTCAGTTTTCTTGAAACAAACAATATCGGCGTAGCGTTGCTTACCGGCGACAACAGGGCTATCAGCCGGGAAATTGCCAGAAGACTGGATTTGAGTAATGGTAAAGTAGTCACCGGGGATGAGCTCCATAAAATCGGCTGGAAAAACATGACGCCAGAGATGTACCACCAGACCGGAGCCTTTTCCGAAATTCTTCCGGATGACAAGTTTGAGCTTGTCAAGGCCGCCAAACGTTTTTTTGTCGTCGCTGCAAACGGGGACGGAGTAAATGACCTTCCGGCCATAAAGGAAGCTAATGTCGGCATAGCGGTAAAAAATGCTGTTGACGCACTGAAATCCACTGCCGATATAGTTCTCCTGACAAGCGGCATATCAGTCATAAGGGACGCCCTTATAGAAAGCAGGAAAATCTTTGCACGTCTTTATACCTACTCCCTTTATAGAATCTCAGAAAGTCTCAGGCTTATTATCACTATAGCGATTCTGGGCCTTATATACCGCCAATATCCTATGACGCCGTTACAGATTATACTGATTGCCCTCTTAAACGATATTCCTATCATCTCCCTTGCCTGGGATAGAGTAAGGATTGCCCAAAGGCCGGAAAAGATAAAAGTCAAGGAAAGATTTCTCCTGAGCTCCCTATACGGCCTGGCTGGGATCGGCAATAGCCTGATATTGTTTTTTATTCTTACCAAAATTCCCCAAGTCACTTGGAGTATGATACAGACAATTTATTTTCTAAAGCTAACCGTGTCCGGACACATGCTGATATTTGTTGCGCATACCAAAGCACGCTGGTTTAGGTTCCTCCCAAGCCGCCAGGTCATAATTGCTACTTTGACTACACAGGTTATCGCCTCAATCCTAGCTCTGACAGGATTTTTTATGCCCAGCCCGATACCAATTATTTGGGTGGTAATTGTCTGGGTTTGGGCATTTTGTTGGATGCAAATTACTGAGCTGATGAAGGAAATCCAGCCAAGGATTTATAAGGAAACCGGCTAGAACAATGTTTTTTGCTGCACTCCCTTTGTTTTTATATGCAAAGCAGCTTCGCGATAGCGGCAGAAATCACAATCCGGGGAACTTTCTGGCAGGTCGTCTTTTATTAGAATACTTTTCACTTCAGAAAGGATAGGACCTATCCAATCTGTATTCCCCACGTAGGGTAATATTGAGATGTCAAACTCAAGTTTACAGTCAAAAGCCTCCTTGTCTGAATTTCCGTTGCAATAGACAAAATAGCCCGTATTTGAGACCTTAAAACCGTTTTTCTTAAAAAGCCATTGGTAAATTTCCATCTGCCTCTTATATCCTCCCTGCCAATCAGCATCAATCCCAACCTGTCCGCTTTTGGCTGTTGCTTTGTAATCTACGATAATTAACTCATCTTCATGATTTATCCAAACATCATCTATTCCCCCAAATATTTCAAAGCCTGTTTCCTCATGGAAATATGAGATCCCTCTCTTGGGATCACGCCATTTTGGTAAGTCAGGATGCTGGTATGGCACAGCATCAATTCTGTAAGTCTTCATGAGAGGATGACTTGTTTTTGCTGACCTGTGTATATCAAATTCCTTCTTCAGGAGCCTATCGACTGCTGAATTCAGACTGAAAGGATATCCGGGGGGCTGGGCGATACCCAATTTCACATCCATATAAAAGCACTGGTGACAGTTGACATATGATTCAATCTTGCTTCTACTCAGGCGGAAAGGTCTATCCGCTTTCGGATCATAAAGATTGTATTTACGCTGGGGGTTATAATAGGATGACATATCTTATGTAAGCTCCTTCACATTATGCGATTTACTTTCCCTGAAACCGGCCTCAGTTATACGGATGAAACGTGAATTCCTGTGGAGTTCTTTTATGCTCATTGCATTGCAATAACTCATACCAGACCTTAACGCTCCCAGAAGCTGGTCTACCACGTCCATAACTTTTCCCTTATAGGGAATAAGCGCCTCTACCCCCTCCGGGACTATTGTGTTTAACTTGTCAACCGTCATTTCTTCTCCTGCCATTTTCCGGTCTGCTACAGCCAAAAAGGATGCGGCACCCCTGTGGGCTTTATATTTCATGCCATTTCTGAAAATTATCCCTCCTGGGGCCTCATCGGTACCGGCAAACCAGCCGGCCAGCATACACGCTGATGCTCCAGCTGCAAGGGCTTTGACCAAATCTCCTGGATAATTTGTCCCGCCGTCGGCGATAATCGGAACACCGTACTTTCTGGCAGCCCGGCTGCACTCAGAAACAGCAGTAAATTGCGGTACACCCACTCCCGCTACAATCCTTGTGGTACAAAGGCCCCCTGGACCGATCCCCACTTTTATTGCATCAACACCCAATTTGATGAGGTCTTTCACCCCACCTTCTGTTGCTACATTACCTCCTATTATGTCAATATCTTTGAATAATTTCCTTATTTTTTCCACTGCTTCCAAGGCCACTTCATTGTGTCCATGCGCTACATCTATAACTAGTACATCTACCCCGGCGTCAACCAGCGCTGAGGCCCTTTGGACAAAGTCTCCCACCGCACCTATTGCTGCCCCGACACGCAACCTTCCATATCTGTCTTTGGTGGAGCCGGGATATCGTGTATAGTGTTCCAGGCTTCTTGATGTGATTAGTCCTCTCAACTGCCTCTTTCCGTCGATAAGGGGTAGTTTTTCTATCTTATATTTCCTTATGAGAATTCTGGCTTTTTCCAATGTAATATTGGGGGAAGCATAAATCATTTTTTCAAAAGGAGTCATAAGCTTGGCAATTTTTGTGTCTTTTTCATCGATAAAAAGCATATCGCGTCTAGTCAGTATACCCACTACATTTTCCTTATCATCAACAACTATAAAACTTTCAACCTTATTTGCTTCAGTCGTTTTTTTGGCATCTGAAAGCGAAGCGTTTGCTGAAATTGTAAATGGCCGGTAAAGTATAAACCCTTCGTGCCGTTTTACCCTCTTTACCTCATCCACTTGCCTTTGGACAGTCATGAACCTATGGATTATGCCAATACCTCCCGCGTGAGCCATAGCAATTGCCATGGAGCTTTCCGTAACCGTATCCATATTGGCGGAAATGAAGGGAACGTTCAGAGTAATATTTTTGGTCAGGTTTGCCATTGTGGAAACCATAGCCCTGTGGGCTACTCTACCTTTTTGGGGAATAAGAAGCACATCATCATAAGTAAGACCGAGTGAATAATCTTTAATTTGCGGCATAATTTTAATGAATTTTTATAACAGAATTTCTGTCCGCACCCACGGAAACAATACTTATAGGTACACCCAACATTTTTTCAATTGATTCTATATATACACGGCATGTTTTTGGGAGATCGGAATATTTTTTGGCTTTTGATATATCTTCCTTCCAGCCCGGAAACTCTTTATATACAGGTTTGCACATGCCCAACTGGGAAAGTGAAGTTGGGAAATCTTCTGTCTCTTTATTGCCAATTTTATATTTTACCGCGATTTTAAGCTTTTTTAGTCCCGTCAAGACATCAAGCTTTGTGACAGCAATATCAGTAAAGCCGTTCAATCTCCTGGCATAAAGTAGCATCACCATATCCAGCCAGCCGCAGCGTCTCCTCCTTTTTGATACCGTACCGAATTCCCCACCCTTTTCCTGCATATATTCGCCAGTACTGTCAAAAAGCTCTGCCGGAAACGGCCCGCCGCCAACGCGTGTAGTGTATGCCTTGACTACTCCGGTTACTTTCAGTTTTTGTGGAGGTATACCGCAATAAGGAAAAACAGCGCCGGATATGGTATTTACGGCAGTGGTAAAAGGATATGTTCCGAAGTTGCCGTCCAGAAATGTACCATGCGCTCCTTCAAATAAGACATTTTTATCTTTCATCTCTTTTGCCAAAATCAGGCTTACGTCTCCTGCATATTTCTTCAATTTTAAGCCGTACATATTATACTCCGTAAAAATTTCATTTGCGGTCAAACTCACTTTGTATCCGAAGACTTTCTCAATTCTTTTTTTGACGCTGGGGAAATATGAAGAAATTTTCTCTTTTAGTATTTTTTTGTTTATGAGATCCTCCAATCTTATGCCGTGCCTGTTGTTTCTGTCTTCATAACAATACCCTATCCCAAGCTTCAGGCTTCCGACTTTCTTATCTCCTTTTGCTTCTTCAGTAGCCGCATCAAGGAGTTTATGGTAAGGCATGACTATGTTCGTCCGAAAATCAATTGTCAAACCTACCTTTAACCCTCTCCCTATAAAAAAATCTATTTCCCTCAAAAGGACATCGGGGGCAACAACAGCTCCCTGTGCTATAAGTAGCTTTTTCTGCCACAAAACACCAGAAGGCAAAAGTGATAAAGGAAACTTTTCGTTTGCGACAACGACTGTATGTCCGGCATTATTTCCGCCGTTAAACCTGACGACAATATCGTTTTTTGCCGCAAGAAGATCGACAATCTTGCCTTTTCCCTCATCCCCCCATTGTGAACCGACTATTACAGTATGCATTATTCTTCCTTTGTACTTAAGGCAACGTCTATAATTTGCTTTGTCAAACCCTGATATTTCTTTAAGCTGTCTATCTTTAAGAATTCTTTTTCCTTTTTTTTGATTGGCAGTCCGTCAATAAGATCATAAACATCCTTTCTAGTCAGTACATTGCCGCGGGTCTTGTCTTTCAAGAGCTCAAAAGCTTTTGTCCCACCGCAGGATCGCAAATAAGTCTGCAGGCCTTCTGAAAATATTTCCCAGTGACTGTCTAGGTCTTCTTCCATTTTTTCTTTGTTGGGACTCACGCGGGAAAATCCGGACAGAAGGCTATCCCAAGCCAAAAGTGTAAACCCGAATGCCAGACCAAAATCCCTTTTTATTGTACTGTCTGACAGATCCCTCTGTAGCCTGGATGATGAAAGTTTTCTTCCGAAAAACTCAAACATTGTGTTTGCAAGCTGCAGGTTTCCTTCCGCATTTTCAAAAGTAATCGGGTTAACCTTATGTGACATTGTCGAGGAGCCCACTTCTTCTTCCTTTTTCTTCTGATGGAAATAGTCAAGACTGATATACCACCACATATCCTGAGCCAAATTATTCAGTATATAATTTGTACGCTTGACGCTGTCAAAAAAGGCCAACCAATTGTCGTAGGGGATAATCTGTGTCGTCACGACATTTGGGGAAAGGCTTAGAGACCTGATAAATTTTCTACTTTGCTCCAACCAGTCATATTGCGGGTATACAAAACTTAAAGCGTTATAGTTGCCTACCGCGCCTGTAAGTTTTGCCTCAAAATTCCATTTATAAAGATTTTTGAATTCCTTCTTTAGCCTCTGGTAAAATACCGCCAGCTCTTTTCCCATGGTGGTGGGTAAAGCGGGTTGACCATGTGTCCTTCCCAACATGCTCATTTCTGATGTTAATCTGACAAGCCCGCTCAGTTTTTCCATCAGGATTCCCAATCTGGCCAGAAGGACTTCTTTTCTGAAGCCGTCCAGCATCTGAGCGTATGCGGGGATATTTACGTCATATGAGGTAAGCCCTATATGAATAAAAGGCTCTAATTTTGACAATTTCAGCAAAGAGAACTTATCCCGCAAAAAATACTCCACAGCTTTTACATCATGGTTTATTTTTGCTTCATGCTGCTTTATGATGTGGGCATCCTTCTTACTGAAATCCTGCCAAATTTCATTCATTTGCCTTTTCATTTCTTTCCCCAATCCGGGAATTATTTTTGTATTTTCCGAGAGGAAAATTATATAAAGAATTTCTGTTTTGACGCGGTATTTCATCAGGGCAAATTCGGAGAAATAATCCCGCACATCCTCCATCTTGTCCCAATTTCTTCCGTCTAGTATAGAAATTGCTTTTAGCTGATGAAAATTGTCATTATCCATATTAGGTTGTTATTTTACCGATACTTCCTGTTTCTATTGCCTTTTTTATCTCCCGGGCAATGCGCAGTCCGAAACTGACCGGTTCACCAAAATGGTACTGGCTGTATGGGGTAAAACTGGTCCCCGGGGATCCGGGCATCCTTAAAGAGAGGTCATAGACGACAATCCTCTCTTTTGGCGGACCGGCAAGAACAGCTGATTGCAGGGCAAATGGACCTATTATTCCCGGAGGAACATAAGTTTTGGCGGCGTCAACCAGTCTTTCGGCTATATGGAAAGCTTGTTCCAATAGTGACTCTTTCACAGTGACAGCTATATGTCCTGTTTCTATATACGAAGGCTTCACATACTCGCTAATCTCTTTTTGCTCTTCAAACGGCACTCTAAGTAAACCGTCTATATTGGTTTGGCGCCTTATGTCTGTGCCTAAAAGTTCCAAACTGTCAGTCAGGGGAGAGTAGAAAAAATTGAAATTAACCTGTGCACCTACAAGGTATTCTTCGATAACAGCCTCATTAAGGTCTTTTTGCGTAATTATCCCGGATTCCAATAATTTTTCTGAGCTTTCTTCGTATTCTTTGAAGTTTCTGGCAAAAAAGAAAGCCCTTTCGTAATTTCTTTGAGCTTCCTTTACTTTGACAATCACCAGCCGGTCGATGTCTTTTGCGTTTTTGAAGCGCTGAGGATAATCTACTTGGGCATTGTAAAAAAGCTGGTACTGGTTAAAGGCACCTGTTCTTTCCTCATACTTTAGAAGATATTTATTGCCGAAAATCGGGACGGGAAATTTGTTTTCCAATGCCGCAATGTCACAATATACCTGGCAATAGCGGTGTGGGATAAAAATAGAATTTTCAAGCTGCAGTTTTATTATTGTTTCCTTTTCAGTTAGCTTTGCGAAAGATTCTACCAAAACACATTTATCAACGATGTTCTTAAAATATTGGGTATATGTCTTATCCCGGCCCTGCATTGCGACAACCAACGTCTTAAATCCTTCTTTCTTTGCTCCCAGACATATCTCAAGGGCGCTATGGCCGCCAAGTGTCGCTATGGTATTTATCTTATCCATCAGTTTTATAGTTTTAATCCAATATTTTAGAAAGGCGTCCTTCCTTAGAAGCTTCTTTTATTTCCCTGGCAATCCTTCTTCCCGTACTCATAGGTATCCCGTAAGTCAGATCAGAATAAGGGGAGCCGTTTATAAAAAGATTAGTCCCGGCAACTATTCTACATGATATTTCTATTGTATAAAATAGCTGATCTGGGGTCACAATTGTTTCTATACAAAAGGGACCATATAGACCTTTTGGGGGCATAAGTTTTTGGGAAGCTGAAACCAACCTTTCTCCCATAGCATAGATTTCAGGCAGAAGTGATTCCCTTACAACTATGGGAAAGTTGCCTATGACAGTATATGAGGGTTCTACGCTAAATTCATCATCCATATTGTGAGGAATGCGCGCTAAACCGTCAACGTTTGATTCGTACCTTCTGTCAATTCCCATAAGTTCCACCGATTTTTTTATGGTGGAGTAAAAATACTGGAGATAAACTGGGGTTCCCACAATGTATTCCTGAATAATAAATTTCTGATCGGCAAATTTAGAAATCTTTTTATCAAATTGCTTTTTATCACCAGCTATAAAATAACCGCTTCCGCCTTTGGCTCCAAACATTTTTACTATCACCGGTTTGTCGATGCCTGAGGAATTTTTATATACCTTTGGAACTCTCAATCCGGCTTTTTTTAGCCATTCCATCTGTTTTTCTCTATCAATCTCCCACGACAATACCTCCTTATTGCCAAAATGCGCTATACTGATCCTATTCCCGTAGTCAGGACCAAGATAGGCAGTAATTGAACCGTGAGGAATAAGAATAAAATCCTTTGTTTTTAGCTCCTTTTCCCTATCATAAAACTCAGTATAATTTTCTATCGAAATAATGCTGTCTATAAATGGAAACCTTTTATAGAAAGATGCCCTGCCGGACAAGGATATGGCACAAGTTGCAAAACCTTCGTCTTTGGCACCTTTGAGGATTTGGAGAGCCGAATGTGAGGCAAGAGTCGCAATTGTATATTTTTTCTTTTCCATATCAGAACTCATATCTATATTTTTTATATTCGATTATGTTATTCCCTCAGGCTTGAAAAAGAGATTCTGAGATAGCTTCTAGTTTTTTATGGAATAACTCTCGGATTTGTAAATAATATTTTTGGGTTTGATTACCACTTCGCGCGTACCCTTTTTTATATAACCAGCCACTATGCTTTCAAATTTGTTACTTTTTATAATATTTTGGGCTTTTTCCGTATCGCCTGCCGGCATAAAGAGAGCATAGTCCATACCCATATTAAAAGTCTGGTACATCTCATGATCCGACAAATGCAGATTATTCTTTATGAAAGAAAATACACCTGTCGGTTTGAATATTTTCTCTACTATATAAGTAAATTTTTGTCTGGCCCGCATCAATTTTCTTAGGCCGTGGCCCGTGATGTTTACGATATAATGTATATCGATATTGTGATTAAGCAAATCCTGTACCAGGTTCGCATAAATATTGGTAGGGGACAAAAGAGCTTCGCCAAAAGATAAACCATTATCCAACCTGCTTTTGTATCCGCCGGTAAGTTTTCCTGCCAGTGACCTGGCCAAGGAAACTCCGTTGGCATTTATGCCGTTGCTTTTCAAAAAAAGTATCCTATCCCCTCCCTTTAATTTTCTTTCTGAAATTAGCCTTTCTTTAGGACTGATGATCCCTACGGCTGAACCGGCCAAATCGGCGGTATCAGGGAATATAATCCCTTTTAGAGTCGAAGTCTCTCCGCCGCCCCAGACGGCCCCTGCCAAATTACATGCATTTGTCCAACCGTTTATAAAATCAGTCATTTTTCTTTTATCGCAAATAAATTTGTTGTCACCAATAGCCCAATAGGCGTTTACCACAAGCGGTTTTGCCCCTACAGTAACGAGATCATTAATAAATGTAGCCACCGTATCTTGCGCAATTACGTCATAGTATGTCTTTCCTGTATGCTTTCTCATTTCATCGGCTATTAGATTTTTGGTACCCAAGCACTCGGTCACCGAAGCCATAAAATACTTTCCCTGGTCCCAGACAAAGGCGGATTCTCCTCTAAATCCCTCCAACTCTTCAAAACCACACGATTTAAGGTTGTTGCCTGTCTTTTTAGCCTGGCTGAGTGCATACCTTAAAACCGGGTCTTTAGTTGCGTAATTATCCCCTACTTGAGAATACGTTATTGTTTTATCTTTTACATGTGTTTTTTTCATTCTCTTAGCCACTCCATACCTAAAAGATTGATAATCCCGTCAAAATTCGACAATACTTTTTTTATTCCTTTCTCAAACAGGATAATCGTATGGAATGAGAAAATCGGCAGATTATGATCAAGACTGGTAATTCGCGGTTCAAAAGTAAAGGCACAGTTGTCGCTTATTTCGTATTTCTCCTGACGATTTATAAAAATTCTTGCCTCACTTATTGCTTTATTTATCTGATCAGGATTTCCCGAATTTACTTTGCTTGTTTCAGCTTTATCAGGATCCCTGTCGATAAAGGGGACAGTATGCCCAAAATCAAATCCGGTTTTATCTGTTTTTCCAACAACAAAACTAACCAAATTATGGTTTTTCAATGTCTTCTCGGAAAATACACACAATTCCTGGAAAGTCATTCCGGCTTTAATACTGTCTATCAGTTCAGTATAGACCACATAACTTTTTCTGTAATGGTCTCTCATTTTAACCATTTCACCCAAATAATAAGTCATACCAAAATCGCCTATAATTGGCAGGTTCTGGAACATCGTATACGGAGAAACAAATATGTAGCCGAATCCCTCATTTTGGAAAAAAACATCAGGCCTTGGCCAATACTTTTTATCCCGCAATGTCGGATAATTCAGTCGATTGTAGTCTTCTTCTTTGCAAAAAATAGAAGCGATACCACCAGGCGGCGGATCATACCAGCAATCAATAAAACCGCTTTTCCATTCTTTCTCCAATTCCTTATTCCACCTGTTCCTGAAATTCATTTCAGATATTTTTTCTTTTTTATTTACGATCTGCTGTAATGTCAAAAGACATGTATGAGCGGCGATATTCCTTATCTTAATACAGGCTTCAAGCCTGACTGCCTTATGGTCGTTATTTATTCCCATAAACTCTCCTCTAATCCTTTCAGCCCGATATCTTTTCTATAATGCATCCCGGAAAAATGAATGACTTTTTTACCTATATTTCCGTAAGTAAGTTTCATAGCTTTTGCCAAATTACTACCTTTTCCCGTCACACCCAGGACTCTACCGGAATTTGTCAATATTTTACCCTTTTCCTCTTTTGTCCCTGAATGAAACACGGATAGATGATTATCCAAGTCCGCACTGTCCAAACCTTTGACTACATCACCTTTTCTGTACTTCCCTGGATATCCTTTTGAGGAAAGGACTACGCATACGGCTGCACCTTTTTGCCAGGCAAGTTTCAGGTTTTTCACCTTTTTCGCCAGTATTGCCTGGCATATTTCCATTAGGTCATTTTTCAGAAGCATCATAAGAGGCTGAGTTTCCGGATCGCCAAAACGGCAATTAAATTCCAAAACCTTTGGTCCTTCATCAGTCAAAATCAGGCCAGGATAAAGGATTCCTTCATAAAGGCAACCCTCTTTCCTTAATGCTTCAATTGTGGGTCTGACTATATCTTTTTCTATCCGTTTTAGCAGTTTTTTGTGCAAAAAGGGAACAGGAGCATAAGCGCCCATCCCCCCGGTATTTGGGCCCTTATCTTTATCATTGATCTTTTTATGGTCCTGTGAAGGAAGCAGAGAGACGAAATTGAAACCGTCTGTAACCACCATAAATGATATTTCCTGTCCACAAAGGTATTCCTCGACTAACACTCTTTTGCCTTCATCGCCGAATATTTTTCTTACCATAACATCCTTCAAAAAACTTTGCGCTTCCAGGCTGTTCTTGCAGACTGCAACTCCCTTACCAAAACACTGCCCTTCTGCCTTTATAACCAATGGATATTTTTGCGTCTTCAAAAATTCTCTGGCGTATTTGTAATCATCAAAAATGGCGAATTCCCCCGTGGGGATTTTATATTTCAGCATCAATTTCTTGGCAAATACTTTTGATCCTTCAATTGCAGCGGCGTTTTTTCTAGGACCGATAATTTTGAGGTCATTTTTTTGGAAAAGATCAGCAATTCCTGCTATTAGCGGTGCTTCAGGACCGACGAAGGTCAGGTCAATTTTCTCTTTCTTGGCAAATCTCAAAAGGCCATCTATGTCACTTGAGGATATTTCAACATTTTGGGCAATCTTTTTGGTACCCGGATTACCGGGCGCACAAAATATTTTTGACACCTTTTTCGATTGCGAAAACCTCCAGGCAAGCGCGTGTTCCCTTCCCCCTGATCCAATAATAAGAATTTTCATTTTTCCATCATCTCCATTTTTGTCTCCAATTTTTCCTTCACAAAATAAATTTATTGCTTTTGGCAGTATATTATGCTCTTCTTTTTTCATCCTTTCATAAAGCCTCCCAACAGTATCATCAGCCATTATTCTGACTTCGCTTCTTATGATAACCGGCCCCTGATCCACTTTCTCTGTTATGAAATGGACAGTTGATCCTGTAACAGGAAAATGGTGATCTATGGCGTATTGTACTGCTGCATCTGTATGCAGACCGCGTATGGCTTTTATCTTTTTGCCGTCCCTTAATGTTACGAAATCCTCATCCCCGTCGGGTAAAAGTCCGGGATGAAGGTTCATTATACGGTTTGGGAAATATTTGATGAAATTTCCGGAAAGGATAAGCATCCACCCGGCCAAAACAATAAGATCTGGCTGGAATTTTTTCTTTACAAATTTGCCTAGATCGTCATCATATTCATTTCTGCTTTTACCTTTTCTTTTATACTCACTCAAATCCCTTATGATTGTCTGTATTCCTGCCTTTTTGGCAATATTCAAGCCGAGAGCATCTTTTTTGTTTGAGACTACCACCACGATTTTCCCATTTCTGATTTTCTTTTTATGGATAGCCTCGATAATCGCGTCAAGATTGGAACCGGTGCCTTTATCAGAAATAAATACAGCAATTTTTTTCATTCACTGACAAACCAACCTTCTCCTAAAGCAGAGATTGTCTTCTTCTGTAACAAAATCGGCATTCGCATTGACGGTTCTTGTTTAACCTTCTCCTGGAACAGGAAATTTACTTGAGAATTTTTTTATTTCCTTACCCAGTGCCAATAGTCTCTTGTTTCCCCAAAGTTCTGCCTTAGTCTTTTTTATAAACATTGCCCTATCTTCCTTTTTTTCTGGTAAACGGAAATGGCCCACTTCCTTTACCACATCAACAATCCATTTACCAATTTTTCTCATCTCTTTTTCTTTCATCTTCCGTGTAGTTAATATGGGCGTACCCAGACGGACGCCTGATGGGTACATCGGCGGGTTCTGGTCGTGCGGCACTGTATTGTAATTGGCCACAATATTTGCCACTTCCAAAGCTTCAGCAACAATATTCCCTATCACCATTTGCGGCCTAAGATCGATAACTATAAGATGGCTATCCGTTCCGTCAGTAGTCAGTTTCAAACCGTTTTCCTTCAATGTATCAGCCAATACTTTAGCGTTTGCGACAATCTGTTTGGCATACTTCTTAAATGAAGGAGTTGCTGCTTCCTTAAAACAAACCGCTATAGCCGCTGTCACGTTATCGTGTGGCCCGCCTGATAAACCCGGAAACACGGCCTTATCTATTTTTTTAGCCATTTCCGGATCACGTTTGAGACCCCTTTGTGTCACCATAAGTACCGCGCCTCTTGGACCCCTTATTGTCTTATGCGTGGTAAACATCACCACATCAGCGTATGGTGCAGGAGAAGGATACACTCCACCAGCTACCATCCCTGCTACATGCGCGATATCGGCTAAAAAGAATGCACCCACGCTATCAGCTATTTCCCGCCATTTTTTCCAATCGAGGAAACGGGGATAAGCGGTGGTACCGATGGCAAGCATTTTTGGTTTTTCCTTCCTTGCTAATTTTGCGACCTTTTCCATATCTATCCAGCCATCCGGCTCAACATCAAACTGCGTTGACCGGAAATATTTACCGGAAAACGTCACGTCAGGATGTCCATGAGTCAAATGTCCTCCTCCGGAAAGTTTTAAGCCCATGATTTTATCTCCGGGATTAAGGAGTGCAAAATATACTGCCGAGTTGGCCGGTGAACCTGAATACGGCTGGACATTGGCATGCGGAACATTGAATAGTTTCTGGCAGCGAAGCCTTGCTAATGTCTCTATCTCATCGATATATCTATTTCCCTGATAATACCGCCGTGAAGAATATCCTTCGGAATATTTATTTGTTAAGACTGAGCCAAGCGCTTCACGTACGGCAAGGGAAGTATAATTTTCTGATGGAATCATTTCCAAAACATCTTTTTGCCTTTGATCTTCTTTTTTTATCCAACCTGCTATTTCCGGATCTTCTTTAGTTAAATTTTTTAAGCTTATCATATTATCTCCTTAAATTGTTTAATACAATAACTTTATAACTTTCCAAGCCTTCAAACTTTATGAACTTTTAAACTGATTATTATGTCAGATCATATATGAAAGCGTTTTTCCTTATATCAGGAAAAACGTCCTCTTCTAACAATTACTCTCAAAAACATTTTTCCTGAAATTTGTATTGACTTTTACTGGATATTCTCCGCTAAAACAGGCGTGACAAAGGTTATTCTTATCTTGCCGGGAAGCTTCAATCAGTCCCGAAAGACTCAAATAGTGCAAAGAGTCTGCCCCGATATACTTTTTTATCTGTGAGACTGTTTTGCCGTTGGCAATAAACTGTTTCTTATCCGGAGTATCGACACCATAATAACACGGCCAGCGTATCGGCGGAGAGGTAATACGTAAATGTATTTCGGCAATACCGCATTTTCTTAACACCTCTACAATTTTCTTCATCGTCGTCCCCCTGACAATTGAATCATCAACTATCACTATTCGTTTTCCTTCAATAATTTTTCTCATAGGGTTGAATTTTATTTTTACCCCCTGTTCCCTTATGTGCTGTTCAGGCTGGATGAATGTCCTGCCTATATATCGGTTTTTTATTAACACTTCCCCAAATGGTATGCCAAGAGCCCTAGCAAAACCTATTGCAGCTGAAGTACCCGAATCAGGTACAGCCGCTACCAAATCCGCCTTGACGGGTGCCTCTTTGGCCAGTATCTGCCCACTTCGTGTTCTGACCTCGTGGACCAATTGCTGATTAAAAATACTGTCAGGACGAGCCAAATATACATATTCGAAAAGGCAGAATTTTCTGTTTGGTTTTGCTATATAGCCCAACACTCTGAATCCCTTTTTCCCCACCTCAATTACTTCTCCTGGGTTCACATCCCTTATATATCGCGCCCCAATAGTTTCCAGAGCGCATGTTTCTGATGCTACTGCATAATAGCCATTCAGGCGGCCGATAACAAGAGGTCTTATACCCCATGGATCACGAAAAGCATAAAGTCTTTTTTTAGAACAGGCGACTATCGAATAAGCCCCTTGAAATAGCGGCGCGGCGTTCATAATTTTCTCTGACCATTTCATACCTTTTGCTTTGTTTATAGTATGCACCAAGACTTCAGTATCGCTTGTTGAAATGCGCTTCTGATTTCCCAATTTTTTGGAAAGTTCAAGAGCGTTTACTATATTGCCATTGTGGGAAGCCGCAAAGACTTTGCCCCTGCTGGAAATGATCACAGGTTGTATATTGTTTTTTGTATTCCCGCCGGTAGTAGAATATCTATTATGCCCGATGGCAATATAGCCCTTTAATTTATTAAGGTTATTCTCATTAAAAACTGAAGTGACTAACCCTAAATTTCGGATGCTTCTTAGCTTTCCGCCGTCAGATACGGCAATACCAGCACTCTCCTGTCCACGGTGCTGCAGACTGTGCAAGGCAAAATACGTAATCTTGGACACTTCTTCACCGGGAGCATAGATGCCGAAAACTCCGCAATGATCTTTAAGCGCCTCCTGCCTTTTCAGACTGAGAATATCAATCATAAGCTCTTGTCCTCTGATATAACCTTATCCCTTAAACTTTTTTGATAATCTCTGATTTTATTTCTTAACCTGACATTAGTTGAAGCAAGTATTTTAGCTGCAGCAACCGCTGCCTGTTCTGGCTCAAGCACTGTTACGGCGCCAACACCTGAAGGCATCCGTAGACTTGAGAGAATATCCATACCTGAATATTTATCGCTATAGGGGGGGCAATTTATAACCGGATGTGCCGTTTGTGCATCAACATAACCTCCAAGAGCATTTGACCGGCCGGCCACACAGATATAGACTACATCTTCTTTTTCATATTTTTTTACGATACCCGAAAGGTATTCCGGAGTCTTATGTGCCGATCCTATTCTGATTTTGTTTTCAACTTCCAGCCCTTTCAAACTTTGGGAAATTTTCTCTCCCCAAGGCAAATCAGATTTTGACCCCAAAATAATTACAACCATATTATTTCTCCTTTCACGAAAAATATTTTTTTATACTTAATGCAATTTCTTTCACAAGCGGGTATTTACCAGCGATAAATTTCCTGCCGGTAATCATTTCGTAAATTTTTATATATCTTTCTGAAGTTGCAATTTGCAGCTCTTTTGACATGTTCGGTGGTTCCCCATCTCCACGGTAATTCTTTTTAGCGTACCAAAGCCTCAAAAATTCCTTATCAAAGTTCTCAGGTTCCAATCCTTTTGCGAATCTTTCTCTATAAGTATCGGCTTTCCAAAATCTTGAAGAGTCGGGTGTATGGATTTCATCAATCAACATAAGCTGTCCATTGTAATCGGCAAACTCATACTTGGTATCAACCAGAATTAAACCCTTCCTTTTGCAGATATCACTTCCCCTGGCAAAAAGTGCTAGAGCTGCTTTTTCCATTTTATGGTATATATCCGGTTTCACCAGTTTGCGTGAAATTATCTCTTCTCTAGTCAACCTCTCGTCATGCGCACCATGCTCAGCTTTGGTAGTTGGGGTAATCACTGGTCTCTCAAGCTTTTGGTTTTTACTTAAACCATGGGGAAACTTTATCCCATAAATCACTCTTTCCCCGCTTTCATATGCTTTCCAGATTGAAGTTTTTGTTACCCCTGAAATATAACCTCTAACAACCATCTCGACTGGATATGGCCTGGCGTTCTTGGCCACGGCGACATTAGGGTGGGGAACTGAAACCAAATGATTGGCTACAATATCCTTTGTCTTTTCAAACCAAAATTGGGAAAGCTGGTTTAACACCTGCCCTTTATAAGGGATGTATCCCAAAACCCTGTCGAAAGCGGAAATTCTGTCGGTTGTAATAAGTATCCTGTAATCTCCAAATAAATATATATCCCGGACTTTACCCTGATGTTTATCGCCAAATCCTGATAGCTCTATTGTTCTTAGAAGATGTTTGATTGATTTCTGAATTGTATTCTTTTTCAGCATATTACTTCTCCTTTTTAAATTAATAATTGTCAAATTTCAATGAAGAAAATAGTTAACCGCATTCCTAAAAATCTGTGCACTATCAGAGTATAAGGGAAACTTCTTCCCAAGACGTTTACATTTCTCCTTTATTACTCCCCAATCAGGACGCTGAAAAGCATAAATTCCCCGTTCTGGATGAGGCATCATGCCAAGTATCCTCCCGCTTTCGTCAATAATTCCTGCAATATCTTTCGTAGAGCCGTTGGGATTGGCAGCATAATCCAAGTATGTGCTCATTTTCCCTTTGGTATACACTAAGGCAATTAGCTTCCTTTGTCTTATTTTTTCCAAATTCTCAGGGGTTGCATAAAATTTGCCCTCGCCGTGTGCAATCGGCGCAGAAAAAGTATCCATACCGGCCAACCAGGGACTTTTTGCCGACACTTTCATGTCAACCCAGCGGCAAATAAGACGTGCCGTACGGTTGGGTAACAGTGCCGCCTGAACTTGACCATATCTTTTTTCCAATGCAGGAACCATCCCCAAATTCACCAATATTTGGAAACCGTTACATATGCCTATCACCAACTTATCCCCATTTATAAATTTCTGTATTCCGTCCCAAAGATGGTTTTTCAACTTATGTGCATATGCGTTGCCTGCACCTGTATCATCCCCGTAAGAAAAACCTCCGGGTAAAGCCAATATTTGGTATTTTCCCAATGCGCAGTAGCCATCGATAAGGTCATTTATATGAACAATATCAGCCTTTGCACCGAAAAGTTCGAAGCAGTATTTTGTTTCTTCTTCCGAATGGATACCGTAACCTGAAAAAACTAAAACTTTCGGTTTCATATTAATAGTCCTTAAATGTTTTACGGTAGGCTTTTAACAGCTTACCAACACTTGTATCAACAACATTAATCCCGTTTAATCCTTTTATTCTGAAAGTACCTCCTGAAACTATTTTGCCTATTTGAGCAAAAGAACAACCTTGCATCAGCCTTTCAAAAATTTTTTGGTTTTTTGGGGAAACCGTGACCAATATTCTGCCCTGGCTTTCCGAATACAGAATAAAATCATTACGGGAAGACTTAAAAAGGCTATGCATAAGGTTTACATCCACTCCAAGCATCCCTCCTATGGCAGTTTTCGCAAGCGCTACAGCAAGTCCCCCAATGCCCAAGCTCTGAGCCGAAGCAACCAGCCCCCTTCGTACACACTCAAAATATGATTTGTATAACCTCATATTTCTCCTCGCATCTACCCGAGGAACGTTATTGCCAATGTCGTTCTTTTTAGCCCTTTCATTCATCATGATAAAATACTCGGATGCACCCAACTCGTCAGACGTTTCACCCAGAACATATACAAGATCACCTGTTGCTTTGGCATCAAGTGATACGGCAAACGTGACATCATTAATAATTCCCAGAGAACTTATTAAAAGCGTCGGAGGAATCGATATGTTTACCTGGTTTCCTTTACTGTCAAAGCCGTGGAAGTCATTGAACATGCTATCCTTCCCTGAAATAAACGGTGTACCGTATGCTTTGGCAAGATCATAACACGCCTGGACTGCGCGTTTTAGCTCCCACAGCCTTTCCGGCTCATTTGAAGAACACCAGCAGAAATTATCCAAAAGGGCGATATTATTAGGATCAGCTCCGGCAGTCACACAATTTCTGACGGCGCAATCAAGCGAAGAAGCTGCCATATGGTATGTATCAATATCACTATATCGAGGATATAAACCCTGGCTTAATACAAGTCCCTTTTTAGAGCTTAAGAGCGGACGGGTTACTGACGCCTCTGCGTTAACCCTGCCTTTTCCCTGAAGTGGCCCCAATACAGAACCACCCAAAACCACATAGTCATATTGCTCGGATATAAATTCATAACTGGCGATATTCAACCGTCCTACCATTTCCAGAAGTGTGTTTGTAAGACCCCTTTTAATTGGAATTTTTGGTTCCTTATTATGCACAATCTTTTGAGAACTCTTCTGAATTCTTTTGGGCAGACCGTAATGCAAGAATGTCATATCCAAATCCATAACTGTTCTTCCACGGTAATAAACAGTGCATTTACCCGAATTTGTAAATTCTCCGATAACAGTTGCTTCCACGCCTCTTCTTTCCATAAGTGAAGACAGTTTTTTCCATTTGTTTTTAGGAACTGCAAGAGTCATTCTTTCCTGGGATTCCGACAACCAGATTTCCCAAGGGGCAAGACCCGGATATTTTAAAGGAACTTTTTCTAGTTCCACCATACATCCTCCCGCCTCTTTGGCCATTTCAGCTACCGAACTGGATAGTCCTCCGGCACCGTTATCAGTAATACTGTCATAAAGAAGCATTTCTCTTGCTTCACGGACCATAACGTCACTTAATTTCTTCTGTGTAATCGGATCACCTATTTGGACTGCCGTTGCCGGACTGCCTTCATTCAGGGATTCGGAGGAAAACGTGGCACCGTGAATCCCGTCTTTTCCCACCCTCCCCCCTGCCATCACTATATAGTCTCCAGGCTTTGCATGTTTCTTCCATGCCATCTTATTTTTTATTTTTTTGGGGATAAGACCGACTGTTCCGACAAATACGAGCGGTTTTCCCCTATACTTTTCGTCAAAAAAAACAAAGCCCTGAGGAGTGGGGATACCGGACTGATTGCCGCCGGCGTTCACTCCTTCAACCACACCATCCAATATCCTCCTGCTGGATAAAATCCTCTGCTTTTTCTTGGGGCCTTTAAATAGAGTAATATCAATCCTGGGGTCGGCAAAACAATACCCGTAAAAATTGGCGACCGGTTTGGCTCCCAAGCCAAAACCAAGCGTGTCGCGGTTTACGCCGACAATCCCTGTTATGGCTCCGCCAAACGGATCAAGGGCAGATGGACTATTATGAGTTTCTACTTTGTGAGTAATAAGAAAATCGTGGTCAAAGGCAATCGCTCCGGAATTATCTGAAAAAACAGAAACGCAAAAATCCTTTTTTCCCTTTTTGCGCCTGATCTCTTCTGTTGCGCGCTTGATATAGGATTTGAACAATCCTTCCTTCAAATCATCAAGAGGGTCGGCGAAAATTGTATGTTTGCAATGTTCAGACCAGGTTTGTCCTAATGATTCTAATTCTACATCGGTTGGTTTCCGGCCGGTTTTACGGAAATATTTTTGGATAGTCTTCATGAAATATAAATCAAGAGCAAGGGGACCACGTCTTGTTCCATCAGGATTGGCGATTCCTTTCTTCCCGATTTCGGCGAGCTTATCATCGGAAATCTCAAGACTTACTTCTTCTACCTTTGTACCTGAATTTTCCAACCTGACAACTGGGACTACCGTATCCATACCACCATCATTAGTGTATTGTCTGTAACTTTTCAGGTGAACTCTCTGTATAAGTGGATTGTAAAGCGATGAAGCGATTTTTTCTATCTGTAAAGGAGTAAGTTTTCCCAGGATATAGGTTGACTGGGAAGTATATATATTTTCACCTGAGGAAAAAGAGATTTTGAGAAGGTCTTCAATAATTTCTTTAGCGGTTCTGGCTATATTATCAGTCACGCCAGGTAAAAAACCTACCTCAATTACCCAGTCGAATTTTCCAAGAATCTTGGCTTTATTAAATTTTTTGTGGCTAAGCACAGCATACTGGCTTAGAGGATTTGCCAATGCTTCTCCCGCTTTCTGAAATTGGTTTTGGGTCAAATTCTTATCAACAGTGTAGACATCGACTATTTGTATATTTTTGATAGAGTAACCATCAAATCCCTGTCTTAACTTATTTAACCTAACTTTCTCCCTTGCGTCGGGAATTGCCTCAAAGATTTCAATTCTTCTTGCCATGAAAATAAAAAAGCGCTCTTTTGTGAGCGCTTCTCAATTATTTTTAAGAACCACTATCATGTTGGAAAATTTCATCTCTGTCAGCAATATCTTTTTCCTATTCAAAAGTAAATACATCTTCCTATAGATTAAGAATTCAATACTCTCTAATTTCTTATGGCAATTACCTAAATAATCATTTGCTAATACAAGCTGATATAAATTCCAAAAATAGCGGATGCGGATTTAACGGCCTGGCCTTAAACTCCGGATGGAACTGTGTTCCCACGAAAAAAGGATGGTCGGAAAGTTCTATAGCCTCAACCAGCAATCCGTCCGGCGAAACTCCTGAAAAAACCATCCCATTTTTCTCGAATATTTTTTTATACTTATTGTTAAACTCATATCTATGCCTATGGCGTTCTTCCACCTCAGGCAGCTTATATTGCGTATTTACTCCCAGTTTTGTCCATTTATTGTATGCTTCATATATGAGTGATCCTTTTTTGAGGACACAGGGCCAAGCACCGAGCCTCATGGTACCTCCATACTGTCTTTTGGCTAAATAATCTTTTTGATTTGGCATAATATGTATTACCGGATTTTTGGTTTTAGGATCTGCCTCTTCAGTGTTTGCTTCCTGCAGCTTACACATATTTCGGGCAAATTCTATAGCTGCCAGCTGCATTCCGAAACATAATCCTAAATAGGGGATTTTATGTTTCCTTGCATAAGAAGCAGTCTTTATTTTTCCCTCTATTCCGCGGCTTCCCCATCCTTGGGGCACTATAAGTCCGTCAAACCCTGACAGTACAGCGTCTTCCCCTTTTTTCTCCACATCAAGGGAATCGATCCAAATAATCTCCGGTTCTATACCATTCCACCATGATGCCTGCTTTACCGCTTCAATTACACAAACGTATGAATCTTCCAGAGAAAAATCTCCGCTCCTGAAATATTTTCCTACTATACCTATTTTTAACTTTTTCCTTGAGCTCAATATCTTTTGGATAAAAAGATGCCACTTTGACAGATCAGATGAACGCCTTTGTAGACCCAATTTATCCAGAATCCTGTCCGTTATTCCTTGATTCTCCAGGTACTCAGGAACTTGGTAAATGGTAGGCAGGTCAGGATTTGAGAAAACATCGTTTATATCAATTGAACAAAATGTAGCAATTTTTTCCTTCCTGGCGCGATCCACTTCTTTGACAGCCCTTCCAATTATGATGTCAGGAGTCACGCCAGCCATATGCATAAGCTGTACCGATGTTTGAACCGGCTTTGATTTGAGCTCTCCTAACGAAGGAGGAAGAGGCAAATAAGCAACATGAATATTGAGAACGTCTTTAGGATTACTGAGGGCTAATTCTCGCGCTGCTTCAAGAAACATGGCATTCTGGTATTCTCCTACTGTACCGCCGATTTCCAATATGACAAAATCAGCCTTGGACTTAGTCGCCAAAGCCTTTAGACGTCTTATAATTTCTCTGGGTATATGCGGTATTGTTTCTACGCAGACGCCTTCATATTCAAGTCTACGTTCTCTTTCTATTACGGATAGGTATACCTGACCAGCTGTCATATAATTCAGTTTTGTCAGGTTCTCATCAATGAATCTTTCGTAATGCCCTAAATCCTGATCTGTTTCCAAGCCGTCTTCTGTTACGAACGTTTCTCCGTGTATTATAGGATTCATTGTGCCCGCGTCCAGATTTAGGTATGGATCAGCTTTTATGGGAGAGACTTTGAAACCTGCGGATTTTAGAAGAATTGCAATTGAGGCGGCGGTAATACCTTTTCCTAATCC
Source organism: Patescibacteria group bacterium (assembly GCA_023379265.1). Lineage (GTDB taxonomy): Bacteria > Patescibacteriota > Microgenomatia > 2-02-FULL-39-11 > 2-02-FULL-39-11 > JAMCUI01. The sequence goes on from JAMCUI010000013.1 coordinate 63,341, forward strand.
TGATATTACACCTCCTGATACAAATATATATTTGGTCGGCATGTTTTAAGATACCAGAAAAATATGCGAACTGTCAACTGGGAAATTGTGTATTTATTCTTTTTGAGACGACTTCTATCATAGTCCCATTTTCCCTGCCCACGCGGGAGGATTCTCAAACCACAAATCTACTTTTTCTTTTTCCGCTTTCTTCAAATAACCCATAGAAAAAGCAGTCTCCACAATAATTTTCCCTGTTGTTAAAGCCAAAAGTGACACCTTATTTGCGGCCAAAGTCTCCTGTGATTTTCTAGTTTCATATGTAGTTGTCGCAATACAGAAATCCACTTTACCTCCCAACTCTCTTATTGATTGAACATTACCAGCCACACTTTCGGCTGTTGAGATATGGTCTTCCACAATCAGCGCTTTTGCTCCCTTTTTTACGAAACCTTCAACTTTATTACCCTTCCCGTACGACTTTGTTGACGGACGGACAAAAACCATTGGCAATCCCAACCTGTCCGCCACCCATGCACCCTGAGGAATTGCTGCTGTTGCTGTAGCAGATATCCACTCAACATTTTTTAGGCTGATCTTTTCTTTTATGACCTGTATGTAAAAATCGATTATTTGATTGCGGACCGACGGATAAGACATGACCAACCTGTTATCAAGATAAATTGGACTTTTCAATCCGGATGTAAATGTATAAGGCGGATCAAATCTGAAAGTTACCGCATTGATTTTCAAAAGGCATTTTGCTACCTCTTCTGCGATATCTGTATTTTTTATATTTTGAGATAAATTCATATTTTCTCCTTTCAATTTTTACGGTATAAATTAATCTCATCTTTTAGTTTCTTCGCCTCTTTTTGAGCCGCCAATGCGAAATCATCTCCTTCTGAGGCAAAAATTATGCCTCTTGAAGAGTTTATGATAGCATTTCCACCATCATTATCTACTCCTGCCTTTACGGTCTTTTCCACATCGCCTCCTTGTGCTCCTATTCCCGGAATTAAGATCGGCATATTACCCACAATATGTCGTACAATATCCAACTCAGCAGGGTAGGTAGCACCTACGACAATCCCACAATTACCACTGCTGTTCCAATCTGACGAAACTTTTTGTGCCACGATCTCAAATAACTTTTTACCTAAAAAAGTTAAATCCTGGAATTCGCCTGCCCCGGGGTTTGATGTCCGGCATAATATAAATATGCCTTTTTCTTTCCTTTCCAGGAAAGGTTTTAGGGATTCGCCACCCAAATAAGGATGTAGAGTTACCGCATCAGCCCCGTAATAGTCAAAGACGTATTTGACATATCCGGTGTTGGTGTTGCCTATATCTGCTCTCTTGGCATCCAGGATTATGGGAATATCCTTATAACTAGATTTTAAGTAGTCGATTGTATTTTTCAGCGAAACTAATCCTTCAGGCCCTTGTGCCTCATAAAAAGCGATATTTGGTTTATAAGCGCAAACAAAATCTGAAGTCGCATCAATAATGGCTTTATTAAATTCGAATTGAGGTTTATCCCGCTTTCTTATAAAAAGAGGTATTTTGTTAAAATCTGTATCCAACCCGATACAAAGCAGGCTTTTGTTTTTTTTAGATATAAAGTTTAATCTGGATTGAAAGTTCATTTGTTTGAAAAAAGGAGAAATATGCCAAATGCCGAAAATAAAAGACCTAATACAGTATTCTTTGTAAAAAAGGGGTCTTTCAGATTGGAAGCCAGCTTTCTGAAAACATCAGATACCCCGACTATGCCTATGGCTGCAATAGCATACAAAACCCGACTCATATCAAAAATGCGCTGCTCCAACCAGTTCAGCTAAGCCTTTAATATTCTTCTTTGCCATAAAACTAGATAAACCATTCTTTAACTCGTCGTATACTTTCATCCCTTTAAGATATGTTGCCGTACCGACTCCCACGAGTGTTGCTCCCGCCATCACCACTTCCACCACATCCTGCCATTTAGAAATCCCACCCATACCTATAATGGGTATCTTCACCGCTTCATAGATTTCGTAAATACATCTTACGGTTACTGGTAATATTCCAGGCCCGGACACTCCTCCTTTTTTGGCTCCAAGCACCGGTTTTCTTTTTTCTATATCTATAATCATTCCAGGCCCGACGGTGTTTATGGCTACAATCCCATCAGCACCTGAGTCCTCACAGTTCTTGGCAATATCCGCAATATCATTCACGTTTGGAGATAATTTTGCCAATACCGGAATTTTTTCAGATATCTTTTTCACCTGTTTCACTATTTTCCCTGCTGCTCCTTTCTCCATTCCCAACGGCTTACCAAATTCATCATCTACATTTGGACATGAGAGGTTTAATTCAATAAACTGTGGACTTAGCGGGACAATTTTTTCCACCAGATAAAGGAATTCCTTTACCTTTGTGGCAAAAAGGCTGACAATAACAGGAGTATTCTTATTGCTTTTTAGAAATTCTCCTATCTCACGGCTTCCATCTTCAATGCCTGCGTTTCGAAGTCCCACGGAATTTATCATGCCGCAATCGTACTTCCAGACACGGGGTAAAGGATTACCTTCCCTTTTTTCAAAAGTTAACGATTTTAGCGTCACCCCTCCAACTCCTGCTTCAATTGCCCGCCTATGCTCGGGAATTTCTGTTATTATTCCAGAAGGAAGAATGAATGGATTATTGAAATTTACGTTGCAGTATTTGACATTGAGGTTGTCCATATTCGCAAATAATGTAACACAACTAAAGGATTTAGACAATAAGGGTATTAATTGACAAAATTGATATTTACCATATGATAAGTGCTATGAATAAATGGCGAAACGAATCAGATTCACTAGGTAAATTAAAAATCCCCACAAATGCTTACTGGGGAATACATACTCAAAGGGCTATAACAAACTTTCCCTTCGCGAGTGTCAAACAGCATTCTGAATATATTTTAGCGACTGTAATAATAAAAAGAGCTGCAGCCGCAATAAACAATAAATTGGGAATTATATCCAACAAGAAAAGTTTGGCGATTATAAATGCATGTGATGAAATTTTAGCCGGAAAATTTTCTGATCAATTCGTAGTAAATCCCTATCAGGCAGGAGCAGGAACTTCTCACAATATGAATGTGAATGAAGTGATCGCCAACCGCGCCAACCAGATTTTGGGAGCACCTTTGGGCAGTTATCGCTTCATAAATCCCAATGACGACATCAACATGTCACAGTCCACCAATGATGTAATTCCCTCAGCCATAAGAATTTCCACTCTTATGATCCTGCCAAAGTTTTTTGAATCGCTCAAAGCGCTTGTCGAAAGTCTTGGAGAGAAATCAAAAGAATTTTCCCATTTTATAAAGTCTGGTCGTACGCATCTTAGAGACGCTCTTCCGATCACATTAGGGCAGGAATTTAAGTCTTATGCCAAAGCCCTAGACAACGATAGAAATAGGATCCTAAAAGCAGAAAAAAATCTTTACCTGATAGGTATAGGAGGAACTGCTGTAGGCACAGGGATAAACTCTCACCCCCAATACCATAAACTTATGGTTAAGGAACTTACGAGATTAACAGATTTGGACCTGAAATCGTCCGGGAACCTTTTTGAATCAGCCAATAATACAGCTGATTTTCTTGACCTTTCAGGATCACTAAAAATTCTAGCGCATACTCTTGTTCGTGTCGGCAATGATCTGCGTTTACTTTCTTCTGGCCCCAGAACTGGGTTATCTGAGATAGCATTACCTCCGGTACAGGCTGGTTCATCAATAATGCCGGGCAAAATAAACCCTTCGGTTATCGAAATGCTATCGATGGTCTGTTTTCAGGTAATCGGCTATGACCAGGCAATACTCCTTTCCTCAATTTCAGGTCAATTGGAACTAAATGTCATGCTGCCTCTTATTGCTTTTGACCTTCTTGACGGCATCAAAATTCTGACCCGCGCCATTGAAATATTTGATAAAAGATGTACCAGAAATATAAAAGCAAATAGGAGTATGTGCCGATACTGGCTAGAGACAAGCTCGGGAATTGCAGCAGTTCTCAACCCGTATATAGGCTATGATAAAACGGCAAAATTAGTACAAAAATCACTAGAAACCGGAAAGACAGTAAAGCAGTTGACAATAGAATCAGGCTATATTTCTAAACAGTTGGCTGGAGAGATATTTAATATAAGAAATATGACCGGACCCAATATTAAATCACAAATCCAAACAAATGAAAAAAAATAAATACAATGAACCTCTACAGCTTCATCGGAAATTAAGGGGAAAACTCCTTGTAAAATCAAAAATAAGAATTAAAACTCGCAGTATACTATCCAAAGTATATACTCCGGGTGTGGCACAAGCTGTCAAAAGAATAGCCCAAAATTCTACAGATCTTTTTGATCTCACCATAAAATCAAACACTGTAGCAGTTATTTCTGATGGATCAGCTGTTCTGGGTTTGGGAAATGTAGGCGCTGAAGCGGCGTTACCTGTAATGGAAGGAAAATGTGCCATCTTTCGCGAGTTTGCCGGTATAAATGCCTTTCCGATTTGCCTTAATACACAAAATTCCAACGAAATAGTTGATACGATAAAGAATATATCCCCAGTTTTCGGTGCGATAAATCTTGAAGATATTTCAGCGCCGCGCTGTTTTGAAATAGAAGAAAAATTGAAGATTCTTAACATCCCGGTTATGCATGATGACCAGCATGCCACGGCAATTGTCGTTCTGGCGGGTCTAATCAATTCGGCGAAAATTGTGAATAAGGACCTTAAGTCATGTAAAATAGTAATTAACGGAGTCGGGGCCGCAGGTTGTGCAATTGCCAAATTATTAAACTTCTATGGTATTTACAATCTTATACTTGTTGACAGCCGGGGAATTATAAATAAAAAAAGAAATGATTTGCTTCCGTATAAGAAGGACCTTTTAAATATCTCTAACCCCAATAACATTGATGGTGACTTGCTTAAAGCAGCAAAATCTTCCGATATTTTAATCGGAGTATCACAAAAAGACTTATTTACCTCAAATATAATTAAATCTATGGCACTAAACAGTATTGTATTTGCCCTGGCAAACCCGGACCCTGAAGTGTCGAGGAAAAATGCACAAAAATGGGGTATCTCTATATATGCAAACGGTCGCTCCGATTGCAGAAACCAGATAAACAATGCGCTTGTTTTCCCGGGATTTTTCAAGGGACTCCTAAAATCTAAATCCCGTAAAGTGACAAATATGATGAAGGTTGCCGCCGCCCAAACACTTGCTTCCTTGATTCCTCACCCCACCGCTAACCGTTTTATTCCTTCCATTTTTGACAAAAGGGTCGTACCAGTACTTGAAAAAAGCGTAATTCAATCATCCATTTGAACTTGTTTCCCAAAACCTTCTTTTACCAAAACTTTCCCTTCTGAAAATACTTTAGTACCCCGTATGAACACATTTTTAATTTTCCCCCTTATTTCCCAACCTGCATACGGACTCCAACCGCATTTTGTGAATAAATTTTTATTTTCAATAATATATTTTTCTTGTGTATCTACCTCTATATAAGTTTCTTTATCCTGCTTAAAACCAAAGATTTTCTGCGGATTAACATTAATCAGTCTTACTAAATCGTCCAGAGATAATCTTTCTTGAGATACCGCATTTAACATTAAAGGAACCATTGTTTCTACTCCTGGTAAACCAAATGGTGGAATTTCACCTTTTTTTTCTTCGGAAGTATGAGGTGCATGATCTGTAGCTATGCAATCAATAAACCCTAGATTCTCCCAAAGAAAGTCAACATCATCCTCTGAAGCAAGAGGCGGCTTTACCATAGCAAAACCTTTCATTGACTTGAGTTTATCTTCAGTTAAAAACAGATGGTGGGGCGTCACGTCGCATGTTATTTTCAAACCTTCCTTTTTAGCTTTAATTATTTTTTTAAGTGAATACTTATTACTCACATGGGTAATATGCAACCTATTTTGATATTTTGAAGCTAATCTAATTGCCAAATCTATACTTTCATCTTCGGCATGCACCACTATGTTTTTTTTCTTTGGCCATTTTTTAAAAATTAGACTAACCAGGTCTGGATTCCCAACTACATACTTCCCCGTCGTCAAACTTAGATATAATTTTAGACCTACTACTCGTCTTGCAACTTTTTCAAATAACTCAGTATTTTTGCCATCTGTCCCAAAATACAAACCATAATCACAGACAGCTTTTTCTCTCGCTTCCCGTTCTTTTTTTTCAAGCGCCTCAATGGAAAATATAGGCTCAAGATTATTGGGCATGTCAAAAACAGAGGTCACTCCACCCGCTATTGCTGCACATGTACCGGTGTAAAAATCTTCTTTGTTGGTTTGTCCTGGATCACGTAAATGGACGTGGATATCGATAAAACCGGGAAGACGAAGTATTTTGGGCATTATTGGTTTCTTAAAATAAGATCCAGTATAGCCATTCTGACATACATTCCGTTTCTTACCTGTTTGGTCATAAAGATGGATCTGGGATCACCATCAATTTCAGAATCTATTTCGCCCACCCTGGGCAAACAGTGCATAATTATGCTGTTTTTTTTCATTTTACTAATCAATTTTCTATCTACAACATAACTTCCTTGGACTTTATGATAAAGTTCCTCTGACATATATTCCTTTTTAACACGTGTAACATAAAGCACATCAACTTTAGGAAGAAGATTATCAAATTCATTGTATTCTTCAAAAGATATATTGTGCTCTTTCAAATATTTTCGTACGTTATCAGGTAGCGAGACCTCCTCAGGAGTAGCAAAACTCATCTTAATACCAGGATAGTTAACCAATAATTTAGCTAGAGAATTTGTAGGTCGGTAGTGTGCCAAATCCCCGATCATAAGAATATGGAGGTTATTTAATCTTTTGAATGCCTGTTTTATGGTAAACAAATCGATTAACGCCTGACTGGGATGTTCATTTATTCCGTCACCCGCATTGACTACAGGGATTTCGGCAAATTTAGCAGCTATGCCCGCTGCACCCCCAGTTGGATGGCGCATCACGATTATATCGGCGTACGAAGAAAATACTTTCGCTGTATCCTCTAAAGTCTCTCCTTTAGCAATCGACGTATTGGCCATGCCGTTTAGAGGAATTATGCCTCCTCCCAGTCTTTGCATGGAGGTGATAAAAGAGGAAAAAGTCCTACTTGAAGGTTCAAAAAAAAGTGCAGCCATTATCCTGCCTTTCAAACTATCATTTCCGCCTCTCTTGCCTACCAGCTTTTCCATCTCTTCTGCCTTTTCAAAGATAAGATGAACATTATCCCTATTTAGATTATCTACAGTAATAAGATCTTTTTGGAAAAGAATATTCTTCATACTTCAATAATTATTTCACATATTCATCCCAGGATTTTATTTGCAATTTATCTAGATTATACCTGAAAAGGGCTTCAACAAATATATTGGCAATTGTTGCTTTAGTAAATAAAGGTATATTTACATCAACCGCGGCCCTTCTTATAAGAAAACCGTCTGTTTCTTCCTTAATTTGGTGTTTAATTGCCAAATCACTTCTATCGGAAAGATTTATTACCATACCGACTTTCCTGCTATTTATTATGTCTACTACGTTTGGAAATCCTTTCTCATGTACCTTGTAAACAAACTTTGCCGGAATGCCGTTTTCCTTCAAAAAACTTGAAGTATTCTGGGTAGCATACAACTTAAAACCCATAAAGTGAAGCGTCTTTACTGTAGAAAGAAGCCGCTCTTTACCCTCTTCTCCTCCCAGTGACACTAGAGCGCTTTTTTTGGGAAACTCAAGACCGGTTGAAAGAAGTGACTTAAGATAAGCCTCGTAGATATCTTTTCCGAAGCTGGCTACCTCTCCTGTTGAAGCCATCTCGACCCTTAAGACAGGATCAACATGGCGCAATCTTGTGAAAGAAAAATGAGGCACTTTTACCCCATAACCCCGACTATGTTTTTCTCTGACTTTTGGTACGTTCTTTAAGAGCATAATCGATGTCGCGACGGTGATAAAATTTAATCCCATTACTTTTGATACGAACGGAAAACTCCTCGAAGATCGCAAATTAGCTTCTATTACCAATATTTCTGGCATTCTGCAGCCGGTTTCGTTTATAATATACTGAATATTGAACGGACCATCTATATTCAAAGCTTTACATATTTTCTGAGAGATTTTTTTAATTTCCCTCACTGACTCTGTCGAAAGGGAAAAATTTGGCAATACGAGTGAAGCGTCACCCGAATGAACTCCTGCATGCTCAATATGTTCTGAAATTGCAAAGACCTTAACCTTGCCCTTTTGGGCTACAGCGTCAAAGTCCACTTCTTTTGCTCCCCTTATAAATTTTGAAATGACCATTGGATATTCAGGATTAAGAAGCACTCCCGTTTGGGAAAGATAATCTGAAAATTGTTGAGAAGAATAAGCGACAAACATCGCTCTTCCTGAAAGGACATAAGATGGCCTTACCAATACCGGATACCCTATTTTTTGCGCAAAGTTAAGCGCTTCATTTCTATTTGACAGGCGTCTCCATTGGGGCTGCAATATCTTAAGTTTATCAAGAAGTGCAGAAAATTTTTGCCTGTCCTCTGCCATATCGATTGACTTAGCACTTGTACCAAGAATTTTTACTCCTGAATCAACCAGTTTCGGAGCAAGTGTGTTTGGGATTTGTCCCCCAACCGATACGATAAACGGACATTTTTCAAAATCGGAAATATCCAAAACCCTTTCTAAAGTCAGTTCTTCAAAATATAGTTTATCGGAAATATCATAATCTGTTGACACAGTCTCAGGATTACAGTTAATCATAATTGTTTGGTAACCGAGCTTTCTTGCAGTAATTACGCTATTTACAGCACACCAGTCAAATTCTACTGAAGACCCTATCTGATATGATCCGCCACCCAAAACCGCTACCTTTTTACCGGTACTTTGGGAAATATCGTCCTGTTGCCTGTGATACGACATGTACAAATAATTTGTTTTTGCAGGGAACTCACCGGCCAAAGTATCAATCTGACAGACTTTTGGTATGATGCCGTTTTTCTTCCTAAATAGTCTCATGTCATGTTCAGTCTTTTTGAAAATCATACCCAACTGCTTATCTGAATATCCCAGTTTTTTGGCTTTAAGGATAAGATAAGGGGTTTCAACTTTCTTTTCCAGCATACTTTTCAGGTGATCGGCAATATTCTTGATTCTTTCCAGAAACCATTTGTCTATCCCTGTTTGTTTATAAATATCATCAATATTTTGGCCAAAGAATATATTGTGGGCGATCTTGTAAGGACGTGACGGGGTTGGACTCAAGTCCGGAAAAATATTACATTCAGCCTCTCTTCCACCTTCTAAAAGAGCCATAACCGAATCGGAAATAATCCCTTCGTACTTTATATCAAGTGATCTTATGGCTTTTTGGAATGCCTCTTCGAAAGTACGGCCGATAGACATTACTTCGCCTACGCTTTGCATTTCGCTACCTATCAATTCTTCAGCATCCTTGAACTTCAAAAAATCCCACCTTGGGATTTTCACTACGACATAATCAAGTGCAGGCTCAAAAAAGGCACTGGTAGCTCCGGTTACTTGATTTTGGATTTCGGAAAGAGAGTAACCTAAGGCTAACTTTGCGGCGATATATGCTAGAGGGTAACCGGTCGCTTTTGAAGCAAGAGCGCTCGAACGAGACAATCTGGCGTTTACTTCTATTATTCTGTAATCACCATTTTTGGGACTTAGACCGAACTGTATATTGCATTCTCCCACCACCGGAAGGGATTTGACAACTTCAATCGCAATTTTCCTTAAAGAATGGTATTCTTTATTGTTTAAGGTCTGTGAGGGCGCCACGACAATTGACTCTCCAGTATGAATACCCATCGGGTCAAAGTTTTCCATGTTACAGACGGTAATTGTATTATCATATGCATCACGGACAACTTCATATTCTATCTCCTTCCAGTGTTCAAGATATTCCTCTATTAATATCTGCGGAGTCAGAGCCAATGCTTTTGAACCAATTTTTATCAGCTCCTCTATATTTCTGGCTACGCCCGATCCCAGCCCCCCAAGTGAAAAACCCGCACGGACAATTACGGGAAAAGATAACCCCCCAATCACAGTTTTAAGTTTGTTAGTATCCCTGCAAACAACACTTTTTGGTACCTTAAACCCTAAATCCATTATGCACTTTCTGAAAAGAAGACGGTCTTCAGTTTTTTCTATCGCACTGACAGGTGTTCCCAGAATCTTCACATGATATTTTTTGAAAACTCCCTTTTTAGCCAATGTTAGACCACAATTTAGGGCAGTTTGACCACCAAATCCTAGAAGAATTCCATCCGGTTTTTCCTTTTCAATCACTTTCTGGACAAAATAAGGTGTAACTGGAAGAAAATAAATCTTATCGGCAAAATCAGAAGATGTCTGAATGGTGGCAATGTTCGGGTTAATAATAATCGTTTTTATGCCCTCTTCACGCAATGCCTTCGCAGCTTGGGAACCTGAATAGTCGAATTCACCTGCCTCTCCTATCTTAAGAGCGCCTGAACCCAAGAGTATAACTTTTTTTAGTTTTGAATTTTTTGAAACCATTTATAAAATAATCAAACAGCCGCTCAGTATCCGTGGGTCCTGGACTCAATGTTTCTTCACCCGGTCCTCAGAGCGTTTGATAAAATAGTCAAACAGCCGCTCAGTATCCGTGGGTCCTGGACTCAATGTTTCTTCACCCGGTCCTCAGAGCGTTTGATAAAATAGTCAAAAAGCCATTCAGTATCCGTGGGACCTGGACTTGCTTCGGGATGAAACTGTACACTGAAAAATGGTAATGTCTTGTGATGAATACCCTCATTGGTACCATCATTTAGGTTCGTAAACCATATTTTCCAATCCTTTGACAAGGTTGAAGGAATAGATGCATACCCATGATTTTGGGAAGTAATATAACACTTATCTGTCAGCTCGTTTTTCACCGGCTGGTTCTGACTGCGATGCCCATATTTCAGTTTATAAATCTCTCCACCGGCAGCAAGAGTAAGCACCTGATGTCCCAAACAGATACCAAAGGTCGGGATTTTCCTTCTTAGTACTTCTTTCACCGTTTCTATTGTCTCTCTCATTGTTCTAGCATCTCCCGGACCGTTACTAATGAATACGGCATCAAATTTGATATTATTATCGCTCTGGAATGGATTATAATCCCATGGAACTTGAATGACGGTAGTATCATATTTTGTAAGAATCCTAATCTGGTTATACTTTAACCCGCAATCAATAAATAATATTTTTATACTTCCGTTTCCATACCGGGCTATTTTTTTACAGCTTACAAATGGTATAAGATTATCTTTATTAATATCATAAAAAGTAAACCCCGATAAATTTCGGGGTTTTTCAAATGTAACTATACCTCTCATGACGCCTTTTTCGCGAAGGGTTTTAGTTAAAGTCCGGGTGTCAATTCCTGATAATGCCGGAACGCCTTCTTCCTTTAACCACGTTGACAGTGTTTTTCCTGACTGCCAATGACTTGTGCCATCAATATTACTTTCAACCACCAAACCTCTTATTTGTATTTTTCCAGATTCAAACAAACCGTCAATCTTCCGATTTTTGCTGCTTGAAGGCACGCCGTAATTCCCTATAAGGGGATACGTCATCACCAATATCTGTCCGAAGTATGAAGGATCAGTAAAACTTTCAGGGTATCCCACCATTCCTGTATTAAAAACAACTTCTCCTTTAATTTCCTTTTCATCTCCAAAGGACTCACCTTCAAGAACATCTCCATTTTCCAGTATCAAATATCCTTTTTTAGCCATAATAAAACACTTCACGACTAATAGTTTGATTATCCACTTTTATACGGGTTTGTATTAAACTAAAGGACAGACTTTTTTCAAAAGGTAGTTCTGGGATTATATTTTAGTTATTTTTTCAGTGTTTAGCAAGTGCTTTCGTACTTATAAAATAAGAGATTGTATTGGATCTTGTATCGGATGGATCTTGTTTATGGCATGGATCGTGGCCGTCTGCGCCGAAGCACTTTCAAAGCAATAACTGATCTTCTGAAAAGAGCCTGAGCCTCAAGAAGAGCTGTACCGCTTGGTTTTGATTTTAAGGCTGCCTCGGCCCTTTCCTTAGCTTCCAATACTTCTTTCTCATTTATTTCTTCAGCATGATAAGCTGATGTAACAAGGATTGTTGTTTTCTGCGGGGTTACCTCTATAAAACCTCCACCAATGGCTAGATAGATATCTTCCCCTTTTTTGACAATTTTCACTTCTCCTTCAGTCAAGCGTGAAAAAAAAGGAACATGCCCGTGCAGAATCCCTACTATTCCTGTTGCAGTTGGGGTTACAACCATTTCCACCTCATCCGTAAAAGCTATTCTTTCAGGAGTAATAATCTCCAGAGGAAAAGTGTTCATTTTATTTGACCTCGTCTATTCCACCAACCATATAGAATGCCTGCTCGGGTTTATCATCATGCTTCCCCTCTAATATTTCCTTAAATCCTCTGATTGTTTCTTCAAGAGGTACATATTTTCCTTCTTTTGAAGTAAAGGCTTCCGCAACAAACATTGGCTGGGATAAAAATTTCTGAATTTTCCTGGCACGGGCTACGGTCAGTTTGTCCTCATCCGACAACTCTTCCATACCAAGAATAGCGATAATATCCTGTAAGTCTTTATACCTTTGCAGTACTCTTTGCACACCACGGGCAACCTGATAGTGATCTTCTCCGACAATCTCCGGTGCTAAAATCCTTGATTGCGAAGATAGAGGATCAACTGCAGGATAAATCGCCTGCTCTGAGATTGCTCTGTCAAGCGATATACTGGCATCCAGATGGGCAAATGTTGCTACCGGCGCCGGATCGGTATAATCGTCTGCGGGAACATAAACGGCCTGTACTGAGGTGATTGATCCTTTTTTGGTCGAAGTAATCCTCTCCTGCAAGGCGCTCATCTCCGAAGCCAGAGTCGGTTGATAACCTACAGCGGATGGGATTCTCCCAAGAAGGGCCGAAACTTCACTTCCAGCCTGGGCAAACCGGAATATGTTATCTAGAAAAAGAAGCACATCCTGACCTTCTTCATCACGGAAATACTCAGCCATTGTCAAACCAGTCAAGGCAACACGCAACCTTGCGCCTGGCGGTTCATTCATCTGTCCAAAAACAAGCGCAGTTTTTTCAATAACTCCTGACTGCTTCATGTCAAGCCATAAATCATTCCCTTCACGTGAGCGCTCCCCCACACCGGTAAAAACAGACACACCCCCATGAACAGTCGCGACATTCCTTATAAGCTCCTGTATAAGCACTGTTTTACCTACTCCTGCTCCTCCAAAGACCGCTACCTTTCCTCCTTTGACAAATGGAGCAATAAGATCAATTACTTTCAGGCCTGTTTCCAATATTTGCGCTTTTACTTCCTGGGCTGTCAATTGGGGGGCATCCCTATGAATTGAATATGTTTTTTTTGCATTTACAGCACCGCCGCCGTCAATTGGACGGCCGATGACGCTGAACATTCTACCAAGGGTTTCCTTTCCTACTGGTACAGAAATTGGTTTACCTGTATCGACAACCTCTTGACCCCTTTTTATTCCATCCGTTGATGAAAGAGATATGCAGCGTACGCGATTTTCACCCAATTGAGCTTCTACTTCCAATACAAGCTTTCCGTCTTTGACATATTCAGAATCAACCTCCAAAGCATTATATAAATTTGGTACATGACCTTCTGGAAATTCCACATCTACCACAGCACTGATTATTTGTATTATTTTTCCTTTATTCATATAAAATTAAAACTATTTATAATAAAAAGTTCTGTCCATCCTCACGGTTTATTCAAACGCCATCCGGGCAGTCACCATATCGGCGATTTCGTAGGTTATTTTTTCCTGCCTTGCTTTATTAAAAGCTAAAGTCAAATCCTCCATAAAATCATTTGCAGCATCGGTAGCATTTTTCATAGCAATCATCCGGGCTGAATGTTCTGAAGCTTCCGCCTCAAAAATTGCTGCGCGTATCTGGTTTTCCAGGTAATGAGGCAAAAGATTATCAAGCACGTCGCTTATGTTCGGTTCTATGACAAACTCCGAAAATTCAACCTTCTCTTTATCATTAGTCTCTTCGAATTTTTTAATTGGCAGTATGGCCTTTTTTGTCGGCAACTGCTTTAGTGCGGTCAAAAATGTATTATAGGCAATATATATTTCTCTATATGTTCCACTTATAAAGCCGTCAACTAGTATTTGGGTTAAAGCCGGAACACTTTCTGTAAACGGAGTCTTTTCGGAAAAATCAGCCAACAGGTTTTTTCCGCTCCTTACTAAAAAGCTCTGGCCTTTTTTCCCCAGGGATATGTAATCCACGTTCTTATCCTGACCGCACCAACTCTGTATCATACGGAATAGATTTGTATTTAATCCTCCGCATAAACCTTTATTGGTCGAAACCAGAACAACCATCAACTTTCCCTCCTTACTCCCTTCTCCCAATAGAGGATGGTATTTCCTTTCGATATGTGAACCCAGTTCACGCACAGCTGTCAGAATTTTCTCTGCATACGGTTTTCCTAAAATGGCTTGATCTTGTGCTTTTTTCATCTTGGATGCGGCTACCATTTCCATTGCTCGTGTAATTTGTGCAATATTCTGAGCCGATTTTATTCTCCTCTTAATAAGTCGTATGTTTGCCATTTATGTCCAAAATTAAAATGTTTTTTTGAAATCTTTTACAGCTTCTGTCAAGTCCTTTACCAGCTGTTCGCTTAATTTTCCTTCTTTTCTGATTTCGTTCAGGAGTTTTCTTTTTATTGTTTCCATGTATTCAACATATTTTGTTTCAAACTCTGCAATTCTACCTATAGGAATATCATCAAGAAACCCGTTGGCTCCTGCAAAAAAAAGTACCACTTGTTTTTCTACACTCATAGGTACATATTGTCTTTGTTTCAATAGCTCGACCATTCTTGCCCCTCTTTCAATCTGTGATTTTGTCTTTTCATCCAAATCCGAAGCAAACTGGGCAAATGCAGCCAATTCCCTATACTGTGCAAGGTCAAGACGAAGTCTTCCTGCTACCTGTTTCATGGCCTTTATTTGAGCTGCTCCCCCTACACGGGAAACTGACAATCCCACATTCACAGCAGGCCTTATCCCTGCATAGAATAAGTCTGACTCCAGGTAAATCTGACCATCGGTGATAGAGATAACATTTGTAGGAATATATGCCGATACGTCACCGGCCTGAGTTTCGATTATAGGCAGGGCAGTAAGTGAACCTCCACCGTTCTCCTTTGATAGCCGACATGCTCTTTCCAATAGTTTCGAATGAAGATAAAAAACATCTCCTGGGTAAGCTTCTCTTCCTGAAGGCCTGCGTAAAATAAGCGAAATCTGTCGGTAGGCCCAAGCGTGTTTGGATAAATCATCATATATTACAAGAGCATCTTTTCCCTGATCCATAAAATATTCTCCAATCGCGCATCCGGCATATGGGGCAATATATTGAAGTGAAGCTGGATCAGAAGCTGTGGCTGCTACAACAATTGTATGATCCATTGCGCCATTTTTTTCCAGAATATCAACAATCTGAGCCACCCTGGAAGATTTTTGGCCTATCGCCACATAAATACAAATTACGTTCTGGTCCTTCTGGTTAATAATCGTATCTATTGCTATTGCCGTTTTCCCAGTACTTCGGTCGCCAATAATTAGTTCTCTTTGACCACGGCCTATCGGAGTCATACTATCAATAGACTTTATACCTGTTTGAAGAGGAGTATCCACTGGATGGCGCTTTGTTACACTAGGCGCTACCTTCTCTATTGGATAAAATTTCTTCGTGGAAATAGAACCTTTTCCATCAAGGGTATTACCCAAAGGATCAATTACTCTTCCTACCAACTTCTCACTTACACCTATAGACAAAAGCCTGCCTATACCTTTTACAGGATCGCCCTGGCGAATCCTGAGATAATCACCCAAGACTATTACTCCCACCTCTTCTTCCTCCAAATTTATGGCAACTCCTAACACCCCGTGAGGAAATTCCACCATCTCTGAATATGAAAGTTGAGCAAGACCGGTTATCTTGGCTACACCGTCTGCCACATCCAAAACCTCACCGGTAAAACCCGCCTCTACTTTCGCCTCATATGATTTCAATTTTTTTATTATTTCTTCTGCTATTTTTGAAGATCTGTCTAATTTAGGCATGATATTTTTTACAATCAAAAAATTTATAAAGAATTATGACAATAATGTTTTTTTCACCAGTTCCACCTGGTGTTTCAGACTTGCATCCAAAAACCAGTCGTTTACCTTTATCGTCAATCCGCCCAATATTCCTTTATTTACTTTATTGGTAACTTTCAAATCAGTCCTTAGGGTATTTTGTATGAATTTCCTAATAAATTCAGACTGTGGCTTTGACAGGGGAATTGCTGTTGTGACTATAATCTGGTCTGACTTCCTGTTTTTTGCCAACTCCGCTTCAAGCGATCTGGCAACTTCAGGCAAAAGCGCTCTCTCCCCGCTCTCTGAGAGATAATCGACTATTCCCCTTGTGACTATTTCCGACTTTTGCCTTTTTATTTTCATCTCATTAATTATTAATATAAACCGGATGTAATTATGATTTATACTTATAATTCCTTTTCAACGCCCCGATACGTTTATTTATTATTTTGATATGATCCTTTGTACTAATAACCTCTCCAAGTACTGTCTCAACCATATTGGAAGCTATGTCAACAGTCTGTTTTCTGAGACTCTTCTCCATTTCTTGCCTTTCCATAGTAAGCTCGGATTGTCCTTTCTCCAATATACTTCTCGCTTCTTTATGGGCTTTTTCCACTATTTCAGCTTCAAGTTTACGCCCCTCTTTTTTCGCTTCCTCAACTATTTTTTTAGCATCAAGCTTTGCACGGTCAATTACGTCCTGCCTTTTCTTATCACTTTTCTCCATTTCAGACTTCATTCTATCGGCATATTCCAACCCTTCCTCTATTTTTTTCTTTCTTTCCTCAAGTTTTTTGGTTATTGGCTTATACAGAAATTTTGTCAGTATAA
>JAMCUI010000014.1 GCA_023379265.1 Patescibacteria group bacterium
TCCCTCTTGTCCTTTTTTCCGGTTTTTTGTATTATAGGAAATCTACAGAAGTTGACAGGTAATAAGTACTACAATATATATCAAAGCATATAGTCGCCATTTTCCTGTTACTTCCACAATAGTTTTATGGATTACAAACTCAATACTCTTCCAAACGGACTTCGTGTTGTCACTATTCCCATGCCCTCTGTCAAGTCTGCTACAGTGATGCTCATGGTGGGTGCCGGCAGCCGGTATGAGGAAAAAGACATAAACGGCATCTCACATTTCCTGGAGCATATGGCCTTCAAAGGTACACAGAGGAGGCCAACAGCACTTGCTATTTCATCCCTTATTGACGGTATTGGCGGGGAATTTAACGCTTTTACCAGTAAAGACCATACTGGATACTTTGTCAAAGCTGCAGCCAAACACTTGCCGCTTCTGGTCGATGTACTCTCAGACATGCTCCTGCACTCCAAATTTGACCCAGCTGAAATAGAAAAAGAAAGGGGAGTAATAATTGAGGAAATAAATATGTACGAGGATACACCTATGCGCAAGGTGGGAGATCTTTATGAAAACCTTCTGTATGGAGATACTAAACTTGGTCGGGATATTGCCGGTAGGAAAGAAGTGATAAAAGCGGTCAAACGTGAGGATTTCCGTTCATATGTGGACAGGTTCTACGGTCCGGCCAATACCATTGTCACAATTGCCGGAGCTGTGGATACTAATGGCAATACCACTGAGTCAGTACTCAAAGCAGTCAATCAATATCTGGGCGATTGGAAGCCAAAACCAGTGGTACAACCGGATGTGATGCAGGACTTTCAGGAAAAACCCCGGCTTCTTTTACACTTTAAGGATACACAACAGGCACATCTTTGTCTGGGTGTACGTTCCTACAATCTGGCTCATGTTAACAGGTACAAGATTGAGGTGCTTTCAGCCATATTGGGAGGAGGCATGTCGTCCCGGCTTTTCATACAGGTACGGGAGAAAAGGGGTTTGGCTTATTATGTGCGTTCGTCAAGTGAGGAGTATATAGATGTGGGCAATTTTGTCACTCAAGCCGGAGTTGACGTAGCGAGAATTGACGACGCCATAAAAGTGATGCTTGAGGAATTTGTGAAAATAACAAAAGAGAAGGTTACACGTGAGGAAATAGTGAAGGCAAAGGAATATATAAAAGGCAGGTTTACTCTGGAACTTGAGGATAGCAAAAGCGTCGCCGCGCTTTTTGCCACAACTGAGGTTTTGGAAAACACTGTCCGGACACCTGAGGAAATCATGAAGCACATTGATGAGGTGACAATAGAAGACGTACAGGAGGTAGCAAAAGATATTTTCAAGGAAAATAGCCTGAACCTTGCTATAATAGGACCGTATAAAGAGGAAGAGAGGTTTACGAAGTTATTAAAGTTATAAAGTCATAAAGTTTGTAAAGTAAGGAAGCAAAGGAAGTTAAAAAGTTTATAAAGATTGTAAAGTTTTAGGGTTGTAAAGGCAAAAAAGTAGAATTTTGTACTTTAAAACTCTATTAACTTTTTACATTAAACTATTCTATGGAACGAACGGTAGTATTGATAAAACCCGATGCAGTAAAAAGAGGAGTCATCGGTGAGATTATTACACGTCTGGAAAAAGAAGGGTTTACACTTGTTGCGGCTAAATTCATGCGTTTGCCTGAAGATCTTATTGACCAGTGGTATTATCACCACAGGGAGAAACCTTTTTTCCCGGACCTGAAGGCTTTTATGACCTCAACACCTGTCATGGCGATGCTTTGGGAGGGTAAAGATATTATCTCCCGGGTAAGGGCGATATGCGGTCCCACAGACAGTAAAAAGGCGGCGAAAGGGACTATAAGGGGAGATTTCGGGATCGATGTACAGATGAATGCAATTCATGCCTCCGAAAATGCCGGCGCGGCAAAGCAAGAGCTAGATTTGATGTTCCACCCGCATGAGATATATGAATATTAAATCCTGATTGTGATACTTCCGGGGGTAAAGCAGGAAGCTGACCTTATGTTCATCCTCACGAAATCTACGAATATTCCAGATAGCTGTTAGCAATAGTTGATCGTTGTTAATTATTTGTGGTGTGTGATGGGTTGTTGGTTATGAATTGTGAGTCAGATGATTTAAGTAGAAAGCGGAAAGAAACAGATAGATTGTTATTTATTATCTGTTTTGTGAAGAATCACTTCAGCTCGTAGACCAGTGTAACTGTTCGTGTTAATTCTATTTTTCCCGGGGTTGATACATTTCTATTTGATAGAGGATTTGCTTGGGTGCTGACCGTGCCTACTGTCTGTGTTTGCTGGCCGGTGACAGAAACCAATTTCCCCAGTGTCTTTCCGGTTGCAGCTGCCATTTTCAAGGCTCTTCCTTCTCCGTCTTTTATAGCATTTGCTATTGCTTGGTCTTCCAGGTCTCTAGGATTTTGGGTCGTAAAAACTATATTTGTTACACTAATATTGTTTCCACCCACCTCGTAAAGCTTGGCTATAGCTGAATCCAAAGTTTGCAGTTTTTTATAGTTTACATTGAGTGTATTTACTGCCTGATAAAGTAGGTTTACCGTATTGTTGGTGGCGGATGGGGGTACAACCCTGGGATATGACTCCTGTATATCCGCGGGGTTCACGCCATATAAATTTGAAAGTGTATCTATAAGCTGCTTTCTCATTGTCTTTTCTGAATTTATGGCATCATTTGCAGTGTTGCCATTGGCTACATAGGTGATTGTAAATTGGGCTACTTGAGGTGGAGCAGTTATTTTACCTTCTCCAGCCACCGTAAGAAGGGTAGAAGAACTGCTGGAAGAACTTATATTTTATATATTAGTCCCCCTCCGGCAAGAAGTAATAGCAATATGATAATTGTTACAGCTGTGATTTTTTTCATATAGGTTGAGACTAAGATTTAGCATAGGATGGAGAAAAAAAATTGTCAATAAGATTCTGATCTTGATATGAAATAAGTTTTTCACGAAAGAATTGACATATAGACTCTCATACTATCATAATTTATTTAGACTATCTTGTAGGATGGTTCTATTGTGAATGTCAAAAAATAAACTGAATTCTTTAATTGTCATTAACAAAAAATCAAATGCAGGTTTTTTGGAGATAATTTCTGCAGTTGTTTTGGCTGTACTTATGATTGGTGTAGCTGTTACGACGTTGGAGGTCCAGCATTCTCAGGATATCAGGCAATTTGCCTATGCACCTATTTCACCTACTTCACCGTTTGCCCCTCCGGTATCTCCCACTCCAGACTGTGATCCCTCAGACTACTACTGCCGAGCCCTAAGAAACGGTGCTATTACTCAAGCTCCAACACCGGAGCCAACATCTGTACCCACTCCAGACTGTGATCCCTCAGACTACTACTGCCGAGCCCTAAGAAACGGTGCTATTACTCAAGCTCCAACACCGGAGCCAACATCTGTACCCACTCCAGACTGTGATCCCTCAGACTACTACTGCCGGGGTTTGAGAAACGGTGTAATCACCCAAGCGCCCACGCCAGAACCAACAGAAATAGTGGACGTATCTCCTGCAGGAGAAAGTGGTGGTGCCACTGCAAATGGTACCTCCGGAGGTGGAGTAAATTCTGTTTCACCTACTCCAGACTGTGATCCCTCAGACTACTACTGCCGGGGTTTGAGAAACGGTGTAATCACCCAAGCGCCCACGCCAGAACCAACAGAAATAGCCTATGTAATACCAACTTCTGTACCGACATCCTTTCCCACTCCAGCATGTGACATATCAGATGCATGGTGTCGGGCAAGACAGGCGGGAACATTGGTTATTCCGACACTAAATCCGACACAGAAATATGAAACTTGTATCGCAAGCGGAGGAACTCCTGATACATGTGAGGTACCGGGGAATGCGGTTCCTACTGTGGTGGTACCAACAGTAGCAGCTCCGGCAACCAAACCTGCTGCAGACTGTGAAGCAGGATCAGTAAATGTGGGTAACGGCCAATGTGTTAACACCACTACAGGAGAGTCTTATTATTTACCTGGTTATCACCAACCGACTCAGGACGAAATCCTCAGACAGGAATACCCGGCTCTAAAAGCGTGTGACAGTATAAGTGATTCTTCCGCAAAAGATAAGTGTGTGAATGATACTCTCAGGACTGAAGAATTAAAAGCTACAGCTATTGGTATTGGATTAGGAGTGGGTACTGCGGCTCTAGTTACTGCTCCTGTGTGGGGACCAGCTGTTGTTGGTGGCGCACAAGCAGCAATAACTGTTGGTAGTGGAGCTGTTGCAACTAAACTTCCGGCCATACAGGAAGCTATAAATAATTCTCCATACCAGATAAACCAGTTTCTTATGGATCATCCAGGAATTAGTGTCAACTTAAATAGACTTGAGACTGCTACCAAGGTCA
Organism: Patescibacteria group bacterium; assembly: GCA_023379265.1. Lineage (GTDB taxonomy): Bacteria > Patescibacteriota > Microgenomatia > 2-02-FULL-39-11 > 2-02-FULL-39-11 > JAMCUI01. The sequence goes on from JAMCUI010000014.1 coordinate 4,401, forward strand.
CGTCGGGAGTATTTTGTGTTGCAGGAAGCCAGGAAGCATGCACAACCTTTTTACCGACAAGCGAGTTACCTGAAGTTCCTGCTGCATCGTCAAAGCCAGCAGTGCCGTCCTGGAACGTAGGATCAAATTTATTGGATAGTCCTTATGACCCTTTTCTGGTTGGAATTTCAGCAGAGAATACGAGTAATGTCGTTCCAGTTATAAAGGATGACTTAAATCAGGTATCGCAAATAGAGAACGAAACGAAAAGCTTAGAGAGTGACATTAATGCTGCCGGGTTGATACGGAAAGCAGCATCAATAGATGACTTAAAAAGCAGAATAAATGAGATAAGTGATGTACAGGAAGTCACAAATAAAAGATTAGAGGCGTTAAACAATATGTCTGAAAAAAGTACACAAGCTGAAATTCAGGCAGGAGGGCCACAGCAGAATTCCACCACTAGCGTACAAGTTTCAGGTACAGATAGTAATTTTTCTGTAAACGGTATTATTAGCGGTTCACCCACGGGTACATCAACTAGTGTTCAGGCTGGCGGATCGGAATTAAATCAAACAATAGTATCGCAAACACCCGGATCCGGAAATAATTTTTCGGTCAGTACCATAACAAGCGGTGGCGGAAATAATCTTTCCACAAATGTGATGGCAGGCAGCCCAGAAAACAATTCTGCTGTGGTAATATCCGCCATTGACAAGAATGATAAATTGGCTATTCTTGGTAATACTGGTCAGGAGGTGACGTCATTATTGAATCAACCATTAAGTATTTCTACGCCACTTGGTATATAGAATTTATTGTTTGATCTAATATGGCCATATTTTTCGCTCTTATTACTCTTTTGGGATGGGGGACCGGGGATGTATTTATCACGATCTCCTCGCGGAAAATCGGCCATATTTATTCGGTTTTCTGGGGGTTTATCATCTCGCTCTTTTTTGTCTCTTTGTATATCCCTTTTGCCGGTCCGATAGCATCATATCCCATATTTTTTCTAGCAATACTTCTCAACTTGATCCAACTGGTTGGTGCCTTGACATACTTTAAGTCACTTGAGATAGGTAATGCTTCGCTCTCTGGGGCAATTGCCGGTTCATTCCCGCTTCTTAGCGTGATTTTTGCCTTAACCGTATTTAAGGAAATAATTACATCTGTTCAGCTGGGTGGAATCATTTGCATACTTGTCGGGATTATTTTATCGTCTGTGAACTTCGGGGAACTTAAGAAGTATCAGATGAAATCACTTTTCAGCAACAGGTCAGTAAATTATGCCCTATTGACACTGGTTTTTTGGGGTATTTACTTTGCTTTTGCCAGAATAACTGTGCAGGGAATAGGCTGGTTTTGGGCAGTATACCCGGTATACGTCCTCCCGCTTTTTTTTCTTTTCTCACCTGCTATTAGGAAAAATGCAGTGGAGAAATTAAAGAAAGGAAAAGCTTTTGGAGCGCTTTTGGCATACGCGCTTCTAATCCTGACAGGTAATTTTACCTATAACGCTGGACTTCTTCACGGTTTTACATCAGTGGTGGCACCGATTGCTGGCAGCAGCCCGATTGTCTTTGTAGCCTTGGCCCGGATTATTTTCAAGGAGAAGTTGAACAGTCAGCAGAAGGCGGGGATACTGTTTTCTCTGGCGGGGATAATTTTTATCAGTTTCTCTCATTAATAATAGCCTAGAACATACATCAAAACTATGATTTTGAATGCAAGTCATAGTATTCTATCAAGCTCAAATTAGAGGTTTTGATCTCAGTTCTGCACAAAAGTCTGCTTCTTGGTGGTGAAATTTAGTTTTCACTATTTCCTATCTTGATTTGAAGGAAAGGTATAGTGGGCATGATCGTGGTAGTTGGAGAATTGGCAGCATTTGTGTATGTGGTTTGTGTTGGTATGGGGGTTAACTGGTTTGGGTTTGATGAAGCAGGAGGAGTTGATGTGGGATAAAGTCCACATATGCCTGCATTGCTACCTGGTTCCCTTATGCAATATGGAGCATTCATTGGGCAAGTAGTCGTGTTATTACAAGGTGTAGGCGGCGTTGGTGTAGGAATGGGGGTAGGCGTGGGTGTGGGAGTTGGGGTTGGGGTAGAAGTTGGAGTTGGTGATGGGATAGGAGTAACTGTTGGAACTTTAGTTATTGTTGGTGAGGGAGGTGGACCAGGGGAATATATTTGATTTCAATTGATCCGTATGATGCGCCGTTGTTAAAATTTCCTTCAGAGGCGGAAGATGGGCTGAAGTATCCTCCGGGCGGTATACCAGCTGGCAGTCCCGTTGCAAAACCATCAACAGTGAGGAATTTGGTTTGGGGAGCGGCTCCACAATCAGCTCCACCTACAGACCAGTTGCCATTGCTGTCGGAGATTCCCGACGTAAAACCGCGTGAATTGCCTATATCCTGCTCTTTTTGAGAATGATTGGTAACCTGGACTCCAGGTACTCCGATAACGCCATATGGAGAATTATAAGTAACCCGTCCGTAAAATGAGGCCCAGGCGAAAACCTGTTTCGGGCAGGCTGACGCTATAAAAAAAATAGAAGAAAAGACAATATATGCGGTTTAATAAAGCGTAACTCTATATTGTTTTTTTCATTTTCAAGCCAATCCTGGTAGCTTCCTTTTCCTGTATTTACTCTCTTGGTTACTTTGATTATTCCATAAAATTCTTCTTGATTCTTACCTAGCTCTACCGTCGGGGGCGGATACTGGAAGATAGATGATGTTTGGCCTTCCTGAAGCGACCAGAGAATCGGATTTAATTCCTTATAGACAAAGACAGGATCAGAGGACGATTTATCGTTGAATTCAAAGTAGGCATTGCCGGTATAATTCGGATCTATATGGAAATAAATGATCCGCTTATTTTTTCTTCTTCTGCCAACTTTCTAATTTTAATATCATCAGCAATTTTTTCGCGTTGATTATAATTTTTATCCGGGTTGTTAAAGATAGTAGCGGGCAGATTCAAATTGTTTTCTTTATTGTCAGTCTGAAGGAGAATGGAATTTTCTATTGCCACCGGAAGCGCGTCCTGTTTAATTTTTTCCAGAGATGTTTCCATATTAAGGAAATCCGGCGGATAACGGGTGAAAGAAATATAATTTAAGTCGCGACCGTAAATGATTTCATTTCCTACTTTTGCGATTTTCTCATATTGGGGGAATTTGCCGCGGGTGGAAAGAGCATTGCCAAGTGAAATTTTTTCAGGCTGAATAGAGACAGGGACAATTTTTGCCTGTTTTGTACCTGGTGTTTTATTCGGAGCTGATTTGAAATATAAGAATAGTGCACTTATTGTCAAAACTGATACCAGACAAGAAATGATTATCAGATACCTGGTTTGCTTTGACAAAGTGGGCATGCTTAATTTTTAGTCTAATTTTTTACAAGTGAGGATGTCAAGTGAACCTGGTGTGGGTTATGTTCTTTCATATCGTCTGATGGTTGGGGATTATGTATGGACTGCCTGCTATTAGAACTTATCTCGATATTCTATTTTTAGCTTCGCTTATTGCTAATGTTCATGCTTGAGAATGAGGTTTTGAGATGACTTCTAGTTTTATTTGGCGGGTGTACTGCTTATGGGTTTTTAGTTTTAGGTTGAAGATGTGGAGAAAGTAAAGGGATTAGTTTCTCCATTGGCATGCCAATGACATTTGAGATAGAGCCTTTTATATCCGTTATGAAATCTTGCGGTGGAGTGTCAAGTCCGTGTGTGTGGCCGGGTATATAGACCCCCCCAATTAATTCAATGTACGGAACATTTGATAGAATGTCTTTCATTCTGGGTTGACGGCATTTGGGACAGTTGAAAAGAGAATAACCGCCAGCAAATCTCGTATAGTTTGTATTCTTAAGATATAATTTGATGTCATCATTTGTTAGTTTGCGAAAAGTGACAAAGCTGCGGTCAAAAGTCTGCCAAATTTTAAGAGCTGATAAAGCCTCAATATCAATTTTTTCCGACATTGCCTTTTTGTCTTTAGCTGGCAAACTCTTGATACCGAATTTTTCAGACACGACGTGTTTGTTTAGAATTTGATGTTTTTTGGCGAAGGAAAATCTCTTTTTAGGATTAGGCGTTTTTACGTTTAGGTCGGTCTTCAAAATTGGTACCTGCGAATTTGCCATTTTAATAATATAGACGGCCGTTATAAACTTATGTTTCCTTCCTGAAAGAGTTTGGAGTATCTTGACCGCGTCTCTGTAATCTTTCGGCTTGCCGATGAGTTGATTGTTCAGGATGGCTCCGGAATCAGCAGAAAGAATGATCAGTTGGTCGTTGGTAGTTGGTGGTTGGTGGTTTGAAGATGGTTTATATTTTTGAAATTTGAAATTTGATTTTTTGATTTTACTCAGCACTTCTTCACCTTTAAGTTTTGCCCGTAATTTCAGAGTTTCAAGGGGAGTGTTACCGATAATTTTATCCTCATCAAGTCTGCTTGGGATTATTTCAAAGGGGATATTAAGATGTGATAGCAGATCTTTTCGACCGATAGATTGGGAAGCAAGGATGAGTCTCATACAGAAGTTGATTATAACCCCTAAGAAGTAAGCGGACAAATTACCGGAAGTGGTGGGGATGGACGGGGGAATATGAAGGGATGTTTAAAAGCTGCGAATTAGCTGAATGAGAATTATGTTCTGGATGGTCCTGTATCACACTTTTTTTCTTCATATGTTCTGACCTGTGACGGATAAGAGCATGCCAGTCTGAAGCGTTTTGGGACATACAATTTTAGGATACATCAATTGCGGGATTATGAAAAGTAAATTCAGTCTGAGCGGCGGGAATTGAAATTACCTAATTAAATATTAGTCGGGGCGGCGGGAATTGAAATTACCTAATTAAATATTAGTCGGGGCGGCGGGAATTGAACCCACTGCCTTTCGGTCCCGAACCGAACGTTCTACCGATGAACTACGCCCCGATTTTTCAAATATTCAGCAGTTTTCGTATTTTAATTATTCCCATGATAAAATACAAATAGTTTATATCCTTGATTGTCCCCGTAGCTCAACTGGACAGAGCAGACCCGTCCTAAGGGTAAGATTGGCAGTTCGACTCTGCCCGGGGACGCATATTATTATAAAGCCGTTTTTCATACTCAGAATGTGGGACGGTTAACTTAGCTTGACTCTGCCCGGGGACGCAGAATATCCCGATCAAATCGGGATTTCTGCGTAAATGCAAATGCCATCACGAAGCGAAAAAATCAAATTCATCGTTATCCGTACGCTCGGAAATTTTTTCCTCCTCTTTTCACTTTTTGGTATGGCCGCCACTTTCGGTCCGGCTTTCTATATGGAAGTTCTCTACCGGACAAATCTTGCCAGAAACATTACGTATGTTGTTTCTTTTCCTACACCCTCGGTTGCTCCAGGGCATCCTGTGCCAACAATGATGCCCTCGCCCATTCCAAATGCTGGGAGACCCACGTTTTTTGGTGATTTGACTGGGGGTAATAAGGTGGAAGAGCTTTCCCCCGTATCCGCGCAGTTTGGGATAATAATTCCAAAAATTGGAGCCAATGCAGCAATTTACCCAAATGTTGATCCTGGCAATCCGGATATATATCTGCCTATACTGAAAAAGGGAGTAGCGCATGCCGCAGGGACTGTATTTCCCGGAGTAAAAGGCAATGTATATCTTTTTGCCCACTCAACTGATTCTTTTTGGGATGTGGGAAGATATAACGCCATATTTTATCTTCTGAAAGAGTTGACCAACGGGGACGAAATAGACATTTTCTATAAGGGTGTAAGGTATGTTTATAGAGTGACAAATCGTCTGATAGTTGATCCCACAGATGTCCGTTTCCTGACAGAAGAAACTCCTTATGAACAGCTGACTTTGCAGACCTGTTGGCCGCCGGGAACGACGTTAAAGCGTCTTCTGGTGTTTGCAAGGCCTGAAAAAGACCTGCTAAGATAAATTAGTTGTTATTTGTTTTTTAATTCTTATCTCAAATCTATCTCGTAAAGATTGGGGATAGACTGAGGTTTGTAGAAGTTAGTGAGAATGACTAATTTATCTGATGAAGCCCATGGAAAGACAATATCACCCTCAAATGGCCCGGTATAGACAGTACGTATGTTACTCCCGTCATAATCCACGATATATATTGAACCTTTTTCTATCAATATGATGTGTTTTGAGTCGGTATACCAGGTGATGGCTTGAGGACTATTTATCGATTTGGTATCCACTATAAAAAAGTTTTTATCTTCTTTGGTGTCATATATATAATATTTACCTGGAACGATGGAGCGTGATTCCTGCGTAGTATTTGTACCAATAAGCGGAGGAACAATAACCTGAGCGAGTGTGGCCGAAGAAGTAGCTTCATAGAGTATCTTTGTGTCGTCAGGGGAAAAACGGATGTCAGAAGCTGCAGTATGTAAAAATGTGGCTACAAGCGGAGGTAATGAGTCTATAGCCGCATTATCTTTCAGTTTTTGTGTTTCCTGCCAGTCAGTTACAAGAGTCTCCCAGCTTGATGTAACGTCAGTGGGAAGAATATTAGGATTATCCACATAAATTTGGTAGGCAGAATAAACAGTTTCCATTTTTTCTTCAGTTTTGGAAAATTTCAAAATAATCTGTTTTTCATCCGGAGACCAGATTATTGATGCATCTTTCCAGATCTCGCTGCCATTTGCCGTATAGATCTGTTTAGGTTCGCTTTGGCCACCAAGAGGTCCACTTTTAAGGTCCATCACCCAGACTCCTGTTTTCGGCTTGAGACTGGCGCTATAAGAAGCTTCATCTGTAGTGACAAGATAGGCAACTCTGCCGCCTGTTGAGGAAAGCGTGGGATCCGTGACGCCTGTAATGGTAAGAGCCCGAAGCGACGGGTTGGTGGGAATAAGGAGTGCATCTGCCCTTGTGACTACTTCGCCTTGTATACGGATTTGTTTTTCCCATGATTGGTAGCCTTCTTTACCTATGCGCAAGTTGTACCAGCCGGGTAAAAGTGAAATGGAAACATTGGTGGCTGATGTAAGCTTGTCATTTAGCCAAATTGAAGCACCTTCAGGATAGGAGGTGGCAGATAGTATACCTGTGGGTGTTAGTTCTTTGTCCTGTAGGTTGAAGCGGTAGCCACGGCTGTAGGCTATGATGCTACCGGCGATAAGAAGGATGAATAAAATTATACCAATTGAGGATAATAATCGTTTTATCATGTGGAGAATTGATTGTAATTATAACACAGGGATAGTAAAATAGCTTCAAAGAACAAAGAACAGGGAATTGTGGATAAATAACGGCTGGAGTTGATTTTTTGTTTACTGTTATTTGTTAATTGTTTCTTGAATTTATGTTTTTCAAACGTCTTGGAATAGATTTGGGAACAGCCAATTCGCTGGTATATCTGGCGGGTGAAGGCGTGGTTCTAAACGAACCAACGGTGGTGGCTGTAGCTATTGAAGATAATAGAGTGGTGGCGGTGGGAAATGAAGCAAAAGAGATGCTTGGAAGAACACCAGGCAATATAGTCGCTTCACGACCGCTAAAGGACGGAGTGATTGCCGACTATGTGGTGACTGAGGCGATGCTGCGGTATTTTATCGACAGGGTATGCGGCAAGACCAGATTTTTCAAGCCTGAAGTGATGATTTGTGTGCCGGCTGGTTGCACCCAGGTGGAAAGAAGGGCTGTTATGGATGCTACTATGGCGGCAGGAGCCCGAACTGTATATCTTATTGAGGAACCGTTGGCTGCGGCAATTGGAGCCAAAATTCCCATAGCGCAACCATCAGGTAACATGATAGTGGATATAGGCGGAGGATCGACAGAAGCAGCGGTAATTTCTCTGGGTGGAGTAGTAGTCCATAATTCGGTGCGGGTAGCTGGAAATAAACTGGATGAGTCAATCTCCGCATACATAAAGAAAAAATACAATCTTTTTATTGGGGAAAGGATGGCAGAGGAAGTAAAGATACAAATTGGAAGCGCGCTGCAACCAAGTAGTGCATCATCAAACAAGATGACATGGCCCAAAAAGATGGAGGTGCGCGGACGCGATTCACTTTCAGGGCTTCCCAGAATGATTGAAGTCCTTTCCGAAGAAATTACTACGGCCATACAAAATCCTCTTACCAGCATTCTTTCCGCGGTCAAAGGTGTACTTGAAAATACACCTCCCGAACTTGCATCGGACATAATAGATAAAGGAATAGTTTTGTCAGGAGGAACATCTCTTTTGAGAAATATTGATAAGTTTTTGGTTTTGGGAACAGGAGTACCGGTACATGTTGCAGAGGATTCTCTTTTGTGTGTGGTACGCGGAACTGGCGTTGCTTTGGAAAATATAGAATTGTATAAAAGAAGTATTGCAAAAAGATAAAATGCCCCATGTAATTTTCCACGAAGTTATTACAACCTATAATGATATAAAAGGTTAAAAAATTGTAATATAAATAACAATCTTTCACACGGATGTTTCATTTAGTATATTAGCTTATAGTGATAATGAATTTATCGCTAGAATTTGGTAGAAAGACAGGATATAATAGCAATTTAGGTTATAAAATAAGGATTAAATCGTGTAGACAAATAGTGTTCAAGGAAGTTTAATAAATATATTAATTTCCATTCTTAATAACATAAAATAATTATATTATGGGACTCAAAACAAAAAAAATTCTTGACGTTGCGATAACAGTGCAAGAAAAAGATGAAATCCTAGAGGAAATAAAGAAGTATTTGTCCAAATCCCAAATCCCAAATCCCAAATCCCAAAATAAAATGGTAAATCCTTTGGTAATTTTTACTCCAAACCCAGAAATCATAAATTTTGCCCAAAAAAATATATTTTTTAAGGAGGTTGTCAACTCGGCCCAAATTAATATTCCTGATGGAGCGGGGATAGTTTGGGCGCTTAAAAAAAAGGAGAATATGTCAATTGACAAAATTAGCGGAGCAGATTTCATTTTGGACTTGTGTAAACTGACAGATAAAAAAGGCTTTACAATAGGACTTATAGGAGGTAAGAATGGAGTAGCACTCAAGACCTCTGAGTGCTTACGAAAAAAATACAAAAAATCAAAAATTGAGGTTTTAGGGGAACCGGATATTTTAGTAGTAAGTAGTAAGTGTTATGTAACAAGTAAGAGTGATAAATTGCATATTACAAACGACATACTGTACTCTACAAAAGAGAAATCGGAAAAGAAAACGGAAAAATATTTCGAAAATCTGGTTAAGGAGATTATCAAACGGAGGATAGATACCCTTTTTGTCGCACTCGGTTTTCCCAAACAGGAATATTTTATAGAGAATGTTAAACATCAAATGTTAAACGTCAAAACTACCAAACCCTTAGTTCTGATGGCTGTGGGCGGAGCGTTTGATTATATCTCCGGATCGGTTCCTAGAGCGCCGTTTTGGATGAGGAGAATAGGATTGGAATGGTTATTCCGACTTATTCGTGAGCCATGGAGGATAAAAAGACAAACTGCCGGAGCCGGATTTTTCTTTAGAGTGCTATTTAGCTGACTTTTCCTGTTTGCAATTCATCTTTCCTTTCCTATACAATACCCTCAAATAATAGAAATCCATATTTTATTTAATAAATGAAAATCCTTTATCTTCAAACTTTTCCTTTGTGGGGGTCAGGATCAGGCACCTATGCCAGATATCTGGCAAGCGAGGTAGGACGGCATTTTAAGGTGGCGATGGTTTCGCCTGATGACCGCGATATACCAAACGTCAAGCGGTATCCTCTCAAGATGTTTGACCGGGTAGCTTTTACAGGACATCCCGAGTGGCCTGAATGTAAATTGTTTACGCAGCTGACAAACCACGAGATTACCGAGCTTTACGAGGATTATTTGGATTCGGTGATTGACGCAGTTGAATCCTTTCAACCCAATATTATCCACGTCCACCATGCTTTCCCTCTTTCCTGGATTGCCAGGGTGATAAAAGGCATATACCAAATACCATATATTATTACAGTCCACGGTTCAGAGCTGCCTACCGTACAAAAAGACAGGAGATATGTGGCTTTGACAAGTGATGCCCTGAGGCGTGCCCGAAGGGTGGTACCAAACTCTTTTTGGACAAAGGAATGGCTGTTTAAGATTTTTGGAGACGAATTCCGTTCACAAGTGAGGGTTATTCCGGGTGGGGTTGACCTGCATAAATTTAATCCCAATTTGAATACATCCGATATTGACAAGAAATACGATCTTGCCGGGAAAAAAATTGTACTTTTTGCCGGCAAACTGACTGCTTATAAAGGGGTAAAATATCTGGTCCAGGCAGCTAAAAAGATACCGGCTGAGGTGATGATACTGGGAGAAGGCCCAGAAAGGGAAAATCTGGAAAAAAGAGTGGTTGAGATGAAGTTGACTAATGTACAATTTGGAGGCCATTTGGGTACCAGTATCGAGTTAAATAAATTCTATAAGCGTGCATCAGTCTTTGTCGCACCAAGTACTTGGGATGAGCCTTTGGGATTGGTGATTTTGGAAGCTATGGCGACAAAGACGCCGGTTGTTGTGACCAGAAAAGGCGGGATACCACTGGCCGTCAAAGACGGGGTAAACGGCTATTTTGTCCGCCCCAGAAATGCCACGGAAATTGCCGAAAAAGTGAATCTTCTTCTTAACAATGAAGAAAAAAGGCAAAAGATGGCCGAGAATGCCAGAAAAATTGTCGAACAGAAGTTCTCATGGGAAGCTATAGCCCATCGTTTCATCCTCATGTATATGAGGTTTTCCTACTTCCCCAAAAATAAGAATCACTCAAATTCAAAATAATTCTTCTTGGTTTTACCATTTATTTAATTACTTTATACTTATAGTTTGATAGCTTATACTGGATGTGTAACTAAAAGTATAATTTGTAGAGACTGAATTTTTCATTATTACCTAAAATAAATTAGGAATTTTCTTTATATGCGAATAGCAATTTTGGGATCAGTTGCGCTTCCGGTACCACCGCCTGCTCATTCGAGTTTAGGAATTTTCTTTATATGCGAATAGCAATTTTGGGATCAGTTGCGCTTCCGGTACCACCGCCTGCTCAAGGTGGTACTGAGTGGATTGCTTATTTTCAGGCTTCAGGACTTGCTAAACTTGGACATGATGTAATTTTATTTGCCGCAAAAGGATCTAAAAAGGAAAAGGGTTATGAGTTGGTTGAAGTGGGAGGAGGGGATACGGTGGTGGGAAGCAGGAAGCGGGAAGCGGGAAGCGGGAAACCGGATGTTGAATCCTCGATACCGAATTCTTCAACCGTTCATTCTCAGCTCTCAAAGTTTGCACCTTCAGATTTCCCCAATAAGTTACAGGATAATTTAAATATCGAGTCGTCCCGCGGTCTGCGTAAAGAAAATGTTTATCTATCACAGGTAATGGAGCAGTTGATAGAGAGGAAAGACGATTATGACCTTATTCTGAATAACATGAGGGGTGAGGCAGTGTTTCTACCGGTTGCAAAAATGTTAAATAAACCTTTTGTAAATGTAATGCATTTGCCGCTTTTTGACGAGTTGGTTGAAGTTTTCAGAAAATACAATACCCATGTTATCACCATAAGTAATGCGCAGCGAAAAGGATTTGACGAACTGAATTATTTAGCAACGGTAAATAATTGTGTTGATACCGATAAGTTCACATTTAACCCGACTCCACAGGATTATATTCTCATGATGGGTAGCATTACACCGCATAAAAATCAGGCATCGGCCGTAAGAATCGCTAAAAAATTGGGAATGAAGCTAATACTGGCCGGAAAAATAAATGACAAAAAATATTTTGAAGAGCTGAAAAAAGATATTGATGGGGAGAAGATACAGTATTTTGGAGAGTTGGACTTTGATCAGAAGGTCGAGCTTTACAGGAATGCCAAAGCATTTATTTTCCCCATACTTTGGGAGGAACCTTTTGGACTTGTTATGATTGAAGCAATGTCCTGCGGGACGCCGGTGGTAGCCTTTGGAAATGGAGCGATACCTGAGGTAGTAGTAGATGGTATGACAGGGTTTGTCATATCAAACAATGATGAAGAAGCGATGGAAAGAGTAATTCAGAGTATTGACCAGATAAAAAGAGAGGACTGCCGAAGGCATGTTGAGGAGAATTTTACCGTGGAGAAGATGGTAAAGGATTATGAGAAGGCACTTTTGATTTTAAGATGATCTCGTTGAATTAAATCTTTTATCTGTAAGTTTTTTCTTTGAATCTTTTTGTTTGACGTATCTCATGATAAGATTTTCATATAGGGATGAAAATTGCAATACTTGCCCCGCCTTATTTACCGATTCCACCCGACGGCTACGGAGGAGTGGAACGGATTGTCTATCTTCTGACTGAGGGTTTGGTAAAAAAAGGACATGATGTGACGCTTTTTGCTCCGGGTGATTCCAAAACCTCTGCCAAACTTTCCGCCACTTTTCCAAAATCCATAGGAAATAGCGGTTTGGATAAAAGCAAATCGCTTTCAGCGGTTTATCCTCTTATAGAGTATACAGATTGTTTCAATAGAGCCGGGGAGTTTGACCTCATCCATAATCATGCTGAATACTATGCCATGTTTCTTGCTGATTTTGTCAAAACTCCTGTCGTACACACAATCCATAGCTCTTTATCCGAAGGAAATGTCAAAGCGGAAAAGAGAGCGACACTAAAAAGATTCTCCAGCCATAATTTTGTCAGCATATCAGACAGCCAACGTAGGCCTTTACCTGATATCAATTGGGTGGGGACGGTATATAACGGAGTGAATCTGGAAGAGTTTGAATTTAGTCCTGAAAAAGGAAATTATCTTCTGTGGATGGGCAGGATTACTCCCAAAAAGGGGCCGGTTGAAGCAATAGAAGTGTCAAAAAAAACCGGAATTCCTTTAAAGATTGTCGGAGTAGTCGATCCTGCCGACAACACTTTTTTTGCCGAGAAAATAAAGCCGCAAATTGACGGAAAGCAGATAGAGCTTTTAGGTGAGCTGCATGGCAGAGCTCAAGCGGATTTGTATAAGAATGCCCTCGTCACTCTTTATCCCATATCCTGGCATGAGCCTTTTGGACTGGTGATGGTAGAGTCGATGGCCTGTGGGACACCTGTTGTGGCTTTTGACATAGGCAGTGTTCCTGAAATTGTGGAAAACGGACGAAATGGATTTGCAGTAAAAAGTGTGGAAGAAATGGTAGAGGCGGTTGGCAAAATAGGAAATATTAAAAGAGAAGATTGCAGAAAAAGCGTGGAAGAAAAATTTACAGCAGAGAGAATGGTTGAGGGATACGAAGAGGTATATAAAAAGGTTTTTAGGAATAGTTAACGAGTGAGAAGCGCTTCAGATTCATAGTATAACTTTGTTATCAATTAGATAGAGCGTTGATTAATCTTTTAAATTTGTATGAATATAGCTATTTTTATTTCCCCCAGACACAGGGTACCCCCCAATGAGGAGAAAATATTGGCGCCATGGTATTTGGCAGAGGATCTAGTGAATGGACTAGTGGACAGAAAGAAAACCGTTTACCTTTTTGCCGCCAAGACTTCCCAGACAAAAGGTATTTTATGCGATTACGGAATTGAGCCGACATTTCCGATGAAATCCAAATTTTCACAATTCGAATATAAAGAATACGTGAAAAGAATGGACCAGTTGTTATTTTCCAAAATGGTCGAGACAACGCAGGAAAAATCAATTGAAGTGGTGCATAGTCACCAATTGGAGAATGCATATGAGATAATTCGTGACGCGCCGCCATCTTTGCAATTTGTTTTTACCCTTCATGATCCCTTAAATGAAGATAAGGAAAGACTTATAGCCCAACTGAATACCCTGCCAAATTGCCATTTTGTCAGTATCAGCGATTCCCAGCGGCAAAATCTCCCTTACCGTTTTGCCGCTACTGTATACAACGGGATACGTATTATCGACTGGTCTTTCCAGGTAAACCCTTCCGATTACCTGTTGCATATGGGCCGGCTTGTCCCTGAGAAGGGTTTGGATGATGCTATTTTGGCCGCCATAAAGCTGAATATGCAGCTTGAAATAGGAACTGATTTCTCTGATAGCAACATAAATAAAGATTATTATAAGAAAAGAATTGAACCATACTTGAAAAACCCTCTTATTGGGGAACCCGGTATCGTCACCGGTAATGAAAAAAAAATACTTTATAAACAGGCTAGGGCTTTGCTTTTTCCGATAAAATGGGAGGAGCCTTTTGGACTGGTTATGACTGAGGCGATGGCCTGCGGGACTCCAGTGGTTGCTTACGGGCGGGGAAGCGCACCGGAAGTAGTAGTTGACGGAATAACGGGTTTTATAGTCAACGAGTCGGAAAAGGAAAAAAGAGGCAACTGGATAGTAAAAAAACCCGGAGTGGACGGGTTGGTTGAGGCTGTAGAGAGGATAAATGCCATGGATGAGCGGGGATATAGCGCAATGCGTGAGGCCTGCAGGCAGCATGTAGAGGATTATTTTAGCGTGAAGAATATGGTTATAGGATACGAGAAAGTTTATAATATGATATTAGGAAGAGAATAGAAAGAAGTTAGTTGTTAGTTTTTTGTTATAAGTTATATGAAAGTTTTATTTGCTGTTTGGGAGCTTGATCCCTTTTTCAAGTTCGGCGGGTTGGGGGATGTGGCAAGATCTCTGCCTGGAGCTCTTTTGGCCTCGGGAGTGGACATCCGTATAGTCATGCCATTTTATAAAGTACTAAAACTGGGAACCGCCAAAAAGAAAAAAGCGGCAGAATTCACTGTAAGGTATGGGGATAAGGATGAATTAGTTGAGATATACTTGACTGCTCATCCGGTGACTCATGTCCCTGTATATCTCTTGAGGAACAGGAAGTACCTTTTTATAGCGAAATCCGAAGACACATTTGCTTTTTTGGATAAAGCGATAGTGGAGATGGTAAAGAAAAATGTAGTGGGCTTTGTACCGGATATAGTCCATTGCAATGATCATCATACCGGTCTTATTCCCGTACTAATCAAAGAAGAAAAGTTAAAAATCGGGACAATCTTAACAATTCATAACCTTTCCTACCAGGGTGAAGCAGAAGTGGAAATACTGGATAAGATAGGACTGGCCAGGTCAAAAAGCAAGGTTTTGGAATGGGAAATAAAGTCCAGAAGACTCAATTTTCTCATGGAGGGAATTATTCATGCCGATGTAGTCACTACTGTTTCTCCTACTTATGCTCGGGAGATAATGACTGAGGAATTTGGAGCAGGGCTTGAAGATGTTCTGCGCGGTAAGGAGGGAAGAGTGTTCGGGATTCTTAACGGTATTGATCTTGATTACAGTACCGATATGAATAACAGGATTTTGGAGATTAGACGGAAAGACGCCCGGGTAAAAAGCGTTGAGGATAAACATAAAATAGAAAAGGATTTAGAGAAAGAGAAGAGGCTGCATAAGCTTTTTCTGCAGAAAAAGCTTCATCTGACCGTAGATCCGGATATTCCTCTTTTTTCCTTTATCGGCAGATTCGATCCAGGACAGAAAGGGATAGACATACTGCACAAAATGTTGCGCAGGATTGATCTGGAAAAATATGAATTTGTTGTACTTGGCAGTGGTAATCATGATTGGGAAGAAAGGTTTCAATGGTTGTGTACCTTTTTCCCGAAAAACGTATCCTGCAATTTTGTATTTGATGATGTTCTGGCTCACCAGATGTATGCCGCTTCCGACTTCATGCTGCTTCCATCCCTTTTTGAGCCCTGCGGACTGGTACAGATGTTAGCCATGTTTTGCGGTACTCTTCCTATAGCGCATAAAACAGGAGGATTGAAAGACTCAATAAAAGACGACAGGAACGGTTTTCTTTTTGAAAGCTATTCTTCGGAATCCCTTGAAAGAACGGTCAAAAAAGCCGTAGACATATGGCATCATGATAAGCTGCGGTACCGTAAAATGGTGGAAGATGCAGTAGCCTCTGATTTCTCCTGGAATAAGAGTGCAAAAGAATATATAGGACTTTACCAAAAACTAGTTGCAGGGGAGCTATAATGCATGATAGATGTTTGCAGTATAAATTTTCTTGCTCGCAAATTCATGAGGTTGTGTGAGTGCGTTATTAGATCAGTATTTTTCGAATTCTTACTTATCTTTGGTTAAAAAGTATACTTGGAATAAGAGCTCCGTATGCGATCTTCGAAAATTTACACATGCTTCACATCCATCGTATACTTTTTCAAAATATGTATAAAACTATTGCTCTTGCAGGGACTTTTGACAGGCTGCATAAGGGGCACAGATTTTTTATCCGACAGGCATTTTATCAGAGTCGGAATGTCTTAATTGGTTTGGCGTCTGACGAATATGTCCAGGGAAAGCTCAAAACTCAAATGTCACATCTTGCCTGCGGGCGGGCAAATATCAACCTATTCGACAAGCTCAGGGTTGATACTGATGGAAGCCGGAGCATCAAAACTCAAACATTCAGTTTTAAGGAGAGAAAAAGAGAATTGGAGAATTTTCTGAGAGAAGAAAAGCTTTTGGACAGGGTAGAGATCGTAAAGATAGACGATATGTACGGGCCTGCAATTGATGTTAATAGTAGAATTGAAGCGTTAGCCATTACTCCGGAAACATCAAGAGGAGGTAAAGAAGTCAATAGGAGAAGGAGGAGATTGGGATTAGACGCTTTGCCTCTTATAACTATTTCCTTAGTCTTATCAGAAGACACCAAAAGGATATCCTCAACAAGGATAAGAAACGGCGAGATTGACAGGATGGGAAGAATTTACCGGAAAGTTTTAACCTTCAATGGCAAAATACCTGAAGCCCTCAGGATGGAATTGAAAGAACCCCAGGGGCGACTCATCAATGGTGACCTAAAAAACCTCCAGGAGGCAATACACAAAGTGAAGGGCCTTATGAAAAGTATGTTTTACGAAATGGTGATAACTGTGGGTGATGAGGTGACAAGCCAATGTAATAAAGCAAAAATTGAAGCAGATTTGGCAATTGTGGATTACCATATCAACCGCAAGCGTAAATTCAGATTTATACACGAATTGGGTTTTGAAAAAGATAATCTCAACAGGATAAATATTCTATCAGCGCGCAATCCTGCCGGATGTATCACGACTTCATCAATAAAAGCTGTAAACAATTCAATAAAAAGTTTTATCGAAACTGGTAATAGACAGATTATTACAATCGTTGGGGAGGAGGATTTGGTGGCGGTGCCGGCTATACTTTTGGCGCCTTTGGACGCTATAGTCCTTTATGGTCAGCCTGGAAAGGGTATAATAGTAGTGCAAGTGACTGAAGAAAAAAAGAAAGAGATGAAATTACTCATAGAAAAATATAAATAACCTTTATGTTGAAAAATATTACAGTCTATCATTATAAGCCTGCTGAAGTGTGGGGGAAAGCTGTCGATTTTCTGGTGAATAGAATAAGGCTAAACCACAACATGTCTATCAAAACCCTAATACTTCTTTCTGGAGGTAGCGCCGTGAATCTTTATAGGGATTTGGGCGCTTTTATTGAAAAAAATGATCTTGATCCCAAGTTTTTGACTTTTGCTCAGGTTGATGAGAGGTACCAGCCGGAAAGCGGGAGAGATATAAATGCCAATAACATAAAAGAAACAGGTCTTTGGAAAATATGCGACGAAAAAAAAATCTCTTACCACCTGATTTCTCAAAGAGAATCATTTACTGATTCTATTGACGGGTATAATGCAATTTTAGAAAGCCTTTTCAGGATGACATATAAACTGGCTGTATTGGGCGTTGGTGCTGATGGACATACGGCGGGCCTTTTGCCGGGTTCTGAAAAAAAATGGAACAAGAAACTATTTGTTACCGGTTATGAAAATAATGGTGAATATAAAAAAAGGATTTCGGTAACTCCTAAAACAATAGGACTTCTGGATCAAGTTTTTGTTGTGGCAAATGGCGTAGAGAAAAAAGAAGCATTAACCAATCTAGTAAAGGGAAAGAAAAAAGGAAAATGGGATGAATTTCCGGCTGGAATAATAGCTCTTGTCCCCAACATCAATTTGTTTACCGACCAGAGAATAATCTAGGTTTTTACCGCAATCTTCATTTCCCAGATATGCTAAAATAGTAAAATTGTGCCAAGCGACCTATCATTTGGAAAGTTATGGCGCAAAAATGAATGCCTTATATTATTATTAATGTTGTAAAAACCAAATCATATGAGTCCTGATCTGCAGCAGAATGTCTTAGTCACAATTTACCTTCTTTTTTCCCATAACTATATAGTTTTTGCCTATTTTATAGGGCTACTTATAGGAATAGGGTTGGCACTGTATAGACCTTCGCGATTTGCCACTCTTATCCTTTTAGGATTTGCAATACTCATGTTTTCCTTTGAGTATGACAAGCACATAATTGACGCCTTCAGGCAGCAGACGATGAATTCTCTTATTACATTACAGCCTCATTACAAGCTGCAGCATCTTATCAATCTTGTCATTTCAGAGCTTTTACCAGTATTTTTTTATGTTTTGGGATGGTTGCTTCTTTATGCGGCAATCATTTATTCAGCGCTGAAGAATAAGGAAAAAGGGAAGAAGTAATTCCCGTGGAGTGATTGCCCCGAATTGACTGGTGAAGGCTAACTAATTATGTATTTTCATATTCATTCCAACGCTAAAAGCAGAAGAAGTTATCTTTTGGGGTTTCTGAGCGGAATTGCTGTTGTGACAATCGCTTTTGGAACATATTGGTTTGTAAAAAACAGGCAGACTAGAGAAGCAACCAGTACAATTGTAGCTCCTTATTATACACAGGCGGTATTTCAAAAGCCTGCAGGTTTGATAAGCGAAAAAAACGCCAGCATTTCTGCCCAGACAAAAATAAAACTGCCGGTGGTTATGTATCACTACATAGAATATGTGAAAGATGCTGGGGACATTATAAGAAAGAAGCTTGACATAAATCCTTTTACGTTTGACAAACAGTTGGAGAGTTTACAAATTGCCGGTTATACTACTTATTTTGTGAGAGATATACCGCAGCTACTGCAAAATCCGTTTGAATTGGACAATAAAAAACCAGTGGTGCTTACTTTTGACGATGGTTATGAGGATTTCTACACGGATGCTTTCCCCATACTAAAAAAATATGATATGAAGGCAACTATATATCTTATTTATGATTTTATCGGACGGAAAGGCTATCTCACTGACAAAGAGATTAGGGAATTAATTGATAGCGGTCTGGTAGAAGTAGGAGATCATACTCTTGACCACGTTTATTTGAAACTTGCACCTTTGTCTTTTGCAAGGAAACAGATATTTGAGAGTAAAAAGATGCTAGAGGACAAATTTGGAATAAAAGTGGATACTTTTGCCTATCCGTATGGAGCGTTTTCCCAAGATACGATTAACCTGGTTAAGGAAGCCTCATTTTCGGCAGCAGTGTCAGTGATACCAGGAGTGATGCAGTCAGGAGAGAATTTGTATTATCTTTACCGTATCAGGCCAGGGATGTTCGGAAGTGATGCCGCCAGAGTGCTCGATAGACTGAATAAATAAAAATCAATAATAAATCCTCATTTATATTTGTCAGTATTCCCCGAAAAAGTGTGGAACCAGCAGAAACTCCGTAATCAATAGTCTAAAATATCTGGGTTAACGGTTTTGAAAAAGTGTGGAACCGACAAGGATACCGTTTGCATAGTAATACCCCGTATCGCTATCCGGCAAAAGGTCATATGTTTTTGATCCGGTGTACGGGATAAAATCTTTTTTCACTATTTTTGCCCCATCATATATTTGGCCTTCCTTGAGCTGGCTTACTGGAATTCCCAAGATTGTCGGATGGCTTGCTGATATATAGAGGATTCTTCTATCTGATAAGTTCAACCGGTAAATCTTTTGATTTTTGACAGCGGGAATTGAATTTATGGCAATAACCGGAACAGAAATTTTTTCTCCTTTACTATCTACACTCCAGACAACCATACCGGTTTTGATATCCTTCACATTTATCTCGCCTTGCGGAGTGGATATATCGGTATTTTCCGCCAGACATCTGGGACAACCATATTGTTGTCGGCTGGCAATTTGTGCCGGGTCAAGGCATGAAGAGGCAGGAGTGGGGTCTCCAATCCGCGCAACAGGAGGCCCGCAATCTTGGATACACTGGTATCCTGCGGATAGTTGACTGTCAGTGCAACAGTTAGCACTAGATCCATTAACAGGTGTAGGAGTCAAACTGGGTGTGACGGTAGCTGCAATTGGTGTTGGAGTGGGGGTATCGTTTGTAGGAGTAGATGTTGGTATGGGTGTATTAGTAGGTAGTGGTGGTGGGACTGATGTAATTTGGATTTGAGTACCGTTGTTTCTTCTCCATATCTCAAAATCTATAAGGTCAGTGACGCCGTCGTTATTGAAGTCAGCAGGACCATATTGTTTATTGTTGTAATAATCTTCCTGCCATAAGTTGAAATCAGAATCATTGACCTGACTGTCACAATTAGCGTCCCCGAAAGGTCTTGTAGCGCAATCCGGAAATAAGTGCAATGTACAGAAACCATTTTCGCATACCCCAGTGGATCCGTTGATAATACATGCCGTGTTGCTTGGTTTATTTCCGCAGATATTGATTGATCCAGGTGAAGGATAGATGTAATCTGATCCTATTGCTGCTTTTACTGATGCCGTGACGCTTGTATCTTGGTATCTTGCGGTGACAAAAAGATCTCCTATACCATCATTTTGCGGAGTAAATGAAGTGATATCCGAGTTGGTGGTGCGTGATAGCGAACCTATTGATTGTGAGGAGCTTATGCCCCAATCGTAAGTGACACCTGACCAGATGGGATTATTTTTTTGATCATATGCAAGAGCGGAAAGTTGCGTGGGGGAATTGCCGATATAAGTATAAAATAAACCCCCTGGGCTAATATTCACTTTTGTCAGAAGTGGCAAATAGGGAGTAGATGATGGTTCAGCCGCGCGGTTTCTGATGTCAAAAGAACTGCCCCGATTACTGACGGAAAGAGCTGCCAGGCTGATTCCGGCGATTACAAAAGGAAGAAGAAGGGCAAGAAGTATCTTCTTTTTGAAAGAACGGCTATTACCATCTTTCATAATTGTTGATGGTATATTGGAATTATCCATGGGCAATATATTTCTATTATGGGCATGAGTAAATCGAAATGTAAAGAGGGGTATCTATATAATTTTCCTTGATGCTACAAATTTGCATGTTATTTTGTATTATGCTTTAATAATTTAAAGGTAGAAATATGTTGAAAAGGAAAAGATGGCTGTTTACCGCCGGTTTGTTTATTGTTGGAATATTGGTTGGTGTAGGCACGACTTTATCGATACAGTATTTCAAGGGGCCAAAACAAATTGTCAACGTGACAGGACAGGGGGTCGTAGAAGCATCGGCAGATCAAGCAAGCATTAATATTGAAATTCAATCTTCCTCCTGGAGTCAGGATCAGGCTGTGAAAGATAATAAACAAGAGGTACAGGATCTGAAGGATAAGCTGATCGGTCTAGGGATTCCTGAAAGCAGGATAAGCCAGTCAAGTTATTCTACGCCTCCTTTACCTATGACGGTTCAGCCGGATCAGATAAATTCTCCTTTACCCATGATGGCTCCAGGACAGACAATTCCTCCTACTGAGGATATGAACAGAAATACCGTTCCAGTGATCATTCCTCCGGTAAGTACCAAAAACCCAACTGTATCGACGGCTTTAAGTATTACACTTGACAGTATTGCGGGAATTGACAAAATATTTGCGGTGATAAACTCCAGTCCAGATGCAAAAATCACCAGTACTAATTATTCCTTAAAAAACTCTTCAATTTATGAAACACAGGCTAGAGAAAAAGCTCTTCAAGATGCAAGAAACCAGGTAGAGTCAATTGCCAGGATAAACAACCTTCATGTAGGAAAACTTTATTGTTGGAATATTGGTTGGTGTAGGCACGACTTTATCGATACAGTATTTCAAGGGGCCAAAACAAATTGTCAACGTGACAGGACAGGGGGTCGTAGAAGCATCGGCAGATCAAGCAAGCATTAATATTGAAATTCAATCTTCCTCCTGGAGTCAGGATCAGGCTGTGAAAGATAATAAACAAGAGGTACAGGATCTGAAGGATAAGCTGATCGGTCTAGGGATTCCTGAAAGCA
The DNA here is from genome assembly GCA_023379265.1 of Patescibacteria group bacterium. Classification (GTDB taxonomy): domain Bacteria; phylum Patescibacteriota; class Microgenomatia; order 2-02-FULL-39-11; family 2-02-FULL-39-11; genus JAMCUI01. The sequence continues at coordinate 26,524 of JAMCUI010000014.1, forward strand.
GGATAAGCCAGTCAAGTTATTCTACGCCTCCTTTACCTATGACGGTTCAGCCGGATCAGATAAATTCTCCTTTACCCATGATGGCTCCAGGACAGACAATTCCTCCTACTGAGGATATGAACAGAAATACCGTTCCAGTGATCATTCCTCCGGTAAGTACCAAAAACCCAACTGTATCGACGGCTTTAAGTATTACACTTGACAGTATTGCGGGAATTGACAAAATATTTGCGGTGATAAACTCCAGTCCAGATGCAAAAATCACCAGTACTAATTATTCCTTAAAAAACTCTTCAATTTATGAAACACAGGCTAGAGAAAAAGCTCTTCAAGATGCAAGAAACCAGGTAGAGTCAATTGCCAGGATAAACAACCTTCATGTAGGAAAACTCCTTTTTATAAACAATAATTCTGGTCCTATACCCATGTATAAAGAGGGATCTGTAAGTACCAGTGCGCAGCCGTCCTTAAACAGCGGAGTGACATATGGAGAGAAAACCATAGAAATAACCGCTTCTTTTAACGCCCAATACGAGTTGGATTGAACATTTTACCACATTTGATTCTTCAAACGATTTTCTCGTCGCCGGCATATGAGCTTCGCTTTCATCTTGGAAGTAGAGAATAAAACTTTTCAGGAGAGGGTATTTCTGTTATATTGGAAGGCGATTGATAAGTTATCGTAATAGGTAGTTGAGTGCTTAACAGGTCAGTGTGATTTTCGGAGCTACAGCAGTTACGGAAGTTAATTTAGTTTGACCTATGCAACAAATTAATACCTTTGTCATGGTGATTTTCGGAGCTACAGCAGTTACGGAAGTTAATTTAGTTTGACCTATGCAACAAATTAATACCTTTGTCATGGTGATTTTCGGAGCTACAGCAGTTACGGAAGTTAATTTAGTTTGACCTATGCAACAAATTAATACCTTTGTCATGGTGATTTTCGGAGCTACAGCAGTTACGGAAGTTAATTTAGTTTGACCTATGCAACAAATTAATACCTTTGTCATGGTGATTTTCGGAGCTACAGCAGTTACGGAAGTTAATTTAGTTTGACCTATGCAACAAATTAATACCTTTGTCATGGTGATTTTCGGAGCTACCGGTGATCTTACAGCCAGAAAACTCATGCCGGCACTATACAAATTACTTTCCCAGGCTATATTGCCGGATAGATTTTTTGTAGTTGGTGTAGCAAGGCGCAGTCTCTCTCATGATGAGTTTCGTAATCTTATGGAAGAGGCAGTGATAAAGTATGCAAAGATAGAAAATATTGATTCTAGCGTATGGAGAAAGTTGTTAGCCAATCTCTATTACCAACAGGGTTTTTTTGAAGACGAACATCCCTATAGGAAACTGGTCGATCTTCTTGCGGCTTTTGATAAGGAAATGGGTGCCTGTATTACTAGGTTTTTCTATTTGGCTACACCTCCACAGAATTATTCGACTATTTTGACAAACCTGGATAAATCCAAGCTTGATGAAGGATGTGGGCAAGGGTCAAGTAAATGGACCAGGATTCTAATTGAGAAACCGTTCGGTAAGGATCAGGATAATGCCAAAAAGCTTGAGGAGCAGCTGGCGTCCACTTTTGAGGAAAGGCAAATTTACAGGATTGACCATTATCTGGCAAAGGAGACAATCCAGAACATGCTTGCTTTCCGGTTTGCCAACAGGCTTTTTGAACCGCTGTGGAACAAAGAGCATATCGATAATGTCCAGATAACCCTTTTTGAGGCTGGAGGCGTGGGTAGAAGAGGTAAGCTATACGAGAATGTGGGAGCCTTGCGTGATATTTTCCAGAACCATATCATGGCTATGATTGCCTTTACATCTATGGAGGAACCGGGGGATTTTACCGCCGAGGCGATAAGATATGAAAGGGTTGAGGTATTGAAGCACATGAGACTGATTGATCCAAAAGAAGTCGGAAATCTAGTCGTACGGGGTCAATACGAAGGATATAGGACGGAAAAAGATGTTGATCCCAATTCATGCACAGAAACCTTTGTCGCAGCCAAACTCGAGATTGACAATGATAGATGGAATGGAGTGCCTTTTTATGTCCGAACGGGCAAGAAAATGAAGGAATCGACAGTGAGAATCGATGTCGTATTTAGAGGGTCGGTATCCAAGCTGTACAGCCATTGTGAATATAAGGATGGAATTTATGTATGTAATATCCCCAAGCATAAAATAGAAGGTAAAAGTACAGAAACAAAATTTACTAATATTTCCAATGTCATTACCATCCACGTCCAGCCAAGAGAAGGGATAAGCATAAAATTTAATGCCAAGTCTCCCGGTTTGACTTATGACTTAATGCCTGTGGAGATGGAATTTTCATACTCAAAATCTTTCAGGAAGGAAATTTCCGATTCATACGAAAAACTGTTGGTAGATGCTATGACAGGGGACCAGACGCTTTTTGCCACTTCATCGGGATTTGGAAGAACCTGGGAACTTGTGACAGGGATCATGGAAGGTTGGGATCCGGTCACACCTTCATTCCCCAATTACAAACCGGGAAGCTGGGGACCCAAAGAAGCTGATTTGTTAATAGAGAAAGACGGTAGGAATTGGATGTTGAGATAAAGGGGAGGACAGTTAATAAGAAAATTATAAAACATGAACCACAATGGTGAAATGATGCCAGCCCCAGCCCCAGCCGCAGGGGATGGTGGAACAGGAAAAATTGTTGCACCTCAACATTCGGAAGCTTTATCGCCGGAGGAGGCAATTGCCAGACTTCAGGCGAGATTTTTCCAAGGATCAGTGGATAGATTATGGTCTACCCAAACAAATCCTCAATATATGCTAAATATCCTCAGAGAAAGATCGGATCTAATCATGGAAGAAGTAAAAAGAGGTATGTCTGACGTCACTGAGGGAAGAGTAGTGTTTAGACCGGGAATAGCAGCTGAGATGGGTATGGAGCCGGAAAACCTAGAATTCAATTTCGGCTATAATGCCTTATCTAAAGACGAGATTCGGAAGATGTTGGGAGATGGTTTTACCGAAAGAGCGAAAGAAGCTTTTCAAAAAACAAAGGAGTAGTTCGTCATGAATTAAAACCAGGAGTCATCTTGACGATAAATGTAGGTGATGTGGCTTTAGAGAGTGAAGCTCAATTAATTGACATAAAAAGTTCTTATGGAACGGTTCCCTTGGTGGGAAGTGGGGAATATACTGCAGAAAGATTGGTTACCGAAGCCGTCGAACAATTTGCTTCTGAAGCAGAGAGTACTTATGATGAGTGGGTAAGCCACCCAAGGGCAAAAAGAGTCGATCATTGGGGGAATGAGTTGAATGTATCAGTTACGGCTCCGGAGGCAATTGAAATGATATTAGAAAGGACAAAATTTATGCCTGCAAAAACTGATTTTTTAACTGCGGCGACCACTCCCGGAGTACTTTCCAGATTCGAAAAGCTATTTGTTTTAGCCACTATGCAGGATGCAATTGTCGCTTCAGAAAGCGTATTACCTAAATCTGCAACAGTTGATTTGAATGAAAGAATTAAAACTGTGTGGCCAAAATATATGGAAGTACTGGCGGTTAATCAAGTTAACAATATAGTAGAGGATGATGGGGTTGTTTTAGCTATGGAAGGTAGAGCGGTGTTACCTCAAATACCAGAGTCAGAAAAAAAGGAAATAATAAGAATAAATATGGAAGCCTTGAAGCGGAAGCTGATGGGATACCAAACAGAAGGAGAAGTCAGGCATGATGTGGCATCGGCAATGGATGGGATTTCTACAATGACTGTATACGCTGATGGTACTACTGAGATGCGGATCATATATAGGACAAGCGACGGTAAGATAGGTTGGCCGGAATCAAAGTATCTACCAGGAGATTATTCGGTTTTACGTACAGCATTAAGAAGATTGAAAGACGAAGGCTATTTAATTGAGTTGTATCATGATGGAGGTGTTTTGACCGTTGCTGAAATTGATGCTTTGCTGATGGGAAAAGCTGAACCGGAAACTGAAGAAAGAATGGTAATGCCTGAAAGGCTAATGCCGGGACAACAAATTCAACAGAGAGGAATAATGGAAAGGTGGGGAGAGTCTAAGTTGACTCCAAATATACAGGGAGATACAATCTTTTTGGATTCCGTCAGACAATTCAATCGGGAAAACAGTCATTAAATACTCACTTTATTTTTAGAAGTAAAAAGTTGGATTTATTGGCGTAAGTATAAGATTTATATATTTATTGCCTGCTTTAACCGGGAGATAAAGCCGGAATTTTCAGTTTCTTCTGGCTTTGCAGTGACAATCAATAATTTCCGGTGCATGTGTTTATATTTGAATGCCTTATCTACAATCAGTAACTGTTTTTTGGGTAATAGAGGCAGGTTTTCCAGATTGAAAAAACCAAAGTCGATGACTTCATCACTTGACTTGAACTCCCCACCGATAAAAGTACCGACATAGCTAATATCCAGACAGGATGAATCTTTATCAAGGTTTATGCGCAGTTTATCGTCAATACTGATCATAAGGCCTGATTCTTCTTCAATTTCCCTCTCAAGACCATTCACGGGGTGTTCTTTTGCTTTAAGATAACCTCCTGGTAATCCCCAAGCAGTACGCCTGTAAGAATGCTTGAAAAGAAGAATCTGATCATGTTCGTCAAATATCACTCCGCTCACGCCAATCAGGAATTGATCCTGGAAAAGCCGCATGATTGATATCTGTACTCCTTTGGGCAGGCTAAGTATCCTCCAGATTTTCAAAAGTAGTGCCGTCATATGGAGTTTTCATCCTCAGTCTCGCCATCTCCGTTTTCTTCTTTTTGTTTTTCGGATGTCAGTTCAAGCTGGTGTACTCTTTTTATAAGTTGGGCGATGGTTTTTTTCAGTTCTTTTAGGGTATTTTCTTTTTTCCGCAGGATAAGAAAATTGGTTAGGGAGTCGATAATATGGATAATTGTAGCCAGAATAATTCCAACTAGAAGCGAACCTAATATGACAAGGTAGAGAGGGATACCGTAGAATGTAAAATTGCTGATATGGATGGTGACGCTCAACGTATTTTGCGTGGCAAAATAGGCAAACCCCAAACCAAAAACAATGGTAACAAGTAGAACAATCATTTATATCCTCCTTTTGTAAATTAAATATTAAGTTTGAGAAAAAATAATTCCCACATCAGTCCCCGTTTTTGTCTCAGGAAGAAATTTTTCGATCAGCTGGATATATTTTTGCGGGTTTTTGATGGCTGGGATAAAAATGTGCTGTTTGAGGAGAGGATTGTAAAGTCTTATCGTGCCGTAATTCATCAGTTTTTCGATAAGACCCTGGTTAAGACTGATGGATTCGATATGCTGTAGAGTATACCTTTTTTCTTTATGAAGGATAATTCCATACCTGAATATGATTTCTCCCGGTTTTATTTCATAATGCTGGCCCAGCCAGTCAAATATCATATGAAGTGTGCCGTAAATCTGGAAAAGGATAAGGACGATGAAAACGGCTATCGTGAAAGTCAAAATACGGGATTTATAAGGAGGCGGCAGGTCAAAGCTGTTCTCAAAAATAAATATAAGAAGGTATACTGCGGAAAAAAGCAGCTGCAGGAGGATAATGCGCATAAAAAGACACGTGATGCTCTGCCGAAGAATCATCGAAGAAGGAATGGTTTCCGGACTGTCTGTATTGGCCAGAATATCCTCCTTTCCAGTTTAAGTTAGTAATAGATTTTTGTGCTAACTCAAAAGAGGTGTCTTTTATGAACTTGAGTTAAATGATATCTGAAATTTAGACTGATGTCAAATTTTTTGTGAGATAGATTACAAAAATAAGTCACCAATCAGAACGGTTTCATGGTATACTTACTGTATGAAATTGGGATTTATCGGCCTTGGAAGAATGGGGCATGCGATGGTATTGCATCTTTTGGAGCAGGGCGTGGATGTAGTGGTTTTTAATAGGACTGCTGGAAAAATTGACGCACTTTCCCAGGAAGCGGAAAGTGTAAAGCATAAAGCGGAAAGTTCAGGTAAATTAATTACAGCATATACTATTGATGAAATGATAAAATGGCTTGACAAGCCTAGAATAATCTGGCTGATGGTGCCGCAGGGGAAGCCTGTTGATGAGATGATGGAAAAATTACTTTCAGCAGGTATTGGGAAAGAGGATATATTGATTGACGGGGGAAATTCTTTTTATAAGGATAGTATCAGGAGATATCAACAACTGAAAGAAAAGGGAGTACATTTTCTGGATATAGGAACTTCCGGAGGTTTGGAAGGTGCCAGAAATGGGGCATGTGTGATGGTAGGTGGAGATAAGAAGATATACGAAAAAGTAAGGCCTGTTCTGGAAAAAGTGGCCATTCACGATGGCGCAACATATATGGGGCCATCCGGAGCAGGACATTTTGTAAAGATGGTCCACAACGGTGTGGAGTATGGAATGCTTGAATCATTAGGTGAGGGTTTTGAGATACTTTTTAATGGTCCGTATCAGCTGAATTTTGAGGAAATTGCTAAAAACTGGTCACATGGGAGTGTTGTGCGAGGATGGCTGGTGGAACTTTTGGAAAGAGCTTTTGCAGCCGATCCAAAACTTGAAAAAATAGAAGGGGTGATAGGAGGCGGGACAACAGGCGGCTGGACGATAGAAATAGCAAAAGAATTAAATGTTAGTGCTCCCGTTATTGCAGATTCTCTAGAAGTAAGAAAAAAGTCATTGTCAAAACCGACTTTTTCCGGTAAAGTAGTAGCGGCTCTCAGGAGGGAGTTTGGGGGACACGAGGTAAAGAAGCGTAAAGGGTAAAGCGTCAAGCGTAGGGTATATTTTCTAACGATTAAGGCTTATACATAATTATGATTTACTTAGGTTCTGATCACGGAGGATTTGACCTGAAGGAAAAGATAAAGAAATGGCTGACTGCTTGGGATATTGCGTGGGAGGATTTGGGGAACACAGTCTATGAAAGCGAGGATGATTATCCCAATTTTGCCTTTCTGGTGGCTCAAAAAGTAGCTAAAAGTGAAAAAGAAGGGAAAGTGTATCCCGTACCATGGGCTAAAAGGGATAGGGGGATTTTAGCATGCCGATCGGCAGCAGGGATGGTGATTGCGGCAAACAAAATTGAAGGTGCCAGGTGCAGCCTGTCTTTTGACGTACGGTCCGCCCAGCATTGCAGGCTCCATAACGACGCCAATATATTGGCTCTTTCAGGAGACTGGCTTGAGGAATATCAGGCCCAAAAAATACTTAAAACCTGGCTGGAGACGGAATTCTCCGGTGAAGCAAGACATATAAGAAGACTGCAGCTTATAAGCAAATTTGAATCCTCAGGAAAATGACTTCACTAAACAATTTCTAAGATATACGAAAATTAGCGGTATTCTGAAATCACCGCCATCAAGCAGGGTCCAGCTGAGGCGGGACAAGTTCAGAACGACATTGGATACCGTGATTTCTATTCACTCCATATTTGCCCCAATTATTATAAGAATGTCAGAGTCCGGCGATGGTGGTGCTTCATTTTGTGGCATGGTGGAAACAGATGCGGAAAGGGCTGTTGCAAGATCTGAAGCAGTTTTCTGGTTTAATCCTTTTAGATTTATAAGAAGTGTGTTCTCATAATTTTGGCGGGAAGCATCTGCCGTATCCACTATCTCAAGCTGTGGAATTTGGGAAATGAGATTTTTCATTTTGGATAAAGCCGGAGGTGAATTAGTACCGTTTAATACTGAGATTTTTATTTTGGCGGTAGTAGGTGATACTGGGAGATTAGAATTTAAGGAAGAGCTTTCAGAGGAAACAGGAGTAACAGCGTTTTTGTCGGAGGCTTGTGGAGTTTGGGAAGGTGCTACTCTAATTTGAGCAACATTTATCACTTTATCAAGAATAGGATCGTAAAGTATCACTTCCTGGCTATAGACTAAAAGAATATTGCCATTCTTGGCATTGGTAAAAAATGGCTGGTCTTTTTTCAGAGTGTCCACATTAGCTAAGGTGATAGCATGTGGTATTTCATTTGCCGGAAGTAGGAAATGTTTACCGACTTGAGCAACAAGCCTTTTAATCTCGTCTGCTGTGGGAGTGGGTGCTGCACCATCCAAACCGGCCTGAAGTTGAAGCTGGTTCAGCTGATTCTGGGAGTTAAGATAAAGTTTTAAGAGAAGACCCATGCCAGCAAGAAGAAAAAAGAAAACGGGGATGATGATATAAAAAATCGGGTTGATTTTTCTGACCATAAGTTATTTTTTTCCAATAGCAACTTATAATTTTATACCGAACAAACTCAAGCTTGCAACTGACGATTAAAAATTCATTTAACCACCTGGTGAATTTACTGTCGCACTGCTTGTGGCATTGCTCTGGTTAAGCGGGGGAGGAGATGGCGGTGATGAAGATACGGGAGTAGGTGATGGGGTGATTAAGATTGGTGTGGGTGTAGCGGTAGGTTTTGCTACAGTTGGCGTAGGGGTGGGAGTATTTGATGAAACAGTTATTGGTGTTGGGGTAACAGTGGGTAACGGAGCCACTGTTGTTTCCTCAAAAACTGGATATAGAGTAGGTGTAGGCGTAATAGTTGTATCCTTGGTGTTTTGGTTTTCTATGATAAGCCAGTTGAACGGTACATCCTGGCCGACCGGGTTGTCCAGGCCAAGAGTAAATCCGATACCCGCAACTTTCTTCACTATAAAGAATCTGGTGGCAGGCGCATAATCTGCTTCAAAGGTGATTTGAATGATGCTTTTGTCATCCACGGATGGTGCAGAAACATCAATTTCCTTCTTGCCTTCAGGAATAATGGATTTTCCGGCGTTGTCGGTAAGAGCAATCTTGTTGACATAAAGCGAACCCGAGATAACAAGATCATGTATGACGCCATATGAGACTGTACCGTCAAAGTTGCTGCTTTCTACTCCAAGGACGTTGGGATCAAACAGATACGCAAAATAATTACTGCGGCACAGAAGCTGGGTGATATCACAAATCGGTGGAGGAAGTGCCAGTTGAGGATGAATAACTGCTTTTATTGTACCCTCTTTGATAGAGCGTTCAAAAGCAACAGCCTGTTCCAGATTGTTCTTAATAATATCAATTTTTTGATCTCTGGTGAAAACATCAGTTGAAGTACCACTTGCAGTGCTGGTAGTAGTGTCACGATCAGAGTTGATGGCTAACAGAGCACTTTCTGTACTAGTTAACGATTGGTTTTGATCTTGTGTAGTCAGAGTGGCAGATATAGATGATTCTTCAGGTTGTACCGTTGGTTGAATTGAAATGGCTCCAAGGAGGGAAGCTGATGAAGTGGAAACCTCGGAATTTACGCCAGGAGTCGGTGTGGCATACGGAATGCTTGAGCCGTCAAAATCTTCCAAAGCTTGGCCTATGACAGTGCCGGCGCTGGTAGCTTTCATGGCGACACCTGGTTGGGATGAGGTTGTCAAAAAGTCTCCACGTTTTATCGGTCCGTTTTCAGTAGATACAGCAATAATATTTTCTCCTCCCATGGTTATTTTGACTTTACTGTCTGTGGAAATATCCGATACTACGCCAAGAACCGTCGGGCTGTAAGCTCTGACGGTTTTTTCAACTGACAGTTGACCGGAGTTGGTTGCCATCTGTACTGTATCACCTATTTGGGGTGGGGGACCAGTGGCTTCAAAAGTACCCTCCTCAGGTGATTTTTGGAGAGTTGCCTGGCTAGCTGAATTAGTTGCGATAGTAATATACGTGATTTGTTGAGCAAGCTCTTTAGCCGGAGGACTTGTGGAATTGGAATTGTTGTTTGTTGATGGAGATAATTGCATCTGGGCAATTTGGGCGGAAATTGATGCTAATTGATCTTGTTGGTTCAAAACAGCTTTTGTCAAAAGCGATAAGATCTCATCATATGAAATGTTTTGGGATTGGTCTTTGCCGTAAGCGATTTCATTCAGAGTCTTTTTGATTTGAGCGATATTTTGAGCGTCTGCTCCGGCTGTCTGAATATTTCCTGAAGTGGTAAAGTAAGCGTTGGGATCATACCATGACAGGTTTACCAAAGCGATAATCTGTCCAACCGGATAGCATTTTTCTCCATCGGAACAAGCTGTATCATTTACGATCCAATTCCCAATACCATTGTCCTTGTGGGCAAAGCGAATAGATTTTGAACCGTCAAAACCGGTAAGCGCTTTTGCTACAATAGAACCAGCTTTTACTGATTTCATACCAATACCTGGAATATCGCTTGAAGTGATAGGATCGCCGGCAACAATTGGGCCGTTTATAAGAGATACGTTGACTGGGACTTGGCCGGATAACGAAAGAGGTACAGTGGGCGTGTCTTGTTCGTATTTATCGTTGGCTATAAGAGTAGGATGGGTGGAGATGATGCCAGCCATCTTGGCACTATATGGTTTGGTGGATTTAACAAGGACATTGTTAAGATCGGTGTTACTTCTTGGTTGGATATCAACTATATCACCGGGACCCATAAGCGGACCACTTCCAACCGGGAAGTTTTCAGCCAAATCTCCAAGGCTGCTTGCGGCATTGTCTGAAGTGAATTGTTTGGTCGAAGCAGTCATGACAGGATTTGCTTTTAGTTTCAATTTTCTCCACACCAGAGGAGCGGGAAGAATAACGGGCTTTCCCGTTTCAGGACTAACTGGTGGAGTTATATCTGTAGGATCAATATCCATATAGTTATTTAGATATTCCAAAAGTGATAGGTTATGAGATTTTGCTTGATCAATCCATTGGTATATATCCGTTGGGTCGATAATGACAATCTCTTTATCCGAAGGAACATTGTGGCCATAATAATTCAGGAATGGATGGGGATGGGTTTGGAAAGTGTCACCAGGCCTGTATTCATATGGTGGATCTTCTGATACCCAGCCGTTTTCTTTCAGATTGGTATTTTTATCCCAGACATAGTAGATAAACCAATTCATCTTGTAGCCATCGATAAAGTATGGAGGAGATGCTTGTATATAACGCTGTTGAGCATAAAAAGTAGCATTATTTGAGGATGTAGCTCCACCTATCGTTAGAGCCATAGCTAAGCCAGACACATATGTAGAACTTGTAGAGGTAACTCTACCATCGCCTTCGGCTGTAGAAGTACAACCAACATCGTTAACAACTTTTGTTTGAGGATAAAATCCGTAAGACCCGCCTCCCATATCAAAGAAGCTGAAAGCTGTAGTGCCAGTGGTGGTGCAGGTTCGGGCCACACTTTGTTCTGTACCAAGAGTAGTTTTTAGATCGGCTTGTGGAATACCTTGAACACCGCTTTTATAAATATTTCCTGTGTAATTTATGCTGCCCGCTACATCAAGAGTTTTTGTAGGACCGGTAGTACCGATGCCGACATTGCCTGTAAAGAATGCATTGCCTGTGGCTCCTAGCCATATTTTTGCCGATGAGGTAGCGTTACCTCCTATAGCTAAGGATTGACTTGATGGGTCAAGGTAAGGATAGATAAGTCCACACCAACCACCGGGGCCTGAACAGTTATTATTTTCCCATAAGAGAGATATTCCGTTTGGACCTACAGGTCCGGTGGGGCCAGTGGCACCAGTACTTCCAGTCGGTCCGGAGGATCCAGTAGCGCCTGTAGGTCCAGATGAACCGGTATTTCCTGTAGCGCCTGTAGGTCCAGATGAACCGGTATTTCCTGTAGCGCCTGTAGGTCCAGATGAACCGGTATTTCCTGTAGCGCCTG
>JAMCUI010000015.1 GCA_023379265.1 Patescibacteria group bacterium
TATCGTTTATTTTCCGACAAATTATATCAACGGAGCTATGTATTTTAGTGAAGTCCAGGTAATCTCAAACATGAGTACAATTAATAGCGTGCTTCAAGTAAGAATGTAGAAAATCAAAGATTTACGGGTACTTATCCCTTGACAGTAGGTAGTATTTGTGCTACACTATCAATAATGAAGCTAAATAAATACACAATCAGAGATTTACAAAGAGATTTTCCGAATGATAAGGCCTGTTTAGACTGGTTAATAAAATACTTTTATCCTAATGGTATCTACTGCAAAAACTGTAAGAGAATAACAAAACATCACCCTATTAAATCACGACCTTCATATAGCTGTGATATATGCGGTAATCATGTACACCCTACCGCTAATACTATATTCCATAAATCAACCACTCCACTTACTTTATGGTTTTATGCTATCTACCTTATGACTGCTACCCGTGCAGGCATTTCTGCAAAACAATTAGAACGTGAATTAGGAGTTACCTATAAGACTGCATGGCGCATGTTTCACCAAATCAGAAAAATGATGTATGATGATAAAACTCCGCTAGGCGGTGAAGTTGAAGTAGACGAAACGTATGTTGGAGGCAAAGCACTAAACAGACGATACGCTGCTAACTTCAATGAAAAACCAAAAGAAGTCGTCATGGGCATGGTAGAACGTGGAGGACAGGCTAAAGTGCGCCACGTCATAAGTTCGGGTACACGCTCATTACTTCCACAGATTACTAAAAATGTTAAGATAGGCGCACAAATCTATACCGATCAATGGCCTGCCTATGATACGCTCCCCAAACTCGGTTTTAGCCATAAAAGTATTAACCACTTGGAAGCCTATGTGCATAACAACGTACATACACAAAACATAGAAAATCTATGGTCGCATATAAAACGAGGAATAATGGGCGTATATCGCCATGTAGACCCAAAGTATCTACAAGCGTATGTTAATGAATATGCGTTCCGCTATAGTCAGAGGAATAACCCACAAGCTATGTTTTGGGCTTTGATGGAGAGGGTGCAGAAGGTTTAATTTTTTTTGATACATTTTTTAATGTATTTTCAAATTCTTCTTTAGTGGGTTCAAGTCCTGCAAAATCCCTAGAAGCATTATCTTTTTTCTCTGCTTTTTTGTCTTTCATACGATGATTATAACATGTCAATCGAGCGAAATATTTTTTGCAGCTTCTGCAAGCAAAATGCTTTCAATTTTAGCTCTCTCTGCAATAAATTTATCACTATTTAATATATCAACAACTTTTTCTGCTGGTATGACAAAAGAAATACCGACATTTAAATTTTTTATTTCATTTTCATCACTGGCAAAATCTAAATCAGTTTCACTTGTAAAAAAATGTCCACTTACTAATCCTAACCAATAAAAAATTCTCTGACCTGTTCTTTGTGAGATACTTTCTTCACTGCTTATATAATATGGATTTAATGAAACAAAAACTGGTGATCCACTTAAGCCTTTAATTGACCTGCTTTCAATTAAATATATTTCGGATTCTCCTATCTTTTTGTCTATATATACCTTTTCTTCAGGAAATAAAGCTATATTTCCTGTACGAAAAATTGGGTAATTTTTTTTATTCCCAACATGATGTCTAAATAATCCGATGGCACTTACGTCATCTCCTTCATTAAATCCATCTCGTTTGCCTATTTTGTTTTTATCAATAGCCCACTCCATAGGTAGTGATAGCCAATCAAATTCTTTCTGGGTTATATTTAGTATTGTTGTAACTGCAACATCAACATGTTCTGGTTCTGTTGGGTGAAATTTCCATGCTGTTAAAGGTAATTCAATAACTCCAGACGTACCGTCATGCTTATTTATTCTTACTATCATGTTTTTATCTTTAGCCTTGTATTTCTCAGATTCTGCTTTTATTCCATCAATAACATGTTTCGCAGTTGTTAGATAGCTTACTTGGCCTTTTGGTTTTACTGGATAGGATAAAAAAAACGCAGTACCGCCATAATGCTCTTTGGTAGCACCATTTGCATCTTGATATCGATAGCCTACAAATACAACGCATTTTTTAAACTTAGGATCAATAAGCATATCGTTATTATCTGAAAAATAGTAACGTGGTAGTCCAGCTCCGCTATAATCTGTTTTTAATACTAGCATATTTATTTACCTACGTCTAGGGGATAAATGCCGATTTACGGTATTGACAAGATATAAGATAGTGTTATAATTTAGCCATTATTCAAGAGTAAGGCACTAGGCGTACAAATCGTCAGTACGCTTCTTTGGTGTTTTTTTTTGCTCCAAATAAGTAAAATTCCTGATGCGAAAATCTAAAAATAATTCCCAACAAGATATTGAGCACAAACGTCTCTATTGGGGAAAGAATTTTTCACACCTGCCAATACTTGATCTGACGGCTGTTCAGAAGGAGTCTTATGGTTGGTTTTTACAGGAAGGCATCCAAGAACTTCTGACAGAAGTTTCTCCGATTGAGGATTTTACCGGAAAAAATTGGATATTGTTTTTTGGTCAACACCATTTTGATAAACCACGGTATACCCCAGCCGAATGTTTGGAAAAAGGTCTTACTTTTGATTCTCCTTTGAAGGTTGAAGCCATCCTGACAAATAAGCAGACCGGGAAAGAAATAAGACAGGAAGTATTTCTTGGCGATATACCCACCATGACTGAAAACGGTACATTTATCATCAATGGTGTAGAAAGATGTATTGTAAACCAGATAGTCAGATCTCCGGGAATATATTTTACAGGAGATATGGATCCGGCAACCGGTAAAACTCTTTATACCGCTGAAGTACGCCCGATGTTTGGGTCATGGTTGGATTTTTCCGTTTCCAGGAATGATGTGGTTACAGTAAGGATTGACCGTAGAAGGAAGTATTCGGCAACTACATTCCTGCGCGCAATGGGGATGGCAACGGATGAGGAGATAATGAGGATTTTTTCTGATTCTGACAGGCAAAAAACTATAATGGCCGCCACGATTGAAAAAGATCCTACTAAAACAAGAGAAGAAGCTCTTGTAGAGATTTACAGAAAGATGAGACCGGGAGAGCCGGCAGTTTTGGAAAATGCTACAGAGCTATTGAATAACCTTTTTTTCAGCCACAGACGTTACAGCTTGGGTAGAGTAGGAAGATATAAAATAAACAAAAAACTGGAACTTGCCACTCCTAACGATCAGGAACACTGGATATTATCCAAGGACGATATTGTAAGAACAGTAAAATATCTTATCAGCCTGACTGAAGGGGTAGGAAATAGTGATGATATAGATCACATGGGAAATAGGAGGATAAGGAGGGTAGGAGAACTTGTAGCTACGAATGCGTTTAAGCTTGGTTTAACCAGACTTGAAAGGTCAATCCGTGAGAGAATGAGTTTGGCAGGAACCCAAATTGAGATTACTCCTTCCCAGATAATAAACGCCAGACCCATAATTGCAGCAATAAACGACTTTTTCCGCACAAGCCAACTTTCCACCATTCTTGATCAGACAAATCCCCTTAGCGAGGTAGATAACCTGCGACGTCTGACAGTCATGGGATCAGGCGGAATTTCCAGGGAACGTGCCTCATTTTCCATTAGGGACATAAATTCTTCCCAATACAGCAGGATATGTCCGGTGAGAAGCCCTGAAGGACCGAACATTGGTCTTGTTACTTATATGGCTCTTTATGCAAGAGTGAATGAATTTGGTTTTCTGGAAGCCCCATATAAAAGAGTAGAAGTTGAGGGTAAATCAAATAGACCAAGAGTCACGGATGAAATTGTCTATTTGGCTTCAGATGACGAGCAGAATTACTACATAACCCACGCTGATGTACCTGTAGATGAGAAGGGATATCTAGTTGGTGACAGAATTCCGGCACGGTATAAAGGAGATTTTTTGGAAACAGACGCCAAAAATATCAGTTTTATCGATGTTGTTCCCAGACAGGTGGTTGGAGTATCGGCATCCCTTATACCATTTCTAGCCCACGATGAAGCAAACAGGGCTCTTATGGGAACACATATGCAGTGTCAGGCTGTACCTTTGGTAAAACCGCAGTCTCCCGTGGTGGGAACAGGGATGGAAGGAATTATTCCTCAGGCCTTGAGAAGGTCAGTGATCAGTCCTGAGGATGGAAAAGTCGTCTATGTGGATGCAAACAAACTGGTGGTAAAAGGAAAAAGCGGCAAGGAATATACATACAATATTGAGAAATTCAAACGGACTTCTCAAAATACAGCCTTTTCCCAAAACCCTCTGGTTTCCTTGGGAGATAAAGTAAATAAGGGCCAATGTGTAATTGATGCACCGGCAACCGAAAACGGTGAGTTAGCGCTTGGGCAGAATTTGGTTATTGCCTATGCTTCTTTTGAAGGTTTGGGATATGAGGACGCCATAGTCATCTCAGATAAATTGGTAAAAGACGATATGCTTTCCTCAATAAGTATTGAGGAATATGAGACTGAAGTGGTGGACACAAAACTTGGACCTGAAGAAACAACACGCGATATTCCAAACGTCGGTGAGGAAGCCCTGGCAAATCTGGATGAGAAAGGAATCGTTGTTATTGGGGCAGAAGTATATCCTAATGATATTCTTGTAGGAAAAATAGCCCCCAAGGGCGAAACAGAATTGACCGCAGAAGAAAGACTTTTAAGGGCAATTTTTGGCGAGAAAGCCAGAGAAGTACGCGACACATCCCTTCGTATGCCTCATGGTGAAAAAGGTGTGGTAATTGATGTCAAAATTCTGGATCGCGAAAAGGGTGACGAACTGCAACCGGGAACGATAAAGAAGATCATTGTCAAAGTGGCTCAGATGAGGAAAGTGGTGGTAGGTGACAAGCTAGCCGGAAGGCACGGGAATAAAGGAGTCATCAGCAAAATAGTGCCTGTTGCCGATATGCCCTATCTTGAGGATGGTACTCAGGTAGACATTATTATTTCTCCATTGTCCGTTTTGTCCAGAATGAATTTGGGACAACTCCTAGAAGCTCATCTTGGTTGGGCCGCAATAAAAGGCGGATATAAAGTAGCTGTACCTGTTTTTGAGCATATTGCGGAAAAGAAAATTATAGAGGAATTGGAAACAAATGGGCTCTCCACAAGTGGTAAACTGACGCTTTATGATGGTAGGACGGGACAGCCTCTTAAAGAAAAAGTGGTAGTGGGGATTGGTTATGTCATGAAACTCATACACATGGTTGAGGATAAGACTCACGCCAGATCTACAGGCCCTTACTCACTTGTGACTCAGCAGCCATTGGGAGGAAAAGCGCAGATGGGAGGACAAAGATTGGGAGAGATGGAGGTATGGGCACTTGAAGCACACAGAGCTGCATATACTCTCCAGGAGATGCTGACAATAAAATCTGATGATGTGGTAGGGCGGGCCCGTGCATTTGAAGCAATAGTCAAAGGCAGCGATATTCCTGCTTCTACCATACCTGAATCATTTAAGGTATTAGTCAAGGAATTACAGGCTTTGGGTTTGAATGTTTTGCCTACCGGCGCCGTACTAGCAACAAGAAAACCTGTTGGAGATATTATTTCTGAAAATGAAGAGGAAAAAGTTGAAAAAGAAGCACAGGCATTGGCAGTTGCTGCTGGAGAGGAGACGGTGGATGAAACGGCTGCCGTCACATCAACAACAGCAGTCACAACAGTACCTGAAGATGAAAACGTAAAAAAAGAATTGTGATTTTGTAAAAAAGATTAGTAACATTAAAAATTAAAAATAATGGATAAAAAAGGTAATTTTGGTAATATAGTAGATTTTTCCGGTCTTAAACTGACATTGGCTTCTTCAGAGGATATAATGGCATGGTCTTATGGAGAGGTGGTAAAACCAGAGACAATTAACTACCGTACTCTAAAACCTGAAAAGGATGGTCTTTTTGACGAAAGAATTTTCGGTCCAACCAAGGACTGGGAATGTTACTGCGGCAAGTACAAAAGAATCCGCTACAGAGGCATAATTTGTGATAAATGTGGAGTTGAAGTGACACAAAGCAAAGTCAGACGTGAGAGAATGGGACACATAAAGCTAGCTGCACCTGTAGCGCATGTCTGGTTTTTTAAGGGAGCCCCATCTAAATTATCCCTGCTTCTTGATTTGACTCCAAAGGGTTTGGAAAACGTAATCTATTTTGCTTCATATCTTGTGACAGATGTTAATCGTGATGAGCAGAAAAAAGCTGAAGCGAAATTGACTGAAGTTTTTGAGAAGAGGAAAGCGGATAGGGAAAAAGAGATTAAGGTAAAGATGGATGAGATAAATAGCGAATATGGGAATGAGAAAAAAGTTACAGAAAACAGGATAAAAAACAAAGAAGCAAAGGATTTGGCTTTGGAAGAGTTGGAATACAGAAGAAAACAGCAGACTACAGCAGTGCAGGAAGAAAACATGAGAGCTGAGGAAACAGCCAAGGAAATATTCAAAACCATTGCAGACCTTGTAGGAAGACTGCGTTTCTTAACCATTATTTCTGAGGATGAATATCTTAAGTTAAGAGAATATGAAACAACATCATTTTTCAACGTAGGAATGGGAGCAGAGTGTATACTAGAGGTTTTAAAAAAGATAGATTTGGCAAAAATTACCGCAGAACTCAGAAAAAAAACACAAGAACTGACCGGCGCCAGAAAAGTAAAAGCAACTAAAAGACTGCGTGTGGTGGAAGGTCTGAAAAAAGCAGAGATTGATCCTTCTTGGATGATTTTGTCCGTACTTCCTGTAATTCCTCCAGATTTGCGTCCGATGGTGCAGTTGACGGGCGGTAAATTTGCCACGTCGGACCTAAATGATCTATATAGAAGAGTCATAAATAGAAATAACAGGCTTAAGCATCTTATTGAACTGGGGGCGCCAGAGATAATTCTGCGCAATGAAAAAAGGATGCTTCAGGAGGCAGTCGATTCGCTAATAGACGCGAGCCAAAGGACTACAGGGCGTGTAGCAACTAACAATGCTCTTCGTTCTCTTTCGGACATGCTTCGTGGAAAACAGGGTCGTTTCCGCCAAAACCTTTTGGGTAAGAGGGTCGATTATTCGGGTCGTTCAGTCATTGTTGTTGGGCCTGAGTTATCTCTTGCTTCCTGCGGTTTGCCCAAAGAGATGGCGCTTGAACTTTTTAAGCCTTTTGTTTTGCGTGAGTTAATAGTGCGAGGTTTGGCCCCAAACGTCAAAAGCGCCAAGAATATACTAGAGAGAAGACAATCACAGGTATTTGATATATTAGAGGAAATAACAAAGAACCATCCGGTACTTCTCAACCGTGCTCCTACTCTTCATAAATTAGGAATTCAGGCGTTTTACCCAATCCTGATTGAGGGTGCGGCAATTAGAATCCACCCCTGTGTTTGTGCAGGATACAACGCTGATTTTGATGGCGACCAGATGGCGGTACACGTGCCACTGTCCAAAGCGTCCCAGGAGGAAGCCAAAGCTTTGATGTTGCCTATAAACAATCTATTGAAACCTGCAGACGGTTCTCCGATAACTATCCCAAACAAAGAGATGGCTTTGGGATGTTATTATCTGACGACGTTTGCGCCGGGGGGAGAGAGCATAAAAGATGAAGAATTGCCTATATTTGCTGATAGTCAGGAGGCAATCTATGCTTTGCAGGTAAACAAGATCGGTTTGCGCCAGCCGGTAAGGTTGAGTCTTGGAGGGAAGCTGACACGTACAACAGTTGGACGGATACTTTTTAATGAAAACCTGCCGGAGGAGATGCGCTACTATAATGAACCTGTAAAAGCAGCAACCATAAAATACCTGGTTACAAGCGCTTTTGACCTTTACCCTCAGGAAGAAGTAGCGGCACTTATTGATAAATTTAAGAATTTCGGATTTTGGGGAGCGACTCTTGCAGGTGGAATGTCCGTGTCGGTTTTTGATAACCTCATAATAGGAAATAAGAATGAAATGATAAAACAGGCAGAAAAGAAAGTAGCTGATGTAGAAAATAATTACCGGCAGGGCCTTATAACAAATGAAGAAAGAAAAAGACTGCAGAATGAAATTTGGATTGATATAACCGAAGAGGTGGCAGATGCCACATGGGAGGCTATGTCTGACGATAATCCGGTAAAAATCATTATCAACTCTGGAGGAGCCCGTGCCTCAAAAGACCAGCTAAAACAACTTTGCGCCATAAAGGGATTGGTGGTTGATCCTTTGGGGAAAATTGTGGAGTTGCCGACCAAATCAAATTACAGGGAAGGTCTTTCCATTTTTGAATATGTGACTTCAACAAGAGGTTCCAGAAAAGGGTTGACTGATTCAGCACTAAAGACAGCCGATGCAGGATATCTGACCAGAAGGCTGGTGGATGTGGCCCATGACATGATTGTAAGAAGTGAAGACTGTAAGACTACAAAAGGTCTGGAGATATCAAGGACAGAAGGAAGACAGACACAGCTTGAAGCAAGAGTGACTGGAAGAGTGGTAGTAGAAAAAATTGTCAATCCAAAGACAAAGAAGGTCATATTCAAGCCTGGCGATTTGATAACTGAGGATAAGCTTTATCTCCTGAAAGATGTGGACAGTGTAGTAGTAAGATCACCTTTGACATGCGAGTTGAAGTACGGAATATGTGCTACCTGTTATGGTCTGGATTTGGGTAACAAGAAGTTTGTTGAAATAGGTACTCCAGTTGGTATAGTAGCCGCCCAGTCAATAGGTGAGCCGGGAACTCAATTGACAATGAGAGTAAGGCATGCAGGAGGAATAGTCGGGCTTGACGTGACACAGGGTTTACCCCGCGTGGAGGAACTTTTTGAAGCCAGAACTCCAAAAATATTTTCACCAATATCAGAAATTGCTGGAAAAGTATCTGTTGAGGAAACTGAGAGCGGTGTAAAAGTTACAGTAAGAAGCGTAGGTATAAAACCGGCAGAGGAGAGGATTTATACTGTGCCGGCTGCCTCTGAGTTGAGGGTGAAAGAAGGGGATCTTATTGCAGCAGGTGATCCAATTACTCATGGCCCGCTTGACATAAAAGAAGTATTCCAAATAAGAGGACTATTGGGTGCACAGACTTATCTTCTTTCAGAAGTGCAAAATGTTTATGAGTCACAAGGTATCCCCATTCATGACAAGCATTTTGAAGTGATAATAAGGAAAATGAGTGATAAGGTCAGAATAGAAACTTCAGGTGATACGTCATTCCTACCTGGCGAGTTGGTAGATAAGAGGCGTTTTGAGGAAGAAAATGCCCGTGTCATAACAGAGGGTGGTGAGCCATCAAGTGCTCAGGTAGTCATACTAGGAATTACGCGTGCAGCACTTTATACCGAGTCGTGGCTTTCAGCCGCCTCATTCCAGGAAACCACGAGCATACTGACTGAGACTGCGCTTTTGGGTAAGGAAGATCACTTGTTGGGTCTGAAGGAAAATGTTATAATCGGCAGACTTATTCCAGTAACGGACGACAGAGCAAAGATCGAAGCTTAAAAAGGGATTTTCAATTAGTTGAATAGACATATATCGATACACTAAATATGAATTCCCCGCAATAAGAAAACACTAACTTGTTTTTAAGCTCCGGCTAGTTTTTGAAAAATATTTCAATTTTTATGCCAACGATAAATCAATTAGTCAAAAAAGGTAGAAAGAAAATTGCCAAAAAGGTAAAAGCTACAGCTTTGAGGCGTTATTTTAATGCCAAAGACAGGCAGATGAAACAAATCTCAGCTCCCTTCAAGCGCGGAGTTGTCACATTGGTCAAAACAATGACACCTAAAAAGCCAAATTCAGCCTTGAGGAAAGTGGCAAGGGTCAGACTTTCAAACAAGCAGGAAGTGACAGCTTATATCCCAGGTATAGGACATGAATTGACAGAGCACGCTATAGTGCTAGTGAGAGGTGGACGGGTCAAAGATCTACCGGGAGTGAAGTATCATATAGTAAGAGGGAAGTTTGACACGTCGGGAGTATCCGGAAGGAAAAAAGGGAGATCAAGGTATGGTACAAAGAAATCAGGTGGCGGGTCAGCTCCTTCTGCGGCAAAAGCAGCAGCTCCAGCACCCGCAGCAGCAGCTCCAGCAGCATAATTAATATTAAAGAAAAACTATGTCACGAACAGGAAAAGTAAGAAAAATTCAGGTTGCAGTCGATCCGATTTTCGGTAACAAGCTTTTGGCTAAATTCATAAACTGTGTCATGAAAGACGGCAAAAAGAGTGTTGCCCAAAAGCAGGTATACAGTGCCTTGGATATCATAAAAGGTAAAGATATGGATGCGCTGACGGTATTTCAGAATGCCATCCAAAATGTAGGTCCCAGGTTTGAGGTGCGGGCACGAAGGGTGGGAGGAGCTTCCTACCAGGTACCTACTGAGATCCGGGGGGACAGAAGGATATCGCTTGCCATAAGGTGGATTATTGATGCGGCCAACAAGCGTCCCAGTAAACAGTATCATACTTTTGCCGAAAAACTCGCTGCAGAACTTTTAGATGTAAACAGTAATACAGGGGAAGCAATAAGAAAAAGAGACTTAATGCACCGAAATGCCGAAGCCAACAAGGCCTTTGCGCATTTCCGTTGGTAAAACATATTACAGTCGTTGGCGGTTAGCTTGGAATATAATTGAGTATAAGCTAAGGCCAGCGACAATTTTTATTTTTATGGCAGGAAATGTTACTCTCACAAAAAACAGGGATGTTCCCATTGATAAAATCCGTAACATCGGGATTATCGCTCACATCGACGCTGGAAAGACCACCACTACAGAAAGAATTCTTTATTATACAGGGAGGACGTATAAGATTGGCGATATAGATGAGGGTACGACACAGATGGACTGGATGCCTCAGGAAAGGGAAAGGGGTATCACTATCACTTCAGCTGCAACTACCACTTTCTGGAAAGATATCCGCATAAACATTATTGACACACCGGGACATGTTGACTTTACGGCAGAAGTTGAAAGGTCTCTCCGTGTCCTTGATGGAGGAGTGACTGTACTTGATGCTGAAGAAGGAGTACAGTCGCAGTCTGAGACTGTTTGGCACCAGGCTGATAAATATAATGTGCCTCGTGTCTGTTTCGTAAACAAAATGGACAAGCTGGGAGCAGATTTCCACCGTACGGTAGGCATGATAAAAGAAAGACTTGGGACACATCCGGCAATTATGACTTTGCCTATAGGAAAAGAAAATACTTTTAAGGGTGTAATTGATCTTTTATCTATGAAGAGTTTGATTTGGGGTAGTGATGAGTTGGGGGCAAAGTTTGAATTAAAAGATGAGATTCCTGCCGATATGAAAAAAGAGGTGGAGGAATACCGCCACAAACTTATAGAACAGATTTGTGAACAAGATGATGCGCTTCTGGAGAAATATCTTGGTGGACACCAGCCGACAGTTGATGAACTTAAGAAAGTATTGCGTAAAGCAACTATCGCTTACAAACTTGTCCCCATTTATTGCGGTACTTCGCTTCGCAATAAGGGAGTGCAACCACTTTTGGATGCAATTGTAGATTATTTACCGTCTCCTCTGGATGTAGCTTCCATAAAAGGGATCAATCCTAAGACACAAAAAGAGGAGGAAAGAAAAACAAACAAAGAGGACCCTTTTTCCGCATTGGCTTTTAAGATTCAGCTTGATCCTCATGTAGGAAAATTGACTTATGTCAGGATTTATTCCGGAAAGGTTGCTTCAGGTTCTTATACATACAACGCGACAAAAGATAAACAGGAAAGAATAGGCAGGTTGCTTCTTATGCATGCAAACCAAAGAGAAGAAGTTACAGAAGCTTTAGCTGGGGAAATTGTTGCTATAGTGGGACTGAAAGATACAGGTACGGGCGATACTCTTTGTGATGAAGCACACCCGATAATTCTGGAGAAAATCACTTTCCCTGATCCGGTTATTTCTCTTGCGATTGAGCCAAAAACGAAAGCCGATCAGGAGAAAATGGGTTTGGCTCTTCAAAGATTGTCAGAGGAAGATCCGACATTTATTGTCAAATCAAATTACGAGACCGGACAGACAATCATTTGGGGGATGGGAGAATTACATCTTGATGTTCTTGTTGATAGGATGAAGAGGGAATTCAAGGTAGACGCTAATGTCGGGGCACCACAGGTGGCATACAAGGAAACCGTCAAAAAGGTGGCAGAAGGTGAAGGTAAATATATCAGACAGACAGGGGGACGCGGTCAGTACGGACACTGTTTTCTACGTGTGGAGCCTAAGGCTCGGGGGGAAGGTAATGAATTTGTGGATGCAATAAAAGGCGGAGCAATACCAAATGAATTTATTCCTTCTGTAGAAAAGGGTGTGAAAGAAGCAGAAGATAAAGGGATTTTGGCAGGATATCCTTTAACTGATATAAAAGTTACACTCTATGACGGGACGTACCACGAGGTGGATTCCTCCGATATAGCCTTTAAGATTGCCGGAAGCATGGCGCTTCAAAGCGCAACAAAACAGGCAGAATTGATACTCCTTGAACCCATTATGAAAGTGGAAGTGACAACTCCTGACGAGTTTATGGGTACCATAATTGGAGACCTTTCCAGTAAACGTGCACAGATACTCTCTACGGAAAAAAGAGGCAATATCACTCTCATTTTGGCTATGGTACCGTTGGCTGAACTATCAGGTTATGCTACAACCCTCCGGAGCCTTTCGCAGGGTAGGTCATCTTACTATATGGAGCCTTCTCATTATGAAGAAGTCCCAAAAAACATCACCGAAAAAATCGTCACCGCTTCTGCTTCATAAATAAATCAGGTTTTCATGTCGTAACTTTCCAAGAGTTGGGTTCTCAATCCCATTTTCTATATATTCCTAAATAAAAGGGAAGAAACTGGTCTATCTACATTGATCTGTAGTATCTGACTTTTGATTTAATCCTTCGCCGAAATCTCCGGGCATAAGAGTGAGAGATGAATGCAAATTTATCGCTCAGGAGGAAGCCCCGGGCATAAGAGCGGGTAGCTTCATTTGTGAGAATATCAGAATAGAGAGTATAATAAAGATAAGTTGTGATTGTAAGAAGGTTTCCGGTTATAAATTATGAAAAATAACAGGTTTAAATTTTTTTCTACAAGATCTGACAGGATTTCATATAAGAGAGATAAGCGCCAATTCATTGAGATCAAGACACCCGTTAGTATCCTTAAGAATTTTAAAAACTCAGTATTTAACCGATTCTATAATAAAAAATCCGATGGAATCGATTCTCCACAAAAAAGAGACAAATAATTAAAATAATTTCTTCAGTATAGATAAATTAATTATTAAATTCAAAATTGCAGTGAAATAAATATGGTTACAGATATTAATAAAACTAAGAAGTTTGAAGATTTCTATACTCAATTCAAACTACGTTCTTATAAAAAAGGCGAAATGCTCATCAGATCAGATGATAATCCTCAAGGTATTTTTTGTTTAACAAAAGGATATGTCAGACAATACGCGCTTTCGACTGCCGGCATTGAACTTACCCTTCATATATTAAAACCAATCTCTTACTTTCCTATGGTATGGGCGATCAATGGTACTCCAAATATTTATAATTTTGAAGCTTTAACTGACGTTGAGGTAGGACGAGCACCCCGTGATGATGTAGTAAACTTCATTAAAGACAAACCGAAGATTATATTTGAACTAATGAGTGAGCTACTGGAAGATTATGCCGAATCTTTGACCCGTGTTGAGCATCTGGTTTTTAGCGATGCTTATAGGCGGGTGATATCAGTGCTTTTGTATATTGCGAAGCATTTCGGTGAAAATGATGGTAGACAAATAATTATTGCTCATCGGTTTACCCATCAGGATATTGCGACATTGGTTGGTGTTGCCCGAGAAACGGCCAGTATCGAAATGGTAAAATTGGAAAGAAAAGGATTGGTTGAATATAGCGATCATATGATGTTATTTAAGAGTCTCGAAAGGCTGGAACATGAATTGCTGTCAGGCCACTAGCACGAAATCTCCCCTTACACATAAACTGTAATCCGGATTACTCTCATATTGTCACTCAAGTTGCTGACGCGCCTTCACTACTGAGTTATACTCATTTATGTTATCAGGGTAGTAGATAGATAAAAGAAAGGTATCAATAATCTTATTAAAAAATATTTCGAACTTAACAACCTGATAATCAAAAGAATTATTAATATTGGAAACTATAAAAGGAGATGAGATATATGATGACAAAGGATATCAAAGTAATTGATAAGACGGGTGACAAGAATTCTCAGAAAGTAGATGTAAAGCCTATTGAGAAGGTAGATAAAAAGGAAAAGGATATCAGCAATGCTGAGTCAGTAAAAAAGAATGTATAGTTAAATGAAGAAAAGTGAAAAAGCTAATTCTTCGATATATTGATCTTACAAACGCTTAATTTTACAATAAGCTTATTTCGGAGACAATATATAGCTAAGACAATCCATCGGACAAATCCGATGGGTTTTTTAGTTATGCGGGTACAAATAGATAGTAATCTGTATTACTTAAAAACTGATATCGGAATTACTGAATTGATCATTTATTGAACATATACTTATATAAATAATCGGATTACATCAGGAAAACAAATTAATAAATTAAAAATATTATGATTTTTACAATATTTGATTACATATTTAGAGGCGGTATTTTTTACGATATGTTTTTATTGTTCACGGTACAGATTGAATCTTAGATAAAGGTAAGTATGATTGTCAAATTATTCAGACAGCTATTTTCTAAAACCCAAAAAGAAACAAAACAGAGAGATTTTGAGTGGGAAAGATTTCAACAGACAACAGCGAAAGAACAATTTCTAAAATTATGGGGAATGGGAATAACGATCCCTACAATATTTTTGTTATAAAGGAGGTGAAAATATATGAACACACAAACACAGGAGGAAGTTACAACAGTTGAGAACATAAGGCCTTCCCAAGTCGTGAGAAAAACGACAACACAAAGAGACCCTTTGATAAAAGAAGAAGCTCCGCAGAAAGTCTTTGATAAGAAGAAGAGAATTTTTAGAATAAATCAAATAATTTGGTACATTTTAGGATTTGTTGAGGTGCTTCTCGCATTCAGAATAGTGCTCAAGGCGTTAGGAGCAAACCAAGGTAGCGGCTTTACGAGTTTTATATATTCAATTACTGGACCTTTAGCGCTTCCGTTTAGCGGGATTCTGGGTGAAAGTTTGAACGGAAATTCACTCATTGAGTGGTCCAGTGTATTTGCGGTAGTGGTTTATCTCGTTATTGCAGGAGGTCTGGTTTATCTTTTGGATCTTGTTAACCCTGTGACCCAGGAGGAAGTGGTAGCAGCAGTATAACGAGGAATATATGATTAAGTTATTTTCTCCAGTTTATCTGAACCCAATTTCAAAGCAGGATAAAGTAGAACAAGGCGAACGCAGCAAAATAAGTTATTGGCTCGGAAAACTGTATAGTCAAGAAGAAAAGAAAGTGCAAGAAGAACGCGGGAAAAAACAATTGCTGGGTAGTAAGTCTGGAGGTGAGTCAGAAATTGATAAATCTTTAGAGGAAGAGGGCAAAGATGAACAGATTAAAAACCAGGCTATTAAAAAAGAGGCAGACAGGTAAACAATAGATGATCTAGTCAGGATGTCCAACAGGTGTATTTATAGCCTTTCAACACAATTTCCCTGGAACTTTTTCCCGAATTCTATAGATATAGAAGAAGACAGGGTTACTTTTACTTTCCACCAATTTCTCGCATCACAATCACACAGTGTTGATATTAAAGATATCGCCAATGTATTTATAGAATCATCTCTCTTCTCTGCTACTTTGCAGGTAGTTTCTCACACTTATATAAAAAATGATATTAAAATCGAGTATTTAAACAGGAAGAAAGCTGAAAAGGCGCGGAGAATTATCGAAGGACTCAGAACCTTTGCGGAACACAACATAAATACATCCAATTATGGCGTTGATGAATTAATCACAAAAATTGAAGAATTTCATATAAAACATTCTGTATCATAAAGTCTTGTTATTTTTGTTTCAGGAAAGTTTATATTCAGCTGAAGCATATCATTCGGATTCCCCGACCGTAAGGTCAAAGAAACATCAATTTCCATTTTTAGAGAAGTCTTATAGAATAAGATCATGAATTATAAACTCAAAGAAGAAAAAATATCAAAGATAATACAAACCATTTTTGATTTGGATAATAAAATTTATACTGAAAGATATCACCTGCGGTCAAAAGATCTTAAGCAACTGTCCGGTTATATGGAAGGCAGCAAAGTTTATGTAGCCTATGATGGTGAGATACCAATAGGGTACATAGCTTACAGGAAAAAGTGTAATGAGGTGAATATCCCCAGTCTTGCAGTTTTATCCCAATACAGGAATAAAGGGATAGGTACGGTGCTTATGAAGAAATTGATGGAAAAACTCAAAAAACACAAGTTTCATCTTACTACACATCCTGCTAACAGCCGGGCAATACGTTTCTATCTGAAATTTGGTTTTACGATTTCAGCCTTGAAGGATAATTATTACGGTAAAGATCAGCCAAGACTTATCTTAATAAAAGAATAGAGGTATCTTATCTAATAAGAAGGATACAGAGTTTCAGAACTTTTCTAATTGTCTTAAAAGACGATATCCGATTTTCTTAAAAGGGATTTCAACTAAATAATATAATATTATGGCAATAATAATACTGTAAATTAGTACAAGGTAATACCTGATAAAATAGTTTAGAAGGGCTTTTGTACCTGAAGAGGTATCCATAAAACTAAGCCTACCAATATTGGCAAGTTT
Organism: Patescibacteria group bacterium; assembly: GCA_023379265.1. Lineage (GTDB taxonomy): Bacteria > Patescibacteriota > Microgenomatia > 2-02-FULL-39-11 > 2-02-FULL-39-11 > JAMCUI01. Next base: position 16,766 of record JAMCUI010000015.1, read on the forward strand.
TTCTAAAACTGCAAAATGAACCAAATATAATCCATAACTAATTTTGCCGAGTAAAACGGTAAAATTGTTTACGATCAGTTTCGGTTTCAACAACATACTGAATAATATCAGAAAGAAAAATAGACCAGAAAAAGGATTAGCTTCGAGTAAATGCATTCCGGTTAAGCTTAAAAATATATAAATAAAAAATATATATAAAAGAGCTCTACTTATATTTTTGTCTATCTGATACTTTGCATTTTCATAAATAAGAAAATAAAGAATAAATCCTAAACCAAATAAAGGCAGCTGCATAAAGAAATACTGATCAAGGTAAGCTTTCCAAAGTTGTGAATCGGCAACCAGAGGATACCTACTAAAAATAATAAAAAGCGCTTCCTTAATCAAAATACTCAAAAAGGTGAAGATTACGGCCTCTTTCAGGTTTTTTACTATTTTGACCAGCGCCGGTAATATGAGATAAAAACTGGCTATAACCGCAATAAACCATCCCCCGGGTACGATACTGTTGATGTAATAGGGAAAAAATCCGTGAGTGAACGTCAGGTTTGCAAGAATATTTTTGAAACTGTCTTGATCCAAAGGATGCCCATATTTAGTAATAAAATAATAAACCACTGCGATGTAATATATCGGAGCGATACGAATAATTCTTTTAACATAAAAGGAAAGAGTACTGTGTTTATATGTATGTGTCTTTAATTTTAATGAAGCATATAACGTCATTGCCGAAATCATAAAAAATACTTCTACGAAAAATCTGCCATTTGAAAATAGGTTACTGAAAAATACAGGTATATTTTCATTGTTTCCGTAAAGATAACAGTGGACTGCGATTATGCCTAGTATAGCTATACCTTTTAATGCATCTATTGATCTGAAATGTCTCATGTCAGTTAATAAATATGTGATAGTCGCACTATAATTTAAGGACAAAGAATAAAATATTTACATGTTATTATACTCTCGTGATAGAGAAAGAATAAGTTGCCTGATTTATAAAACAACTTTTTCTGGTATAATCATTTATAAGAAGATCAGGTTTTCATACCGGGCATTTAAGCATCCTGAAGCAATCAGGAGGGACTTCTGCAAATTTATAACTTAAATTTATGGTATGAATGCCTGGTTTTTTTATGAGTTCCGACAGAAAAGCTATCCGATTAAAAGATAACTTGATGCCAAAAGAACCCGATAAAGTCATATCCGGCTTATCCCAGAAAGAGGCTGCGGCGAGACTGGAAAAAGACGGATTCAACGAGCTTCCTTCCCAGAAGAGACAAAATATCTTCTCTATCTTTCTGCGTGTAATCTCCGAACCGATGCTGCTTCTTCTTATTGGAAGCGGTATGGTCTATCTTTTCCTGGGAGAAGTAAAGGATGCGCTGATGCTTCTGTCGTTCATTTTTGTGGTAATCGGTATCACTTTTTATCAGGAGAGAAAAACAGAGAGGACTCTTGAGGCTTTGAGAAATCTGTCCAGTCCAAGGGCTTTGGTCATAAGGGATGGTGAAAGGAAGAGAATTGCCGGCAGGGAAGTGGTAAAGGGGGATATTATACTTCTTCACGAGGGTGATCGTGTCCCGGCTGATAGTAGGATATTATCATGCGAAAATCTGTCGGTTGATGAGTCGCTTATTACTGGAGAATCGGTACCAGTCAGAAAATCTGAGGCGGATGGAAATCCAGTAAACCCGCGGCCGGGAGGAGACGATTTGCCTTTTGTTTTCTCAGGGTCCCTCATAGTAAGCGGAAGAGGTGTCGCTCAGGTAATTTCAACCGGAATCTATACGGAGATGGGGAAAATCGGCAAAGCCCTGGAAACAATAAAAGAAGAAGAAACCCTATTGAAGAAAGAAACCGACAGAATTGTCAAGATTGTCACTTTCATAGGTATATCTTTATGCATCTTTATCGTTGTGATCTATGCTTTAGCCAAAAACGACCTTCTTGGTGGTTTCCTGTCCGGTCTTGCCTTGAGTATGGCCATGCTGCCTGAGGAATTTCCAGTAGTGCTTATTATCTTTCTGACCCTTGGCGCCTGGAGGATATCAAAAAGAAGAGTATTGACCAGAAAACCGGCTGTGATTGAAACACTGGGTGCGGCTACAGTTCTCTGTGTTGATAAGACGGGTACTCTGACTTTGAATAAAATGGAGCTGGCAGATATATTTTCCAACAATTCTCTTTATGAATTAAATGACTCTGGGATTCTTCCCGAAAAACACCACGATCTTATGGAATATGGAATTTTAGCCAGCCAACGAGATCCTTTTGATCCAATAGAAAAAGAGATTAAGAAAAAGGGAGAATTTTACCTGAAGAACACTGAACACATTCATGGTAATTGGAATCTGGTAAAAGAATATCCTTTATCCAAAGAGCTTTTGGCTCTATCCCATGTCTGGCAGTCGCCCGATAAGGAAGATTTTGTGATAGCTGCCAAAGGTGCGCCGGAAGCAGTTCTTGATCTATGTCATGCACGTAAATCTGAAAAGGCAAAGACACTGGGAACGGTAAGGGAAATGTCGGAAAAAGGATTGAGAGTCCTGGGAGTCGCAAAAGCATTTTTTACAGAATCAAGCCTCCCTAATAAACAGCATGATTATGACTTCGAATTTGTAGGGCTTTTGGGTTTTATTGATCCGATACGTCTGGCTGTACCGGAGGCTGTGAAGGAAGCATACAATGCCGGAATAAGGATAGTCATGATTACCGGAGACTATCCGGGCACTGCTACATTTGTAGCAAGAAAAATAGGGCTTTTGCATCCTGACGATCATATTACAGGAGACCAGTTGTCAAGACTTAACCATCAGGAGTTGAGGGAAAAGTTAAGACATATAAATATTTTTGCCAGAATAGTACCGGAGCAGAAATTGGCCATAGTAAATGCCCTCAAGGCAAACGGAGAGATTGTAGCTATGACCGGAGACGGGGTAAATGATGCCCCGGCACTCAAATCAGCAAATATAGGTATAGCCATGGGGGAGAGAGGAACAGATGTGGCAAGGGAGGCGTCGTCTCTGGTCCTTCTCAATGATGATTTTTCATCAATTGTAGCAGCTGTGCGTTTGGGAAGAAGAATTTATGACAATCTCAAAAGAGCCATGGGCTATATTTTTGCGGTACATATACCTATTGCAGGTATGTCTCTTCTTCCGGTAATATTTAATCTTCCGTCTGTACTTCTGCCGGCGCATATTGCTTTTCTGGAGCTTATAATCGATCCGGCTTGTTCAACAGTATTTGAATCGGAAAAAGAAGATGAGCATATAATGCAAAAGCCGCCAAGAAATCTTTATCAGCCGTTATTTAATAGAGGAATTATAAGTATAAGTATCCTGCAGGGCATAAGTGTACTAGTTATGGTATTTCTTATATTTATTTATTCCCTTTTTATCGGCAAAAATGATGTCGAGGCAAGATCTGTTGCCTTTACCACTCTCGTATTTGCAAACCTGATGCTTATTGTGACCAATCTTTCCTGGACAAAGAATTTTTTCCAAATAATCTTATCGGCAAACAGGGCACTAATGATTGTTTCGGGATTTGCCCTTGTCTCCCTCTTTCTGGTCATTTATATGCCATTTTTGCGATCACTTTTCCATTTTACTTTTCTGCATACCGATGACTTGATCCTTTCATTTGTGACTGCGGCAATAGCCATTCTGTGGTTTGAAATAATAAAAATTTTCAGGAAAATTTGATCGGTATAAACGGTATGGCTTTGTATCAAATTAACAATAATACATTTTCAGAAAAGATTTGCGAAAATCAATTACGCCTTTTCTAATTTCTTTGATTGACTTTCTTTTCAGTAATACATCAGATATAAATTTTGCTATTTGTTTCATTTCTTCTTCTCTCATACCAAGCCTTGTAACTTCATTTGTCCCAATTCTAATCCCGGTCTGATCTGATATTTTATTCCACGGCAGCTGAAAAGAATTTACTATGATATTTGCTTTTTCCAGTAACCGCATTGTTTCATCTCCTGACTTTTTAACATCAATAAGCACAGTGTGGCTCCTGGTAAAATTTTTGTGAGGACAGATGACTTCAAGTCCGAATTTATATAATGCTTGTGCTAAAGCTTGAGCATTTTTTATGACCTGGACTGCATATTCGTGTCCGTATTTTTCAAATTCCGCCAAAGTGATAGCCAATCCTGTGACGTGATGAGCGTGATGGTTTGATGTAAACATGGGTACTAATGCACGTTCAATTTTCTTTCGATATTGTTTTATATTTTTACAGGCGACAAGCCCGTGACTTGGCCCCGAAAGAGTCTTATTTGTACTTGTTGAAATCATGTCGGCTCCTTCACCCAGCGGGTCCTGAAATGTCTGTCCGGCAATAAGCCCTGCTACGTGAGCTGCGTCATAAAGAATTTTTGTCCCGGTATGGTCACATATTTTTCGGAGCTCTTTTAACGGTGTCGGAAAAAGGAATTCCGATGTCCCCAAAAGTACCACTTTAGGTTTTTTCCTATGGATAGTTTTTTTTGCTTTTTCCAGATCAATAGTAAACTCTTTTCTGTCAAAAGGGAGAGATGCTACTCTGACTCCAAAAAGAGAAAGCAGGTTGTTTTTTGCATGGCTATAATGTCCTGTATCTTTTGTCCTAAGGGATAATAGAAGATCTCCCGGTTGGAGGAGTGCATAAAAAGCCACCATATTTGCCACCATTCCGGAAGTGGGCTGCAAATTTACGTACTTCGCATGGAAAAGTTTCCGGGCAAGATTTGCCGCGGTACTTTCTATCTTGTCAAAATAATGGTTTCCGGCATACCATCTGTGGTTTATTCTTCCGACTGTGTATCTGTTTCCAAGATCCGATGATATTGCCAGCCGTGTGAGTGGGCTCATCAGATTTTCTGAAGTAACAAGATTTAGACAATTATTCCGGAAAGAGTTATGTTTATTTATTTGTTTGATCAGTTTGTGTACATGATTTTTCATAAGCCACAAAAAAACCGTCCCAACGTTTATAAAAACGTAAGGGACGGCCATAAAAAACCGCGGTTCCACCCTATTTGGTAAGAAATGTTTGTCCACTGATCTTACCCACTTTATTTGTTTTTGGCTCCGGCATGCCCTTGCCATCATTGCCTTCCAGTCTTATTAGTATAACAAATTGAGGCAATCTGTAAATAGTGCTATCCTTAGGGGATGAAATCAGAGTGTAAATCTTTCCAGAATTATCAAATATCAGAAATATTTTACTGGCATGGATTTATTTATTATTAAACTATTATTATCAGCAGTTGTCGGTGGAAGCTATGCGGCAATTGTCACCTGGATTTCCGAAAAATTCGGTGCAAAACTAGGAGGACTCCTTCTTGGTTTGCCATCAACTTCTCTGGTAAGTCTCATATTTATAGCCTGGACTCAGAATGCAAATGTGGCTATTGAGGCTGTACATATAATCCCCGCTGCAGTTTGCGCGGCATCTCTTTTTGTTGTCGCTTTTATACAGCTTTATAAGAGATTTGGGGCAAAATTCTCCTTCCTTTTATCTTTCCTCTTTTGGAGTCTTTTAACTCTTCCTCTTATTGCAATACATCTTTCCAATATTGTCCTGTCAGTGGGTATAGGGTTTGTCTATATTTCCGTTGCCTTCTACGCAGTAAGGGATTATCCCGACAAGAAAGCAAAGATACTAAAGATTAACGGCAAGATTCTTTTTACCCGAGGAATTTTGAGTGGAACAATCATTTGCCTGGCTGTAGTTTTAAGCAAAGTCTTGGGACCGCTTTGGGGAGGGTTGATGGGAAGTTTTCCGGCTATTTTTACTAGCTCACTTATCATCCTTATGAGAGCACATGGGATAGAGTTTACTTCTTCTGTAGTCAAACGCATGCCGTATGGAAATTTTACCAACATATTTTTCGCCTTGGGATTTTACTTTTTTGTTCCCAGTTTTGGTATGGTTGCTGGTACGGCGCTGGCATATGCATGTACCATTATCATTGCAGGAATAATGTATTTTGCTGTATTTCCTTTCTTTGAGTTTATGTCCGGTTATCAAAATTTATGAAATGAGCTACTAGTTATTTTCCATAAATTCTTCTGGAGTAAATAAGACTATTATGTTATCCTTCAATGCGTATGAAGACAAGAGTGCAACAGTCGGAGATAAAAATCCACGTACCCAGCAATCGTAACGAACTAATTGAAAAGGCGCTGGCTGTAGTGAATGAAAACAAAGAGATTTCTACTCTTTGGAAAGTGATGAATGTCAATGCCATAGAAAGGTTGGGCATGACGGATCACGGACCGGTGCACTTCCAGATAGTGGCCAATATTTCAGTCCGCTTTGTCAGGCTACTGGTGAAAAAGGGAGTAGTAATGTCTATTACCAAAGATTTCGATCTTGAGGAAAAATACGCAGAACTGGTAGTACTTTTGGCAAGCCTTTTCCATGATCTTGGAATGTCTATAAACCGAGAGGGACATGAGGAATTCAGTCTGTTTTTAGCTAACCGCCTGTTGCATGAGACGCTTACTTTTTTGCCGATTGAGGAGAGAACGATCGTCATATCGGAAGTATTGCATGCGATAATTTCTCACAGAAGCGACGGTGGACCGGTGACTGTTGAAGCTGGTATTGTGAGAGTAGCTGATGCGCTGGATATGAGCAAGGGACGTTCCCGCATACCATATGAATCAGGGAAAATGGACATTCACTCCGTATCGGCCGCTGCAATAGAAAATGTGGAAATTACGGAGGGGGATGAAGCTGCCCCAAAAAAAGAAAAACTCATTCAGATAAATATCACTATGAATAACTCTGCAGGGCTTTTCCAGCTTGATGAGCTACTGAAGAAAAAAATTGTCGGGTCGGGGATAGAGCAATATGTAAGCGTGCGGGCGTTTATAGACCAGAAAACGGAAAAGAAGCTCATAAAGGAATATAAGATTTAATCCCTTCTCACCATTTCTTCATAAGATCTTCATCCTCTTCTGATATATTACTTTCTAGACGAACAAATTCATAAATGAAAGGAGGTGAAAATATATGAAAGCAAAATTTTTTACAATCACGGTTTTGGCACTTATTGCAGGAGTAGTATCTCTTGCAGGAGTGAGTCCGGCATTTGCCAAAGACAGAAACCACAGTCACGAAACCAAGTCAGTTGAAGTGCAAAGTGTTGATCCTAAAAATGATCAAAAAGACAGTATTTCAAATGACAACACACGATATTCCATAAGTTCAGTTGATGTTTCCGGAAAGGAAAACTCAAATGACAAGAATAACGTGACGGAGAAGAAAGACTCCAAAGACAACTCAGTAAATGATAATTCTATTGATGTAAATCAGACTGAGGTGCAGAATGAAACAAACAGTTGATCTATTATACATACCCAAACTAAGCCCGCCTGACCGCGGTCTTAGTTTGTTGATATAAAACCCCGCATATTTCCGGAGGATTTAGTTTTTTCTATTCCTGTTTACATGTATTTAACAGATTTCCGCGGTGTAAATTTTAGTGTTTATGGATGAGATGATGCGTATGGATGTGCTCATGAGTTTTGCCGCGGTGCCGGTGAATATGTTCATGGATAAGATTATATTTCTTCAAAAGATCAGAATCTGAGAGTATTTTTTCAGGAATGTCATCTGCGACTATTTTATGGTTTTCTGAAAGAACAATAACCCTATCTGCTATATCCTGTACGATGGAAAGATTATGCGTAGCTGTAATAACAGTGTTATTCATACTGTTTAATTCAAAAATAAAATCAATAAGCCTGCTTTGGCTGCGCGGGTCCAGTCCTGAGGTGGGTTCGTCAAAAAGCCAGACAGCGGGCGAGTAGGAAAGTACTGAAGCAATAGCCACTCTCTTTTTTTCCCCTCCGGAAAGGCGGTAGGGAGCACGTTTTGACAGGTGTTCTATACCCATCATTTGCATCGCACTTTTTGTCTTTTGCAATATCTCATTTTTATCAAAACCCATGTGAAGCGGGGCAAATACCACTTCATCAAAAACAGTGGAAGAGAAGAGTTGGACATCGGAGTCCTGGAAGACAAAGCCTATTTTACTGCGGAAATCGTAAGATTTTTTTTCGATATCAAAATATTTTTGATTGATTATTTCTCCAAAAGCTTTGTATGTACCTTTGTCGGCAAAAACCAATCCATCAATAATTTTCAATAATGTGCTTTTTCCTGAACCATTGGCACCAAGAAGAACTATTTTTTCTCCTTCGTGTACACTAAAAGTAATATCGGACAGTGCTGCAAAATTCTGGTATTTATAACCGACTTTGTCAAATTCCAGTATAGGAGGATTTTTTTTATTAATTTTAGAATTGTTATGTATCATATAAAAATAATAATTAGATATGAAATCTTCAGAGACATCATTTGAGTAGAGAAATATAATCTGTCAATTATTTTTATTGGGTTCTCCAAATCAAAAAAAGCCCGAAAATTATTGCTGTTGTTGCAACTATTGACCAAAAATCCAAAATAGTGAGAGAAAAATCGCTTAAAATATAAATTTTATTCCTATAACCTCTGGAGAGCATAGCCTGATAGATCTCTTCACTCAGTACTTGAGTTTTTCCAAAAAGAGTGCCCAAAGCGGAAGAGACAAGATGTCTGTTTTCCCACTGGGTAAACCGTCCGACCATCCGGCTTTTGCGGGCTAAAAACATGGAATTGACCGTTTCCAAAAGCACGAATATATATCTGTATGTCATCATTGTCATAATTATAAGAATCTGGGGAGCATGAAGCCGGTCAAGGGCTTTGAGGAGTCTGATCCAGGGTGTGGTCAATACCAGAAGTATACCAAGAGAGACTGAAGTGGCGACGCGGGTGAGAAGGAAAAGTGCCGTCAGAAGACCGTTTTGTGTCACTGCTATAAAGAAATGTTGTTGTGGATTATTTATGAGAGTGAGGAGAGGTTTTCCCGGAGTGAAAAAGTTAAAGATAGCCGGCAGCGCAATAATGCCGGTGAAAAATGGAAGGAAAAGCCAGACGCGGGTGATGAAAAATTTCAGCGAAATTTTTGAGATTCCGGCAAATATTAGAAGGAAAATATAAACGGAAATTATAAAATACAGATTTACGGAGAGATTAACGGCAAGAAGAAAAAGGATAAAGCAGACTATTTTTGTCCTGGGGTCAAGCCGCTGCAGAAAGCCGTCTTTCTTGGCGATTGTCTCTGAAAAGACGGAATTTTGTATGGCTCCGGTAATATTTTCCAGATTTTTTTCAATGAAAGACATGTTTATTTATTTTTTAATTTGAAAACCTTAAAAAGTAAATACACGACAGATACTACAATAAATACGCCTAGAAATCCTGAAAAAAGATAGCCCAAAAAAGAATTACCCAAAACTGAAAAATTGTATCCTGAAAAAGGTGCGCTCCAAAGGCCAGTCCAGCGGTCAAACCCGGCCGGTATATACCCCAAACCTAGTTCCGAAAGCTGTTGTCGACTCCACTCACCCCAGGCAGTACCCGGGGTCAAAAGACCAAGAGGCGTAAGAAGGATGAGAAGAAAAATGATAACTATTGCCAAAGGAAAAAACCTGCCGGATTTTGCCACTTTTTTGTCGGGAGTTATTAGAGAGGGATTTGTCCGGTATATCCAGGATAGGGTAAGTCCTGTAACAAAGGCTTCAGCAAGGCCGGCGAGAGTCAAATGTCCCAGCATCATTGCCGGAATAGAAACGGTAAGACCATAGGGAAAATAAAGCGGTTGGCCGGTGATGCTGCGGAAAATTATTGGTTGGATTCCTAGTTCAACGGCAGCCAAAAGGGCAGCCAGATTTATAGCGATGTATCCGGCAACTGCAGCAGAGACGATTTTCCATCCGGTTTCTTTTTTCCATCCTGCCAAAAAACGGAAAATGGCATAGCCCGCTAGCGCCATGACAATAGCCATATTAAAAATATTTGCGCCCAGCGTCAGTATGCCTCCGTCGCCAAAAAATAAAGCCTGTATGATAAGGGCGACTGTTGTCGTCAGCATGCCAATCCATGGACCTAAAATAATTGATGATATGACTGTGCCTACAGCATGGCCGGTGGTGCCTCCCGGAAGGGGTACGTTGAACATCATGATAAGAAAAGAGAGGGCGGAAAAAAGGGATATAAGAGGTATAGTTTTTGAATCAAGTTTCTTTTTGGCCTCTCGTGAAGCCTTCATGAGAAAAGGTGTACAAACCGTATAAAGAGTAAATGATGTAGTTGGGCTAAGATATCCGTCCGGAATATGCATAGGTTTCTGAAAGTAAAAAGGACAGGAGTGAAAACGGTGATTTGGTAATCAGTATTAATTATACTAAAAAAACTGCGGTTTGTATGAAGTCTATAGAAGAATTCTCCCCGCAACAGCACCCGGGATTACCCGGGCACTGTTTTTTATTTAATCCTTCGCAGAAATCTCCGGGTTTTAGCCCCAGGAACTTCACTCCGGTTACTGATTTGCCCCTTTTAGAAAACCGCCGCGAATTCCCGTCCCCCCAAAAAGATATTGTAAATTTATACCGTTTTGGTTAGCCCATGCCTGCAATTCCTGTCTTTCTTGCCGTATGGCGTCTTTTCTTTGGGTTGGCGTCATATTCTTAAAGTTGGCTTTATCCGCCCCCCTTTGAGAGAGGAGTTCTTTATGTTTGGCTATAATGAGCAGTTTTTGGGCATCTGTAATTTTGCCGTCTTTGACCAGTTGGTCAAGTTTTGCTTCAAAATTGGCTTCCATCTTCGTTTGGCGTTCCTGTCGGTATTGGTCAAATACTGACTGGACATCATTTTGGTTCAAGCCGAATTTCTGGGCAATCATCTGCACAAGAGTCGGCAGTTGCTGGTTTGCCGTATTTTGGGCATAGACCTCTCCTAGACCAAATACTGCTGCACCGGTAAGAAGTGTAACGATAAGGGCTATAATAAGTGCTTTTTTCAAGTTGATATCACCTCCTTTCATGTTGGGGGAGTATAAAGCCTTAAGCTGAAGAAAAGCTTAAGTAGCAAAGCTGTTGTAAGGGCTATTTTACCGTAAGTTTGTTTTTTTCCCTGTTTTCCATAAGAAGAGCAGAGGCAAATACAAAAACGCCAAGTATAAACACGGCAAGAATTATGACGGGTATAACAAGAACAATCATCTACTAATCTCATTTACATCCTGAATATGAAAATTCCATGAGTATGTATTGATTGCTTGACAAATGCAACTGAGTTGCATATAATGACAAAAACAAATTGCATTTCTTGCGTTAGAAACTGCAAACAGTATGTACCTTTCTAAACTGATTCTTATCAAGCCTTGATGAAGTAAGAGAGCTAAATATTATGATAAAAAAACACGATTGTAAGGAAGAATTGCGACAAGTAAACCTGAAGGTGACTCCGGCACGGTTGGGAGTGCTTGCGGCTTTGGAAAGTGCCAGTAGCCCTTTGGATACCGGAAACCTCACTAGTTATCTTTCAGGCCATGGTATTAAAGTTGACCGAGTGACAGTTTTTAGGATAATAAACATATTGACTGACAGGGGACTGGCAAAACCGGTGCTTTTTGACGACGGGAAACTGCGTTATGATTACGGGTCAAGGCCGGAGCATCACCATTTTGTCTGCGAAAAGTGCGGAAGGGTGGAAATGGTTTCAAACTGCGTTCTCAAACCCCTGGAAAAAAAACTACAAAAGACTAAGGGATTTTTCATAAGACGCCACAGCCTGGAATTTTTCGGCCTGTGCGCCAAATGCCTAAAATGATATGAAAAAGACTGTCATCTCAATCATAGGACTGATATTTGTGATTTCGTTTGTTGCTATTGCCGGTAAAATTCTTACCCGGCAGAGTTTGAATTTAGAGACGGCTAAAGGCGATAAATTGGTTGTTGCAGCGTCATTTTATCCAATTTATTTTTTTGCTTCACAAATAGGAGGAGATAAAGCGCAGGTATTTAATATAACTCCTCCAAGCGCCGAACCTCACGATTTTGAACCCACGACTCAGGTGATAGTGAAAATTCATGAAAGTAATATGCTGGTGATGAATGGGGGAAACCTTGAGCCGTGGTCGCAAAAATTGCAGGATCAGCTTTCAGGAAGCAATGTAAAAATTGTTATAGCCGGAGCAGGATTAACAAATAATGAGATGGTGGAAAACGGGCAAAAAATTCAGGATCCCCATATTTGGCTTGACCCGCTTTTGGCAAAAAAAGAAGCCGGAGAAATTTTGGCTGGTTTTAAGGAAACTGACCCAAAGGATGCAGCTTATTTTGAGAAGAATGCGGAATTGCTTGTAAGCAGGTTGGATAGTCTGGATAAAGAATATAGAGACGGATTAAAAAATTGTCAAAAGAAGGATTTTGTCACCGCTCATGCGGCTTTCGGATATATTGCCGCACAATACGGTCTAAACCAGGTTGCCATAAGCGGAGTGACTCCGGATGAGGAACCTTCTTCCCAGAAAATGGCTGAGATAGCAGATTTGGTGAGGAAAGAAAATATAAAAATCATATTTTTTGAAAAGCTGGTGAGCCCCAAACTTTCACAGGCAATTGCTGCCGAGACGGGAGCAAAGACTCTTGTTTTGGATCCAATTGAGGGAATTACAAAAAATGAGACGGCTGCCGGCCAGAATTACTTTTCGCTGATGGAAAATAATTTAAATAATTTGAAAGCTGCGTTGGATTGCAAAAGTTAAATGAATTATGTCACAGGTAGATCATACAAAAAATATTATTGAGCTGAAAAATATAAGTTTTTCCTACGGAAATGAACTGGTGGTGAAGGACGTCAACCTTGAAGTGCACAAGGGTGATTATCTTGGCATAATCGGTGTTAACGGCGGGGGGAAATCTACCCTTTTGAAGCTGATGCTGGGACTTCTGACTCCAACAAAAGGCCATATCTATCTTTACGACAAAGGTATAAAGCAGTTTCATGACTGGTCAAAAATAGGTTATATCTCACAACAGGCAGCCCATATAGACCCCAGTTTCCCCATGACTGTTGCTGAAGTGGTACAGATGGGACGTTATCCCAAACTCGGACTCTTTCATTTCCCCGGCAAAAAGGATAAAGAAATAGTGCGTCGGGCTTTGGACGATGTTGAGATGTGGCGTTTCAAGGACCGTTTGGTTGGTGACCTGTCTGGAGGACAGCAACAGAGGGTGTTTATTGCCAGAGCGCTTGCGGGCGAACCGGAAGTGATCATACTGGATGAGCCGACGGTCGGGGTGGATGTGGCAACCCAGAAACAATTTTATTCCCTATTGCAGAGGCTTAATAGGGAAAACAACCTGACTCTTATTCTTGTTTCGCACGAACTTGATGTTGTTGCGCATGAGGCTACAGAGATTGCCTATATCAACCGCTCGCTTATCTATTGGGGATTGCCGGGCAAGTTTATGAAAAGCCAATATTTTACTACCCTTTTCGGAGAAAAAAGACATGCTAAACATATTTAATTACGGGTTTATTGTAAGAGGGATAGAAGTCGGTCTTATTATAGGAGCCATTGCCCCGCTAATAGGTATATTTCTGGTACTTCGCCGGTATTCGCTTATTGCAGACACCCTATCCCATGTCTCTTTGGCAGGAGTGGCAGTTGGGCTTCTTTTGAAGATAAACCCTTTGATTACAGTGATTGCATCGGCTGTAGGCGCGTCTGTAGTAATTGAAAGATTGAGACTTTCCAAAAGGATTTATGGGGAGTCAGCCCTTTCCATATTTCTTTCAGGCAGTTTGGCTCTTGCAATAGTGCTCATAAGCGTTGCCAACGGTTTCAGCGTGGACCTTTTCAATTACCTTTTTGGAAGCATTGTGACGGTAAAAACAGCTGACGTATATATCATTTTGACTATCGGCATACTAATTCTTCTGACTGTTATCGCGTTTTATAAAGAGCTGGTCTATATCACCTTTGATGAAGAGGCAGCCAGGGTCGGCGGTATACCGACCAGATTTATAAATACTCTTCTTATCATTCTGACTGCCTTTACGGTGGCTGTTGCTATCCCAATAGTAGGGATACTTCTTATATCCGCTCTTATTGTCATTCCTGTTGTGGCGGCTCTTCAACTCCGAAGAAGCTTCATAAAGACAATTCTTTATGCTGAGGTGATATCCATATTTTCCGTACTGTCCGGAATAATAGGCTCATTTTATCTGAATCTTTCAGCCGGTGGAGTAATCGTGCTTATCAACCTTTTTATACTCCTTCTTACTTTTTCTTTTCAGAAATATATTTTTCCCCAGTCAAAGATGTCTATCTGATTTTTCAGCTGACGACTACTTTATCAATTTCAAAGATTGATCCTACAGAATAATGGTCGGAAAAGGAGATATTATGGCCGTTTTCGATGAAAGGGTCATTCATTTTGTAGTTACCGTTTGAACCGCTTGTCAAAACGACAAAATGTGTGCCTCCGTAAGCATATATTCCGACAATAACCGGATTATTGGAAGAGAGGATCGAGTCAATCTGTGCACCAATTCTGGACGCAGTCACGCCATTTACGGATATTGTGTAAAGAAGGTAAGCCGGATAATACGAAGCGAAATTGGATGGGTTGTTATTGATATCAAGTGGAGTCACTTTGTGTCCATAATGTGTGATGACCATTGCCATGGAGGTGACAAGACAACCGTCGCTGGCAATTGTGTATTGTGTGTGGTTTAGAGCGGTATTTCCCCATTGGGAATCACGCTGGTTATAATAACAACCCCAACTGTCACAGGATGTCTGACCTGATAAAATCGATGCTCCTCCCTGATTTGCCACGAAGTTGGAAAATCCTGCAAGTTGGGCCTTGGCAGCAGACAGTAGCCTCTGGTAGTTTTCTTCGCTACCTTGTGTCTCAGCAAGAAGTCTTTTTTTGGATGTTTCCTCATCAGCCAACTGTTTGGTATAGGATTCGAGTTGGACTTGTAGGGCTTTGAGTTTGGCTTGTTTATCTTCAAGAATTTGCTTTTGTTCTGTAAAGTTCACTTTGGTCATCTGGACTTGGATCATCAGTTCTTTATCGTGGTCCTGAACTATGCGCAGATATGATTCCTTCATCACGAAATCCGATAAGCTTTTGGAAGACATGAGAAGCTGTAAGGGTTGTACGGAGCCGACTTTATAGGTAGCCAGAATCCTTTCCAAAAGGACGTTTCCCACCTGGTTGAGTGAGCCTTCAAGAGTCGCGATTTTAGTTGACGTAATCTCTATATTGTTTTCCAGATCATCAATCTGGGTTTTGGTTTCAGCGATCCTGAGGGTAGTCACTTTCATTTGTGTGTCATAGTAAGAGATCTGATCTGATAGAGTTTTTTCCTGTCCCTGAAGGTCACTGATTTTATTTTCCAGATCATGAATCTGGTTTTCCAGATCCTGGAGTGATTGGCTGTTGGCTGGTTGAGAAGTCGGAGTTTGGGCGAAAATATCTTTTCTTGACGGAAAGGATATATAAATCAGTATTATAAAAACAGGGATTGAGATGATGAGTAAAAACTTTTTTATACGATAGGTCATAAAAGAAATTTGAGTCTGGTAAACCTATTTTATTGTGAAAGAGGTGGGACCGGATATAAGAATCAATATCCGTCCGTAAGATCTATTCTAATGTTTTTTCCCGGTTATCTCAATATTCCCTAAGCTGTTCATGGTGAAAATTAAAAAATAGAATTATTATTATAATTTACGGGTCCTGCCGTTTGAGTATTCCAAGTCTTCGTTTTAGAGCGCTCGCGATGAAAGTTTATATTATCCATAGAGTCTTAACCGCTCGCTAATTAAAACTCAGCTTGGAAGCCTTCTCAAACATCACCCGTTGTTAAAAGTAATGTATTTTATTTTCTTAGTATTTTCAATTATTGTTAACAGATTTCACTTCGTCCGTCACGTCCTTAAACTGGTAAAGGTGTTTCATATCCGGAAAAATGTAATTTTTGTCGGGCAAAATCGGAAAATCGGTTTTGAAGTAGAGGTTGCTTATAAGGCGCAGCGAATTGACAGGAGAGATAGCGGGATAGAGACTTTTGTGTGAGACTCCCGGCAGATAGTAGGCGGCAAAAATAGGGAATTTTTCTTTCAGGAGATCGGTTGTAGCTTTGCTCCAACTGTCGGCTGGAATTACCTTTTCTCCCAAAAATGGAGCCCCTTCGTCAGTCTCAAGAAGTATGACAGGAGGCCGTGGACTTTCCTTCAAAATTGTGTTTATGACGTCTTCAATCTTCAAGTTAATACAGTTTACCTGGTTGGTATAGTTTTCTGTCTCTGTCTTCTTGAGAGTTTTCCGGGGTCCGATATTTTGACAATTTCTGTCAAAGACGTAAGGTCCGTGAGGGGCGATAATATGGGTAAAGACAAACTTAGGGCCAGGTAATTTTGCTACTTCTGGTAATTCCCTAAACTGGTAGAGTATCCTTTTTCTTTTATCCTCGATTGATTCGGTAATGACATTTCTGGGAAGGTATCTTATGATTAGAGGCCTTAGTATAGAAGATTCAAGTATGGTATAGCTGAAATCATCGATACTGCCGATATTTTCTTTCTCAATAATAAAATTGTCGTCAGCCAGCGGATTAAAGTGGGTCGGTCCCCACCAGGAGCCCATCTGGTAATAACCGTATCCCAATTCCCTGATCAGTCGC
Organism: Patescibacteria group bacterium; assembly: GCA_023379265.1. GTDB lineage: Bacteria > Patescibacteriota > Microgenomatia > 2-02-FULL-39-11 > 2-02-FULL-39-11 > JAMCUI01. The sequence continues at coordinate 33,371 of JAMCUI010000015.1, forward strand.
AGGAAATTGTTATTTTCAATCAGAGTGCTGACAAGCGTCTGGTCACCAGAATTTTTGTATTTTGAGAGATAGTCAAGATACTCCATATTCAGCATTGAAGTGATGGAAAGGAATGATTTGGGGTAATTGGATGCGCTTTCACTTGCGATATAAAACTTCTTGTCTTTCAAAAAATCGAGAAAGCCAGTACTGTCATAATTGAAATATTGTTTCAATACTGAAGGTGCAGAATAATCTTCGGGCAATATAAAATAGATATCCGGCAGTTTATTACGGTTAAATTCCGACTCATTTATATCCGGCAGGACCAATGGGCTTTGGGGTCCGGTTTCCTGGCGCTGGGAAATTTCATAATGTCCGATCTGGAAAATATTGAGAAAAGTGATTATTAGGGCAATTAGAAGAAGAAAACGGTTCAAAAGTATAAGGCGCGTTTTGAGCCTCCTGACAAAAAGGAAAGTCAGGAGGAATAAGATAAAGCATATTGCAAGGGCAAAATGCGATTTGTTGTCTACAAACAAATCTGATTTTATGGGGATATTTCCCAGTAAGGAAAAAATGCCAATATAGGAAAAGAATATGATGATAAAAAATGAGGAGAAAACTTTCCCTTTTTCCCTGTTTTTCATCAGCGGCAGAGATAATAGATAAACAATAAAAGCAAAGATGACGGCCGCAACTGACGGAATGGTTATCTCAGAGAGCGAAAGTTCGCCGATATTGTGGAAAAAAGAGACCAATATAAAAGAAGAGGAAAAAAGAACCGCGGATAAGGGCAGGAAGGACAATAAGGATTTCAGATATTTCATCTTCAATCCTTTTTCAACATAAGATAAATAATGCGTTGGGATTGTGGAATAATTGTTTTTTCTCTGATGGTAAAGTAGTGCCCAAATTCTTTCTCAAAATGTTCCTGGTTGTAGTCTGAAAATACGTCTTCCCTGTTTTGCAGAAGAAGTTTCACGCGATTGTCTCCTTTGGGCACAAATTCAATAATCAGCGATTGGCAAATCTCGGAAAAAAAAGACGCCAGCAGGGAAAGAGGAATATTGTGTGTCATAACCAGATGATGTACTAGTGCCAGAGCCATCACCATGTCAGGGCGTGGACGGCCAAAGATGAGAGGTTCTCTTTCAAGATTGACCCATCCCAAGGCAGGAGTCGGGTTGGTGATATCTATCCAAAGCGGTAGTATATTTTTCTCATTGTTTTTTTTCATCAGGATATAGTTTTTCTCCACAGCAGGATAGTCATAATCCATGGATATGGTATATATACCCATTTCAGAAGCTATCCTACTGAACATTCCGGCATTGGCACCGATATCCCACAACGTTTTTGGATGGATAGTCTTCAGGTATTTTGCGACAATCTTTTTCTTCTTATCAAATGCATCACTATGATAACTGCCTTTGGTATCACCTTCATAATAGTGTGACCAGGTGGACTTAACATCCTGCCATTTCATGCCTCTTATGGTACTCTCAAGACTATCCAGTATTCCTAAAAGTGATTGTTTACTGAGAGATCTTTCTCCCTTTTCTGACAAGGGAATACTTGAGTATTTTTTCTGGCTTCTGGCGTGAAGGCTAATGTGCATAAAAAGGGATAGATTCATCTTGGCTGAAAGAGGGAGCAGTTTGGCAGCAAGATCCAAAGGGATGTTTCCCAAATAGTCCTGAAGAAGTTTAGCCAACCGGAAATCTCTATAAGCTACGACTGCAAGAGGAGACAGGAATTGCTCACAGAACTGTCTGTAGGCTACCCATGGTTGACCTTCAACATATTTTTCAAAGGATAGCGTGTCTATAAAAATGGGCTTGCCGTCCGGGAGAAACTGGATATTGAAACTGGTAGCATCCTTAAGACTCATATCAAAAGATAAAGCTGTCTTTTGTATCAAGAGTGTAAGAAGGGCCGTGTCTTTAAGCTGGCTGAAACACCATTCATAAGGATAGGAGATGAAAGGGATAATTTCGGGAGCGATAATTTTGTATGCTAGTGAATTTTTAGGAGAATTGCTTATTTCTTTATGGGTGATGAGATATTTTTTCTCAACAAGCTTTTTATAAAGGCCTGACTGCATAAGAGAGTCATAATTTTCCTTATAAAAAAGATTTACCTGCCGGAAAATCTTACCATCTTTGGTATAGATGAAACCGCTTGGATCTTTATAGGAAGCAGGATTGGAGATCTCGCTTGAACTTTGCATGTTTTTAGAAGCGGAGGAGATTGAGGTTGTTTTGTGTTTAGTCGGCATCTTCGCTATCTGTCATAATTTTTCCGGAAGACTTTCGTCTAAAAATATCCTTGAATTTCCTGACTCCGGATTTGAAAAAGAGAGAGCCGCCAAGAACTGTGGCAATAACCAATTGGAATATGTAGCTGCCTGTTCCCGGATCAAGGTATGCATAAGCCGGTTTGGGTACGACGATAAGATAGAGAAGGAAGAAATAGATAAAAACTTTGGTTTTGGTTGACATGAATTTCATCTTTGTAGATACCTGCAACTTATATCAAAACTTGATTTGAAGGCGGGATAGCGGTTTTGATAACTGCTATATATTATAATAAATTTTCAAAAAAAATAAACGGAGACTATTTTACTATCTGTTTGTAATCTATTATACACCCCTATAAAATATCTAATTTACCTGATAAAAAGCTGAGAAAATGTCAGGTTTTTGAGAAATAGTCATATACTGATCTGGACAATCTGGCTATGCGCTCTTGTGTTTCATCTGGAGAATCGCTCTCTGTCATGATAACTATAACGTAGTCACCTTTCGGGCTATAGACTATACCCGCATCATGGGTATATGTATCAATTTCTCCAGTCTTGTGTGCGATCACCGTTTCGGGAGGCAGATATTTGGGGATTTTTCCATTGAGCGCCTGTTTTTTCAGTAAATCGGTCATTTTCCAAGTACTGTCACTATCAGCCAATTCTCCACTATATAATTTTTCAAAAAACATGGCGATATCATAAGGGGTGGTGACAGGTGGTTCTCCCAATCTGGATTCCTGGAAATTATTTTTCGACAGAAAATCAGACACCGATGAAAGAGTCAGTTTGTCAGATAGGAGAAGGGCAGCATCATTATCCGAAACAGTGATCATTTTATTTAACGCATCATCTGTCGACATGGTGACTGTGCCTAACGTCTGGTCAGCATAACTTGGGTCGATATCAAATTCACTGTTTAATACCTGTATGTCCTGACTGAGTATATCGTTTTCACTAAGGAGGCCTTTTTGTATCTGGTCGAAAGTTTGGGCCATTACCCAAAGTTTGTAAAGGCTGGCAGCGTTAAAGGAAGTATGCTCATTGTAAAAATAATTTTCTCCCGTCCTTAAGTTCTGTATGACTATACCGTATGTGCCGGGGGCGTCTCTCAATGAGTTTTCTACTATATCTTTCAGGTTGGGGGTTTGAAGCGGAGTAGAAAGTAAAGACGGGGATGGTGAGACTTCTTGGGTAGGAGTAGGGAGTATGACGACTGTGGAATTTTCTTTAGCGGAGCTTCTTTCGGTGAGTTTCAGATAGGCGGGTACAGCAAAAATGGCCAAAGCAATAATGAAGGCTAAGAATTTAGAAATTTTTGCAAACATTACCGCAATAATTGAAGATTTTTTATCAGTTATATCCGTGTGTTTAGCTTTCGGTTATTTTCCTATCATACAAAAATCTCCGGCTTTTTGTAAGGACAAGAAGAAATATAAACTGCGATGGGTAAAAAATAAAGAGAGGATTGTGGGTAAGATGTAGCATGCCGTATATCTTATACCGGTTTTGCCGGAAATACTTTGACATATACAAGCAAAATACCCCTTTTACCTGAAAAACTGCTTATACTCACATAACTCAGGTTTGCAGCTGAGTTACTCAGTATATACCCAACCTAATCTGCTTTTTCGGCTTTACGAGCTTCAAACCAGAGTAAGATGGGTATAGAGAGAAACCTACGGGTTTATTCCATGACATCCAGAATTTGTGCAAGTCTTGGTTTGTCAAAGCCGATTATATACTCCGGTTCCATATCCTCGTATTGTATCTCGGTTACCGGCACACCCATTTGTCCGGTTTTTCTGACCATCTCTTCAGCCGCCTGTTGGTTTAGGTCGACATGGATTACTTCATGGTTTATTTTATTTCTTTCTAGCCAGGCCTGTTCCATCTTGCAGTATGGGCAGGTCATAGTGGAGTAGAGGCGCACTTTTTGCGGTTTTGATTCTTCTACACCAGCAGACTCATCTATAAGTTTTTTAATTTTTACCTCTGCGTCCGATGCCAGCTGGGAAATCTTGTCGTTTTGTGCCAGAGCCTTTATCACGGCAGGTTGCCCCGTACCCGCAAGGACATCTTTATCTTTTTGGAAGACGGATATGGCACAAGGCAAAAAACCTAAAAGATTATGGTTTTCCGCAACAATCGTCTTTATCCATTCGGGTCTACAAATAAGGATCATCTTACCAATTTTGTCCGGCAGTTCAGCTTCACCAAGAATTTTCCAACCGTCCTCTTTGGCTTTTTGTGTAACGTTGTCAACGGTTTTGCCCAAAGTGAATTTGCTTTTCCTAAAGTATGCGATGTTCATAAAATACCTCCTAAATATTTTTAATCCGCCTTCGCGAAATTCCCCGGCCCGTTTCGTCCAACCTTAAGCCAGGCGTAAGATCAAGGGATACAGAGGCCTTTTTTCGCTTCGGCGAGGTTTACGCTCAGACGAAGCGCATTATTAAGATTCCCCAACCGTTAAGTTGTGGGAGCTTTAACAGAAAAATTTTGAATCATCTCTGCAATCTTTGCCGCTTTTTGGTTCGTGAGAGAGTAGTAAATGAATTTGCCCTCTTTCTCGCTTTTGACCAGGCCTGATTTTTTCAGTTTTAATAGATGCTGGGATACTGCCGATTGGGACAGGCCGCAATTTCTTACCAGATCTTGGACGTTTTTGCTTCTTGCCGAAAGGCATCTTATAAGCTTGAGTCTTACCGGATTGCAGATTGCAGAAATTACCAAGTGTCTCATGAGGATAATATATTAGCATTTACTAATATGTATGTCAAGGTCTATCCTCAAGGCATTAATTTACAGGTTCTACCACGTCGATCATTACTTATCTAATATTTTTAAGTATAGCTGGCATAAAGCACTCCATATGCGATTTACGAAAATTTCCATCTGCTTCGCATATTCCACTTTTTATCAATATCTCAATTATTCTGTACTTAGAGTTTACAATTGCTTATGATATGGATAAAAAGAATGAAGAAATTTTTGGCTGGGTTTAACAAGCATATATATCTTTGGGGAACGGTTTTTTTCCTTGCGGTAAATCTATTCCAGCTGACGAGCATGCCTATATTCAACGATGAGGGAATCTATCTCCATTGGGGCCGCGAATTCTATCAGGGTTTAGGCAAAGGGTATCCCCTTATGGTGGCAGTTGACGGCAAACAGACAGGAGTCCCTTTAGTATATGGGTTGTTGCAGTTTCTACCGATTGATCCTCTCTTGTCTGTCCGTTTTTTTAGCGTAGCCGTATCACTTGTTACATTTTTGGCCATCCTTGCCGTTTATAAAAAAGTCAGCGAGAAAAGACCGGATATCTTTTTGGTGCTTTTGCTGACATTCAGCCCCTATCTTCTTTTTTTTGACCGGATGGCTCTTCCAGACGGATTGATTGCGGCATGTTATACATTGTCGGTTCTCATATCCCTCTCTTTATTTGAAAAACCGCAGATTATAAAGGGGTTGGCGCTGGGTGCGGTAATTGCCCTGGGATGGTGGTTTAAGTCAACCATACTTATCATACTGCCTCCATTTCTTATCCTTTTGGTTTGGAGATTCAGGAAGAAAGATTTTTCTTCCGGGAGACTTATTGCGGCAGTTCTGGCAGGAGCTATGATTTTTCTTCTTATGGTTGCTCCGATAATCTTCCATCCTGATTACCAGAGGATGGCTTTTCCAGAAAGCAATAGAATTTACTCTTTTTCTGAAGTATTGCGCCAGGCGCCTAAGCTTTTTACCGACAAAGCACCCCTTTATACAGCCTGGTTTGCCGATTATGCGACGCCTTTAGTCTTTATGTCATTTCTCTTGGGTATTTTGTGCCTGATAAAGAAAAAAGGCTACCGGCCTCTTTTTGTATTTCTGGTGGTGCCTATTCTTGCCGAAATATTTTTGGTCAAGATATTTTCTGCCAGATATATCGTTTATGTATTGCCTCTTTTTCTCCTTTTTTCCTATGAAGGCTTCTCTTTTATAAAACAAAAAAGTTGGAAGTATGCATTTTTATTTGCGACTCTCCTTTCATCCATGACAGTCAGTCTGCTCCTTATTTTTTATCCCGGGCGGTTTTACCAGCTGATGGAAAAATTTCCTAAAGGTCGTGAAGATCTTTACCAGTATTTTGACGGATGGACTTCAGGTTATGGGGTCAAAGAGGCGGCCGACTGGATAACAAAAGATGCGGGAGAAAGACTCAGTGTAGTCTTTGTCCGGGATGACAGCGGCAACCCAGAGGATGCGATGTATGTCTTCCTGCGGCGGGATAATATAAAAGTTTTCCCCATAAATCTTTTGGGCTATTTTGCCAGACAAAAGGACGTCAGGCTTTATTTTGTCTCAAGAGGTGTCCAGATGGGAGGAGTGGAAAAGTATGCACGGCTACTCAAAAGATATGATAAGCCTTTTGGGAATGAATATATAGGTATATATAATATTGCGCTTCCGGAATCGGGAAGTTAGGAATACGGGAAAAGGAATTTTTCTTGTCCCTTTCTACGGAACTTATACATTGAATACACGTGGCGTGAAGGTATAAATGCCCTACATAAATGCCCTTTCTACCTCTTGCACGGGAAAAAAGCTTAGTGTATAATTTCGCTACCCCAAATAATTTGGGAATATTTTTATTTTGTTATAAACATCTAAGGAGGAAGTATTTATGGCTACAGGAGTTTTTCAGAGAAGTAAACCCCATCTTAATATCGGGACTATCGGTCACGTTGATCACGGTAAGACTACACTGACTTCAGCAATTACACACGTGTTGGCCCAAAAAGGTATGGCCAAAGCTCTGAAATACGAAGAAATAGATAATGCTCCTGAAGAAAAAGCCAGAGGTGTCACAATAAATATCCACCACTCCGAGTATGAAACAGCCAAACGCCACTATGCACATATCGATGCCCCAGGACATGCAGATTACATAAAAAACATGATCACTGGTGCAGCCCAAATGGATGGCGCCATTTTGGTGGTCTCTGCTCCTGATGGTCCGATGCCCCAGACAAGAGAGCACATACTTCTGGCACAACAGGTAAACGTGCCGGCAATTGTCGTTTTTCTTAATAAGGTCGACATGGTATCGGATAAGGAACTTTTGGATCTGGTAGAGATGGAAATCAGAGAGCTTTTGACCAAATACAAATTCCCGGGAGACAAAGTCAAAATTATAAGAGGCAGCGCCCTCAAGGCTCTGCAGGGAGACGCGGAAGCTATCAAGTCAATTGAGGCTCTAATGGATGCGGTAGACAGCGAAATTCCCACACCGGTACGTGATACAGACAAACCGTTCCTTATGCCTATTGAGGATGTTTTCTCAATCAAGGGCCGAGGGACAGTCGTTACCGGCAGAGTGGAAAGAGGAAAGATAAAAGTCAACGAAGAAATAGAGATAGTCGGTATAAAGGCCACACAAAAGACAGTTATCACAGGGGTCGAAATGTTCAGGAAAACTCTGGATGAAGCGATGGCCGGAGACAATGTCGGCCTTCTTCTAAGAGGTGTCGAGAAAAACCAGGTGGAGCGCGGACAGGTAGTAGCCAAGCCTGGCAGTATCACCCCTCATACAGAATTTGAGGCTGAGATTTATGTCCTGACGAAGGAAGAAGGAGGAAGGCATACGCCTTTCTTCACAGGATACAGACCGCAGTTTTATGTAAAAACTACTGATATTACTGGCGAGATTACCCTTCCCAAGGGAGTGGAAATGGTGATGCCGGGAGACAGTATCAAGATGACGGCAAAACTCATCGTGCCTGTAGCTCTTGAGGAAGGCCAGAGATTTGCAGTAAGAGAAGGCGGACATACAGTAGGTGCGGGAGTAGTAACAAAAATACTAAAGTAAAGAGTTATTTGAAATTCCGCAGCTTCTAGCGGACATACAGTAGGTGCGGGAGTAGTAACAAAAATACTAAAGTAAAGAAGTTTTAACAATAAGAAAATGCCGAAGGGACGAATTCGCGTACGTTTAAAAGCTTATGATGGCAGAATCATTGATGATTCATGCCAGAAGATACTGGATACGGCCGTAAGGACCGGTGCCCGGGTGGTGGGACCAATACCTCTGCCGACGGAAAAACAGCATTTTTCCGTCCCAACATCCCCGTTTACCGATAAGGATAGCCGGAATGCGTTTATGGTGAAGATACATAAGCGCCTTATCGATATCATCGAGCCTACGGACAAGACTATTGACTCTTTAATGCATCTGGAACTGCCAGCAGGCGTGGACATAGAAGTAAAGATGTGAAAGTAGAGTTGGACTTTGGGTCAAGAGGATTGTGTTGTAATTCAAGAGCAGGCGTGGACATAGAAGTAAAGATGTGAAAGTAGAGTTGGACTTTGGGTCAAGAGGATTGTGTTGTAATTCAAGAGCAGGCGTGGACATAGAAGTAAAGATGTGAAAGTTCCAAAATGTCAGACGGGTTGATTTGGTTTGATATATCAGACTTAAATCTGTATAATTGTAAAAGATCATGATGGTGAAAAAACACCGTTATAAAACAAAATAATCGGATGTTGCGGGATATTTATAGCCCCTTATCCGGGGCTATTTTTTGTTTGAATGATAATAAATTATGATACAAGCAATTTTAGGCATAAAAAAAGATCAGTCGCAGACTTTTACACCGGATGGGAAAAGAATCCCGGTGACACGCGTATCGACTGCTTCATGCCGGGTGGTAAACGTAAAAACTGAAGATAAAGACGGTTACAATGCTATCCAGCTTGGTATTGGTAGCAAAAGAGCCGTTACTCTCACTAAACCTGAATTGGGAAATTTGAAAAAGGCGGGGTTGGACAAAAATCCACCCCGTTTTTTGCGGGAAGTCAGCATAGAGAACAAAGAAGATTTTACCGATGAGAAACTCAAACCGGGTTCAGAAATAAAAACTTCTGACGTATTTAAGGAAGGTGATGTTATCCAGGTGACCGGTGTGACCAAAGGTAAAGGTTTTCAGGGAGCAGTAAAAAGACACCACTTCAAGGGAGGTCCCAGGACCCACGGACAGTCAGATCGCGAAAGGGCTCCCGGCTCAATAGGCCAGACTACTACTCCGGGAAGAGTCTACCGCGGCAAAAGAATGGCAGGACATATGGGCAGCGATACAGTGACAGTCAAAAATCTGAAAGTAGTCAAAATTGATGATGAAAAAAACATATTGACAGTTTTGGGTGTGGTACCTGGTGGAAGAAATTCGCTGCTTGTTATTAAAAAGTTAACAAATTAATTAGGGGAAGATTAGAACAGGGGCAGCAAACTAAATCTGCAATTATCATTACCAAATTATAAGTACAAATATGCCAAGGGTAAAAAAAGATAAAGAGCAAATAGAGACAAAGAAAGATCTGAAAATTGACGTATACAACCTGAGCGGAAAAGTGACTGGGAAAGCGGATCTGCCGGGTGAGTTTTTTGCGGCAAAGGTATCAATGCCTCTTATAAATCAGGCTATCCGTGTATATACCGCAAACCAGCGTGCAGGTACCCACGACACAAAAACCCGGACTTTTGTTATCGGTTCCACCAAAAAAATTTACCGCCAGAAGGGTACAGGGCGTGCCAGACACGGGGATATCAAAGCCCCGATTTTTGTCGGTGGAGGAGTGGCTCACGGCCCAAAACCAAAAGACTATTCCCTTTCTTTGCCAAAAAAGATGAGACAAAACGTTTTTTGCGCATCACTCACTGACAAGTTCCAGAATGGGAAGCTAAAAGTAGTGACGGGATTGGCAGAGATCGAGCCTAAGACAAAAAATGTCAACCTGATGCTCAAGAATTTGGGATACTTGGCTGACGATGGAGCACTTGGAAAAAGCGTCATATTGGTATTGCCTTCAGTCATGAGGAATGTGATTTTGGCCGGAAGGAATATCGAAAATCTCTCTGTTTCCCAAGTGGAAAATTTGAGCGCTTATGATGTAATGAGGGTGCAAGAAGTGCTTTTTATGAAAGAGTCTCTCAAGGTTTTGGATGACAGAAGCGCTTCAAAAGTTAAAGAAGACAAAAAGGGGAAAAAGGCAATAGAAATGGATTTGAGTCTCGGGACGGGAAAGCCGGAAGAAAAGAAGCCAAAAACGGTAACAGCAAAGAAAGCAAAAAAGGAAGAGAAGCCAGCCAAAAAGACTGTAAAGAAAGCAGTCAAAAAGGTAAATGGAAAATCAGCAAAAAAGAAATAAGTTGATATTTTATATGTCAGAAAACGTAATTATACGACCAATAATAACTGAAAAATCATTGATAGACGCAAAAAACGGAATCTTTACATTTGCAGTGGAAGGGAAAGCGACAAAATTCCAGATAAAGAAAGCGATAGAGTCGATGTTTAGCGTCCATGTCAAATTGATCACAACCGTAAAGACTAAAGGTAAAAAAAGGACTGTAGGCAGGAAAAGGCTGACGGTATATAAGCCTGATTTGAAAAAAGCCAGAGTCAAATTGGCAAAGGATGAGAAAATAGATTTGTTTGAAGTAGGAGAAGGAAAATGACAAGATTTAGAAATTTCATGGAACCGAAATCACTCATGAGTATATTACCGAAAAATTCCGGAAGGAATAATTCCGGGAAAATTACAGTGAGGCATCAGGGAGCGCGTGAGAAAAGGTATTACCGTGAGATTGATTTTAAGAGGGATAAATTTGGGGTAGAGGGAAAAATCATTGCCTTTGATTATGACCCAAATAGGAATGTGGAGATAGCCCTGGTGCTTTACAAAGATGGAGAAAAAAGGTATATTTTGAAACCTCAGGGTTTGAAGGTGGGGGATATGGTGCTTTCCAAGCAGGATGCCGAGGCCAGATTGGGCAACAGTCTTTTTTTGGCAAATATACCTATTGGTACTTCTGTACACAATGTTGAACTAGCAGAGGGAAGGGGTGGGCAAATGGTAAGAGGCGCCGGAACTGCAGCAGTAGTCTTGGCAAAAGAAGGAAGTTTTGCCCACGTCAGGTTGCCTTCAGGTGAGATCAGGATGATAAAAGGCAACTGCTATGCCACAGTGGGACAGCTGGCAAACTCCGAATGGAAATCACAAATTATTGGGAAGGCCGGAAGGAAAAGGCATATGGGGATAAGGCCACAAGTACGCGGAACAGCAATGAATCCCCGTTCTCATCCGCATGGTGGAGGAGAAGGTAGAAGCGGAGAGGGTCTCAAACAGCCCAAGACTCCATGGGGGAAGCCTGCAAGAGGTTTGAAAACCAGAAAACCGGGCAAGTTCAGCGATAAATATATATTACAAAGGAGAAAGAAGAAATAATATGAGCAGAAGCCTGAAGAAAGGTCCATACATAAACCAGAAATTGCTGAAAAAAGTAATCGTGATGAAAAATTCCGGGCGCGGCGAAGCAGTGAAGACTTGGGATAGGAGTTGCCAGATACCGCCTGAATTTGTCGGCCAGAAGCTGGCTGTTTATAACGGAAGGCATTTTATAGAAGTGTTTGTGACTGAGGCGATGGTCGGCCATAGGCTTGGAGAATTTGCGCCAACCCGCACATTTAGGGGACATGGACAAGTGACAAAGAGAGTTTTGGAGAAGACATAATCTATGAATAACACGGTTTATATAAAATATTTGCGGATATCCTCCAAGAAAATGCGGGGATTGGCAAAAATAGTAGTAGGTATGCCGCCCAAAGTCGCTTTGGACAGGCTGTCTGTAGTCAGCGGAAAAGCCGGCAGAATGATGAGTCTGGTCGTAAAATCGGCCATGGCCAATGCGACCAACAATATGAAGCTAAACGCCGCAGACTTGCGTATCAAAAGGATAGAGGTTTTGGAAGGACCTGCATTCAAGCGCTGGCAACCGGTATCCAGGGGGATGGCGCACCAGATAAAAAAAAGAACTACGCATTTGAGAATAGAGCTTGAAGAGAAACAGGGTAAGACGCTTCCCGCAGCAGCAGGAAAGGATAATAAGCCGGTTCAGGAAAAGAAAAGAGTAGAAAAAGCAGAAGTAAAAGCGCTGCCACAAGAAAAAGAAAAGAATATGAAAAAAGAAGAAATTGTGACTGAAAGGAGAGAAAAAAGTGGGACAAAAAGTTAATCCTAAAGGTTTTAGAATAGGTCCTCTTTATAGTTGGGAGTCAAGATGGTTTGCCAACAAGAAGGATTATAAGAACTTTGTGGTGGAAGATGCCAAACTGCGCAAATCACTTCTTGCCAGGCTGCAGCCTGCAGGCATAGTGAAGGTGGAAATTGAAAGATCGATAAACAAGATCAATATTATCCTTAACGTGGTGCGTCCCGGAATGGTGATAGGTCGGGGCGGAAGCGGTATGGAAACGGTAAAAAAATTCATAATTGATACAATTTTTGCCCACAGGAGAAGCATAAAGCAAAATATCAAGAAAGCATCCCTCAAAGTGGATATTAGGGTAGAACCGGTAAAGGAGCCTTATCTTTCTTCATATTTTGTCGCTTCCCAAATTGCCGAACAGTTGGCCAAAAGGCTCAATCATAAGAGGGCAGTGTCCATGGCGATGGAAAAAGTGAAGACTGCCGGTGCAAGAGGAGTAAAAATTGTCCTATCAGGAAGGATAGGCGGGGCGGAAATCTCAAGACGAGAAAGCTATAAGACTGGTACTATACCCTTGTCGACATTACGTGAGGATGTTGATTTTGCGGCTGTACCATCCCTGACTAAATCCGGTTACATAGGCGTGAAGGTCTGGATTTGCAAGTCATAAAAAAGCAAAAGATTCATTACTTATATTATGTTAGTACCAAAAAGAGCAAAATACAGAAAACAGTTCCGGGGCACAATGGGAGGCCAATCGCTTCGGGGTAGTTACCTTTCTTTTGGCGAATACGGCCTAAAGGCTATGTCGGCCAGCTGGGTGTCATCCCGTCAGATAGAGGCTGGAAGGCGCGTTTTGACTAGATATACAGCAAAGGGAGGTCGTGTCTGGATCAGGATATTTCCTGATAAGCCAGTTTCTGACAAACCGCCAGAAGTAAGAATGGGAGGGGGCAAGGGAGATATAGTTGATTATGTAGCAGTGGTGCGGCCGGGAAGGATAATTTTTGAGATGGGGGGAATCCCTGAGGAATTGGCAAAAGAAGCCCTTGAGTCTGCTTCTAGTAAATTACCACTGAAGACAAAATTTCTGAAAAGGGACTAAAAATATGAAAAAAAGTGTTTTTAAGGACTTGAGGAACAAATCGGATGAAGAACTGAAAAAGATGGTGGCTGATACCAAAAAGGAGCTTGTAAAGATTATGATCCAGCATAAATCAGGCAAACTCAAAGACGTCATGCTTTCCAGAAGAAAAAAGAAGGATATTGCCAGGATGTTAACAATTTTGCGTGAGAAAAAGATTACGCAGGAGAGAGCATAAGTATATGAAAGCAGAAAAAGAAACAACCAGGAAGCATAAAATCACAAAAACGCTGAAAGGAAAAGTAGTGTCCAATAAAATGACCAGGACTATAGTGGTTGAAGTGGGCAGGCAAAGAGTGCACCCTCTTTACAAGAAAATCATGAGAAGATCCAAAAGATATAAGGTCGAGGGAGATGAAAAATCAGTAAATATAGGAGATATGGTAAAGATTGGTGCGGTGAGACCGATCTCAAAAGAAAAACATTTTCAGTTAATAGGTAAAGTAGGAAAATAATATGATCCAACTTAGAAGCATCGTAAATGTAGCAGACAACAGTGGAGCGCACAGGCTTTCTGTCATCCAGGTGATGGGGCACGGTAATAGGACTCTAGCTTACTTGGGGGATGTAGTAAACTGTGTTGTAAAAAAAGCGGACCCTGAAGGTATGGTCAAGACCCATGAGAAAGTGAAAGCGGTAATTGTACGCTCCCGCAAAGAAAAAAGAAGGCTAGACGGTTCATATATCAGGTTTGACGACAATGCGGTTGTGATAATTGACAATCCCAAGGATAAAAATCCCAAAGGTACCAGGATTTTTGGGCCAGTTGCCCGTGAGCTCAAGGACTTGGGTTTTGCCAAGATTGTTTCCATGGCCCAGGAGGTATATTGACAAAAGTTGCGGGTAGAATTCAGATTTATTATTCTGACAATCTGTAATCTGATTCCGTAATTCAAGTTTATTAAAGCAACAAATCATATGAAACTGAAAAAAGGCGACGAAGTCATAATTACATCCGGAAAGGATAAGGGTAAAAAAGGCAAGATAGAGAAAGTATTTAGAAAAAGCAATACGGTACTTTTGCCGGGTTTGAATGTTTTTAAGAGACATATGAAAAAAAGGGACGAAAACAATCCCGGAGGGATAATAGATTTCCCCCGACCGGTAAAAGTGGCAAACGTGGCCCTTATCTGTCCCAAGTGCGGAAAGCCAACCAGAATAGGATATAAAGTCCAGGGAGATACCAAAAGCCGTATTTGCAGAAAATGTGATTCAATATTATAATCTTATGTCTAATCTTTTTAAGTATTATCAGGAAGAAGGAAGAAAAATTTTGGCCAAGGATTTGGGCATTGGGAATATCATGATGGTGCCCAAGCTGGTAAAGATTGTAGTCAATATCGGCCTTGGTGAGGCGCTGACAGACAAGAAGGTGCTTGAAGTGGCAGCAGGGCAATTGTCCCAGATTACTGGGCAAAAACCTTCCATAAGGCGTGCTAAACATGATATTTCCTCTTTCAAGTTGCGTCAGGGAGATGCGGTAGGACTAAAAGTGACCCTTAGGGGAAGAATGATGTATGATTTTTGTGAGAAGCTGGTGAAGATAGTTTTACCAAGAATCAGGGATTTTCGGGGAGTGCCAGATACCGGTTTTGATAAGGAAGGCAATTTCACATTGGGATTATCCGAACAGATAGTATTTCCGGAGATAGAATACAGCCAGGTAGATAAGATAAGAGGACTGGAGATGACCTTTGTCATTTCCGGTAAAGGAAAGAAAGAAGCAAGGAGGCTTTTGGAGGTTTTGGGTATGCCGTTTAAGAAACCGGTTGCAGCAAAGAGGGCAGAAGGGAAATAATAATTTTTTATAAAAATATGGCTAAAGTATCTGATATAGTCAAATTCAAGAAAAAACAGAAATTCAATGTACGCGCGCATAACCGCTGTCAGCTATGCGGAAGAAACAGGGGATATATGAGAAAATTCGGTTTATGCCGGCTTTGCTTCCGCGAGTTAGCCCTGAAAGGTGAATTGCCAGGAGTAGTAAAGGCTAGCTGGTGAGGCGTAAGACAGACTTAATTCGTAGGTTTTGATGAGTGACGGAAACAGCGGGAGTAGTAAAGGCTAGCTGGTGAGGCGTAAGACAGACTTAATTCGTAGGTTTTGATGAGTGACGGAAACAGCGGGAGTAGTAAAGGCTAGCTGGTGAGGAGTAAGACAGACTTAATTATTGAATAAAAAATATATGATGACTGATCCGATTTCAGATTTGCTGACACAGATAAAAAATGCCTATATGGCGGAAAAAAAGACGATTGAGGTATCCCACAGTAATATGCAGGAGTCTCTTGTAAAGCTTCTTTCCCGAGAAGGTTATCTGGGTAAAATTGAGATAAACAAAAAAGATAAAGTGAAAAAGACCATATCGGTAGAAATGGTTTATGAGGATAAGAAACCCAGATTGACAGAGATAGTCCGTGTCAGCAAACCCAGCAAGAAAGTATATATCTCTAAAAATGAGATACCCAGAGTCTTGGGAG
The DNA here is from genome assembly GCA_023379265.1 of Patescibacteria group bacterium. Lineage (GTDB taxonomy): Bacteria > Patescibacteriota > Microgenomatia > 2-02-FULL-39-11 > 2-02-FULL-39-11 > JAMCUI01. Next base: position 49,306 of record JAMCUI010000015.1, read on the forward strand.
GGTTGGGGATTGTGGTCATATCCTCTCCTGCAGGTTTAATCTCTGGCAGGGAAGCAAGGAAAAAAGGTATAGGCGGAGAGTTAATCTGCAAAATTTGGTAAGCCTTTTTAGAATTTAGATAAATACTGATGATAAAGAATAGACGGAAAGCTGATCTATAAGATTTGGTAAAGTTTATTTGTATAAAAATATGTCAAGAATAGGACAAAAACCCATTGCAAAGGAACAAGATGTCAAAGTAGAAGCGAGCGGCAGTGCCGTACACGTGGAAGGGTCAGCCGGAAAGATGGATTTGACGTTGCCGGAAGGTTTTTCGCTCACTACAGGAGAAAAAGAATTACTTCTAAAGATCGAAAATGAAAGAATTGCCGACGGCAAAATTCATGGGCTTTTCCGCAGTCTTTTGCAAAATGCAGTGACAGGAGTAAAAAAGCCGTGGACCAAGACGCTGGAGCTTGTGGGAGTAGGTTATAGAGCACAGACAACTGGTAGCGACCTGGTCCTGAATTTGGGTTTTTCCCACCCGATAAACATAAAAGCACCGGCAGGGATTACATTCCAAGTGACTGAAAACAAAGTGACTGTTTCCGGGGTAGATAAATATATGGTGGGAGAAATGGCGGCAAAAATAAGAAGGTTGAAACCACCCGAACCTTATAAGGGGAAAGGGATAAGATATACAGGTGAACATATAAGAAAGAAACTCGGTAAAGCTGCAAAGGCGGTTGGTGGGGCAGCAGGCGCAAAGTAAAAACTGTCTTAAGAGTCTCAAAAAAGCATTAAGTTTTAGCAACTGGAGCTAAATAAAAATTAAAGCAAATTGACCATGATAATAAAACATATAAAAGGTAATAAAAGAAGGAAATTGAGATCAAGGATAAAGGTTGTCACAAAAGGAAGAGGTGCCGGCAAGCCGCGACTTTCAGTATACCGGTCCAGCCGCTATCTCTATGCCCAACTCATTGACGATGTCAAGGGCACAACACTTGTTGCGGTTTCGGAAAAAGAGTTGAAGCTTACAGGGGATAAACAACCGACAAAAACAGAGAGGGCCAAACTTTTAGGTGCGTCTCTGGCACAAAAAGCTAAGAAAAAGGATATTAAAAAGGTAGTTTTTGACAGGGGCAGTTATCAATATCACGGCCGAGTGAAGAGTTTTGCTGACGAGGCAAGAGACGGCGGCCTGGAGTTTTAATAATATGAATTCACACAGATATCCCAATGCAGTGCCTTCAGAATTTGAAGAAAAAGTGATTCAGGTCAACCGTGTTTCAAAAAAGACAAAAGGCGGTAACAAAATAGGATTTTCCGTCCTGGTTGTAGTCGGAGACAAAAAAGGCCGGGTGGGAGTAGGTTTGGGTAAGGCGGCTGATGTCGCATCAGCGGTAAAAAAAGCCATGTCATACGCTAAGAAGCATCTTATTACAGTGCCTATGGTCAAGACGTCCATCCCGCATGAGATAAGGATGAAATATGGCGCGTCTAAAATACTTCTGAAACCGGCCCCGGGAGGTACAGGAATTAGGGCAGGAGGAGCAGTCAGGGCGGTAGTTGAGGCTGCAGGAGTAAGGGATATTGTCTCAAAGATACTCGGTACTGACAATAAAGCGACAAACGTCTATGCTACGTTTGCGGCATTAAAAAGATTAAGGAGTCAGGTAGTATGATAGAACTGAATAAATTGTCTAAAATTGCAAAAAGAGGGAAAAAACGCCTCGGTCAGGGACACGGAAGCGGTAGAGGTAAGACTGCCGGGCGCGGCACTAAAGGCCAGAAAGCCAGGGGGAAAATGTCCATGACATTTTCAGCAGGCAACCTTTCGCTTGTAAAAAGGCTACCTCTGATACGCGGCAAGTTGCGTAACCAGTCAATATTAAAGAAGAAACTGCCGGTCAATGTCAAATTCCTCAATTTCCTTCCGGAAAATTCAGAAGTTGACCTGGACTTTCTCATAAAGAATCATATAGTAAAGGAAGATGTAAAAGAAACTGGCGTCAAGATACTGGGTGATGGGGAGTTGAAAATTGCCCTGACGGTAAAATTGCCTTGTTCCAAAGGCGCCAGGAAGAAAATTGAAAAAGCAGGCGGTAAGGTGGAAAATTAAAGAGGAATTTTCCCTTGAATGAACAAATATATTAACTCTATAATAAATGCCTTCAAATCCAAGGAGCTGCGGCAGAAACTAATTATCACAGCCTTCATTTTCCTAGTCTTCAGAATTTTTGCACATATACCTTTACCAGGGGTCAACTTGATAAAGCTGCGTAGCCTTTTTTCCCAGAGTGAGTTCTTGGGACTTTTGGATATATTTTCCGGAGGTACGCTGGCCAACTTTTCGGTAATGGCCATAGGGCTAAACCCCTATATAAACGCTTCGATCATATTGCAGCTTCTGACAATGGTTTTCCCCAAGCTTGAGGAACTTTCCAAAGAAGGCGAATACGGCCAGGAGAAAATAAACCAGTATACAAGGCTTCTGACAATTCCTCTTGCAGCTATACAAGCTGTAGGCATGTATGCGCTCCTCAAAAGCCAAAACATCATCGGCCTTCTGCCTCCCCTGACTCTTATATCGATGGTGGTCACGATGACTACGGGGACAATACTCCTGATGTGGTTTGGTGAGCTCATCTCGGAATTTGGCGTAGGTAACGGCATCTCACTTCTTATCTTTGCCGGAATTGTTGGTCGTCTGCCGGTAGTGGCCGGACAGGCATTTACGATAGTCAATCAGGAAATGCTTGTAAATGCCGTGATATTTATATTTCTGGCGCTTCTTGTGGTAGCTGGCATTGTCTTTATTAATGAAGCGGTGCGTCAGGTGCCGGTACACTATGCTAAAAGAATTAGGGGTAACCGTATGTACGGAGGTTCGACCACATATTTGCCTTTGCGTCTCAACCAGGCCGGTGTCATACCCATCATTTTTGCCGTTTCCATAGTCCTTATCCCCTCTCTTGTGGGAAAATTTGTCGCCCTCATACCCAATAAGTTTCTGGCTGGAATTGCTGGAGGGATTGTCGCGGTTTTCAACACTAACGGTTTTGTTTACAACCTGGTCTACTTTTTACTGGTCATAGGCTTCACATACTTTTATACTGCTGTTACTTTTAACCCGCAAAAGATAGCGGGAGAGATACAAAAATACGGAGGTTTTATCCCTGGCATCAGGCCCGGTTCGCCCACAGCCCAGTATCTCAACTATATACTGACCAGGATTACACTGGCAGGGGCAATATTCCTGGGACTTGTCGCGATCCTTCCGGCGCTTATGAAACAAGCTACGGGCATTGCTTCCCTTACCATCGGCGGAACAGGTATACTTATAGTCGTGGCGGTAGTTTTGGAGACGGTCAAAAGTATCGAAGCGCAGCTTCTGATGAGGAATTATGAAGGGTTTTTGAAATAGTTGTTAGTTAAAGTATTAACTGTTTGACTATAAGGATTGTATGCACTTAATTATTTACGGTCCCGAAGGTTCAGGCAAAGGCACACAGGCAAAACTGCTTGCTGAAAAATTAAAAGTTCCGGTTTATACATCAGGAGACTTGGTTCGACAGGCTGCAGCCAAGGACAAAAGCCCTTTGGGAGACGCTTGCCGTACGGCTTTGACTGAAGGCAAGTATGTGGATGATGGTAATATGTTTCAGCTTTGGGAAAACAGGTTGCAGACTGATGAGGCAAAAAAGGGATTTTTACTGGATGGTTTTCCCAGAAACAAGAAGCAGGCTGAATTCCTTTTTGTGCATGTGAAAGAATACGGTTATGGTATAGACAGGCTTATTTACCTAAAATTGTCTGATGCCGAGTCCATAAAGAGGTTGTCTTTGCGGCACAGGACTCTTTTTGCCGGCAGTACCGTCAACCATGATGATCCGGAACGCGTCGCCCAGAGACTGAAAGTCTATAGGGAAAAAGAAGAAGATATGCTCTCCTTTTTCAGGAGTAAATATCTGATTTTGGAAATAGATGCGGCTGGTACGATAGAAAAAGTACATGAGGATATTGTCAGAGCCCTGAAAATTTAGCCGGATTATGTTAAAGGAAGAGAATTACGACTTGTGGAGCTTAAAAACATATTGCAGCGTCTTCATCTTTGACCCATTTTGTGCTCGATGAAATTCTCGGTCTTTGTCATTTCAGGAATGCCAGGTAGCGGTAAGACTGCCGCATCAGAATACTTCCAGAAAAGGCATATTCCCGTAGTAAGAATGGGAGAATTGACTCAGGAAGAGCTTGTGAAAAGGAAGCTTGCAGCCGGCTGGGAAAATGAGAAATTTGTCTGGACAGATTTGAGGAAGACTGAGGGGAAAGATATTTATGCCAAACTGGCAGCCCAAAGGGTAACGGAGTTTGAGGCGAAGGGAAAAATAGTAATTGAGGGGATGAGGACCTTGGCTGAGTATGATTTTTTTGCCAATATGTTTCCGGGTTTTAAGACAATCTTTATTGAAGCCGGAAAGGAGAAGAGATATCAAAGGTTGCAGGAGAGGAGAGTCAGGCCATTGAGCACAAAAGAGGCAAGGCAAAGAGATGAAGATGAGGCAAAAGGTTTTGACTTGGTAAAACTTAGGGATAAAGCTGATTTTATAGTAGGAAATGACGGTTCGTTTGAAGAATTTTTTGAAAAACTCCGGAAAATTATTGACTGATTTTATATGATACATCTGAAAAAACCTGAAGAAATGGAAACTTTACCAAATCGAAAATTATAGACGGTAAAGACAAATATGATTCATTTAAAAACAGTTGAAGAGATAGAAAAAATGAAAAAAGGAGGCAAGATCCTCCATGACGTGCTGGGGATTTTGGTAAAGGAAGCCAAACTGGGAGTCTCACTGATATCACTTGACCAAATGGCAGAAAGGCTCATCGTGGAGAGGGGTGGGACATCATCTTTTAAGCGGGTAAAAGGTTACCACTGGACTATCTGCAGTTGTGTCAATGATGTGGTGGTACACGGTATTCCCGATGAGTACAAGATAAAGACTGGTGATATTGTCGGTATAGACTGCGGGGTATATTTTGAAGGTTTCCATACGGATGCGGCCTGGACGGTATCAGTGGGGAACAGCGACAGTAAAGTGAAAAAATTTCTGGATACTGGGGAGGCAGCCTTCAGGAAGGCAATAAGCCAGGTAAAATTGGGAAATTACATTTATGACATATCAAAAGCCATACAGGATACTGTGGAGAAAGAAGGCGGGTATGGAGTATCAAGGACTCTTGTCGGACACGGGGTGGGGAGGCAGCTTCACGAGGAGCCGGAGGTGCCGGGTTATGTCAGTAGTCCCAGTACCTCATTCCATAAATTTAACCGTATGGACAATCTTCGAGAAGAGGACGAAAAATTAAGGGAACAAAGTATTAGGGAGTCTACGCCAAGGCTGGTTCCGGGCCTAGTGATTGCCATTGAGGTGATTTATAATATGGGAAGTCCGGACGTGGTTTACAAGGGAAATGACGGGTGGACAATTGTCACGAAAGATGGTAAAATATCAGGACTCTTTGAAGCGACCGTGGCGGTAACTTCCCACGGTTGCGTTGTTTTGACTTAGAAATGTTTCAAAAATTAAGCTAAACGGGGTTGTGTCAATGACCATTTGCAGAGAGCTTTGCTTTTGGAATAGTTTCCTATTTGGAGTAGATCAGAAGTTACACCGTTTTATTTATAGGGAGAAAAGAAGAGATACAGGTTTGTTTTAATTATGGTTCATCAGGGAATGACCGAAGTAGTCGGTCAAGTTCTAGAGGCTTTGCCCAATACCCTGTTTAGGGTGAAATTGCCTGAAGGTAAGGTAATCCTTTGCCACCTGTCAGGTAAAATGAGGATAAATTATATCAGGATTATGCCTGGGGACAAGGTCAAGGTGGAAGTGACTCCTTATGATCCCAATAAAGGAAGAATTACATTTAGGTTAAGATAATTTGATTGAAAAACAGAATTAGATATGAAAGTGCAAGCTTCAGTAAAGAAAAGATGTAAAAAGTGCAAGGTGGTCGTCAGACGCGGCAAGGTCTATATAGTCTGTGACAATCCCAAGCATAAGCAAAGACAGGGATAAATTGGTGGTGGGTTATGGTTTGTTGGGTGTAAGTTATTAGTGACAGTATTTGATTATATTAACTTAAAAGTATGGCAAGGATTGTAGGATTGGATTTACCAGATCATAAAAGAGTGGATATTGCTTTGACCTATATTTACGGGATAGGCAGGAGCAACGTACGCGTCATATTGGAAAAATCCTCAGTAGCGGCAACCAAAAGAGTAAAAGAACTGACAGAAGATGAAATAGGTAGGATCCAGAAGGCAATTGAGAGCAGTTTCAAGGTAGAGGGAGACCTCAAAGGAGAAATTTCCGAAAATATAAAAAGGCTCAGAGAAATAGGGTCATACCGGGGGATTAGGCATATCAGGGGACTTCCCGTCAGGGGACAAAGGACAAGGTCAAACGCCAGAACCAAAAGAGGTAAGAGAAAGACGGTGGGAGCATTGCGTAAGGAGACAAGAGCCAAACTGGAGACAGGTGCTACCGCCCAACCCGCAGCAAAATAAAATAAAAATATATTTATTTTTGACACATGGCAACAAAAAAACAACAAAAAATAATTGAAAAAGGCAGAGTGTATATCACTTCGACGTTCAACAATACTCTTGTCACAATTACGGATGACAAAGGCAACACTCTTGGCTGGGGCAGTGCAGGTGGCGTGGGTTTCAAGGGGACAAGGAAATCCACTCCTTTTGCCGCTACAACCGCAGTTGACCAGGTAGCCAAAAAGATTGTTTTTGCCCATGGTTTAAGGAGTGTCGATGTATATATAAAGGGTCCGGGAGCAGGTAGGGACGCAGCACTGCGAGCCCTCAAAAGCGCGGGTCTTTCAATCAGCATGATTGCCGATGTTACCCCCATGCCCCACAACGGAGTCAGACCCAAGAAGAAAAGAAGAGTATAAGTGAGTTATGGATTATGGGTTGTGAGTTGTTGGTTAAAAAGCTAAAAGTTTTTAAGTACTTAACTACCAACTCATAACCGATAATTTATTCAAAAAATTAATTTTATGGCAAGATATAGAGGACCACGAAACAGATTGGCAAGACGGGAAGGTACAGACATTGGACTGAAAACCAGCGGTCTGTCTGCCCATGCTTCTCTTATGAGAAGGCTAAAGATTATCCCGGGACACCACGGCCAGCGCGGTGGCAGAAAATTGTCTGATTATGGTAAACAGCTGCGGGAAAAGCAGAAAGTGAAGCGGATATATGGTCTTATGGAGAAACAGTTTGCCAAGTATTTTGCCCAAGCCAGCCGGGAAAAAGCCAATACAGGAGAAGCGCTTTTGACTATTCTTGAGAGAAGGCTTGATAATGTAGTTTATCGTTTGGGATTGGCGCCTACACGTGCTTCAGCCCGACAATTTGTATCCCACGGACACATATATATAGACGGCAAAAGAGTCAATATCCCATCATTTTCAGTCGAAAAAGATATGGTAGTTTCTGCAGGCAGTAAGCTTATGGTTACACCACTACTGAAGAAACTTCTTGAGGACAAAAGTCCCAATATTGTCGCCTGGCTTGAGAGGAAAGGGCCGGTGGGGAAAGTAGTCAGGTTGCCACAGAGGGAAGACATCACCGATGACATCAACGAACAGCTTATTATAGAATATTATTCACGTTAAAAATAAATTTCAGGAGTATTTCCACCGATTATAAAGGAGGCAAGATGATAGAACCAAATTTTTCAGTAAAAACCGATGTAGAGAAACCGGATTATGGCAAGTTTGTGATTGAACCTCTGGATGAGGGTTATGGGCATACATTGGGAAACAGCATGAGGAGGGTACTTCTTACTTCCCTTCGCGGTGCCGCAGTGACCAGAGTCAAGATAGACGGGGTCAAGCATCAGTTTTCCACTCTTTCAGGTCTTAAGGAAGATATTGTCCAGTTGATGCTAAACATAAAGAAAATCAGACTGAGACTGCAGGGAGACAAGCCGGTCGTAGTCAATCTTGTGGCCAAGGGTCCCAAGAAACTGATGGCAGGGGATATCAAATCTTCAGAAGTCGAAGTGGTAAATGAAGACCTTTACCTGGGTGAGTTGACTTCAAATAAAGCCAAGATCGCCATGGAGCTGACTGTTGAACCGGGTACAGGTTACAGATTGGCTGAGGAAGTTGATGGAGAGAAAAAGGAATTGGGTACCATACTTTTGGATGCCCTTTTCTCACCGGTAGTCCGTGTCAACTATAAGGTAGAGGCTACACGTGTGGGAAGGATGACCAATCTTGACAAGCTTATTTTGGAGATTTGGACCGATGGTACAGTCATTCCATCTGATGCCCTCAAGCAGTCTGCCAACACTTTGGTCTCTTACTTTTTGCAGATATACGAACCCAAAGCCAAAGCCTCAGAGGGAGTAGCAGTGACCCCGACATTATCAGAGGAGATATTGAAGATGACACTTGAAGAGCTTGATATTCCTACCCGCATAGTCAATGCCCTTCACAACGGCGGCATAGACACGGTGGGTCAGCTTTTGGGAGCTCCCAAAAAGGATCTTTACAAGATAAAGAATTTAGGGGCAAAATCCATTACCACCATTGAAGAAGTATTGAGGGAAAAGGGTATAGCCCTGACGGTATAAAAGTATTTTTGGATTAAAGACTTTATGAGACACCAAGTTTTCGGCAAAAAATTCAACCGGGACATAAAAGAGAGAAAAGCTCTTTTCAAAAGTCTTTTGACAGGACTCATTGATACCGGTAAGATAAAGACCACTTTGCCCAAAGGAAAGGCAATAGTCAGGCTTGCCGACAAATTAGTGTCCCAGGTCAAAAGCGGCTCTCTCAGCCAGCTGTCACAGGTGACTGCCTTTCTAGCAAAGAAAGACCTGGTTGATAAGCTCGTAAAAGATATTGCTCCCAGATTTGGAGGCGTGACCGGCGGATATGTGCGTATGGTCAGGCTTGGCAAAAGGGCTGGGGATGGCAGCGAGGAAGTATCCCTTTCCTGGAGTCGCGAAGCGCTCAAAAAAGAAAAGGAAGAAACACCCAGGAAAGCGGCCAAAAAAGAGGTAAAAAAAGAGACCAAAAAAAGCAGTAAAAAAGAAACTGTCACGAAGAAGGAAACCAAAAGATGAAATACACCAAAGCGACAAAAGCAAAAGATGTGAGACGCGCCTGGCATTTAGTTGATGTAGGCGGCAAAATCCTGGGACGGGAGTCCACCAAGATTGCCCAGCTTCTTATAGGCAAAGGGAAACCCTATTTTGTCCCAAGCCTTGACTGCGGGGATTATGTAGTCATCATAAATGCAGCAAAAGTTGCCCTGACAGGAAAGAAGAAAGAGACCAAAGTCTATATGAGATTTTCAGGTTACCCGGGTGGACTGAAGGTAAAGACGTTTGCCGATGTGCTTATAGAGAACCCGACAAGGATAATACGGGAGTCAGTAGCCGGTATGTTGCCTCAGAACAAACTGAAAGATAAGATGCTTAAGAGACTTTATATCTATGCCGATGCCAATCATCCGTATGCACAAAAGTTCAAAAACGATAATTAATATTTAGACGCAAAATTATGCCAAGAAAAAAGAAAGAAGAAAAAGTAGAAGTAAAGGAAAAAGACACAAAAGTCAAAGAGGTTGAAGGGGCAGTTGTAGCCAAAAGCGCAAAGAAACAGACTTTTTATCAGGCTGTTGGTAGGAGAAAGGTCTCTACAGCCCGCGTCAGGCTATACGTTGTCAGTTCAGGCGAGATAGAAGTTGGCGGAGTAAAATTGAAAAAGGGCGATATAGTCGTGAACAAAAGACCGGTTGATAAATATTTTCCGGGTGCTGTCTACCAGAAATTATACCAAGCGCCTTTTGCCACTACGGAAAATGTCGGACGGTTTGCCGTGTCGGCGGTCATTGACGGTGGAGGACTAGCCGGACAATTGGGTGCATTTGTACATGCAGCGTCCCGTGCCCTTCTTTTGGTTGACAGCGATAAATACAGACCCGTTCTCAAAAACGCCGGTTTTCTCACTCGTGATCCCAGAAGCAAGGAAAGAAGAAAAGCCGGGAATGCCCAGAAGGCAAGGGCAAAGAAACAATCTCCAAAACGTTAAAACAGCAGATAACAAGAAACAAATAACAAAGAATCCTTCTCAATTGTTTCCGCCGACAATCAACCACGAACGACAAACAAATAATTTTCTGTGTTATTATATTTTCATGGGAAAGATTGATTGGAAAAAACTTGTTGGCGCTAGCCTCGGAGTTGAGAGATTTGTCTTTTGTGCAGGCTGAGATACATCGGTAACACTTCTTTGTTAGAATAACGGTTCAAAACAGGGAGGTGTTTTTCATGCTTATACAAAACAGGGAAGACAGGAAATGGGTACTAAGGCAGAATTTCAAAGGCGGGAAACCTGAGGTCACAACATATACCATGTGGAGATATCAGGCCGTGGTTAACAATCTATCTTTGGAAGCCAGGCAGAGACTTGAATGGTTCGTCTTCTTCTATACGATTGCTAACAGGAACAATTCCCTGACAGCCTCATATTTTGGTATCGCCAGGAAGACCTTCCATAAGTGGAAAAGACGTTTTGATCCAACTAATATATTTACACTTGAACAGTATTCCAGGGCACCCAGGAAGAGACGGCAGTGGACGGTAACTTACGGGGAAGAAAGAAACATCAGGGAGCTAAGGGAAAAGCACATGAAGTGGGGAAAGAAGAAGCTTAAGGTAGTATACAAAAGAGCCTATGGAGTTAATATCTCCACCAACAAGATCCAGAAAGTCATCAGCAGATACAGCCTCTATCCTGATCCGGTTACTCATAAAAGGAAGCTGAAAAGAAGGGTAAAGAGAAGAGACAAGACATATATTAATACATTCGAGAAGAAAAAGGAGCTGGGATTTCTGTGGCATACAGATTCAGTCATCATCTGGTGGTATGGGGCAAGAAGGGTGATCTTTACGGCAGTTGAGGAATGTACCAGGATTGCCTATGCCAGAGCCTATACCACCAATTCCTCAAAGAATGCCAAGGACTTCCTTCAAAGACTACTCTATCTTGCCAATCACCAGGTGCAGCATATCCACCATGACAACGGCAGTGAGTTTTATGGACAGTTTGAGCAGGCCTGTAAGGAAATGGGAATACAGCAGATATTCTCCAGGGTAAGAACTCCCAAGGATAATCCTGCTCTTGAGAGATTTAATTGGACGGTACAGGATGAATGGCTTTCCCTGTCACCTTATGGGTTGGATGATATTGATATTGCCAACCGGGATTTAACAGATTGGCTTGTGGAATACAATAGCGTGAGACCGCACAATAGTCTTGATAATATGACCCCAATTGAGTATGCTACGAAAATGTTCGAAGTGTCACCGATGTGG
>JAMCUI010000016.1 GCA_023379265.1 Patescibacteria group bacterium
TAACGAAACTATGCTGAGGTTTCTGACTGCAGGTGAATCACACGGACCATTAATGTAAATATAATAAGATTTATTAACGATACTATGCTTAGGTTTCTGACTGCAGGTGAATCACACGGACCGGCGGAGGTTGCCATATTGGAAGGTATTCCTGCCGGATTGACCTTATCGGTCAAACATATTCAGTTAGAACTTGAAAAAAGGCGGGGCGGGGCGGGGCGGGGCGGGCGGGGCAAAATAGAAACAGACAAGGTAGAAATTCTATCTGGTGTGAGGTTTGGTAAAACTATCGGCAGTCCTATTGCTCTTTTGGTGAAAAATAATGATTTTATCAACTGGCAAACCAAGATGAGTCAAGATGATATAGAAGAAAGTGAGAAACAAAAGATAAAAATCACCAATCCGAGGCCCGGTCATGCGGACCTTCCGGGTGTGCAAAAATACGGTTTTGACGACATCAGAAATGTTCTTGAGCGGGCTTCTGCACGCGAGACTGTAATGCGAGTGGCTGTTGGTGCCGTGGCCAAAAGGCTGCTTTTAGAATTCGGTATTAAAATATCCAGCCATACCCTTCAAATAGGCAAAGTCAAACTGGAAGAAAAAGATTATTCATTTTACCAGGTAGAAAAATCTTTTGAGAATGATCCCGAATTAAGGTGTATTGACGCAAATACCGCCCAGAAAATGAAAAATGCTATACTTACCGCCATAAAAAATAGGGATTCTTTAGGTGGAATAGTAGAGATCATAGCGCACAATGTCCCTCCGGGTCTGGGAAGCTATGCGCATTGGGACAGAAGACTTGACGGAAAAATTACCCAAATTCTTATGAGCATACCTTCTGTCAAAGCCATTGAGATTGGAAATGGCATTGATATTGCTTCTGAATACGGTTCCATGACGCATGATGAAATATTTTTTGAAAAAGGGAAGTATATGCGGAAATCCAACCGCGCGGGAGGAATTGAAGGGGGAATATCAAACGGAGAAGATATCGTCTGCCGCGTTTACCATAAACCCATATCTACTCTGGGAAATCCCCTGAAAACTGTAGATATCGCTACAAAAGAAAAAACCGTGGCAACGATAGAAAGATCTGATGTTTGCATCGTGCCGCGTGCCGGTGTCATAGCTGAGGCCTGTATCGCACTTGTCCTGGCGGACTCATTTTTGGAAAAATTTGGCGCAGACAGCCTGCGTGATGTAAAATACAGTTTTGAAAGATATAATAAGTAGTATGTCTAACAAAAGTCATTCTGTTTTAGCAACTACATCTTATGATGAGTTAACCTTTTTAAGGTAAGCAAAATGTCTTATAAAAGTCATTCTGTTTTAGCAACTACAGGAGATAATAAAGTCTTACCGGAACTGGCAGATAGGCTTAGAAATACCAGCGTATCGGTCATAAAGGAGATGATGTATCTAGGTGCCCAAGAAAAAGCAAAAGGCAAGAATATTGTTTCTCTTGGTGTCGGTCTGCCTTTCTATCCTGCACCGGAAAATATACACGAGGCGGCTATTAAAGCGCTTCACACCAAGCCCGATATAGACAAATATACTTTATTGACTGGACTTCCAGAACTGCGCGGGGTGGTGGCTCAAAAGTCAGAAGAAATGCTATTTAGAAAAGTCAGTCCTGAAGAAATCCTCATTACTCCCGGCAGCATGGCTGGACTCCTATACTCATTCCTTGCCCTGGTCAATCCCGGAGAGGAAGTAATACTCCCTTCACCCTATTTTTCATCAAACGGTGAACAGGTTTCGATTGCTGGTGGCATACCGATTCCCGTAGCCATGATCGAAGATCCTGAGTTAGGATTCAGGCTTGATGTTGAAAAAATAGAAAAAGCCATTACCAAAAAAACAAAAGCAATTGTGCTAAATAATCCACAGAATCCGACTGGCGCAGTGTATCAGAAAGAAGAACTGCTTGCCCTTGCCAAAGTACTAAGAAATAAAGACATATACGTAATTACAGATGAAGTGTATGATTTTTTGGTTTTCGACAATTTCGAGTATTTCAACATAGCAACATTGGATTTTCTCTGGCCAAAAGTCATAAGGTGCTGTTCTTTATCCAAAAAATACGGCATGATGGGTTGGAGAATTGGATACCTTCATACAAATAAAGACTTACTTATGAATATATTAAAAATCCACGACGCCAATATAGTCTGTGCTCCTCATATCTCCCAAGAAGCGGCAATTGAGGCTCTTACTGGACCTCAGGAAAAAGTAAAGGATCATTTCAAATGGTTATCCCAAAACCGGGACACCATCTGCAAAAGGCTGGATTTACTTCCTGACTTGTTTTCTTATGTCAAACCCAGGGGTACGTATTATGTGTTCCCCAAATACTTGCTGCCAATTCCAAGCATCGAGATGGCTAAACGTCTTCTATACGAAGCAGGAGTTGTCACAGTTCCTGGAGTAGGTTTTGGCCCTGAAGGAGAACACCACCTGCGACTGTCCTTTGGTTCTCCTCAAAAGGATATAGAAGACGCTTTTGATAGAATAGAGTTATGGTGGAAAAAACAGAAATAATCATACCTTATTGAAATACGAAACCTTTTCATTCTAAAATGCTCTCATGGAACGACAAATATCCATTTTGCAACAGGAAGCTCTTCTAAAATTCAGCAATTGTACTTCAACCGCTGAACTGGAACAGATTTTTCTACAATATTTCGGTGCAAGCGGAAGTTTCACCAGACTACTCAAAGATTTCAAAAATATTCCCGAAAATCAGCGACCCAAACTTGGGAAATTGGCCAATATGGTAAAGAAAGAGTTGGAAACTGCATATAGCCTCAAAAAGGAAAAGATTATTAAAGCACAGTCTGAAGAAACCATAGACGTCACCATTCCGGGAAATGAACCACCAATGGGACACCTTCATATAGTGACGCAGGCAATTGAAGAAATCGATAGGATTTTTAGCCAAATCGGTTTCACGCGTGTTCGTTACCGGGAGATAGAATGGGACTGGTATTCCTTTGGCAGCTTAAACTTCCCTCCCGATCACCCCGCCCGTGATGACTTTGAAACTTTTTTTATAGATGCAGCTCCTTTGCCAAAATACGGACGGATGCTCCTCTCACCCCATACTTCATCTGGTCAGGTAAGAGAGATGGAAAGAATGCACTCGCGCCCCCCCATTAGGATGATAAATATCGCCAAATGTTATCGCCCAAACTGGGATATATCGCACACCCCGATGTTTCACCAGTTTGAAGGGCTGGTCGTTGACGAAGGAATAAACATCACCCATCTGAAAGGTACAATGGATTATTTTGCTAAACAATATTTCGGTCCCGAACGAAAGACCAGACTTCGACCTTTTCATTTCCAGTTTACCGAACCATCTTTCGAGGTTGACATTACATGTGGCGTTTGTCTGGGTAAAGGTACGCTACCTGACGGGCAAAAATGCAAATATTGCAAAGAGGGTTGGCTTGAGCTTGGCGGCAGCGGTATGGTTCATCCCAATGTACTTGCCGCTGGCAAAATTGACCCTAAAAAATATACTGGTTTTGCTTTCGGTTGGGGTGTGGAAAGAACTTATATGATGAAATCCGGCACCAAACTGGATGACAACAGGCTTTTATATACCAATGACATTAGATTTTTGGAGCAGTTTTAATGATAGCGTAAATCGGAAAGGGTAAAGCGGAAATAAAATAATTTAATTCACTTTTCCCTTAACGCTTAACGCATAACACTTATGAATATACTGGTTCCCGACTCCTGGCTGCGTGAATATCTGGAAACAACGGCTACGCCTGAAGAAATTAAGGAATACCTTTCACTTTGTGGTCCTTCAGTCGAAAGAATAAATAAAGACGGAAAAGACTGGGTATATGAAATTGAAATCACCACAAACCGTATCGATATGGCCGGGGTCTATGGTATAGCCAGGGAGGCTGCAGCAATACTGCCGAGATTTGGCATAAAAGCCCGACTGAAAGATTTGGATGTCCAGGATAAACTGCCCTATACGGCAAATCCTCTTCCCATGGATATTAAAGACCCGGCAAAAATATGCAACCGCATTATGGGAATTGTATTAAAAGTAGACCAAATGAAAACGTCTCCTGAATTTATGCAAAAAAGAATAGAAAAATCAGGAGTCAGATCATTAAATAATCTTGTCGATATCACCAATTATGTCATGCTTGAAGTGGGGCACCCTTGTCATGTTTTTGATTACGATAGGGTAAAAACCCATACTTTCATATTGAGAAAAGCCAAAAAGGACGAACCGATTATCACTCTTGACGAAAAAAAATTCTTATTAAGCGACGAAGATGTGGTTATTGATGACGGGACAGGAAGGGTAATTGACCTCCCGGGAATTATGGGCACACAAAACAGTGTAGTAACACCTGATACACAGAGGATTATTTTCTTTATCGAATCGAATAACCCCATTCTTATACGAAAAACGTCCATGCGCTATGGCATAAGGACAATGGCCGCATCAATAAACGAGAAACATCCTGATCCACAACTCGTAAATACAGCCATCTTGCGTGGTATCGAGCTTTACAAGAAGTATGCCGGAGGAGAAATATTAGGAAATCTCATCGACATTTACCCGAATAAAACCAAGCCTTCGACAATCCTTGTCACTTGCAAATTTATAAATGACAGGCTTGGAGTGGAGTTAAAATCTGAGGAAATAATAGATATTTTAAGGTCGCTGCGATTTAATGTGTCTATCTCCTCATCTGATAATCCACAACCCAGAATCCATCCCGCCTCAGCGGAATCCCACAAGCGGCGGGACAATCCACAACTAATTATTACTCCTCCTTCTTTTCGCCAATTTGATATTGCCATACCAGAGGATATTGTTGAAGAAGTTGCCAGGCTCTATGGCTACCATTCCTTACCGACTCGACTTATGGAAGGAAGTATTCCCATTTCTGATAAACCCAAAGATATACCCCTTGAGAAGATTGCCAAACAGGCGTTGAAATATTGGGGCTTTACTGAAGTTTATAATTACTCATTTGTTTCCAAAGAACTTATAATAAGATCCGGTTTGGATCCTAAAAAGCATTTGAAAGTCGCCAATCCCTTGACTGAAGAAATAGAGTATATGCGTCAATCTCTGATTCCTTCTATCGCGCAAAATATTGCCTTCAACCAAAATCTTGAAAGTAAATTAAGACTTTTCGAAATGGCAAACATATATATCCCAAGAGATTCTGGTTTACCCGATGAAATAAATATTTTGACTGTTGCCAGCCAGAGTACTTTTTCGGATATGAAAGGTATAGCTGAAGCCCTTTTGAAAGAATTGGGAATTGTAAATTATGATTTCTCTCCTTCTTACACACCTCTTTTCCATCGCAAGCAAACAGTAAGTATAAAAGTTGGAAGGGATATTTTAGGAACAGTCGGAAAAATTGACCCCCAATTGATGCAAAACTTCAGCATAAAAAATGACATTTTCGTCTGCCAGGTTGACATGCAGAAAGTAACAAAGCTGTCAAACCCCTCCAAAAAATATACACCCATACCCCTTTACCCGCCTGTAAGGGAGGACTTAACGCTAGTAAATACCGGTAAACCAATAGGAAATATTCTTAAAACGGTAAAAGAAGCAAACCATCTTGTCGCAAGTGTGGAGCTAATTGATACATTCAAAAATAACATTTCATTAAGGGTCACTTATCAAGATAGGCAGAAAAACCTAGAAAGCGAGGAAGTAAAAAAAGTCCGGGAAAGAATACTTAACAGGTTATCCTCCAAACTCCAAGTCACTCTCAGAAAAAATTAGAAACTTCATTACGGGCTTGATGTAGGAATTAATGTTGATGTAGGCGTGGGCTGCAAAACCGGTGTAGCGGTTGGATTGGGAGAAGTCTTGACACCAATAGTTACATCTGACTCACCCGTATTTCCATCTGCATCATAAGCTTTTACACCTATTTTATGTATACCAGTATCAAGATTAAGTGTCTCATCAAGAGAATTGTTATTCACACTGTCTTTCTGACTACCGTCAACATATAATTCCATTTTCTTTATATCTTTTATTGCCTTACCTTCTGCTTGCACATGGACGCTGTTACTGTCTGTTTGAGACTGGTCAGAAGGGCTTTTTATATTTACCACCACGGAATTTGAGTCTACGTTTGACGTATCCGTCGGTGGATGGAATTTAGGATCAGACTGCTGGGATACCCAGGCATCTATGCCTTCCTGCCATCTATTCTTCCCGTCTGAGGAAACAGGATCGGCTTCCTTAAACACCACAAATTCTTTTTCTACATAATCACCTTTGGCGATCTCGACAGCATTTGCCAGTTTATTATTATCCGATTTTGACAGTTTGATTTTCTGGTAAATAGGGGATACATCCGTGGGTTCAGTACCCTTTATAAAATACTCAGACCTTGTCGGGTCGCTACCATGAGGCAAACCTCCACCGTATGCATCTATAGTCAACGAAATCACATTATCAGGTTTACCAAAAGGCTGGTTAGGAGTATCTGCTATGGCTGCCTGCATCACTCGGTTCCATATGGGTGCCGCACCTGTAATTCCAGAGGCCAAACTCTGGTCCATGGGAGAATTATCGTTATTACCTACCCACACACCGACAACAACATTTGGC
This sequence comes from Patescibacteria group bacterium, assembly GCA_023379265.1. Lineage (GTDB taxonomy): Bacteria > Patescibacteriota > Microgenomatia > 2-02-FULL-39-11 > 2-02-FULL-39-11 > JAMCUI01. The sequence continues at coordinate 6,629 of JAMCUI010000016.1, forward strand.
GTGTAACCCATAGTCCAGTTATCCCTCTTATCATCTGTCGTACCTGTTTTTGCCGCCACAGTCTTACCTGGTATATGAAGATAACTGTTAAGCCCAAATTCCATTTTTCTGGCCTCGTTATCAGACAGAATGTCTGAGACAAGAAAGGATATATCCTGCGGAAGTACTCTTTTGCCTTCAATTGGCTTATGCTCGTATAGAACTTTACCAGTGCTGTCCTCAACTTTTTCTATTGAATAAACATCATTTTTTATACCTCCTGTAGCAAAAACGCCATAAGCCTGCGTCAGATCAAGGAGTCTTACCTCTCCTCCTCCCAGCGTCATAGAAAGTCCCAATCTTTTCAGATTTTCGTCAGTTGGCTCAAGGGTGGACAAACCCATCGCATAGGCATTTTTCAATATATCCCTTACTCCTACTAAAGCTGTAGTCTTCACTGCTGGAACGTTTATGGAATTTGCCAAAGCATACCTTATCTGTACTGGACCGTGGAACTTCCCGTCGTAATTATGTGGTATATAATCAGGGCGTCCTGCTCCGGCCGGAAAATGCGTTTCCGTATCCATTAAAAGGCTGGCAGGAGTATATCCCTTTTCAAAAGCTGTCGCGTAAGTAATAGGCTTTAGAGCACTCCCAGGTTGCCTATAACCCATACTGACAACATCAAATTTTCCTCCCATCTTCTCATCCGTCGCATCATAATCACGGCTGCCCACGTAAGCCAATATACCTCCAGTTTGGGGATCTATGACAAGCACTGCTCCATTTGATACATTCAGATTTTTCAGTTTATCAAGCTCCTCACCAACTATATTTTGTGTTTTCAGTTGCAGATCACTATCAAGGGTGGTTGTCACCCGCAATCCCTCTTCATTTACCGCTTTCTCTCCGAATTTATCTACCAACTGTTGCTTTATGTATAAAACAAAGTGGGGTGCGATAAATTGTGACGAAGGCTTTTGGAATTTTACTTGGGACAACTGTTTTTCCAAATCCTTTTCCTGCTGAGGAGTAATCTTTCCATCTTCCATCATACGAGTCAAGACTTCCTTAGTCCGTTCCACATATTTGTTGCCGCTGAAAGGGGAATAGTACGTAGGACTCTGGGGTAAACCCGCAAGAATGGCACATTCAATCTGAGTCAGATCTTTAGCATGTTTACCGAAATAACCTTCAGCTGCCGATTCGATTCCCCACATAGTACCTCCATAGGGAGCTTCGTTAAGATACATCTGAAGAATCTGATCTTTTGAGTATTTTCTTTCTATTTGTATGGAAAGTATAAATTCCTTAATTTTCCTTGTCACAGTCTGTTCGGAACTCAATAGAACATTTTTCACCAATTGTTGAGTCAATGTAGATCCACCTTGTATACCTCGAAACGTAATTATGCTTAAAAAAGCTCTTACTATACCTTTTGGATCAAAACCCTGATGTTCATAAAAATTTTTGTCTTCAACTGAAACTGTGGCTTTTTTGAGAAAATCAGGGATATCAGAAAAAGTTAAAGGAATCCTATTTTGACCGTTATAAATATCATAAATCGTCTTTCCTTTTTTATCTAAAATCACTGTGGAAAATCCTTCTTTCCTTTGAACGCTGTCCGGAGAAGGAAGATCTCTGGAATACCATATAAATAAAAAAAGGGTAAAGATAAACAAACCTATGGCTCCTAAGACTCCAAAGGTGATAAGTTTGTTTATCAACCGTAGCTTAAAAAGTCTTGTTCTATAGCTTCGTGACCTTCTTGACCGAATATATGTAAAATTGGGTGACATACTAATATAGTGTATCAAAACTGTACAAACGTTTCTATATACCGGGCATAAAATCTATTTAATTCAAGTAATTAAAGTGGTAGAATATGAAAATTATGATACGGGATAAAATAGACGAGCTTTTGACCCGACGTGTAGACAAGATTTACCCCTCGAGGGAGGCGCTGGAAAAGGTATTAATAAGTGGAAAAAAACTGAAGCTTTACCAAGGTTTTGACCCCACAGGTATCCAACTTCATATCGGACACATGACGGGACTTATGAAACTGCGCCAATTTCAGGAACTTGGCCACCAAGTCATATTCCTTATTGGAGATGGTACCGGTCAGGCAGGCGACCCATCGGGGAAAACGCGTGCCCGGGAAAAATTTCTGACAAATAAGGAACTCAAGGAAAATGCCAGGGATTATGTATTGCAGGCAGCAAAAATTATTGATTTTAAGGGTAAAAATGCTGCTCAAATTCTATATAATAGCAGTTGGCTAAACAAGCTGAACTTAGTTGACATATTAAATATTGCCCAACATTTTTCCCTCCAGCAGCTTGAGGAAAGGGACCTTTATTTTGAGAGGAAAAAAAGAGGAGAAACCATCAATTTGAGAGAATTCCTTTATCCTCTTTTGCAGGGATACGACTCAGTAGCTATGGGTATCGATTTGGAACTGGGGGGAACAGACCAGACTTTCAATATGCTTTGCGGCAGGCAATTGGTAGGAAATATCCTACACAGAGAAAAATTTGTCATGACTACCCCTCTTTTAACGGATTCTTCAGGCAAAAAAATCGGCAAGACCGAGGGAAATGTGATTGCTCTGACGGCACCACCAAAGGATTTTTACGGCATGATAATGGGACTGTCCGATGACGTTATTGTCAAATCGTTTGAATTCCTAACAGAAATACCCATGACAAAAGTTGAAGAAATCTCCAAAAATATCACAGGAGGTGACAACCCCATGAAATACAAAAAAATGCTCGCCTACACGTTGACTTCGATGTTAAACAGTGAAAAAGAGGCTAAAGAAGCGCAGGAATACTTTGAGAATGCTTTCCAAAAAAGAAATCTTTTGGGTTTGCACCCGGAAGCCGTACCTCTTGCTGTAGTCCCAAATTACAGGCGTATAAATATCGTCGATCTTATTGCTTTGACTGATTTAAGATTTGTTAAAAGCCGGTCTGATGCAAAACGCTATATTATTCAGGGTGCAGTTGAGTTAAACGGTAAAAAAATTATTGATTCAAATACCATTGTAAAACTTAACAATGGCGATATTATAAAGGTTGGAAAAGCAATGTTTAAAAAATTCGTAGATGATTAAATTTTTATTATGAATATCTTCAGGAAACATAAGAAAGTCTGGATAGTGATCGTTGCCATATCGACTATCGCACTTATCGCCGCTTCTTTTGCGCCATTTTTGCTTTTGCAATAAGCAAATTTTATGCTCCAACTATCACAGCCCGTAAGCATTTTACGGATGATTGGCCCGTCTTATCTATCCAAATTAAAGAATTTGGAAATAGAAACAATTGAAGATCTTCTCTATCATATCCCTTTCCGCTATGATAACTATTCGCTCGTTTCAAAAGTATCGGATCTTCAAGAAGGCGAACGAGTTACTGTAATTGGTACAATCAAGTTTATCAAAAATATATATACCAGACACGGCCGGAAAATCCAGAAAGCAGAATTAGAAGATGATACTGGGAAAATTGATATTGTGTGGTATAACCAGCCTTTTCTTATTACGATCCTTCATACAGGCACAAAAGTATCTATTGCCGGAGAAGTGAGGTGGTTTGGCAAACGGCTGAGTTTTGAATCTCCCGATTACGAAATAATTCAAAATTTTACTCACCACACACAACTAATTCACTCCGGCCGTCTTGTACCGGTATACCCGGAAACTGCGGGCATTTCGTCAAAATGGCTAAGATCCAGAATTTACTCCCTTCTTTTCAAGTTTTCACCACAAATAGAAGAATTTCTCCCCGGAAACATACTTCGTAAGTTTCAGCTTATGGATGAAAAAGAGGCGATCTTTTCAATCCATTTTCCGGCAGATTACGATTTAGCTCAAAAAGCCAGAAAAAGGCTTGAGTTTGACGAGCTATTGACACTTTCTCTTTTTGCCCAAATAAACCGAAGGAAACGAGAAGACGAGAAAACGAATTTGAAATTTAAAGTTCATGAATTTGGGGAAAAAATAAGTAAATTTATCATAAATTTGCCATTTGCGCTTACTTCTGCGCAAAAAAAATCTGTTGAGGAAATTGTTACCGACTTAAAGTCAGACAAACCCATGAATAGGCTTCTTGAGGGGGATGTAGGGTCCGGTAAAACAGTCGTGGCAACAATTTCGATGTATATGGCTTATCTAAACGGGTACAGCTCTGTTTTGATGGCTCCTACCGAAATACTGGCCAAACAGCATTATGACACGATCTCCGGCTTTCTTTCACCATATGGGATAACAACAAATCTTGTTACCGCAAAAAACAAAGGGCCAAGGAATAAAAAGAGAACTAAATCTGCTGCTGTCACTATAGGTACACACGCACTTCTCAGTAAGAATTTAAGATTCCCCAAATTGGGACTTGTCGTAATTGACGAACAGCAAAGATTCGGTGTAGAACAAAGAGCTCAGATTAGAGAAAAGGGTAACTCTCCCCACTCCCTGACTATGACCGCCACTCCTATTCCTAGAACAATTGCTCTGACCATATATGCTGATCTTGATTTATCAGTAATTGATGAAATGCCTTTGGGAAGGACTACAGTTAAGACTTGGGTGGTGCCTTCTGAAAAAAGGAGAGCCGCCTATAATTGGATTAGAAAACAAATTTTATCATCCATACCTAGAAACCAAGTTTTTATAGTTTGCCCGTTTATAGAGGCATCTGAGAGTCTCACAACCGTAAAAGCGGCGACCATTGAGTATGAATCGTTAAAATCAGAAATATTTCCGGATTTGAGGTTGGGCCTTTTGCATGGACGGATGTCTTCCGGCGTAAAAGATAAGACGCTCTCTGATTTTAAGGAAGGAAAATTGGATATCCTTGTCTCCACACCAGTTGTCGAAGTCGGCATCGACATTCCCAATGCTACCATAATGGTAATCGAAGCAGCTGACAGATTTGGTTTAGCCCAACTTCACCAGTTGCGCGGACGCGTAGGCAGAAGAAATATTCCATCTTATTGTCTCTTATTTACTGAAAAGGAAAACGCTAGCACATTGAAAAGGCTTAAGTTTTTGGAAAGTACGTTTTCCGGCCCTAAACTTGCGGAATTGGACCTTGAGTTGCGGGGACCTGGTGAACTTTTCGGCCTGCGACAACATGGTTCCCCAGGATTAAAAATCGCGTCCTTCTCAGATATCAAACTAATCGAAGACTCTAAAAGTGCAGCAGTTGAAATACTTTCGACCGACATTCAGCTTTCAAACTATCCTCTTTTGCAAAAAAAGATCCAATCCTTATCGGGAAAGAATGTCGCTTCAAACTAGTACTTTGATCCGCTAATTCTTCTGTATCTCTCAAAACTGGTATGGAAGGTAAATTTAGGGAATGCAGTAGTAATTTTTGCTCACGATTATTAACTAAACTTACAACAAATAATTTAGGACTTCTATTAAGATATTACTACTTGCAGAAATTATCTCAAAAATATAAAATAACGTATGTAGCGTCATTACTAGCTGTGTTATATATTTTTCATAAATAAATATGGCTCCGTTACCAAAGAGAAGACATTCATCACGAAGAGGAGGCAAGAGGGAAAAAGCAAATCTCGCAGCCAGACTGGCCAACACAAACGTCTGTTCAAAATGCGGTACTCCCAAAATGCCTCACCATGCATGTCCCAAATGCGGATTTTACAAGTAATACTTCTAAACCGTTTTCAAGTCCAAAAGTAATCTATGAAAAAAATAGATGACCCTAGGCATCTAAAAAGAGTCAAAGTCATGCAGACGCTTTTTGCAGAAAGCTTCATTGATAAAAAAGATAACGACGAAAATGTATATTTGACAGGGAAAATTATTGAGAATTTAACTACGATAGACCCTCTGATAGAAAAAGCAGCACCACAATTTCCCATAAAAAAAATCGCAAAAATCGATGTCGCCATACTCAGGCAGGCAATTTTTGAACTGATGTATGAAAAGAAAGAACCTCCTAAAGTCATAATTGATGAAGCCATAGAATTAGCCAAACAATATGGTGGAGAGGGAAGCCCGGCTTTTATAAACGGCGTATTAGGAAATATATTAAAAAATCTTTCCGCGAAGGCTTAAAATGAAATTAAACGATCTAGCCCAAAAAGTTGATTTAGCATTTAAGGATAACAATCTTATCCAACAAGCTTTTATACATAGGTCATACCTTAACGAAAACAAAGAGTTCGCTTCGTCAAATGAGAGATTGGAATTTCTAGGTGACAGTATTCTGTCGCTCTTGGTTTCAGAATATCTATTCAAGGAGTACCCCGACTTTAGCGAAGGGCAACTAACAAATCTAAGATCTTCAGTGGTAAAAACGACCACTTTAGCGCAAATTGCTAAAGAACTCAGGCTAGGAGGACTTCTCCTTTTATCACATGGTGAAGAGGAAGGCGGAGGTAGGCAAAATACTTCCATATTGGCTGATACTTTTGAAGCTTTCCTAGGAGCAGTTTTCCTCGACCAGGGACTTTTATCAGCAAAAAAAATACTTTCTGTTTTTCTTTTTCCTTTGCTAACAAATATATTAAGAGATAAAAAATATAAGGATGCAAAAAGTGAATTCCAGGAAATAGTGCAGGAAGACAAAAAGGTATCACCAGTTTATAAAGTGCTTGACCAGAAAGGACCTGATCACGCCAAAGAATTTACGATAGGCGTCTATGTGGAAAATATACTCTATGGTACTGGTCAGGGAAAAAGTAAACAGGAAGGCGAAATGAAAGCTGCAGAAGAAGCACTAAACAAATGGCAAGCAAAGAAATAGTTGATCCCGTTTCAGTCGAGTTAGTACCAAAAACCAAGGAGCGACAACAGTAAAAAAGGAATTATTGTTACGTCTTTGGAAAAAATGTGTATACTTGAGATATTAGCAGAAAAATATTATAATTGACACATTAGTAACGATATTTTAAGTTTATGGCGTTAAAGATAAGGCTTCAAAGAATGGGAAGAAAAGATATTCCTTTTTTCAGAATCGTCGCTGCGGAGGAATCTGAAAAACGTGGAGGGAAAACAGTTGTGCAATTGGGGTTTTATGATCCTAAGACCACTCCTGTTACAATAAACGTCGACAAAAAGGCTTTAGATCATTTGCTTTCAAAGGGCGCACAACCAACAGAATCGGTAAGGAAATTGCTTTCCCTATAATTTTTAATCGTTAAACATGCAGGATTTTCTCAAATACATTGTCTCGCTAATTGTCGATCACCCCGAAGATATAAAAATTGAAGAACGCTCTTTAGGAGAAAACATATCGCAGTATATTATCGCCGCAAACGGAGAAGATATGGGAAAAATTATAGGTAAGGAAGGAAAAATTATACAGGCAATCAGGAATGTCGCAAAGATTCTGGCAATTAAAGAAAACAAACAAATCCGTATAGAAATTGCTGGGTAAGAAAATTAATCCAAAGTGGATATTTCAATCCTCACTCTATTTCCCGAAGTCATACAAAACGTCCTTTCCTCGTCCATAATTGGAAGAGCACAAAAAAAGGGGATTTTAACTTTCAACATAATTAATATCCGGAATTTCGCTGCTGATAAGCACCGTTCGGTAGATGATAAGCCGTTTGGTGGGGGAGTCGGTATGATAATGAGAGTGGATATAGTGGATAAAGCTTTATCGCAAGCTAAAAAAATTTTTAAGCAAAAGAATAGAAATTCAGTTTTTCATGAAAAAACGGTATTGCTGGACCCAGCAGGGACAATATTTTCCCAATCTACCGCTAGGAAATACTCGAAACTTGACCATCTTATCCTTATATGTGGACACTATGAAGGTATCGATTACCGTATTCGAAACTTTTGCGACGAAACTTTATCTATCGGAAAGTATGTACTAACAGGTGGAGAAATCCCGGCAATGGTGGTTAGTGATACGGTATCCCGACTGGTTCCCGGAGTATTAGAAAAAAAAGATGCTACGCTTTATGAATCATACAGCAAAAAAAATGTCGCCGAATATCCCCAATATACAAGACCACAGGTATATAAAGGACTTACAGTTCCGGATGTTTTAAGATCGGGTAACCATAAGAAAATTGCTGAGTGGAAAGAGAAAATGGTAAGAAAAATAAGAAAATGAGATGAATGACTGATAGTATAGTAAAAAAGCCAGTTTGTAAATCCCTACTGGAATAAGTTTTTCTTGCCAACCGCAGAACTGGGCAAACTGTATTCCTCGCTACTCGTTTGCTGAATCTTAGCAATAGTATTTAGTATTTTCTCCTCATCGCTATTCATATTGGGTAAAGGCGTATCCACGCTTCCTAAAGTAGCTGGTAAAGGATAAAAATACGCTTTTCCGACCAATGTTGCAATAAAAGCATCTCCTCCTTTAGTTTCGATTTGAAACGAATCTACGGTAATATATCTACCGCTAAAATCACCCAGGGCTTTAATAAAATTTTGGATGGAAGACAGACTACCCAATACTTGTATCCCGACAGGCAACACATAAGCTGAAGATCCAGGAACTCTGGTCAGTTGTGCGGAATTTGTCGAAATCACACCCAACTGAAAGTCGGTTTTCAGAAGTGACACATTGGTTTTCTGTTCCAAAGTATCAAAAGTATAAAAAAGGGAAACATAGTCTTTTTCAGTTGGCAGAACTTGATCAATCTTGGCAAAATTATTTTTGTAGTATTGAGCATCTATAGAAGCAAGAGAATTTACCTTCTTTTGGAGTACGTCCCGATTTCTCTTCAAATCTTGCTGTTGTGCATAAATATTTTGAGCTCTATCAAAGTTAGGGATAAGAAGTAAAAAAGTCATCACTACGACAACAAATATCACTATAGACGAAGCAATAATTATCTCATATTTCTTCAAAAGTGGGATATATTTTTTATAGTCAAAATCTTTATTCATTTTAGAAGCGAATTATTTGCCAATAAAGTTATTGTTAATGTATAAGAACCAGTCTTTTCCCTAACTATTCCATTTGCCTCAATTTTGGAAAAAAGCTTTTTTTTGTCTTTATCCAAAAGATAACTTACTAAAGAATCCATGGAAGCAGAAGATGAAGCCGCAACAGAAAAAGTCACGTTTCCTTTATTATCAGATGCCATACTATTAATCGAAATACCAGACAAATTCATTTGGTTTATTGCACCAATTAGAGAAGTAAAATTTGCGCTTTTCCCGGAAACTTGATCCAAAATATTTAATCTTGAAGTAGTAAGGGTATATATCCCTTCTGTATTTTTTTGTGATCCTATATTGTTTTCGAGCTGATCAATCTCACTTTTTAATAAGTTAAACTGAAAAATGTTTGAATTGACATAAAAAATCGAGGCTAAAAAAACTATTGTAAATGATAGAAGTGAAATAACTGCAATGACGGGTAAAATTATTTTTAGTTTTTTAACTAACGGTTTATCCTTCTCTATGGGCAATATTAGATTTACTGATCTTTTTGGCATGATTTTCTTTCAATAGCTCCTAAAAGAAAGTTAGTATTTAATGTAAATACTTTTCCTTTTACGATCTTCGGAAGTAATTTTTCTATGTTTCCAACTCTTTCAACGCTAATCCTACGGCAGTTGTGTATATCGGCGCATCCGGAGTTAAAGCAGGTAATATATTAGGATCTACAGAAAGATTGATAAATGGATTGTTAATCTGCGAATCTATTCCCAATTCTCTTGTCAGATGAAGAACCAAACCTGGTAATTTAGCGCCGCCGCCGCAAGCAACTACCGTTTTTATCTCTTCGTGAGGAAACTGTTCCTTAAAATAAGCAGCAGTTTTTTCTATTTCCTCAAATAAGCTTTTGAAAAACGGGGTAAGCGTTTTGGCAATTTTACCTTCAAGTTTATCTTCATCCAAGCCATAATTTTTCTTATACTCTTCGGCCTGGGGTAATTCAAACCCGAGTTCTTCAGCTATCGCCCTGGTAAATGTTGTTCCTCCAATTGGGTGCGATTTGGTAAAAACCAGTATATGATCCCTGACTAGCGCTATTTCCGTACTTGAAGCTCCAATTGTCATAAGAAGCACGTTTGGCAGATCGGGAAAGCTTTGAGTTATACTTCTGACATCTGCTAGAATCTCAGTCTCCAAAGCAACAGGATTTAACCCAGAAAGGCTTATAATACGCATATACCTTTCTATTGTACTTATTGGAGCAGCAACAAGAAGGACCTTCATTTTATTTTTCTCCTCATTACGGTCTATCACCACATAATCAATTTTTACTTTGGCCAAGGGAAGAGGGATATACTGTTCTGCTTCCCATTGGATACTAGAATCCAACTCCTTATCTGTCATATTTGGAACTTCAATCACGCGGGTTATTACTTTGCTTGAAGGTAGTGATGCGGACACGTCAGCCGTGGCAACCTTCATATCATGAACCAATCTGTTTATTGTATCAGCCAGAGCCTGGTCATCACTGGGAGACATTGATAAAAACGATTTTGTAGGAGTGGCTATATAACCAGCAGCCAAAAGAGAGTTTGCGTCTTTATTAGACGAAATTTGGACAGCCTTTATAGACTGTATACCAATATCTAGTCCTAGTAGTAACTTTGCCATGGGCAGTAAAAATCCTTATCAGGATCCGTTATCATATTATTACATATTATAAGTATAATTTTCCATAGGAATAAACATTATGATTGGCAAAGAGGGAGATAGAATTAATGGCTGCAATTTTCGCAAAACAAAGCCATGTCAAATAAGGTGGGAAAGGACTTATATCCCTGTGTTACCTGTATTTTTCTCACGATTCCCGTAGAAGTCTGACCAACTGAAGTAATGAGTGAACCTTGTTGTGGAAGAGTTGCGGATGGCTGCACAGCCAAAACAGTCCCAGAGAATAAAGGTTGAATCCTCATTACCAACAATATGTCACCTGAAGGCACTCCTAAACTTGTCGGAGTTATCACTTGTCTAAAACGATAATCCCCTCCACAATATCCTCCCGCTTTCTCAGCCTGTGTAAAATTATCCGGTGGTGTCCTTGTAAGAGGATCAGGATCGTAGGCGCCCTTTGCAATATAATATTGACCACCTGCATCTTTATAATAAATGCTTACCTCAATTGCAGACTCATCCGTTGATTTGGTTGTTTGGGAACCCCAACAGACTGTAAGTGAGGAAGAAGGACTATACGAGTTTGTGGCTGATTCGTCTAATATTTCATTTGTATGGGAATTCAACCATAAAGTCTGAATATCGTTTGTCTCAGTATACGGGTAAGTAAAGACCGAATTGTTACCTCCCAACATAGTAACGTTGTAGTTTGCCGTAGTATTTGCGGTTACGTTTAGAGAACCGCTAGAACCTACTTGAGCTCCTTGTAAAGCTGTCTCCACACCCGCCTCTGCAGCTGAAAATGCGCGGCTTGACTGTTCAATCTGGGATGATATTCTTACATCGGTAACAGTTCTTGATATAAGAGACAATCCTACCGTTAATCCTACAACCGTAATTAAAACCAATATCAATACAACCTGGCCACTATTCACCTGTAGGTTTTGTATACTTTTTTTATAGCTATCTAATGATTTTACTATTCTGTCCATAATTTTTGATTCAAATATTACGGCGCCGCCTCTTGCCAATTTACTTGGGATCTACCCATATATTGCAATAGTTTTACAACATACTGTGGCTGATATATAAATTTGAATGCAGGAGTTGAAAAGTTGGGAACGTTTCTCAATAGTTGAATATCGTATGCATATACCATCCCGTTTATAGTGATGGGTTGATCCGTTCCATTTGATGTAGCTACAGTGAACGTTCCTCCATTACAACTGTTTACGTCGTTGCATCCTGATAAATACAATCCATACAATGTCGTTACGGTACTATCCACATATATATGTCCGTTTACTATAAATACCAACGTGTTTAAGACATCTGAAGGCGCCGTAGAGAAATCTATATTGTTGTTTACCATCAGCGTTCCGGAAACCGTAAATACAACATCGTGTAAACCTTTAGCGTCAAGATTTGCTTTCAGATTTGGATCAACGGTATATGTTCCTGATCCTGAGTAAGAATAAACATGTTTAGTTCCGTCCAGATCACTTGCAGCTCCGACAATTGAATTATTTATACTAGCTGCTTGTTCACTAAGAGTTTTCCAATAAAAAGGAAAATTAAAAGCATTTGAAAGACTTGTCTGTTGTTTCCAGTCGTTACTTTGTTTTGTCGATCCGTTTAGTGTATTCAGAGTTTGCGAGTATCTCACTAGTCCGCCGCTATTTGGATTTGAAGGACTTTGAATATCTTCTAATAAATATTGACCAGCCGGCACGTCCTGTATGATATTTTTCTGGTAAATGTCACCACCCTTAACCTGCATCCAGCTGCCGGGTGTGGGCGTCGGAGTAATGGTAGGTGATGGTGTAACTGACGGAGTCAGAGACGGAGTTGGTGTATAAGTTGGCCCACCAGGAGTAGGGGTATATTGAGGAATTATAAACGGACATACAAACGGCCCAGCAACTTCTGACGGGGCAGATAAATTGTCTACGCTGTCTTTAGCTTGTACCTGACCATATAGACTTTCTCCTGATTGAATAGTGCCCGAGATGCTCCATGAGTTACTACCGGAATTATAAATGCATTTAAGACTAGGGTTAGAACTGTTTACACACCAACCGTAATCACCGCCCCCACCCAAAGGATTTGTCCAGAGTATTGGATGATAATCACTAGTATTTCCGCAAGAGGCATCTGTTTCAGGATCATCCTGCCAAGAACAACTGAATGCACACTCACCCGTATAAAGATTCTGTGGTTGAAAAGTACATGTTGGAGTCCCCGGTTTACCCGGAGGGGAATAATCCATATTTAGAAGTTGGGCAGGCGCATCGTTTGACTGGGGGCATGTTGAAGATTTGGTATACGCTGTCCACCAATATCCCCCTGTAGAGTTTAGCATGGAACTGTCGGAAACGTATTGACTATATGTTCCGGTAGGGTAGGGAGGCACTACTACGCTTCCCATCCTGTTAAACTTCTCATAAGCATTGCTGTAGAATTGAGCCCAGGCATTATCGCCGTTGGGATCTTCTACATACGCTGAAAAAGTGGGTTTTGAGTTTGTACATAAAGTATGGGCGGGAGCAACCAGAATTGGGGTCGGCAAAGTTAAACAAGACGCTGGCTGGGTAATAAGAGGAGTAGGCGTAACCTGTATTGAAGGAGTAGCGGTAGGGGTAAGATTTGTTGTAGGAGTGGGAGTCGCTGAAGGAAGTCCCGGACCGGTAATGGTAGCACCTGGAGTAACTGACGGGGTCACTGTAATAAAAGGAAAATCTGCATAGGCCGGGCCGCCTCCTATTTGTACCACCTGAGGATTAGTATAAGGAGGAAAAAGAACTGATCCGGTAGGAGTTACGACCAACTTTACAAGGTAATTACCGTTCAAAAATGGGGTAAAAAGATAATTTGCAGTATAAGCAGTCAAATCAGGACCTGTTACCGGATTTGGCGCTGAAGTCACCTGTGCCAGTTGGCTGCCCTGTACTCCTCCCGTATAGTCGTACAAATTTACTGTGTAATTGGGTATTAACCCCTCAAGGTTTTCGTTTGCCCTTGTTACACTATTATTGGTTTCAGTATAAAGCCATCCGTTTATGTTGTAAGTAAATATCGGAAAATTTACCGTCTGTGTATTTCCGTTGACATAGACTGAAACGGGGTTTGATGCGCCGCATGAGGTCATTAATTGGTAATTTGGCGGTATTGTTACAGCAATAGTATGATTCCCTCCTCCCAAACCTTTTGATACATAACCATTACTATCAGTCAAATTGCATCCACCGTCATAATATATACAATAATTGCTTTTGGGATCCTCACCGGTCTGGTAGGCACAATCTACTCCATTCTCACCCCAGATTTGGGAATTTACAGTACCGGGATAAGGTTGAGCAAAGCTTGGCTTGACAAAGATAGCGGCTACAAGAATAAAAATAAGGAATAAAATTATCCCATCCCAAAAATGGAAATTGTTACTTTCCATAATTATTAGCATACCTTTGCTTATCGATTATTGTCAATAACTGGAAACAATTTGTCGTAAGCATATTTGATATCCTGATCATTCATATCAACCCAAGGAACAGAATCCAATCCTTTTTGTGCAATCTCATAAAGTTTCCCGCTTGCCGATTTATCATCACCTTTATTCAAGTATGATAAGACTGATTCTAAGTCTAAGCCTAAAGATGCTTGTCTTGAAATACTAGGAAAAATGTTTATGATGCCGACCAGACTGTTATATGCCTGGATTAATTGGTGCTTTTTTATAGTATATATGACATTAATAATCATATATCTATATATACTTTTATATGAATCTTTTGTATCCAAAGGGTTTGTCCAAATAGCCATAAGGTGATTTTGCAAAGCGCTATCATAATTTCCCAATCCGTCCTCAAAATAAGCCCGGAAGGTATAAAATGAAGTTTCATTTTTATCCAACCTTTGTGCCCGGTTGTTGTAATACCTTACCAGTTGAGATTTCTTATTTTCAGCTGCAAGTTGGGCTAGACTTTCCTGAAAGGACCCCTGCCATGGTACCAAATACGAAGCAAAAGACCATGCTTGAGGATGATATTTTCCGTTTCTTTGGGAAAAATAAAGGAATGTTCTTCCCAAAATCAGTGTCGCTGAAAAAGAGACAAAGAGAATTAGAAAGGGAATAAATAAAATATTGGACTTTTTCATTTTCAGATTCACACGTCCCGCATCTATGGGAAGAAGCAATGCGATACATATCCAGAAAAAGAGAAAAAGGGACAATAATTGCCAATCATAATCTATGAAATTATTTACGGTTGAAATGGTTATTGCCAAAGTTAAGCCCAGTCCAAAATTTCCGGCGCTGTATTTCTTTTCTTTATAAATTCTGAAAAGGACCAGTGATATTAAAAATAAAAACATGATGCCACCGTTTATACCGGTTTCCGTAAACATTTCCACAAATTGGTTATGCGTATAGTCAGATGAAGTCAGGGATTTTGTCTGGTATAAGGCGGAGACATACCGGAAAGTATCAAGCCCAGTGCCAAATACCGGTGATGCTTCAAACCCTCTCCAAGCCTGATTCAGGTAATAAAACCGAAGATCAGGAGAGGAAACCTGTTTATAGAGCTGTTTTGGAAATCCCTGTAATTTATGACCGAATAAGGAATTAAAAAAAATAAACTGGAATATGAAAAAAATGATTATACTGATCGTGGCTATCCCGCCAAAAAATTTATTTTTCGGATCAAATTTGCCTGAAAAGACAAACACGGAAATACAAAATAATATCAACACATACGCGCTCCGGGAAAAAGTAAAGGCAAGACTGACGAGAAGAAAAAGCGCTGTAAATGCCCAAATTTTCACACTTTTTATATTATTTTCATTTTTCGAATCGGCATACCTGGATAAAATTAGCGGTATAGCTATAAGAAGTACACCGGCCAGATGATTGTGGCCGAATGTCGGAAAATAAAGATTCATGCCGGACCGCGGCAAGGGAAAAACTTTAATGGGAAGAAAGAAGGAAAGTGAAATAAGAGACAAAATAATGCTGACGACTGTTATTCCGTAAGTGAAAATAGATTTGATCTTTTGACTTTCCGATTTATCTAATCTCCTCAGACTCAAGAAGATAATAAAAACGGCCAGATAGACAAGCCATTGGACAAAACTTCTTGAGAGAGACAAGGAAAAAATTGTGCTTATAGAGGCAAAAAGAAGAAAAAAAGCGAATAAAAAATCAATGGCGTCAAAAATTAAATTGAGTTTAAGGAGTCTGTATCCAGTGATGAAAGCGAAAAACAACAATAGAGCAAAACCTGTTTTTTTCTCCGGTCCTTCCAGAAAAGGGAGTATAAGAGTCAAAAATAAACCGGCAATCAAACCCATATAGTTACTTTTTTACTTCTTCAAGAGAGGTAACCGTGTAGCTTAAAGACATATCCGGAAACGGAAGATAGATTGGTTCATTGACTTTAACATCCTGAGTCCTAGCAAAGTAGTATGTGCCGTATTCCTTTTCTACTATAATCTCCACAGTGACGTCTATATCTCTATACTCCTCTCCATATGATATATTCTGTTGATATGAAACTGAGTTATATATATTTGAGGGAAATTCATGTTTATCGATAATCTGAGCAACCACATTCTTATCGTTATCATATATACAGTCGCCAATTTGAATATTTGAAGCTATAGATTTTTCCACTCCTTTCTTAATAAGATGAATTACTAATTTAGTTTTTTCCGGTTTAGGTTTAATCTTTCCCACATAGATAACTTGACCGAAAGTTTCCACACGAAGTAAGGAAAGATTGATGACAGACCCGACAGCCAAAGGTTTATTATCAAACAGATATACTCCAGACCTATCTTTGATAGCAGAAACAGAGAGAAGAAGCTCAACAACTCTCCCAAAATTATAAGTTTCATAGCTGTCTTTTTGCAAAACTGTGGCCTTGACTCCGCCAAAGGGGCTCAATTCGCGATCCCCCACAGAAATGGCCTGATCTACCCAGTAAGGCACGCCCGCAAAAGGATTTGATGAATACAATTGGGACTGGGAAGGAACAAGAAGCGCTGAAATATATACTTTAGCCCCGCTTCTTTGACTGTGATAGAAATAGTAAAAAACGGAAACCGCCAGTAACAGCAGAACAGACAGTATGAAAAAATTCCAGCGTGAATATTTCTTTATCACCGACACCAGTTTCATATATATGATACTAATCCAATCTGATATAATATGCAATGACATGCCAGAGAAAAAATCCGCAAAATCTTACAAAATAAACAAAGGCTTTATTGTCCAAAAACTTGATGATACAACTGTCATCTTTGACGGGGAAAAATCAACTCTTTATACTTTCAACTCTACCGCTACATTTATATTTCAGAAACTGAAATCGGGAAATGACAGGAGAAAAATCGTCAGCCTCTTGGCACGAAAATACGGGATAAGTGAAAAGAAAGCTCAAAACGATTTCAATATGCTTTTGACGGATCTCCTCAGCAAAAAAATCATCACCCAAAAAAAAGAGTAAATCACCTGTATATTTAAGAAGACCAAAAGTCTTATATATAACGGGTTGGGAGAAAGATAATATAGGTTTTTAAAGCGTTTGACGCCCGCTTCCATTCTTGTTTCGTCATCAAAAATATTTTCAGATAGAATGTTATTTTTTATAAAATTTATTTTATGAGAATTTGGTTTAATTGAGTTTAAAAAATTGCTTGGTAGGGGAGTATGAGAATATTTCTTTAGTAACAAAAATGAAGGATAAACAAAGTTTTGCAATTTGTATTTTATAATTTTTTCCTCAACATCAATCCAAATATTTGCGCCTTTATTAACAAATTTTTTTCTTATAACTGAATCAGCTAACTCCAACCTATAGATCCCTCTAAAATTATGATGAAAGAAATGAAGACAGAGGTAGATAACAAGCCAATCATACAAAAGAATAGGAAAATAATTATTTTGGATATGTACATATTTTCTACTTTTTATAAATTGATCTGTAATCTCATCTATATATTTTTCTTTGTATAGTGAATCAAGTCTACCCAGTTGATTGAAAAGAAATCCAGCTTCCAAGTGAATATCAAGGTTTACAAAAAAAACTCCTAACTTTTTATAAAACAGAACTTCTGTATCCTTATCCTTTAGTTTCTTATGAATAGAAGAATAAGAGGTATTCGCTTGTTTAAAATCTAAGCTGACTAATATCTTCTTAACTTTATTCCTATCTGTTTTACTTATTAGTAAATCTGCATCGGCATAAATTCTTTTCGGATGAATCTTTTCAAAATACAGATGTAAAGGAAGACCTTTCAGAAATACATATTCTATCTTTTCTTTTTCAAAACGTTGCGTTATTTTGACTATCTCACGAAAATATTGAGTTGATTGAAAAAGATATATATCTTCTGGATTAATTATGTGGATACCTCTTTTTATCTGATAAGCTTTACCAACAATTTGCTTGGGATAAATCCTACCATCAGAAATCAGGTTATTATCTCCTTTTGTAATAAGATATTTATCTGTTTTATAAATTACTCTATGTGTAAATAAGATGTTATCTTTCTTCACCAAGATTAAATCATTAACTTTGGTTTGAAGAAATTTAATTCGTTTATAATATAATATACTTGTTTGAGAAAAGAGAGGAAGCATGCTTTGACCAAAAGATTTTATACAAAATTCTTTTCTGGATGATAATATTTTGATAAATTTGTTAAGCATAAACTTCTACATTTAAATTGGTAATCTCTCTTATGAACTACTCTGAAGATATTATATACTTACAAATAGCAGGATTTGTATTAAAAATTATATTTGAGAGAACAGAATGGCCAAGAATAAAAAGATCAATCCAACGAGATATACTATTCTATTGTGGTGGTTTTAGAATATATAAAGTATCTAAAGTTGATTATACTATGTATTTCATCCAACGAAAAAATAATGAAGTTTTCTCTAAACAAGAAAAAGGGAAAAATTTTATTAATCTTTATGAGTCTGCTGATGATGAAAAAATCGTTACCTTTTACCAAATTAGTATCATTCATTTCTTATTTATACTGAGAATAATTTTTAATAAACTTCTTTCAAAGGGAAATGGATTTATTCTTCATTCCTCAGCATCATTTATTAACAATAAAGCCTATCTTTTTTTGGGAGATGAAGGAACAGGAAAATCAACGGCGATCAAACTGCTAAAATCCGTATTCCCCCCTTTGGAGGATGATATGTCTATCATACGAAGAGAAAAAGGCAAATTTTACTTTTATCAGACTCCATATCTTGAAAAAAATGAAGTTAAAAAATCTAATAAAGCTTACCTAGTAGGAAAAGTTTTTTACGTTATGAAAGACAAAACAATTCATGTGAAGAAAATTTACGATAAAGAGTTAATACTAAATAAGATTCTAACGCAAATCGTAAGCGGCAAAGAAGAATTGGAAAAGTGTCTTAAAGAAATAATTCAATTTGTTCATAATTATGATTTTTATTATTTATATTTTAATTTAAATAGTAAAGAATTAATAAAACATTTCCAATATGGAAATTCATCTTATAAATGACAAAATAAATTCATATGAATTCAATCAAGCTGTCCTACATCCTACACAAACATGGGAATGGAACGAGTCCCTGGTAAAATTAGGATACGAGGTGATACGGATTGGTGAATACAAAAATAATAAACTACAAAACGCTTTTTCAATTTATTTTAGAGAAATTCCTTATGCATCATTTAAAATCGGATATTTGTCGATGTCTTCATATCCATCAAGGGAAGTTCGGCAGTTTTTGGAAACAATCGCAAAACTAAAAAAATGCATCGTAATTAAAGTGAAACTGGCTACTTTTACCAAAAATAGTCGAAATAAGGTTGAAACAGAAAAAAATAATGTTCTTCTTCACGGAACTCTAATAATTGATCTTAAAAAGAATGAACATGACTTACTTGCCGATATGAAACCTAAAACCAGATATAATATTCATCTAGCAGAAAGAAAATTAGTATCCGTAAAAGAAATAAATAATTTTGATGGGTTGAAAATATTCTACCGATTATACCTAGAAACATGCAAACGGAAAAGATATCAAGGACAAACATGTAATTATTTTCAGACTTTATTTGAAACTTTAAGCAAATCGATGTTCCATATATTTATTGCTTTTTACAAATCAGTTCCTCTTGCAGCCAACTTAGTGATTCTTTTCCGTTTGCATGTTT
>JAMCUI010000017.1 GCA_023379265.1 Patescibacteria group bacterium
ATAGTGACCAGTCGATTATATTTATTAACTCAAATAAAAGTAAAAATTCGCTGACAGCGTCAGATATAGACGAATTCTTATCGGAAAAATATCATATTTCAATCGGCAACATACGGGTTGCAGAGAAAGAGAAATTGGCTAGACTGGAAAGTCTTTTACACCAACAGGTCATAAACCAAAACGAGGCTATAAACGCCATTTCATCTGCTTTAAGACGGGCTAGACTTGACGTCTCCAACCAGGAAAAACCCGTGGGATCATTTCTTTTTTTAGGACCCACAGGCGTTGGCAAAACAGAAACCGCCAAAGCTTTAAGCCGCGTTTATTTCGGATCACAAGACGCCATGCTGCGATTTGACATGAGCCAATACCAGAAAGAAGAGGGATTAGAAAGGTTAATCGGCTCTGTCAAACTGGGAAGCCCAGGAGAACTATGTTCCCAACTGTCTGATCATCCGTTTTCCCTTCTACTTTTGGATGAATTCGAGAAGTCGGATAAGGAAATCTACAACCTATTTCTGTCACTTTTAGATGAAGGGTATGTCACTGATGCCACCGGCAAAAAGATAAACGCAAAAAATACTATTATTATCGCGACCTCCAATGCCGGCGGTGAATTTATAAGGGAAAAAGTCAAACAAGGCGTCAAAGATGAAAAGTTGAAAATGGCAATTCTGGAATACGTTCAGCAAGAAAGAATATTTTCACCGGAACTCCTAAACCGTTTTGACGCGACAGTAGTGTTCACTCCGCTTTCTGAAGGCCATTTGCGAGAAATTGCCAGGCTGCAATTGGAAGCATTAAATAAAAGGCTGGCACCAAAAGAAATAACCGTGGATATCACCCCGGAGATTATAAGAAAATTGGCAACGGCAGGTTTTGACCCTGAGTTTGGCGCGCGCGCAATGAAGAGAGTTATCGCAGAGAGAATAGAAGATAAAGTCGCGCAAAAACTTCTCCAGGGAGAAGTGCAAAAAGGAGAAAAAATTACAATAAACCTTTAGTTTAACGGTTATTTTGCTACAAACCAAATTCCGCCTGCACCATCCCCTGTTGTATCACCCGGATTTTTATCGCCGACGTAATAGTATAAAGGCATTCCTTTCCAAGTATATTGCATCTTACCATCATCTACCCTTTTTATTACTCCTAAATTTGTCTCTAGCTTCTCATTTTGGTCTGTCTGCAGAAATGGCGGCCATTTGGTAAGACAGCCTCCCGTACAGTTACTGATTCCAGGCTTATCGTTTGTAAAAACATAAAGAGTCACTCCTTTGCTATCGGTAATATATGTTCCCAGTTTCTGGTTTGGTTTCATTTCAATAATTTTATTCCCAGACGCAGTTGAAGCATCTGAAGAACTTGATCCCTGCATAGGAGTAACTTCTGTCGCGGGTTGGTTTACAGCTTGGTACATACTTGTTTTATTTGTATACCTATAAATGGCATAAACACACATAACAATAATCACTGCAGCAATTAGCCACATTCCTATTTTATTCATATTCATCACCTCCTTTTGTAATATATATTACAAAGCATAACAAATATCGGAAATAAAGTAAACTGACAGAAAGCTTCTGTCTTATAAACAATTTATTGTCTTTTTTACCAAATATTTGATAAAATGTGACTTATCGATCTGAAGTAATAAATAATTCAGGCGCGTTTGGCGAAGTGCTTGCGCTGAGCCATAATTGGAGAAGTGGAAATGTAGTTATTTATCCAAGTATAATCTAGCTCCAGTAGAATTGGGGCGTAGATTTAAGGGAATCCTGTATTTACTAAGTTCGGCGCGATGGTGAAGAGGAAACACGGCTGTCTGCAAAACAGCTATGCGGGGGTTCGATTCCCCCTCGCGCCTCACAAAGCAAAGTGCGGGACAAAAACACTTGTATGCCTAGTACACCGAAAATTTCATGCGTTTGGTTCCGCTTTTTGCTTTTATAAATATGTCAGCCGAACACGGACACAGCCATAGTGGAGAATCAGTAACCGATATTATTAGCACAATTGTATTGTGTATTTTTGGCTTGGGATTTGTACTTGATTCAATCACTGAAGCATTGGAAGAAACAGTTGTCGGCGGAGTATCAGCTCACGCAGGACATTAAAACAAAAGGGTGCGTAGTTCACCGGTAGAACGCTTTCCTGATAAGAAAGAGGCACATGGTCCGACTCCATGCGCACCCACAAATTCATTTTCTGGTCTTTACTCAGTAAAATTGTTTACAGTTTTTACTGAGCGACTCCATGCGCACCCACAAAAATTTAATCCCTTTCTACTGAAATCGTACACTCAGTCACTAATGCAGCAATAGCCCCTACCGCAGCCAACACCGGAGCCAACATTGCTCCAACCACACCAACAGTCAATGGAAATACCACTATTACCTTGCCGCTTTTTTCTTTGATGGTAATCTTGCGAACGTTTCCTTCTGCAACCAACTCCTTTATCTTTTTTATCACCTCATCCCCCTTTATCCTGAATTCTTCAGATTTTCTTTTTACGGACATCTTTTCCTCCAAAACAAACAATTTATTGACCCGCAGGTAACAACCAACTGCTGGGAGATGCAGATTTTATAAAATACGCCTGCCCATTGACTAGACCAAAATTATCGGCACTTCCTCCACATTTATGTGACAACCAAAAACTTGTCACGTCCGATAGCGCCCTCTCATCCACTTCCGATACGCTTCCTCCCTGTTCATTTATTGACGTACAAAGACCTTTAGCGTCTCTCCCCGCGATTGAAGGCAACAGATCATCTGGGATACTTATAAAACTCCATCCCGATGGAATTTGGTATTTCAGCAAACCGGTTTTGGCAAACTGCAGGTTGCCGGTTTCAATCTGGCGTGGTATCCCTTTTACACTCACAAGATATCCTTCACCCTCTTTTATGTCAAAATTATTATCGGGAAGATTAATAAGATGCGTTTCCCATTTACCATTTTCTTTTTGCCAACGGTTTACGGCAAAAACATTATTACCATTGGCGGTTAACAGATTTAATAGTTTATCTGCTGTATCCCAATTGGTTCCGGGCTTTCCCATCGGCCCAAAAGCAACCCAAACTGTATCTGCCCAATCCGATGAGGTACCTGCGGGAGGCGTTTTCTCAATCTGCAGTCCGGCTACTTGAGGACTTATCTCTTTGGGCTGGTATTCTCCCAAACTTTGGTACTGTGTCTGTCTAAAAAGAAAAACTACACTCAACGTGAGGATAGAAAGGAATGCGACGATCGCATAAGTGGCGATCCTATGGTGATGGTAATATTTTTCCAGTTCTTCGATGGTGGCAGCCATTGCCTTTTATTTAATCACGAAAGGTGTTTTTGTCAAGATGAAAATTAACTGAGGAATAGGATATACATCGATGGTAAAGAGTTATTTTATTGACTATTCAAAATAAATAGTGGGTTCCTCATACAACCTGAACGGCCGTTTTGAAAATAATTTTTCCAACTCCTCATTCTGTTTTTCTATGGAGGAATTCTTTTCAAATATTGACAAAGGCACTTTTACATTTAGACATCTTCTTTTTATAATATGCCGTGATACACCAGTTGGGAATAATTGTTTTCTGTTTACCACATCAACTATCTGATGCCTGGTAAAAGTAGGGAACACCATCATCAAATCCGCTTCCGGATGTTCCGCAAAAAGCAGTTTTATATCTGCCCAATTTGTATTCACAGGCAAAACATCACGCGTAATTTTATTTTTATAATAATCCACTAGACGATTCAGCTTTTCCACTTTTTCCCATAATTTTCCGTTAGTCGAAATAAGATATACCTCCCCATCTCTAGTACAAAGAGTACACAATCTACCTATGCCTTCTTCTTTTATATACCTGTGACCTACGTTTTCAGCTTTACCCTGCCTTACGGAAAAATCCTTATCGTTATCAATATATTTCAGAAAATCATCTTTTTGCCCTCTGAAAAGATGCACCCACGAAGACAACTCCACACTCTCCTGATCATTATAATCAATAATCTGGCAGGCAATACTGGGCAGTTTTAAGAGCTTAAAAGCGGAATATCTGTTCATCCCGTCCAGCTGAAGATATTTTTCTCCTGAAAGAGAAGCAACAATAATTGGATTGGCTAAAAATTTTTCCTCTTTTAATCGTCTAACCAACGGCCATGCACGCGATTCGTCAAATTCCTCATGCGGCATGATATCTTCCAAAGGCACTATTTGTATATGAAATATATCTGTTTTCATCCTTTTATCATATCAGACTATCTTATATTTTGGTTTATCTCCCCGAAGTACTGCCATCGTATCTTCAACCACCGTCATACTGGCTTTAGCCAAGGCTTCTCGCGTAGCTGCCCCTATATGGGGAGTCAATATCACATTTGACAGCTTGCGCCATCTGGAGTCAGGTGCCAACGGCTCATGGGGAAAAACATCCAATATACCATAGGCAATCTTTTTTCCCTCCAATATACTAAACAAAGCTTCTTCATCAATAATCTGTCCACGTGAAATATTGATAAAAATAGCTGAAGGTTTCATAAGTTCAAACAACTTTCTCCCAACTAGTCCTTTTGTCTCCGGCGTCAAGGCTAAATGAACAGATACAATATCTGACTTCTCAAAAATCTCTGGAAGCGTTGCTGTCTGGTAACTTCTACTGTAAATAAGAGTCTTTGCCCCAAATGCTGAAACCAATCTGTCTACTTTGGTACCTACATACCCATAACCTATTATTCCAATTGTTTGACTACCCAACTCATGGCCCCAAAGTTCATTTTTTAACCATTCCCCTTTTCTCATGGATTCGATGGCTCTGGGAATTTGGCGCAAGGCTGCTATCATAAGACACACGGTCAATTCTGCAACAGCAATGGAATTGGCGTCCGGCGCATTTAAAACTGTAATTTTTTTCTTTTTGCAGGAGGCAATATCGATATTGTCAAAACCGCTTCCGATTCTGGCTACGACTTTCAATCTAGTGGCTTTCCCAATTACACTTTGAGTGACTTTTGTACGGCTGCGTACTAAAAGTCCCTCATAAGTGTCAACTTTCGACAATAGATCATCGGACGTAATATCAGGGATATAATCAAAATCAAAATTATTTTCTTTGAAACGGTCTCTTGCGGCGGCATCTGTGGGATCTGCAATAAGAATTTTCATTGCGTTTTGAAGAAGCTTTTATAAGAATCGGAGCAGGAAATCAGACATATTTCTTCACTTCTGGCAACGATCTCTTCAATCCTTCCAAGACCTCATCCAAATCGCGCCTGTCTACATTTCCCATATGCGCCACTCTGATAATTTTTCCTTTTGTTTCCCCCATCCCTCCGGCAATTACCGTATTGTACTTTGTCCTCATGATATCTATCCACTGTTTGGCGTCAATCTCATCCGGTACGATAATCGAAGTCAGGGTCGGTGAGGCATGACTGTCGTGGACAAAAAGTTCCAAACCCAATTTCGCGACACCTTCCCTAAAGTAATTCATCAACTCCAAATGTCTTTTATAAATATTTTCGCGGCCTTCTTTTTTCATGAGTTGAAGAGACATATCAAGACCAAAAAGCGCCGGCACTGCTGGAGTGGCAGGAGTCTGGTTTTTGGCCGCAAACTCTTTGAACATAGAGAGATCAAAATAATACCGGGGCATTTTGGCAAATTCATGGCGTTCCCATGCATAAGACGACACGGCAATCATTGAAAGTCCCGGAGGTGCCATCCAGGCCTTTTGTGAAGCACTGACTACCACGTCTATATCCAGACTGTCCATAGGAAGATCAACGGCCCCAAGAGCGCTTATACTATCTATAATAAGAAGTGGCTTATTAGGATGGGTTTTTACAATAGGAGCAAATGATGCAACATCATTTAGAACTCCGCTTGAAGTCTCATTATGGGTAAAAAGCACTCCTTTGACATCCTTAATTTTCTCTAGGACACTAAAGACTTCATCTTTTGACACCGGCTGCCCAGGAGGAAACTGTACCTGCTCCACTGTTGCCCAAAAACGCCGGGCTACCTCGGCAAAACGGTTTCCAAACTCTCCACATGTAAAAGCGACTATTTTGTCTTCGGGGGAAAAGAAATTGACAATTGCCGCTTCAAGTCCTCCCATTCCTGATGAAGTCAGCAGGAATATGTCATTTTTTGTCTGGAAAAAATGCTGTAGATTTGCCGTAATTCGGGCTTGCATTTCCTCATATTGATGTCCTCTGTGGTTTATCATTTGTCGGGAAGTTGCTTCCAAAACTTCAGTAGGCAATGGTGTGGGTCCTGGGATGCGCAAATTCGTTTCAGTATGAACCTTCATAAAAATCTTAATGTAATAAGATTAACATTATAACGCGCTTCTTGTCAATGAAAATTTTGGCTATTAATTGGCAAAATTCCCACAAAAAAATCCGCCCTTCAAAAAGGACGGATTTTTTATTGGCAATTAATGATTAACAACCAAAATGTGGTAGGAGAAAGCTTGAACTCGTATTTTTACTTATAAAAAGTTGTAAAAAACACGAAAAAAATAGAAAGGAGGTGATCCATCCCCACCTTCCAGTAGGGATACCTTGTTACGACTTAGTCCCCATCGCCGAATTTGCCTTTGCCTTGCCTTGCGGCATGGTATCGGGCACCCTCGACTTTGTTGGCTTGACGGGCGGTGTGTGCAAGACCCGAGAACGTATTCACCGCGACCTGCTGATTCGCGATTACTACCGATTCCTAGTTCATGGAGTCGAGTTGCAGACTCCAATCCCAACTGAGGCGAAATTTCAGAGATTTGCTTGCCGTCACCGGCTTGCGCCTCATTGTTTTTCGCCATTGTAGGATGTGTGTGGCCCACGGCATAAGCGCCGTGCTGACTTGACGTCGTCCCCACCTTCCTCCCCGACAAATGTCGGAGCAGTATCCCGAGACAAATATAACTCGGGACGAGGGTTGCGCTCGTTACCCCACTTAAGGGAACACCTCACGGTACGAGCTGACGACAGCCATGCAGCAGCTTTCTTATCATCCTTGCGGATGGCCCCGACTTTCATCAGGGTTAAACGATAAGATGTCAAACCGTGGTGAGGTCTTTCGCTTCGTCTCGAATTAAACCACATGCTCCACCGGTTGTGCGGGTCCCCGCCAATTCCTTTGAGTTTCAACCTTGCGGCCGTACTCCCCAGGCGGGGTGCTTAACGCGTTAGCTTGCGACAGCCCGATAAATCGGGCCATCTAGCACCCATGCGTTTATAGCTAGGACTACGCAGGTCTCTAATCTGCTTCGCTCCCCTAGCTGTCGTGCCTCAGCGTCAGGAGAAGGTTGGTTTCCTGCCTTCGCTCTTGGTGTTCCTTCCGATATCAACGCATTTCACTGCTACACCGGAAGTTCCGGAAACCCCACCATTCCTCTAGCCATTCCATCTCTCACCGAAGACGAGGTTAAGCCTCGCCATTTAAAGTGAGATGTGAACGGCCGCCTACGCGACCCTTTACGCCCAGTAAATTCGGATAACGCTTGCGCCCTACGTATTACCGCGACTGCTGGCACGTAGTTAGTAGGCGCTTATTCTCCCAGCCTCGATGGCTGGGCAAAAGAGGTTTACACCCCGAAAGGCTTCATCCCTCACGCGGCGTCGCGCGGTCAGACTTTCGTCCATTGCCGACTATTCCTGGTTGCTGCCACCCGTAGGTGTATGGCCCGTATCTCAGTGCCATTGTGGCTGGTTGTGCTCTCACACCAGCTACCCGTCATAGCCTTGGTAAGCCATTACCTTACCAACTAGCTGATAGGAGTAAGGCTCCTCCCATAGCGGGCAGTTAAGCCCTTTTCCAGTAAATTTGCGAACAAATTTACTGGAGTATGCAGGATTACCCCGTCTTTCGACGAGCTATCCTTCACTCTGGGGTAGATTCCTTACCATTACTCACCCGTCTGCCATTCTCAGTAAAATTGCGAACAATTTTACTGAGCATTCGACTTGCATGCCTAAGGCACGCCGCCAGCGTTAATCCTGAGCCAGGATCAAACTCTCAAAAAATTCCTACCACATTTTGATTGTCAATTCTGTCTCAAAAATGCTGCTTTTATACTGAAAAACTCATTTCAATGCCGGGTTTTTGGAGTATAAAAATGAAAAATTAGTTGTCAAAGTGCACTTTTCAAATACTCTTTTCCCTTTTTTAAGACAAAAAACCCGCCAAGAAGCGGGTAAATCTGTCTTCTTGACTAGCAAATTTATATCATCTGTCTGCTATAAATTACAATATTTCGTAAAACCAGCTTTTAATATACCAAACAGCCACTCTAATGTCAATAACTGTATAAAAACGGCAATCCTCCCTTCCCCTTACCTTCTAAATCCTATTGCAGGTATAGCCGCTCCAACCGTCATTATTATCATTCCAAACAAAAGAAGCGTCACTGTAGTTTCAACCGTTCCGGTATTCGGCAATTCAGATACAGTCGGTAATGGTGTCGTACCTCCTGGAGAAGTAGGGCCAGGAGTATTTGTCACCGGACCGGACACAACATATATACAGTTTGTCACATCAGTCAGGATGTTTGATAAATTCACCCCATCTTTCTTCCCCCAAACTTTTGCTACACCGGGTGTAGTATCGTCATACTGCTGGAAAAATACATACTGGAATTGCGCCTGCCCTGGTTGTATAGCCTTGAAAGTGATTTGGCCAATTGAAGTATTTCCAGTATATGCCGGCTGGCTGTTGCCATAATCCATATGTATCTTACCAAGCGAAGCGTCAACAGTGTTTGTTGTCGGTGCGCTCCAATTAGTAACTGTTGTAATAGGGCTTGATGCCGATCCTGAAGCCTGGATCACGCTAGCGTCATATGTCATGTTCAAGTCAGCACCATAGACGGGAAAAGTCCTGGTATCAAGGTTAAATTGCACAGTAAAGGTATCACCTACACTGAAAGTACCAGATGATGGAGTACAGGAAAGAGAAGCTTTTGTGGCAAAAGCTTCTTGCGGAAGGGCAAGAAATCCTGCCGCAAATATAAAAGCAAAAAGCAAAACCTTCAGTTTCATCGGGCAGTATTTTTTCTTTTTATAAAATCACCGCTCATTTAACGGTCACAATCATTTCTACTCCGTTTACTGAATTTAATATATTCTGAGTCGTAGCCTTATCAATCACATTTGAGCCACCACTTCCAGAGGGAACTAGCTGAAGTTGCGTATCTGCCTCTTTCTGGTTTGCGTTTGGTACCACGTTGAAATTTGCCACAATTCCATCCTTTATGCCACTCTTTGTCAAGGCACTAAACTTAAACGTTCCGTTATTGCTATCAATTATTCCTCCTGTGGTAATAAATGAATCGCTCCCGGCTCTGAGCGTTGATGGTAATATCGACAATTTTGACTTGTCATACTTCACCACCACATCAATCCCTCCAACAGTGCTATCAGAATTTAATGTCACTGAGACAGTGTTTGGTTTTGTAAAAGTCAAGGATAATTTCGCTCCGGACTGGGCAGCATTGCTCCTATTTACAAGAAGGGCACTTTTCTCGCTTCCCACCTTTACCGCTGACAAAAGTACAGCGCCCACAAAAATAAAAAGACCCATATAAAGGGGCAACTTATTTAATCTGTCCATCCTTTGACTCATTTCAAGAAGGTAAATTTGCCTACTTAATAAAACAAAAATACCTATATAAATACATTATGTGAGAATCTGAAGGCATTTGTCAATCCCTATGGTCAAAAACCTTATTTCTGAAATTATTGTGCGTCAAAATAGAAATTGGATAAACTGGATGATATTGGAGAAAAAACTGCTGTTTGCTCTTTTTGTAGGAAAATTGGCATTACTATTGGCACTCATGGCACCAGTTGTGGGAGAAGGCACATCTGTAGGCTTAGCATTCCGCGCATCACATTGAGCCTTGCCCAAAAAAAGACAACCCATACTAAAACAGCAATCAGTCACTTGAAAGAAGCAGGGCGCCGGAATGCACGGTGTTGGTGTAGGAGGCGCAGGTGTCGGTGGCGGTCCCTCCTGTGGTGCCGGACCTTTATCCTCTTCAGGAGGCGGCGGAAGAGGCGGCTCATACTTCTGTTCAACTGGCGGAAGTGGTGGAATTGCGTAAACCTGGTAAGGGGAAATAAAAAATAAAAGAAGAAGGAAAACTGTTAGTTTGGCCAGAAAATATTTCATCTTATTTATTCACAAATTTTACCGCACAAAATTAATACCCGGTTTATCACTCAGAATCCAAAATACCCCCCCATTCCACCACTGTCAAACCTTTTCTTAACTGGGATGCCGCCTGTAAATCTTGAGGCTTTACAGATAAAGGATAATCAAGAGGTTTGAAATATACCCTTATTCTGATTGACGTGTCAACCGGAGTTGAAACCTGCATTGGTTCCAATTCATCTATCTGGTTGGCATCCAAAAAGTGTATGAAAAAGTAAGGAGCTTTCACCCCTTCCAACCTTGGCAACCAGTAACCCAAAAAGTCATCAGTTTCTTTATCGTTTAGTCCCAAATCTGTCAATTCCTTCTGAATATATTTCTTCAGGCCATCTATTTGGACAACTTTCCCGGTATTCTCAATCTTCACCTTAGCCAAATTTGCTTCGTAATATAAATAAGGATATGATTTACCCGTTCTTGTCTCAAGCCTTCCCCCTTTATATGCAGTCACATTCCAACCTGATTCTGGAATATAAGGCGGATCCGATATCGTAATTACCCCTTTTGTCCCGAGTTTGACGTTTATATTCTCTTTTTGGGTCGGATAGATGTAAATTGCGGGTTTACTTTCCTGTGCCCACTTACTAATCCAATTCTGCGATATTATAGGTTTAAACTTGCCCAACTTCAGACTCTTTTGCGAACCGGATGTTGTACCCAATGCTGAAAAAAGATAATAATCGAAAAGCTCTATCCTCAAACTGGAAGAATTGGATAGACCTGAAAGCATCTGCTCCATCACCCCTTGCGGCAGAAGATAGATAAAGTTGTCAGACGCTGGATCAAGAACATTCTTGTAGACTGCGTATGTACCGTTTAATCCCATAGGATTAGAAACAAGATTGCTTCCGGTTTTCGGGTTGTTATACGGCACCATCTTGTCTGTGGTTATCTCAGTATTTCTAGCTCTAAATGCCCCCCCGGTAGAACTACCCGTATTTGATTCAAAAAGCCAATAGGTACCCGAGTCAGGCGGGTAGATAAGCGTTGGCCCGCCATAATTTTGTGCCCGGACTTTTCCGATAAACCCGCGATTGCCTTGGGTACTTGCCAAATCAAAACTGCCGGAAAATTTTTGTGCCAAGATCTTACTTTTGGAAATCAAAAAGGAAATATCGCCTTGGACTTCTTGAAGAATTCCCCTACTTGCCTTTTCCGGAGCAACTGTCTTAAATAAATTTGTCTGGGGATTGTCCTTGCATCTTATATTATCAGGCAACGTGGCGCCTTCCCGGAAGTATACGGAAAACAGGGAATTATCTGCTGGTAACTGCTCATCGTTTGGATTCTGATGGTCGGAGGCCAAATTACCATATTCATCAATCTGCCTGTTACCCTTGCTGTCAAAATCCTCCAGGTAAAAAATAAAATTACAGTGGAATGATCCCCTATAAGGTAAAGTAACCGAATCAGAGGTGGTACAGACACAATTTAATCCCTCAGGATCACTACATTGTACCTTATCAGGAGGACAAGTATAACACCAGTCACCACAAAAGGTGCGGTAAACCCGGTTCTTATATCTGTCGGCCAAAATAGGATCGGAAGTAATATCCAACTGCTTTACCAATTGCCTGTCTGAGGACGCCAAACTGCCCGTAAAATTATTGGGATAAATTACGTGGCTGATTTTTACACCTGTTGCAACCAGTCTGTAATCAGCAACTGAAGGTACGTCACCACAGCTGCCTTGGCCCTGACATTTTGCTATCTCGTATCCTTGAGTGGTATTTTCTGATGTGGCCTTATTTATTTTCTGCAAAACCGCCGGAACGCGCAGGTTTCCCTGACTGATACCGTTCTGGGCAGTGCTATCAGTCAAACAGATAGTTGAAATATCATTTTGTCGGGATGAGCTTATGGAAGTGTTGGTCGTATCCCCTCCCGCTCCTGCTGTCTGCATGAACATAAGAGCGGAAATCATTAGGCCAATAATAAGATTCATTAAATTCCAGTATAACAACTAGTAAATTGCCGCGCAAATTGGCGTCTAGAAACTCTCTCAAAATCTCATTTTCAAGCCTGAAGGAATAATATAATCCGAAGCTAAAAACAGAATATACCCATCTTACTCCGGTTTGCATCCCGATTTAATCGGGAGAAAAAGCGGATTAGAGGGGTATATACTGAGTAACTTAGTTGCAAACCGAAGTTACGTGAGTATATCGAGATGAGTTCTAGCCTATTTGAGAAAAATGGAACAATGAAAATAATCTCAATTGGGTAATTTTTCTTTATCTTTACCTGCATCATTGGCAGGAGATTTTTCCTCTGATTTCTCTTTTGGTATATCCATACTTTGTTCTCCACTTGCTTTCGCTTCCTTCTTCTCTTCCTTTTTGGCAGAAACCTCCACTAAAGTCTCCTCTTCTTCCATCTCTTCTTTAACCGCTTCTTTAGCTTTTTGTTCAATTTCAAGCTCCGTTTGTATCTGCTTGGCTGCCTCAAGCTTAGCCTTCAGATAAGTCAGCGTCTCCACATCCGAAAAACCTCCCAATAAGAGGAAAGGCAAAATCTCGGCAACTTCCTCAAGACCCTTCTGTTTCAATTTCTGATCACTGCTTGACAAAAGGTTGGAAATATTTGTCAGTTTCTTCGTCTCTTCATTTAACCATTCATCACGTGTCTTAATTGTTTCCGAAGTAGGTATTGGTGCTTCTCTATAATGTTTCAGCCACATCTTCTTAACCTCTTCATAATCCTCTACCGATACCTGCGATTCCACTGTTTGTCCGCCTACACTCACTTCTACATTTGAAATAGCCGCTGCACCCGGCCTTTTTACCTTTTTCATCTCTGCTGATTTGCTGGCGCTTATCATTTGGGCCATAGCCACCACTTCCTTTACCTTTTCCTCAGCAACATTATTCCTACTCGCAATCTCTTTCACCTTTGTTGTACTTGGTGTAGTTAGTGAAGGAATCATCTGTAAAATATCTTTCACTTTGGTCTCAGAAAGACTAGTCTTTTGTGCCACATCGGGTACTATTTGCGAAAGAGATACGCCGGAAACAGGAGTTTGTCCCGCCGCCGGAGACGCGGTAACTGAAGTTCCACCTGCAGTAAGAGGCGCGTATACACCCGCTGATTTGGAAGAAGTCGTAACCATCGGCCGCCTGGCTCCAATTGGCATATTGGCCACCATACTTTCAACTTTATTGTCACTAGCGGTCAACATGGACTTTGCCAACACGTCTCCTCCCGCGGCGCGTTTTTGCAATTCGCTTCGCAAAGTCGAATATCTTTCTCTCTCAAATGAAGATGTACTGCTTTGTGGAGTAGATATGCGTCTTAACTGGTTCTGGAAATTAGACTGGCGCATTTTATCCATCTCAAATTTTGAGACGTCTGCAAGAGATTTTACCGCCATATCCATCTTATTGGCTATGTCATTAGTCGATTCCCTCGTAATCTCACGTATCTCCTCTATCTCTGTTCTTTTGGTTATCTGTACCTCTTCCTTTACCTTTTGCCTAAACGGCAATTCCAAAGCTACCCCAGATACGGTAACTGGTACTTTTACAGGCTCCAGCGACGGTGGTGGCGGATATTGCCTTAACCGGTCAAAAATTGCGTTAAGCGTCGCTCCTGCTGCGGCAATCCCTGCACAACAATAATCCCTGAAAATCCGCAGAAGTAACCATGGCAAAACTATAGCTGTCCATAACATGATTAGAGCAATCACATATTCAGCATAAGTATCGACATAATTTGCGCTGTTTCCCGGAGAAATAGTCTGGGCAGGTCCGCCATAAAGTATATTTATGGCAGTCTTATATACCTGTCCCGAAGCTTTATTTACACGCGAAAAATCAAATGGATATGGTATACCTGCTATCCAAATTCGGGTAAGGGACGCCAAGAATAAAGACAATAACGGCCCGTAAAACAACCATTGGAAAAATACTCCTATCCATATCCAGCCTATATTCCGGATAAAAACAAATGGCATAAGAAGTGCCAGGAATGGTGATAATATCAAAAGGAACCACAAAATAATTGTGCGTAATATGACAATAACAGCCATGACGAAATAAGTCAGAGAGGTCATTCTGATAAGAAAAAGTGAAGTGTTGACCATTTCTCGATTAAGCGGGTTGGTATCGCTGTATCCTATAAATGATATATAGTTATCATCCTTATTCCCTGCTCCTGCAAAGATGACATTAAAAAGATCTTTTCCGCCGACATTCTCGATAAAAAACTTCATAGTAATCTGGCTTAGCTGAATCATGGCCAATACAAAGATGTATGAGAAAGTCACATAAACTAGTATCATTCCGACTTTGACAAGGATAGAGGGAATATTTAATCCTGCAACGGGTGAACTGATACCTGAAAATATGGGACCCATTGAACCTTTCCTTGAAGAAACAATAAGTCCTACGCCAAGTGCCACTATTACTAAAATAATAAATATGTATACTATATTTCTGGATATACCCCACAATTGAGCCAGTACCGGAGCCGAGTCAATCCCCGGATGGGAAAATACCCACCAGAGAAGCTGTCTTGCTCGCTCAGAATTTTTTCCTACCTCAGTTACCACCGGATCAAACTGCCAAACAGAATCTGGAGCAGGCGGACCTGCAGTAGGATTCACGGTAACATCCTGAGCATATACCGCTTGAGGTGTTAAGGACTGTATTTTAGGAAAAAAAATAAAAAGGAAAGCAAGAAAGGTACTAAGCAGAATAAATCTCAGTATTTTCCGGGCAGGAAAAAAGCTCATATCAGATTAAGAGTACAAATATTTGATTCCAATGTCAATGATATTTTGCCTGAATTTCTACTCTAAATTCTCAATTATTTTGTAGAGTACGATTGCGCATGTTACCATGACGTTCAAGGATTTATTTACACCATACATCGGCAATTCTACAACCTGGTCTACCTTCTCTAGCACTTCCTTTGACACGCCATAAGTCTCATTACCTACTATAACCGCAATCGGAAACTCCGGTTTGAATTTAGACAAAGGAGTACTTTTGTCATATTGTTCCACCGCTATGATTTTAACTTTTGGTATTTGGTCTTTGAGCTTGGAGATAGCTTCAACCGCTGTTGGGACGTATTCCCACTCTACCCATTTCCAAGTGTTTATGGAAGCCTTCTTAATACGGGGATTGGGAGGGCTCTCTGTATCACCGCAAAGGAAAACTTTTTTCGCAGCTACCGCATCGGCCAACCTGAAGATAGAACCGATGTTGTAAGTATCCAGTACATTATCAAGGATAATATAAATATTATTTTTCTCCATGGACTTAAGAGCTTTTGGATTTGGCTCAGAAGTCCTCAACTCTCTGGCATTCAATCTCATCATAAATATTTACTTTGATAAAACCTTTTTTTGTTTTCTCTTTTTGGACGTTTTTACTTTTGCTTTTGCATACATATATTTCTTTACAAAATTCAGGAAAAAAAATCCTATCAGGCTACCCAAGACTGCACCTGCCAAAACATCGCTGGGATAATGTTTACCTAAATATATCCTCGAAAAAGCAATTAATATTGCCAGGATATAATAGTAAGCTGCCCAGCGTTTATGCTCTTTTGCCATAATATAGGCGGCAGCAAAAGCAATAGTGGAATGCACCGATGGAAAAGAATATGAATGTTCTAGGTCAAAAACTACTATAGTAGATGGGATTGTCATTTCGGGCCTCAGACGTCTAACTATATTTTTTATTCCTGATTCTACAAAAATAAGAATGAAAACTATAGAAAATATAAGAGCCCAAAGCCCTTTCTTATCCTCAATCTCCTCCCAAACAACCAAAACAGATAATATCAGTACCCATACTAGTCCCCATGTTCCAAGACCGGAAAAGAAGGCAAAAAAATAGTCCAAAAAAAGGTTATGTGGAAGATGGTTGATAAGAATAAAAAAATCCCTATCAAGTAACAACAAACCATTCATGATAATTCAAATTATATCAGTATTGGAATTTGAGAAAAAGAAAGATAAGTCCCCCCTGGTTAGCATAAATGTCTAACCTGACTGGATTGTTACTGGGAGAGAGTTGGTGTCGGACTGGCAGATTGAGACGTAGGGCTTGGTTGGACCTCTTTTGTAGGGGATACTTTGGGTTTGGGTACTGGAGTACTTGTTGGGCTCTTCACTTTGGGTGTGGCTGAAGGGGTGGATGTGGGCGATGTCGTACCCGGGGTTGGCGTATAGTAGATAACTTGGAAATTTGGTTGTGGGGGAACAGGTGATACCATTTTTGCGCGGCTTTTAATAAACAAAAGAGAACCGCCAATAATCACTAGTAATATGATAATTATTATAAAATTCCTCAAGCTACCATTTTGTGAATTATCCATCCCATTTATTATATCCGAATAAAGGAAAAAAACAATTATATACTATGAAAAGGAAGCAAAATTTTATTTAATTACTGCCGCCGGCGAGGATTGGCTTGTGGTATAAAGCACGTTTGACTGTGTACAATTCCCTACTCCGAACGGCAGGTTCAGACAATACTGAGTATCTAATCCATTTTCAGTCGATTTAGAATCTTTCGTGTCAAATATTCCCACTGACTGAGTATTTACAGTGGTATTAGAAGATTCTTTTGTACCACATTCACTGTTATTAAGATCCACGGCTGTCAAATTGGTACATGGAGGCAAAGAGCGCTCTACAAATTCGGAGGCAAACTGGTTACTATATCCCAAAAGCCCTCTGATAAATTCTGATAATCCTCCAATCAAATTAATGATTGAAGACTGTAGGTCAGTAGTGATGTACTTATTGCCGCTTTGAGGTATCCGAAGCGTATTATTTACTTTATAACCTATTGCTGGCTTCAAAAAATCAAAAATGCTTCCACTATTGCCGCTGTCAGATTGCACAGTGAAGTCTGATTTGTTCACAGAATAAGAACCTTCAGAAGTTACAGTTGGGGTAACTATCGGCGAGATCATCACTTCTAAGGGAAGAGACGATTTGTATATATCCTGCAGTTGGTTTCCTAAAGTATCAAAACTGGCAAATGCATGTATGGGTTTTAGTAATATTAAGAAACATATAAATAGAAGAATAACAATTACAAAGCGAATTTTAGGAAACATACCTTAGTATACCAATTAATACAAATTGAAACTATATAATTGTCAAAATGCGGTTTTTATTGTGGAGAGAATATATCTTTTAGAAAGGTCTGTTGTCACTTAATATCCTCTTTTTTCCAAGCGGCAAAGGTGCATTTAGGATAACTGCTACAGCCATAAAATTGTTTGCCGCGCCTGGTTTTTCTGACTATCATTTCACTACCGCACCGAGGACACTTTATCCCCACGGTTTCAAGTATATTATTGGTATAATCACATGCCGGAAAAGTGGAACAGGCATAAAACCGGCCATACTTTGAAAGCCTGATAACCAGAGGATTTCCACATTTAGGACATTTCTGGTCTGTTGTTCCCAAATCCATTTTGACCTTTTCGGCTTCCTTAAAAACCTTGTCAATTTTATCTATAAAGGGACCATAAAACCCGCTTATAATTCTTTGCCACTGCATTTGCCCGTTGGCAATGTTATCAAGCTCATCCTCCATTCTGGCGGTAAATCCGATATCAAAAATGTCGGGAAAATATTTCACCAAAAAATCGTTTACCGTCTTACCCAAATCAGTAGGATGGAATCTCTTTTCTATTTTTTCAACATATTTCCTGTCCTGGATGGTAGAAATAATAGGAGCGTAAGTTGATGGCCG
Organism: Patescibacteria group bacterium; assembly: GCA_023379265.1. GTDB lineage: Bacteria > Patescibacteriota > Microgenomatia > 2-02-FULL-39-11 > 2-02-FULL-39-11 > JAMCUI01. Next base: position 17,932 of record JAMCUI010000017.1, read on the forward strand.
ACCAATTCCTTTCTCTTCCAGAAGCTTTATAAGCGATGCCTCATTATACCTTGCCGGCGGTTGTGTAAATTTCTGCTGGGGTAGGACTTGGGATAAATTTAGTCTTTCTCCATCAGTAAGCGGTGGCAATTCTTTTTCATTTTCTTCTTCATCTGTACTTTCTTCTGTATTTTGATACTTATTGTAAAGGACCAGCCAACCGTCAAACTTCATTTTTTCTCCTGAGGTCTTCAATTGATACTGTACCAATTGACCATCCGGACTAATCTTGCCTACCGCTTCAATATCTGCATCGGTATGCGAAAATACAGCTTCATTGATTTGGCAGGCAGAAAAACGTCTCCAAACAAGGCTGTAAAGCAGGTCCGCATCACGACCAAGACTCACGTCAATACTCTTCAAACCGTAAGAAGCGGTATCTTTACTCCAAGAGATAGAACGCTGCAGATCATGTGTACCAACAACTTTTATATTTGTTGGCCTTATTGCCTCATGCGCTTCCTGAGCGACTTTGGATTTTGTCTTATAAAATTTGGGGGTATCCGGCAGGTACGGTTTTCCCAGGGCATTTTTTACAAAATCACGTGCCATATTGATGGCGTCCTGGGACAAATTAGTGGAATCTGTACGATGATAAGTGATATACCCCTCCTCGTATAAAGTCTGGGCTGTCTTCATAGTCCTTTTGGCACTCCACCCAAACCTGTTAGCCGCAGTCTGCTGCAAAGTGGAGGTAGTAAAAGGAGGAGAGGGATACCGTCTGAGTTCTTTTTCTTCAACTTTCGCCACCTTAAAATCTGCGTTTTTTAAGCCTGACACCGCTAGTTCTGTCTGCTCCTTACTTTGCCATTCCCATTTTTTCCCGTCAATTGAGGCCAATCTTGCCAAAAAACTTTTTTTGCTCCCGTCAGTCTTCGCAAGTTCCACCTCAACAACCCAATATTCCTGGGGCTTAAAAGCTTCTATCTCACGCTCCCTTTCCACAATCAGCCTGACAGCCACAGACTGCACGCGGCCGGCAGATAGCCATCTCTTACCTATCTTAGACCAGAGAAGTGGTGAAAGCTTGTATCCTACCAACCTGTCAAGCACACGTCTAGCCTGCTGAGCATCAACCAATTGCATGTTTATCTTCTGTGGGGCGGAAAGTGCCCTTTTTATGGCACCTTCTGTAATTTCATGAAAGACAATCCGGCAGAAACGGTCTTCCGGTATATGTGTCTTTACGTTTTTGCTCAGAAGATAATAAATATGGTAGGCAATTGCCTCTCCCTCCCTATCAGGATCTGTCGCAAGAGTAATTTTTTCACTTTTTGCCGCCAGCCTTCTTATTTCTTTTACTCTATCACGTCTACGCATAATAAGCTGATACTCAGGATGAAAATCGTATGAAGAGTTCTCACCTTCTTTTTTTTGAGAAGCGATTTTTATCCCCAACTCTTTTTCTGGCAAATCACGTACATGTCCCATGGTTGCCTCGATTTTATAATTGCTTCCGAGAAACCTGGAAAGCGTATGGGCTTTAGTAGGAGACTCTACGATAATCAGTTCAGACATAGGTATCTTACAAATTTTATGGACTTTCTACCTTATCAACTTTCAGAGTTGTATTAGTAAATAACAAACCATTTTATCCCTATTGTCAAGTTTTTTTTCGTAAAAAAAATTAATTTTATACAATTTTTTCCGTTTTTTTGGAAAAATTTGTTTATAGATTTGGAGCTCTACAATAGGCAAGAATAAAATACAGAAAAGATTACCCTCTTGACAAAAAAATTATTTATTTTATTCTTATTTTGATATAATTATTTACTATTTTTTATTGTGAGAAAAAGAAAATCTTTAAAAACAAATTTCCATTCCAAAAAGAAAACAGGAAAAGAAAGACATGCCTGCCAAAAATTATTCTACTAAATACCCTCAGTCGAAATACGCTATCCTTTCCCCATACCCTACGGGTCTTCTTACCCAAGCGCCTTGGGATAGTTTCTTGCGGCACAACGGTTATGCCAAAATCTCACAGAATTTGAACCTTCAAGTGTTCTACAAAGAAGATGAAGTCAGAGATCTCTGGGAAGAATTCACTCCAAATAATTCGGTTTTTGACCTGTGGGAAGTGCGCAGTGCATTTGCTAAAGCATATAAGTTTGAACCGTATTTCCTGACTCTTCTCAAACAAAAAGGACGCATCAGGAATGTTTTGGGTACACTGCCTATGTGGCACAATTCGGATAAAATTGAACAGGGTGATGACGCCAATACCTCTGACGCGGGAAAGTATGTCTGGTGGGGCAGTAACTGGCCTGAAGATAATATTTTTTTTGTCCAGGATCCGGAGTTTATCCCACTTCTTTTGACAGCTGCTCCCGAATATATGGAATTAGCATGTATCAAACCGCTCCCGGAATACGCATTCCTGAAAGATTTTCCGGGATATACAAGAGAGGAAGATAAAAAATATTTCATTGATCTAAATGGTTTCAAATCTGTAGATGATTATCTTGCCAGGTTGAAAAAAAAGAAAAGATACAACCTGAGGCGCGACCGCAAAAGAATCCACTCGCTTTCTCCCCAAATCACTTATAATGACCCCCAGCATGTTGAAGAACTTTTCCAACTTTCCATTAAAAGATTCCGGGAAGTCTTTCCCGACGAACCCAATGAGTACTCTGCTTTTGAAGATGACAGAAGATGCAATGTGTACAGAAACCTTCTCAAAAATGCCGGACGCTACCAGACAAGGGTAATAACTACAGCAATTAACGGAAAAATAGAAGCCGTTGAATTTGGTCTTGTTTATAATAAAACCTATTACGCCCTAAATGCCGGGGTAGATATTTCCAATTACTCGGGACTTGGGGTTTTCTCAAACCTCTTAGTCATGGAAGACGCCATAAAGCTGGGCTGTACCAAATTGGATTTTCTTGAAGGAGACAATAACTGGAAAGAATCCTGGCAGTTAGACCACTATTACCAATATCAATTCAAAAAATAACTAAAGCGATTTTCCACTCTTTAGCTTCACTTCACTACACGAACCATCTGGGTTTCTGACTGTAGCGGCCACCTCATTACAAAATGTCGTCCTCTTCCATTTTGTAGTTTTCCTTTTTAATATACACCGGCCAGGTTTTATCGTGCACCGCTCGCCAAAATAGACTATAAATTGACAGGTATGAAATTGTATTATACATTACACGGAAACTTATGGCTGGCCGTCATGAACAATTAGATCTTCAAGGACCCGATAACAATCAGTGCTTTCCGGATTTATTAGATTCGGGCGCCCCACTCATAGAACCCTATCTAGAACCCAGAGAAAAATCAATGTTAAGCCTGCGAGAAGCAGGATGGCTTATTCCTGTTATAGAACCTGCTCCAATGCTGGCCATGTCAAACGCCATGAAAGAAAAGAAAAAACAAACACCGCATGAACAATTTGCAGACTTCTCAGTAGGCGAACCTGTCCTTACAAAAGAAATCATCAAAGAAACCCAAAATCTTATCATGGGCAAATTGACACAGGACCGCAAAAGGGCATATGAGAAAAATGGGGTTGTCGGTGAACTGGACGCATGGGCGCGGGAAATGGTAGAACATATGACTCATTACAGTCCCAAGACCGGCAACGAGGAAACAAGAAAATATTTTCTCTCTTTAGCTCCGAATGATTCTTTTAAGGAAAACCAGCTAGCGGTAATTACCGGAGGTTTCAGCCTGGCTGATGAACATATAGATAATCTACTTTGCCAGTCCATGGTTAGTAAAAGTTTTACACAAATCACAAGAGTAGACGGTAAAAGGAGAAAAATGCTCTATGAAGGTGCACATCTTGTTGCTGTTGATCTTCAATCTAAATCATTTGGTGCTGTAATGGAAGAAATTGATGAAGTAAGGAGAAAAGGAGATTATGTCAAATTGGTCGTAAGAGACAGTGGCAAATTGTCTCAAGAACAAAGAGAAACACTCGCCGCTAAAGTTAACGACGGACATATGTTTATTATCGATCTTCTCACTGATGGAAAGATAACGGAAAATTCATTGGGCCTGCATAAAAAAGTCCGGGATTTCGTACTTTCGGTCAACAGGTCTAAAGAAGCAGAGCTCACCGGAGTAACCGGCATATATGGTCATACGGAAGCCGTAAAGTATATAAGGGAAAGACATACCAATTTATATGGTACACCCTCCGCCTCAGAGATGGATTTTATGGCTAAACTGGTTGAAATAGCAAACGATAATCGTAAAATTGAAGAGCTTTTAAGTCTTAGCGAGGAAAAAATCGATAATCTCCCCATTCCTAAAAACGGCATGCTAAAGACATTAATTAGATTATTCCAGACCGGAATAAGATATATCCAAAAAGACGATTACGGAGCTCTAGAATCATTCCATGATTTAACAAAAAAACAAGTAGCGCAACTGGAAGAACAGACAGCCGCATTCCATAACGACCTTATTCCCCAAAAACATGCTGTCATACTAAACGGTGGAGCCCGCGGGTCACTCGGTGACGTATTTGACTATATGGCCGATATTCACCACTCTAAAAGATATATTTTTACTGCACCCTGCTGGCCTTATAGGGATTTGAAAAGGCGTAATGATTGGGAATTTATTTATGCTGAAGACTCTTTTACTCTGGACGGATTTAATATAAAATCTCTCGAACCACTTCTTAGAAACAGAAGAAACAGAAATGCCGTACTTGTTTTATCCATGGGCCCTGACAATCCTTCAGGAAAACTAATAAAAGAGGAAGACTTGGAGAGAATTACTCAATTAGCACACGAGAATAATATCCATATCGTGACAGACCCGACTTATCTTTACGCGACACAGTTTCAACAAGGTAAAAAAGCGCTTTCGGTTTCAAGCGCGATAAAAGATTCAGGAGTAAAACCGGATGATACAGTAGCTCTTACTTTCTCCAAAAACTTGATTGCGCCGGGACTGCGCATAGGCGCAGTCATGGCCGACGACCAGACAGCTATAGTCTATTTCAAAAACAAAAGGAAACTGAAGGAAATTAACCCTATGGCTATTACCCTTTTAATCGCAATGACTGATGACAAAGAGGGTCTCGAAAGAATTATGGAGATGTCACGCAAAGAAATGGATTACCGTATCAAGACTTTGCAAAAAGAGGCCAGAGCCCGGGGAAGAAAATACGGTGAACCAGATGGGGGATATTATCTTATGGTGGAAAGTAAAGCGGCGACATTTGACTCAGTGGCGGGTCCGCGAAAGATGGCGGAACAATTTGGAGCTGCAGCGCTTTCTGTAGAGACCATGATGAGTGGCGGACCCCAGTCAAAAGGATTAGTAAGAATAGCAGCAGCAGGTATGTATACTCACAAAGAATTTGAAAAGGCGGTAAAACACTTTTTTGACTCAGATGACAATATTGCAGCTGAATTGATGAGTCAAAGCTCTTAACGACTAAAGTTTTCTACATCGGCAGCGATAAAAATATAACAACTTCCTTGTCCATCATAAACAATATCTTGTCTATCTAATTATATAAATGTAATTTTGGCGTCG
>JAMCUI010000018.1 GCA_023379265.1 Patescibacteria group bacterium
CCTTTGAAATTCTGCCTTAGTACCCATTTCCTGTCTTCCCTGTTTTGTATAAGCATGAAAAACACCTCCCTGTTTTGAACCGTTATTCTAACAAAGAAGTGTTACCGATGTATCTCAGCCTGCACAAGGAATCAAGTATGGTTTGAATTTTCTCTGATTGAGGAGGTAAAACTCGCATGGGGATTTATTTTTCGGATTTGTAAACATACTTCAACCAGAATTTTTTGAGGAAAGGGAGAGTACTCGTTGAGAGTACGAAAGCCAAAGCCGGTACGATAGAACTGATGAAGGGATCCGGCAGATTGGCGACAATAAAAAAAACAACTATAACAAAATATGTTAATATAAATACTACTATTCTCCTGCTCCAACTTGTCTCCCATGCCTTGTCAGTTTCCACTCTCCTATTGCGTGCTTTGATTTTTTCAATTTCTTTTGACAAATCCTTGATGTCATCCATAATGAATTTTCCTACTATCTTATCAAATTTTGCTCTGAATTTCTTCTGCAGTATAATAACTTCTCATGAGGAATCTGGAATCAAGACCTGATGAAATGACTGGAGAAATGCCTATCAACAATCCTAATCGAAGGCTATACGCTGATCCTGGAAAAGGACTATTTTCCTGCTGGGGAATACAAGCAACAGGACCACAAAGACAAGCTGTCCTTTCAGGCACAATAGGAACCAGGAAACACGCTGAGCAAGAACTTGAGAAATGGAAGAAAAATGCAAGAGGACTGCAACTGAAACTCATACATCTGGATCCTGGCAAGGAGTTTACAGAAAGCATGCAATGGGGGCGATTGCCACCATTTTTAATTAGAAGAGTGCACGGTCTTCAAAATAAAGGAAACATTAAAGCTGATGGCAGAAAATGTAAAGATTAATCTGCAACTACATACCTGAAACGATCATATCTTTTCTCACCGTACTGAGGAAGTTTAGTGAAAAAATCTGTGGATTCTTTGGCGTGGTCAAGTGAATATTGAGATGAATGAGATGCCAAAGCTTTAGTCCGGTACTCAATGAAATCAGTCACATCAATATAAACTAGATCGGGATGGCTATAATAGTCTGTAAATAGAAATTCCGTGCAGATATGGGACGACAAATGATTATTTTCCAACTGCTCCGGAAAGAAAAGAGTGTCGCGTGAATAAGGATAAGCTGCGTCCAAAGCAATTCTGCCAGTATGCCTGTGATCCCTATGATTGACCCAGTTTATATCCTTATCAAACCTTACGATATAGTCTTGGGGATTTGTAGTAATGATTATTTCCGGCTTGAATTCCCGGATTTGATAGACAACTTTTCCTATAGTCGCAAGGTCATGTTCTATCTCCCCATCTCCTATCCCCAAATATATATTATCCTCATTTCTGACACCCAACACGCTCATCGCCTTCCTATCCTCTTTCTCTCTTACCTCTCTCAATTGCCTACGTGAAATCTTTTCCGATTTGCTGCCTCTATCCCCATATGTCATCTTTACGATCCTGACACGTTTCCCATCTTGGGTTAACCGAGCAACAGTAGCTCCACAATATAAATCACAGTCATCCGGATGCGGCATGACAACAAGAATTCTGTTTTTATTCCCGAAAATCTTCTGATAGGAGTCTAAAATTAGCATGGGTTTATTCCTATTATCATGAATAAAGAATTAAGAATCAAGAATCATGGAAAACTGTCCTTATTGATTTTCCAAAGTTTTAATTTTCGTTGCCAATTCTTCGGAAAACCCTTCGTTTTCCCAATCAACAATCCAATGTTCTGTCGCCCGAAAGAGATGAGTTTCAAAACCTTCTAGAGCCATCAATGCAAGCATTTCCTCCAGGGTTGAAGCTACCTGGCCTCTCCTTTTTCTTATTCCTGATATATTTTGAAGTATATAGGTTCTATATAGAGCAACTAAAATACGGCCAAAAAGTTTAATTCCTGTTGCCTTTTCATCAAGAAACTTGAATTTATTCATTTCTGAAAATAATCGCTCTCGCTTCTCCCCCGTACTCTTTTCGCTTTCTAAATATTCCAAAAATCGTTTACTTTCCGGCAAATCATTTTTTCCCAATATATCAGCAAGCAGCTTTGCGTTTTTCAGGAAATTGGCATTTTTGTATCTATTGAAAGCATAAATTGCACTGTCCAATTCTCCCAAAAGCACTTCTACCGTCTCCGGTCTAGCTCGGACTTTACCCAATAACTTAACTACCTCACTATGTGTAGTCAAGTTTTCCTCCAAAATATCCAGAATTAACTTCGGTCTGTCAACTATCTTATTGTTCATATATTGTCCAACTTTTAGACAAATTTCTGGCTGATTTTACTTTCCGAAGCAGATATTGTAAACTTGTTGTCCAAATTATGGACAAAGCTACCTATGCAACAAAAAACAAGCTGAATCAATTCCTCAGATTTCTGGGACTAACCCATGAGGAAATAAAGCTTCTTTTATCTCTTACTTCATCCGGTCCTCAAACAATACTGCAGCTTTCGAAATCAACCGGAATAAATAGGACAAAGGTTTACCGGATGATGGAATTGCTAATACAAAAAGGGGTAATAAAGGAAATTATAGACCAGCACAAAAAGCTGTTTCAAACAGCTGATAGCAGCACTTTGGAATTGCTTATTAAAAAGCAAGAAACTCAAAGCAAATTTCTGCGTGAAGTATATCCTGAAATAACACCTTTAATCGAAAGCAGAAAAGCAATAGATCAACCGGGAACAAAAGTCTTGTTTTACAGGGGTCCTATGGGGTTAAGACAACAGATATGGAATGTCTTGAAAACCAAAGGAGAAGCGGTAGGATACTCCTACAGACCTCTAGGAGACATTATAGGAAAATATGACATACTATGGTATGAAGAATGGAGCAAAAGAAAGATCTTATTTCGCGATCTCTACTCCGATGAGTATCTAAAAGCTCGTAAATCCAAAGAAACTATTGATTCCATAGACCACACTAAAATAGGCATCAATTCCCGCTATATCTCACCATCAGCTCTCTCAATTAACCACCAGCTTGATATATATAATGACGTAACCTCTCATTACAACTGGCATGAAGGAGAAATATTCGGAGTGGAAATCTATAATGAAAAAGTCGCTTCCCTGCAAAAACAGCTATTTGAAATCGTCTGGAAATTGGCTAAATCCCAACTCAAAAAATAACTCTTACGAAGCACTCCATAATCAGGTGGATACATAATTAACTTCAAGCATTAGGCTTTTTTCTGTATAAAATAAGATAAAAATGTATAGAAATCGCTTATTCTAGTTTGAATCTAGAAGATAAATCTTCGGTGATTTTTTGGGAAAAAATCAGCAGCATGAACGGCAACAAAGTTTACTTCAAATTAAAATGTTTTATCTAAGAATTGTAGGCTTAAAAAAATCAGCAGCATGGGCACTTGCTGCTGATATTTTTATTATTCAAGGTAAGACTTACTGGCCTATTGCTGGTACACCGGCTGCCGGTGTAGCCTGCTCTGCTGCCTGAGAAGCAACAGTAGGTGTCGGTTCGCTTTGCTGCATCTGACTTTGCAGTTCAGGTGGAGGCGTAGTGGTTGGCATAGGAACAAAGTCGTTTGAAGGTTGCCTTAAGGCTTCAGGAGTAGTCTGTACTATTTCCACACCGCCTCCAGCCACTGCCGATACTGACTGTGTAGTATACAAAGCTATTGCTCCCTTTACCGGAACTAGTGAAAAGTAGTATTTTGTTCCCGGGATTAAACTCTTAACCGTGTACTTCATTTCTTTCCCTATATTGAGCGCTCCATATCTCATGTCATTTGGGCTTGTTCCATACACAAGATGATAATTATCTGCCAATTCATTATTCTGCCAATATACCGTCACTTCACCCGTCATCGGCCCCGTCACGGCTGAAAGCATGAGTTTTCCCGTCGGACCTCCCGATACGCTTGGTGAAACAGTTGAAATTGACGGCGCAACTACCTCTTGTACCGCAGCAGGAACTTTACTCGTCACGGAAGGCTGTACCGCTACTGTTTCTCCCGTCATAGCCAAGGCCGCCACCTCTGAAGAGAAGGGCCCAGAACTACAATCCTTAGCAGCCGCAATCCGGAAATAATATTTCGTGCCAGGAACTAATGATTTCACAGTATACGAGGTTGATGCTGAACCTCCAATATTATCTGCTCCGTATGTATAATTATTATTTCCTGTCCCATATGCAACTGCATATCTGTTGGCATACGCTGTAGCGTCCCAATGAAGAGTAACTTCTCCTGACATTGGGCCGGATGTTGCCCATACTCGTACTGGAGAAGGAGGATAAGGCCCCCCACAATCAGCAGCTTGCACACTTGAAGGAGCCAGTATACTAAACATGCTTGCAGAAGCAATCACCAAAAGAAGAACCGCTAGACTAAGCATCAGTTTTTTCATCTATTTCCACTTTCAATTAATTTTCACAGCTTGTCAAGAAACATTTTAACGTAAACTACAATAACCAACTATATACTAGTACATCATTTAGTTTTTACCTTTCCCTAAAAAGAGTTATTGACAAAAATATAAAAATTATGCTTTGCTAAAAATATACATGCCAACAAAAAATAAAAAAGGATCCCGTGACGTCAAAAATAAATCAATGCTTTCCTTTTTGGAAAAAATTTCTATCTCTTTTTCACGGGGTACTAGAAATCATTTCTTATCTTTCAGACGCAATATCAATACTAATTGGTCCAACTTTTGCAACTGGTCAAAAAAACCTAAAGTCAGATTTATTCTCTTTCCATCTATAGCTCTTCTTCTACTGGTGAGCTTTATCTTTTACTGGACTGTACTAAAAGATCTACCTTCTCCTACAATTCTGGCAACAATGCCTTCTCCGCAAACCACCATTATCCGGGATAGACACGGAACGGTCCTTTATAAGATATATAAAGATACTAATCGCATCAATCTCACTTGGAATGAAATACCGCAATATGTAAAAAATGCCACTGTAGCTATAGAGGATTCTGATTTCTATCATCATCATGGAGTCTCGCTTAAGTCCATCATGAGAGCTTTTCTTTACAACCTTCACCAAAGCAGTATGGAAGATTATCAAGGGGCCTCCACCATCACCCAACAACTTGTAAAAAACAGAATTGTAGGGCCTCAACGGACATATCTTCGTAAAATTAAAGAAATTATACTGGCGCTGTTAACGGAAACAAAATTTAACAAACAGCAGATTCTGACCATGTATCTCAATGAAGTTGGCTACGGAGGACCAGCTTATGGTATTGAGGCAGCAGCTCAAATGTATTTTGGCATCCATGCCAAAAATCTTGACCTGGCCCAATCAGTTTTCCTTGCAGGCCTTCCAGCTGCACCGACCACTTTTTCACCCTTTGGAAGTAATCCTGAACTCGCCTATATCCGCCAAAAACAAGTACTTGACCGTATGCTGCAACAGGACATGATCACTCTAAAACAATACAATCAGGCACTTGCTGAAAAACTTGAATTTGCCCCACAAAGAATCGATATCAAAGCTCCACATTTTGTCATGTTTGTCAGACAGCTTCTAGTAGACAGACTGGGTGAGGATAGAGTCACTCAAGGTGGACTGGACGTTACGACTACTCTTGACCTGAAAGATCAGGAAATAGCCCAAGACGTAGTCAGTAAACAAATTTCGGAAATAAAAGACACTTATAACATACACAACTCTGGCGTATTAATCACCAATCCAAAAACTGCTGAAATATTAGCCATGATTGGATCAGTAAATTATTTTGATATAAAAAACAAAGGCTATGTCAATGTCACGACAGCGCTGCGACAGCCCGGCTCCTCTATAAAACCGGTAAATTATGCCTATGCCTTCGACCATGGCTATACTCCAAATAGCATAATCCTGGATGCACCAGTAACATATACCTCACCGGGGTCAAAAGAGAGTTACACACCACGCAACTACGACGGTAAATTCCACGGCAATGTCACTATAAGAGCCGCTTTGGCAAACTCTTATAATATACCTGCGGTCAAGGTCCTAAACAGCTATGGCGTAGATAAGATGATCATACAGGGAGTAAAAATGGGCATAAAAAGCTGGAACAATCCCCCACCAATAGGTTTATCTCTTACATTGGGGGGAGCTGAAGTCACCATGCTTGATATGGCCCGAGCTTACGGAACTATAGCCAACCTGGGAGTGGAAAAAGACCTCAAAGCAATTCTTGACATTAAAGACGGTAACGGCAACGATATTACAGACCTATACTATAAAAAGGCTCAACCTGATGCGCTTATTGATGAAGTTCAAGCCTCCGACAACAACCAGATAGTTTCTCCCCTGGCTTCTTATTGGCTGACTGACATACTTTCCGACAACAACGCAAGGCTTCCTGCTTTTGGCAATTATTCCAAACTCACTATTCCAAACCACAAAGTAGCTGTCAAAACCGGCACTTCAAATAATTTCCGGGATAACTGGACCATAGGCTATACACCGGATCTCCTCACTGTAGTCTGGGTAGGCAACAATGACGGTAGCTTTATGAACCAAAATCTGGTATCTGGAATTACCGGGGCTGCTCCCATTTGGAATGAGGTAATGACAAATCTTTTGAAGGATACTCCGCCTATTGACTTCCCAATCCCTTCAGGCCTTATTCCGGTCAAGATTTGCGCTACAAACGGTTTACTTACATGTCCTTATTGCCCCTCAGAGAAAACTGAATATTACACTGCAGATAAAATCCCCACCAAAAAGTGTTATTTCCGCTCTCCTGCAGAATGCGCCGATGCGCAGAAACAGGCTGAAGGAAAATCAGATGACGAGAAAAAACAAATACTTGCCAACTGTCCGGATACCAACACTTCTCTTACAAACAACAATCCAAATGGAGGAGGAGACTAGAGGCTATCTCAAAATCTCATTTTCAAGCCTGAGGGAATAATATAATCCGAAGCTAAAAACAGGATATACCCATCTTACTCCGGTTTGCAGTCCTAAGTCCCAACGAAGGGTAAAAAGCAGATTAGATGGGTATATACTGAGTAACTTAGTTGCAAACCTGAGTTACGTGAGTATATTGAGATGAGTTCTAAACGGTGACACTGGAAATTCCAAAACTTAATCAGTTCCCATCAGATATTATTTCTATATCCCCTTCTCTATCGGTCCTACGAATAGTTGCCCCCATATCCTGCAATAGTTTCAGGGTTTCCGCTGCAGGATGACCATAAGAGTTCTTCCCCACAGAGATGATTGCAATTTGCGGCCGAACTTTTTTCAGGAATTCCGGCAGAAGCGCGGTCTTCGATCCGTGATGGGGTACCTTCAATAAGTTAACGCTCAATAGATTGTTACTTTTTTCCACTTCTGATTGGATATCCCTGCCTCCATCTCCTGTAAACAACGCCTTAAAATTACCAAGACTGACGAGAATATACGGGGAAAAGAGATTGACATCCTGATTAGTATTAAATCCTAACACCCGGTTATCCAAAACTCCGGGAGGATCAAATTGTTCCACTCTCATTGCTACCCACTGTTTTTGTGGCCATAATATCTTTGCGTTTACCTGTCCTAAAAAAAATTCATCTCCAGCATAAAGGTTTTTTACTACGATTTTTTTCTCCTGAATAATTCTTTTAAGTATTTTATATTCTTCTATATCATTGCCTTCAATTCCTATAACAATATATTTCACTCTATATCGTTGCAATACTGATATAAATCCGTATAGATGGTCTTTTTGAGGGTGCGATAATACCGCAACATCTATAGTTCTATCATAAAAAGGCATATGTTTACCTAGACAGACAAGCACGCTATCGTCCGGGCCGCCGTCAATAAGCATATCTTTATTTGCCGGAGTATTAATGTATATGGCGTCACCCTGCCCTACATCACAAAAAATAATATGAAGTCTACCATCTGGCAGAGAATAAAAATATGACAGAAGAAGAAACAATCCTACTACAATACCTGAAGCAAAATATCTGGCTGATAATCTCATTTTTAATAAAAATTGAAAGAGGCCAATGGAACTTTGGCTAAAACGTCTGTCAAAGTAATAAAATAGGTCAGTGGAACCCAAGAAATCCAGGCTGGAACAATACCCAAAGGCAACCAGAAAAACCCCATAATAGCAGTTATAAATCCGAGAATCATGATCGGCTGTATCACCCACTCCAGTGCCAGATTAGCTAATGGTGAAATAATTGATAAACGATGAAAATTGAATAAAATTATTGGCAGTGTAAACAATTGAGCGCTAAACGTATACCTTAAATTTTCTTTGATAAAGAAAATAAATTGTTGTAGCGGCCCAGATTTTTGTTGGCGCTGCACTTTTCTATTTGCCAAAATCAGCCCCAAAGTCGCAAAAAAAGATAACTGAAAAGAGAGATTTTTTATGAGGCTAAAATCGATAAGAAGCATTATCCCGGAAGCCAGAAATAAACTTAGCACTCCCCAATTCCATCTGCCAAAATATAAGGCCAATAAAGATAAAGATCCCATGATGGCAGCCCGGACTATAGAAGGTGAAGCACCAACAAACCAGACAAATATTACTATAAGACATATAGTCAAAATACTAGAGGCTTTCCTACCCAGGAACAGTGTGATTTTAGCTGTCAGATTAACTAAAATAGATATATTCATACCCGATAAGGCAATAATATGCAGAGTACCTGTATCTACAAGAGCCTGAAAGAATGATTGCGGCATATCTGCTCTAACGCCAAAAAGTATTCCGGCCAGAAGTGAAGCATGAGGTTCTGGAAGTAGGGAGTTTATTACAGGGATAAAAGGGTTATGCATTTGCCGTATTGGGCAAAGTATACGATATACGGCTTTATTTTTATGTATTTCAATTCACGGATGCTTAAGCGCTCAATATCTTGGCGATAAACCGTAGTTTCCTTCTGTTACCCAACTTGGAAAATATGAAGAACTGGCGGGCAAGGAATGTCAGCACTCCGCTAGTGAATATGGTGATAATAAAAAGACTGACTGGATACACATCCAATCTCAGACCCAAATTCCTGAACAATGCAACAAGTATAAGAAGAAGTATGGAGAAAATAAAAAATATTGGTTTATTGTACCCTCCAAACCATTCATTTGTATAGAAAACTGCCCTGATACCGGACATGCCAAAAACTGTACCAGCAATGATTATAAGAAAAACATAAAGGTTTGTAAGAGGCAATATAAGCGGGTGGTTGATCTCTAAAATCGGTATAAGGAAACCTATAAAAGCCAGGCTCAAATATACTAAATAATGGCTAAGTTTACCGTGAAACATCTCGTTCACTTTGTAAGCCATGGTACGGCGCCCTCCCTTCAAATACCTCCAAAGTATCTTGCCCGTAAAGTGTATAGCCACCCCGACAAAACCATAGACCCCGAAAAGAATAGTAATGGCAAGTATATCAAAATCACCAAAAGGCAGTATGTCAACTTTTGCCCTAAAGAGAATATTTTTCACCATAAAAAACCAACCCAGGTAAAAAAGCACGGGGAAAACCAATACTGTCAACCAATCATTCAGAGGAACATTCTTATATATCTTATTCTCCAACCTACTTCTCCGGTGCGACAGGATACTCAGTAGGCCTACTGCAGCTATAATAATAATTCCAGTCAGCATATTTAATGATAATTTACCAGATTAAAAAACTGTAATCAAATCTTTGATTTTGGAAAAAAGGGCCTGGCCCACTATTTTCCTGTCAAGCAACTCCTCCACTGCTTGGTAGGGTCTGCCTGCAATTATTTTACTTACGGTCACCGGTCCAACTCCGGGTAGCTCCTCAAGCTGAGCTTGGGAGGCATTATTAATATTTACAATACCAGTCGTCACTCCCAGCAAACTTCCCTGACTCCCCGAACTGTTTGTGTCGTTTTGAATTGTCGTACTTGAATTTTGAGTTTTTGCTTCGCTTGCATCAGTAATTGAAGGGATAAATATCTTACCGCCATCTACAAGCTTTGCGGCCTTATTCAGATTTTTACTGACCCAACTCCTATCAGCAACAGCTGACAAACCTCCAGCGGCAACCAAAACGTCCTGTATCCGATTTTCCGTCTCCATTTCATAGACACCGGGCGACATTACAGCACCCTCCACATCCACCCGTATTTGGGATCTCGCCGAAGTTGTAGATTCCTGTGTGAAAACAATATCACCAGTCCCCTCTTGGCTGCGTGTAAGCATCATAAAAGAGGCGAAAAGGAACACTAAACCCATACCTGCCAAGATCAGGGGTAATTTATAAACTGAAATGATTTGCAATATTTTTTCGGTGTAATAACTACTCTCTTCAAATGAATTATTATCTTCACCCATAAGAATTGGTATAGCATACGTAGAAAAAAGAAGCAGTAAATTAGATTACACATTGTCACCCTGAACTAGTTTCGGATCCAGTTTTATGAAAACTAGATACTGAAACAAGTTCGGTTTGACATCAAAAGTTAAACGGTGGCCTGCTTGCCGGACGGGTAGTATTTCATTCCATTGATCTTCAACCGTTTCTAAAAATTGATCCGGATGTCAAGATCTATGAAACGAGGTAGCAGGGCGAGGCAATTCACGGAAAACAAACGTTGTTGGTGAAGGATAATTGTTCCCCGGTAAAGGATTGGGCGTAGGCATCGTTAAGGTCGAAAATGTCAAGGATAATGTCGGCAATACCGGCCGGGTCCAATTTATCACTCCATTTGAAAAAGAAAATGGTGTAGGAGTAGGTAAAACCCCCCAGAAATGTACCTTTCCATCTCCTCCAACTAGTACTCCCGCCAGATTGTTTCCAGAATCATCCTGAGCGACATTGAACCCTCTTGCTTCATCCAGATGCCATAAAAGCACTGTATTACTATCTACAGCCAACGGTTCGTTGTAGGCACCACTTACCCAAAGTCCTGCCATATCACGAGCAGTACTGGAAATTCTCACCTCATCAATATCTCCTGTGAAACCGCTTTGATTAAAAAATCCTTCTGTGAAGGATCCACCCAAATCAATGTTTGTTCCAATCGGTAAAAGACCGCTTGCTCCCTGGACGGAAATGACCTGGACTCCGTTCACATATAATTTGGTAGCTTGTGCCGAAAGTACAACCCCAATATGATTCCAGGCTTCCGGTGTCAAATGTCCCGCTGAAACTACGGTCTGCGAACCGCTTCCATAATTGTAGCGGAAAATGAGCGATCCGCCGTTTATCCCTACTTCATAATGCAATTTGCCTGTAGACTTATCTCCTACGGAAAGAATGGTCTGCTGGCCGGAAACACTGTCCGGAGCCACCCATGCTTCCAGACTGAAAGAGGATGGAACTGCTTGTGAAGGGTTTGAGGTTCTGACGTATCCGCCTGAAAGGATAATGTAATTCCCAATCGGAGCCACAGCAGATGCTGGCATTACGGCTATAATGGCTAAAATGATAAAAGCAACAACAACAGGAAACAAGAATTTAAGAAAGTTCATATTCTCTGGGGCGGGAACGGACAGATCCGAGGGCAGAAATAAATGTAACCAATTTATAATCCCACTACTCCCTCTTGTCAAGACAATCTAAAGGACTCAATCTATAACAATTCGACAATCCAAGCAGATTGTACAAACTACCCAGCAAAATAACATCTTTACAACTTATCTGCAAACAATTATTATGATTACTATGACAGGAGAAGGCTGCCGCCTTTCCTCCATCGGCTTCACAGCCGTTGCCCGCGGGGATCGATTTCCCGCCGGACATGGAGGAAGCGCTCCTGGACTCGTTCCGGTTTATGACTCCGGAACAGTTCATTGTGAGAGGTAGGGCAATTTTTGACCAGGTGGTAAAGAGTTACCCAAACATCAAGCCAGGGGTTGACGATGCGCTTGGGCAAATTGAGGAGGAAGGCAACAATGCCCGTTCGGCCTATGCCCTATGGAAACAGGGTTTGGGCGAGGTCCCGACAGAAGGGCAGCTTGCCCAGATTCGGGATTTAGGGCGAGCACTCGCAATGGCTCGATTCCTTCAAAATTTGAAATCCATCGAATGGGTTCGGCTTCTCATAGGAGGAGCGCCAAAGGAACCTCCACTCAACATGGTTCCTATTATCATGCCGAACCCGGCAATATATTGCAGCATGCCAGGTCTTTATTTTGACTGGTGCTATTTTGAGGGGCGTGGGTATTTCGCGGTCCAGTAGTTGCGAATATGGGAAGGGATTCCCGGGAGAGAGGCGATATGCGCTTTACGGCTTTTACAAGCCAACAAGTTGCAAAAGCATATCTCCCGGGAATTACATAACAAATTAAAATAAGACATATGTTACAAATTGAAAGTTTTATGCGGCCGCACCAGTCTGTGTTGACTACGGTACAGTATGGATTGGAGATGCTAGGTTATAACCTGGACCGTGCAGCCAATGAAGGAGTATTAACTGATAGATCTCCGGTGTTTCTCCACGTCCTAAATGATCTAAATGAAGCAATCATTTTGGAGATGAAACATTCCCAGGATAAAATGCCCAGTCCTATAGAAGATAAAATTGCCTATCCCCGGATATTGGGAAGCCTGCAGTCAATTTGGGAAAGAAAACCCTCCATAGTTGAGCCTGGACCCAATTTTGAAGGATATTTTTATTTCCGGTTGGGATTAGCGGATTTTACCACGCACTTAAAACGTAGTTGTCCACCTTTTCCTCATATAAGTGATGTTTCAGCAACGGAATTTGCCAAGCCAATAAGGACTGGCATTGCCGCCCGTCTTGAGAAAATTGGCATATCTGCCGGTTCCGGTAAAGGTGAAGTATTAGATAAGGTGATGTCAGCCCTTCACGATAGAAGATTGGCGGATTTTGAGGTTTTGGATATGGCGCTTGGCAGTGCTGTTGTCAGTGATGTCCAACCCGCACGCTTTATGAGAAGAGATGATTATGATAGTGTGTTTATTTCTCTGCCGGAAATCTATGCAATGGTAAATCCTATGCGTTATGCTTTTATCAGTAATTGGTTCGCCGGATCTTCTCTGGCTGGCTATTTTCCAAAATCGGATGCTGATTATATATAAATATCCCATATCTTGCATTCCGGTCGATATTTGTGTATAAAGATAGAATATGAAATTTCTTTCTCTCCTACTTCTTCAAGTTGCTTAAGAGCGGGAGATGGTTATGGAAAGAAAGAACTCCCGCCAAGAGCGGGATTTTTTTTGGTATAAGAAATACCTTATACTTCTTTCAGTATTATGAAAGTTAGTTCTAAATTGAAACCATCTGAATTTGAGGAAAAGTGGCAACAGGAATGGGAGAAACGGGGTGTTTATCAGCCGGATATGAAGAGTGCTAAAAAGCCCTACTACAACCTGATGATGTTTCCATACCCTTCTGCTGAAGGACTCCACGTGGGCAACATGTATGCTTTTACTGGTGCTGATATCAACGGACGTTACAAGCGTATGAAAGGCTTTGACGTTTTTGAGCCCATTGGTCTGGACGGATTTGGTATACACAGCGAAAACTATGCCATAAAGATAGGCAAGCACCCGGCGCAGCAGGCTAAAATCAGCCAGAAAAACTTTTACCGCCAGCTGCGTGCCTCCGGCAACGGCTTTGCCTGGAGAAATACACTTGAGACTTATGACCCGGCATATTACAAATGGACACAGTGGATTTTTACACAAATGTTCAAGCGCGGATTGGCTTACCGGAAGAAATCTCCGGTCAATTTCTGCCCTTCCTGTAAGACAGTCCTTTCTGACGAGCAGGTGATCGACGGCAGTTGCGAAAGATGCAAGTCGCTCGTGGAAAAACGGGAGATGGAACAGTGGTATTTTAAGATTACCAACTATGCCAACCGACTTTTGGGAAATCTGGATAAGCTGGCGTGGGCAAATAAAGTGAAAATAGGACAGAGGAACTGGATAGGCAAAAGCGAAGGGGCAATGCTGAAATTTAAGGTAAAAGACATGGATATTTACTTTGAAATGTTTGACTCAGTTCCCCAGACGTTTATGGCTCAGACTTTTACTGTCATCGCCCCTGAACATCAAGCAGTCTATGATTTGGTGAAAGGGACGGAATATGAAAAACCCGTGATGGAATTTGTCGGGAAAATAAAGAAAAAGAAAGCAGCCCAAAAATTTGACATCGAGAAGGAAACTGAAGGTATATTTACCGGAAGATATATAGAATATACTCCTTCCAAAAAACTTCTTCCCATCTGGGTGGCTTCTTTTGTGATTGCAGATTACGGCACAGGAGTGGTGAACTGTAGCGTACATGACCAACGCGATTTCATTTTTGCGAAAAAATACGGTCTTCCTCTTCATCCGGTGATGTTTCCTGATGACCCTAAGGAGGCGGAAAAAATAAGAAAATTGGAATACTGTTACCATCATGCCCCTGAGGGAATATTGACTGAACCGGTAGTATTTAAGGGTAGAAGATGGGAAGAGGTCAGGGAGGATATTCTTTCTTATATTGAGAAAAACGGTTGGGGCAAAAGAACTGCACAATACCATTTGCGTGACTGGTGCATTTCCCGCCAAAGGTATTGGGGGGCGCCGATTCCCATGATTGAATGTCCCGATTGCGGATGGGTTCCGGTGCCTGAAAAGGATCTACCGGTACTTCTTCCGGCCGATGTGGCAGACTGGAAACCGGAAGGGACGGGTAAAGGGCCGTTGGCAAAGATAGAATCTTTCGTAAATACGAAATGCCCTGAATGCGGCCGGCCGGCACGAAGGGAAACGGATGTCTGTGACACATTTCTAGACAGCTCTTGGTATCACATGAGATATCCGTCAATAGGTTTATCCTCAATATCGAATTTTTCAGACACTCAGCATCTGTCAAAGGCAGATAGCATAAGAGGGGCAATTAACACGGCTTTTCCAAAACAAAGTTCTTCAGGGAGAGGTCGGTCTTCAAAATTGATATCTTCGGATAATCTCCCACCCACAACCAATGACCAACTTCCCTGGGATCCCGAAATTACAAAGAAATGGCTACCGGTTACCCAGTACATCGGCGGAGCTGAGCATACGGTTCTCCATCTTCTTTATGCCAGGTTTGTAGCCATGGTTTTCAAGGATTTGGGGATGATAGGCTTTGAAGAACCATACACCAGGTTTTATGCCCACGGTCTTATCATTGCCGAGGGTGCTAAGATGAGCAAGTCAAGAGGAAACGTGATTGTTCCTGATGAATATATCCGAAAGTACGGAGCTGATACTTTGCGTACGTATCTCATGTTTTTGGGTCCATTTAGCCACGGCGGAGATTTCCGCGACACAGGGATTGCCGGGATGTATAGGTTTTTGAGCCGAATCTGGAGACTGGCTCAAGAAGCTCAAAACTCAAATGTCAAAACTCAAATATTAGACAATAGTTTGCTAAGAGTTATGCATAAGACGGTTAAGGAAGTGACAGAGGATATGGAAAACTTCCGGTACAACACGGCAATAGCCCATATCATGGAATATGTGAATGCATTAACAGAGAACAAGGAACAAATGGCAAAGAACAATATTGAGGTACTGCTTCTATTATTGGCACCGTTTGCTCCTCATATGACTGAGGAATTGTGGCAATATTTGACCCACGACCCACAACCTACCTGCCTCGCTGGCAGGCGGGCAACCCACAACTATAAATCCATTCACCACCAACCTTGGCCGTCATACGATCCTGCCATGCTGGTGGAGGATGCTGTGACCATCGTGGTACAGGTGAACGGGAAAGTGAGAGACATAATAAGCGTGAAACGTGAAGCGGGAAGCGTAAAGGAAGATGTTGAGGCAGAGGCTAAAAAGTCTGATAAAGTGCAGAAATATATTGCGGGAAAAATCATCCGCAAGGCCATCTTTGTCCCCGGAAAACTATTGAACTTCGTTGTTTGATCTGATCATTAAAATCGTTTTAGATACGATATGATCCTCGGTGATATTTACTTCTGGTGATAATTCTTGTTCCAAGAGCACTAAGATATATAGAGGTTTTTTCTCGGATTGAAAAAATGCAACGCTGAGGGAAGAGGGAAAACTGTGGTCGAACCGACCGGACTGGATCCTTACGGACCAATTCGGGTTCTCCCCTCAGCGTTTGCATTGGCGGACTACAATTCCCGGAGTTCTCTGGAGCGTCGGCGAGTGCGGCGATGGCGGCGGGGCCAATGTTTGCCCAGAAAATAGATGCCAAAAATTAACCCAACAACTACTGTCGCCGACCCAAAACCGAATGTGTAGCCGGTTTGATTTGATTTAGTGACTACAGCGATTATCATGCTGAGTATAAACCCTCCGACCGCACCAACGACGATCACAAAGACCCACCAGGGCCACTCGGGAATCGCGTCTTGCTGTTTTCGCTGCATGGATCTCACCTCCTTTGCAGCTTGCCATTTCGATCTTCGACCGAAATGGTCACTTGTTTGGAACCAGCTCAAGGCCGACTCCAAAATTTCCTATTGAAAAAGAAGGACAAGACCTGGACCAACGTTGCTTACTTTGGCTGAGTTTTGGAGTTAACCAAAATTTGTCAAAGCGAGCTTTGTCACTCTCAATACTTTCTGAGAGGACGTTTTTTGGTTGGCCCTTTTGAAGGTTAGGGAAGGCAAAAAACAATGGTAATTGTTTTCTCCCATCCCCAACCTTCTTGATGCAGTGTTATTTGCGTATTCCGCCAGATGTAAAAGAACAAAAAGCTAAAGGCGTACATTCAGGCGCAATATGCCCTTTGTAAGCGACTTAGCCTCAGAAATATCCGGGAAACATAAAAAGCCGGACCGCATTTAGCCCGGAATGTTTCCTGAGGAAGGATTATATCAGGAGTGCAGGAATTGTCAACTATAGGATATATTTTATGCCTTGAAATGAGTTATAATCGTACTTTTTTCTGCTGCAGACTTTTACACAAAATATTAGTTCCATTTAATTTTTTTGAAATTTCTATATA
>JAMCUI010000019.1 GCA_023379265.1 Patescibacteria group bacterium
TGAACTTTCAATTGAGCAGATAGCCTCATCAGTTGGGCTTGGAGCACGTGCTGCAGCCTCAGTGTTTGCCTTTGTGAAACAGGATAAAGCCCCGACCCTCTGGGGTGGCAGTCAGATAAAGAGATAATTAAAAGTTGTGAGTTGCGAAAGAAGAAGATAAACTCTTCAAGAAGAACCTCGATAGATAGATATTAGAACTTATCTCGATATTCTATTTTTAGCTTCACTTATTGCTAATGTTCATGCTTGAGAATGAGGTTTTGAGATGACTTCTGGATTACAAGAGTTTTTCCTGCGGGGATATCTTTTTTTCCAAGGGTTTACCCTGAGCCCCTCTTTGTGTCAGTTCGAAGGGGATTTTGAGGTGTTTATAAGCTTTTTCGGTAGCCTCGCGACCGCGTGGTGTGCGCTTGAGGAAGCCTAATTGCATAAGGTAGGGCTCAATTACCTCTTCAAGTGTACCAATATCCTCCGAAAGTGTAGCTGCCATAGTCTCGATGCCTACTGGTCCTCCTCCGTGTTTCTCGATAAGAGCCTTTAGTAGTCGTCTATCTGAATCGTCTAGTCCCATGCTGTCTATTTCTAGTAGTGAAAACGCATCAGTCAGCACCTCATTATCGATGTTGGATTTACTTTTTACCTGGGCGAAGTCACGGGCACGCTTGAGGAGTTTGAGTGCGATACGCGGAGTACCGCGGGCCCTTTTGGCGAGTTCTTTAATTGCTGTTTCATTTACTTCTATTTCCAGTTTATTTGAGGCATTTTTTATGATTGATTCCAGATCGTTTGGGGAGTAGAAATTCAACCGTTGTATAATCCCAAACCTGTCTCGAAGAGGAGCGGACATTAGCCCTATACGGGTGGTAGCTCCGACAATAGTAAATTTTGGCAGGTCAAGGCGAAGAGTTCTGGCTGATGGACCTTTGCCGATAACTATATCCAGGGCATAATCTTCCATAGCAGGATAAAGGGTTTCTTCAACCACCTTATTTAGCCTGTGTATCTCGTCAATAAAAAGCACATCTCCCGGTTCAAGATTAGTAAGGATTGAAGCAAGATCTCCTGACCGTTCAATCGCAGGTCCGGAAGTAATCCTGATATTTACCTCCATCTCTTTAGCGATTAGATGAGCTAAGGTAGTTTTACCTAGTCCCGGCGGGCCGTATAGAAGTATGTGTTCGATGGGTTCTTTCCTTTTTTTGGCAGCGGTGAGTGCGACGTGGAGAGACTGTTTTACTTTCTCCTGTCCGCAAAACTCACTCCATGCTACAGCACGAAGGGAAGTAAAAAGTTTTTCCTCTTCGACATTTGTTGCTTCTGTGGAATTTTTCTTTTCGGTCATAGTGTAGATATGTTTACTGTTCTTTATTCTTTGATTTTCATTTCTTCCCTAAAAACTTCAGCGCCGCTTTTATTTTAACTCCCGTGTCACCTTCGACATTATTAATTGATCTTAAAGCTTCACGCGCCTCAGTTGCATTGAACCCGAATGATTTTAATGCCTCGATTATTTCTTTTGTCTCACCGCTTTCACCTGAAAGATCAATAAGGCTGTTTATGTTGCTGAGTTTTGGCCGAAGTTCAATAATTATTTTCTGTGCGTTTTTTGTACCCAGCCTGGGAATAGAGGTGAAAAAGCCAACATCGCCTCTCACGATTGCTTCCTTTATTTTTCCGCTTTTTCCGTTGGAAAAGATTGAAAGTGCTGTTTTGGGACCAATCCCTGAGACGCCGAGAAACATTTCAAAGAGGAGTAAATCTTCTTGTTTGTCAAAACCGTATAACTCCAGCGCATCCTCTTTTACATGAGTGTAGGTAAAAAGGTTGTATTTCTCATTTACCATAACATTGGTAATAATTTCTGCAGGTACAGACACTTTGTAGCCCACGCCCCCGGCAGTTAGGAGCATCAAATAGTTATGACCCTTAAATTGTATGGTACCAGTGAGATAGGAAATCATGATTTGGTATTAAGTATTAGTTATGATTCCATGTGTATTATACATTTTATACTTAATACATAATAACTAATGCTTACTACTTAATTTCATCTTATACGAAAAACAGTGTGTCAAGGCTATCGCTGCTGCATCGGCTACATCGTCAGGGGAGAGGATTTTGGGCAATTTTAAGATCTGCTTGACCATCTGTTGGATTTGGAATTTGTCTGCCCGACCGTAACCGGTTAGCGCCATTTTTACCTGAAGGGGAGTATATTCAGCAATTGGAATTTTGGCTTGGGTGAGTGCCAGTTGGATGACGCCTCTTGCCTGGCCCACGACAAGGGCAGTCTTGGCATTTGTGTTGAAGAAAAGATTTTCCAGGGCTGCTGTTTGGGGATGGTGTTTTTCGATGAGCGATTGGAGTGATTGATGAAGTTTCAACAGGCGTTGAGCGGTAGAAAGGTTGGAAGAAGAAGTAATTGCTTCGCTGTGAGTAAGAGCCTGTTCTCCTTTGTTTTCTTCCACAATTGCAATTCCTGTTATGGCAATTCCGGGATCAATCCCAAGGACAATCATACAAAAGGATTATAACACTGCTTTTTTTCTTTTTGACTTGGGAATGACTTTTTGTTACTATCCAAACCGCAAGGATTGGCCAGTTTAGCGGTCTTTTCTTGATAGATAGCTCACTAAAATATTGCTTTAAGACACTTCAACTGAAATTCTTATAATGAAAAAGTATTTTTATCAGCATGAACTTGTTTCAGGATTTCTTCTGTAGTTATCGAGATGCAGAAATTAGTCAGGTATGACAATCAAATTACGTCTCTAAGTATAACTTTATTTCTTATCTCTTTCTGAAATATCCTGTAGGTGAAATTGGGAAGGAAAAATCCTTCCTAGTCTTACCTACAGGATAGAAAAAATAAAAAAAGGAAGGAGATGGGAAAAAAATGAAAGCGCTGAGAAACCTCGTGCCGCAAAGTCGACAAGACAAGCTAGGAGTTGGCCTGATGGTCAGCACTCTAGTTTTCATCGTTGTCGGAGCTCTCCTGACTAAGACTCAGTATAGTCTTGCAGGATGGTTTCTGATTATTGCTGCCGCAGGCGAAACTTTTTTCGCCTTCGGAGTTGTAGTTTACCGTGTCGTGACTTTCAGCCAGCCAAAAAAGGAGGAATGAATTATGTGGTGGAAGATCAAGGCAGTGTTACGAGAACTTTTGAAACTCTTGATTCCTCGACGTTGGTCAAGGGATCGGTGACCGAGTCAGTGGTGAAAAAGAAACCCCTGATTTGGTAAGGAGAAATCTGGATGAGGGATGAAATACGAAAATTGCGGGATGCGTTTGTATTGCTCGGCGCCATGGGTGCGACCGAATTGGAGGTAGGTCTAATCTATTTCGCATTTCGGTTCATAACTGGATGGGACCCCTTCCATATCATTCCATGATTAATTTATCTATTATCACATTCATCGCTTAAGTTGAGCCAATTATCCTGAAAGGAAAATCGATGATCGTGCCATAATTGTGCGGGAGTGGGTTTTCCGGATAGGAAAGTTGGTGAAAGTTGAAGTGTTGAGTGTGATAGTAGTTTCAAATAATTTGAGAGTTGATTATTTGAATCTCTATCACACGTTTATATAAGCAGTATCTAATTTTCCCCTCGAGGAGTCAATTGCGACTCCGAGAGGGGATTTTTGGTGGAAATATATTACAATAGATACATATATCCTGAGAGTTACCGCTTTTATTATGACTAAAACTACTGATAATCAAAATGAAGTTTTTGCCGTTGTTGATGAAAATGACCGGGTGGTGGGGGAGGCAACAAGAAGAGAAGTTCACAAGGATAAGAACCTTATCCATAGAAGTGTGGGCGTGGCTGTTTTCAATTCAAAAGGAGAGCTTTTCATGCAGCAGAGAAGTCATACAAAGGACACTGAGCCTTTGAAGTGGACCATATCATGTTCGGGTCATGTGGATAAGGGAGATAGTTATGAGCAAACTGCGGTTAGAGAGTTAAAGGAGGAGTTGGGATTGGATGAAAGGTTAGAGATAGAGACTGTTGGGAAATTTTTGTTTAGGGCACCATATGAGTCAGAAATGGTGATGCTTTTTAAAACTGTCTTTGAGGGGCCTTTCAGACTCCATCCAGAAGAAATTAGACAAGGTAAATTTTTTACCCAAAAAGAACTCATTGGTATGTTGCGAAGAGGAGAGATGGAATTGAGTTTCATCGGAGGAAAATCATTGGAGAAACTGGGTTGGGTCTTTCCTCTGTACAAAAAGGACAAAGAGGAGTAAACTTTCATACATTGTCATACAAACCCTTATTATTATATACATTAATATATATAAGGAGGATTTATGGATAACGGGAATAACCCTTTTGAGAATGCCCTCAGACAGCTGGATAAAGCTTTGAGACACCTGAAGCTGACTAAGTTTCAGACAGAAAGACTGCGCAACTCCGAAAAAGTGATCACGGTCAATTTTCCGGTCAAAATGGACGACGGAGAAAAAAGGATTTTTCACGGATTCCGCGTCCAGCACAACAGCGCTCGTGGACCTTATAAGGGTGGTATACGTTTTCATCACCAAGTTGATATGAATGAAGTGAAGGCTTTGGCATTTTGGATGGCTATAAAGTGTGCCGTAGCCGATATCCCTATGGGAGGTGGGAAAGGAGGAGTGGAGGTAGACCCCAAACTATTATCTCCAAAAGAGCTGGAAAACCTCAGCCGCGCTTATGCCCGTGCAATCTCCAAAGACATTGGTCCTGAAGTGGATGTGCCGGCTCCGGATGTAAATACAACACCTCAGATAATGAAATGGATGGTAGATGAGTATATTAAACAGGTAACAAAGAACAAACAACAAATAACAAAAAAAGAGAAAAGCAAGCTAATGGGGACGTTTACGGGTAAGCCGCTTGAAGCGGGGGGAAGCCTGGGAAGGACTGAAGCGACGGGCCGGGGTGGGTCGTATGTATTGTTGTCTCTTTTGAAAAAGCTGAATCTGAAGGGGCGGTATGGAAAAGAGTTGACTGTGGCGGTACAGGGTTTTGGTAATGTCGGTTTTTATATAGCCAAGTTTTTGAGCGAAGCAGGTATGAGGGTGGTAGCTCTTTCAGATTCCCGGGGCGGTATAGTCGTCAAAAATATGGAGAAGGACGGTTTCAATCCTGACTTAGTTCTTTCCTGTAAGAAGGAAAAAGGGAAACTTGAAAGCTGTTATTGTGTGGGTACTGTATGTGATTTGAGAAAGGGAAATATAGTTTCGAATGAGGAGTTGCTTGAATTGCCAGTTGATATCCTCATTCCTGCAGCTTTGGAAAACCAGCTGACTCAGGAGAACGCCAGAAGAATAAAAGCAAAGGTTGTTTTAGAGATGGCTAATGGTCCCACTTCTCCGGATGCCGATGAAGTATTTTTCAAGAACGGGATTACCGTCGTGCCGGACGTCCTGGCGAATTCAGGTGGAGTAACGGTGTCCTATTTTGAATGGGAGCAAAATCTGGCGGGGGAGAAATGGAGCGAAAAAGATGTCAACGCAAAGCTAAAAAGAAAGATGGAAGCGGCTTTTGAGAAAGTCTATGAAACATCAAAGCGTTATAAGACAGATTTGCGTACTGCTGCTTTTATATTAGCCGTAAATAGAATAGTCGAGAAACTTGATTGACAGACTAAAAATTTTCTGTTACCTTTAGACTATTAGTAAGTTTTGGGAGGAAATCCTATGGTTGGAAAAGAAGACTCAAAGAAAAATTATATCAACTATGTATTGGTGGGTCTTTTAGTAGTTGCAGCATTTGCTATCGGTAGTCTATACCAGAAGGTTAGTATGTTGGAAAAGGGTGTAGGGACGGGTAATCAACAGACAGCCCAGGGAGCAGTTGGACCAAGTGCGCCCCCAAAACAGGTAACAGTTTCCCAAAATGATCCTTCACAAGGAGACGCCAAGGCAAAAGTAACAGTTATAGAGTTTGCCGATTTCCAGTGTCCATATTGTGGAGCATATTCCGGATTGGATGCTCAGACGGTAAAAGCAATGCAATCACAAGATTCATCTTGGCAACCAGTTGAACCTAGTCTGATAAAGGATTATGTAAATACTGGTAAAGTTCGTTTTGTCTGGAAAGATTATCCATTTCTTGGTCAGGAGTCCATCTGGTCAGGGGAAGCAGCAAGATGCGCTCAGGATCAGGGAAAATTTTGGGAGTATCATGATTACCTTTATTCTCACCAACAAGGTGAGAATCAGGGGGCATTCAGTAAGGATAACTTGAAGAAGTTTGCGGTTGCATTGAAGTTGAATACTGCCGATTTCAACAAATGTCTTGACAGTGATAAATATCTGAAAACGATGCAGGATGCTCAGACCTACGGACAGAGTGTAGGGGTCAGCGGTACACCTGCTACATTTGTAAACGGACAGCTGGTGAGTGGTGCAGTACCTTATTCTCAGATAAAGCCCATGATTGACGCAGCATTGAAATAAATACTCAACTGAGGATTGACAAAAAGTGTTTTCCTGATAAAATAAGTATTTACCAATCCGCGTTTAAGGCGGTGGACTATGGTTTTTAATATTTCCGGAAAAGTAAGCTGAGGGGATAGCCCTAAAATTGAAGGATAATGAGAAAAAATTTCCATTTAATTTTGTCTGAACTTATACCTTCTTAGTTTTGTGCCCTTCAGTCTGTTTTTCCCATAATCGAGCCATTATTGTGTTTTTTTGGGCAGTAAAAGAGCCTGGTTAAACCGTCGGGCCTGAAGTTTAGCTGGTTGAACACTTCATTTGCAATGAAGAGGCAGGCGGTTCGAGTCCGCCCAGGTCCACTTCACCTCAACGAAGTTGAGGTTCAGTGCTAGCCTTTTATTTAAGTTTGAGTCTAGCACAAAAGGTTGAATTCG
Source organism: Patescibacteria group bacterium (assembly GCA_023379265.1). GTDB lineage: Bacteria > Patescibacteriota > Microgenomatia > 2-02-FULL-39-11 > 2-02-FULL-39-11 > JAMCUI01. Next base: position 6,862 of record JAMCUI010000019.1, read on the forward strand.
CGAGTTAGGGTAAGCTTCTTGAAAACAGGGAGCTTGCCCTGAAGGCGCGAAGCGCCTGAAGGGCTCTTTAAAAAGTGAACAGATGATTATAAGGCCAACGGCGTAAATATCTGCGCAAGCATATGTTTACGTTTTAGGAGTGTTTTCCCGATTTATCGGGATGACATTTCCATCTTTTTTATATAGCCTTAAAGTCTACTCATAAAGTCGATAATGGATGCCTTGGTGGTTTGGGCCGAGGAAGGACGCTTGTATACCGGTGATAACGTCGGGAAGGCGGTTAACAGCCTGTGATCCGGCGGTTTCCGAATGGGGTAACCCATCCCGATTTAATCGGGAAAACCGGCAGCAAAACCCTGCTTTATTGCAGGGCATAGTTGTCAGGTAGGGCACCAGGTGAACTGAAACATCTAAGTAACCTGTGGAAAAGAAATCTAATGAGATTCCGTCAGTAGCGGCGAGCGAAAGCGGAAGAGTCTAAACTCCGACGTAAGTCGGGGGGTTGCAGGGCTTCCGATATAGGATGAGAGGCGGATAACAGAACTGCTTGGAATAGCAGACCATAGACCGTGAAAGTCGAGTATGTAAAATCCAAATCTCCCTTAGGGAGTTCCTAAGTACTACCAAGCACGGCAAAACTTGGTAGGAAACTGGGGCGGCCACGCTCCAAGACTAAATACCCAAATCAACCGATAGTGAACTAGTACCGTGAGGGAAAGGTGAAAAGCACCCCGGCAAGGGGAATGAAATAGTACCTGAAATTGTCGACTAACAAACAGACGAAGCTTGTCCGTAGGACAAGCGAGTTTATAAAGTTGAAAGTTCTTAAAGTTTATAAAGTACATTTTTGTACTTTACGAACTTAATAATTTTACAGACTTTAGACTCGCTTGCCCTGCGGATGAGTAACGTCGTGCCTATTGAAGAATGAACCGATGAGTTATCTTGCAAAGCGTAAGCTTAAGCCAGCAAAACTGGCGGAGGCATAGTGAAAGCAAGGCCTAACCGGCCGACCAATTAGTTTTGCAGGATAGACCCGAAACCGGGTGATCTAACCATGGACAGGGTGAACCCCGCCGAAAGGCAGGAGGAGGCCCGAACCCGTCATTGTTGCAAAAATGTGGGATGATCTGTGGTTAGTGGTTATATGCCAATCGAACCCGGAGATAGCTGGTTCTCTCCGAAATATATTTAGGTATAGCGGTCCGTTGATGTTTTCCCGGGGGTAGAGCACTGAATGGGTTGCCAAGCGTAAGCGAGGTAACTCAATCAAACTCCGAATACCGGTGAAGCGAAGCGGACTAGTCAGTCCGGCTCGGCTAAGCGAGTCAGGTCAAGCGGGGGAACAACCCAAACTCCCAATTAAGGTCCCTAAATCTTGGCTAAGTTGTAAAGGAAGTGAGATTTCTAAAACACCCAGGAGGTTGGCTCAGAAGCAGCCATCCTTCAAAGAGTGCGTAACAGCTCACTGGACGAGAAGTTTCGCGCCGAAAATGAACGGGGATAAGCCAAGTGCCGAAATTGGAGCTCAGTAAAATTCATCTGAATTTTACTGGGGGTAGGAGAGCGTTCCTATTGCAGTGAAGCTGCTGCCGTAAGGCAGGGTGGAGCGGTAGGAAGTGAGAATGTCGGTATGAGTAGCGAAATTGCCGTGAAAATCGGCAACGCCGAAAGCCCAAGGTTTCCGTCCCAACGTTCATCGGGGACGGGTTAGTCGGATCTAAGGCGAGTCCTCGCTTATGGTGAGGGGTAGCTCGATGTATTAGCCGTTGAAATCCGGCTACAGTATTGAGAATTGCAAGGGGATGACGAAGTTGGAGTAGTAAAGTCTCACTCCGGTGGGATCTAAGTCACAAGATAGTGGTAACTGGAAAATCCGTTACTCCGATTAATCGAGTGATGATGGAGAGTCCAAAGCCGCAAGGCTGCGGGCAATTTTGCAATCTTCGGTTTCCAAGAAAAATCTCATTGTGTCCCGATTTATCGGGACAAGTCTCAGTATTTCCGTACCGCAAACCGACACAGGTGGGCTGGTTGAGTATACTAAGGCGATCGGGAGAAAACAGTTCAAGGAACTCGGCAAATAAGCTGGGCGTAACCTATGGGAGATGCCCTGCCCTGATTTATCAGGGCTTCAACAAAAGACGCTTACCGACTGTTTAACTAAAACACAGGTCTCTGCAAAGCCGAAAGGCAACGTATAGGGGCTGACGCCTGCCCAGTGCACGAAGGTTAAGAGTTTTGGGTGACCCCGCAAGGGGAAGCTTGAGACTCAAGCCCGTGTGAACGGCAGCAGTAACTATAACTGTTCTATGGTAGCGAAGTTCCTTGTCGGGTAAGTTCCGACCCGCACGAAAGGCAGAACGAGTAAGCGACTGTCTTGAGCTGTTACCCGGCGAAATTGAAATGGCTGTGAAGATGCGGCCTAATTACACCAGGACAAAAAGACCCCGTGGAGCTTTACTGTAGCTTGGCATTGAGAAAACGTCCGAAATTGTCGAGTATAGGAGGGACCCAGCCGTAAGGCTGGGATCAGTGGAATACCTCTCTTTTCGAGCGTTGACCCTTATCTCTTGGCCGTTTAAAAATCCGGCAGGGAGACAGTGTCTGGCGGGCAGTTTCGCTGGGGAGGTGGCCTCCAAAATTGTAACGGAGGCGTACAAAGGTCGGCTTTTCCCGGATGGAAATCGGGATGAAAGTGCAAACGCATAAGCCGGCTTAACTGCGAGACTCACAAGTCGAGCAGATGCGAAAGCAGGTGTTAGTGATCCTCGTTCCGGCAGTGGTTGCCGGACGGGCTTAACGGATAAAAGCTACCCCGGGGATAACAGGCTGATCGGGCCCGAGAGTCCATATCGACGGCCCGGTTTGGCACCTCGATGTCGGCTCATCCTATCCTGGGGCTGGAGAAGGTCCCAATGGTCCGGCTGTTCGCCGGTTAAAAGGGTACGCGAGCTGGGTTCAGAACGTCGTAAGACAGTTCGGTCTCTATCCGGTGTAATCGTTGGATATTTGAGAGGGGCTCTTGCTAGTACGAGAGGACTGCGAGGGAGGAATCCCTGGTATTCCAGTTGTTTCCCAAAAGGAGCAGCAAGCTGGATAGCTAAATTCCTTCGGGATAAGCGCTGAAAGCATCTGAAGCGCCAAGCCCACCTCAAGATAAGATATCCCTAAAGACCCCTTGTAGACTACAAGGTTGATAGGCGGAAGGTGTAAGTACGGTAACGTATTTAGCCCATCCGTACTAATCGGTCGAGAGTAAATTTTAAGGCTAAAGATGGGACTTATTTCATTCTGTTCACTTTTTAAGGAGCAATAATTAGCGTTTAGCGTCTAGGGTATAGCGTAGAGCTTGAAAAAAAACTAAGCGCTAGAAGCTAATAACTAGATACTATTTTTTGTGTTTGAGCCTTTCGGTCTCTAGTGCGGAGCGGTACTACCTCTTCCCATTCCGAACAGAGTCGTCAAACACTCCAGCGCCTACGATAGTGACTGCGCAAGCGGTTGCGAAAATAGGTCGAGGCCGGGGGACTCAGACACAAAATAAATGATTCCAAATCAATCGATCTCAGAGTGTTATTTGGTATAAGTCCGAAAGTTCTGGGGGACTCAGACACAAAATAAGAACTGAAGTCAGATATATATAGATTGAATATTAAAACATCAAGATTTATAATCTGATTATTCTATAGAAGAAAGGCGGTAAAATGCGAAGTGGTCAAAAAACAAACAACAAAAAACTCTAAATCATCTATTGACGAAGACAAAGCAATAAAAACCTCTCAAAGGAATTCTTCATCCAAGATTCAAAAAGAGCCACAGACCATGGAAGAACTTTTAGCCCAGACAGGGGGGATTCATATTGGGTTAAAAAAAGGCGAGACGGTGGAAGGTACCGTAGTTTCTGTTTCCTCAAAAGAGGTACTTATTGATATAGGTAAGAAAAGTTATGGCATTATTGCCAATTGGGAATTGGAACAGGTGAAAGATTATGCGGCCACGCTTAAAGTTGGGGATAAAATAACAGCACAGGTAGTAAATTCTGAGAACGATATGGGTTATGCAGTTCTTTCCGTACGCAAGACTTCAACGGAAAGAAGATGGGTAATCCTGAATGAGAAGAAAGAGAGTGGAGAAGAGATTGAGGTGAATGGTCTCGAGATTGCAAAAGGTGGACTTCTTGTAGAATGGCAGAGCCTACGTGGTTTTATCCCTGCCACACAGTTGGATTCCTCATTTTCTTCAAATCCGGCAACATTAATAGGTAAAACCATTAAAGTCAAGGTGTTGGAAGTAGATCAATCTCTTAATAGACTGGTCTTATCACAAAAAGCAGCCAGTTTGGGTGTTTCTCCGGTAATGCTCAAGGAAAAGCTGAACAAGATAAAACCAAATGATGTACTCAAGGGTATAATCTCAGGTATAGCTCCATTTGGACTTTTTGTTGATATAGAGGGATTGGAAGGTCTAGTACATATTTCAGAGATTGCTTGGGAAAAAGTGGAGAATCCGGGAAATCTATATAAGGTTGGAGACAAGGTTGAAATAATGGTGATAGATGTAAACCAGAATGAAGGCAAGTTGAATCTTTCCATAAAGAGATTGACACCTGATCCCTGGAAAAATATACTTGACCGTTATCCGCCTGAATCAACAGTGTCAGGAAAAGTAGTCAGGATTGCGCCGTATGGTGTTTTTGTCCATGTCGAGACTGGAATAGAAGGTCTTATTCATATAAGTAAAATTCCTGCTGGAGGAGAACCTAAAATAGGAGAAGAGATTAAGTGTATCGTAGAAAATATCGACCCAGTTAAGCGTAAAATTTCCCTTACCCTTGTTCCCCACGAAAAACCAGTTGGTTACAGGTAAATTCGCTGTTGCATTGCTTCCTCATAAAATTGTAACATTCAGCTGATGAGTCCACGTTCTCAATTTATATGCCAGCAGTGTGGTTATAAAAGCCCCTCTTTTTTAGGCAGATGCCCCAATTGCGGCAGCTGGAATAGCCTGGTGGAATCAGTTGAAACTTACCAAAACGGTCCTGCATGGGTGAAGAAAAATAAACGAGATAGAGTTTTTGGTAATAAAGCGATTCAACTATCTAGCGTTAAAGTGTCAAAGGTTAATCGAATCACTACGGGAATAAAAGAAGTGGATCAGGTCCTGGGTGGCGGACTTGTTCCAGGATCTCTGGTTCTTCTTGCTGGAGACCCGGGAATTGGCAAATCCACACTGACGCTGCAGATTATTTCCAATATAGGCGGTTTATATGTGTCGGGTGAGGAATCACCAGCTCAGGTGAAATTGAGGGCAGAGCGGCTAAAAGTAAGGAGTGAAAAGATTCGGGTACTTGCCGAGACAAATGTAGAAGCGATTATTGAAGGATCGCTTGCAAGCTTAAAAGATACAAGTCTTCTTATTGTTGATTCCATCCAGACTCTCTGGTCAGAGGAACTATCTGGAGCCCCAGGCGCCATAGGTCAGGTGCGGGAAAGTACACTAAAGCTTCTGGAATTTGCAAAAAGAGAGCATATTCCCGTAATTCTTATCGGTCATGTGACTAAAGAGGGTACTATTGCCGGGCCTAAAACACTTGAACACATTGTGGATACAGTTTTGTATCTTGAGGGTGAAAGGTTTCAATCTCTAAGACTATTAAGGACCAGTAAAAACCGTTTTGGACCTGTAGATGAGGTAGGTGTGTTTTCCATGGAAGATTCCGGGATGAAAGAGGTGACAAACCCGTCGGAACTTTTTTTAGGAAAAGATAAGTGTGCGGCCGGATCGGTTGTTATCGCCACTCTTGAAGGAACAAGACCTTTACTTGTTGAAGTACAGGCACTTACTGTTGCGTCACAATTGCCGCTTCCACGGCGAGTGGGTACAGGAATAAATAACACTAGATTGCAGATGCTGGTTGCAATATTACAAAAACACTTGAGATTGCCTTTAGGAAAGTTTGATATTTTTGTAAATGTGGCATCGGGAATAAAAGTCTTTGAGCCGGCAGCTGATTTGGGTATTTGTCTCTCAATTATATCTTCATTTAAGAACAAACCGTTTTCAGCACAAACTGTAGCAATAGGGGAGGTAGGGCTTTTGGGAGAAATAAGAAACGTGATAGGTCTTGAAAGAAGGATAAAAGAAGCAAAAAAACTGGGATTTGAGAATATAATTTCTCCTCGAATATATAATCACATCAAGGATACTTCAAAATTATTAAACTGATTTGTTATTCTTTTTCAGGAGTCCTGTATAACTGTACATCACGTCTTCGATACCGAATTTTTTAGACACTTCTTCTCCTTCTGTATTCCTTTATACTTGTCACGTAATATTTTCTCTTATGGAAAATTGAAACCTGGTTGCATTTAGTATGGTCTTCAAAATTGGTCTCTTCAGTTGCTGATTGTCTTTTTCGTTTCAACCGCATAGTAGAAGATATCCCTTTTTTGACACTTTTTCTATCAACATAGTTATCAACATGGAAGTATCTATTATATATATGCTTGTTACAGAGCTCTATAACCTCTTGTAAATACTATAGGTATATAGGAAATTCCTTCTTTTACCACTATAGGGTCTTGACAAGCAGTTTTAGACATGCTAGCATAAATTTATTGAGGCTATTTGAATATGATTAAGAAGTTTATAAGTAGACTATTTTCGGGTAAAAGGAGAGAGACAAAACCAAGAGATTTTGAGTGGGAAAAATTCAGAAGTACTGCTAAAGAGCAATTTACTAGATTAAAGGAGAAGGGATTGAGCATTCCAGTAGTAACCTTATAGAGCAGGAAGGCATTACAGAAAAAAAGAGCATCACTAACGCTAGCGGACGAAGGGCTACGATTAGTAATGCTCTTTTATATTGGGATTGACCACCTATTGAGCAGGAATGGCCAAAACCCTTGTGCAGATATTTACCATAATATAATTTTTTCTGTCAAATTTATTTTCACGCCTGAAAATTAAGTTTTTGATTGTTGCAGTAAGATATATTTAGTTTTATTTTTTAGTGTTAATCGCCACATATAGACACTACTAGTAGAGTTCTTGTATTATTTCTTCATACATCATTTTCAAAGGTTCGTTGGATGAGCTGATTGCTTGACATTGATAGATTGCGGTGATAGAATAGCGCGCTAGTAGTTCATCTTTTGGAGTTTTGGTGAATTTTGGGTTTAACATTTTTCTGTCCTTTGGATAAAAATAAGGACATTCAGTAAAATTCATGAAAAAAATATTGCCCATTAAACTGATTGTCGAAAAAAGTCTTAATTTCGCTCTGGCTGTGGCTCGGTAATTTCGGGCCGCCCGGAGTTTTTGGTTTTCTAAGGGGAAAATAGGCTATAACACAGAAAATTTGTTGAGGAAATTTCCAGTGTAAGGGTGATTAATATTCTGGTTTTTAGTGGGGGATCAGATGTAGGGCAGGCGTCTGATCTCCCACTAAGAACCAGATTTTTTAAAGTAAGAAATCCTCAAAGCGGATTTATGGTAGGTGAGACTTTTATAATTTTAGTGTTTCCGCTTTGAAAAACTACTGTTCCCAGCTGCAAAAGTTTTGTTTCATCCAGATTTTTGTATTTTTCCCGTTCCAATGTCCCGTCAAAAATATATTCCACATCATATTTCTGCAATATGCCTTTGGTTAAGTTTATGTCTGGAGATTCATAAAGTGCCGCAACCTCAGGAATTCTTCGTCCTGCCTCATCATAGCTGCCTCTCCAGAGCCATTCATGGACTGGCCAGCCTATGATAGTGGGAAGTCCCGTGTTGGCCGATACACGGGCGTAGTCGGTATATGAGTCACCGTTTGCTTCAGCAATTACCGGATGGTTATTGCATTGACTTTGATTGTTACGACACTTTATGTTCTGTCGAAGCCAAATAATAGCTTTGTAATCATCGGGATATTGAGAGGAGAACCAATTCAACCCAAATAATCCGTGATAAGTCTGTAGCCCTCCGTAATACGAATTGATGGCAAAGTACGGGTAAACTCCAACCAGAACAAAGAGGAATATAAAAAGAGAATTATAGAGTATAAAACGTAAGGTTTTCTTTGCTTGGGGTATGATATCTTTTGCCCGAAAAGCGATAAAAGAGCTGCAAAGACCCAACATAATAAATGCTTGATATCCGAGCTTAAACATAGTATTGGCTCTGTAATGCATAGGATAGATATCTTTCATGTAGAAAAATTCAGGAAAGATAAGAAGGAGAGTAGAGACAAATATCATAATAAGAATAAGCATATCCACTGGGGTTAATCCTTTTATAAGAGTAAGTCTGGCAAAAAAGCTGTCGAAAAGACCAATAGATTCATTTTTATTTCTATTCTCGGCAAATTTTTCATCAGTACGGTGTTGAAATATTCCAGTAAAAAATGATTTTATAGCCGGCAGTATGATGATAAAGAGGTATCCTATGACATTGAAATAGAAAAATCCCCACAATATTGCCAGCATCCAAAGAGGGGATTTTTGGCATTTGCCTACTTCAAAAAGTAATGGACCTATCTTTTTACCCAAAAGGGAAGAAGGTGCGCATAGGACGCCTATACCTGAGACGAAGGGTTTAAAGTTTAGGGAAAAAGGAAGGTTGGCAACAAGGAAAAAGAACAGAAGAAAAAGACATGCAGAGAAAGTTTTATATATAATTCCGGCCAGTGTCAGTGATGAATCCTGAAACTTTTTGCGTAAATTCTTATATAAAATTACCAAGCCAGTAAGTATCATATAAATTAATCCATCCCAGGCATTGGTCATATACATGACTGATAGAAGTATTCCCAACAGAAATATGTTTGCTAGAGGGATAGATGTATGTTCTTCAAATTCACGCAGGAAATTATTAAAGAAGGAAAATCCCATAATCTTCTCTTTTTTAAGTTCAGACTGTTTCCCTTCGACCTTCCTATCCTCCTTGGTGATAATGGCCAGAAGTATTGCTAGCGTAAAGAGGACAAAAGGGATATCCGAAACATGACCGTGAAGGTCAGCTACCACAAAAGAATAGATCGGGAATTCGTGAATGGTAAAGGGTATAAAGCGCGTAGCATTGGGATACCAATAGCGTTCAGGGTAATATCCTAATGGTAATTGCCAAGGAGGAACCGGATGGTCTACTAGGTAATTGGTGGTAAATACGTAAATTGTATGTAGGTTACCACCGAGTGTAACAAGAAACGCAGCCAGAATTCCGGCTAGAAAGATACGAAAACCCAAACGGCTTGGTTTCTTGTCATTTTTCATATCAGGTTTTTGGGAATTATCGGAATGAGATTTTTTGTGAAGTGAATATAAATTCAGACCCAGTGAAAAAGAAAGGACAAGCGTCAGGGCAAAAAGAGTGGCTATCGAGAGGTTGTACGTAATTGTTGAGTCGATGTTGGAAAGTTTTGTCAGGAAAGCGGTAATATAATGCCCGAAGTAATAATAGTTTATGAAATATCCACCTGAATAATCAGGAGATTTAGCCAACCACATATCAAGCGGGGGGAAATAGCGTGACCGCAAAATGGAGTTGACAAAGCCGAAATCCATGAATTTTTCCAGCCCGTGTATAGAAGGCTCGGTGGCTCTGACAAATGACCAGAAGGAAAGAGCTGTCAGAAAAAGGCTCTCTTCAAAAAGGAAAAGCCCAAATGGTAATTTTGTTAGTAAATCTTTCTGGTGCATCCATCTAATTAGGAATATTGAGGATAAGAAGCCTCCTAGAAGAATAAGGATAATTGTAGTCTGAGTAAAAGGTAGAATTCTGGTGCTTGCCAGAAACCATACTGAGTACGAAGCAATCAAAATTCCTAATACTTTGGTGAATATATACCCCTTATCAGCAAATCTGTTTAGAAGAAGAAGCGTAAATGGCAGAAAAGCCGTACCAACGACAAAAATTGTCAGCCACCAGACTATTACATAAGAGGCATCAGACATAATTTTTATGGGGATAAAAGATACAAGATTATTCCTTCAAATCCGTCTTTTTATTATAATCCATTTTGGGAAAGCTTTTAAGAATTAAAACATCCATACGCCAGAGAAATATTATCTTTGGCGTATGGTATGGATTGTGGGAATGTTTTTAATTTTTCAAGTAGGTGGTCCAATCATATTTGATCATCTCCTTTCCTATATAATATAAACTTTTTAGATGGGAAGAACATGAACTGTGTTTGGGAAATGTTGGAGCTTTTAGGTTTATTCTTCGAAGAAATCACTGGATTTAGCCCGGAGGACTCCCCTATAGAAGTGGAAAAGAGGCGGTAAATGTGCTACCTTTTCCTATGGCGGAGTGCAACGTAAGGTTGCCATTGTGAATTTCGGCAATAGTCTTGGCGATGGAAAGTCCCAATCCGTAACCTCTGGTTTGCCACCGTGAGGAATTAGAACGGTAAAAACGGTCAAAAATCCTTTCCTGATCCTCCTTGGGGATACCTTTACCCATATCCTTAACTGATACAGATGCCTGCTTATTTTTATTTTTTATCGTAATAGTGATAGCGGTATTGGAAGGAGAGTATTTTATTGCGTTGTCAATAAGGTTGGTAAAAAGTTGTTCAAGAAGTGAAGAATTGCCTTTCATGGTTATGCTTTCTGGGGGATATTTTACTTTGCAGCTGATATTGTTTTTTTTGAAAAAAAAACGTCTTGAAGCAACGGCCCGGCCCACAGGATCGGCTATATCCAACTCTTGCATTGTAGTTCTAAATGCAGTGTCATCATGTTGTGCGAGTATTAGGAGATTTCTGACTAGCGTTGCCAGTCTGGCGATTTCTCCGTTTATAGTACGCAGAGTCTTTTCATGATAGGGTATGGACCTTTTTTGTTGGAGAGCTACTTCTATTTCGCTTGCGGCGATAGTTAAGGGAGTGCGCAGTTCGTGTGAAGCGTCTGAGACAAACTGATTCTGCTTCTCAAGCATGGTAAGGATGGGGGATAGGGTTTGTTTTGCCAAAATAAATGAGGCAACAGGGATAAAAAACAATAGAATGGAATTTATAATAAGGAGAGCTTCCCTGATATTTTCCAGGGTGACTTCGGTTGCTTTAAGAATTAGAGTTTCGTCTTCTTCTATAAAAGGACGTAAGGGCTTCCCCAAGTTTCCGTTTTGTGCACGTTCCTTTACATTTGCAATATAATTTTTTCCAAAAGACCGATCAAGATAGAAATAAAGCCCCAGGCTGAAAGTCCAAAAAAGAAGAAAGAAAAGAAAAGAATAAAGAATAGTGAGTTTGATAACTGAGCGTTTGAACATGGGAAGAATAAACTATGGCTTATACTTTTAGTATATATCCAGTTCCGCGCAGGGTGTGAATGAGTTCTTTGGATTGTGGGGAAACATGTAGTTTTTTCCTCAGGTATTTGACATAAGTTTCAACAATATTTGAAAATCCTTCATAATTATAATCCCAGACGTGTTCTAGAATCTGGGTTTTGGTCAGTACCCGGTTTTGGTTTCTCATAAAATAATCAAAAAGAGCATATTCCCTACTGGTAAAAACAATAGTCTTTCCTTCGCGCTGCACCAATCTTGTAGCAGGATTCAGTGTTACGTCGTCAATTTTCAGAACTGGGGGGTCAGCTTTGTTTCCCCGCCTCAACAGAGCTCTTATTCGAGCAGTAAGCTCTATATATGAAAATGGTTTGGTAAGATAATCATCAGCTCCTTCATCCAGCCCTTTTATCTTGTCCTCAATGCCACCTTTTGCGGTCAAGATGATAATCGGTATATTGGTATTATTTCTTCTTATGGTTTTGAGGACTGAGAGGCCGTCTATTTTGGGTAACATGAGATCCAGTATAATAATGTCGTATTCGTTTATATCAAATTTTTCCAGGCCTTCCTCCCCATCTAGAGCAATATCTACAGCATAACCTTCCTCAAGTAGCCCGCGTCTCAGGACATGTACCAGTTTCTTTTCGTCTTCAATAATCAATATTTGCATAAGTTTGCTAAATGTGAGTCGTTATAAAGCTTATAATTCATACTTTGCTAATTTGCAGATCCGATAGTAACATTTAATGATAAAGTTTTTCCGTTTCTCCATACAGCCACTTTTATTTTTTCTCCTACCCTTTGTTTGAGTACTATTTGTGACAATTCCTGGTTGTTGCCTTGGATGCTGGATCCGGCAAATTCAGTGATAATATCTCCTTGCTGAATTCCTCCTTTATCGGCGGGAGATCCAGTCACGATGCTGATTACATAGGCTCCTTGAGGCACATCGTTCATAAGAGCCAATTGCTGATCTATCATTTTGTAGCGTACTCCCAAAAAGGGTTGTTGGAAATTATCGCCTGTTTTCTGGAAGTTGGAAAGAAGTGTTTTTACTGAATTTATGGGGATGGCGAAACCAATATTTTGTCCACTTTGGGCAATGGCGGTATTTATCCCTATTGCTTGTCCGTTGGAATTGAGAAGCGGTCCTCCTGAGTTGCCAGGGTTTATAGCAGCATCGGTTTGAATGACGTTATTTAGTTTTTCTACAGATCCTTCAAGCGGAGAACCAGCCGTAATGCCTCTTCCTAAACCGGAGATGATGCCTGAGGTGACTGTATTGTTGAATTCACCAAGAGGAGTACCGATAGCAACTACCAATTGTCCTAGCTCCAGGTTTGAAGAGTCTCCAAGAGGAAGCGGTTTGAGACCTGAAGCATTTATTTTCAGAATTGCCAGATCGTTGAGGGGATCGCGGTAAATTTTTGCCACATCATATTTCTTATTGTCATTGGTGACTATCTGGTAAGCGGCGTTAGTGTCAGAAACGACATGCTTATTTGTAATAATCATTCCATCAGATGTTACTATAAATCCAGATCCAATATTCTGCTGGATTTTTTGAGTCTCTCCCGGCAGTTGCTGAAAAGGGGAAAAAGGATTGAAGGGATTAAATTCGATACTGCCTGGGTTGGTTTGCGTAGTACTTATTCCTACAGTGACCACCGAAGGAAGCGAATCTTTAACCACTTTTGTTATTACGGATTGTTCATAGACTACTGTTTGTTTTGTAGAGTGGGGGAGGAGACTTGATTGGTTCTGGAATTGCGAGGAAAGATTGGATGTGTTTATGCCTAATCCAACTAAAATTCCCAAAAGAACCAAAATTGAGGCAATAATAATTTTTTTCATACGTCTATATTAGGTTTAGAAGATGAGAATAACATGAGAGATATGTGGTTTCTGTAAGTAATGTTTGCATAGAAGCTATACGGACGATTGGAGTGTTACATGCTATAATGCAAAGCTAATGGGAAAGAAGATAAAAAAGATAAAAATCGGTTTGGATTTTGACGGAGTGGTTGCCTATAACCCTTTTAGAGTGGTACGCGCTCCGTGGGCTTTTTTCAAAAACAGATTTTTGGGGTATAAGAAATTAGTCTTTTTTTATCCGCGGAATACCTGGCAGCAGGTTTTTTGGCGGATCTTGCACGATTCGAGCATTTTTCCTTCAAAAGGGGTGAATTTATTGCGTCAGTTGGTAAAAGAAGGAAAATTTGAGGCTCATCTTATTTCAGGAAGATACAGTTTTCTTGACGACCAATTAAACAGCTGGCTAAAAAAAAATAAGCTGGAAGGGATTTTTACCACAATAAATATAAACAGAAAAGATGAGCAGCCTCATCTTTTCAAAAAAAGTATGATTGCCAAGCGCAAACTGGATTTCTTTATTGAGGACAATTGGGATATTGTAGAGTTTTTGCACAACGTACATGGGGAAAAGACAAAAATTTACTGGATATACAATCTTTTGGATAGGCACAGGGTCCATAAGAATAAGTTTCCGTATCTTGAAATGGCACTTGTGGATATAGTTGAAGTCACAATGAGTCAAAGTAACATACATTCAAGGAGACAAAGGGGTATAAAAGAGAAATGATTTCAATTGAGATCTTTTGACCATCTGACTCTTTGAAAACTTTTATCTGTTATGAAAATCCTTTTTTCCCTCACTTATTACTCCCCATATGTTTCTGGTTTGACTTTATATGTCAAACGGTTGGCTGAAAAACTGGCACACAAGGACATAAATGTGAACGTCTTGTGTATGAAGCATGATAAAAAACTTCCATCCTTCGAGATAATTAACGAAGTTGAGATATACAGGGCCCAACCTCTTTTCAAAGTCAGCAAAGGGTTTTTCTCTATTGATTGGATATGGAGAAGCTTTTCCTTTGTAAGAAAGAGTGAGGTGGTGATTGTGAATTTGCCCCAATTTGAAGGAATAGTCCCGGCATTTATCGCAAGACTACTGGGTAAAAAACTCATAAGCGTCTATCATTGTGAGGTAGTTTTGCCCGATGGAATTATCAATAGTATAATCCAGAAATTCCTGGAGTGGTCAAACAAATTGACGCTTTTTCTTTCTGAAACAGTAATTACTTATACTGAGGATTTTGCGGATAACTCAAAACAATTAGCAGGTCTTAAGGATAAATTAATATATATTTATCCGCCTATTTCTGAGCCGAAAGTCAATAAAAGAGTACAGAATATGATCAAGAATAAAATTGGCATAGGACAACCGTTTGTCATTGGTGTAGCCGCAAGACTAGCGGCTGAGAAGGGGATACAATATTTATTTGAGGCGATACCGGATATAATCAAAAATCAAAAATCAAAAATCAAAAAGAATGGTATAAAGATAGTAATCGCCGGTTCAATGGATCCTGTAGGAGAAGAAAATCATAGAAATAAAATCTTAAGCCTGGCAAAGAAATATAAAGACTTAATTATCTTTTTGGGAGAGATAGAGCCTGAAAATATGGGTTCTTTTTATTCTCTTCTGGACGTTTTGGTTTTACCGTCTGTCAATTCTACTGAGGCTTTTGGCATGGTGCAGATAGAGGCAATGATGATGGGGGTACCTGTAGTAGTGAGCGATCTTCCGGGAGTGAGGGTTCCTGTTCGGAAAACTAAAATGGGAAAGACGGTACCTGTTGGTCAAAGCCAAAAGTTAGCCAGTGCCATAGTAGAAGTGTTACAGAGTAGATATACATTTATTAGAGATAGACAGTTGATAGAGAAAGAATTTTCCTTCAAAAGGACATTAGATCTTTATGCGGGTATATTAGGTTATAAAAATAAGAAAATCTGAATTTTTGTAAGTGGGGAGATGAAAGATAAAAGGGTACGTTATTTATTGATTTTAATACTTGTTTTGGGTAGTGTGGTGAGATTATTCCATCTTGACCGGTTACCCGGAGAGATTTATGGAGATATATCAATTAATATCGAATACCTAGAAAGGATAAGCCAATTGGGATGGCCGCATAATTTTGTCTTATCTGCAGGCCCTTTTTATTATTATGCTGTTTTTCCAATAATTTTCTTTTTGGGTAATAATTATCTCGCTTTGAAGATTGGATCCAGTATATTTGGTATATTAACCATTTTTTTCACATTTTTACTAAGCAGGAAATTAGCCAATCTACAAATAGCCCTTATTGCATCGTTGTTCACTGCTATTTCTTTTTGGGTTTTGATTTTTAGCAGATTAGGGAATATTCAAATAATTATCCCTTTAATTATAATCCTGTCTTATTATTTTCTTATTCTTTGGCTAGAGAGAATTTCCGATAAAAAAGACGGATCATCTTATTTATTTTTGTCGCTAATTTTTGCATGCTTCGGTTTATATACCATGCCTCAGTCATTTATTCTCCTGCCTCTTATAATATTGACTATATTATTTTATTTATTCTTTTGGCGAAAAAAGATAGAGAATGCACAGGAAATAATTCTTAAGACGTTATTATTATCTTTTATACTTTCCATACCCTTTATTTTCCTTGTTTATTCCGATCTAGCCAATTTTACTCATGGTTATATCGGTGGGAAACTTGGTCTACACCAAGATGTTACGGCTACATTGAGCCAATCTCTCATAAATCTTAAACGTGCACTTATGATGTTTAACATAAAGGGAGATATGGTTTTTAGGAGTAATATCTCAAAAGCTCCACATTTGGATTTCGTGTCTGGGCTGTTACTTATTCTTGGTATAATTATTTGGTTTTGGAAGAATAGACAGATGGCGATAATGTTTGGATTGTTACCGGTTTTTGTACTTTTACTTCCTTCCGTACTGGTTTTGGGTCGCCCTCAAGAAGTGCCGAGTGCTTCCCGTGCCATCGGTGTGACTCCGTTTATTTATCTGTTAATAGCGTATGGCTTTTCAGGTTTGTATGGGTTCCTGAAGCCGAAAATTTCCAAACACATTGCTGTCTTTATTTTGACTGTTATTTTTTGCCAGATTACTTTAGCAAATATGCAAAATTATTTTATAAAGTATGCTTACGGGTTACCAAATCACAATCTTGCTTTTG
The DNA here is from genome assembly GCA_023379265.1 of Patescibacteria group bacterium. Classification (GTDB taxonomy): domain Bacteria; phylum Patescibacteriota; class Microgenomatia; order 2-02-FULL-39-11; family 2-02-FULL-39-11; genus JAMCUI01. The sequence goes on from JAMCUI010000019.1 coordinate 23,193, forward strand.
ACAGGATTATTGCTAACTGGATAGTGAAGCTACCCTCGCAGACAAAAGTGTATCTTACTTCATGTTGTTGGGGAGATTGGGGACAACCTGAGCCTAAAGGAGTTTATTATTCACTTGATATACAGGATAGAGGAAGGTATTATTTTACACCGCAGTTAAATTGCATGAATTTCCAAAGTACTTCTCCTTACGTCATAATTCTTGATCCAAAAGATAGGATACGGATAAATTCTCTTTATGAGTGTTTGCATAAATACGTTCATACTTATAAAGCTGGAAACACTGATGTGTTTTCTTATATTTCTTCCTCTTATTAATAAAAATATTTATTATCTTACCCCAAAATGAGAAAAATTGAATTGTTTCTGAAGAGATATATTAAAGAAAGACCATTATTTTTATCCCTGATTCGTGCCAGAGAAGCGGTGCTTTTTCAGAGTTATTTACCATTAGAAAGTCCAATACTTGATGTGGGTTGCGGGGATGGATACTTCGCTAGGGTAACCTTATCGAATAATTTTCAGGTCGAGAAGTCGATGATTGATGTCGGATTGGATGTAAAAGGCAGTCGGATAGAAGAAGCAAAAAAAATTAATGTATACAAGAAACTGGTTACTTATGAGGGTAAAAATATGCCTTTCAAAACTAATTATTTCTCAACTGTTGTATCAAACTGTGTCTTGGAACATATAAACGATTTGGACCTGATTCTTGAGGAGATAAACCGTGTTCTGAAACCGGGAGGTTTATTTCTAACGACAGTGATGGCAGCTCCATGGGAAAGAAATCTCTTCATGACTAAAATTGTGGGTAATTGGTATAAAGACTGGATGAGAAAAAAACAGGTGCATATCAATTTATTAACGAAAGAACTTTGGGATAAGAGATTTAGAGACGCAGGTTTTCAGATAAAAAGGGTTGAAGGATATTTATCGCCAAAAGCATGTAGACTGATCGATTTTTGCCATTATATATCCATTCCGAATCTTATTAGTTATAAACTCTTTGGGAAATGGGTTTTATTTCCAAGAATAGCTAGCGCTGTTTACCCAGAGGGGTGGTTGGCTGAAGTCTTGGAGGAAAAAGTGGAAACGGATACGTCTGGCGCAATATTTTACGTATTGGAGAAATAACTGTTTAACTCAAAAAGAATTGATCTGCAAATTGGGTACGAACCAGATATCTGAGCGGTAAACGGCTTCTTTTATCCTTTCTTCTCGATTGTTCCACTTATAGCGAAAATCAGAGATATTGATTTTCTTTATATTGTGTTCCAGGAATCCCAAACATTCTTTTTTGTCAGTAAAAATTATGGTATTTATCCGGTCATTCAGGTTAGAAAAGCAGGGAGCTTGATAGCTAATTATTTTGAAGTTGGGAAAGAAGTATTTCAGATGGTCCGGAAAGAGGTCAAAATCCGGATTGTTACTGTATATGGCAAATTGAATTGTGTCTTCATGGTTGATATTTTCCTTTTGCGCGCTGGCAATTGTTTCCCGTAGAACCAATGATCGAAGTCCAAAATATTTTTGCGACCTGTCATAAATATCAAACTCATAATAGACTGCAATGCCGCATATGGTCAGAAAAAGTATGGAACACCAGAAGAACCTGATGTTTACTTTATAGGTAGAGATGATATCTATCATTGCTGCAATGATTATAGGGATAATAATTATGCTGCGATGAATACCAAAAGAGGGTGGAGGAGTAGCATAGCCGATTGATTGGCCTGAGATAATAATGATCCCCAATACCCATAAGGCAATAAAAAAATGCACCTTTTTCCATCTTAGGGTGAGAGCTCCAGCAAGATATAGTATGATTGGAATTGACATTATTGCTCCGGCAAAAGGCAGTTGGTTATTATACATGTCGGTATTTTTTATGAAAAAATATTGTAATGACTCTTGTGAATTGAAGAGTAGGGTTGAATAATTCATTTTTTCCCTAAATAAATTTATCCGTATGTCTTTTCGATTTAAAATTGAGTTTATACCAGATACAGTAGTGGCAAAAAGGCATACGAACAGAAGAAGTACAGCAAGCTTTTTCCCATAGAAATAGTTTTTTACCAGTATAATTCCCGTTAGTAAGATAAAAAGAACCGCGCTAGCGAGCGCCGGAGTATATGTTGATGTCAAAAGTGACAAAATAAAGTAAAGAGCCGTGATTCTGGTTAAGTTTGGTTTTTTTGCTGTGATGAGAAATACACCAGTTGCCGCAAGGGTGAAGGAGAGAGGTAAAATTACCTGTTCAAATGTCCGGATGATAACTAAAACCACAGGAAAAGCAATAATAGCAAGGACTCCCAATGCTGCAATAAAGTGAATATTCTTCCGTTTGTCAAAATATATATTCAGACCGCTGTAAAAAAGGAATATTCCCAGAATAAACGGTAAAATAAATCCCAGGCGGTAATTTATTATAGATCTTTGGTTTGTGAGTTCCGTTGGCAAAGCGGCAATTAAATATTGACGGCTGGGATATCCGAGAAAAGCATTTTGGGCATAACCCAAATCTTTTTTGGCAAAGTTAGTTAGTCCTGCAGCTACTTCCTGTGTCGCCTCTCCTGAAATATCAATTGGGAAACTGTTGAGTTTAGATGAGACAAGCAAAGTGACAAAAAGAAGCGCAAGTATGCCCCACATTTTTTTTTGCCTTAAATCAACGTTGATAATTTTTACAATCCAATATAATGAAAAAAAGAAAAAATAAATAAGAAATATCAACCAGATTTGACCTGAAATTGTTGCCGCTGTTGTCGAATAATTACCGGATTTTCCGTAAGAGAGCGTGTCTAGAATTGAGATGCTTGCCCCAGCGATAATTACTGTGGCAGGAAGAATGGATTTTCTGATTTGAGTCATGGAGAGGATCGGTCTAAATAAATCAGACTGAAATAGTCAACCGGTTTTATTTTTTTGAAAATGATCACTTTTGGATGATCATAGACTGTAAATGATTCATCAGCATAGTCGTCAACAAAGCTTATACCCGATAGGGGACAATTCTGGCTTTTATATGCCACAATTCCGTAGCGGGAAAAGGGTGGGGTAAGGCACAAACGGATGAATGGTAACGGCAGATTGGGTCGGGAAGTGAACTCAGCTATTTTTTCAAAACCCAGCGTGCCGTTGAAAAGATCTGTGTAATATCTGTTTGTGATGGGGTATCGGCTGGGTACTGTCATAATTGAGCCGTAGAGTCTGTTGCTTGAGAGAAATATATAGTTGACCTCTTGAAGTCTTTGAGTCATATCTTTCCATTTTTCAAGGCTGTCTGGGTTATAGAGAGGGAATTCCACAGTTTTATAAAATAATCCTGACGATTTATTATCCAGGCTTAAAGGTAAACCGTCGTCCCAATGTTCACTTGAGACAACCGAACCGGGTGGAATATTTTGGTATATCCAGTTGGATGCATCAATTCTGGAATTATTACGGGCGTAGATTGATACAAAAGAAAAGGGGTAAATAAGGATAAGTATGATAAATGCAAAAGTCAGTAATGATAGGATTCTTGCAGACAATTTATATTTATCATGCAAGGCAGAGAAAATTTTTGTGGTAAAAAGGGCGGTTACGACGGTAATAAACGGATAGATCAGTATAAAATATCTCATGGCTTTGACAAATTGGGCTCCCTGGTAGAGAAAAACATAATCGACAAAAAAAAGTGCAGCGAAAAAGAGAAAATCACAATCGCATTGCAGTGATTTTGATACTTCGATCTTTTTCAATATCAATCCTGAGCTTGCCGAACGGATTGATTTTCTCCAATTTTTCAGTTTGTTAAAAAAAATCAGGTTGTACCAGAGAAATGCAGTAAGAGTTAGAAGCCCAATAGGCAAACCCATTCCCCAGAAAACGAAGTTCTTAATCGGAAAGATGTAAGGTCTTGTAGTGATCCATTGTACTCCTGGTGGAAACCAAGCATTCGGGTCATCAAAAGAACGCAGTTGTTTCCAGTTCTCGATCAGTTTGGGATTAGGAAGAGGATTTAGAACGTTTCCAGAGATAAAGGCATACGGTTGGGTTATGCGGAAGGAAATATAAAGTGATAACGAGAAAATAAACCCGCAGGTAAAAATATGCAGTAGTTTCCTTTCTTTTAGTAACAGGAAAATGTAACAGAGTCCAATTATTGGAAGGATGATTAAAGCTGTTATTTTACTTGCTGCTGCAAGACCAAGCGATATCCCTAGAAGTGAACTGAAAATAAAGACTTTATAATCGTATATTGAGATATGGAGAACAATCTTAATAAGAAGAAAAAATGTTAGGGCAGTAAAGAATGTAAGGTATGTGTCTACTGCAAAATAATGCGATAGTTGGATGGGTAGAGCAGATACGGCATAAAACAACATTGATAAAAGCGGAAAAAGGTCAAGCGATTTTATAGAGTATTCTTTCCCAAGAAGGCTAAATTTGAAGGAGGTAGGTTTCAGAAGTTTTGATCTTGAGATTAACCCACGGGCAATAAGAAATACTAGAAGGACGGTACCAAGGTCAAATCCGGCAGATAACTGTCGCCCAACGATGGTAAGGTTGTTGTAATCTGATTTACTGAGAATATCTGCAACAAATTTAGTTAGGAATAGGGGAAACGTGCCATATACAAAAAAGCCAAAGCCTCGATTGTGGGGATTTAGAGGAGATTGGGAAGTATTGAAATATTCAAATAAATCTTGAGGCCATAAAATAGCGTTTCCTACCATGGTAAGGAATCTTTCGTCAGGATGGAGGTGTTGGTTGTTATCCCAGTTAATTCCATAAAATCTGAAAAAAGCGGCAAGAAAGAGAATTACTATTATCAATAATTTATACGACTTTATCCTCATATTAATAGTCAATATTTTATCAGTTTCTGAAAAAGAGAAAGATATTGATTTTCTGATAATACCTTGGTTTTCTTGAATATTCTTATTACCGGATGGTCAAAAACTGTCCATGTTTCCTCCGCATTTTCATCAGGGAAATGTATAGAACCAAGCGATGGATATGAAGAAATTTCAAAAACTTTTTCAAATCCCAACGTTCCAGAAAATAATAATTGATAATATTTTGTGATCAAAGGATATTCTGCCGGAAGGCGCATATAATTGGCAAAAATGCGTCGGGAAGGAACAAGGATATAATCAGCTTTAGTAAGATCAAAAATCAGTTGGGAAAATAATTGAGGGTTTTCGTCAGTGTGATAGAAGTCAAAGGAAATAATAGTATAGTTGTGGGTTGTAAGTTGTGGGTTGTAAGTTGTGGGAAGAAAAAGTGGTATATCCACGACGTTGGCTGTCTCGGAAAGAATGAATGAGTGGTCTGGAATATTTTTATAGATCCATTCTGAGGCTATGATGCGGGAGTCTGGACGGATGTAAATGGACATGAAAGCAAGGCCGGGGAGAAGAGATATAAATACAAATATGCAAATAAGCAAATAAGCGAATCGTGGAATATGAAGCGTAAAGTGTAATGCGGAAAGATTATTTCTTAAGGTTTTAAGTATAAAGTATAAAGAGCATACGGCAAAGATGTTGAAAAAGGGCAGGAGTGGAGTCATAAATCTGGTCCATTTGGAAAAAAGGAAGGCGTTGGGGAGGAGATAGGCAAGAAAAGAAGAATCAAGAAGCAAGAAGTATGAATCAAGGTTATTATTTTTGCCAATTTTATTCTTAATTCTTAATTCATCATTCATAATTCTTTGCAGAATTTTTGATGAAAGAGAAATTATAAGATTTCCGCTTGTTAATAAAAATCCCAGTATGCCAAATATGAAAACTGGCCAACCCAGAGTGTAGGGAAATATTCTTTCCGTCTGAAAGACTATTGGAGTAGTATTTACAAACTGGCGGGTATAAAAAGCTGGATATTTGCCAGTGGCAACATCTTTCTCATAACCAAATACGGCACTTTGGAAATCCGGTATGTCCACCATGTTGTATGGTGAGGAAAGAAGAGAAATTAGGACGGTTCCTGTTAAGACAATAAGACCTACAACAACATATACTGATTTTGTTTTTAATCTCATTTTTCCTTTTGCTTTGGTCATAAGAAGTAGTAATGTCATAAGTGGAGGGAAAAGAAATAAGACACCGGTAAGTTTGCTGCCAATGGCAAGGCCTATTGTAAGGGAAAGAAGCAAAATATCCCTGAAATGTACTTTAATGTAGCTACCAAGAGTGATCTGTTTAAGAGGTTTGTCTATTAATCTTATGGAAAAGTAAACTGAAAGGAGGAAAAATAATGTAAGGAATGATTCTGTGGTGCCAAAATGCGCTGATTGGATAAGTCCTGGAGAAAAAGCCGCCAGAAGAGAAGCAATAATTGGTAAATGAAGAACGGTAATTGGGGAGGGAGGGAGAATCATTCCGAATAATTTTTGGGTAAAAAGGAAGATAAATAAGACCGTTAGAGAAGAAGCGATAGCTGACCAGAAACGCAACCAATAGATAGCAGAGGTGAAGTCAGTTGTGAGTTGTGGATTGTGAGTTGTGGATTGGTGTGGGTTGATATGATTAATTAGATTGATTGGGATTTTGGAAATTTGGTCGCTGACAAAGGCAAGATATAGGGGGAATTGTCCATAAGCGAAGAAATGTGGATTGAGATTGCAATTAGTTGTGAGTTGTGGATTGTGAGTTGTGGATTGAGAAGTGTTAGAGAAGAATTGAGTATTGATACATGAGATTATTCCTGCTGGATTGGATGGTAGAGTATATTGAGTGATAGCGCCTGCCATATTTCTTTCATCAGGATCAAAGAAATATGGTGCATCATGCATCATGCCGTAAAAACGTAGCAGAGTGGCGGCTATAAGAATTATGGATAGAAATGGTTTTTTTCGATCAATCATGGAGGAAAGTTCAAAGCTCAAAACTCAAATGTCAACCCACTCGACAAGCTCAGGGTTGATGCTAAGCATAGTCGAAGCATCAAAACCAAATACAAAATCTTTTGTTCTTTTTATAAGGTTTTCAGTTTTAAGATACGGTTTTGAATTTTCTCATTTGATATTTAAATTTTATTTAGAGGATATACAGCATAAGTATGACGGCGACTCCCCAAAGAATAATTGAGACTATAAGTGGTATATCGGTAGTAATGATTTTTTCTGGTCTTTCACCCTCAGTGCTTTCATATGCCAGTTGTGCAAAGCGCATAAGGCCATAAATGACAAAAGGAATAGTGATAATCATCCATTTGCGGTCCAATGCCTGAGGTATAAAACTTGTCAAAAAAGTCCTAAATGGAGCGTTAAATTGTGGCGGTTCCTCAAGGAATGTAAAGAGCGCATACGCCAAAATAGCTGCAGATCCAAACATTGATGTATAAAAATCCAGAAGGTGTTCTCTATACTGGAAAAGTGTCGGACGTGTGGTAGCTCCCTTAAAAAGGAGCTCCGCGTGTCTTTTGGTGGAGGCTACAAAGAGAGCGACAAAAAGGATGGTTAGAAAGAGCCAGAAGGGTAAATGATAATTTGTTAGCGCTTCGCCTGCATATGCACGAAGTATAAATGAAAAAGCGATGCCAAGGACATCCATGACAGCATGTTTTTTCAAAACCGTCGAGTAAAGAAGATGAAGGGCTGTAAAAGCTGCTGCCGTAATAAAGAACATCGGAGAGATAAGGATGGCTGCAATAAGACCAAAAAATGCCAGGAAAAAGGCCAATTCCATGGCTGAGTTGATATCAATAAGACCCGCAGCCAGCGGCCTGTTTTTCTTTTCCGCATGAAGCCTGTCTTGTTTAAGGTCAATAATATCATTGAAAAGATACGAGGCTGAGGAAATTGCACAAAAGATAATAAATCCGTAGATGGAAAGAGTGAAGAAGCGCGGGTTGAAAAGTTTTCCATTAAATATGATGGCGGCAAAAAGGATAAAATTCTTTACCCATTGGTTTGGACGCAAGGCTATGATGATTGGCGGGATTTTTTTAATCCTCATATTTCGGGTTTGGTATCTAAGGGAAACGCTAATGGTATTTTAGGGTAGAGAGTAAAGAATATCAATAATAGTTATTACATTATTATATAACCTGCTGATGAATCAGTTTTGCGACTTTTTCACCCATCTCTATGGCATAGTTTGTACCCCTGTCCCATGGGTAGACCATATCCATGTTAGCAATATAGATATTTGGTAACGGAGTGGTAAACTTAGGCTTAATTTTGGAGTAGTTTAACGGGAATATTGGTTGGGCAAAGGGACCGAAGAATAATTGAGAATTGAGAATTGAGAATTGAGAATTGAGCCGGGGATTAATCTTCTTGAGGTATGGCAGGTAAAGATCGAATATTTCCTCTTTAGTCATCTTGAGATACTTATGGTTAGAGGGAAGATAGTTTGCTATCCAGGTCAGGTGGTTGCCGCCGTAGTGATTTTCACCAATCATATTGGTTTGGGCGACAACAGCCAGGAAGGGGAAGCCTTTTTCATTTATATTTAGCCAATATACTTCGTCTAAAATTCTCTCTTTTGTTATGAGAAGAAGATTGAGGGCGTGTAAGTGTTTTACTGACAATAGTCTATTTTTATATTTTTCAGGCAATTGGGGAAACATCCTTATGAAGGTAAAAGAAGGAATTGTAACTATCACCCGGTCAAAATCCTTTCTATATTTATTCTCGAATGATTTTCCTGTAAACACAGTGCACCCCGCTTTTTCCAGTTTATGAGCCAAAGCATCAACAAGCGTCTGATATCCACCTTCCAGGTAACCCAATCTGAGCGTCCTCTTTTTTATTCTGGCCCAAAACCAGGCCATATTTATTTCTTCTTTGTAACGGCTGAACTTTCCTTCAAGAAGCGGTTCCCAAATGTTGTTGTAGGATTCTTCACCGAAATATCTTCTTATCCAATCGGTTGCCTTTTGTGATTCCAGTGTTTGTCCTATTGAGGAGGGAATAAGTTTGAGCGCCAGAGTGACAAGACCAGTTCTTACTCTATTTCCAAAAGAAAGTGGAGAGAAAGCCAAAAGCTGTAAAGGGGAATTAAATGGGTAAATTTGGCCATTATAATAGTTTGCTGTAAGGGTCTTGGGGAATATGATTTTTTCACTCAGGCCCAATTTATTTATTAGTGATAGGGCGGCATTGTCATTTGTAAACCAATGGTGATAGTGTCTTTCTACTGACCATTCCCACCCCGTGGCTTTATAAGTGGCTGCTAACCCCCCTAAATATTTTTCTTTTTCATAAATTGTGACCTGGTGTTTTTTATCTGAGAGGTAGAAAGCTGCTGAGAGACCCGTAAACCCTCCTCCCACAATTGCTATTTTCATTTTGGAAAAGTAATGAAGGCTTTTGACAACTATTGAGTAAATTCGACTGTGGGTACATTGACAATCTTAGTGTTACTTACTACATCTATAGCTGTTAGTTCGGCTTTGCCGGTACTAGTTGATGTGAGGTAGAATTGTGCCTGGCCAATATTGTCGGTTACCTGTTGGTCGGCAGGAGAAATAGTGACTCCTTCAAGTGATGACGAAAGTTTGACCGTACGATCCGGTAGCACGTTTCCGTTGACATCCCGCATATATACTGAAATTTTTATTTTTGTTCCGGTATTGTCACCGTTTTGGCTTCCAGCAACCCCAACTTGAGGAAAAACGATGACAAATGATTTTAAGGGTGAGGGTACAGAATTTTTTGCTCTTAGAATTTGCGATGTGGGTTTTTCCAGCATGACTGTTGACATGGCAGCTATAAAGAGTAGGAAGAAAAGAGTGGAAAGAGTAAGGAATTTTTTATCTTTCATATATAAATCCGCGCTCCCACAACGACCCGTATGATAATGTTTTCAATATTGTGTCATTTTCCTTTGTCAAAGTCAAATTTGCTGTTTTAGATATTTTGATATACTAAGTAGTCTTAAAGTCAGAAATAGTGTACATCTTGACAACAGTTTTTGAATTTGCCATACTACGTATGCCCTTCGGATAAGGAAATAATTTTGAGATGTTTTTCCACAACAACCTCCGAAGCGGGTATCTTGACAGATTTGTCAGGAGATGGGGTTCAAAGTGTGAGTAATCTGTGGATTACTGACCTACCCTCCCTTTAACGTTTCGGGGAAAAATCTCAAAATAGAGCCTATCTCGAAGGGTAGCCATTTCTTCATTTAGGAATTTTTCATTTTATATAAAGCGAAAGAAACAATAGATTTGTCACAAGTTGACAAAAAATCAAAGATTTGATTAAATAATAGAGGCGTTTATAAAATTCCTCAGGAAGTTTTTCAAGTTTTTATTTTCCCATTTAGAATTTCATGCCAGTAAAGCCCAAAATTATAAAAGATAAAACTATAACCGTAGAGGATGTAATTGGAATCCCCAAAAAAATAGAAACGGCGGTAAATAGCGGTAAGAATTCCAAAATATCAACTGGGGTAGACAATGGAAAGGTTTCGGTTACAAATCAGTCTAATGATTTGTTGCAGCCCGAACCAACTGGTGTGGCACAGTCGGTAACAAGTGGTGTAGCCAAACCAATGGGTTCAATTCCAGAACAACCAGTTTTTTCACCCGCACCTTTATCAACCACAGTGGGAGTAGGGAGCGCTCCACAAAATAATGGTATACCAGCTTCCCAGGTGAGAAATTTTGTACCCTCCATAATCTCTTCCTCTTCTACCAATCAAAATGGTTATGTAAATAATTATGATAGGATGGTGAATACGCCAACAAAATCAGTTACAGGATTTTTAGATGTTATGTCTGAAGGGCACGGATTTTTACGTCCGAAGTTTGTTCCAGGGGAAGGGGATATATATATATCACAATCACAGATACGTAAATTTCAGCTTAGGGAGGGAGATGAAGTATCCGGTCAGGCTAGATTGCCGAAGGAGAATGAACGCTACCTGGGACTTTTGAAAGTAGAAAAGGTAAATGGAAAAGCTGCTGAAGATTCTCTGAAAAGGCCGCATTTTGATAATTTGACACCAATTTATCCCAATAAGCAAGTAATGCTTGAGACGGGTAAAACTCCACTTTCAGCAAGAATGATCGATTTATTGTCTCCGATAGGTTTTGGTCAAAGAGGTCTGATAGTTTCTCCGCCCAAAGCCGGTAAGACTACTATATTGAAAGATCTAGCTCATGGCATAGCGGAGAATTATCCAAAAGTTCATCTTATGGCGGTACTTATTGGAGAAAGGCCTGAGGAGGTAACAGATTTGAGTCGGGGGGTAAAAGGTGAGGTAATAGCCAGTAATTTTGATGAGGCTCCTGAAGCTCAGACTAAGGCGGCTGAGGTTGCTCTGGCCCGAGCAAAGAGATTGGTAGAAATGGGGGTAGATGTAATAATTCTCCTTGATTCCATCACTCGTCTGGCAAGAGCGTATAATCTTTGTGTAAATCCATCCGGAAGAACCCTCTCAGGAGGGTTTGATCCTGCAGCTCTTTATCCGGCGAAGAGATTTTTGGGGGCAGCCAGGAGTTGTGAGGAAGGTGGAAGTTTGACTATACTTGGTACTGCTCTTATTGAGACTGGAAGTCGCATGGATGACCTAATTTATGAAGAATTCAAAGGCACTGGTAATATGGAGCTTCATCTCTCAAGATACCTTCAGGAACAAAGGGTATTTCCAGCAATTGATGTTGACAAGTCCGGGACCAGGCATGAAGAACTTTTACTCTCAGCAGATGTTTTAAAGAAGGTTGTCACTTTGCGTCATATGTTTTCACTTCTTGGTGATGGTCAGGAGCGTACTCTTACTCTAATTGAACGGCTTCTCAAAACCAAATCAAATAAGGAATTTTTAGAAGGACTTAACAAGGGATAAATTATCCTTTTCCCAGCAGCTTTTGCGGCAGTTTTGACTTCTAAAGCTCTATTTCCTGTTTCAAAAAAGCAAAACCGTGCTGGTAGTTCTTTTTATAAACTTTGATATCCTGTTCTGATTTGAAAAACGGTAGGAAAATATCAAAGTTCTAGTTTTCAAAAACATAATGAAAATACCGGCAATAACTTTTTTCAGGAGCTACCGTCTACGGACAAAACCTCTTCAGACAAAATTGGGTGGATTTTTCCAGGAAGTACAAGATTGGTTACGTTTTCTTTACTATTATTTCCAAAAAAGAATTGTAAAAGGGGCAGTACACTTTGAGAATATAAAAGATGTTTTAGTTGATCTTCTCTTAGTAAAGCGTGGTCGCTATAGCAAGCATTTCCTTAATATATCTTTTTTGTTTTTGGTTGCAGGCGCAATAGTTGGAGGTCCGGTCATTGCTGATTATTATCCTACAGTCCATCCTAATACTTTTGCAGCTGAAGATTATGCAGCCAACACGTCATCATCACTCTCACAGCAGGATTTAACGACAACGACAGTAGTATCTGATAAACCGAGGTTTGACATTATTGATTATGAGGTAGTGAAAGGTGATACTTTAGCCTCCATTGCAGATAAATTTGGTATATCTGTCGATACCATAAAATGGGCCAATAGTCTCAAAACAGAAATGCTTATTCCAGGTCAGTCGCTGAGAATTCCACCCGTTACCGGAATTGTTGCTAAAGTTGCTCCAGGAGACACTATCTATTCTTTAGCTAAAAAATACAAATCCGATGCACAGAAAATAGTTAACTTTCCCGCAAACGATTTTGCAGATTTGGATACGTTTGCCCTGAATGTCGGGCAGACTCTTTTTATTCCGGATGGTGTAATGCCCGATGCGGCGCCTATATACCAGCCGGCCCCTGTACCTCAGTTTATAGCCGGAGGCGGAGGCAAATTTATGTGGCCGACACAAGGAGTTATTACCCAATACCCGGTTTCTTATCACATGGCTGTTGATATAGCTAATCCTAGTGCGCCTCCAGTGGCTGCTGCAGGGGATGGCGTCATTTCTTATGCAGGGTGTATAACAACAGGCTACGGTTGCCATATAATCATAAACCACGACGGAGGCTACCAGACCCTTTACGCACATTTGCAGGCAATATATGTGAAGGTAGGACAAAGCGTTAGTAGAGGTCAGGTGATTGGTAAAATGGGCTCGACAGGTAGATCAACTGGTACTCATACCCACTTTGAGGTCAGACTAAATGGAGTTCTGCTAAATCCTCTTAATTTTCTGAAGTGACAGTCTTTGTGATAAAATTCCAATAGTGTTTGGTTGATGGTTGGTGATTGTGTCGGGCTGTCAGCACAGTTGGTAATGCGGGATTTTAAGTATTCCTGTTGTGTTTGCCGCGAAGTCGCATTCGGCCCTAAAACGGGCTCGTAGCTTAATGGTAGAGCGTACCCTTCGCATGGGTAAGGTTAGGGGTTCAAGTCCCCTCGAGTCCACAAGAGCTTATTTGCGAGTTAAACATTGCAAATGTGGTCGGGTGCAAGTCCGATTGGGTCCGCATAGTCACTTTGTTCCTCAGTATAAACATTTCATTCCGTCAAGCGCTAAACTCAGTACGAGTTTCTCCGTTGCACTATTTTTGCGAAATGCTCTCTTGGAGCAATTAATAGCATCTAATCGGCCAGAATGGTGGAAATCGGCCGATTGTCTTTCGAACATCGTCCGTACTGCCGATAAATCAGCCTGCAGCCACGAATCGGCCAGAATGGTGGAAATCGGCCGATTGGAAGAGAACAGGAGTTATTTTATACTACTGTTATGAAATACCAATACTTTATTTCCTCCCGCTTCCGGAACAGGGATAAAGTCCTTGAATTGGCCTGGAAACTCAGGGAGAAAGGAAAGACGGTTTACTGCTTTCTGGAGTCGCCGACTGTTGCCGGAAGGGTAGGGAGGGATCCAGAAGAGGATATGAACGAATTTGAAAAAAGAGACTGGAGGAGTGATCTGTATATTCGTAAGGTGTTTGAATATGATCTTGCGGCGGAAAAGGAATCGGAATGCCTAATTTTGCTTTTGCCTGGGGGAAAGTCAGCACATATTGAGGCTGGAATTGCTTATGGTCTGGGGAAGAAATGTATTCTTATAGGAGAAGTCAAAGACGCAGAAAGTCTTTATTGTATTTTCAACGAATCTTATCCAACAATTGACGACTTTATAAAAAGTCTTGACTAGTTACTTATTGTAATATATCTTACAATAAATTATATAATATTTAGAGTGAAGGAGAAAATATGAAAATGTGTCCAGTGATTCATTTTGAAATGCCAGCAGAAAATAAAAAGAGAATGTCGGATTTTTACGGGAAAGTTTTTGGGTGGAAGACAAATATGCTAGGTCCTGAGATGAGCGAGTATGTCACGGTTGAGACGACTGAAGCGGATAAAAAAACGAGAAGGCCCAAATCCCCTGGGGCAATAAACGGAGGATTTTACCAGAAACCGGACGATCCCTTTGGTCAGTATCCTTCAGTAGTAATTGCAGTAGATGATATCAAAAAATACATGGAAGAAGTAAAGGCAGCAGGAGGAAGAATACACGGGAAACCAGAGATGATACCAGGAATAGGTTGGTATGTCTCAATGATTGATACAGAAGGTAATAGAGTTAGTCTTCTTCAGCCTATCGGTCAAATGTAAAGTCATTACTCTTCCAGAAAATACAAATTGTACTTATATTCCTCCATTATTGGAAAAACTTTCTTATTCTGGTAAAATCCTATTCACGATCAGTTTTAGGTTTACCAAGTAAAATTGTGGGTAATTTTCTGGGCCCGTAGCTTAGCGGTAGAGCGCCTGCATGGCATGCAGGAGGTCACCGGTCCAAATCCGGTCGGGTCCACCAGTAGAAAGTCTGCTGTCCAAATCCGGTCGGGTCCACCAGTAGAAAGTCTGCTGTCCAAATCCGGTCGGGTCCACCAGTAGAAAGTCTGCTGTCCAAATCCGGTCGGGTCCACCAGTAGAAAGTCTGCTGTCCAAATCCGGTCGGGTCCACCAGTAGAAAGTCTGCTGTCCAAATCCGGTCGGGTCCACCAGTAGAAAGTCTGCTGTCCAAATCCGGTCGGGTCCATTTTGTTCCGACTTAAAGTCGAGACTCAGTGCAAGCGCTCCGCTCATTTAGTTTGTTCAGTGTAAATACTTCTTGTTGAATGTTATAGGGAATCAGAAGGTATTTTTTGGATACAAAACTTCAAACCTATTTATTTCTTGTGTTATACTTGACCAGGAAATATGGCGCCGCAACTTTCTATCAAACTCGTAGTTTTTAGTATCATTGATGATAAATTGAGAGTGTTTTTCAAGGATAAAAATTTACCTGTTGGGTTTCCTCAGAAAGATAAATCTTTAGACAACTCTGCGCTCAGTATTCTTCAAAAATATATAAAAACAAGTATTTTGGATGATTATGTTGAGCAGCTTTATACAATCTCTTCAGCAGGTGGAGGGAAAGCAGGGATTGCTGTGGTTTATTATATCCTCATGCCTGGTTATTCAATAAATAGGGAGAATAAGAGCAACTGGATTGACTGTGATAATATAGGTAAAAATATGTCAGAATATGATGTAATATCTTATGCGGTGCAACGTTTGCGCTGGAAGGTGGAGTATACCAATGTTGTTTATAGTCTATTACTGGATGAATTTACTCTCAGTCAGTTACAGAAAGTGTATGAGGCGATTCTCGGAAGGGAGCTGGATAAGCGCAATTTCAGAAAAAAAATACTATCTCTGGGGTTACTTAAAAGCACCGGAAAGAAAAAAAAGGGAGAGGTGGCCCGGCCAGCCACAGTTTTTTCCTTCAAAAGCCGCAAACCTGAATTTGTAAAAGTGTTTTCATAAATCTCTTTTTTCCTTCTTGATTGTTTTTCCATTCTTCTGTATCATGGATGTTTATTATATAGTGTAATTATTACACTATTCTATATGAAGTACTGGGACTTTCAGATTACTGAAAAGATTCGCCGGGGATATTTTTCAGCGACATATTTTAATAGGACAAAAAAAATACTAGAAGGTGAGAATAACCGTAACGTGGCTGTCATGCAACTATTTCAGAAGAATGAGGGCAGTGTTATGTGTGGAGTAGAAGAAGTGATTGAACTATTCAGGATTGGCGCAGGATATTGGGAAGGGGAGGAGTGGGTTAGTAAGTTTGACGAGATAAAGATAGAATCGTTAACCGACGGTGATGAATTGCATTCTGGAGAAAGTGTAATGCATATTACCGGTCCCTATGTCTATTTTGCCCATCTGGAATCACTTTATCTAGGGATTTTAGCTAGGAGGACGCTGGTTGCCTCAAATACAAAAAGGGCTGTGAATGCGGCAGGCGGCAAGCCGGTCATTTTTTTTGCCGACAGGTTTGATCATTTTTTCAATCAGGAAGGAGATGGCTATGCCGCGCATATCGGAGGCGCGGCGGGTGTCTGTACACAGGCACACACCGCTTGGTGGAATGGGATAGCTTCAGGTACAATACCACATTCACTTATTGCAATGAATGGTGGGAATACGATAAAAGCGGCAGAATTATTTATAAAATACAACAAAGGTGTCAACCTGATTGTCTTAGTTGATTTTGAAAATGACTGTGTGAAAACCTCGGTTGAGGCAGCAAAAGCTTTGGGTGAAGATTTGTGGGGGGTAAGGCTGGATACCGCACAGAATATGATAGATAAGAGTTTGGAAAATCAGGGATCAGGAATTAGGAATCAGGAATTATATGGTGTGAATCCGATATTGGTTAAGAATGTGCGTGAAGCATTGGATAAGGAGGGTTTCAATAACGTAAAGATAGTGGTTTCAGGAGGATTTAATGCGGAAAGAATAAAAAGATTTGAAGAGGAGAAGGTTTCTGTTGATGTCTATGGTGTAGGTTCTTCCCTTGTTCACGGACAAAACGATTTTACGGCTGATATTGTGACTATGGATTGGAAAAGAATAGCAAAAACGGGTAGGGAATTCCGGGACAATCCGAGGTTTAAGTTGGTAAAACCTTAAGAAGTCGGTGGTTAATTGTTGGTTGTCTCGCCGCTTGCGGGATCCCGCTGAGGCGGGATGAGTTATCGGTTGTTAGTTATAAATATTAAAATTGGCTATTGGTAATTAGGAAATTTCCCTAATTGCTGTTTACCAGTTACAAATTACCAAAATATGGAATATTCTGCATTTGAGAAGGTACCGCAAAAGGACAGAACATTTTCTTTCTGGGACCAGACGGCGTTCTGGTTTTCGGCTGCCAGCATTCCTGCTGCCTGGTATTATGGAGCGCTTATGGCCGGTTGGCATGGGATAATAGGGGCGGCAGTTCTTATATTCTTGGTTAACACATTGTCGCTTTTACCCTGGGCGTATCTGGGAGAAATTGCCGCTGTGACAGGCGGGTCTTCCATGGCGATAGTTCGTCCAGCTTTCGGCATTCGCGGATCGGTTGTACCCTCGGTATTTTATCTTATTCTGGGACTGGGTTGGGGGATGGTAAACGTCTTTTTGGGAGCTATAGCTTTGTCTTTTATATTCAAGCTCTGGTTGGGATTTCCGTCATACCTGGATCCCAATAATTTTCTTTATATGGGAGCTTATATATTAGCAGTATGTGTTGTCCAGGGTATTTTTGCCGTTGCCGGACATGACTGGATGAAGAAGTTG
Source organism: Patescibacteria group bacterium (assembly GCA_023379265.1). GTDB lineage: Bacteria > Patescibacteriota > Microgenomatia > 2-02-FULL-39-11 > 2-02-FULL-39-11 > JAMCUI01. Next base: position 40,699 of record JAMCUI010000019.1, read on the forward strand.
CAATGGGTAGCAACTATATTTTTCCTACTTTTGGGGTTTTACCAGACAGGAATTGTCTTGACACACTGGAATTATTTATCACTTCTGAATTGGAAACCGGCCAATATACTTGCTACATCAGTTGGACCATTTTCTTATCCCATCACTTTTGCACTTCTGGTTGATCTTCTTATTGCGTACAACTGGACATGGGAGTTTATAGGCGATTTTTCCCGGTTTGCCAAAACCAGAAAAGCAGGTACATGGGGGCCTTTTTTGGGAGCAAATATCGCCCAATACTGGTGGTTTATGGTGGGGGCAATTGCCGTAGTTTATCTTGCTCAAACAACAGGTGCATATACGCCATTGACGGCTGATCCTTCCTCAACTACAGTCAGTCTGGGACTCGGATGGCTGGCGGCACTCATTATCCTTTTTGCTACAGTGACGACAAATGCAGGCAATATTTATGCTTCAGGATTAGGAGTTTCCAATATGCTTCTGGGGCGCAAAATTTCCATGAAAAAGATACTGAGTACTCTGGCTGTACTCATCTTCTTCCTTTCGCTTATTCCGCTTCTGTCACAGAACTTCGTAGGCTTCTTTATGTTTTTCCTGGATTTTTTGGGAGCAATAGTCGTGCCATTGTGGACACTGACTCTAGTTGACTATTTTGTCATTAAGAGGAGAAGATATATAGATGACCTTTTCAAGACGGAAAAGGGTATTTACTGGTACCAGAAAGGCTGTAATTGGCCGGCAATTATTATTTTGCTAAGTGGTACTGTCGTTTATTGGATTATTGCTTATGCTCTTCCCGGTATAAGGAAAGAGATTACGGCGGCCATCCCGACGATGGTTTATGTGGGAGTGGCGTATTTATTAGTGATGAAAAATAAGAAATAACCTTTCTCTCACCCCTTTTTTGTTCGGGCAAAGAAATAGGAGAAAGAAACGCCGGCCCGGCGGCAAAAAATAAAAACTATGAATTCATCTGAATTTATAATATGGTTGGATGATTGGTGTGATAAATTGAAGTTGGTAGACTTGAGTAAAGTGGTTTCCGATCCGGAAAAGTCGGCTATTGTTTCGGTGGATGTGATAAATGGTTTTTGTCATGATGGGCCGCTTGCTAGTCCGCGGATAAAAAAAATTATTACTCCTATCCTAAGCCTCTTTAAGAAAGCATACAAAGCCGGAGTGAGGAATTTCGTTCTTCTACAGGATAATCATGATGCCAATGCAACAGAATTTTCCACCTACCCACCTCATTGCCGGTTAGGCACAAAAGAATCCGAAACAGTTCCGGAACTGAAGAAACTTCCTTTTGCCGATAAATTTGTCATAGTCCCCAAAAATTCCATTTCTCCTTCATTTGGCACGCATTTCAACCGATGGCTTGAAACGCATAAAAGTGTCGATACTTTTATAGTAGTAGGGGATTGTACCGATATATGCGTTTATCTCTTATCCTTGCATCTTAAAGTTTACGCTGATGCATATAATCTCAAAAGGAAAGTTATTGTTCCTGCAGATTGCGTAGATACGTTTGATACACCTGTTAGGATGGCTAAAAAGTTAAACATCATGCCCCACGATGCTGAATTTCTTCATAAAGTTTTTCTCTACCATATGAAGCTGAACGGATTGGAAGTGGTTAAAAGTCTGACCTGATTTGCTTTTTTGTTTCCAGTAAGGTATACTTCCCGTTTAGTAAGGTCTTGTACTTTTATCTGACATTAAATTTTCTCCAAAATTAAAAATATTTCTTGGGGGAAAGTTGGATCAAGAAAGTACTTCTCTGTTTTTCCACGGTACCCTTCAAGGTTATTCCTTTCAGGATTAAATCCTTAGGCATCCTGGAATCAGTAGGACCAGTAGAATGAAAGGAGGTGAATTCCAGGATGCAATCATCTCAATATCAAGATCAAACATTAGTATGTCGTGACTGCGGTAAGCAGTTTGTTTGGACTGCAGGAGAGCAGGAGTTCTATGCTCAAAAAGGCTTTAGCAACCCTCCTTTCCGTTGCGCTGACTGTCGTGCTAAAAGAAAAGCAGACAGAATGGCAAACCGAACCATGACAAAAATCACATGCAGCAAATGCGGTAAAGAAGACGAAGTACCGTTTGTACCCAGAAAAGGTACAGGCGTGCTTTGCCGAACCTGTTTTGCTGAAGAGCGCCAGAATAAAGGCGGCGCCATGGCGTAATGTCTTTTAAAATTAAAAATAAAGAAACCCCGCTTAATATGGCGGGGTTTCTTGTTTTTTGTTATTTGAGCAATGGGGAAAGGTATTTACCGATTCTTTTCCTGAAAAGGAAAAGGATAAACAGGATGATTTCCATTACAAGAAGCGTAATTTTCAGTTTGTTTGGTTCATAAGTAAATTCCACAATATGTGTACCTGGAGTAGTAGGTGTAGCAAGGTAAAAGGGGAAAACAGCAAACTTTTGGGCGGGGTTTCCATCAACTTTGACTGTCCAGTCTGGGTGATAACTCATTTTGAACATGATAAAACATGACTGACAGTTTTGTGGTACATCAATTGTTGCCGCGTAGGTCTGTTTATTTATGTTTTCCTGCACGATCTTACCTGATATTGTGGCTTCAGGGAAAATAAAGGGAAAATCGGCAAAAATATTGTGAGTTTTCCCGTCATTGTTTTCCTTGTATGATACCTCATCGGTCATGGTGATAATCCTTTTGGTACCGGGAGGGATTACAGGGTTGTTTTCGACGCTAATGAGTGGATACATATTCCATGTTTTTGGATAAGAGCGGTGCCACATATGGACTATATTTATAAAGTTTGTTTTGCTAGTTTTGACCATCATGGGAGAGGAGACTATGTCAAACCATCCGGTGGTAGGCACGTCGTACAGTTCAAATGGCCCAAATTGTTTGACCTTTTTGGCCTGATCTGTAAACCCTTCATTTTTTGGGGCCACAATATATCGGATATTTAATAGATCGTAATCTACAGTCACTCTTTCATCAAAATCCTGCTCATTTTCCGATAGTGGAGACCAGGTCTCAGGCAGGAATTGACTCATATCAAATCCGTGTACTCCAAAAAGCATATACATTTGGGTTGATCCGAGCTTGAAATCGTGTCCCCAGTTTCCGGGACGGCCGGCATAGACGCGGCCAGACGGTTGGTTTTTCAGATAATCGGAAAGATTATTAAAGTTATTTACGTCGAAGAGATATGCACTGTTTGCCTCTCCGATCCAGCGGTTATTAAGATTTGCGTATTTTACTGTTTCCAGTGAAGTGTAATAGGTAACACCAAGTATAAAAAGCATTGCTAATATATAGAAAATTACATTTTGATATACGATAAACTTAGGATAAAGGTTGGATGTAAAAGTATTTTTGATTTTCGGCTTCAATATAAATTGACCGGAAGTTGATTTTTGAGGTTTTAGGCTCTGTAGGGATTTGGTTATGCCGATAATATAGACAGTTTTATTTCCAGCTCGGTCAATAATTTTTTTCATGAGGACGAATGTGAAATAGAGTCCGGCAGGAATAAGAAAAAGTGAAGCTATATGTATTCCGACAATGAATCGGTGTTGGTGGAAGTCGCTCATTCCAGGCATGATATCCAGAAATCCCCATGTAGTTTTACCAAAATAGAGAATCATCCAGAAAGCAAATAGTATGGCAAAAGGTAAATATTCCATGTTGGCAAGAAGGACAAAAAATCCTACTGCAACAATAGTTGTAATGATGGGGAAAGCTCGTTGCCAGTCAAATATCTGTCCGGTGAGGAATTGGTTGATAGCTTCATACCAGCCGTAAGAATTGAATTTCCATATGGGATCCCAGAAAGAAATCATATGGTATTTATCGCCAATAAGAACCGGGATTATCCAGTAGGAAAGAGCGATAAATATGACCACGTACATCCAAAAAAGTTTTTTTGCCCGGACCCAAACATGTTTTATGTCAAAATCAAAAAACATAAATGGAATGGTAGACATGAGGCTTATTATTCCTATCCCCAAATGTCCAGCTACAGTCAGTATCTGGAAAATTATGGCCCAGAGGGTGTAATTTAAGAGAGAAAGGCGGTCTATAAATTTGCCTAGTGTGGGGAGTAATAATAATCTACTTGAGTTTACTGATTGTGTTTGAGCTGAATTTCTCTTGTCGATTGTGTCTTTCTCCGTTGTTTCTTTTTTGTCTTTCCTGCCGTTGATATTTTTGAGTGCCTTATACGTATAGGCAATTGCCAAAGGCATAAAAAAGATGCCATAAAGCTGGGAAGTCAGTCCGTATCCCCGCCAGAGATACGAAGGGGGGTCGATGCCATAGAGTCCGTCTGTGGAGAAATTGGAGGAAAAGAAAGCGCCAAGTGCGGACACTATTGGGGAGAATCCGGCAAGTCTCAAAGCAAGAAATACAGGGATTGGGAAAAGGGTAAGAAGGAGATATTTTGTCAGGTTGTAATATTGGTAGAGTGTATAATCTGAAGTAAAAAATGTGCTTAAAGGATGAACTATAAGATGGTAGGAAGAAACAATCAGAATTTGGGGTATATGGCTGTAATAATAGGGTAGAGGGTAGCCTTCGGCCCATGTAGGGACGACATGGTCAATCAGGTTGGGTATACAGGAAAGCGATAGTGGACATCCGTAATTTTGCCAGATCCAGTTGGTCCGGTAAACAAGAGAGTATTGGAATATATTGTCGTTGGGATCGGCCAAAATATTCAACTCAGGATAATTTAGCCACATGTTGAACCCAACAATGATAATAAGTAGGATTATGCTGATTATATTTGTCAGTTTTTTCATATCTTTTTTCTTAAATCCTCAATAATAAATTTTCAGACATTCACGGGTTTTTACAGCTCCATAACTCCTGCCACATAGTAACAAATCTTGAGCATATCAATCTCTTTTGTATTTAGTTCATTTTCAAATTTGTTATCTTCTGATTTTTCTATGGGTTCAGCCCGCTTCGCTAGAGCTTCAACGAGGCGAGTCAGTCACTTGTTGTCTCCATCACCGGTATTTCATAGGGAATTATTCCAAAGTTCCATAAATTACCTATACAGTATCGGATTTAACCAATCGGCATGGTCGTCGTTTATCCCGTCACCGGCATCGGTAACTATAAGCTGCAGGTTTTTGACACCGGTAACGTTTACTTCTGCATGTAACGGCCAGTCAAACCGGCCCATTTTCGGACTGGAGTACAATTCCTTATTGTCTCCCCATATTTGGAATGTGACGCTTGCTCCGGTGCCGGCTTCCGTATCTATACCAAAGTCTGTTGAAAAAGTCTTAAATTCACGATTGATGTCAAACACCAGTTTGGAACTTGCGTGTGTGCCAAAGCCTTTCCTGTACCAGAAATAATCATCTGAGAGCCTATTCCATGATTTCCAGCCTGAATACGAATTGACAGTCATATTTACCTGAAGGATTCCCCACCCCTGGCTGGCGATGATAGGTTTAAAACTTGTAAGATAGACTTTGCCCCCAAAAATATAGGAGGAGTTGAGAAATATCAGTACCGCAAAAAGTACAAGACCGCAGGCAAAGAAAAATAAAAGCGAAAATTGCGACAGGGCAAACGGTAGAAGTAAAAAGAAGAGAATAATCATAAAGTACGAATTGAGTATTGTGAGGTTTGGGGTAGTTAGTTTAGTCAAAAGATCTATTCCGTTTTGAGGGTAGTTAAGTATGAGTCCCGTATGGATATTAAAAAAGATAGCGGCTGACAGAAGTATATAAATCACCCAAAAATATTTTTCATTGGCCGTCAGGCCGGAGAGGAGACCTGAGGATGGACCTGTTTTGTGTATTATTTTCGGTCTAATTTTATTTAAAACTTTTGGTTGGACTTTGTCTTGCGACTGTCCTGTCTCGTCAAAAGTAAAATGTAGAATGTCATAAAGTATGGATTGCACATTTCCTTTTTTTTGCGTCTGTTTGATTTGTGGAAAAGCAAGGTTGCTTCCAGATTCCATAAACGGGTAGAAGAAAAGGAGAAGGACAATCACTGGATAACTGTATCTTTCATGGCTTTCGGTGGTAAAAAGGAAAAAGGCAAAGATTCCAAGCACAAAGGATAGAAAAAGATTACGAGGTGTAGGTTTTTTGTAAAGGAGGATGGTAGAAAAAAGATAAAAGGAAGAAAAGATTACCAGTCCAACCGTTTTAGCATTCAATATTCCTAGGAGAGTTATCTTGTCAGTAATTGCCATACCGCGGGCTGCTGCTATAATCCACCATAGGTTGTTGGCGTTTAGCGATAACCAGGGAAAATAGTCGCTGTTGACAGTCATAAGGTAGAGTACCTTGTCCATATTATTTTGCAGGACAAAAGGCAAATTTACTGCGAAAAAGGTTGCAGCGGCAACGCTTATACTCTTCAGAAAAGTCTTCAGGTCAAAGTACCGGAGTATAAAAAGAAGGTAAAGAGGGATAAAAATTATATTTTGCAGCTTCATAAGCGTGCCGACAGTAAAGATTACTGTAGCCAAATAAGGACGTCTGTGATAAAGGAGAAGAATAATGGCAAAAAGTGTAAACATGAGGCCAAAAGATTCTACCTGACCCCACTGTGCCGAATCCATAATAACAATAGGATTGAGATAAAATGCAGCCGAAAGGATAAGGGGTAGGTCAAATTTTGTATAGCTTTCATCCAAAACCGCCCCAAGCTTTTGCAATTTTTCCTTATGTGAAGCAAACCAGTAAATAAGCCAGGCGATGACCATATCAGAAATTATGGCGATGGATTTGGAAGCAAGAAGAAAGCCAAAATTATTTTCCTTCCAGTATGAGTTATAGTCATGTGCATTGCCAAAGAAAGAGTAGATTTTACCCATCAGCCAAAGAACATATATAAAACCCGGGGGATAATTGATATTGGTATTATGGGTTGTCCAGACTATTCCGTGGTCAACGGCCGCCAGGCTCCATGATTTCCAGAATGAGATATCGGCGATAAAACCGGTATTGCCTATAAGAAGGATGCGTATGACAAGTCCCGCAAAAAGCAGTAAAAGAAAATAATATTTTCTCACGGAAAAAGAAGAATTTTCCCTTTTTTATCTATAGCTGAAAAACACTTGTGATTTTAGCAGAAAAAAATTATCAAGAAAATGTATCTTTCTATAACAGTTATTTACGGGTACTGCCGTTTGAGCATCCCAATCCTCGTTTCAGAGCGCCCGCGAAATGTAGTTAAGCTCTCCATATAATCATAGCCGCTCGCTAATTGAAACTCAGCTTGTAAATCCTTCTCAAACGTCACCCGTTTTTAATTAATGTGTTTACATTCGAACTGCGAAAATTTTCACCTGTTTCGTATCTTTCCATGATTCCAAATTTATAATTCCTGATTCCGATTATTTTTATTTCTTATTCCAGCTGACGCTGTCGACAATCCGGTCAAAGAGGGCGGGATCAAGTATGCCGTTGGCAAGGTGTATCATGATGTCTGGTTTATCGGACACCTCAAAAAAGACGTCCAGGTTGGGTGAGTCTCCGGCCAGATTGATATACGTTGCTTTGTATCCTTTCAAACCGTTTTTATTGGTAAAGGGTTCCACATTTTTGACACCTTTAAGGCCTGAGAAGAATTTGTACCAATTTTGCACATAATCTGATTTGGAAAGGTTAAGATATTTGGGATCGCGTTTATTAATAAGTTCTATATTCAAAAGGACGTTCTGCTGGGGAGGTATATTTCCCCAGGAGATGGCTATACTGTCCGTCTGGTCTCCCGGAAAAATAACAAGCGGTAAAGAGGAAGGAACTGAGAATTCATAAGGATAGATTTTACCCTTAGCAGTATACCATTTTGCATCAGCAGGGATAGTAAAGCGCAAGGGTGCAGTAGGGGGGTTTGGAGAAAATGAAGGGGAAACGGGTAGGGGGGACCCATTTATATTTTCCTCTATATTTGATTGCGTGAGTGTTGAGCGGTAGGCAAAATAAATTCCTCCTCCTAGGATAAATATTCCGATAAAAGTGGCAATGGCCAGTTTTCTGAAATCAGGTTCCTGATCCATTTCGGATTCCTGATTCTCTTCGTGTATATCCGGCATATTTTTATGCTAAAATTTTATCATTTGATAGCAAGAGAGTGTCAAGTAATAGCGATATTTTATGCGTAAAACCCTTTTTTTGTTAGCAGCACTTTTTGTCATTTTTTCCTTTTCTCCTTCTATTTATGAAATTAATCGTAAAGATGCAATACCAAAGGAGAGGTATTTTGTTTTGGAACATAATTATCTTTTTGACTACAATTTTTACCTTTCCCGGATAAAGGAAGGACTCTCGGGGCGGTGGACGGTTGTTGAGAAATACTACAACCAGCCGCACCAGGGTTCACTTTTCCAGATATTCTATCTTATGTTGGGTGAGGCAGGGAGGGTGTTTAATCTTACTCCGCCCGTTATTTATCACGGAGCAAGACTCATTTTTGGATTCCTGTTTCTAGCAGCAGTAGGGTATTATATCAGTACTCTTTTTTCAGGCTTCTCTCAAATAGTGACATTTCTTTTGGTTGTCAATTCAGGAAGTTGGCCGGTTTTGGTAAAAGCAGGCAATTTCTGGCGCTTTGCCACATATATGGGTTGGTGGTCGGTGGTTGACAGCCTTCAGAGGATTACTTTCCTGCCGCATGTTCTTTTCGGACAGCTTTTTATTCTCTTATTTATATTTTGGTTAAGCGAAAAAGTTGCCGGGAAGAAAAGATTTGCCAAGATGGTGGCATTGGGGCTAATAGGATTTGTCGCAGGTATTATATTCCCGCCGACAGTTATTGTTTTATACGGCATTTTTGGGGTTCTGTCTCTTTTGGAAATAATTGACGTCTGGACTTTCACTTTTGACAAAAAAGGACAGCGGATACTTTTTGACTGGTTTTTTGAGAAAGGTTTAACTAGGCTTATATTTCTTGTTTTATCTTCACTGTCTCTTCTTTATGTGACTGTTATGTTTAATGTATTGCCTTGGAGTGCTCTCTCGCTTTTTGACATACAACACAGGACGGGATTGTCTTACAATGAGTATTTTATGGCTTTGGGACCTGTGTTGCCTTTGGGAATATTGGGAGGAATAGCTGTCGTTTTACGAAGGGATAAGAAATTATTCCCGGCTGTATCCTGGGTGGCTGCGGTTTTTATACTTTTCAAGATATTTGAAAATGTGCCCACCCAATCTCCACTGCGTTTTACCGAGGCGGCAATACATGTACCTTTGGGGATACTTACCGGCTATCTGGCGTATCTTATTTGGAAAGCGGCAGGAAAACTGTATAAACCATTGCGAAAAGTAGTAAGAGCTGGAGAAGGTATAGTTCTGTTCCTTATGATTCTTATGGGTATTGGGGTAATGCTTTCCATGGTGATGTGGTTGACTGACCAGGTAAAGGCAAAAGCGGCCGGCACGTGGCCGGTGCCGATAGGAGCTGAATTAGTTTACCCTCTTAAGGATTTTATGAATGCAATTTTTTATATAAGGGACAATACAAACCAAAACAGTGTGGTTTTGGGCTATGTGACAGCTGGAAATTACATTCCTGCCTATGCGGGCAATTTTGTCTATATAGGACACGCCAATACGCCCGATGAAGACGGAAAGGAAAAGATTGCAGCCAGGTTTTTTTCGGGGAAAATGACACCTGAAGAGGCGAAAACATTTCTTACAAGAGAGAGAATATCTTACATATTATTCGGTCCTCAGGAGAAAGAGCTTGGAGGAATTCAAGATTTATCGACTATTTATTCTAATCTATCTTTATTTTATAAAAATAGCCAGGTGGTGATATATAAAGTGGGAAATCAAATTGAAAAACAAAGTTAATTATTTCAAAGTATATATTGTTGCTTCCGGCTCGTCAAAAACAGTTTTGAGGATTTTTGGATACAAATAGTGATTATATAGAGGCTTTTCTTCAGGACCTTGGAAAACTAGATCAATTTTATTGCTCAAAAGAAACTGCTTGGCTTCATCTTCCGTCATTTCCCCTTTGAAAAATTTAAACGCTTCATCCTGTTTCTGGTTGACATTATAGGTATAACCAAAGTGGCCTAGAAAGCTGACTGTATGGGTGAAAGCAGGCAGATAATTGCCGCTGTAAAAAGTGGAGAGGACAACTGTTTTATTGGGGTAATTTTTATTTATGTAGGAAAAAGCGTTGTTTAGCCTATTATCCAGGTAGACGTTGCCGAAAATCGGCCAATACTCCTTTATTTGATTTTGCATGCTCCAGACAAGAGTGGGATAGGTGAATATGGCAAATAAAATGGTAAACAATATTATTATCCAGTGGTTTACCATTTTTTTAAGCATTCCGGATTTAATTTTTGGTAATGGTTTGAATTTTCTATTTATAAAGTCTTCAATTGATTTGATTCCTATTGAGGAAAGCATGGATAAAGGCAAATAAGGCGTTCCTTGAATTAGCCTGATATTTGACAGGTTGAGTTTTTGGGCAAACGGTATAAGTAGAAACGGAGCGATAAGCCAGGCGGAAAGAAGAAGGCCGTTGAATTTTTTGGAAATTATCGAAATCATTATGCCAAGTAGAGCAAATGGGAATAGAAATCCCATTGCGCCTACGATTTCTCCTGCAAGCGGGAACTGAAGCGTCTTTTCCCAGTCCAAATATTGGCTCCAGGGGAAACCGTGACCTGTCTGAGAGATCATAAAGAGAAGAATAAATGCTCCAATTGACCAATAGATAAGATACCAAAAAGTTACATTTAGGTCTTTTTGAAATTTATTACTGTGGAAAAAATGATAGGTGATTACAGAAACGGGTAATATAAGAAGAATAATAAAAAGACTGGGCGGGTGGATAAATCCCAGAAATAAAGTGAATAGTGCAGCGCATCCCAATAGTTTAATATTTTTCTCTTTGGCATATTTAACGATAAGAAAAATTGATAAGACAAGGATGAGGCTGCCGAATACATGGTGGGGTAGGTAGGCCGCGCGCCGTATCGGATCCATGCCCGTCCACCAGTTCATATATGGCACAGAAGTCACGTTTCCTGCGTCAATAGTATTGTGCATGAGCGGTGCGGCAAATGTAAAAAGGATAAAAGTGAGTCGGGGATATGGGATTTTTAAATAATTTATAAGCATGAAGGCCGTTGTCAAAAGTGCTATCCCTAATACAATTCTTGTTGCATGGTAAGTGATGGGAAAAGGCAGTTTCAGTATACTGCTGATTTTCCCAAGCCAGGCAAAATAAGCGAATATTATTGAGGATTGATGCGGTTCGGAGGTATAGGGGTCATAAATTGCTGTCGCTCCACCAGCACCTTCATTCATAAGTGATTGGTAAAAGAAAAAATCCTGGACGTTATTGTGGATCATGGCAAAAGTTCGGCCGGGAGGGGAATGGCGAATATCCAAAATCATCGGTGTTAGATTTAGACCCAAAATAATTACGGTACAGACCGTAATAAAAAGGATATTGGAAGAGAAAATTATTACGAATTTATTTTTCATTTTTTAATGAGAAGAGTTGCTAGTACTTCGTTTCATAAATTTTGACATACGGGTTAACTTTTAGAAACGGTTGAAAATCAATGAAATGAAGTACTAGTTGGACCAAGATATGTAACACCTCCGGGCAGGATGATGTCAGACGGCTGCAGTTGTGAGTAGCGGTAGGAGACATAAAGAGATCCCAAAAGTATTATTGCGCAGAGAACTAAGGCAAAAACCACTTTTACAAGATGAGTGTCGTCTTGAGGATTATTCATAGTTTGTTTATCAAGATTTTACCACAGTCATATTAACATTTTTCAAATTACTATAATTTATGGACATGTTTGTTACGTAAAAGCTGCTCGAAGTGAAAATTTTTTTGTTCGCAAAGATGGGAGGTAATAAAGCGTGGTGTTAGAAGAGGTAAAAACTATTGTGGAAGCGAGAAGTAGAATCTGCTATTATTTGGGTTAATTTATGGCAGCAGTAAAACCATCCATTTCAGTGTTTTTTCCCTTCCTCAACGATTGGGGAACGGTGGGAAGCCTTGTGGGTTTGACTGTAGATACTGTGAGCCGGTTGGCAGATGATTGGGAAGTGATAATAGTAAATGATGGCAGCGACGAAAAAGATAAAGAAGCTTTGGAGAAGATTGTTGGAGTGATTGAAAAGCAGGATAAGATTAAACAAAAAACAAAAAGAATAAGAATTATAAACCATACAAAGAACATGGGATACGGAGGAGCGCTGAGGACAGGCTTCATGGCGGCAAAAAAGGATCTAGTCTTTTATACCGACTGTGATGCGCAGTATGACCCACGGGAGCTGATAAAGCTTTATGCTGCCATGAAGCCTGGGGTTTCCATGGTCAACGGATACAAGATAAAAAGGCAGGATCCTTGGGTTAGGATAGTGGCGGGAAGGCTTTATCATTATACTGTGAGAACTGCGTTTGGTTTACCTATACGTGATACGGATTGTGATTTCAGGTTAATACGAACGGAAGTGTTTAATCCCTCTCCAGGGTCAGGACACTCTGCTGTTAGGCTTTTTGAAAATACAGGCACAATTTGTACGGAGCTAGTGAAGAAAATAGACCATCATGGCTATAAAATTGTAGAGGTACCAGTGCACCATTTCTGGAGGACAAGCGGCAAAAGCCAGTTTTTCAACTTCAGGAGACTGGTACAGACTGGTAACAATCTTTTTAGGTTGTGGTGGAAGTTGATGGTAAAAAACGATTACAACTCATGAAACCTGATACAAATATTAAAACAATCCTCGGTAGAATTTACCGCGTAAGGTATCCTAAAGAGATAGAGTTCCCAAAAGAAGCAATATGGAAAGTGCTTTGTCATGATTGGCTCCAGAAATTCGTTGGTAGAAGTGATACGGTTTTGGATATTGCAGCGGGACATTGTGAGTTTATAAATAATATCGTTTGCGGGAAGAAGTTTGCAGTGGATCTGGATAATAGGATTAAAAAATATGCAAACCCAGATGTTCAAATATTTATAAGATCAGCAGAAGACTTGCCTAAGAGCTTGAAAAATAAGGTGGACGTGGTGTTTATGGGATGTTTCTTGGAACATCTACCCTCCAAACAAGCAATAATTAAGGTCTTACTTGAGATTAAAAGTGTACTAAGGGATGGTGGAAAACTCATAATATTGAACCCGAATATCAGATTTTCCACTTCAGATTACTGGGATTATTTTGATCATATTACTCCTGTAAGTGACCGCAGTATGGTGGAAATATTACAGGCGTTAGGTTTTAAGATAGAAATTTGTTTGCCAAGGTTTGTTCCCAACACATTAAAGGATAGATTACCAAAATCACCCTTTTTGGTAAGATTATATCTTTCAATGCCATTTCTTTTTCCAATATTTGGTAAACAGATGTTTCTTGTAGTAGTTAAATGACGGTCTAAAGTAATGGATTAGTTAATTTTATTTGGTATATTTTTACGGGTCCATTGTCAAAAATCTTCTCCAGAAAAGAGTATTTATTTATATCTCCTCCCAGATCTTTTTCCTGCCAGCCGTAGTAGATATAATTTATGCCGTTATCCCTCAGGAATTTATACGCCTCCTGCGAGGTCCATTTGCCCCCAAAAAAGTTGTCCACATTTTGCTCTTTCGCTTGGTAATCCATAGTCTGGGTCACATGGCCGAAATAGCTTATGGTAGGGTTAAAGGCGGGGATAATGATACCCATTTTTTCGTTACTCAGAAAAACAGAATTTTTAGGAACATTTTCCTTTATGAACTTCATCGCATCCACGGAAGTTTTGGGGATATAAATATGGTCATAGACCGGCTCGTTTTTGATATAATCCATCCTGGTTTTCCATAACTTGAAAGATGAGGGAAGGGTAGTGGCAAAGAATAAGACTATAAGTGAGTATTGGATAAGACGTTTTTTTATCGGTGGGATAATCTTAAAAATTGTATAACCTGAAAGTATGCCTAAGGGAATATATGGTGCTTCCTCTACCAGCCTTATTTTGGCTATTCCGAAAGGATTGACAAATGGCAACATGATAAAAGGGGTTGCCGCCCAGACGCTAATAAAAAGCAGTTCCCAGCTGTTTTTTTTCACTGCGTGGTAAACTGCCGGAATTGAGAGTAAGGGAAGTATTCCGAATACTTCCAAAAGGTTCCTATTGAAATCCGGTTCTCCCCAGTTCCATCTCTCCACTCCCCAGGAGACCCATGTACTCCAGGGGAATCCCGTTGTCACTTGGTATTTGATGATGGCATAACACGCCAGTATTGCAAAAATTATGACTGAAAAACCTTTAATAAGCTGTAAGTTAATAATCAGTTTAAGTTTTGCCATATTTCGTTTCGGGTCGTGCCACTCACTACCCAGTAAATTTGGTTGCAAATTTACTGGGTACCTGGCTCGTGTTACCCGTTTAATTTCAAAATAAATTCGGGCAATATAGATAAAGTAAGCAATAGGTATGCCAACTGCTACAGGAATGAGGACGGACGGCAGTATCATGCCGCCAATAAATATTGATATGGCGGCCAAAAGGGCATATTTTAGTTTCGGCTTCCTGAAAAAAAGAAATACAAGTAAAATGGCGGCAAGAAGAAAAGCTTCTGAAGCGATATAGTGGGGGAGGTCATAAATCCTGTTTAGCGCATCAAGCACAATCCACCAGGGCATGCTGATGGGAAAATAGATAGGTTGCGCAAACATCAGTGTTGGGGAAATTGTGCCCAGAAGTCCGAATATAGCCCCCCAAATGGCATTTTTTCTGCTCAATATTTTTCCTGAGAGAAAGTAAACAAGTATCAGAAAAATCTCTGTAAATATTATTATTGTCAGGTGGTATGCAGCAATAGGTGAAAGGTGAAACAAGCCCGCAACCTGTCCTATGCCGGTAAAAAATGTGTAGAATACGCCTTTCGACATTTTTTCCGTAGAGTATGGGTCTTGGTAGAGAAACCGGCCGTTTTCCCCTTGGTTTATGACGGCAAGATAAAGGTAATAGTCATGTGGCCAGTCGGAATGCACATATGGGAAAATTCGATCATGCGGGGTCTTGGCGGCACGCAAAATTATCGGCACATTGGCAAAAATGACTACCAGGTTCATCAAGATAAAAAAGATGACAAAGCGAATGGATATAGATGTGTTTTTTTGTGGTTGTACAGACATGTCCAGTCCTATCTAAATAGTTGGATCAAGCGTTCCGTATGCGATCTGCAAGAATTTGCACATACTTTGCATCTTTTAGTATTTCTTAAATAACGAACGTGAGACCCGTCTAAGTATAATTTTTTGTTTGTGATATTTCAATCAACTCCGGACGTGATAGAATAAGGCGGATGAAGAAGAGTTTTTATAATGGAAAAAAAATACTTATTACCGGCGGGTTGGGGTTTATCGGCAGTAATCTGGCTGTAAGATTGGTTGAAGAGGGTGCCAACGTGCTTCTTGTTGATTCCATGATCCCAGCCTATGGCGGAAATCTCTTCAATATTGAACCCGTAAAGCAAAAGGTAAAAATAAACTTTTCCGATATCAGGGATACAACCAGCATGAATTATTTGGTGCATGAAAAGGATGTCATTTTCAACCTCGCCGGTACTCTTTCCCATGTGGACAGTATGACTGATCCTATGACAGACCTTGAGATAAACTGCCGTGCACAATTATCTCTTCTTGAATCGGTCAGAAGATACAACCCGGGAACCAGCGTAATATTTGCCGGGACCAGAAACCAATATGGCAAGGCAAAGTATCTTCCGGTTGACGAGAATCATCCGCAGGAACCCGCAGATATAAACGGTATAAATAATATCGCCGCCGAAAAATACCACCTTATGTATACAAAGGTGTATGGCATAAAGACAGTGTCATTGAGAATGACCAATGTTTTTGGTCCTAGGCACCAGATGAAGCATTCCAGGCAGGGTGTCCTTAATTGGTTCATAAGGAAAATTTTGGATGGTGAGACGGTAGAGTTGTATGGAACTGGGCGACAAATAAGGGATGTAAATTATATTGATGACGTTATCGATGCTTTGCTTATGGTTGCGGAAGGAGAAAGCGGCTGGGGAGAGGCATATAATTTGGGTGGGACACCTGTATCACTAACTGATTTTGTTAAAAAGTCTATTAAGATTGCCGGAGGAGGCAAATATAAAGAAGTGGACTTTCCAAAAGAGAGGAAAAAAATAGAAATAGGAGATTATATTGCCTCATATGAAAAAATAAAAAAAACATATTCCTGGAAACCAAAAATAACTCTTGATGAAGGTATTAGAAAAACCATTTTATACTATAAAAAGTACAGGAAATTCTATTGGTAAGTATTAGTTGAGATTTTGTTAAGAAAAATGCGCAAGTGGCTATTCATAATTTTGCTTTTGGTGACGGGTGTAATTTTCAGAGTCTGGCTAATCAGTCTTGTGCCACAACCGGTTATATTTGATGCTTCAGAATATAGCATCCTGGCTGAGCGCATACTTTACTTCCCTTTCTATACCGACTCATTTCGGTCTTACGGTTATCCCATTATTGTTTCTTTCATCTATTCTTTTTTTGGTCCCAGCAATTATTGGGCCTGGAAAATAATGCAATCGGTAATGGACGTGAGTGTTGCGTTGATGGTTTTTCTTATGGCAGGAGTGCTTTTTAGAAAGAATAAACCGGCCGCATTAATTACCCTTGTTATTTACATATTTAATCCGTATACGTCGGCTTATGCGGGTTTACTTTTAACTGAGAGCGCGACCATACTTTTTATAACGCTCTCTTTTTTTCTGTTGTTAAAATTTTTGGAGAAAAAAAATATTTATTATCTTTTGGCGCTGGGGTTTGTGCTAGGTTATTTGCCTCAAGTGCGTCCGGGTTACATATTTTTCTCCTTTCTGCTCCTTATTTTTATATCGGTATATGTGTTTCGACGTCTTTTTAAAACTATGGAAGGTAAAGCTGCCCTGGTATTGTCGCTATTTCTATTTTGTCTGCCGTTTGCCTACAACGTTATAGGAAATTACAGGTACCGTCAGCAAATTACGCCATTTTTAGCCGACAATATGTTCGTACAGAATCTTTACGGCAGTCTTTATGTGGAAAGATATATGCCCTTATTTGGAGCAAAGGTACGAGGAGATCCGCCAGAGGTACGTCAGATGTATGCTGAGTATTCATCCAAAACGATAGCTCCACAAAGGAAAGCCGTAGCGGATAAATATATGAAACTGTCTATTGCAAAAATTGAAAGCGACCCAAAAGAGTTTGTTTTATCCCGTTTTCGGAAAATGTGGTACATATGGGAGAAGCATGCGTTGTTTCTGTACGTAAATGAGCCGCAAAGATATGAAAATTATGTCTATTGGGGAAATATCACATTGCTGGCTTTATTTGTTATCGGGCTATATGCCTATTGGAGGAAGCTGGTAAAGAAAGGTTCTGTCGGAGGATGGTTTGTGAAATTCACAGTACTGTTTATTGTATATGTTTCAGCGGTGCACGCTTTTACTCCCAACGAGGAGAGATACTCAATTCCTGCTTATCCCCTTATATTCCTTTTTGCCGGGTACGGAGTTTTTACGGCGTGGGAGAAAATAAAGTTTTTTATTTTTGCGTCCAGGCAAAAAAATAATGAAGTTTCAGAATCTTAAAAAATACCTCTTTAAGAATAAATACCAGGTTATAGTCTTTTTTTTCCTGCTTTTGGTTTTTGCCACGGCATTCAGACTTGTGGAGAACTATTCCGAAATAATCGACGAATACTACCATTTTGGACAGATTACGCGCTTTCTCGGACATGATTTTTCTCTGGAGCCTGGCTTATCGACCCTGCCGGGATTTCATCTTCTTGTGGCATTTATATTGCAACTACTTGGGGAAAAAGGTCTTCCCTGGGCTCGGTTTGTGACTTTTATGTTTAATCTTCTGACTATCCCTGTTTTTTATGCTGCCGCAAGAAAAATAGAAGAGAAGGCAGCATTTGTTAGGACAATGCAGTTTGCTTTTCTTCCTATAATTTTCCCGTATTACCCGTTGGTCTATACGGACATATTTTCACTTCTTTTGGTTTTTTGCGCATTGTTTTTGGCATTGTCAAAGAAATATTATCTCTCAGGCATTGTGGCAACGTTGAGCATAGCTGTCAGACAAAACAACATCATTTGGCTTATGTTTATAAATTTGTTGACATTTATATCGGAATCGGGGTTAAAAATTAATGTTCAGACAGTCAGAAATCATATAAAAAGGAGCCTGACGTTTATATTGGGAGCATTATTATTTATTCTGTTTGTTTTGGTAAATCACGGTTTTGCCACAGGCGCCAAAAGTTTCCAGCATGTAACATTTTTGAATATGGGCAACTTGTATTTCTTTCTCTTTTCATTTTCCATCATCATGCTGCCGCAAAGCCTGGCAAGTTTTCCCAAAATTGTTGCTTTTTTGAGAAAAGAAAAGAAAAGTATCCTTTTGATATTTATTTTTTTCCTCCTTCTCTTACTTTCATTTCAAAATAGCCATCCCTGGAACCAATATACTTATTTCCTGAGGAATAAAATTCTGGTTGCTGCTGCCTCCAGCCCTCCGTTAAAATTGCTATATTTTATACCAATAGTTTATGGTTTTATAATGTTTTTTATAGTAAGACTACAGAAGAAGGAATACTATCTTTTATACCCGTTTATCATTCTTTATCTTTTGCCCTCATGGCTTGTGGAGGTCCGGTATCTTTTTATCCCTTTTGCAATGTACCTGCTTTTTAGGAAAAGACTATCAGATAGGGTTGAGAAGGTAACAGCCGCCTATTTCTTTACTTTGTCTATAGTATTCTTCTGGGGGTTGGTGAATTGGGTTTTCTTTTTGTGATTTTTAATCTACGGGTACTGTGAGTAAACGTCGCTCATGGTATAAATTTCCTAGTTCGCAAGGATGGGAGATTTTGCCAATGAGTTGTTTGAAAGTGATATTTGAATATTTCTTTCAATTAAAAAGTTGGAGTAAACATTCCTTATGCGATCTTCGGAAGTTTACACATGTTTCGCGGCTTTTTAACGACTCGTTTTTCTCAATAGAGTGAATACTGCACCAATTGTCAATTTCCAAAGCCAATAAAAAGAAAAACAGTAAAGTATGGGTTGGGCGACACTTATCAGCCGGCCGAATTCTCCATATGAGAAAAAGACTGACAGAATTATCTGGTAAGCACACAAAGTTCCTAAAAGCATAAGCGACGTATTTTTTTTGTTCGGTTTGCTAAGATAAAGGAAAAAAGTGAGAGGATAAGCCAGAAATATAATAAGGAAAACATATTGCGTATCTTTGTATGTCATAAAAAGATTTGAGAAAAAAACGCTCAGTTGATTTTCAGAAGTAACATCAGGTTTTATAATATCGCTTGCATCGGTCAGGGCTTGCGGTATCTGTTTGAATGAATCGACAAAATATAAGGGGAGATTGTGCGTGATAACCGTCATATTGAACGAGGGGAGGGAGTTTAATTTCCATTTGCCGGAAATGTATATATTGGGGTCATAATGTTCTAGAAACCTGTAGGGCATAGATGTTCCATTGTGAGTATGCCAGTCTGTCACTGTTTTATAAAAGTAATCGCTTGATTTGCCACTTGTCACTGGTAGATCAAACTGAAGAATTTTCCCTAGGAGATTGATATCACTCACATGGGATATGCCGCCATAATCATAAGTCTTTAAGTTGTAAGAAGTATAAGATACGGGAAGCGTTGTAAAAAGTATGAGAAAAATTAATGAGCTGAAATACACCATTTTATTGCGGAAGTGAAATACCAGTATAGGTAAAGTGGCAAAAGGAAGGAATATAAATACCGGTTTGAGAAGAAATCCTGCACAAAAAGTCAGAAATAAAATAAAGAGAGTGGACAGCTGCCATTTATGGAGAAGGGACAGAAGAAGGTATAGGGAAAATACAAGAAACAGAAAAGCCCACGTTTCCGTCAGAAGCAGATTTTCCCAGGCAAAAAGCATAATATTTCCTGCACAGAAGGCGGTAAAAAGACCGGTTATGAATATATTAACTTTTAATAAGCGCCTGAGGATAACAAAAAGAATAACTATAGAAAGAAGTCCCGCAAGATACTGGAAGAGTATGACAGGACGCATGCTGTGCAAAAATCCCAAGGACATGATTTGTGCTCCAGAGCCGCCTGTTTCCACTGCTGAAAGGCCAAGAATTAAAGGGTAAAGAGGAGTCCTGTCATCATTTATAATCTTTCCATATTTACCCTGAGCCATAATCTCATCACCCAATTTATAATAGCCGTAAGTGTCTGCTGAGACACCTACCTCCGGTTTATAGAGGAAGTAGGTGTAGCGTATGGTAGCCGCAAAAATGATGACAAGTATAAGTATAATAAAGTCTTTTTTGGGCATACTGGATGCAAATTTTTACTAATAATAATATATAAATTTTATATTTTCTCTACAAGCAGTGAAGATAATTTTTGATTACGCAAATTCTAAAGATGATCTCAATCCTTAAAGGTTTCTTCAGGTCGGTGTAGTGTTTACAGCTTAT
The DNA here is from genome assembly GCA_023379265.1 of Patescibacteria group bacterium. Classification (GTDB taxonomy): domain Bacteria; phylum Patescibacteriota; class Microgenomatia; order 2-02-FULL-39-11; family 2-02-FULL-39-11; genus JAMCUI01. The sequence goes on from JAMCUI010000019.1 coordinate 61,198, forward strand.
GTTTGGATGATGTAATTTATTTATATTTGTGGTAGAAATGAAAACAATGATTCCGGTGTTTAATATCAAAAGACAAAATAAGGAAATAGGGGAGAAGCTGAAGAAAGAAATTGAAAAGGTAGTGGAAGGCGGACTTTATATATTGGGGCCGAACGTGGGTGAATTTGAGAAAGGATTTGCCAGATATTTGGGCGTGAAATATGCCGTGGGTGTAGCCTCTGGTACAGACGCTTTGTCTTTGGCGCTTTTGGCCTGTGGAGTGAATCCGGATGATGAGGTAATACTTCCGGCCAACTCTTATCCTTCCTCTTTTGCCATAACCGCAATTGGTGCAATACCAAAACTGGTTGATATAGAAAAAGATACTTTTAATATTCGCCCATCCCAGATTTCCCGTGTAATTACTAAAAAGGCAAAAGCAATAATGCCTGTACACCTTTATGGCCAGCCGGCAGATATGGATAAGATTATGGTGATAGCCAGAAAATATAACCTGAAAGTTGTGGAAGATTGCGCGCAGGCGCATGGAGCAATGGTGAAGGTAATGAATAAGGAATTAAGAATTGAGAATTATGGGAGGGGGAATGAAAAAAGTAATCAAAGCGCCTTGGAAAATTGGAAGAAGGTTGGAACTATAGGCGATGTCGGTTGTTTCAGTTTTTACCCGACCAAAAATCTGGGGGCTTTTGGGGACGGGGGAATGGTGGTGACAAATAATCCCGATATTTATGAAAAACTGAAGCTCTTGAGAATGTATGGAGAAAAAGGGCGTTATAACAGTATTTTGGTTGGAAGAAACAGTAGGCTGGATGAACTACAGGCAGCAATTTTACTTGTAAAGTTAAAGTATTTGGATAAATGGGATGAGAGAAGAAGAGAAATTGCGAGATTATATTTTTCTTTATTTGAAGAAGAAGCCGTAAAGGCAAAAGTGGTTTTACCTTACGGGGCCTCAAACGTTTGGCACGTCTATCATCTCTTTGTAATCAGGATCAAAAAGAGAAGCGAACTGAAGAAATATCTGGAAAAATATGGTATTCAAACTGCAATACATTATCCTGTGCCGATACATTTATCTCCATCTATGAGATTTTTGGGATACATGGAAGGTGATTTTCCTGAAAGTGAAAGCGCCGCGGAAGAAGTGTTGTCCTTGCCAATGTTTCCTGAATTGGCAGATGAAGAAGTCAAAAAAGTGGCCCAGGCTGTAATAAAGTTTTATGAAAAGTCATAAACGATTGGTAAAAATACGATATCAGCAAAGAGTTTCCTTCACTATCTGAAAAGTTTGCCTAATGGCTTTAAAAGTGGTAAAAAAAGCCAGTTACTTTTCCTGCCTTTTGACAGATTGTATTCCAATCAGAGTAGGATATTTCAATTTCTCTTCAGGTTGTGGCCGTTTATTTTTATCCTTGTCTTTGCAGGGTTAATGCTGGGTAAAGGAGTGTTTCCGCCTGCCGGGAAATATATATACGGGTATGACGTGGAAGCCGGAATTTTCTATAGCAAGTCATATTTTGCAAATTCTATAAAACAAGGGAAAATACCGTTTTGGGATCCGTATACCTTTGGTGGCGTTCCCTTTTTAGCCAACCCGGGACTGGCAGCGTTTTACCCTCCAAACTGGCTGTTTCCTGTTCTGCCGTTTGGGATAGCTTTGTCTCTTTACTATTTTTTCCATTTATTTCTTGCTACGGTAGGTGCTTATTGGCTGATGAGGAAAAGGAAGTATGACAAATTGTCATCTCTTGCTTCCGGATTAGTTTTTGGCATGTCGGGGATGATGTTTGCCAGGATATTTTTGGGACATGTCGAATATGTTGCCTCAATATCATATATACCCGTTATCTTTGGCGCCGTTATGGAAATTTCCGAAAATAATCGCAGAAGATATTTAGCTTTAGGTATCATCTCCTTGACGCTTCAAATGTTGTCGGGGAACCCGGTGGTGGTTTTTTTTACACTTGAACTGGCAGGTTTATACATCATTTTTGACATACTTACGTCAATTATTATCGACCGCAAACGGAAAAAGAGATGGAAGTATTATCTCCTGAAGGTCTTATTGCCGGTTTTGGTTATTCTTGTTGCCGCAGGACTCAGCTCAATTCAGATAATCCCTACAATACAGCTGTCGTGGGAGACTATACGCAGCGGGGGATTGGCGTATATGACTGCAGCAGGAGGATCGCTTTTAACCGGAATGCTCCAAATGCTTTTTGCGCCTTACAGTTGGGGGAACCCTTTTATACTAAACGGCAATTATTACGGACCCTGGCCCAATTTTTTTGAATTTACTTATTTTGTAGGGAAAATTGCTATTCTGTTGGGAATATTTGCTTTTACCCAAAGCGTATTTTATGCAGTCAAGGAGAAAAGGGCCAACCGTCTGACGGTATTTAGCGTCGCTTCGCTTATCTTTTTCATTGCCATGTCACTTGGACAGAATTTCTGGCTGTTCAAAATTTTTTATGATATTGTGCCTTTTTTCAGTTCATTCCGTATTCCGGTTCGCCACATGATTATTGTAGTTTTCCTCCTGTCTATTCTTTCCGGAATTGGAATGGCAAAAATAAAATACCCTTTTTTACAGCTTTTGGTTTTTGTCATTCTTGTTGTCGAGCTTTACATTTTCCACTTGCCGTTTATTCGCATAGCCAGTTTGCCTACAGCCGGCAATGACCCCAAAATCTTTGACATAGTAAAAAAAGACAGTGATATTTCAAGGCTTTACCTGCATTACCAGACATGGAATGATACCAGAAAAACTTTGGATTTTGACAGCGGGCCTTTCTATAAGATACAGATGGTGGGAGGTTACGGACCGGTTATTCTGAATAATTATTATAGGTTTATAGATCTTGCAAGGGGAGAGACGAAAGATAGATCCACGATTGCCCAATTTCCGGTGGAGCTGCCGCCGATACCTTCCCAGTCAAGCATATTGGATTTCCTTAATGTGAAGTATTTATTTATACCTTCCTATATTCAGGATATAGGAGGTAACTATGATAATAAACTGTCTCTCGTTTATAAGGAAAAGTGGTCGCAGGATGCGTTGTATGTAAACAATAAATCCTTTCAGCGTTTTTTTCTTGTGCCGAAGATAGAGGTGTATCCGGCGGGCAGTATCGGCAAAATATTAGTAGAAGAAAAAAAGAATTTATCAAAAATGGTCTTATACGGTAATCAGGATGGTAGTTATCCTTCACAACAACCGGACTGTTCTGACAATCAAAACCCGGGTACCGTATCAATAAAGGAATACAGCGCTGAAATAATAGTCCTTTCAGTTAATGCAAATTGCAATAGCATTCTCTCCTCAAGCGAAGTGTATTTTCCCGGTTGGCAGGCTACAATTGATGGTAGACAGACAAGAATTTATGAAAGCAACTTGGCCTTTAGGTCAATTTTTATACCTCAGGGAAGACATGGGATAGTCATGTATTATAATCCGCAAGTGTTTTATGTCGGAGGAGTAATTTCTGTATTTTCACTGTTTATTTATATGGTATTATTGAGAATTATTCCGGATAAAGGGGGTAGAGATGATAAGAAAGATGTATAAGAAAGATGCTATAAGGGTGGCAGGGATTCATCAAAGAGAATTGTCCGGTTTCCTGCCGGAATTGGGAATAGAGTTCCTACAGGCTTTTTATGAAACATCATTAAATATCCCAGAGATGTTTACATATATTCATCTTCAGAATGAACAAATTTCCGGATTCGTCAGCGGAATAAATACCGTCAACGGGTTGAATAAAAGATTGATATCACGTAATCCGAAAGCCTTTATTTTGCCACTTTTGAGGTTTTTTCTTACTCATCCCATGCGGACTGTCAAATTAGTCAAAACCTTCTCCTATCCGGGGTTCACAGGCGATATCCCAGAGTTATTATCTATCGCCGTAGATGGTAGGTGGCAACGGAGGGGTATTGGTAAGAAGCTTTTTTTCACGACTGTTGATGAGTTTAAAAAAAGAGGGATTAAAAAATTCAGAATTAGTGTATATGACAGATTATCCGCAAATGAGTTTTACCGGAAAATCGGCTGCAGGTTTGAAACCTCATTTACTTTCCTGGGGGAGAAGATGAATTATTATTTATACAAGATTTGATCGCTTAATTCTAATTTAAGGATCTGTATAAGCTGCTCGGAGTGAATTTTTTTCTTCGTAAGGATAGGAGATTGAAAGATGCTAAAAAAACTTTTTTTATTAATTCCTGAAAAATTAGTAATTGCGGTAGAATTGGGGCTTATTGGCCTTTTTCTGTATTGGCACTGGCGGCTTGGCATGATGCGCTTTTTTGACATAGATGAATTTGCCCATCTCCACTGGACTCATGATCTTTTTACGGGTCTTCGACCCTATACTGATTTTTTCTATTTTATCCCTCCTCTTTATCTTTTTGCCTTACTCCCCTTATTTTTTATTTCGGGAAGGAGTGCGGCAATTTTTTTCCTGGGGCGGGGACTAGCTTTTGGCATATTTTTCGTTGTTTGTTTACTCTTGTTTTTATTGGTAAGAAAAGTAAGGGATAGCAGGGTAGCGCTATTATCGGTTTTGGTCTTGTCGTTTTTGCCCATACCTGCAGATAAATGGATAGAAATAAGACCGGACGGTCTGGCAATCCTCTTTGGAATGGTAGGAATGCTATTTTTGGTGAAAGGACTGAAGGATAAAAATAATACCCACTTTTTTATATCGGGACTTTTTTACTCATTGGGAGTTTTGGTCTTGCCGAAGATAGTTTTCTGGGCTTTTTGCGCAGCTTTCATAATTGCGATTTATCTTTTCATAAACCAGAAAAAAATAAAGGCCGGAAATTTTATAAAGTACCTTTTCGATTTATTTACCAGGTTCAAATGGCTGAAACTGTTTATTTTAGGAGTTTCCATACCCATAGTTCTTGTAGTAGCTCTTTTTATATATTTTGGCGATCCGGGAAAGGCTTTTTACCTTTCGACAAAGGTGGCTACCGATGCCACAAAAGTTCTGGGGAACAAGTTTCCCATCCCCCCCAATTTCCTTTTTTATCCAAATGATGTCTATTATGGGGCTCCGGGGGAAAGCTGGCCGTGGAAGATGAACCTTTTCGTCTGGATTGCAGCGGCAGTTTTTGCGATTATAAAGTTGGTATCTTTTCTGGATCGGGAAACTATTGAAGAGGGTCTTTCCCAGCTTCTTCTTGCCTTATCTTTTCTTCTTTACCTGGTTGCCTATATTTATATTTTTCCGCTTCGGCACGAACAGTATCTATTGCCGGCTTCAGTATTTGTAGCCTTTTACTTTGCCGATTTTGTCATTTCTTTATTTAGAAATTTAATGAGGCGGTGGAGAAGGGTAGGGGCTGCGTTTGGTGTAGGAGTGTTTATAGCTGTTTTGGGGTTGGTGTTTTGGTCGGGAAAGGATATGTATGACTGGAAGTTGCGCTGGTCAAGCCTGGACGTTTCTTTTTATAACCATCTTTTTTCACTTATACCCAAAAATGAAAAAGTTTTTGACCTGACGGGGGAAGCCATTTTTTCGCCAGACGGATATTATTTCTGTTGTATACCGTATGGTCAGTATGACGAGGCGCTGCAGTTTCAATACCCGGATCTTGAAGCCGATTTGAGAAAGCAGAATGTGCATTTTGTCTATATGCAGAGGGAAAACAGGATTTTTGTCCTGCCTGCTGAGCAGCAAAAAGTCATAAGACAGTACTATACGATATATCCAGATGGCAACCCTCCATACTTGTTGGTTTCCGGGGCACTGGTGAGCTTCTCCTATGCGGGGCAGCCGCAGGATTTTAACCTGATCGCATCGGGGAATTATGACCTTTTCTGGAATTACCAAAAACTGACAGGTGGGCAAACCTCACGGATGGTAAAGATTGATGGTAAAATAGTGACGCAAAACCCTGTTTATTTATCGGCCGGAGAACATACAATTGTGGTAAATTCATCGGCGGGGTTGATGAAACTGATGTATTCTTTTTAATTGTTCATTTTTTCTGTTTATGCTGAAAAATTATATTATCATACTTTTGACAATCTGCATCTCTGTCATTGCCCAGACGCTTTTGAAAACCGGGATGAAGGAGATAGGAACGGTTGAAAGTCTGTCACTTGAAAAAATTATTCCTCTTGCGATAAAGATGGGTACAAATGTTTTTGTCCTGGCGGGTCTTTCGCTTTACGGAATAGGTACTTTTTTTTGGCTTATTCTTCTTTCCCGACTTGATTTGTCATTTCTTTATCCTTTTGGTACGTTGCAATACTTTTTTATCTTTATTGTTTCATATCTGGTTTTTGGTGAGGATATAAAACTGGCCAGAATTGTGGGTGTGTCAATCATACTCGTGGGGATTTTTATAATAAGCAAGTTTGGGTGAAACTTTAATGTGAAGCGCAGATTTGAATACATTTCTGTCTTTTTCCTTTCTTTCCTGACTGTCCTTTTTATAGAGTTGCAGTTTATAGTAGACGCCGTAAGAACTCCCAAAAACACCTTTTATCTGGGTACGGTGCACTGGCCGCCGGACTATTTTTACTACCTGTCTCAATTTATTCAGGGAAAGTCCCATGTTTTGTCTTCGACAATACTTTATACCGGAGAGAGATTACCTCTTACGGTAATAGGCTGGCAAAACGTCTTGGCAGGCAGGATACTGACCGGAATACTTGGGCTTCAGGTTATATTGACTTACCAGATTACGGTTGTTCTTTTCCTTTCATTTTTCCTTATTTTGGCGTACCGTTTGCTTTTGGAGATATTTCCAAAAGAAGCCGGTAAAAGGATGCTTTCCTTTTTCTTTTTCGTCACAAGTACATCAATGCCTCTTTTTTCCGGATCTCTAAAAACAGGATTAAAACTGTCTTTCTATAACTATTGGTACAATACCGGCAATATATTTGACCGCCTGGGGCCGGCCCCGAACCATCTTCTTGCCAGTGCTTTTATGGCAGCAGGGTTTCTCCTATCGGCTTTGTTAGTAAAGTCCAACAATAGTGGAGGGAAAAGGAAAAAAATTCTTGCCGGTCTAAGTGTCTGCGGACTATTACTTGCAAGCATATCGCCGGTGGAGTGGGGACTTTTGGTAGCAGCAGTTTTTGGAGCAGCTTTTATATACCAGAGGAAAAGATTCCAACCTTACTATTTTGCGCCTTTTATAGCGCTTTTCCTATCCGGATTGCCTTTGGCAGTCTATGTCAAATATATTTTTTACCAGGAGCCATACGTAAAATCGTCCCTTTGGGAGGCGACACAACAGCTTGCTATGACTCCGTATGCTCTTTTTATGGGTAGCGGGCTTGTGATCATTTTTGCGCTTATTGGGGGATGGGCTTTTTTCAGAAAAACAACTTTTGAGAGGTTGGCTGGATTATTTCTTATTGCTATATCCGCCTTTTTTTACTTTTCTCCAACTCCAGACAAGCTGGGATTGACTAATGCCAGGTTTTGGCCCCCAGCAATTTATATATTTATAGCAGCTGGAGCTGCTCAAGGAGTATTCCAGATTTATCAAAGATTTTCTAAACATCAGAAGATAATACTTATTTTTCTTATTATTATATATTTATTTACTATTATCCCTTCTGATTTAGCCCAACAGAGGGAGGAGGTTTTGGTGTCCCGCGCGGGAAACGCTTTTTATTATATTCCTTCAGATGCTTACGGTGCCTATATAAAGACGATGGAGATGACCGTCCCAAATGATATAATTCTTGCCCAGTGGCCTTTTAATGAATCTTTTCCGGCTTTGACTGGCAGGAAGTCGTTTTTTGGCTATAATCTCTATACGATAAATTCAGCCCAAAAAGAAAAAGACATTTTTGCTTTTTTTGACGGAAAAATGAGCCCGGAGGAAGTGAAAAATATGCTTGCGGGATATAAAATAGATTATATACTGGGATATCCGTGGATTGCTAAAATAGATTCTTATCCGTTTCTGAAGAAAGTATTCCAGAATAATATATTAGCACTGTATAAAGTGTTAGCCAATTAAAAAGTCTATATTTTTCCGAAATAATAACTAAGGAAAGATAGAGTGGCACTGTATATCGGTAGTATATGAAAAGTAAGAAAAGAATAATTCTCTTAATACTCACAGTTTTGATACTTGTACCCCTTGTTATTCCGGTTTTTACCCCTTATGTATTGGGTACGGCAGACGGTTTGGCGCATAAGTTCAGGCTTGTTTCTTTTGAACACTCGTTAAGAGAAGGGTACTTGCGTCCCCGCTGGTTAGCCGATCAGGCGTTGGGGTACGGTTCTCCGATTTTCATCTTCAATTATTTGATGCCTTACTATAGTATCGCGGTAGTTAATCTTTTTGGACTGACAGTAAACCTGTCAACACAGGTTTTTATTGCAGCAACAATTCTTCTATCCTTTTTCTTTATGTTCCTTTTGGGTAGAAAGCTGTGGGGGACAAATGCTGGGTTGGTCGCAGGAGGTGTATATGCCTGGGCCCCTTACCACCTTCTGACAATTTTCCTTTATGAAGGATGGGGAGAATTTACCGCTTTTGTTTTCCCGCCACTACTTTTATTTCTGATACTAAAAATCAGAGATTTATGGGAGAAATGTGGTGTAAAAGCCGGAAAAACCAGATATATACCGGAAGAGATGGGGAAACCACTTATGTTTTATCTGGTCATGACTGTTTTTTCCTGGTTTCTTTTTATTCTGACTCATAACGTATCTGCGCTCCTGTTCTCGCCCCTATTGCTTTTCCTTTCATTTGTAGCTGCAGATTTTCGGCTTTTCAAACCATTTCTTCTGACAGTTTATGCTTTTCTCACTACTGTTTTTCTGGGCGCATTTTTCTGGTTGCCGGCAATTTCCATGGATAACCTGACTGCATATCCGCAGCTTATGGCAAAAGAGATGGAGATCCGGGGATCGTACTTTAAGTCTTTCTATACGCTTTTATCCGTGGCTTTTTCTACTATAAGGAGCGGATCTGCAGGATATTACGATTTTACCATTGGCCTGCCAATAATAGTTGTTTTTGTTGTCGGATTGGCATTTATTATCAGATATTTGGTGAAATTATTCAAAACATCAAAAATTCAAATGCCAAAAATAGCCAATGAATTAGTCAAAGTAGTGACGGGGAGAGAAAAGTTAGTGATTTGGCTGTTTGTAATTTTATTTGGTTCTCTTTATTTATCCAACCATGCGTCAAATCTGCTTTGGGACATTCCACTTTTTAGGTTTATAGTCTATCCGTTCCGCTTCCTTTTCCCGGCCACTTTTGCCGGAAGTCTGCTCGCCGGATGGATTGGCCGCAAAAATAACCTTATTGCTATTACGTTTATACTTTTGGCTATAGTTGCCGGAAGACCCTATACTAATCCCGCAATAGACAAATTTCCCTTTTCCGACGGCTATTTCCAAAAGGTGCAGACCGTTTTCCATCCTCCTGGAACCCTGAAGAATATGGCAACCAGGGAATTCCTGCCTCAAGGAGCTGATCTTTCGTTCCTGCAAAATGTGCAGGATGAGTATCTCACTTCAGGCAAATTGCCGCAAAAATTTGTCTTTACACAAGGTTCGGGGGAAGTGTTATCGGAGGATATTAAAGCTGAAAGAATGCAAGTTGTTGTTGCTTCCAAAAGTCAAAGTCAGTTGACGGTCAATGCTTTTTATTTTCCCGACTGGTATGTCTTTGTCGATGGAAAACAATCGGTGCTTGATCGGGACCAATATGGGCGGATGAGAGTGTGGTTATCAGGTGGAAGGCATGATATCTTATTTGTGTTTGGGGTAAGCAATATTGAGAAAGTGGGTGACGCAATTTCGATATTGGGAGTCATATTTTTAGCCGGATCGGTTTATTATTTGTGGAGAAAAAGTAAGTTGAATTAATTGGAAGCTATTCTCAGAGAAGATTTTCACCTGCTTCGTATCTTCCTGATGAAGTAAAGGTTTCAAAGAGAATTAAATTAATGGAGATCCTACTAATAGGTTTTATCATAGTTTTATTTCTTTTTCTCAACGGCTTGCCGCTTATAGTTGGTATGATAAATACTCCCAAAGGAAGCCAGTTTTTGGGAACTGTCCATTGGCCGCCTGATTATTTTTATTATCTATCTCAGTTTTTTCAGGGCAAAGGCAACTGGTTTGCCAGTTATGACCTTTTTACCGGTGACTTCATATCAAAGACATTTGTGGGATGGGTAAACGTCTTTTTGGGACATGTATTTAGTCTATTGGGTATAGGCAGTGTAGCAGCTTACCAGATTTCAATTGTCATTTTTGCAGTTATCCTTCTTATAGCGTCTTATCTTCTCATAAGAGAAATCTTTCCTGGTTCGGCTTCAAAAAGAGTCGCGGCTTTTTTATTTTTTGTCACAAGCAACGCTTTTCCCAAGATTGTTGAATCAGGAGGCAAACTAACTTTTTCCTATTTTGACTACTGGTACAACACAGGGTTGCCTTTTAACCGCTTGGGCGGTGTGCCACACCATTTTATTGCCCGGGCAGGCATAACATTAGCGATATTGTTGGCAGTCTGGTGGTGGAAAAGGTTGGGGAAATATAGATTCGACAAAAAAAGTATCTCTAAGTATATCATTGCGTTTCTTCTTTCGGGATTTATCCTTGCCAGTGTGGAGCCGGTACAGTGGGGGATAACTGTAGGTGTTTTGGGGATAGTAGCATTTTTAATCTTTGTCATGCCGAATTTATTTCTGCATCCCGATAAGACAATGAAAGAGACCCTGAAAGAGATTCCGAAACGAGTTCAGGATGACACTTCGGTATCATTAACTGACACCTTAGCGTCAGTTTGGGGAGGCAAGAGTTTTTTTCTTCCTTCTGTTTTACTCTTAATTGGCGGGTTGCCAATGGCAGTTTATCTGAAGAGAACATTTTCAACACTGCCTTTTATACAGCTGGCTCTTTGGGAGAATAGCCAGCAATTGCATATCAGTTTTATGACATATATTTTAGCAAATGGTTCCGTTGTCGCTGTTGCAATTCTCGGAGTGGTTTTCTTTGTCAGGAAAATGGATTTGGCAAGGCTTACCGCCTTTGTTTTTACATTTGTGACAATATTTTTATTTTTCTCTCCTATTCCGGCACTGGTCTCAGTAGTAAACGTGAGGTTTTTACCTGCCACAACAACGCTTTTCCTATCATGCATGGCAACAGCCGGAATTTTTACTGTCGCAAGCCGGTTTAGCGAAGCAAAAAATATCGTTTTCCTGTTACTTACTCTATCAATCATCATCATAATGTTGCCGACTTATTATATCCAACTCCAGGACAGGGTAAAGGTGGATCCTGCTTTCGGACTTATTTATCTACCGCAAAAGGTACTTGTTTCATATCAAAAGGCACAGGTAATTTCCACCCCTTCAGATACTTTTATGGCTGTTTATCCTTTTAATTTGTCGCTTCCGGCCATCGCCGGACGTCGCGTCTTTGAAGGACATGAGCTTCTGACAATAAATGACGGTAAAAAAATGGGGGAGGCCAACGATTTTTTTGCCGGAAAGATAACTTCTGAGAAAATGGATAGTTTCCTCCATAAAAACAATATCCATTATCTATTTATCTACTCGACTGAAAAAGAATTTGCATCAATGCCTTTTCTGAAAAAAGTATATGATAACGAGATGGTGGCAATTTATAAAGTAAATTGAATTATTAGATAAATAATTTACGGGTCGTGCCGTTTGAGTATTCCAAACTCGTGTTTTATGAAACAACAGTTGTATAAATTCCTAGGTGAATTTGAGGAATGTTGTGAAAATTGTGGACGAAAGAGTGAAGATATCGAAATTCTTTTTGCCACCAAGTACATAAATCCTTTCGATTTGGCGCAGTTTATCGGGATTGCACATGAGCGGTTGGATAGAATTGTGACGATAGGAGAAAACAGGGTACAGGCGGCTGAAGAGAAATTGAACTATATAAATATGAGCCATCCGGATTTGAAAGAATTGTTCAAGATGGTTATGATAGGCAATCTCCAGACAAACAAGATAAATAAAGCAATTGAAGTATTTGAGGAGATTCACGCAATAGACAGCATAAAATTGGCACAACTACTTGATACAAAGCTCCAAGTCAAAAGTAAAAAGATGCGGATTTTTCTGGAGGTAAATGTCTCTGGAGAAAGGACAAAACATGGGTTGAACCCTGAGGAGTTGGATAAAATGATTGTGAGGGTTGGGCAACTGAAAAATTTAGAGCTGAAAGGTTTGATGACTATGGCGCCATACGAAGATAATCTTGAAAAGATAAGAGTAATCTTTCGGAAATTAAGACAGCTGGCAAATACGTATCAACTTAAAACGTCAATGGGGATGAGTCATGACTGGAAAGTGGCCGTAGAAGAGGGAAGCGATATGGTAAGGATCGGGTCTTATATATTTAATTCAGGAGGAACTTCAGACTTTCTTGTGGAGGATTCCGCTAGATAGAGGAAGAGAGAGTATTGTATCAAGATGGCAAATGGATATAATGGGAAAAAGAATTACACATAAAGCTATGATTGAAAGGCTAAATTGGTTGGAGATAAACCTTAAAAATTACCAACATAATTTTAACTCAGTTAGAAAACTTATCGGGACAAATGTGAAGATTATGGCAGTAGTAAAAGCCAATGCCTATGGGCACGGATTGGTAGAAATTGCGCGGCAAGCCCAAAAGTCGGGAGCGGGATATCTGGGGGTAGTCTGTCTGCATGAAGCAAGGCTTTTGAGAGAGTCAGGTAACCGTCTGCCTATTTTAATTTTCAACTATATTGAGCCAAACAGTGTAGAAGCGGCTATAAAACTGGATACTTCCCTGACGGTGATGGATGAGAAAGTGCTGAAGGTAATAGATAAAAGCGCCAGAAGGCAGAATAAGCTGGTGAAGATACATATCAAAATAGACACCGGGATGCACCGGGCAGGGATGTTGCCTGGTGATGCTTTGCGGCTGATACCATCGGTAGAAAATTACAAAAATGTTTATCTTGAGGGTGTGTTCACCCATTTGGCGACTTCAGACGAGAAAAGTCTGGATTTTACGAAAGAACAGCTGACTCTTTTTGCTAGATGTATTTCAAAGTTAAAAGAGAACGGTATAAATCCGCCACTTATCCACGCAGCAAATAGTGGCGCTGTCTTAAGGCTTCCATCGGCATATTACGATATGGTCAGGCCCGGAATCATCATGTACGGTCTTGCTCCATCTGCAGATTTTAGGCTTCCTTTTCATCCCAAACCAGTACTTTCATGGAAATCCATTATTGCCCAGATAAGGAATATAGGAAAAGGGGAGACTGTGGGTTACGGCAGGACTTTCAAAGCGGCAAAAAAGACAATGGTGGGATTGGTACCGGTGGGTTATGCGGATGGTTTAAGAAGAGAGTTAAGTAATAAATGGCACGTTTTGGTTAAAGGAAGAAAAGCTCCGATAATAGGCAGGATATCCATGGATCAGATGTCTGTTGACCTCTCGCAAATCCCAAATGTTGAGATAGGAGGCGAGATCGTAATTATAGGCAAACAGGGTAAAGACAGTATTTCAGCGGAAGATATGGCAGCACAATTGAGAACAATAAATTATGAAGTAATTTCCACAATCGGAGAGAGAGTAAGCAGGGTTTATTTATACTAGTACTTTGTCCCGTAAATTTTGCCTCATGAATCAGCTTTAAGAAACGTATGAAATAAAAGAAACGCAGTACTAGTCTTATAACTCATCTACATATTCTGTTTTGCGTTTCTTTTATTTCTTCCATTGGAGCGTGAATATGGAGTTTGGAGATAACTTCTAGTCAGTCCTGTAGATGGTTACCAGGCTGTTTTGGTATATGGGCTGGAGGAACGGGTAGAAATCGGTTGGGGGGTGGCCTCCTGAGACTTCTTTTTCCTGCACGCTGAAAAAGACATAGTCTATCCTCCCGTTTCTGAAAAGTTCTTTTGCCTCATCCTGAGTCATCTCACCTTTGAAAAATCTGTCTACCTCCCCGCCTTTCCTGTTGTAGTCGACAGTGTTTGACTGGCCGAAATAGACAAAGTTGCCGGCATAGGCCGGGATATAGTTGCCGGCAGTAATCTCCGCCAGGACTACCGAGTTGTGGTTGGTAGTATGCCGGAGCCACCTTATCCCGTCCATCCAGGCTTTGAGGGGATACATGGTTTGCGGAGGATAGGGTACGAGAGGGATGGTAGCTACTGCTCTTTGAGTGATAAAGTTGGTTTGCCACTCTAAACTTACTTTCATCATGTACATGTTTTCCCCGATATAAAAAATGATAAGAGAGATTACTCCCAGCTTCGCCAAAATAGCAGCTTCTTCTCCGGTCTTTGCCAGCATTTTGCCCGAGATAATTTGATAGAGCCAATAGAAGAAGTAAGTACCCAAAATTCCCAGAGGAATAAATAGTCCGGTTTGGGTAAAGCGCAGGGGGCTTTGTTCCTTCACATGCGTAAAGAGGAGTGCAAAAGCAAAAGTGACAATAAGCCAGAATATAAGAGGCTGGAATTTCCTATCCCTTTTTACGACAGAGATGATACAGCCAAAAATAGCCAGGAAAAATACAGGCCCGGTACCCAAGATATAGTCGGAAAAAGGGATAAGCATCGGATGGGTTTGGTGGAATATAATAAGTGACGACCAGGGAACCTGTCGGGTGATGATCAGAATATATAAGAGAGAGATAAAGCTGCCGGCAGAAAAAAAGATAAAGACGAGAATCTTCCTGATATCCCTCAGGGAGGAGGGAGAAAATTTTTGCAAGGCGGAAATATTTATTCCAGAAGATATATTTTGTATAAAATGCCTGACGGCCGGATCGGTACGGTATGTCCTCCAGATGTTTACAAGAACCAAAAGCGCCAGAACTCCGATAAGGGTCATCAGACTTGGTGGAAAAACAAGGCCAACGGCATTTCCTAATAAGATTAAGATTATTAATTTTTTAGCGTTTAGCGTAAAGCGTAAAGCGGTAAGCTGATACAGGAGAAAAAAAGAAACGACCTGGCCAAAAAGTATATGAGGGATAAAAGTTATCCTTTGCAGGGCGTCTATATTGCTCCACCACTCCATATACCGGCCAACTTGTGCCACGCCGCCACCATCAATATAAAATCTGGGGAAACTGCCGGAAACCAGAATAATAATAAAAGCTGTAACTTGCCAAATAAATGAAGGGAAAAAGTAGCGTACCAAAACCAAAATCATAAGTAGAAGAAGCGGTGAGAGGACCATTCGTCCAAGCTGGTAAGTGGAGTTGGGATTCATACCAAAGATGCGTCCCAGCTCTCCCAGAATGACGTAGAATTCCTGTATGAGCGATCCCTCATGTATCTCACTGGTATATTTTTCAACAGCCGTCCAGTGGCCTTCTGTGCCTTGTCTGATTTTGGAAAGGTATAGGTTGAAATCCGGCCAGTAAAAATTGTGTTCCAGTATGAATTCACGGTTGGAGTCGGTAAGGCGATTGGCTTTTGACAATTCAAAGACGGTAGGGTAAAAGGAGAAAGATAGGAAAAAGAGTATAAGCAATGCAAAAATGAATTCCTTACACTTGAACATGGAAATATTATACCTTATTATGATGAGCGTCTAACTACTATGATTTTTCTATCCATCGTCATTCCCGCCTACAATTGCCAGAACACCATTATTCCTCTTCTTTCTTCAATTGCTGTATCAAAAAGGGTTAATTTTAGGGAAATAGAAGTGATTGTGGTGGATGACGGTTCAAAGGATGAGACTGTGGCAATCATTTCTTCAATTGCATCGCGAAATGGTGGATTTAGTGAAGCTCACTTTGGGAGCCTTCACGCGAGCCACCCATTGTTTCAATTAAAAATAATTTCATTAAAAAAGAATCAGGGTCCGGCACATGCCAGAAATGTTGGGGCAAAATATGCCAAAGGAGAAGTTCTGATCTTTTTTGATTCTGATGTAGTGGTGTATAAAAATACACTTTTTGAGGTAGTAAGATCATTTAAGTCAGATCCTGATCTTTTTGCCCTGACAGGTGTCTGGGATAAGGTGCAAAAAAGCCGAGATTTCTTTCCAAAATTCAAAGCTTTGAGAGACTGGAGTTACTGGATAAACGAAAGGGACCCGAGAAATTATTACTACCTTTTTTCCACAAGAGTGGCAGCCATAAGACGCGGTCTTTTCTACCGTTTGGGAGGGTTTGATGATACCTACAAAGCGGCTCTTGTTGAGGATATTGAGCTGACATACCGTATAGCAAAGAGGCATGCGGTAGTCTTTGATCCAAAGGTGATAGTATCCCATGAGTTTGAAGATTTTGCGACAGTCGCCAAAAAATATTTCTGGAGGTCGTACTACTGGAGTAAAATCTACCGGGAGAGAAAAAGGTTTGATCCTGTAGCCACGACTGGTAAAGAGGCGCTGACTACCATTTCTGCTGCGCTACTTGTAATGATGGGTATTTTTTATCTGCTAGTATTCATTATGAATTATAAATTAATAATTATGGGAAAAATAAGTTTTGACTCCTTGATTCTTGCTTCGTTATTCTTTATTCTTTTAGTCCATCTCTGGGGTGTGCGAAAATTCCTGCTTTTTGCTGCAAAGGAGGAGGGGGTTGTCTTTGCGGTAAAGTCATTCTTTACCGGAATAGCTCTTTATCTGATGATTCTTTCCGGTGCTGCTGCTTCATTTTTAAGTAATCGTTAAGGAGTAATTTTCGGTAGGGGTTGTACCGTCGGTTGAAGGTTTGAAGATGGAGAGCCGGCCTGCTGTAAAGTTTCGGGATTTTGTGAGTTGGTTTGAGGAATGGCGCTTTGTGAAGCGACGCTTGCTGGTAAGAGTTTTATTTGTGCTTCTATCTTTTTGGCATCATCCGAATTGGGAGTGACAAGGCTCATAGCCGTTTGCAGTTCCTGATAACTGTCATTGTATTTTTTCTCATCAGAGAGTGCTATGGCCAGATTATAGTGGGAATTGGCCAGGTCAGGCTTGAGCTGTATTGCCTGTCGGAAAAGATTTTCGGCACTCTGCAAATCCCCCAGATTGAGATATATGCCTCCCAGTTCGAGCCTCGATAAGGGATTAAATGGATCCAGCTGGAATATCTGCTGGTATGTCGATTCTGCCCATTTATCACTGTCTTTGGCATAATTTATAAGGGAGCCGTATATATTTGCCATATTGTTCCAATCGACCAGATTTGTCTGATAAAGGCTTATGGCGATACGGCCCTGGTCTATAGACTGTTGTACCAATTTTGGGATCTGCTGTTTATCCTGGTCGGTGAGGCTTTTTTTGGCTGAGAGGGAATTGGCAATTGCCAGGTTGGTCTGGGAAAAAGCCACATGATAACGGTCTACATAAGGATTATACTTTATGGCATCTGCCTGGGAATTGAAAGCGTCACTGCCATTATTGTTGACAAGCGCATCGAGGGACCTTTTGAAATATACTTCCCCGATATAGGCGCGTGTGCCAAAATATCCTACAATGGCAATAATCGCGGCCGTGGGCAGAAGGATAAATAACGTGATCCCTTTTATTCCGATCCCGGAAAGGTCAATTTCCGCCAGTTTTTCATTCTTTGCGACAAATGCCAGGAGAATCATAGTGAGAATAAAAACAGACATTCCTGACGGGAAAAGAATCTGCAGTGTAAGTATAAAGATAAGGCTGACAAGATAGGAGATATTTCCCGGTGTCGTGGCGTTCTTTCCGTCTTTGTCCGGGTGGAAGAGGAGACTGACTGCCTTAAGAGATATAAAAATATACAAAAGTCCGGCCAGAATACCGGATTCTGTTGCCAGAGTAAGAAGGAATGAGGATGATGACGTAAAGATGATATTCCAGTTGGGAGTCTGGTTAAAAAGGAGCGATCTGCCAAGTGAAAATGCCGTCATAAAATTGGAGGGCCCTATACCTAAAAAGAGAGTGCGGACGTTTTTCATCGTCTCCAGAAATATCATCCAGCCAAAATCGTATGGTAGGGAGACGGCTTTCTGGTCGGTAAATAAATGTGTCAGGAGAAAAATAACAGTGAAGACTATAATAAGGAGCGATAATCCCATAAGATTGAGCTGAGTCAGGTTTCCCCGCAAATAATCCAGGCCGTTGTAGGAAGTTTCGTCACTTTCTTCCAGAGCTTTATTTTTTTTACCGTCATGTTTTTCCGAACGGGCAATCTTGGTGTAGACTGTGGCCGTTTCTGAATTCTTGAGCGAGTACATTAGTTTGGATATTATTTCCGAAAGCAGAAATATTCCAACAGTCGCCAAAAATTCCAGTGTGGGAATGAGAGTGCCAGCCGGAGTGAATTGGCTTTTAGTGAAGATACCTGTATACATGAGGATGGTATAGATAGAGATAAGGACCGCATCAAAGACTAAAATAGTAAATAATTTGGGCTTAGTCCCTTCATCTATTGATGAAACCAGAAAAAGATAAAGCAGGAATCCGCCAACGATAGTGGCAGTGGCCATAGGTGTCGTTAGGGCAACGACAATATTGGGAGACTGGAAAAGGGTAGAGATGGTGACTATTCCGGCAAGAAGGAATAGAGGAGTGGCAAAATTGCTGCCAAAGATGGTAATCTTTTTTGATTTTAGTATGTTGAGGCCGACAGAAAATAATGCCAGGAGAATAAACAGCGCCAAAAGGAACATCTTGTTGTATTCATATGAATCCGGCGTGACAGGAAGAAAAAAGAGAGGAAACAGAAAGAAAAATAAAGCGGTAATTGCGGGCAGCATAATCTTTATTATATTGAAAAAAATCCGGTTATCAACTGTTTCTTTATGATATTTTTTACTACTTAATTATTGCATGACGGATCAAACTTGCACAGGAAATTTGAACCGTCATACTAATATTTTCACCAATCTAAATTATCAGTTATTGCATGACGGATCAAACTTGCATAGGAAATTGGATCCATCATACCAGCAGCGGCTTCTGGTCTGGCATGACACTCCCACATCCGGTCCGCCGCAATACGGGCAGGAACCGCAGCTGTCAAAAGAACAAGTGGAGCCGGGGGCAACGGTAGGAGGAGGAATTGGAGGTTGGGTGGGAAATGCTCCCAATGATTTATTGGGATTACCGTTTTGAAAGACTATATTGGGACTGTGGATAGAATAGTTATAAGCGCTGTTGGGTCCGCAGCCGCCGATACAGCCTGTGGCGGCAATATCCGGATCGTTTGTAATCTCCAGGCGCGCGAATATGGCATAAAAATTATAAGACTGGGGATCGGACATGTAATAATAGTTGAAGCTGGGAGATGAAGGATCTTTGGGCAAGTCAAAAGGGTAATTGAAAAACTTTGTGCCCCAGGCAGCTCCAATCATCCCTCCCATCATGTCAGGTGGAGGATAGTGCTGATGGTCGTTATAATAATCCTCCATCACCCGAGCCAGCTTGTTCAGGTCCTGTTTCCTTTTGCTGTCGCGGGCCTGTTTGAGAGAGTTGGTGAAATTGGAAATGACCATTGTAGAGAGAATTGCCATAATAGCAACGACGATAAGAAGTTCTATGAGGGTAAAACCATGATTTTGTCGCGGGTGGCGGGTGGCGGGTGGTGTTTTGTGGGTGGGCATTTGAGAATATTATGGCGCAAAAGAAAATGTTTCTCAACTCAGAGATCAATAAAAATCAACAAATGCAACTAGTCTTATGGTGAAAAGAGCACAACGTGTATATTCTATTTAATCCTTATGCTTTGTAACCTAATTCCCTGCAGACGCAAGTCGGTGGAAATACAGCCTGATGGAGTACACGACTGAATGCTTGCTCCAACACAGTTGCTGCCCCCGCATGCGGGGGCAGGGTTGGTGCATGATCTTGACTGGATATTTGATCCACATCCACAAGTGCTCCAAGCTGTCCAGCCGCCGTCGGCTATACCAGAAGAACACGCCTGGGTTTGAACTTGGGCCGTACCACAACCTGTATCATAACAGGTACGCGTTTGGGTTCCTGAGCCGCAACTACTTGAGCATGCACCCCAAGCGGTACAGTTACCGTACACACCTGTGCAACAGGGTTGAGTGTTGCAGGCTTGAGTGCCGCAGCTATACCATCCTCCGCATTGGCCATAACAATTGCATGACTGTGTTCCCCCTCCACATGAAACAGAGCAGGCAGTCCAACTGCATGAATATGAATTTCCCAGACAATCACCTACGGAACACCATCCGCTATCATCACACCACCAATGTGTCCATTGACCACCACATCCGTCATAAGAACAGCCGTAGTGATCTGTCCTACCGGCATAGACCCGATTTCCCATACCGGAAACGAAGAATAAAATACCGAAAGCTGCCAATAAAATGATCAAATATTTTTTACTCATTTTGCATTGGTTAAATCCTGGGCAATAACTAGCTGCTTTCCGACGGAATTAGCAACAGTCATTGCTTCTTTATCTGTCAATATAGATTCCTGGTCATAGATAGAGTACGTTTTATCGCCCCTGTTCCAGAGGAACCAGTGAAGCTGTACAGGTTTATTATTTTTGTATACATCCAAATAAAAAGAGCATCCCTTTGAGGAACCTTTTGGTTTGAAAACCGATAAATTCTTTTGCCAGAAACCTCCGTCACAAAAGAGAGGACGCTGGGGTTCATAATTGAAAATAATTTGCTGATTTTTAGTATTTTCATATGTAACAATAAAATACCAGTCCTTCTCAGGCGGTATCTTTTTTTCCACACTGATACGTCTGAATCCTTGGGGCATTTTTGTAGGCATGCCTATTTGAGAAAAAATATAACCTCTAAACCTTGATACTTCATATCCGGCAAGGACAGAAATGATAAAGAAGATAAAACTAATGACCAATTTTTTCTTCTTGGACATTGTTTATACATTCGAATTGTCTAGTCTTGCCTCATATTTTAATTTGTATAAGTTCTGCAGTTATTTTCCACCCGGCGGTGCGATAATTTTCTACTGTTATATAGTCTATATTTAAGGTATTAAAGTTGTTTGTTGCGATGTTCCTGATAGTGGTACGTCTGTTACCGGTTCGATCCTGAGGGCATTTACATGATCATTTGTTGTCACGTCCACATCCGTATAGACGACGATAGGCATATTAAATGCCAGATCTTTCAGCTGGAATTTTTCTTTTTTTGCCTCTACAGGATTTGCAGATCTGATATCAGGAGGTGTGTATCTTGATATTTCTGTCTTATCACTGATATTGACTAAATAGATTTTATGAATTTCTGAAATTGAGGAGTTCTCAGGCGAAGTAGGGCTGGGAGAACCCTCTACTGTAAGAATATTTTGCTTAATTGCTGTTATTTTACCGTTTATGACATTGGGAATAGGAAGCAGGCTAAGTGAAATAGCGCTTTCTTCTGAACTGTTTGGCAATCTCAAATCCCGAGGAAACATAATAGTGACATATTCTCCTTCCTTTATATCATTTATGGAAATCTGTGACGGAGAGGAGGACGGCGCCTGAAAAAGATAAGGAATGTTTAGGGGTGGTCTGCTGATAATGGTGTTAGTGGTTATTTTCACTCTATATGTAATTTTTTTGGGTGGTTGGGGAGTAATGGCAAGGTATTTATTTATATACGATGGAGGAATATCCTGGACTACGTACGGAGATTTAGGTTCAATATAATTGCTTACAGTGACATAGTCTTTCCCAATCTTATCAATTATCCCGGAGAAAGTAACAACCGGAGGAGTCAAGTATAAGATGTCTGAAGAATACCTATGGTAAACAGTAAAGACCAGTGATATGAGGCCCAATATAACAAAGATAGAGATAATAGTGAGAAGCTTGTATTTATTTAGCTTATGTTTGTTTTTCACTTACTGTTCAAAAATAATTATATCAATGGTTCCCCAACCGGCTCCACAGCCCTGCACGTTGGCGTTACTGCTGCCGATGCCTACGGTATGGCTGCCTGCAGCGAGAGTGCCTGACCAGCGCATCTGTTCCTCATTCCATTGTGCTGATGGGGTATAATCAAGAGTCGTATCTACTCCAGATCCATCCAGATATAAAGACATGTCATTTCTTCCTGAAAAATTTCTGATGGTTTTGCCAGTTATATATACAGAAGAAGTGTTGGTGAGAGTAAAGGTGGTGGTCCAAAGGGGAGTGCCGGCAGCTCCGGCAGGCGGACAGCCTGACCTGGGATCTGTAGCATGGATGATCCTGGGAGCTTTTGAGATGGTACTTCCATCCAGTGTAAATTTGATTTTTCCGTTTACCTCCAGCCTCTCTCCCGGGGAAGCTGTGCCAACGCCAAAGTATCCCTGAGACAATACAAGGTTTGAGTTGGGAGTAAGGTTTATATTCCCGGAACCATTGCTGACGACAGAAGAGACTCCTGCAACATCTAGTGGAGCCTGTGGTCCCGTCGTTCCTATCCCGACGTTGCCGGAGACCCCCAAATCAGAATTAAACTGGGCAGCATTGGAGAACGTCACGCCTGGACATCCGAGCGGTGGTGAACAACCACCTTGGGCGGTCCTAGTAATCGTTAGACTTCCGCTGGAATTAGTGGTGAGTGACTGGTAATTAGAGGCATCATAACCAAGCCTTAATTGTTCGGTTGTTCCGACAATGTGTAGTTTGGCGCTTGGAACTGTTGTCCCGATGCCGACGTTATAATTTGTACCGTTAAATACAGAGTAGATCGCACCATAATTTTCATCCAGAGCGCCACTGACTTCCCTTACTTGAGGATCATAGAAATAGGCAACTCCTGTCGTGCCTGTACCTCCATAGCAGGAGCCGAACCTTATTAGTGCATAGGCAGTATTGCTTGGCATGGCCCAATCATTTGCGTCTGCAGTGCTTTTATTCGATTTAGTCGATACTGTTTGACTGGAGGCGTTGAGTGGGGTACCGTTTTTTCTGAGAAAACCAGTGATTTTTTTCCATCCGCCATTGGTTTGTAATGCGCCATTGTTAAAATACGGATTTACTATATCAGTACCTCCGTTTCCACTCGTAATTGCAGCATGATTTGCATCAAAAGCAGTAAAACCAACATAAATATTTTGTACACTATTTGCCTGTGCCCAAATACTGAATACGTAATCGCTGTTTGGATCTACACGGAATTGTTGGGAAGATCCCCATTGATAACAGCCATTTGTACCGTCTTGATGAGAGTACAAAGCTTGTATGGTCCTTCCGTCAATAAACGTAACGTTGGCCGTAGAGGCGTTAAAACTGGCCATGTTACTTGAATTGTTTACAAGGTTAACGCCACCAAGGTTAGCAGCATTTATTTGTCCGGAAGTATTAATGTCTCCGACCACGTCCAGTTTTGAGGCGGGGTTTGCCGTACCTATACCGATGTTGCCATTTATGATTGCATTACCGGAAAAGGTAAATGCACCTCCACCGGTATTGCTGCCGAATGTCCCTGAGGATAGGTTTGAGGCGTTTATGGTAGCAGTCGAGATATGACCTGTGGAGTCCATCTGGAAAGCGTTGCTGCCGCCGCTGGGCTTGATGAAGAAATTCCCGCCGCTTGAGCCAAAAAGGTAGTTTTGTGCCGCTACTTTAGTAGGAGAAAAAAAAGAGTGAATATACAAAGAAAGCAAGTGAGAGTGAGGTGATACTCAGGACAAAAGGGATACAATTGGATCTATGTCTGGGCAGAAAAAACATAATCTCTATTCTGATACTAGAACATGTGGAAGAGAGTTGTCAAGCAAGCGAATGAATATAGATTATTGGGTGCTTGTACCTATGGTGTTTGGGAATCTGCAGATGGAGCGCCATAAGCTGGGGAGATGGATGGAACCGGACGCCGGTCAAATACGGTAATAAGAAGGGCGGTGATAGTGTGTTCTATTCCTGTGTCTTGTGCGGTATACACGGCAACCGGTGCTCCTTTGGTGAAGGAACTAATGTTTAATTGGTGCGGTGCGCCTTCGTTGTATTCTCTTTGTGATATTTCCGTATCCGGAGTTAGGTGGACCGTATATGTTTGAGGTAAGGTCGGCGGTTGTGGCGGAAATGATGCCGGAAAAGGAGGCAAAGGAGCGGTAACCGTCAGGGTATTGCCTGAAACTGATGTTATACTGCCGGTTATATTATTGGCGATACGGGTCACCTGGATAGAGGTTGCCTGATATGGTATTGATTGGGTAACCTGTAAATCTCCATTGGTCTGCACCATGACAAACTGGCCGGTTTTCAGCTCGTTTTGTTGCAGTATCTGGTCACTGGTATCCTGCTCTTTTTTGAAAAGATAGGGGATAAAGGTTGGCGGGCGGAAAATCTTGGTCTGAGGCGTCACGGAAAACTGGAAACTGACATCTTTGCTTTTCTGGTCCTGGGGAATATCGCCTACACTGGCAGAAAGTACGTAATGATGAGTGACGGTAATGGTGTTGCCATTTATCGCGGTAAGTTTTCCATCAATGCTTGTGACGGGAGAGCTGATATAGAGCGTGTCTTTATTCAGGGGAATATTTACCACCTTTTTTTCCGTAAGGCGTTCCCAAAAGGCTTTTATCCGAGTAACAGATAGGTCTTTTGAGATTGAAAGAACGCCAATAACAAGGATAATAATTATCCCCAGACCTGCGAGCGTACCGTATCTTTTACCCCTTTTCTTCATGGTAATTGTGGATTGCGAATTTAAGCCTTAATTTTTCTGGCAGGCAAGTAATTGGACATAAGGCGCGTTGGTACCGGCCACTGAGCCGGCGTTGTTGATGGTGATTCCCGTCGTGGCACCTGCGATATAACCGCTTTGCCAGCCGACACAAGAATAATTATAGTTATAAATTGGGTGTCCGCCACAACCTGAACTTCCAGAGCCTGAGCCGGCGTACCATAAATGGCTGTGTCCAGGGTCATTTATGGAGTGTGTATGTTGGCCAGTTGGCCGGTTTTCGGTATTAGATAGAGCAGTGCCGACTGTGGCAGCAAGTGTGCCGCCTGAAGGGTTTGCGACAACATATCTTCCTCCGTAAGAGGCGGTCAAATCCGTCCATCCGGAAGGACAGGAGGAGAGATTGAAGAAAGCTACCATGCCTGACGGAATTCCGGTAGCAGCTGACGCTTGGGTGGTGCCGTCAGGAAATACAAATCCGCCTGAAGAACTTCTTACTGCTCCGGCAACATCCAGCTTATACCCGGGACTTGCCGTCCCAATCCCGACGTTTCCTCCCGAAAGTGAGTTGAGGGCGATGGTTGCGGCACCTCCTGCGTTGCTATAGCTGTCAATACTGGAAATTCCACCATTATATTCCATCTGAAGAGTGCCGGAATTTGTCAGTTGGAATTGGGGAAGGGTAGAAGAGACTATCTGGAAAGGTCCGGTAGGAGATATGGTTCCAATCCCGACGCTGCCGGCAATAGCGATATTGTTATCAAAATTATATTCGTTTTGACCATACTGTGTACCAGCATCAGTAATACTTGCTCCGCTTGGTTGGTTTGTGAGGTAAGGTCCGGCTGTCCATGTGCCGTAGTAACGCGCTTCAGCTGAAAAACTGCAAACCCAACTATTAGCGAACTGAACCCATACAGCCATTTGGTTGTTGGTGACTCCCGAACCGCTGACATATACGACTTTGGCGTCCTGAATAAAACGGTGACTTGTTGAAGGTCCTTCCAGTGAAGTGATGCCTACGTTTACCTGTTCAATACCTGTGCTGCTGTTTCTGGCATTGACATTTAGATGTTGCCGATTGGTAATATATGCTCCATTGCTCCAAATATCAAAATCAAGACCAGCACTGGTCCATGCCCCATTATTATTGAATTGACCAAGTTTAACCCAATGGCCGTTTTCAGTTCCGCATTCGTTACTTGTACCAAATACTCCACTCTGATGTAAAACGTTACCAGTTCCATCGCGTAAAGTATGTGTTCCATTAACATCCAACTTCGTTGCTGGTGATGCAGTGCCTATGCCGACGTTGCCTGAGAATGAATAGTTGCCGCCGCCGGTATTGCTGCCAAATGTCCCTGAGGATAGATTTGATGCATTCATGGTGGCAATTGAGATATAACCAGTTGAGCTCATCTGGAAGATATTACTGCCGCCAACCGGTTTGATAAAGAAATTGGTGCCGTCAGTGCCCCAGATGTAATTTGTGACAGCGGAAACTTTTGCAGGAGAAAGGAATAGGAAGAAGGAAAAGGATCCGGCTGCAAGAACAAAAACTCTTAGGATATGATTGCGTAAACAAGTTTTCTTTTTAGGCAGGGGGAACATATGTGACATATCTTACATAGTAAATTAAGACTGATTTTATTTCAACAACTTGACTTGATGCTTATCCCGTCAAAACACGTGTCATTCTTGCGCCCGCCTTGCCGGCGAGGCAGGAAGGCGAAAACCGATTCCCGGACAGGCCCGCCTCGCTGACTCGCCTCGTCTTCGACTAGTCGAAGCGGGAGCTTTAGCGAAGCGGGTCGGAAATCTCCTTTACCTCGAATTATTACAATCCTGGCTTCACAAGTAAGATCCCTTGACCGGTTTTGCCTCCCAAAGTTTGAGTGCTTTGGCTTTTGCAAAGAGAACAGTCAAATGTATATACGCCGGAGGAGACTGCCTGAAAATCCAGGAGTTTTGTTTCGCCTTTTGCCGCCTGTTGAGACACGCCGAAATCAGGGAAAGAAAGGTCATAATCCGCGTCCTGCGCGGTAAACCTGATACCAACCTCATCATTTACATTGACAATAATTTGATTGGCTGAAAGGCTGCCGCCAGAGGCAGTAATCTCAAATGTCCGGATTTTGTTTTGCGACCCGTATGCCGCATCATTTACCGAAACAGGTACGGCCAGACCTCCCGCTGCAGTTTCTCCCTTAGCCGGGACATGGATTTTGCTCCAGTCCAAAGGCGGAGTGGGAGTGATAGAAGGAGGCAATTGCTTAGGTTGGTTTACCGGTAATGCAGTCTGAGTGATATTGGGCGGGGGCAGGCGGTTGGGAGAAGTTGGAAAGGTGAAGGCAGACCGGAAATGGCTGAAATAGAAGAATGAGGCCAAAAAAGTGACAATAAGTATAACAAAAAGTATCAGCAGAGGAGGCAGAATGTTTCGCATGTTGATTTTATTAAAGACTATTTCAGGCCTAGTGTCAAACGATATTAGTTTACTATCCACCAGTTGAATTTCACGTCCTGCACTTTCTGAAGTTATAGATTTATGACATGAGTTTAGATTAGTTTACTATCCACCAGTTGAATTTCACGTCCTGCACTTTCTGAAGTTATAGATTTATGACATGAGTTTAGATTAGTTTACTATCCACCAGTTGAATTTCACGTCCTGGAGAATAGAAGAATCCAAGGAGACAGTAAAGTATGGAGAACACGGTTGTTGCCCAGCCACGGGCTGGGTCCCGCTGATGCGGGAGTTGCTTGTTGCTGGATTACATGATTGTTTATCTGCCACAAAAAGAGTATGGTTTTGGGTGGATGAGGTGGGAGTGATATATATTAATGTATTATTAGTAATATTGGGGTTGAAGATGACAACCTGGGAAGATCCTCCCGGCAATACCGCTGAGCCTGCACTGCCCATAGTTTTTACTCCCGGCGCGTTTAGGCCGTTTTGGTCAAAATTCTCTGCTGCCGAGAGAAGCGAGCCTGAGGCTGAGGAGATATCTACAGTATCGGTAATGTTGAGTTTGGAGGCTGTCAGACTGCCGGAGACGGTGGCGGGACCGGAAACGTTTAGACTGCCCGAAGCGGACGCTTCAGTACCTCCTATACGTACGTTTCCGGCAAATTGAGCATTTCCGGTAGAATCAACAGAAGCCACAGTATTTCCATTTTGGCCTTTTATGAGTAGTTTACCGAAACTTGTAGAATTATTTTGCTGAGGATTGGAAAGATCAAGAGTGATATTCCCCGTATTTGATTTTATACTGTCTGTGGCTAAGCCGCCTTTGGCAATAAGTGTGCCTTCAACAGTCAAATTACCGATCCCGTCCACTATCATTTTTCCTCCCATAAAGTTGATATTGTTCAAAGCTGAAAGGTAGAGAGTGTTGCCGATAGCTTTGACTGCCGAATTTTCTATCTGGACACTGCCGTCAACCAGAAGCGAGCCGGCAATTGAAGTGTCGGCAAGAGAAGTAGAACCCGAAACTTTCAAAGTAGAGAATTGAGCATCTGCAGGAAGGGTGACGTTTCCAGTAAGGTTTACAGTTGAAGCGGTAGTCGGCGGAGGAGTTTGGGCCAAAAGTGCTGAAGAGGAGGCTATGAAAGCATCTGTTTGTTGTTGTACGTTGGTCGAAGAATTCAGTATTTCCTGTAGCATAGCCAGAAGCCTATCGGTTTCGGAGGAGTTTAGAGATGCGGAGTTGGATGACTGTGGTGGGCTTGCCCCGAGCGTCGGCGAGGGGTTGGTGGTTGGTTGTAGATTTACCACTGTTGGAGATGAGGTAGGTGACAATTCAACCGTTGATGTCGGAGTGGGGGAAGCTACAACTATTGTCGGAGCTGGGGTAGGCGTAATCTGTGGTGAGTTAGTTGTTCCGCTAATGGTAGACAGATTTTCCTTCAGGTTATTGATGTTGTTAAGGAGGTCACCAAAAGATGATTGTAGGTTGGAAAGATCGGAAGAGACGATATGGCCCGCATAAAGAGTGCCTGAGATGGTCGCGTTTTGTGACACGAGGTTTCCGCTGAGACTGGCACTTCGGGCGTTTATATCGCCCTCAGTGTAGACATTTCCTTTCTCATCCAGAG
The DNA here is from genome assembly GCA_023379265.1 of Patescibacteria group bacterium. Lineage (GTDB taxonomy): Bacteria > Patescibacteriota > Microgenomatia > 2-02-FULL-39-11 > 2-02-FULL-39-11 > JAMCUI01. The sequence goes on from JAMCUI010000019.1 coordinate 89,855, forward strand.
TAGTGACTGTTTGGTCTTGGCTGTTTTTCACCATCAGTTTACCAAAGGCGGATCCAGTTGAATTTTGTCCTTCATTGCCTATTTTTAGCGTAAGGTCACTATTGTTATCAAGAGGCGAGATAAGACCTGTTTGTATGTTATTTAACTTGGCTGTGCCGGAAGCTTCAATATCTGTAGTCTGTATGAGTGGCGAGATAATCTTACCGTTGCTAAATATATTGTTTGCGAAAAGATTATTGACGTTTATTAAAGTGAACTGAGCTGCGTTGCCCAAGATTTGTTGGACATTTATGACGCCTGTCTGGAGGTTTGCAATAGCAGCTTGAGAGAGGGCGATACTTCTTTCTATGACCGCTCCTCCTGCTTCTTTAATCTGGAAAGTAATGTTGTTTAAGACCGGTTGATTTGAATTGTTGTTTTGCGCCGATGCGGTTGAACTGTTTGATGCAGGTGTAAACTCGTATCTGCCGTTATTTGTCAGCCGTCCGTCCGGTTCATACCAGGAATACTGGACGAAGGCCAGAATTTTTCCGCAGCGCACAGGACTGCCGGAGGGATCTTTCAAATTTTGCATTTCAGGTGGACATTGGGAATTCGTGACGCCGCCTGGCTCGCCGTTCATATCCTCAAGAGCACGGGCAATGATAGGTCCGGCCTGGGTAGCTTTCATGGCAAAGCCGGTAATATTTGATGACGTCAAAGGATCGTTCAGATTGATGGGTCCGTTTATAGTGGATATATTTATCGGTACACGACCAAGGAGGCCGACTGTTTTGTTTCTTATATCCCCGCTGTTCTCGTGTATACCTCCGACAAAAGCCGCACGGTCGGAAATGACACCTAGAACTTTTCCAGAATAAGAAGATGAGCTTTTGGTGACTTGCGGTTTATTGTCTGAAAGAGTACTGCCTGCCGCAATATCTACTACATCTCCCGCCTGAAGGTTTCCATTGGTATCAAATACTTCTGCAAAATCAGTGCCGCCGGTACCCCAGGCGCTGGCATTGGTCAAAATGGCATTGTTGGTGGTATCAGCGACTATAAAGTAACTGGTTTGTATGGCGTGGGTGGAGGTAAGAGACGGATAAAAGACATTTGAAGTACCGGGAGCCGACCAGGCGCCGGTGCCTACCTCTACAGTGCCGCCAAGCCGGGTATCACCGTTGGCGTCCAGTTTGACAGCCGGGCTGGTAGTCCCTATGCCCAGATTGCCGCCGTTGAAGTATGAATTGCCGCTGGAGTTGAGTTGAACAGCCAGCGTGTTGGCGTTGTAGACAGAGAGAGAATAAGCCGGAGCGCCAACCTGGTTTTCTCCGATATAAATAGAGCCTGTTGATGAAAGCAAACTAAGGGTACTACTATTGGAGCCGCCTGAGGCTTTTATACTAGCTTGAGAGTTGGTAGAGATATCCCCAAAAGAGATATGGGGCGCAGTGCCACCGCCTGAAGTAAGAGGAGGAAGAATGTCCAAAATTTTGGCCGGCCCGGTAGTACCGATACCGACGCTGCCGTTGTCATAGATAGAAGAGTTGCCCAGTGAATGGGCGCCTGTGAATTTGGCTACATAATTGGTAGTGCCTGAGATGCTTCCTGAGTCAATCACCTGGTTGCCGTTTTGGTAGATATTCTGGCCCCAGATATTTAAGTACTGGTTTGCGGTGCTTGTACCCAGGTTGTAAGTGTTGGCTGCCGTCGGATTCAGGTGAGTGGTGACACCGGCAATGTTGGTCAGGTTGCGGGAGGAGTCTACAATCTGGGTGCCGGAGATAGCGATGTTGCCGACAATGTCCAAACTTGCTGCAGGCCCGGTAGTACCGATACCGACGTTGCCAGAGAAATAGGTATAACCGCTGGTACCGCCGGCAATGGTTAAATATGCAGCAGAATCGTTGTGGACACCGCCTCTTGCCTGCATTTGATTTTGAGCATAAAGAGTCCCTCCGGAAACGTATAAACCTCCGGGCATAACAATATAAGATGACGCCGAAATATAAGGATTAGCAGCAGAGAATCTCAAATTACCTGAAGCGTCTTGGGCTCCAGTGATAGACATGTATCCAGGAGTAGTGATGGTGCTTCCAGTGGTTAAGGCCCCACTGATATTTGCTGTGCCGACTACATCTAGCTTGTATGCTGGTCCGGTTGTACCTATGCCGACGTTGCCAGAATTTCCAGCTAATACAGCACCGCCATAAGTGTATAAACCTTCAGCAGGAGCTGTTGGGAATGCATTCCACCCACTTGGATATCCAATTGATACTCGATCATAAAGGTTTAATTGCTGCACGCCATTATTTGCTCCTCTTATACCAGCAGTATTTATTGATTCAACACCATTCGAATTATTTAGATAAGATATTGCGTTATTGTTAATAGTTCCATTTACATCCAACTTATACGCAGGTCCTGTCGTCCCGATGCCGACTTTGCCGCCTCCGGCTACTAGATATGCGTTGCCTGTTGTAGATCCATTTATATTAATGGCGCCAGAACCATTACCGTTTAAGGCAATTCCTTGATTAGTGCCGGTGGCGGTAAAAGCAGGGGTTCCTCCAAGAAAAGTAACTCCTGACCCAGTATCGAAATTTAAATATAAGCTTCCCGTTGGATTTAATACATAATTGCCGCCGGAATCGATTCTAACAGTTGCTTTATCTGTACCGCTATTTTTATAACGCACATACGTTTGTGCAGCCGTACTATTTAATGATTCCATTTCTCCGCTTGAGCCAGCGTCGATGCTGAGTTTTGATACTGGTCCCGTCGTCCCGATGCCGACATTTCCTTTGAAAAACGCGTTTCCAGTGGGACCTTCAAAATAGATGGAGGCAGAGGAGGTAGAGTTTCCGCCGATTGCCAAGGACTGGTTGGTGGGGTCAAGGTATGGATAGATGAGTCCACACCAGTTGTTGGGGCCGGTGCAATTTTTATCTTCCCAGAAGAGGGAAGTGCCGCCAGGTCCCACTGGTCCTGTAGCTCCTGTAGCTCCTGATGGCCCGGCAGAACCGGTGGCTCCGGTTGATCCTGTAGGTCCTGTTTGTCCCGCTTGTCCTGTAGCACCTGTTGGTCCACCTACGCCTGTAGCGCCTGTGGCTCCGGTTGATCCTGTAGGTCCGTTTGCTCCTGTACTTCCTGTCGAACCGGTAGGTCCAGTCATTCCTGAATTACCGGTTGCCCCGGTAGGTCCTGATGCTCCAGTTGCACCAGTTGATCCTGTCGGTCCTGATGCACCGGTACCACCAGTACTTCCCGTAGGTCCGGAGGCACCTGTACTTCCTGTAGCTCCGGTTGGCCCTGATGCTCCGGTTGAGCCTGTCGAGCCGGTCGGCCCGGAGGTACCGGTAGAACCTGTAGATCCGATAGGTCCAGATGCTCCAGTAGAGCCGGTAGATCCTGTAGGTCCGGAAGATCCGGTATTGCCAGTGGGACCAGTCTGTCCTGTACCACCGGTTGGTCCGGAAGATCCGGTATTTCCAGTAGCTCCGGTTGGTCCCGGTTGACCGGTAACTCCTAGTGCTCCAGATCCTCCAGTAGCTCCCGTGGCTCCCGTTGGTCCACCTTGCCCGGTAGACCCGGTAGAACCAGTTGGCCCGGAAGTACCCGTTGAACCTGTAGATCCAGTCGGCCCGGAAGCACCAGTCCCACCCGTACTCCCAGTCGGCCCGGAAGTACCAGTAGATCCGGTAGAACCAGTCGGCCCGGAAGATCCTGTTGACCCAGTCGACCCGGTAGATCCAGTCGGCCCGGTTTGACCTGTCCCACCCGTTGATCCGGTAGCCCCGGTAGATCCGGTAGAACCAGTCGGCCCGGAAGATCCTGTATTTCCAGTAGCTCCGGTAGCCCCGGTAGATCCGGTAGAACCAGTCGGCCCGGAAGATCCTGTATTTCCAGTAGCTCCGGTAGCCCCAGTCGATCCAGTCGGCCCGGTTTGTCCAGTACCGCCAGTCGATCCGGTAGCCCCAGTCGATCCAGTCGGCCCGGTTTGTCCAGTACCGCCAGTCGATCCGGTAGCTCCAGTCGACTGGGTCAACAGGATCTTCCGGGCCGACTGGTTCTACCG
>JAMCUI010000020.1 GCA_023379265.1 Patescibacteria group bacterium
TTTCCACAAGAAGGTTAAGGCAGGGAAGGATGAAATAACTGCCGGAAGCCAAAAAATAAGCGTTTTCAGCTCGGATAATCCATCCGATATACCCTGGGAAAAAGAGAAGATTGATATTGTTATAGACGCAACAGGAAAATTCAGGACAAGCCATGAGCTTGAAGGGCATTTGAAAGGGAGCGTAAAATATGCAGTTTTGTCTGCTCCAGCAAAAGATGATACTAAGACACTAGTCATGGGCGTAAACCAGCAATTGTTTAATCCTACGACAGATAAAGTAATTTCCAATTCGTCTTGCACGACAAACTGCCTTTCAAATACGCTGAAAGTCATTGACGACAATTTTGCCGTAACTAGGGGTTTTATGACTACTGTCCACGCTATCACTGATTCGCAAAATCTTCTGGATAATTCCCACAAAAAAGAAGTAAGGCTGAGAAGATCAGCATTTGCATCGATGATACCCGCTTCCACAGGCTCAGCCAAAGATATTGGTAAACTTTTCCCTAGTCTGAAAGGTAAAATTATATGCCAAGCCATAAGATTACCACTTCTTACGGTCTCAATCATAAACCTGACTGTCCAGACAGAAAAGTCTTGCGATATAGAGATGGTAAACAAAGCCTTTAGAGAAGCTTCCCAGAACGATTTGAAGGGGGTAGTTGAAGTTGCCGAAGAAGAATTGGTGTCAAGGGATTTTACAGGCAACAGCCATTCAGCCATAATTGACCCTTTTTTGACCAAAGTAAATGGAGGAAACCTGGTAAACGTATATGCCTGGTATGACAATGAATGGGGCTACACTACCCGATTAGTTGATATGGTGACATATGTCGGAAGAAAGGCCGGAATTATTTAGGAATATATGAGAAAAAAGACAGTCAGAGATATACCGCATCTTGAAGGTAAAAGGGTCTTTATGACCGTGGATTTTAATATTTCCCTTGAAGACGGCAAGATCGCCAATGATACAAGAATTGTAGAAACTATCCCTACCATTAAATATCTTTTGGAACATAAGGCAAAAATTATTTTGGCATCTCATCTTGGCAGACCTCACGGTCCAGACCCTCACTTATCCCTTAGACCGGTAGCTAAAAGACTTCAGGATTTGACAGGGAAAAAAGTCCACCTTATAGACAGGTTCTGGGAAGAATCTTCACTACCGCGCATCCAAAAGATCAACTCCAACGATCTGACCCTTCTTGAGAATATTAGGTTCTTTAAGGGTGAAGAGGATAATGATAAAGAGTTTGCCAAGCATCTTTCCAAAATGGCTGATTATTTTGTCAACGATGCTTTTGGCACATCTCACAGGGTACATGCTTCAATAGTGGGTATCACCCAATACCTGCCCTCCTATGCCGGTTTTCTGATGGATAAAGAAATCTGTAAGATTTCAAAAGCGCTTGACAACCCAAAAAGGCCATTTCTCCTCCTTATAGGCGGCGCCAAAACACCAGAGAAAATTTCCGTTATCGAAAAACTTCTTGACAAAGCCGATACTGTAGCTCTTGGTGGAGCAATTGCCAATACATTTTTGGCGGCATGGGGATTTGGCATGGGCAGATCCCTTGTAGACTATGAGATGGTGGAAATGGCTAGGGTAGTATTTTGGAAAACAACCCATAAACATTCTGCCCTCATTTTGCCTGCAGACGTAGTCGTATCAGACAATGAAAGGAAAAAGAGACCGATGGTCGTGGAATACAATAAGGTACCGCATAATGTTGTCATTTACGACATTGGCCCTAAAGCGCAAAAATATTACCAGAAACTGATAAATCAGGCAAAAACCATTATATGGAACGGTCCCATGGGACTCTATGAGGACCCCAGGTTTATGAAAGGGACCGATTTGGTTTTACAGACAATTAGCCGCAGCAAAGCTTTTTCCATAGTGGGAGGAGGAGACACGCTCACTAGTATTAAAAACCGTAAATACCTCAAAGGCATATCCCACATATCTTCAGGGGGGAGTGCCATGTTGGCTTTTCTGGAAAAAGGAACATTACCTGGAATAGAAGTGCTGAAAGATGCTTGAAATTTAGCTTTGAATGCATCAGGAATATTTTCTATAGACAGCTATCACTCTTCCCTGAATCTTGACGTGAGTAGTGAAAATGGGAGACATTGTGGAATTTGCCGGTTCCAGTCTTATCCTGTCTTTTTCAAACTTGATTCTTTTCAAAGTTGCCAGACCGTTTGGCAAAACCGCAACTACTATATCACCGCTTTGGGCCTCCTGTTGATGCTGAACTACAACAAAATCCCCATCAAGTATGCCTTCCTCAATCATAGAGCTTCCTTTTACCTGTAATATATAGCCTGGTTTTTTTCCATTTAGCATATTGGCCGGTACCGGCATATAAAAATTGGGGTCGGTATGCGGTTCAAGAGGAGCCCCTGCGGCGATGTATCCCAATACAGGAAGTTCCACCGCTGTTTCGTTTTCATTCGCGTGGACCTTATTCTCAACAAGTTCTATTCCCCTTTCAAAACCGGCAGTCTTTTTTATATACCCTTTTTGGACAAGCCTCTCCAAATGCTCGTGTACTGTAGATACCGCACTAACTCCCATACTCTCTGCTATCTCTATAAGGGTCGGTGCATAGCCGTGCCTTTGTATATATTGTGTAATAAATTCTAGTACTTGCCTTTCTTTGCTATATAGTACGGGTGCCATAATGATTTATGATAAATAACCGAATTTTGATGTCTTGAAAATAATTATATAAGCCTGATATACTTAAAATAATCCAAAAAAAACCGAATGTCAATACATCGAAACTGTGTTAAAATATGTCACTATTGAAAATAGAACCATAAGCAGTTTGAAAGATTTACTATGGAATTTAAGCTGCATTCGTCATTCAGACCGACAGGGGACCAACCAGCACGTTAGTTTTACTAAATTACTATGGAATTTAAGCTGCATTCGTCATTCAGACCGACAGGGGACCAACCAAGTGCCATTGAAAAACTTACCAAAGGAATTGGTTCCGGTTTGAAAAATCAGGTACTTCTCGGAGTCACGGGAAGCGGGAAAACGTACACCATGGCAAATATCATAAAGCGCCTCCAAAGGCCCGCCCTTATTATTTCTCATAATAAGACCCTTGCGGCCCAGCTCTATCAGGAATTCCGTGATTTTTTCCCTGAGAATGCAGTCAGCTACTTTGTTTCCTATTACGACTTTTATCAGCCGGAGGCGTATATTCCCCAATCCGATACTTATATCGAGAAGGAGACTGAGATAAACGAGGAAATAGACAAGCTTCGTCTTGCTGCTACAACCAACCTTCTTACCCGCCGTGATACCATAATAGTAGCCTCGGTTTCATGTATCTACAATATTGGATCTCCGGCTCAGTACCGCAATTTTGTGCTGAAACTCGCTGTCGGCATGAAAATAGACAGAAAATCACTTTATGACAATCTGGTTGATTTGCAATATGAGAAATCAAATTTTGATTTCAAAAGGGGAACTTTTCGTACACGAGGCGATAATATCGATATCTATCCTGCCTATGAGGATACTGCAGTCAGGATAACTGCCAGCGGTGACATAATAGACACTATTTCCGTAATTGACGCGTTAAACGGAAAAATGATTTCCTCAAAAAAGGAGGAATTTATCTATCCCGCCAAACATTACATCACTGACACACATAAGTATACTGATATATTTGCACAAATCCGTGACGAGCTAGACAAAAGAGTCAATGAGCTTAAAAAGCACAATAAAATTATAGAAGCCTATAGACTGGCCAAAAGAGTAAATTTCGACCTGGAGATGATAAATGAGGTCGGCTATATAAACGGTATTGAAAATTATTCCCGTTATTTTGACGGTAGGAAAGCCGGAGATCCGCCATACAGCCTTCTTGACTACTTCAGTGAACCATACGGAAAAGATTGGCTGCTGTTTATTGATGAGTCACATATGACGCTTCCCCAGATAAGGGGTATGTATAACGGAGACCGGTCCAGGAAACAGACACTTATTGACTTTGGTTTCAGGTTGCCGTCAGCACTTGACAACAGGCCTCTTACTTATGAGGAGTTCTACAGGAGAATAAGCCAAGCCGTATATGTATCGGCTACCCCGAATGAATATGAGCTATCCCTGGCAAGAGAGGATGCAAAAAGTCACAACTTTACTCCTCAGGAAGGCATCACAGAACAACTTATAAGGCCTACTGGTATTTGTGACCCGCAAATTATTATCCGCCCCACAAATGGCCAAATAAAAGATTTGGTCAAAGAGATCCTTTCGCGTAAACAAAGGAAAGAAAGGGTTCTTGTAACCACATTGACCAAGAGGATGGCGGAGGATTTGTCTTCTTACCTGCAGGATAAGTCATACATCGATAAATTATTGGGAGGCTCAATTTCTTCAAATCTTCTTCCAAATGTACATTATCTTCATTCTGATATACAGACTTTAGAAAGAAGCGACATACTCGATGAGCTCAGGAGTGGAAAATATGACGTACTTGTCGGTATAAATCTGCTCCGCGAGGGTCTGGATTTGCCTGAAGTATCTCTTGTAGCCATACTAGATGCAGACAAAGAAGGCTTTTTACGCAGTGATACGTCACTTGTCCAGACTATGGGTAGAGCCGCCAGACACATTGCGGGAACTGTTATCATGTATGCCGACAATAAAACAGGTTCCATGGCAAGGGCAATCTCAGAAATTGACAGGAGGAGGCAGGTTCAATTTGATTACAATAAGAGGTATAATATAACACCCCGTAATGTAGAAAAACCCATTAGGGAAAAACTTATTGAGAAGGAAGAGCTTGACGAAACTCTGGAACTTGTGAGATCACTTGATAGCCGGAAAAGGATGCAATACAGGGAGCTTATGAACATGGATTTTGATGATTTGACTCCACGTGATCGCACAAAGCTTATTAGGAAAATGGAAACGGAAATGAAACAGGCGGCAGGCGAACTGAATTTTGAATTGGCAGCAGAGATCCGCGATAAAATCAAAGAATACAAATATGATTCAAAAGACTCAGGATAAAATTATTATTAGAGGAGCACGTGAACACAACCTTAAAAATATCAGTCTGGAACTTCCCAAATACAAACTGATTGTTTTTACTGGAGTATCCGGTAGCGGAAAATCCTCACTTGCTTTTGATACAATTTATGCTGAAGGACAAAGAAGATATGTGGAAAGTCTGTCTTCTTATGCCAGGCAGTTCTTGGGCGTAATGGATAAACCGGATGTGGATGCCATAGACGGTTTGTCACCAGCCATTTCCATAGACCAGAAATCCACTTCCCATAACCCCAGGTCTACAGTGGGGACGGTTACGGAAATTTATGATTATCTTAGGCTACTTTTTGCAAGAGTAGGCCGTCCACACTGTCCAAACTGCGGCAGGGAAATAGTACGGCAAACATCAGACCAAATAGTTGAAAAATTATTTCAGATTTCAGAAAATAGTGGAAAATTGGGAAAGAGGCCTGAGCGTTTTCTTATACTTTCTCCAGTAGTTAGGGATAGAAAAGGGGAATTTTCCCATCTTTTAGACAATCTCAAATCTAAAGGTTTTACAAAAGTACGTATAGATGGAACTATCTTCTCCCTTGACGAAGACCTAGTTCTTATTAAAACAAACAAACATTCCATAGATGTTGTAGTTGATAGAATAACTTTTGATAAAAATAAATTAAAGAATAAGGAAGATAAGCAAAGTTTGCGTTCAAGACTTATTGAATCCACTGAGACGGCTACATCACTTTCTGAAGGATTAGTCATATATTCGGCTGTCAATGATGCAGACTTCACATTTCCCGACAAGCCCAAAAAACTTTCAGACCAGCTTTATTCCGAAAAGTTTTCCTGTCCGGTATGCAATATCTCCCTGCCTGAAATTGAACCGCGTATCTTCTCGTTTAATTCTCCCCACGGCGCTTGTCCTAAATGTAGCGGACTGGGTAATCTACTCAGGATTGACCCGAAACTGGTCATAAACCCCAATCTTTCCATAAGCGAAGGGGGAATCTTACCCTTTGCCAGAATGATCTTGGGCGATACCTGGTTTGGCAGAATTTTGACTACTGTGGCCCAAAAAATAGGCATTAAAATAGATCGGCCACTAAAGGAAGCCACAGACAAAAAACTGGAACTGCTTCTTTTTGGCACTGGAGAAGAAATACATGAAATCCAGGGAGAAAACCGGTACGGTCGGGAAGTGACCATATATGAAGAATTTGCAGGAGTGGTGCCGGAATTGGAAAAGAGATTCTCATCTACTGAATCAGAGTATGTCAGAAATGAAATCGGAAAATACCTCAGGGAAGAGATTTGCCCACTTTGTGCCGGGAAAAGACTGAAAAAGGAAGCCTTATCGGTGACAATAGACGAAAAATCAATTGTTGACGTTACAACCCTCTCCATAAAGCAGATGAGTGACTGGATACACAAAATTCAGCTTTCGTTGTCCAACCGGGAGAAAACAATAGGTTCTCTCATAATAAAGGAAATACAAAACAGGTTATCTTTTCTCATTTCTGTCGGGTTGGACTACCTGACTCTTGAACGAAGCGCCAATACGCTTGCAGGCGGTGAAGCGCAAAGGATAAGGCTTGCCTCTCAGATCGGCTCAGGGCTTTCCGGAGTGCTTTATGTTTTGGATGAACCGTCCATAGGGCTCCATCCCCGCGATAATTTTCGTCTTATCACCACGCTTAAAAAATTGAGAGATTTGGGAAATACCGTCATCGTAGTCGAACACGATAGGGAAATGATGCACAATGCAGACCTTATAGTGGATTTTGGCCCGGCAGCCGGTAAGCATGGCGGCAACGTAATCGCCAGCGGGACAACCGAACAGATAATAAAGGACAAAAATTCACTGACAGGACTATATTTATCCGGCAAAAGGAAAATTGTCCAATCTTCAAGTGAAAACGGCAATATTGTCAGTGCAAAACATCTTACAATAAGAAAATGCCAGGAAAACAACCTGAAAGATATAGACGTCACTTTTCCCTTAGGCAAACTGATATGCATCACTGGGGTTTCAGGAAGCGGGAAATCGACTCTTATAGTTGATACACTTTATCATGCTTTAGCAAGCCGGTTCAATCCTTATCACAAGGAAAAAGGAGGCCTTTATTATTCACTGGAAGGTGAGAATCAGCTAAAAAGAGTCATCCTTATTGATCAATCACCCATCGGCAGGACTCCGCGCAGCAATCCCGCTACTTATACAGGCGCTTTTACGTTTATTAGGGATCTTTTTTCCCAGACTCCGGATGCCAAGGCGCGCGGTTTTAAGGCAGGAAGGTTTTCCTTTAATGTCAAAGGCGGCAGGTGTGAGGCATGTGAGGGTGAAGGCCAAACAAAAATAGAAATGCAGTTTCTACCAGATGTCTATGTCAGTTGTGAAGTTTGCCGCGGTACGCGCTTTAACTCGGAGACTCTTGAAGTTCTTTTTAAGAATAAGAGCATATCTGACGTGTTAAACATGACAGTTGAAGAAGCTGCAAACTTTTTTGCCAATATACCGGGCCTATCGGGAAAACTTGAGACACTAAAGGATGTAGGTTTGTCCTATATACAGCTTGGTCAACCCGCACCCCAACTTTCAGGTGGGGAGGCGCAAAGAGTCAAACTGGCAACAGAGCTGTCCAAAAAAGGCTCAAACGACATATTATACATATTGGATGAACCCACCACAGGCCTGCACTTTGCGGACCTGGAAAAACTTCTTTATGTGCTGCGTCAACTTGTGAAAATGGGCAACACCGTGATTGTCATAGAACACAATCTCGATATTATAAAAAATGCTGATTGGATAATAGATCTGGGGCCGGAAGGAGGAGAAGCTGGAGGAAAGGTTATTGGTACTGGATCAGTAAAAGATATTATAAATAATCCGGCTTCATATACGGGAAAATCCCTTCAGCATGAATAAAAATAATACCGGGAACGCTCAGACCTCTCCACCTCATATAAAGGAATTATCCTATATCACAGTAAAAGCCGTTTCTTTTATCCCGAAAAATATAAACAAACTGCCGGAAATACCCGGTGTCTACCGGTATTTGGATACCAATGGTGGAATAATTTATATCGGTAAGGCTATAAATTTGAAAAGAAGGGTCTCTTCTTATTTCCAGAAGCAAACCAAAGACGCCAAAACGGAAAATCTGGTCAGGAACATACATAAAATAGAGATTATTCCCGTCAGGTATGAATTTGAGGCTCTTCTTCTTGAGGCAAATCTCATCAGAATTTATAAACCGAAATACAACGTCATCTGGAAGGATGACAAACACTATATCTATATCCAGATCACAATGGAAGAGTTCCCGCGATTGATTTTGACAAGGAGAAAAGAAGACGGAAGATCTTTTTTTTCTGGTCCTTTTCCCTCATCCCGCATTGCCAGGGAAATTCTCGCAAATATCAGAAGGATCATACCATATTGCACACAGAGCCCGAACCGAAAAAGATCTTGTTTTTACACGTATCTTGGTTTATGCAATCCATGCCCAGCTGTCATCAAAAAACTCGAACAAAAGGAGTACGCAAGACAAAAAAAAATTTACCTCCGAAACATCAGTCGTATCAAAAATCTCCTGTCGGGTGACTTTGAACCTTTATCCCGCTATTTATTGGCAAAAATGCAGCATCTCTCCAGTGAAAATAAGTTTGAAGAAGCGGCCACGTATCGTGACAAATTAAAGCATCTCAACTATCTCTTGAATATAAATATTACCAATGAATATATGGCTGATCCCAGATATATAAGCCATGTCTTCAAATTGGAGAAGGATGAGCTACTGTGGATACTAAAAGAACACTATCCGTCTTTGACCCGTATCGAAAGAATCGAATGTTATGACATAAGTAATACTTCAGGTACATTTGCCACCGGCTCAATGATATCTTTTAAGCATAATTTACCGGACAAGTCCTACTACAGACGTTTCCGCATAAGAATTCACAATAAAATAGACGATTTTGGTATGTTAAAGGAGATGCTTGAGAGGAGACTGAAACATAGGGAATGGAAGTTGCCTGATCTTATGGTTGTAGACGGCGGAAAACCACAACTTAGAATTTTTAACAAAGTCCTAGCAAATTTTACTCTCAATGTCCCTGCGATCGGGTTAGCCAAGCAAAATGAGGAAATCGTCGTCTGCGCAAACGGCAATTATTTTAAGGTTATTCTGCCCAGACGGTCAAATGCCCTGCACCTGGTCCAAAGAGTCAGGGATGAAGCTCACAGGTTTGCGCACAAATACCACGAACTTTTGCGACTTAAAAACATGGTATCAAACGAATAAATTGCATTGAAAAAGAAGAAATGTTACTCTGAATAAACTGCAAAATAAGACGGTTGATATGAAATTTATATTAAGAAAGTATTTTACTATCACTCTCTCAGTTTTTAGCCTTACTCAGATAATCTATTCTATTTCAATTTCGGGAGGCTGGAAAAGTTTTCTTTATTCCTGCCTTATACTCACGATACTTGTCTATATAGGAAAACCGGTTGCCAACCTTATCATGTTACCAATCAATATTTTGACTTTGAACCTTTTTTCATGGATAATAAACATCCTGATATTTTATATCTGGACTCTATTAGAAACAAATGTTCGGATATCATCATTTCAATCATCAGGATTTTTAGTCGGTCCGTTGCGGATTTCCGCCTTTGGGTTGGCAAACTGGCAGGTGATAATTGTGGGAGGGATACTTCTGACATTTCTTACCCAATTTTTCAATTGGATTATGAAATAAACTGTAGTTGTTCTGTTTCATACACATGAAGAAAGAAAACGCTATAAGTAACAAAAAATTTGTCGTCATCGGAGGGGGAACCGGAACTTTTAGCGTGCTATCAGGACTGAAGAAATATACAGATCACATTACCGCCATAGTTACCATGGCGGATTCAGGCGGAAGCGCAAAGAAAGAGAGGGATGAATGGGGTCTTTTACCAAGCAGCGATGTGAGAAAGTCGCTTATTGCCTTGAGTAACGGATCCTCAGGCGATTCACTTCTTTTAAGAAAACTTTTCCAGTACCGTTATAGTGAGGGAAGAGGCATACGAGGTATGAGCTTTGGTAATCTTTTTCTGGTCGCGCTAACCAAACTTTTGGGTTCGCAGGAAAAAGCAATTGAAAAGGCAGGAGACATTTTGAAAATTAGGGGCAGGGTGCTGCCAGTTTCTTTTGACAAAGTGGATTTGGTAGCCAAATATGAAAACGGGTCCACAGTTGTCGGCGAACACTTCATAGATGATCCCAAGGACAACGGTAAAGTAAAAATTACGCAGTTGGCTACTAAGCCGCGTACCAAAATTACAAATGAGGCAAAAAAGGCAATTCTGGAAAGCGATGTGATAATTATTGGACCGGGAGGTTTTTACACTACAATCTTGGCTAATTTTGCCGTTTCAGGGGTAAAAGAGGCTATCATGCAAAGCAGGTCCCAAAAAATATTCATACTGAACCTTATGACTGAATACGGACAGACATATGAGTTTTCTGCTTCCACTTTTATTAAGGAACTGGATAAATATTTACCTGTTACGTCATTGGACTTTGTATTTGCCAACAATGCGCATATTCCCGACGACGTACTGAAGAAATACAGAAAATATCACGCAATTCCTGTATTAAATGACCTCCCCAAAAAAATCCCTTTTAAGCTTGTGAGCGCCGATCTCCTTTCTTCGCAAAAAATTGCTATGGAAAAAGGTGACACTCTCAAAAGAAGCCTCATACGCCACGACCCCGAAAAAATAGTCTCGTTATGTATAAAACTCTTAACTTAAAATGTGTTAAAATATGCAAATGAGTAACGTCATTATCATACTTCAGATAATAATCTCGGTATCGCTTAGCACCCTTATCATTTTGCAGTCAAAAGGAGTCGGGTTGGGAAGAGCCTGGGGTGGCGGTGGAGGCTTTTACAAAAGCAGGCGTGGAGTAGAAAAAATTATTTTTAATCTCACGATAGTACTGGCTGCGTTATTTCTTATCACTTCAATTTTATCGCTACTTTATACCTGAGTATAAAAAATGGGCAAACGGATTCAGTTTGTCTTCCTAGTAGTAAAAACTTTTATTAGCCGCCACATAAAATTCCTGGCCTTGGGATTTCTTGGCGGATTTTTCTTCATCCTTCTCCTTCTTCAAATTTATCCTCTTTATATCCAGATTGCAGGACAAAAAGAGCAAATCATCGGCATGGTAGGAAGATATGATGAGTCCAATTTACCCGTATCTATCAGAAATAAAATATCGTTGGGCTTGACGGCTCTTACTGCATCCGGTTCAGCCACTTCTTCTCTGGCCCTGTCATGGAAAGTGGAAAACAATGGCAAGGACTATATTTTTAGCCTTCCCCACAATGTTTATTGGCAAGACGGTACCCAATTTTCTTCTTCAGATGTCAACTACCATCTCAGCGATGTAAAATTTATGCCTATCGATAAATATCTCCTCAAGGTCAGTCTGAAGGAACCGTATACACCATTACCTATTCTTTTGTCCGAACCGCTTTTTAAGCCTAACCTGGTAGGTCTGGGAGTCTATAAAGTCGCAAAGATAGAATACAATGGTGATTACATCACTTCTTTATCTCTTGAACCAATAAAAAGCGGATTGCCGGACATCACTTATAAATTCTATCTTAGTACGGATGACGCTATTCTTGCCTTTAAGATTGGGGAAGTAAACACTCTTGAAAATTTAGGCAGGATCGATGATCTTGCCAACTGGAAGAATGTAAAAATCACGCCAGAAACCGAATTCAATAAATTTGTGGGCATATTCCTGAATCTGAATAATTCCTTTTTCAAGGAAAAGGATATCCGCCAAGCGCTTTACTACGCTACTCCAAACTTTGACGATTTTGAAAAAGTGTACACTCCCGTCTCCCCATTGTCCTGGGCATACAGCCAGAAAGTAAGGTTATATAAATTTGATCCTGCAACGGCACAAAAAATCCTGGCAAAAAGCCCTCTCAGTTCATCTTCAGCACAATTGACCATATCCACTTTCGTAAACCTTCTGGATACAGCACAGACCGTCTCAGATGCCTGGAATAATATAGGACTACACACCAAAGTCAAAGTGCAATCCACAGTTCCTTCAGATTACCAAGTGTTTGTCCTGACGTTTAGCATTCCTCCTGACCCTGACCAATATCAGTTCTGGCAATCAACACAGGATGCTACCAATATTTCCCACTATAGCTCGTTAAAAGTGGATAAGCTGCTTGAAGACGGGAGAAGAACTCTGAATATGGATGACAGGAAGAAAATTTACGCAGATTTCCAAAGATACCTTGTCGAGGATGCTCCCGTTATATTCCTTTATCATCCTAAAGTTTATATTGTGGAGAGAAAATAAGTGTTTACCCAGTAAATTTATGATCACAAATTTAACTGGGTGCCGCGGGTGGGAATCTAACCGGATGCGTCTAAATCAGGCCTACCTTTGTTTTAGGTTTATATGCTTAACTGTGCCGCGGGTGGGAATCGAACCCACACAACCGGATTGACGGTTACAGGATTTTAAGTCCTGCGCGTATACCTGTTTCGCCACCGCGGCATTCTTTGATATATTATATCAATATTAACACACTTATCGTTAGCTTCAGCTCCCAATGACTAAAAAAACAAATGTCATCAGCATAAGATTCTATAAACCAGCTGATTATAAAGAATTATCTGAAAACTTAAAATCAGCAAGGATGCTGCACCTTCCTACTGATTCAGAAATAAATTTCAACAAGAAAATAAAAAGAAACCCAGATTCAATCCTTATTGGGCAAATCGATGGAAAATTCGCCGGAAATATAGTAATAAGCGAAGACGGCTGGAATGCAGTCCTTTTCAGGTTGGCAGTGAGTCAAAAATACAGAAAGCAGGGGATAGGTACAAAATTGCTGGAAAAAGCAGTCAATATATTAAAAAGGAAAAGATATGACAATGTACTCCTTATGGCAGACCCAAACGACAAGGCTCTTATAAAATTCTACAAACACCGCGGATTTCATCCTCTTGTTGAAAGGCTTTTGATGGTAAAGAAACTATAAGTTTCCTACTTTTTAACAAAATTCTTTGAAAAATATTCTTTGAGCATCGTCATTAAAGTAGTTCTCCTCTTATTTGATTTCAAATATTTTTCTCTTCTTTTTGCATCTCTCATGTTTTTATATGCCTCATAGTGGATTATCTCTAACGGAATATACAGCTTTGTGGAAATATTTTCGCCCTTATTGTGAGAAATAATCCGTTGTTTTAAGTCTTCTGAGTAACCGATCTGTACCCGCCCCAGTCACATTCGTATCTGGTTTCTTGCGAAGCCAAGCTCCGAATGGTGCCTGGCTGAGATCTACGGTCTGGAACCTTCAGATTATTATAGCATTCGCTTCCGGCTATGCTGCCCCTAAAGAACTTATTCTGTAACCGACAGTTAGAGTTTAGTATAACCCTAAGCGATCTCGAAATCCTCTTTGAAAACTTGGGGTTGAAACAGCCCGGCCTTGCTTACTTACCAATACGACAGCCCTAAAAAGTTCTTTGCTGGCTTTTTAACCACAAATCCCAAAGTTAAACTAACGCCCGCCCTGAAAATGCTAGGCATGAGGGTATTGCTTGATGAGACAGGCTTAAGAGAGTTTAGGAAAATAACTAAGCGATATGGCAACTCTGTTTGGTACAGCCTGAACAAAGAAATGAAAAGGCTAGACAGAACAGACGAGATTAGCGTGTTCTCACTGCTTAGAAAGCAGATAACCAAGTTTGAACCGTTAAAACTACTTGCGTTTCAGAATAAAATGTTAAATAATGTTAAATATAACTAATATGACAGAAGAACAATACTACTCCATAGAAGAAGTGGCAAAGATGTTAAAAGTTGTCTATCTCACGGTTTATCGCTGGATACAGGCAAGCAAACTAAATGCTTGTAAAGCTGGCAAACAATACAGAATAAAAAAGAAAGATTTAGATGTTTTTTTAACAAACAAAAACAAAATATATGGATAAAAAAATATCATCAAGCGAAACTATTAAAGCACTTGTTAAAACAGCTGTAGAATCTTACGCTGTTGGTTTTAAGGGAAGACATGAGGGTGAAGTAGATAATCCCGATGGAACTCTCAATATGAAAATACACAATGTTTTTATTGCTGCTTTAGGTCCAGAAATTCAATATTTTACTGCGTTAGTTCGTTCATTGGATAGCTCTCTTGGTAACATGCTCGAGAAGTTAGCAATAAGCATTGCTGAACTTTTTTACGAGGTCGATAGAAAAGTAGAGGGCCCTTTAACCGTTAACCAAACCAGAGCTATTGCCGAATTATTAGAGAAATACAAAAGCCACGAAAGAAAACCATCAGTGGGAGATTACAAAGTCCTAAGAGAAAAACCTCAGGAAAAAATATTAGTTACAAAAAGACACGATAGTGATTACTATTTAATTGATAAGGAAACAGGACATCATTACTTAATTGAATTAAAAATAGGAGGAGATTTAGATAATAAAAAGGCTCGCTCGGAAAAAGAAGCAATCTTAGAGCAATTTGCTATTTTGTCTAATACGCTAGACAAGAATACAGAAATTACTATACATTTTGCTACTGCATATAACAGATTTGGAGAAGATAAAGAATGGCAGCAAGAAAGAGTTAAACAATTCTTCGCAAAAGAGGAGCTTCTTATTGGGAGAGATTTTTGGAATTTTATTTGCAAATCTGATGAAGGCTACAATCTTGTTTTGGGAGCATATAAAGAAAATGCTTATCTTATTAAAAATGTACTTGGTGAAATTAAAAAATTATACCTAAAACAATGAGCAAATATAAAATATACTTGGAAGATAGTAGAAAATTCATAAAAACAGTCCCAGATAAATCAATAGATTTAATTTTTACAGACCCTCCTTACAACCTAAGTCCCTATTCTACCGGAAATATGAAGTTTAAATGGAGAAAGGAAATAAATAATGATTTAGCTCATTGGGATAATATAGATTTCAATCCAAAAGAATGGATTCATGAGTTTAAGAGAATACTAAAACCCACGGGAAACATTTTTGCGTTCACAAGTTATAACTTATTAGGAAAATGGCATGAAATTTTTGATCCTGAATTTGATACTTTTCAATTCGTAGTTTGGCACAAAACCAATCCAGCTCCAAAAATAAGAAGAGCAGGTTTTTTAAATAGCTGTGAACTAATTGTTTGTGTTTGGAATAAAGGACATACATGGAATTTTGGAAAACAAAGTGAAATGCACAATTTTGTTGAAACTCCTATATGCATGGGTAATGAAAGAGTAAAAAATCCTGTTCATCCAACCCAAAAACCACTCAAGGTACTGAGACATATAATCAAACTCGCAAGTAATAAAAATGATTTAGTTTTTGACCCATTTATGGGGGTTGGTTCTACTGGTGTTGCGGCCTTAGAACTGGAGAGAAAATTTATAGGTGTTGATATAGATAAAAGTTATTACAATGCGGCAGAAAAACGATTAAAGAATGCATCAAATCCTAATCTCTTTGAGGACTTATCTAACGGAAATGGAATAAAAGAAAATGGGAAAACGAAAAGCAAACCCCAACTGATATATCAAAACGATATATTTCAAAAAGAATTTATATGAAAGCAGTTATTTTAACCAGAGTATCAACGCTCAAACAGGAAAAAGAAGGTCTTTCACTTAAAGATATTCAACTTCCTGAACTTGGGGATTACGCAACCAAAAGAGACTTTGAAGTGGTCAAAGAATTTGTTTTTAGCGAAAGTGCCGATTACAAGATTAGAAAAAAGTTTAACACGATGATTGATTTTGTCAAAGGGAATGAGGATATAAAAGCTATTATCTCTTACCGAGTTGACCGCATAACCAGAAACTACTGAGGCGCAGTTAAAATTGACGAGCTGAGGCTTGATTATGGCAAAGAAATTCACTTCGTTTACGACCATTTAACCATCAATAAGGACAGTGTAGTTAGGGATATACAGGACTGGGACTTAAAGGTCTTTTTAGCCAAGTAATATCTTAACCGATTAAAAGAAGGTGCAATAAATACAGTCAAATTCAAAATTAGCAGAAACGAGTGGACTGGTAAAGCCCCTTAAGGCTAAAGAAACATAACAAAAGAGGACAGCACTAAGTGGATTGAGATTGAAAAATCTGAGGCTCAAGTAATTGAGAAAATGTATGAGTGGTATTCAACTGGCAGTTTTTCAATGCTTGAAGTGAGAAACAGACTAAAAGATGTATTTAACCTCACTTTTTCCGAAGGTAAAATTGACTTCATCCTTAAAAATCCTTTCCCTTGTGGGACGATGATTTACGATGGGCAAGAATACCCGCATAACTACGATAGGATAATCAGCCCAGATTTATTTGATAAAGCCCAAGAGGTCAAGGCTGGTTACAATAAAAAGCACTACAAATTCGCAGGTTTGCCCTTCCCATATAGGGGGTTGATTAGGTGTGGCGACTGCGGTTGCATCATTACCCTGGAAAGGAAAACCAAGAAAAGCGGTAAGACCTATCACTACTACCACTGCACTCAATATAACGGCAAGCACGGGGCAGAATGGCTCACAGAAGACGACCTGACCAAGCTGTTCTCAGAAGCCTTTAGTAAGCTCCAAATGCCAAAAAATGTGTTAATGACATAACCACTACTCTCAAAAGTTCACATAAAGACAAATCAGAATTTCATAGAAATCTATTCAATAGTTATCAAGCCGAGTATAAGAAATATGAAAACAGCATTGAGAAAGCTTGGGAAGACAAAATAGACGGCAGTATTACTAGAGCTACTATGAGGAAAAACGAAAAGAGTAACGGGCAAAACAGAAGGAAATTGAAACTAAGATGTCCAAGCTACGATTTGCCTATGAGGAATACTATATAACCTCAGAATACCTCCTAAAACTGGCTTCTAACGCAGGAAAATTGTTTGAGAGTTCTGAAGCCTACGAAAAAAAGCTACTTTTGAAGATGACACTTCAGAACTTGGAGTTGAAAGGCAAAAAAGCCCGATTTGATTGGATAAAACCGTTTGACAAGATAGCTTTTTACGCCTCTCGTCTATCTTGGCTGCGGGGCTTGGATTCGAACCAAGAATAAACAGCTCCAAAGGCTGCTGTCCTACCATTAGACGACCCCGCAATTTATTGTCAAAATAAGTGCTATAAAGTGAACGTATATAAACTGATGTTTTACCAATGGACAACCTTGCAATTCACTTTATAAGAAATCGTGCAGTGTGTTTACACAGTAAATTTCCTCAGAAATTTACTGTGCCGAAGGTGGGAGTTGAACCCACATCCAATTTCTTGAACCAAGTACAAAATTTTGTGTGGGCTGGAGAGGAGTTGAACCTCCACGGGTTGCCCCATACGCCCCTGAAGCGTACGCGTCTTCCAGTTCCGCCACCAGCCCAAAATTTTTACGGGGCTTCGTCTGCCAATTCCGCCACTTCGGCTTTTAATAAAATTAATCAACTTTTAAGACATTACAGTCTATCTTGTATTTTCTACACTTCGGCAAAAAAAAGTTGTAAGTTGTAGTCATATAACTTTGGTATAGTAACTAACAACTTATAACTGTTTTGAGCGGGCGAATATACAAACCCAAATGACATTCTTTTTTTGCAAATTCCGCATTTTCAAAGACAATTTATGAGCGGGCGAGGGGACTTGAACCCCTGACCTTCTCCTTGGAAGGGAGACATTCTACCGCTGAACTACGCCCGCAGTAAATGAGGCTATTTTTCCCTAGCATATCTCCCTTATAAGAATATGCTACTGATAGAAGGAGGGAAAGATGGACCTCAAAACTACTTTAATTTCCTATGTTAATGACGGGATTCTCGCTGAAAAGTCACCCGCAACGCTAAAAGAATACCATTATAGTCTTAATCAGCTGTTTGAGTATATCAAATGTAAGTTTTTACCTCAAGACACATATACTTTACCACAAGAACAATCAGTGGATTTACAAACAAATTTCTATATACAGGAATCCTTTTTAACCAAATTTTTATCATTTGAAGTATCTCTATGATAATCTGATAATCTAATCTGTGGATAATAGACTAAAAACTTTATACCAAGAATATCTTGAGAATCAACAAATCCTGTGATTAGCGAATCAGCCGCTCCTTGCTCACGATTATCCGGTAGAACAAAATACATTCCATCTGGTACATCTATTTCTTGACAATTTTTACCTAATACAGCGGTCTTAGGAACAATGGTTTTCTCAGGATTTAAGGTATAGGGCTCCACAAGTAATTTTCCATTAAGATGAACAAATCCTCCTTTTATCACAATTTTATCTCCATCTACTCCAATAATTCTACCAATATTAACTTTATCTTGATTTTGATTTACTCTATAAACGATGATATCTCCTCTTTGAGGATGTTGAGTTATTTGAAAAAGTAACGGTTTAATCATATAGAAATAATCTCCCTTGTGTAAAGTTGGACTCATAGAGTCATCTACAATATTATTAGGTTGAATTACAAAAAGGTTACTTAAAATGAGTAAGCCAACAAATATTCCGATTACCTTGAATATATCTAAGCCAAGATTTTTAATCGGAGAATTCTTTTTAACTTTTTTTAACAAAATTAAGATTAAAATTGCTAATAAAAGAAGGGAAAGGGGATATATGAAAGCAAATATATACATATCAACCTTTGAGTTACTTCATCATGACTACCCTGTCAATTAATATGCAAAGAATAACCGTTAGATGAGTATTAAGAATTTATCTTAGAAACTCACCTATTGGTGTTATTATAAAACTAAGTTAAATAACTTTATCATACAAAATAGTATAGAATGTCTGGAGGCTGTTTTTACGAGTCATTAAATAATTAAATATCCATACAAGGTAGAAATATACGACGTTATCTAATTGTTGCTTTTGGGTCACCAAAACAAACCTGGTGATTATAGTTCCAAATCATAAGTGGAAGCATAGACAAATCTTGATCTGGATCAGTACCTGCAACTATTTGTAGTATGTTCTTTCTTATCATATTTTTAGATCTTCTATTCGCTTCTTCAGCAGTCAGACCTTTAAGAAGCCAAATAGCAACATAGTTTGAAGGTTCTAAAAATTTCTCAGCTGTTTTATCGGTTAAAGGACGGAACAGCTTCTCTAAATCAAACATAAAATAATAATCTCCGGTATAACCTATGTATGTAGTATTTACATTTTTTGAACATGATAATCCTAAACCATTAGCCGAGCTACACGATCTGGCAAAGACAATGGTATTCTTAAAAACATTTTCATTCTCGCCCTTTTTTACCAGAACTTCATTATCATGCCCGGTAACACAATCATCATTACCATGACCATTAATCATAATAAAAGTTGGTTGAATTTTTCTTACATAACTTGATAAATTTTTTTTGGTTACTTTTTCACCTGAAATATCAATCATTTTTACTTTTGCTTCAGCAGCGAATTGGAGGATGTGTTGAGACCACGTATAGAGATAATTTGTGGTGTTATCGTGGTAAGGACGGGTGATGATCATTTAAATCTTCATTTAACAGATCTTTAAGCGACCTTAGATAGTCAAGTTGCATTTCAATAATTTTCCCGCCAATATTTTTATCTGTCTCTACTAATTTAATTAATTCTTCACCTGTAAAATCACCTTCCGATCCAATAGATATTTTTTTTCCAGGAGGAATTCTTCTTAATCTTTCAATTACTAACTGTTTTATTTCTTCACTGGTTATTTTTGGTGTTTTTATATTTATATCCATATGTATAAACAATTAATTTACTTTAGATGATTTTAAGTGCATCCAATTTATCAAGAATTTCCTGTGAAATAGAAGAATTTTGATCAATATAAAGTTTGGCTACTTTCCACGATATTCCTTCACCATTTATAGTTAATATTATTTCATCTCGTGTTGCTAGAGGCAGGTTTCCGTATATTTTGTAAAATTTTTCTTTTGGGGACATGTAGTCTATAAATACTGTATCCTGTATTTATATAAATAGCAATATTCAATCTTTACCTGTATTATACCAATAATAATCAATACTATACTATTTATAATATACACTTTTACTACCATGACAATATAAATAATATTAATTTATCTTTTAATAAAGATAAATTAATATGATATGATTAAATTATTATTTTTATTATGTAGTTACGAAGGGAATAAAGGGGAATAATAATCATCAATTAGACTATTTTAAGGCTCTTTTGGCGTTGGCAAGGAGACATTCTACCGCTGAACTACGCCCGCACTGTATTTTCCAAACTAACTTATTTTAATTCCGACTTACTCAAACTCTCAATAAAACATCTTTTAACAACTCAAAATAAGCTTTCCACACCTTTGTAAGTATAATATAAGATGATAAATGGTGCAATAAAACTTATATAGTACTCTTTATCCTGTCTCCCATGGCAAATCAGTTGACCCATTTTCCCTATTGAATTTGAACCGGACGTTTACATCTGATAGTATTTGCCCTATGTCCTTAAAAGAAGACGCCCCTGAAATTGAAAGAATATTGGAACAATATTCACCGTCCAAAAGAAGTTGTAATTTTCCCGGAACGGGTGGAAATACGGGATGTTTATTTTATTACATGCCTCCAGGTCAACAATTAGAGAATGCCCTAGACGCTTTTTTAGGTAGTTTGAAGGGAAGTACGTCCACGGTTGAAGTTCAAATACCAAAAGTATTTTGCAAGGTGACTGGGGTAACAATTCCACCAGGAAGTAAATGCAAAATAAGCCAGGATCTTTTCAGGAGAGTTGTGATGGATAAATACGAAAAATAGAAACTTTAATGCTTTTCTTATCCACTCTTCTTTATGCTTAGAGACGTTTCCGTTTTACTCTTAAGGACAAACTCCTATCGACTCTACTATATCTGCGGTTGTTTTTGAATTTCTTGCTGCCAATACCTGAAAATTGTCTATATCTCTTCTTAATATAAAAATTCAATTTATGAATAAGTTTGTGCCGAGGGTCAGAGTCGAACTGACATAACGTGTTTTTCAGACACGCACCGTGACCACCTTGGATACCTCGGCAAGGTTGAATTGACCTGCAACGAATTATTATAACAAGCTTATTTCCTAATATTGTAAATTAGATCATATAATGTTTCAAGAATCAATGAAAAAGTATAAATGATTATTATGGTAAAATATTCATATGTCAGTCCCTAAATATGATGAAATGTTCAATGTACTTCTTCAGGCTCTTCATGAACTAGGAGGATCTGCTTCTGTACAGGAAATGTTGGATAAAGTTGCTGAAATCCTGAAACTTACTGATAGGGATATAAATGAGGTACATCGTGGAAACAGAACTAAACTTGATTACCGTCTGGCGTGGACAAGAAATTACCTGAAAAGATATGGTCTGCTTGAGAACTCATCAAGAGGTGTATGGGCTCTTACTGCCAAAGGTCTTCAAGTGAAAACTGTTGATAAGGATGAAGTAAACAGAACTGTAAAGAAGTATGATATCAATCATGATACAGCAGAATTATCCGATGATAGTGATCATGATCTAAAAGTATCGGAGTCATGGAGAGAGGAAATGCTTGACATGATTAAAAAGCTTCCTCCTGATGTATTTGAAAGATTATGCCAGCGTATCCTTCGTGAAGCCGGATTCATTGAAGTAAAAGTGGAAGGAAGGTCAGGAGATGGAGGTATTGATGGAAGAGGAATTGTCAGGCTTGGTGGGTTTGTATCATTCAGAATAATTTTCCAGTGTAAAAGATATCAGGGATCAGTTACATCACAAGAGATAAGAGAGTTCAAAGGAACCATGTCAGGAAGGGCTGATAAAGGCTTATTTATAACAACTGGCAATTTCACTAGGGATGCTAAGCAGGAAGCTAACAGAGATGGTTCAACACCTATTGATCTAATTGATGGAAGGGATCTCACTGAGAAAATGAAAGAACTTCGACTAGGTATTAAATTAAAAACAGAAGAAGTAGTTACAGTTGATCAGGAATGGTTCAGCAATTTCTAGTTCTTCTCATCATTTCCTTTTTCGTCTTTTACGATATTCTAATATCTGTTTTGGTAAGTTATATAAATAGGTCATTGTAAAATCCATAAACTCAACAATATCTTTAGCGTCATTATCAGTAGTTGGATCTTGGTTAGGCTTTGGATGTGCAGAATCGTTTCCTAATTCGCGTATTTCGTGAGACCATTCTTTCATAAGAGGAGGAAGAATCCCTTTTAATGCTAGATCGTTAATTTCTTCCTTTAAGTTATCTCCTACAGCTTTAGAATGTCTTAATGCTACTTGTAAGGCGCTCCTTGCCATTACTGCAGCAGCGTCCCAGTTTTCATCTTCTAAAGAGCGTTGTGCTTGAAGCCAGAACCTCTGTACATCAGAAGGCCAATGTTCGGGTGCTTGTGTTGTTCTTTGTGGCCATGGTAAGACTCGATATGCGTGTAAACCACCACTGTAACTACTTGCTGACCAAAGGACCATTATAAATCCTGCACAACTACCGCATTTATATGTATCAAAGTTTAATACTTTTTGACCGTTTGGTTTTTTCTTCTCTTCATGATGAACAAGGGTAAAATTGCCTTCTTCTTCACAAAAAGGACATTCTATACGGTGTAAAGCTAATTCATTACCATCAAAACCATATCCTTCCCCTAAATCCCACCAGCTTTTCATACAACCGCATTCTACCATATTATGACTATAATTAAGATTCAATTACTCGACTTTTAGATAAGGCAAAAGTAGTTGGTAGGGACCGCTTTTTTTAATTATATATTTGCTTTCAGAATCACCTAAAATGATTGCAGGCAATTTATCAAATCCCTTTTGAAGATATAAATTGAACGATACGTAATCATCACTTAGACGGAACTTTTGTTCACTGATTGGATAGAGGTAAAGAGGCAGCAACTCACCCTTTCTTATATGAGATTCAAAATAGTTTCTGAAAGAATCTGGAATATCCGGTTTGTAATCGGAAAATGGAACAATTGCCTCTTTTTTAATTTCAGCTATCCAGCAGAACAGTAGGCCATTATAAGCGCATCGTAATCTTCTGATAAGCTCATCATCTCTAGGAGAAGTTTTCCCATCCCAATCAATTATCAGTTTACTTGTTTCAACAAGATCCATAATACATTCCTTTCTTAACATTTAATAATCGTATTCTTAGCAAGTTCAGTCCTTCCTACTGGCATAAGATCAGCCATCTCAAGCTCTGGTACCTGTAACAGGTAGATACTTGATACTGCTGCACCCTCTGCGCCAGATGATCCGGCTGTTACTTCTAAGAATCATTTAATTTTATTCCACTAGAAAGGGTATAAATGGAAGAATCTGATCAATCACTGATATATAGGGGAGATAATTGTATTCGTACTCCCTTTTTAGTATATTCATCAGCCTAGCCTGAAATAATCTATAGTTCGGACCTTTCATCTTTTTGTGGCACGATTCACAGAGTGTAATAAGATTCCACAGGGCATTTGCTTCCTCAGGCATCAATTTATACATAATCCTACGATCAATGATATGATTTACAATCAAATGCTCCTTACTTCCGCATTTCATACATTTGCATTCATCTCTAATTAGTGCCAGTCGCTTTTGTTCTGCTTCCTCCTTCAATCTGTAATTGAACGAAGGATAATTTTCCATATCTTCTTTTGATTCATATCCGAAAGATTTTGCAATACCATCTATTATGTTCAAATGGGCTATTCCGGATCTTTTCTTACCGATTAGGGCTTTTCTTCGTCTCTCAATTTCGTCTTGTGGCTGTATCCTTCCCCGTACTCCAATCATCCTTCGTTCAATAAGTTCAGGAGATTGTTTTACTCCTCTTTTACTGGCTGCCATTTTTTCAATATGTTCAGGAGACAGTTTTTTCCCTTTGAAAGTTATTCTGTAAACTTCTTTATGTTCTTTTGATTTCTGCCAGCATATTGGTGAACAATATAGCCCTTTAGTATCTCTTTTCCACGGGAATGATTTTTTACAGTTCAGACAAAATCTTGTTAACGGTGTACCATTAAGGGTCATATATCCTTTTGGCATATTTTCTCCTTATAAAATGTTAATAATAATTGATTACTTTGTAACTTTAATTAGCAGACTGTTACTGTTTTCTTCAACTGTAAGATTGAAATGTTGTGTATCTACATTCTGATTGATATTAGTTTTGATTTTCTGACACAACATTTCCCAGCTTATGTTGTGTTTCAGTAGGGGATGAGCAAGAACAATCTGAGAATAAAACTTTAACGAGGAATTAAGATACCGCATGGTTGTTCGGGGATCACGATGACCGACAATTTTAGCCACATACATCAGATCAACACCATTCTGACCCATTATGTCTATGTAACTGTAGCGAAAAAGATGATTCCAGATTTTTTTATTCAGTCCTATGGCTTTAGCCCTTCTTTTCAGATCAAGTAGTATCTGTTGAGAGTTTAATGTCCCGTTTCTGGCTGAACTGAAAATGTATTCTCCTTTATGGGGAAGCTGGAAAAGTAGATTAAAAATATCCGGTCCGATACATACAGTACGATCTTCACCATTCTTTGTGTCTCTGAAAATAACTCTTTCTGGACCACTGTGAAGGTCCTTCCAAGTCAGATTTAGCACTTCCCCTATTCTTGCACCTGTTGTACCAAGTAGTAAAATCATAGCTTTCTGACGCTGATTGATATAACACTGAAACTTTTTGTATTGAATAATTACTTCTGCCAGTTTTTTTATATCTTCCGGGGTCAAATTATCCACCTCTGACAGTCTTTTTTCACGAAAATATGTATAATCATCAAAGTCGTGGATCTTGAAGTATTTTCCAAGCAATTTGACAGTTTTTATAAAATTGTTGATATAGGAGATTGCATAGCCTTTATTCCGCATTTCAGCGATAAAAATGTTGAAATTATCACGGGTGAAGTCTCTAGTGGAAAAGTAGTCAAGCAGCTTGTTGAATCGGGACTTCTCGGCCATAAAAGCCGATGGTTTATCAGACAGTTTCCTGTCTACAAACAAAAAAACTTGTAGTTTCGGCCACAAAGATCTGTTCAGCAACATAAGCTGTTCAGATCATTTGAACTTATGCCACAAGCTAACAGATCGTCCGTCTGATCTCTAAATCTGTAATTACCTTATATTAAAAATATCATTTTCAATATGCCTACCTCGGCATCTTACTATTTAATTTTAAGTTTAAGATTTCTAATTTGCAATGACTATAGTATCTGCATCAAGCGAAGTGCTTTCGCTAAGTACCTCATCTATTCGGTACGAAGTGGACGCTGAGGGATTCGAACCCCCGACATTTGCGATGTAAACGCAACGCTCTAACCAGCTGAGCTAAGCGTCCAAATAAATCTTCTTCATATCCAGTCTACTTGAGTACTGGTATTTTATCCAATAGTACAATCTGTTGCAAGAATTTTGTGGGATTGGTACAATTAACTGCACTATTTATGGCGAGGTGGTGAAATTGGAATACTCAGTTATAGCAGTCAAAATCGAGAAAAAAACACACTAAATATTGCCGAGGTGGTGAAATTGGTATACACGCAGTCTTGAGGAGGCTGTGCCGTAAGGCGTGGAGGTTCAAGTCCTCTCCTCGGCACTGAAGAATTTCTTTCAGAAATTCTGAAGTGCGCCTGTAGCTCAATGGATAGAGCAACTCCCTTCTAAGGAGTAGGTTGTGGGTTCGACTCCCGCCAGGCGCGCAAATAGGATTTATTAACTTCGACTCCCGAGAGGTGCTCTTCGTCGCTTTGAAGAAATTGAAAAGCTCCACAGCGCAAGCGCATTTTTTTTCTATTTCTGATGAGCGGGCGATGGGATTCGCACCCACGGCCTCTTCCTTGGCAAGGAAGCATTCTACTGCTGAACTACGCCCGCAATTTTAAAACTATTTTCAATTTTATTTCTTAAAACTTCTCTACCGTATCCGGATTTGTAAAAGAATTCCTGTTGCCATTATTGCCTTTTCGGAATGTAAGAAATAAAGTCCAAACATTATATCAATTTATCACCTACGCCACAATCCGCTAAGTGTATCAATGATGAAATGGATCGTACCAAAAAAAAGGTCATTTATTGTCCTATACACTGAAGGCCATATACCCTGTATAAAATGTAAAAGCCTTGTCGAAAAAGGCTCATTCTGGTAGGAACCGTAACTTTCATCCATAATTTATCATTATATCAAATCAATAACTTATCTTTTCTCCAATTTTGATACCTTCTTTTGTTACGACACCCGAATTTACCTCCAAAACTTTATCAGCAGGTGACTGTGGCGCATAAGTAGGCAAATCAGTTGTGTTGGGATCTTGTGGATTGGGCACATTTTGCGTCAGATCGACAATTTTATTGCCATTTATCCAGATGAAGTCAAGAGGAAAATTCATTCCTTTCATCCAAAATCGATAATACTCCGGATGATCGAAAATAAACAGCATACCACATCCAGAACACAAGCTTTTCCTATAAGATAAACCAAGAGTCCTTAGAGTATCAGTATCTGCTATTTGCACTTGGAAGTTATTGTTGCCTATATGAAGTGTCGTATTTTTGTATTCGTTTTTGTCTTTCTCTCTAGAAAAAAAAAGATAACTACCGGCAAATAGTATTATACAAAAGATAATAACCAATAAAACGATCTGTGACTGAAGACTTGTAGATTTCATGTACCCTGTGTTAGGCTATAAACGACGTTGCAAATATATGTCGGGGATACCCGACTTGAACGGGTGGCCTCGCGCTCCCAAAGCGCGCGCTCTGAGCCAACTGAGCTAATCCCCGAAATGGCACAAATTACCAAAAGCGCTGATAGATATTGTAAGTGAAGCCCAAAAACATTGCAACATCGTATACATACTGATACAATATATATCCTTTCTTTAACCAAATTTCTCAAAAAATGAAACTGAAATCTTTGTTTATATTTTCAGCACTCTTTTTCTTTTCCGTGGTACTTCCTGGTAGACAGATTTATGCTATTTATGATCCACTATCTTTACCCAACAATAAATACGGCATACATATTATAGATGAGAACGACATGGACAATGCAGCCAAACTGGTCAATTCGGCAGGAGGGGATTGGGGATATGTGACCATGGTCATCACTCAAAATGACCGTGACACTGACAAATGGAATAAAATTTTTGATCAGCTAAGAAATCTGCATCTTATACCAATCATCAGACTTGCCACTTTCCTAAACGGCTATTATTGGGAAAAACCTACTCTGGACCAGGTTTTACCCTGGGCTCAATTTCTAAATAGATTACACTGGGTTGTCAAAAACCGCTATATCGTGGTTTTCAACGAACCCAACCATGCCAAGGAATGGGGTGGTGAGATAAATCCGGCTTCATACTCAGACATACTTAGCTCTATGTCTGCCTCACTTAAAACTGAATCACCCGACTTTTTCATACTCCCTGCAGGTTTGGATGCATCAGCGCCCAATGCCAAAGATACTATGGATGAAAAACTTTTTATACAGGAAATGCTCCGCTACAATCATGACATTTACAACTTTGTCGACGGATGGACATCCCATTCATATCCCAATCCAGGATACGTTGGCGGGAGTGATGCAGTTGGCCGTGGCACAGTACGGACTTTCCAATGGGAAGAGACTCTTCTGAAATCGCTGGGAATAGAAAGACAACTACCCGTATTTATTACAGAGACCGGCTGGCCGCATCAGGATGGCAATCCCTATAATCCGTGGTATTTTTCGCCTGATGAGGTATCGGATCTTATACTGCAGGCGTCAAAAACAGTCTGGACTGACAAAAACATTGTCGCTATCACTCCCTTTGTCCTAAACTATCAATCATATCCATTTTCCAATTTCTCCTGGCAAAAAGAGGCGACAAGCTCTTTTTATCCCCAATATGATTCATACCAGAAACTGGTAAAAACAGCAGGAAAACCGGTACTTGATATGAGCTACAAGAAGATATTGGGAGAAGAAACCACAGCCAAATCTACAAATTCCAGTATGCGCAGGCTACCGGTTAAAACATCCAAACATACCTTTTCTGACAATTTTTTACCCATGATGGATTTCCTTTCACATCTACCTTTTATCGGCCCTTTCATTTCTAAAATATTCTAATTTATAATATAAATTACATTCCTCAAAGGAAAATAGGAAATTAAGCCCAATCGTGATAAAATTGGACGGTGCCACGAAAGAATAGAATGGTGGCATAATCTTGGTGTAAATCAATTGCACCGTATAAGTTAAAAAGATATAGAAATCGCAACTATGGCGGCATGAGCTCTGAAGTAAACTAATAACAAGATTTTAGTAAAGTACAGAGGAACAGTAATTACGGTGGCATTAGCTCAATGGCAGAGCGCTGCCCTGTGGAGGCAGATGTTGCCGGTTCAAATCCGGTATGCCACCCAAAAGGTTGGTACTGCTGGTTCAAATCCGGTATGCCACCCAAAAGGTTGGTACTGCTGGTTCAAATCCGGTATGCCACCCAAAAAAATCTAACAACCTAAAGTTTGTCAAATTTATGGAACACCCGACAGAAGAACACGGACATTCAAATGCGCCACAGCTGGATACACATGCTGCCGGCGGCGGCGAACATGTTTCTTCCCATGAAGAAGAAAGTGGAGAAGTCATTGAGTTATCAAAATACTCCAAAGCTTTACTAAAAAGCTGGGAGGAGGGTCATACCAAGCCTTCCCTCTCCTCCACTAAAATTTCCGTCTCGCAGACAGTTTCTTTTCTTGCATTTCTGTATGAAAAGATGAGGAACGCCATAGAATTCCAGGAAGATAACCTCATCAGGAAAGCAGCAATAGAGCGAATCATAAAGCGTCGTATGCTTTTGAATGAAAACGGTAGAAATATTGCCGAGCTTCTGATAAAAGAACTTCTTTGGGCACGCTATTATGAAAACAATACATTGGGAGAGGAAAAAATTCCCGAAATTCAAGCCATAATAGACAAATATTTCTTCCTGAGAAACGAAATTGCTTCCGGACGCTCTGGAAAAGAGCAGGAAAAAATAGGTCAATTTATGATAGAAGTCCTTTCCTGTGAAATAGAGGAAAATTTATCACCGAACCCTAGGCTTGAAGCTCTGACTGATTACACCTACCAGATTTTACGGCCCTCCGTAGCTCCATTTGACGATGACAGTCTGACACGTGACATACAGGTATATATTGCTGTTGAGCGAACATTCGCACATAGTGATGATTCTCTTATCCGCTATCATCTATTAAAACTCATGCTTCCGGAAATCACCCAAATCAGCTGGAAAGAAGGCGAGAAAATATTGCCTAGGTTGTTTGACATCTATGAAGACATAGAAAAGAACCTTCGTTTTCCTTTTGCAGATAAAATCAGGAATTTCATACGGAAACAAATCCCTCCGTTTATGATCCTGCAGGACTTGTTTAACCAGAACCCGCGGACAATGTCCAAGATACTATCTGACGAGACCAAATTGAAAAGCAAAGTGGATGAAGCCTGCCGTAAACGTTATGAGGAAACAAAGG
This sequence comes from Patescibacteria group bacterium, assembly GCA_023379265.1. GTDB lineage: Bacteria > Patescibacteriota > Microgenomatia > 2-02-FULL-39-11 > 2-02-FULL-39-11 > JAMCUI01. Next base: position 29,614 of record JAMCUI010000020.1, read on the forward strand.
ATAGACTGCGCCGAACTGGCATCCGATCCTTTATTTATATTATTCTCACCAAAGTAGTCTTTGCCTTCATACTGGAAATACCTTATGACCTTTATATAGAAAAATCAATCTCCTACATTCCCATCATCATAAACGTCATATTTCCACCGGCTCTTATGGCGGTAATTATCCTTTCAGTCACCGTTCCCGGAGACGAAAATACAAGAAAGATATTTAATCTACTGAAGGGTATCATTACAGTCGACCCGGAGGACCCTGATATGATCAAAAAAGGCATAGTACTGGGTAAAAAACTGAAACCAAGAAGTTTTGCCTTTACTGCCATGTTCTCACTGATTTACCTTCTGACTTACCTTCTTTCATTCGGCACTATCATTTATATACTGACCAAACTCCACTTCAACCCGGTCAGCCAGACAATATTCATATTCTTTGTCACGCTCGTAACATTCTTTGCATTTAAGGTTACCAGTATTACTGGAGAATATCTGGTGGTAGACAAAGATGGACCTATGGCTCCGATCGTAGATATATTTTTCCTGCCTGTCATGCGCGTCGGACAATGGCTGTCCGGGGAGGTGCTGACAAAATTTAATGTATTCAAATTCTTTTTTGACTTTATCATAGAGATGCCTCTCAAAGCCATAGTTGAGGTGATAGATGAATGGGCCCATTTCGTTAAGCTGAAGAAAGAAGAGATAGTATAAAAGTTTTATCAGCTGAATCTTAGAAGTATAGTACGGGCCCATTTCGTTAAGCTGAAGAAAGAAGAGATAGTATAAAAGTTTTATCAGCTGAATCTTAGAAGTATAGTACGGGCCCATTTCGTTAAGCTGAAGAAAGAAGAGATAGTCTAAGTATTTTTATATAAATCAAAAAAAATTTCCTGAGGCAAATCCACGTTCCCCACAGACCTCATCTTTTTCTTTCCTTTTTTTTGTGCTTCAAGAAGCTTATCTTTCCTCGTCCTGTCTCCTCCATAAAGTTTTTGGGTGACGTCCTTCCTGAATGACTTTACATCCGATCTTGCTACAACTTTACCGCCTATAGCAGCTTGGATAGGTATCTGAAACTGATGGCGGGGAATAAGCTCCTTTAATCGGGATACCATTTTTTCCGCGACATTCTGCACTTTTTCCCGGACTACAATTTGTGCAAATGCGTCAACCTTTTTATGGTTTATGAGAATATCAACTTTTACTGCATCCACTTTCCTCATCTCATAAAATTCATAGTCCAGGCTGGCATAACCGGAGGTTTGTGATTTGAGACCGTCAAAAAAATCAACTATCATCTCTGAAAGCGGAATAAGGTATGTAAATTTCGCCTGGCTTCCGATATATTCCAAATTGACATATTCTGCTCTCTTTGTTTCGCAAAGTTGCATGACATTCCCCACATATTCAGAAGGTGAGTAGATGGTAGTATACATGAGCGGCTCTTTTATCTCCTTTATCTGGGATGGGTCGGGAAAATCATCAGGCGTATGCACATTTTTTATTTCTCCAGTAACTATCACGATTCCATACTCTACAGTGGGAGCGGTAGCAATTACATTCAAAAGGAATTCCTTTTCCAGCCTTTCCCTTATGATATCGGCATGCAATAACCCCAAAAAGCCACAAAGATATCCTTTCCCCAAAGCCAGGGATGAATGCAATTTATAGGTGAATGAGCTGTCTGACAAATGTAATTTCTCAAGTGACTCCCTCAAGATGAGGAAATCATTGCTGTCGGTTGGGTAAAGTGAGAGATACACCATTGGCTTTGGCTCTTTGTAACCGGGCAAAGGCTCCGTATTTTGGTTCACAGCCGATACCGTATCACCGACTCTAGCCAAAGATAGATCTTTGAGACCGGTTGATATATATCCCACTTCCCCGGTAGACAGTTTACCGGTTGTTTTCATTTCAGGAGTAAAAACACCTATGTCCACAGGGTGAAAAACTGCTTTGGAAGCCATAAACCGAAATTGTGCCTGCTCGACTATCCCATCGACTATTTTTACAAATATCACCACTCCCTTATGGATGTCATAAACCGAGGAAAATACCAACGCTTTGACCGGATCGGTTTCACTTCCGCCCGGAGCAGGAATCCTTTCTATTACTGCACCCAACACTTTGTCTATATTGGTACCGCTTTTTGCCGATATTTCGATCATTTCCTCCTTATCAAATCCGAAGAGTTGTGAAAGCGCGGATTTTGTCTCTTCAATCTTTGCAGTCGGAAGGTCAATCTTGTTTATGACAGGTATCACTTTTAGGTTTTTATCCTTTATCAGCGCCATATGAGCTACAGTTTGGGCTTGTATACCCTGTGTGGCGTCTACTACAAGGATGATCCCTTCACAAGCTGCCAGAGACCTCGATACTTCATAGGAAAAATCCACATGTCCCGGTGTATCGATAAGGTTTAGTATGTATTCCTCTCCGTTTGACATATATTTCATTCTGACCGGAGCAAGCTTTATAGTGATACCCCTCTCCCTCTCGATAGGATTGCTGTCTAGCACCTGCTCTTTCATAAGACGGGGTTCAATAGTTCCCGTGGCTTCAAGCAATCTGTCTGCCAGGGTGCTTTTACCGTGGTCAATATGTGCTACGATGGCAAAATTTCTGGTATATTTCTGGTTGTCCATAGAATAATCCATATTATATAGTAAAAATGCTATAATCGGAGATGGTCAAATGCGTCGCGTCTAACGCGACAGCCACGTTTGACGTGGCGCTCGTAGCTTAACGGATAAAGCACTTGTCTTCGGAACAAGGGATTGGGTGTTCGAATCACCCCGAGCGCGCCCAGTAAATTTCTGAAGAAATTTACTGGGTAAACAGTTTAATATATGTGGTATTTGTATATTGTAAAATGCAATGATAACTCTTTATACACAGGTATAACTACTGATCTAAAAAGAAGGGAAATTGAACACAACACAGATAACAAACGGGGAGCCAAATCTCTTCGTGGAAAACGTCCTGTAACAATGGTATATTATGAAACATACTTTTCCCAGTCTGAAGCAAGAAAACGTGAAGCTCAAATTAAGAAATGGAGTACAAGTTATAAGTGGAAATTGATAAGTCCTAAATACTAAAAAGTTAATATTACTGGGTTTACCCAGTAAAATTGGTCGCAATTTTACTGGGCCGCTAGCTCAATTGGCAGAGCAATTCCCTCTTAAGGAATCGGTTCCGAGTTCGACTCTCGGGCGGCTCACAAACTGGTAACGAAACTGGTAAAAATCATCACTTAGCCGATACATGGCTCCATTTTATGGGTTCCAAAAACGATACAGTTAGCTCTCACAAACTGTCATACAGTTACAAGTAAGGCTTGATACTTAAAGGGAAAACTAAAGAAGATCCAATTTCAGATTTCTGATCATATCCTGAGTAACTTTAGTTAAAACCAAGCCGTCCTTAAAATTGGTCAAAATCTGGTCTGGAGTTATATCTGCATAGAGTACAGCAACACCTCTCTCTTCTAAATACTTTAACCGCTCGAGATTCAGTCTGGTTCGAATATCTTGATAGGAAGCTTTTCCAAGAAATCTTTTTACTAACTTGCCGTATGCTTTGTTTAAATAGCGGAGGATTAGATTCTCTGTGACCAAAGGTATGGTTGGAGTATCAATTTCATATTTAGTTCTAAATAGTGCCACTACTCGTTTTGGGGATGCCATTGCTTCTATCAAATCGGTGTTTGAATTTCCCAACGCAACTGCCAAATCACCTTCAGACAATGTATCTCTACCTTGAGGATGGGTATGGAATGATAAAAAAGCTCTCTCTCCGATTGCTGCCCTCAGTCTCCGTTTTAATTCTCCGGTTTTGCTAGTACCAGATTCCGAGCCTATTGATATATCAGATTTTACAAAGTTGCCTTTTTGAAAAAAGACATTTTGATCTCGTTCACGATGCTTCGGATCCTCAGAAGTTAACTTAACTACATATCCCAAATCGCCAATTACCTCCCGCGGCAGTCTCACATGATGAGGTACTTCACTAGGACTTCGAGGAAATTCCCTTAAACCCAAAATTGAAGTATATTGACTAAATACATCTTTGGGTTTAGCTGAATCTATACGCGGTATATAAGGGAGTTCCCGTGCATCAAGCATAACTTTTCAGTGAAAACTAAAAAGTGATAATTTTCTTATCTTATACGTATCATTTATAGGTTACAACTTTTTTACATAGTTTTCAGTCAAATCGGAAAAGAATTTTATAGGGAGAATATCAATCAAAGGGTTAAGGGGTAAGCCTTCCCTGGTACAATGGGTTTTGGACAACCTTTCTCCAGGCGTTTAAGGAATTTTGAGAAGAGTCAACAGCCCAGTTTATTATTGCTTTACCCGGTTTTTGCGGATTTGTATCGCTTGGACCATTGAACCAGTTAACAGTTTAACACCAGGAAACTGCTGGGGAATTGCGGTCAAAAACCCTTGAGTTATCCAATTGGCCTTAGTCATGGAATTATTCGGGTCTTCCGTAGCTCCCACTTCATAAAAAGCTATCGGTTTATGGGAGATAGACTTAAGGAAATTATAGCTGGGTCCAAAAACATCCTGTAAAGATCTATTGGGCGTTGCCGCCAAATTGCTATAACCATCCAGAGCAACCCGGTCAACATAGCCGTCTCCGGGATAAAGTTGTTTAAGAGTATCTCCATATTGGTTAATTCTGCCATTTTGGAATTATGTCTAAACAGTATGAAAAATCCCCCTAAAACCGCTATTACTGTCAATAAATATTTAGTCATGTCTTTTTAGCTATTATTGTAATATAAATTACAATTATATACCTATCAAAACTTGACATCAATCAGGCCGGGAAACCTGTTGTATAAATTAAGTATCAATTCCCCAAAAAGTGAGTTTGCCCATGAAAACCAGTGCCTGGTAAATTTATGGGGATCGTCAATATCTATTGCCTCATGTATAAAAAAAGTGTTTGCGTGAGTATTTTTCAGAATTGAGAGACAATGCCTTATCTCCTCCTCATTGTTTGATGTTATGGCCTGAATGATTGTCGACATAGGCCAAAACTTATCAACTACCCCCACGTGAGGCGATGTTATACCCGTTGCTATATTTCCTTTGGCAAAAAAAGGGTTGTGTTTACCTAATAAAAATTTTCTGGTATTTTGATAGACTACATTGTCTTCCCTCACGTACCCTATGTACGGCAGGCTTAACAAACTGGGTACATTTGGGTCATCCATCAGGCAATATGATCCGAATCCGTCAACTTCATAGGCAAAAATTTCGCCAAATTGCCTGTGTTTTATGACTGAATACTCTTTTATCCCGCGGTCTATACTATGTGCCAGGCTTAAAGCCTTTTGTGACTCTTCATACGCCAAAACTTTCTCAAGAATTATAGAAATTTTCTTCAGGAAAACTGAAACCATAGCATTTGAGGAGGTGATATATGGGAAAACCGTCTCATCATCAGATGGCCTGAAAACCGAGCGCACCAACCCGCAATGTCTACCAGGATAGCCAAAACCGCTGAGTCTGACCGCGGGATGATGATGGCCCGATTTAGTCCTATATCCAAATAATAGGCTCAAATTTTCCTTTCTGAGAGTACTGCGCTCAAGCGTCAACACCTGGAGGCTTTTTTGGACTGCCTGTATCCAGTTTTCCCCAAATGGGTATAAATCACCAGTTTTCTCAAAATATCCGGCAGATAACCTGTAAAAAGAGCCAAGACTATCAAGTTCATACTTTTTTTCCCACACCGAACAATCTTTTTCGAAAGCATTGGCATAAGGGTCTTTCAGGACACACTTCACCTGGCGGTTAATCAGGCCAATAAAAAGGTTCCTCAACTCCTCATCACTTTTTATGAACGGTAAATACGGCCAGATTTGGTTGGTCGCGTCACGGAGCCACATCGCTGGTATATCCCCGGTGATTACAAATGAATCCTTATTTTTACCGTCACTATCCTCTGAGTAATATACTGTAGTATCCAGAGCGTTGGGAAAGCACTGCGAAAACATTCTTCTCAGATCCGGATCTTTTATCTCTCCTTCCAATTTTGCTGTTATGTCATCAATCGTCTTACTGCAAAACAATCTTTCGTGTGGAGAAGGCCTCTCATGCAGATGTGAAAAGTTTATTATCTGGTCGCATTTCCGATAGGGCATATATTTATTATACTTTTTATTGTACTCAAGCCCAAGGCTATTTGACAGGGAAAGAGTACTTCTATTACAATTCTCCCCTGAAAGGAGAAATACTCCTGCTACTTGCGGCAGGTATGTCGTTTTCCTTTTAATTTTATTCTTGCACTTTGATATCTTGCAGAAAAATTAATTTTCTTTCGTAGTAATGGGGAGAAATATGTATATACCAATTAAAAATATCGATTACATTTTTCTCCCCATTCCCTTCCCGGTGAAAACATATCTGGCTTAAAGAGGAAAGTTGGACATGGACTAACCTTTATCTGCTCACCGCAGAAGAAAAGGAAGGAGAGGAGACTAGAAGGGATATAAATGGATGTTTACGTTGACTGGAACGATGGAAATGGAAAACATATCCTTCCAGTTCCAGCTGGAACTACGGTTTTCCGGTTGTACCAGCTTGCCGGTGGACATGATGGTCAAGCAATGCATTACCATGCCGACGTTGACCGCGAATCAATCACCAACTGGTCCAAAAAAGTTTTGAGGGCAGGGCAAACCGTCAGTTTCAAAAAACAACTTTCGGACTAAAATTCAACCGGCAGGTCCGATATTCTTTCATTCGGAGAAATGAAAGAAAGATAAACGAGCATTGGGATACTTAAAAGGTATTCTTTCCTCAACAACTCGTTGAAAATCCTGCCATATCTGTTTCGAAAAAATACCCTAACGAAAGGCGGACAAAATGAACGTAACAATTGAACCCGTAGTAAACGGGTTTGTCATCAAAGCTCTGGATGGTGAACACGCAAATGAATACGTCGCTCAAAAAGACGGCAAGTTCACATCAGATGTACTTTGGGCAAAATTGTTCACCCGCAAGTCGGATGCGGAAACGCATGCTCACGGTCATAACTGGACGATTAAGTAATCTACCTCCGACCTGCAAGTTACACAATGTTGCAAGAGCCCCACCCGCACTACCTGGGTGATTTCTACCGGAAGGTAGTTTTGCTTGGTTAGTGTGTGGGTTCTTGTTTTCAAAGATCTTTTTCCACCAAACTCCCATTTTCTTCTTGATAAAACCTATAACTTAAATTATAATTTCCTTTCATGGCAAAAAGACTTTTCCAAAAACCCATTATGAAGCGCTCAGTAAGAAACTTAAAAAAAGTGCAAGTTCACGTACTATCACACAGTAGGGAAACCTATAAAAAAATACGGACGGAAATCAAGACAAGACTGAAAACAAATCCTCTCCCGACATTTTTTACCATACTAGCTGCCATATTCATCCTTATTGTTGCCAGCAACTTTTTCACATCCCCAAAAACCACAGGAAACACTTCTTTGTCCACTGCAAAAGCGGTAACGGTTTATACCATCGGTTCTGCTCCTACAGTCACCTTAGAGGGACAGGTGGAGAAAAGCGGCGTAGTCACGATTGTTGCCCAATCTTCAGGCATTATACAAAAAATTTATAAAACAGAAGGGCAGGAAGTGGACAAGGGAAACTGGATTGCGTATCTCTCTACCAATTACCAGGGAGGCAATTTAGCTTCTTCACAAAGACAGCTTGCCCAAGTCCAGTACCAGAACATACTTGATACATACGACATGCAAAAAGGCCTTATTGGTAAGCAACGCGATCTGGCAAGTAAAAATGCAGACAATTCTGATCAGTTGAGGGATATAGCATCACAATCAGTAAATGATACACAGAATCTTATAAACCTTGACCAGGATATACTAAACTCACTAAATGGCACCATAAATAGCCTGTCACAGTCACCCAGTGCTTCAAACGACGCCATGATTGTCTCAACCAAGGAAATCGAAGCTCAGGTGATGGCCGGACTCAACCAGGCTCAAAATCAGATAAAAACAGTCCAGTATCAGACGGACATTTCAAAATCAGCAGCCCAGATACCCGATTTACAAAAGGATATCACCTTAAAACAACTCGATCTGCAGGAAAAAATGCTTGACCTGAATAGGGAAACGGCACGTATTCAACTTTCTCTTGCTCAAATATCAGAAGGAATGATGTACCCTTCTGCACCCTTCGCCGGAGTAATCCAAAAAATTTTTGTCAGAACTGGACAAATGGTAAATCCGGGGACTCCTATTGCCGTACTGTCCGCCAAAAACCAACAATCAGCCAAAATCACTCTATACATGACCAAAGAATTATCAGTTCAAATTTCAAAGCTCCAGGATAGTAATATCCGTATCGGAAACGAAAATATTCCAGCCAAACCTTTCTATATATCATCCGATCCTGTACAGGGGACTCTTTACGCCGTCACTTATCTTATTCCGCAGGAATATGTCAACAAAGTCACTGATAAAGGTTATCTGGCAGTTGATGTCCCAATAGGTTATACCGACACGACATCCTCAGACCCCTTTATACCTATTGATGCTGTTTACCAGACATCGGATTCTTCCTATGTCTACATTGATAAAGACGGGAAAGCCGTAAGCCAACAGGTAAACCTCGGTATTATTTACGGCCGCTTCATAGAAGTGACAAAAGGATTATCCGATAAAGATAAGATAATCCTGGACCGGACAGTCATCGATGGTGACCCGGTTACATTGGGTCGCAATCCTTAAAAGAATTTTTTCTTCCTGCCTAAACCGTTTTTTCTATATTCTCACAACCCTGATTTACAACATGAAGAAGTTTCGCAGTTACATTGACCAGCTGAAATTCGATAAAAACTTATGGAATAGCCTACCGGCAAAGTGGATATTCAATATCAGGCTGGTAGTCCTTCTTGTCACAAGCGTCTTTATTCTGGGTATTTTCAGTATGTTTTCTCTTCCCAGAAGGCTGAACCCTCAAGTCCAGATACCGATCGTGGTGGTTTCGACAATACTTCCGGGAGCAGGACCTTCCGACATCGAACAACTTGTCACTAAACCCCTTGAGGAACAGCTAGTAGGGATGGACCAGTTGGACACAATTACTTCCACTTCAAAGGATGATGTTTCCATAATTACCCTCCAGTTTTTTTCTTCTGCCAATAGGGATAAGGTCAGAAACGACGTACAGTCACAGGTAAACAATGTGGCTATACCAGAGGACGCGCAGACACCGCAAGTAATCGCCATAGATTTTGAAAACCAGCCGGTTTGGACATTTGCTCTTTCTACCACCAAAGACATCGGTAGCCTTATGCGTTTTTCCAAGCGCCTTAAAGATGATATAAAAAATCTGCCGTCGGTGAAGGAAGTGGACCTTGGAGGATATGACCAGCAGGAAGTCTCAATTTTTATTGATCCGGAAAAAGCGTCCCAATATGGCTTAAATCCACTACAATTATCGCAAATCATTAAAACTCTTTCCGCTTCTTATCCTGCGGGGACTATTGACACTGCCAATTCTTCTTTCTCACTCACAATTGATTCTTCTGTCAACACGATTGATGATTTAAGAAACATAGTCATAAACCCGTTAGGACCGCAACAGACACTTGTACATTTAGGCGATATTGCCCAAATATCAGAAAAGCCACCCACAAAAATTGATAAATCTTATATCGCCACCAAAAACACACCCGCCAGGCAAGCGGTGACGTTTAGTGTTTATAAAACTTCAAGCGGCAATATCGACCAGACCGCCTCGGAAGTGGAAAAACTCGTTAACGATACGATCACAAAACAAAAAGGCTTGTTTCAGGTGACATCAGAAGTAAATCTGGGCAATCAAATAAAAAAGCAGTACACCGATCTTCTTGGGGATTTTATTACTACTTTGGCTCTGGTGTTTGTTGACCTTTTCATCTTTTTAGGATTAAAAGAAGCGGCGCTGGCCACATTTGCCACCCCTCTTACTTTTCTCTCTGGATTGATATTCATGTACATTTTTGGCCTGTCAATTAACTTTATCTCTCTTTTTGCCTTTCTATTGGCGCTGGGTACATCAATTGATGATACCATCGTTACTGTCTCTGCCATGACCAGTTATTACCGTTCAGGCAAATTCTCTCCGGCTGAGACAGGGCTTCTTGTCTGGAGGGACTTTATCGTTCCTATCTGGTCGACTACCATCACCACAGTATGGGCTTATGTGCCTCTTCTTATAACTTCAGGGATAATAGGGGAATTCATCAAACCAATTCCAATTGTCGTAACAGCCACCATGTACTCCTCGACTTTTTTTGCCGTTATGGTTACGCTTCCTCTTCTTATCGTCATCCTAAAACCAAAACTGCCAAAAAGAGTCTTTACTTTTGCCAGGATAACATCTTTTATACTCTTAGATATCCTCCTCTTCTTCATTCTTCCCAAAACAATTTTGTTACCGCTTTTGATTATCCTTTCTGACATCCTTCTTTATATGCTCATAAAGGACCATAAACAGATCTTTTCTTTCTCAAAACTCAAACTTGAAAAAAACTCCTGGGTAAACCCGTTTAGGGAAAAAGTTAAAAATATGCTTTCCCATGGACTGGTAAGCACCAGAAAAATCCGCTTTCTTTATCAAAGAAGTATCATGCATGTTTTGGAATCCAAAAACGGACGTCGCGACACACTCATCGTCGTCAGCTGTTTTGCCATTTTTTCCTATCTTCTGGTTCCTCTGGGCCTGGTAAAAAACGAATTTTTCCCCAAAACTGACGCAGATACGCTACATGTCACCCTTGAAATGCCCCCAGGCACAAACACTTCCACTCTTGAAAATCATGCGCAACACCTTATAAACGAGTTGAGAAATGTACCTTATGTAAATTCTGTGGTTGAAGATACCGGAAAAGGTGCCCCTGGATTTGGATCTGTAGGAGGCTCAAATGAAGCTTTATTGACTTTGGATCTTTCTCCCAAGGAGAATCGTAGCGTAACATCCATCACCATTGCCCAAAACCTGAGAGACAAGTATAAAAATTATGCTTCAGGAATAATCACGGTACAGGAGGAATCAGGCGGTCCTCCTGTAGGCGCCGACATACAAATCAAACTTCTTGGAGATGACCTTTCTACATTGAATTCTTATGCGGATAAAATTGTGGATTATCTCAAAAGCCAAAAGGGTGTCACAGACGTTTCAAAATCCGTTAAACCTGGCATCAGCAAAATGGTATTTTTACCGGATAAGGAAAAACTGGCCTCTAGTGGAATCAGCCAGGATCAACTTGGGCTTCTCTTGCGCTCTTATGCTTCAGGTTTCACTTTGGATAAAATCAGATTTAATGAGAGCCAGGATATCAAAACTGAGGTAAATTTCCGTTTTTCCAATACCGTATCTTCTCCGGAAAAGCTTGACAGCTTATCAGTACTCACCCCACTAGGACCGGTGCCTCTCCTATCGCTTGGAAAATTCACCTTGCGTAATAATCCGACTGTCATAAACCATGAAGCCGGCAAAAGAACGCTGTCAGTATCAGCAACTGTTAAGAGTGGTTTTGTGGTTTCCGATATAAACACAAGGCTGGAAAGATATGCTTCAGAAAAACTGAAACTTCCAGAAGGCTATACTTGGAAAACCGGAGGGGTGAATGAGGAAAACAACAAATCAGTGATGTCCATATTTCAGGCAATGCTTTTGTCATTTATTCTTATTCTGGTGACAATGGTAGTGCAATTCCGCTCCTTTCGCCAGGCAGTCATCGTCCTACTTCTTATCCCTTTGGCCATATCAGGAGTTTTTATAATTTTTGGACTTACTGCTACACCGTTATCTTTTCCTGCTCTAATTGGAGTACTGGCTCTTTTCGGAATTGTGGTAACCAATGCCATGTTTATTGTCGATAAAATCAACCGCAACCGGTCTATGGGAATGAAACTAAAGGAAGCATTAGCAGATGCAGCCGAAAGCAGACTGGAACCCATAATGCTTACTTCACTTACTACAATCCTTGGACTAATACCGATTTCCATTTCAAATCCTCTATGGCGAGGACTTGGGGGCGCAATCATCGCCGGCTTGACTTTCTCAGGTTTAATCATGCTTTTCTTTGTCCCGGTTATGTATTACCTTCTATACAAAAAAGAGTCTAAATAACCTCTCATACAACCAATCCCAACAAAATCAGTCAAAATTTATATGCTATAATCTTTTCATAAATTTATCCTAAATTATATGAAGTATCAGACTTTGGGCAAGACATTGCTAAATGTCTCCAGGATCGGATTTGGCGGATGGGGGATTGGGGGAGGTGCTCCGGTTTTGAGATGGAAGGACATGTGGAGGGCAGATGATAAATCCTCCAAACAATCCCTACTTAATGCTTATAATAACGGTGTCAATTTCTTTGATACGGCTCTCGTTTATGGTGACGGGCATAGTGAAAAGCTTATAGCTGATGTTTTAGGAGACAAAGAAATTGTCGTTGCGACTAAAGTACCTCCCATGGACTGGCATTGGCCTGCAAGAAATAAAGACATAGAAGAGGTTTTTCCAAAAGAATGGATTATAGAAAAGGCAAAAGAAAGTTATAAAAACCTAGGCAACCGCACTATTGACATACTTTTCCTTCACACCTGGCTTGACGATTGGATAAATTCAGCAAGCTGGAGGGAAGCTTTCCGAACCTTAAAAAAGGAAGGCATAGCCAAATACTTCGGTATTTCCATAAATGACAATGACCCCAACTCCGCATTAAAACTGGTTGACACCGGAGAAATAGACGTGACTGAGGTCGTATACAACATATTTGACCAGTCTCCTAAAGATAAACTATTTCCCCTTGCCAAAAAGAGAAATATAGGCATTATCGCAAGAGTACCGCTTGATGAAGGATCGCTTAGTGCAACTTTTAACTATGAAACTACATTTGATGATTGGCGAAAAGATTATTTCACTCCCGACAGGCTAAAAACCACAGTCGATAAGGTAAATTCAATCAAAAATCTTCTCACAGACGGTAAACGAACTATGACTCAAATCGCACTGAGATTTTGCCTTCTTCCCGAAGCTGCTGATACGACCATAGTAGGCATGAGAAACCCCAACCATGTCGAGGAAAACATAAAAAGCCTGGATATCACACTCACCAGTGAAGAAATTGTGTATCTCAATAAGCAAAAATGGTTGAGAAGCTTTTACCCCGAAGACGTATAAAACAATAAAACTGATTAGAGTGGTATATGCTGGCTTAAACCCGAGTTTGAGAAGTATATTGCACAAGATAGCCCTATATGGCATAATTACCTTTTATGTCAAAAATCACTACAAGCGATTTTGTCAAAGGAATCTTTATAGAATTCAAAGGTGAACCGCATCAGATTATAGAGTTCCAACATGTAAATCCCGGAAAAGGCTCTGCCTTTATACGCACCAGGCTGAAAAGCCTGAAAACAGACCGGGTACAGGAATTCACTTATAAATCCGGTGAGACTGTTGACGAAGTCCCTATAAATGTCCGGGAAATGCAATATCTTTATAAAACCGACGAACAGTTTTTTTTCATGGATCCAGGAAGCTATGAACAGTATACTCTTGGAAAAGATATTGTCGGGTCTTTTCAAAACTTCATCAAGGAAGGCGAGACCTACCAAATCCTTATTCATAATGAATCAGCAGTCGGCATGCGATATCCCAAAAAAGTCCGCATGCAGGTCACAGAAGCTGAAGAAGGATCAAAAGGCAATACGGTTACGGGTGCAAAAAAACTAGTCACAATAGAAACAGGTGTCCAAATAGCAGTCCCTCTTTTCATAAAAAAGGGAGATATTATAGGAGTTGACCCTGAAACCGGTGAGTATCTTGAGAGAGTAAGTCAGAAATAAATTCTTCAAATACTCTATTTCGCTGATTTTTAACCTTTTTTCAAAGACGGTCCGGGTGTCAAAATTAACGGAACTAACTACTAGCGTCCCAACCGATAGACTTTGTACATTACTTGACTTTACCACTAATATATGGCATTCTATGCAATATCATGAAAATGGTTGTCCTGAAGTTCATTTTCTGGACATTTTCCACAAGCGCGCTTCTTGTCTTCTCATTTTCTCTTTTGAAATCCTACGAGAGGCCGGTTGTTGGTACTTTACTAAACCCTCTGGTTGAAGCAAAAAGTTACCAACTGATAAACGATACTCAGCAACCGACTGTTGATCCAAATATTACTCCAACCCAGGACTACAGAGTAGCAGTATTAAAAAAATTCTTCCATGATTACAATTTACCCCTGACTGGACAGGAGGAATATATTGTCCAGCAGGCAGACCTAAACGGTATCGATTATGCATTGATACCGGCAATATCCATGCAGGAATCGGGAGGTTGCAAAAATATTCCTTCAGATTCTTTCAACTGCTGGGGATTTGGCATATACGGAAAAACCGTAACCAGATTCAAATCGTTCAAAGAATCTATCGCTGCCGTTTCTAAATCGATAAAAGAGGCCTATATTAAAAATGGGTTGACAAATGCAACTTTGGTTGAAGACCGCTGGACTCCATCAAGCAAAGGCACATGGTCATATGCTGTAAACTATTACATCGGTAAAATTAGAGATTACGAGAAAAAAATTACTGCTTCATAACGCAACTGACCCTCCGGAAATGCCCCCGGAACATAAAAGACTTGACAAGCCTATAATATTCTGATATAATCCCTACCCAGATCCTAAAGTTGTTCTGATTTTTATCGGAGCTGGCTTTAGGGTTTTTTTATTCTCTAGAAATTAAAGCCTTAATAATCTGCTTTACAGATGAGCCGGAGCTGGCTTTAGGGTTTTTTTATTCTCTAGAAATTAAAGCCTTAATAATCTGCTTTACAGATGAGCCGGAGCTGGCTTTAGGGTTTTTTTATTCTCTAGAAATTAAAGCCTTAATAATCTGCTTTACAGATGAGCCGGAGCTGGCTTTAGGGTTTTTTTATTCTCTAGAAATTAAAGCCTTAATAATCTGCTTTACAGATGAGCCGGAGCTGGCTTTAGGGTTTTTTTATTCTCTAGAAATTAAAGCCTTAATAATCTGCTTTACAGATGAGCCGGAGCTGGCTTTATGAACAAGCGTAAATCGAATATGAGTCAAAAAATAAAATATTTGATGTATTTTCTTTTCTTTATAGGGAACCTATTTTTACCAGCTAGAATATATGCCGAGGTGAAAATCGCGGCAGAATCGGGAAGACTGAAAGAAGTAACGCCCGTTGAAAACCCAAAGACGGATTACAGGGTTGACCTTCTAAAGGATTACTTGAATAAAAATAATTCTATTTTGTCTTCATACGCTCAGGATTTTATTTCCGCGGCGGATGAAAACGGAATCCCGTGGTCACTTGTTCCAGCCATAGCCGGCGTAGAATCTACTTTTTGCAATGCAGTTCCATCATACTCAACCAACTGTTGGGGCTGGAACAACGGAGCATATCAGTTCGTAAACTATAAGGAAGCAATATCAACAGTTTCCCAAACATTAAAAAGAAATTATTTCGATAGGGGATTAGACACGCCAGAGAAAATCGCTCACGTTTATGCTCCTCCCTCAAAAACTTGGGCCGGAAAGGTACGGTTTTTTATGGGTAAAATAGAAAACCACCAGACTTCAATATTTCCCCAACCACTAATTTCTGGATAACCTACACCGTAATATTTTTCCTTCCCATAAAATAATATATAATACTCCAAAAGCCCTTACTGATGAGAGTTTATTAAGGAAATAGACAAATAAGCCGAGGTGGCGAAATTGGCAGACGCGATAGGTTTAGGACCTATTGACCGCAAGGTCTTGGAGGTTCAAGTCCTCTCCTCGGCACTTCGTCCTGATGAAAGAAGGACTCATTGCAGGCACAAAAAGGATTAAACTCTTGATGAGGCACAAATTTTGTTTAGAGGACATTCAGCACAGTTGGGATTTTGAGCTTTGCACAAAGACCTTCCATGGTCAATTATCCTGTATGTGATACTAAACCATTCATCTTTCTGCAAATTATTCATCAGTTCCTTTTCAATTTTTTGAGGGTCTGCATCTTTTATAAAATCCACTATTTCCTCTCCCTCCCTGTTAAAGGTTATTTTCCTTTTTCCCCCGATTTTCTCCATATCTACCAGTCTTAATCGCTGGCTGATACGATGGACATGCGTGTCCACGGCTATACCTTCAACTTTATTATGTGCATTTCCCAAAATAATATTTGCAGTCTTCCTTGCCACTCCGGGTAAGGTAAGCAATTCCTCCATAGTATCAGGAATCTTTCCCTTAAACTTTTCCTTGACGATTTTTGCCGTAGCGAGTATATTTTTGGCTTTGTTTCGGAAAAATCCTGTGGATTTTATATCCTTTTCGAACTCTTCTGGTTTGGCGTTTACGTAATCATCAATATTTTTATATTTTAAGAAAAGCTTTCCAGTAACCTGATTGACCATTTTGTCAGTGCACTGTGCGGAAAGAATTACGGATACCAAAAGTTCCCAATTATTGCAGTAATTTAAGGCTATTTTAGCCTTCGGATAATATTTTTTCAGTATCGCCAGGATTTTTTCTTTATTTTCTGTCATATATAAGTGGAGCTCTTTCTTAGAAAATCAGAAATAATCTTTTTATGATCAAAAGCCAACTTGTCCGGCAATAAATTGATGTCGAAATATTTTAAGGATAAGGCATCGCTTCCAGCTATAGCTTTCCCCCCGGCTACTTTGACTGAATATGCCAACGCAACAGACTGTTGCGGGTGTCTATGAGGATCACTATATACTCCGATAAAACTGAGTTTTGTACACTCCAATCCCGTCTCTTCCGTGACCTCGCGTTTTACCGCTTCTTCAACAGTCTCATCGAAGCTCACATGCCCTCCCGGTAAAGCCCAATAATTTATGTAGGGATCCACTTTCCTTTTAATAAGAAGAACCTTATCCCCTTTGAGGATAACACCATCGATTGTCACATCACGATTCAGGTAACGGTGACAGAAAAAACAGGCTTTGTCTTTGTCGATTTTAACCATCTTTGACAATAGGGAAGTAAACATTGAAATTATTTTAACATATCAGCTATATTACATTAGTCAAATGTTATGATATAATCCCTACCATGATTACATCAGAAGTCAAAAACTTACCAAAAGCTACTGCCGAAATCCAAATCACCATTTCCTGGGATGAAATAAAGGAAACTTATGGAAAAATCCTGGAAAAATACACCAGAGAAGTGGAACTACCCGGCTTCAGAAAGGGAAAAGCACCAAAAGATCTTGTCGAAAAGAACATAGATAAATCAAAAGTCTATGAAGAGGTGGTCAGGGAAATTATTCCCAAAGCGTACGCCAAAGCTTTACAGGAGAATAAATTGACACCGGTTACCGCGCCCAAAGTAGAAGTGGTAAAAGCAAAAGAAGGGGAAGAGTGGATTGTAAAGGCTACTTTGGCCCTCAAACCTAAAATCGTCTTGAAAAATTATAAGGAGAAAATAAGAGAACTAAAAAACGGTAAAACAAAAATCTGGACACCTGGTAGCCCAAATGAAAAGAATAAAACAGAAAATAAGCCAAATCTGGAAGAAATCCTGTCGGCAGTTGTTTCAGAGATCGAAATAGAGCTTTCTGATTTGCTAATTACCGAAGAAGCAAACAGGCTTTTATCAAATCTTGTAGACCAGACTCAAAAGCTTGGATTGACTGTTGAACAATATCTTATATCAAAAGGAAAAACTTCGGAGCAGTTGCGTGCTGAATATGCCCAACAAGCCTCCAAAAATCTAACTGTAGAATTCGCCCTGGCTGAGATAGCCGATAAAGAGAATATTACTGTTAGCCAATCCGATATAGACAAAATACTGGAAAAAGTCGAAGATGTTAAAGAGAAAGAAAGGTTGAAACAGGATTCTTATTACCTGGCTCACCTTATTAGACAACAAAAAACATTAGACTTCCTTAGTAGCCTATAGGATTATTTGACAGTGCTTATGAAATATGGTATAACGCCACCGTATGTTCAGTAAGCCAACACACAAAATAAATCCGAATCCATGGGGAAACGATAATCCAGAGAAGGATAAACAAAGTTCCCCGCCGCTAAAAACTATCGGATTCAAAGACCAGATTAAAGGGCTTACCAATACAGATTCAATCTGGAAACAATTTTTTGGCGAAAAAACTCAGGTAGAAAAACCTCAACCAATTTCGGAAAAAAAGCCATCCAAGCACACAGAAACACTTGTTTTTTCCTATTCCAAAAATACAGAACAAAAAAAGATGGTCCAAGAATCACAAATTATCCTTCAAAAACTTCAGGAACAAATAACTCTCCTTGAGAAATCCGAAAAAAGCCTGGCTCATGAAGTGTCAAAAGTCAAAATCGATACCCTTCCGGCCAAATCAGGTATTTATTACATACGTTTTCTTGAGTGGTTGTTGACTGTAGTAAGACAATTGAGGCTAAAAGTAGAAGATGGAAGAGCCTGGCTTTCTACTTTTTCCCAAAGAAAAAAGAAAAGAATGGGTTACTGGAAAATGTACAAAAAACACGGCACCACATTCGGCCTCTCACAGGAAAGAACACTCGCTACCCAAACAGGTTAATCCCCTTATTCATCAATAAATATGTGACCGCTAAAGGATTTGAACCTTTGACCTTCACGATGTCAACGTGACGCTCTAGCCAACTGAGCTAAGCGGTCTTTTATGATGTATACTTTAGAACTGTTAAGGGCTAAAATCAATTCCGTACCGGATATATTGTCTCAAAAACGTATTCCGGTTGACATATTATAAATAATGATATATTCTATATCAAGTTATATTTCAGCGCCTGATAGAGACTCACCAACTCTAGAGCTGGACGAAGCTATTGCGTAAAATAATAAATTAAGCCACCAAGCCGGATGGAACCCTCCGATAAAACCGGGGTCCGGCAGAAGGTGGTTTTTTTGTAACTTTCATGAGTAAAAATCAAAACGACTATCTGAATAATCTCAGGCATACAGCTGCTCATCTTTTGGCAAAATCAGTAAAGGAGCTCTATCCTGGGGCTAAAAATGCCATCGGACCAGCGATTGAACACGGATTTTACCAGGATTTCGATATGGGGAAATATAAAATATCAGATGAGGATTTACCAAAGATTGAGCAAAGAATGAGAGAGAATCTCCCGTCCTGGACACATTTTGTCTTTAATGAAATCACTCTTTCTGAAGCCAGAAAATTATTTAAGGACAATCCTTATAAAGTAGAAATGGCCGAAGAATTCGCAAAAGGCGGTAAAAAACTTTTGACAAATGATCCCGGTAATTTTTTGGACTTATGTAAAATGGGCCACGTGGAAAATCCGTCTAAAGAACTCAATCATTTTAGACTTCTTAAAGTTGCTGGTGCATATTGGCGCGGAAATGAAAAAAATAAGATGCTAACAAGAATTTACGGAACGGCTTTCCCAACTAAGGAAGCACTCGATAAATATGTCTGGCAACAAGAGGAAGCTTTGAAACGCGACCACAAAAAAATCGGTCATGAGCAGGAACTTTTTATAATTTCTGATGAAGTGGGGCCAGGTCTTCCTATATTTTTGCCGCAAGGAGCAATTTTAAGACATATTATTGAAGAGTATATCAGAAGGGAAAAAGAGAAACGCAATTATCAGTTTGTCTGGACTCCCCATATCGCAAGAAGCAAGCTATATATGAAATCAGGACATTGGAAAAAGTATGACGCCATGTTTAACCCTATGAAACTTGATGATGAGGAATATGTGCCAAAAGCCATGAACTGTCCGCATCATTTTCAGGTCTATCTTTCCAAACCGAGAAGTTATAGAGACCTCCCGCTTCGAGTTGCGGAGAATGGAACTGTCTACAGATATGAAAAAAGCGGTGTGTTAAACGGCCTTTTCCGAGTCCGCTGTTTGACAATCGATGATACGCACACATTTGTACGTCACGACCAAATCGGAGAAGAATATGAAAATGTCCTTGTGCTTATTAAAGATATAATGTCTGATTTCGGCTTTAATAAATATAAAATGAGAGTCTCCCTCCGCGACGAAAAGCACAAAGGAAAATATATGGGTAATGAAAAACTTTGGAATAAAGCCGAGGACGCCATAAAAACAGTGGCCGAAAATAGCGGTATTGAGTGGTACGAAGGTCCAGGAGAAGCGGCTTTCTACGGTCCCAAGCTTGATCTGATGTTTGAGGATGCGTTGGGAAGAGAGTGGCAATGTGCCACTGCACAACTGGATTTTGTCCAACCGGAAAATTTTGATATGCATTATACTGATGAAAATGGAAAACTTGTCCGGCCGGCGATACTGCATATAGCAATTCTAGGATCTGTGGAAAGATTTATGGGGATCATTATTGAACAATTCGGCGGAAAATTCCCCGTCTGGCTTGCCCCTACCCAGCTGAAAATCATCCCAATTGCCGACAGGCACAAGGAATTTGCTGCAAAAATATATAAAATTACGTCTCAAAATAGTATCAGGACAGAACTTGACGACAGAAATGAGACAATGCAGGCAAAGATACGCGATGCAACTTTACAAAAGGTACCTTATATGGGTATAATAGGGGATAAGGAAATGGAAAAATCCGGAATTGATAAGCCGGAAGGTATGTTTTTATCAGTAAGATCAAGAGACGGTAAAAATTTAGGCCAGATTGACGTGGCCCAACTAATAAATAAACTTAAAGTTGAGATTGAAAAGAAAATTTAAATATTATCGGTTAAACTATCAGATTACTGCACCCCAGTTGAGACTTCTTGATGAAACTGGTAAACAGATTGGGATTGTCGATAAGAACGAAGCTTTAAGGCGTGCTCAGGCGGAAGAAAAAGATTTGGTAGAAATAGCGCCAAACTCCAAACCTCCGGTGGTAAAGCTCATTGATTTCAAGAAGTTTAAGTATTTGGAGGCGAAAAAGGAAAGGGAGTCGAGGAAAAACATAAAACACGTAGGTGTGAAAGAAATCAGGCTTTCACCTTTTATGGGTGAACATGATTTAAATATCCGCTTGGAACAGGCACAAGGATTCCTAAAAGACGGAAACCAGCTTAAAATTTCATTACCCTTTAAGGGACGTGAGATTGCACATCAGGAATTCGGCAGGGAAATAATGGGGAAAGCGATACAACATTTGCAGGAAATATCAAAAGTGGTAAAAAGTCCATACATGGAGGGAAGGGTACTAGTAGCTATCCTGACACCGGCAAAAGCGGTAGGCGGGAATGATAAAAAAGAGAAGAGCACTGATTGATAAAGTTATTAAACGTAAATTCATAGTGAACAAAAATGCCAAAACTCAAAACTAAAAAAACAATTGCGAAAAGATTTAAGATTACGTCTACCGGGAAGGTAATAAGAGGTCATTTGGCTGCTCGCCACCGTATGTTTCATAAGGACACTAGAAGAAGACGCCGGTTCTCAGAACCGATTGTAGTCGGAGAAAAAATGGCGAAAGCTATCAAATCAGTTGTTCAAAATTAAGTAAGTAAATATATGAGAATAAAAAGAGGAATTGTCAGCCATAGGAAACATAAGAAACTTTTAGAATCCACATCAGGGTACAGGATGACCAAAAGGAGGCTGGTAAAAGTTGCCAAGGAAGCCTCCCTTCATGCAGGCCAATATGCCTATGCCGGCAGAAGGTTGAAAAAATCAGACTTTCGGAAGCTTTGGATCACAAGAATATCTTCAGCTGTCAAGGAACAAGGAATATCATATAGCTCTTTCATCAATAAATTGAAGAAAGCCAATATTCAACTTGACCGTAAAATACTAAGTGATATTCTCTTAAACGACGGTAAAACTTTCAAAGCAATAGTTGACAAAGCAAAATCAGTTTGATATATTCCGATATAACAACATGAATTCACTCACACCAACCTGGTCAAAGTATTACTTTTACTTTACCTCCTAAAAAGGGGGTTGGTGTTTGTGTGAAATAAACGAAGTTTAATAAAATTTATATAACCAACCTCCTTAAAAAGGAGGTTTTTTGTGTTTTATGATCATTTTCTTAAAACCGCATCTCACACTCGACAAGGAAAAAGAATTCAGGAAGTTCCTTGTTGATCGCAATGTTAACGTAATTCCTGTAAGGCGCCGTGATCAAACTCTTCTGGTGGTAGCCGGACGATTTGGCGAATTGGCCAAAAGAGAGGTAGAAAATCACCACTACGTCGAAAAAATTCTTGAAACTGACAAACCATATAAACTTGCTGGAATGAGTTTCAATAAATCAGGCACCAAGATAAAACTACCCAAAGGCACAGTAATCGGAAATAAACATATCGTAATTATGGCAGGACCGTGCTCGGTCGAAACAAAGGAACAAATCATGACAAGCGCCAAGGAAGTCAAAGATTCAGGTTCACAGATTTTGCGCGGAGGCGCCTTTAAGCCTCGTACCGGGCCTTATGACTTCCAGGGTCTGGGTAAAATAGGGCTTCATTTTCTGCGTGAAGCGGCAGACAGGATGAACTTATCAGTGATTACCGAAGTTTTGGATGTGCGCGATATCGAAATGATAGAAAAGTATACCGATATTTTCCAAGTCGGAACACGCAATATGCAGAATTATCCGCTTCTTAAAGAATTAGGCCACTCTAGAAAACCGGTACTCCTCAAGCGCGGCATGTGGGCAACCTACAAGGAGCTTCTTTTGGCAGCTGAATATATTCTTTTGGGTGGAAACGAAAATGTCATACTTTGTGAAAGGGGTATCCGCACTCATGTGCCGGAAACCAGATTCACTCTTGACCTGAATGCCGTTGCCTACCTGAAACATGAAACCCATCTGCCTGTAATTGTTGATCCCAGCCACGGTACTGGCCGGGCCAATATGGTTCGCGCAATGAGCAAGGCTGCAATAGCAGCAGGTGCTGACGGGTTACTGATAGAAGCACACACCAATCCGTTGAAATCTGTATCTGACGCCGACCAGGCTATTTCGATGCAGGAATTGAAAAAATTAGTTAAAGAGGTGAAAAGAGTGGCTGAGGCTGTAGACAGAAAATAGACTAAAAACATATGTCAAACCCTGACGGCTATAATTATCAAAAGATTGCATATCTGGGAATTCCCGGATCTTATTCATATGTCGCAGTACATAAATACATGAAAAATAAAAAAAACATGACAGGAGCAAAATCTATAAAGGAAGTTTTTGGACTAGTAGACTCCGGTAAATGCACAGCCGGAATAGTACCTTTGGAAAATACCACTACCGGAAGTATTTATGAATCATACGACGCTCTTATTGATACGGGTCTGAGGATAACAGCGGAGATAATTCTATCTATCCACCACCATGTATTAGGGGTTGATAAAGGAATATCTGAAGATAACTTCAGGAAGGTACAAAAGTGTCTGTCCCATCCCCAAGCAATCTCCCAGTGCGGAGATTTTCTGTCTGCTCACCCTTGGATAAAACCCGTCTTTACTACGGACACTGCGTCTGCCGCCAAAGAGGTGGCGCGGTGCGGAAAATCAGACATTATAGCCATAGCTGGAAAAGAAGCAGCCGATATTTACAACCTTACAATTCTTGGTAAAAATATCGAGACTGTTTCACACAACTACACTAGGTTTATAAAAGTGCAGAAAAATATGAACAAGTCAGAAGGGAATAAAATCTCGCTGGCTTTCTCTGTCCGTCACGTACCTGGTAGCCTTTCTAAGGTTTTAGACTCATATGCACATGCTGGTCTAAACCTAACCAAGATTGAATCAAGGCCGGTCTTTGGGCGCCCGTGGGAATATATTTTTTTTCTGGAATTTGATATCGGTAACAAGGGTGAATCTGTGGAAAATGTCCTTACCGAAATGAAGGAAAACACAAACTTTCTGACAGTTTTAGGAAGGTTTCCGAAGGGGAAAATATATGAGACTTAATAAATTCAGGAAAGAAATAAACAAAATTGACGCCAAGATTCTGAAACTTTTGGCAAGACGTTTTCTGATTGCCAATAAAATCAAAGATATTAAGAAAAAAGAAAAATTGCCAATTCGGGACCAAAAAAGAGAAGAGGAAATTTTCCTTGAGATAAATATTCTTTCCAAGCAACTGAATCTCAATCCAGTTTTTACTAAGGAAATGTTTAAGAAAATTATTAAAGAGTCACGTAGACTTCAAAATGAAAAATAATTTCCCCGAGAAAATTGCCATAATCGGTGTAGGCCTTATAGGAGGATCCATCTCTTTGGGTCTAAAAAGACAATTAGGCTCTAAAATAACCGTTTACGGTATTTGCAGTTCGCCCAATAGGACTACGCAGGCACAAAAGTCCGGAATCATTGACCGGAAGATTGACGCAATCCATAAGTTACCCAAAGATATATCGCTTATTATCCTTTCGACACCGATAAACAAAATCGTAGACTTCATAGGAAAAATAAACCTAAGTCTTTTACCAAAAGACTGCCTGATTATCGATACGGGAAGCACGAAGGAAATCATATGCAGTAAAGCAAAAAAGCGTTTTGCTGGACTTCAAAGGTTTATAGGAAACCATCCTATGGCGGGAAAGGAACAAAACGGATTTGAAAATGCCGATCCGTACCTTTTCCGCAACAAACCATGGATTATTTGTCCGGATGAAAAAAGCCGGAAAGCGGATATTTTATTATGCCGGAAAATAGCACTCCATTTGGGAGCACATACACTAATAATGAAACCTGAAACACATGACAGGGTTGCAGCTTTAGTTAGCCACTTGCCTTCTGCGGTAGCAAGTATACTGACAATAAGCATTACAGACAATTCAGCCTGGAATAAAGAGACAAAAAATATCGCCTCAACTGGTTTTCGTGATACTTCAAGACTTGCCAGTTTAAGCCCGGAAATCAAATGTGACATATTGTTTTCCAACAGAAAAAATGTGGTTAGTTCTCTAGAAAATTTTGGACGCCATATCAATATATTTACAATGCTTCTTAAAATGGGTAAAAGAAAACAACTGTCAGATTTGTTAGCAAATGCAAAATTAGAAAGGGACAGATGGTTATCTGACTATTTTGAAAAAATATGAAAATATCAAGGAGGTTTTATCAAACCGTCCATTCAGTAAAAAATGAAGAAACCACGCTTCTTATGGGCTCTGATATTCTGGGTAATTTGCATCAATTACCTGATATAAACAGTCCCGAATATTCGTCTTTCCTACTTTTTGCCGATAAAAATGTTTTTGATATTTACGGAAGAAAGTTAGTCTCGTCACTCAAAAAAACAGGGAAAAAAGTGTTTGTCTCTCTTTTCGATCACGGCGAAAAGGATAAAAACCTAATATCCGTCACTAAAATGATAAAACCTTTTATATCAGCAGGTATAGACAGGAAGGCATGTCTCATCTCTTTCGGCGGCGGAGTGGCTTCTGACATTGGCGGGTTTATTGCCTCTATACTTTTGCGTGGGATTTCCTCAATAAATCTTCCCACTTCACTTTTGGCCCAGACCGATGCTGCAATAGGTGGAAAATCCGGTGTCGATTTATGGCTTCCTGACGGTACTATGGCAAAAAACATGATTGGTAGTTTCCGCCAGCCACGTGAAGTTATTACCGATATAGACACTCTTTCCACACTACCCCGGAAAGAATTATTAAACGGTTTAGGTGAAATGGCCAAATACGCTATCGGATGGGATATTCCCGCTAAAAATCAGCTTCAAAAATTGGCAAAAGGAAACTTTACTGATAAATCTTTGTTGATGGAGATAGTATTTAGTTGCCAGAAGTTGAAAGCAGAAATCATCCGAAAAGACCCTCTTGATATTTTGGGAGAGCGGGAAAAACTGAATTTCGGTCATACTGTAGGCCATGGCGTAGAAGGCGCCAGCAAAGGTAGATTATCACACGGTGAAGCTGTATCAATCGGTATTGCGGCAGCTGCAAAAGTCAGTCTTCTTCTTGGGCTTTTAGATAATAAAGACTATCTCTTTTTAATAGACTTCCTGAAAAAACTAAATCTTCCCGTGAGGATAAACGGTCTAGTAGAAGGAGATATACTTAAGCTTATTGGTCTTGATAAAAAGGCCGGCAGATTTGTACTTATTAAAAACCCATTCAGGAAAAATTGTCTAGTTATTAAAGACTCCGTCGAAAAAAAATTACTAGAAAAAGCACTTGAGTATATTCTAATATAACAATATGAAAATACTTATCTTAAACGGACCGAATCTGAACCTGCTTGGAAAACGTGACCCGTCAAAATACGGCAATCAGACACTTGACAAAATAAATAATAAGCTGCGGGCACTAGCCGCACAAAAGGATGTATCTCTTGTTTTCTTCCAATCCAACTGCGAAGGTGCTTTGATTGATCTCATCCAGAATGATACTACTAGAAATGACATCTCTGGAGTAATCATAAACCCAGGAGCGCTTGTACGGTATGGCTATTCGCTTCGCCAGGCACTTATAGATTTGGGTAAACCGGTAATGGAAGTCCACATGTCCGACATTGATAAAACGGGTATCAGTAAATCCGTAAATGTCCTTGAGGATATCAGGATTGGCCAGGTGAAAGGGATGAAGGAAGACAGCTATTTTGTAGGATTGCAAAAACTAATTGAGCATATCAGGTTAAAAGGACAAAAGTAAAAATATGATACTAAAAGTTGAAAAAAGCAATAATCTGCAGGGAGAAATCAGTATGCCGGCGTCAAAAACCCATTCATTCAGAGCACTTGTTCTTGCATCTCTTGCCAAAGGAACATCAGTAATCAGGAATCCCAAAGTAGGAAATGATTGGGATGAGGCGCTCAGGACAATGACTATGTACGGTGCAAAAATTGAAAAAGAATCTGATAAAAATATATATCAAGTAAAAGGAGTGGCAGGACAACCTCAGACGCCTGAAAATACCATAAATGTCGGCAATTCAGGAACAATGCTTTTTTTTGCAGCAGGAGTAGCAGGAGCATGTCCCGGCTGGTCAGTCATAACGGGAGATGAATCTATAAGGAAATTACGCAAAATCTCCAAAAATCTTTTTGCTCCATATAAAGAATTAGGTGTAAGCATTATCTCCACAAAGGATGATGGCATGGCGCCTCTTTTAATAAAAGGCAGGGTAAACGGCGGGAAAGCACATATGGACGGGGTCGGCTGCCAACCAGTCTTTAGTATTTTAATCGCCTCAGCCCTTTCGCAAGAACCGGTGGAAATTTTTACCAAAAATCCTGGTGAATGTGCCTACATCGATTTACTTCTTTACTGGTTCGATAAAGTAGGACTGAAATACGAAAATGAGGACAATAAACATATGCATTATATTTTCCCTGGAAATGAGTCTCCAAAACCGTTTGACGTAACCATCCCATTTGAATGGTCTTCGCCTCCCTATCCTCTGATTGCGGCTTTACTTACTCAAAATTCAGAAATCAGTATTAGAGGGATGGATCTAAGTGACCCTTATGGTGATAGGGAAGTGATCTATCTATTGAGGCAAATGGGAGCAGATCTGACTATTTCTCCAAATGTTTTAACTGCAAGATCAAGTAACTTGCATGCCATCGAAACGGATATGAATAATCTTCCTGACCAAGTACCCTCAATAGCGGTAGCAGCTTGTTTTGCCCGGGGAAAAACAGTTATAAAAAATGCAAAAACAGCAAGATGGAAAGAATGCGACAGGATAACTGCCATCTGTAAGGAACTCAAAAAAATGGGCGCAAAAATTTATGAAAAAGAAGACGGATTAGTCATAAACCAGGATGGCAGTTGGAAATTAAAAGGTACTTCTGTTTCTGGCTACAAGGACCACCGCATGGTACTATCCCTTGCTGTTGCCGGCCTGGCAGCTGGTGGAGCACCTACACTCATTAGTGATGCTGAAACTTTAGAAAAATCTTTTGAAACATTCATTCCGGAAATGGAAACAGCCGGGGCAAGACTCAGTTTAATAAATTGATATGTCAATAGTCCTTATCGGCATGAAGGCCAGTGGAAAAACTACTGTAGGAAAAATATTGGCCAAGAAGTTAAACATGCGTTTTGTCGACATGGATAATATTATTGAAAAAAAATACAAAATCAAATCAGGACAAAGTTTGTCGTTTAGGGAAATATTTAAAAAATACGGAGAGAAGTATTTTACTAATTTAGAGAGTGAATGTTTAAGTGAAGTATGCAAAGAAACAAACGGAAATATCATTCTGGCATGCGGAGGAAGAACGCCGTTGACAAAAAGAAACCAAAATCTTTTGAAAAAAATTGGCCCAGCGGTTTATCTTGATGTAGATAAAAAGGAATTGCTTTCCAGGATATTGAAAAATGGATTGCCTGCTTTCCTAAAATATACCAATAATCCCGGAAAATCGCTTGATATGTTACTAAAAGTACGAAATCCTATCTATGAGGAAATTGCGGATATAAAAATTAGTTGCTCTGACAAAAAGCCGGACAAAATAGCGGGTTTGATAATAAAAAAATATTATGACCAGAATTGATGGCAATACCAAAATAGTCTGCTTCTTCGGTACGACTTACAAAACTAGTAAAATGTACGCTGTATATAACGCAGCCTTTGCTGCTTTGGATTTGAATTATATCTATATTCCGGTAGAAGTGACAGATCTTAAAGCAGCCCTAGAGGGAATTCGCACTCTGGGAATAAAAGCTGTTGGCGTAACTATACCTTATAAAGTTGAAACTGTTCAGTTTCTTGATGAATTGTCACCGGAAGCTAAACTTATCGGCGCCGTCAATACTGTGATAAATAGTGATGGCGTACTCACTGGATACAACACTGATGGACAGGGAGCTGTAAAAGCGTTAAAAGAGGTGACCACTCTTAAAAACAAAAATGCGCTATTAATAGGAGCTGGAGGCGCAGGAAGGGCAATTGTTTTTGCCCTTGTCCGCGAAGGAACCAATCTTACTGTTTTAAACAGGAATAAGGAAAAAGCAGCTAATCTGGCAAAAGCAGCCGGATGCCAATCAGGCGGACTTAATGATTTGGCAAAAACAATCAAAACAACCGATATTATTATCAATGCCACAACACTCGGCATGTTTCCCAATGTCAACAATTCAGCCATACCTAAAAAACTGTTGAGACCTGGTATGATAATACAGGAACTTGTTTCCAATCCTGAAGAAACAAAATTGATAAAAGACGCAAAAGAATCAGGATGCAAAATAGTTACGGCAAAAAGTATGCTCTTATGGCAAGCAGTTTTTAAGTTCAAACTTTATACCGGAGAGGAACCTCCAGTAAAAATTATGGAGGAAGCGATAAAAAAAGCTTAAGAGTATACTTAGATTCTTGTCTGCGGATAGATCACATAGGCAAACAGTTACATAATTTAATAAAAATATAAAGACTATGCTTAGGTTTCTGACTGCAGGTGAATCACACGGACCATTAATGTAAATATAATAAGATTTATTAACGATACTATGCTTAGGTTTCTGACTGCAGGTGAATCACACGGA